>NZ_CP034451.1:2400000-3600000 GCF_003952525.1 Mesorhizobium sp. M3A.F.Ca.ET.080.04.2.1 | reverse complement strand
CGCCTGGGGCACGGCGCTGGCGCTCGCCATGCTGCGCGCCGGCCATGACGTGCGGCTCTACGCCCGCGACGCGGAAACCGTCGCCGCGATTCGGCGCGGCGAGAACCCGCGCTATCTGCCCGGCATCGTGATCGACCCCGGCATCGCCGCGACGACCGATCTTGCCACCGCGCTGGACAATGCCAATTGCGTGCTGGCGGTGACCCCGGCGCAATCGCTGCGCGCGGTGCTGGCCGCTGCACGCGATCACGTTCCTGGAGGCGCGCCGCTGGTGCTCTGCGCCAAGGGCATCGAACGCGCCACCGGCGCGCTGCTGTCGGCGATCGTCGAGGAGAGCCTGCCCGGGAACCCCGTCGCAGCGCTGTCCGGTCCGAGCTTTGCCAGTGACGTCGCACGCGGCCTGCCGACGGCCGTGGTGGTTGCCGCCCGCCAGGCAGAATTGGCGGCGCAGCTTGCCGTGCGCTTTTCGGCCGAAAACCTGCGCTGCTATTCCAGCGAAGACCTGATTGGCGTCGAGATCGGCGGCGCGCTGAAGAATGTCTTCGCCATCGCAGCGGGCGCCGTCACCGGCGCCGGGCTCGGCGCCAGCGCCCAGGCCGCCATGGTGACACGCGGTTTCGTCGAGCTGCGCCGCATCGGCGCCGCCTTCGGCGCGAAGGCGGAAACGCTGATGGGCCTTTCCGGTCTCGGCGACCTGCTGCTCACCTGCTCCTCGGCGCAATCGCGCAACTTCGCCTATGGACTGGCACTCGGACAGGGCAAGCCTCTTGCCGGCCTGCCGCTCGCCGAAGGCGTGCCCACGGCGGGCATCGCCGCCCGCATCGCCGCCGAGCGGCAGATCGAGGCTCCGATCATTTCCGCCGTCGCCGCCATCCTCGACGGCAAAGTGACCATCGACCAGGCCGTCACCGCGCTGATGACGCGACCGCTCAAAACCGAAACCGACATCTGAACAAGCGGAGCTTGAAGACATGCTGTTTGCGTTGATTTGCAAGGATAAGCCAGGCAGCCTGCAGCTGCGTATCGACACGCGACCGGCGCACGCGGCCTTCCTGGAGGGTCTGATCAGCGAAGGCAGGCTTGCCTTTGCCGGCCCTTTCCTCGACGCCGACGGCAAGCCCGACGGCAGCCTTGTGATGATCGAGGCCCCGGACATGGCCGGCGCGCAAGCCTTGGCCGCCGCCGATCCCTATGCCAAGGCCGGCCTCTTCGAAAGCGTCGAAATCCGTGCCTGGAACTGGGTCTTCCAGAAGCCCGTCTCCCCGTAGGGACGACGCGAGGGTAAGGATAAGACGATGCAACGCTGTGCGTGACGATCCGGCAATGGCAACGGGATAAAGTGGGATGAACTACTGGCTGTTCAAGTCCGAACCCTCGGTCTTTTCCTTCGAGGCCCTGAAAGCCAAGGGCAAGGCCGGCACGCAGTGGGACGGCGTGCGCAACTATGCCGCGCGCAACAACATGAAGGCCATGCAGATCGGCGATCTCGGCTTCTTCTATCACTCCAACGAGGGGCTCAACATCGTCGGCATCGCCGAGGTCTGCGCGCTTGCGCATCCCGACAGCACGACCGACGACCCGCGCTGGGAATGCGTCGATATCCGCGCTTTCAAGGACGTGCCGAAGCCGGTGACGCTGGAACAGGTCAAGGCCAATCCGAAGCTTGCCGAGATGGCGCTGGTCCGGCTTGGGCGGCTCTCCGTGCAGCCGGTGACGCCGGACGAATGGAAAGAGGTCTGCCGCATGGCTGATCTCAACCCGGCCCCGTGAAGAGGCTCACGCCCAAGACCGCGAAGAAATTCATCCTCGACAACACGGCGCTGCTGGCGCCGCCGCATGTGCCGGAAGTGCTGCTGAACCTGGCTGATGAGGCGCATGATCTATGGCTGCGCACTGAGGAGGAACTGGCCGAGATCGGCCTGCCGCCGCCCTTCTGGGCCTTCGCCTGGGCCGGCGGCCAGGGCCTTGCCCGCTATGTCCTCGACCATCCGGCAACAGTCCGCGGCAAGCGCGTGCTTGATTTCGCCTCCGGCTCAGGCCTGGTCGCCATCGCTGCGCTGAAGGCCGGCGCGCGGCAAGTCATCGCGGCCGATATCGATCCTTTCTGCGAGACGGCGATTGCCATCAATCTCGAAGCCAACGGACTGGAGGCAAAATTCCTGGGCGTCGACTGCGTCGGCGCGGACGACGACTGGGATGTCGTACTTGCCGGCGACGTCTTCTACGACAAGGCCTTCGCCGATCGGCTGACGCCGTGGTTCGCGAGCTTGGCCGCGCGCGGTGCCGACATCCTCATCGGCGATCCCGGCCGCGCCTATCTGCCGAGGACAGGATTGCAGTCGCTTGCCGTCTATCAGGTGCCGGTGACGCGCGTGCTGGAGGACGCGGAAGTCAAGCGCACCACCGTCTGGCGATGGGGTTCGGCCGTTCCCGCTTGACGCCGCCGGCGAACAGGGATTCCCTCTGCCGAGTCGATATCACGCATCGTTGTCTCCGCAATCCAGCTTTGAGCGACATGCGTTCGGAGGGGACCATGGATTTTTCAACCGTGAACTGGCTGGCGGTGATCGTCGCCGCCGTCGCAGCATGGCTGTTCGGCGCCGCCTGGTACATGGGTTTGAGCAAGCCGTGGCTGAAAGCGGCGAAGCTCGATCCGGCCGCCATGAGGCGCTCGTTCGCTCCGTTCATCATAAGCTTCATCGCCGAGTTGATCATGGCCTTGATCATGACGCTGGTGATCGGCGCCATCACCGGCGGCGAGCCCAACCCGGTTGCCGGAGTGATCTTCGGTTTCCTCCTGTGGCTGGGCTTCGTCGCCACCACGCTTTCGGTCAATCACCGCTATCAGGGCTTCGGCTGGGACCTGACGCTGATCGACGCCGGCCATTGGCTCGGCGTCTTGCTGATCATCGGGGTGGTGATCGGCTGGTTCGGCGCGCCGGCAGCCCCGACAGGCTGAAGCTGTGTCGCGAGACTGCGCGGCCGTTGAGCATCGCTACGCGACGTCCGCTTCTTTCGCCACCTCGTCCAGAAGCCATTCGCGGAAGGCGACGATACGCGCATCGTCCTTGGCTTCTTGCGGGTAAACCAGGAAATAGGCGAACTCCGGCGCCACCTTGATGCCGAGCTCGAAAGGCCTGATCAGCCTGCCTTGGGAAAGGTCGTTGGCCACCATCGCGAAGTCGGCCAAGGCGACGGCATTGCCTTCGAGCGCCGCCTGGGCGGCGTCGGTCGACGATCTGAAGACGAGGATTCGGCTGTCGTCGAAATCATCGACCCCGGCCGCGTGCATCCACATCTGCCAGTTCGGCCATGTCACGCCCTGTTGCGACCATTCGATATGCGCAAGCGTATGGTGGAAGAGATCGCGCGGCTCCTTGAGCGGCGGGCCTGACGCAAGCAGCGCCGGGCTGCACACCGGAATGATGATGTTATCGAACAGCCGGTGCGCGCACAGCCCCGGATACTTGCCGGCTCCAAAGCGAATGCCGGCATCGACATCGTCGCGCTCGAAGTCCCTGATGTCGTAAGTGATGTCGAAGCGCAGCTCGACGCTCGGCTTGTGCCGGCGAAAATCGTCGACGCGCCGCATCAGCCACTTTGTCGCGAACTGTGCGTCGAGCGTCACTTTCAGCAGCGAGGTGCCCCGCGTCATCTTGCGCGCGCGGCTGACGGCGCGGTTGAGCAGGTCGAGCGCATCGATCGACGCCTCGTGAAGCACATTGCCCGCCTCCGTCAGCCGGATGGTGCGGCTGGTGCGCGTGAACAGCACCAGTTCGAGCTGCTCCTCAATCTCCTTGATCTGGTGGCTGACCGCCGCCGGGGTCAGGCCGAGCTCGTCGGCGGCGCGGGTGAAATTGAGATGCCGAGCTGCTGCCTCGAAGGTCCGCAGCGCTCGCGTTCCGGGCAGCAGGCGAGACATCCGATCTCCAAATAAAACTTGATGATCAGAAAAGAACTACTCGTTTCCCGTTTGTTTTTCAATCCCGCATGATTGCGGCATCGAAACACTATCAAACCGGATTTGACGCCCGGAGAATATGGATAAAGCCATGACCGACCTCGTTCTGAAGTCCCGCGCCGCCCTGAAAACCCGCTCTGGCATCGCAGCGTGGCTGCGCGCAACGATTGATTGGCTGCGTCAGGCGCGAGTTGCCGCCGGGCGTCGTCCCGAATCCATCGAAGATCTCTCGGAGAGCCTGCTGCATGACATCGGCGTCGAGCGCCAGGACGTCGCGAAGGCGGTGAACCGCGACCTCGGTCGCATCGGATTGCTGGATACCGGTTGGCAGAAGCCGGGGAGGAAGTAAGGGAGTAGGGGAGTAGGGATGTGGCAGCAGATGAACACGCCCCCTATTCCCCTATTCCCCTATTCCCCTATTCCCCTATTCCCCTATTCCCCTACCTCACCACCTTCACCACCGTCCGGTCCGACAACAATGGCAACAGCCTTGCCATGGTGCGTGCCGTCACGCCCACGCAACCTTGCGTCGGCGTGAAGCCGGGACGCGCCAGGTGGAAGAAGATCGCACTGCCGCGCCCGCGCCGGCGCGGCGCGATGTTCCAGTCCAGCACCAGGCACACATCATAGAGGCGGTCGGCACGCCGCATCCGCTCGTGGCTTGCACCGTAGGGGATCTTTACCGGTCGATTGTAGTTGCGGTCGTCCGGCACCTCGCACCAGCCGAGATCCGGTCCGATCGGCGCCATCGGCAGCCTCGTTCGGCGCCCGCCGGGAAATTGGTCATTCCGGAAATAGCCTGAAAGAATGCGCATCGCGGCCAACGGCGTCGCGCCGTCGCCCTCATGCTTGTTGGCCGATATGCCGCCGCGCCCGAGCGCGCAGGGAAAAATCATGTTGCCCGCCTGCAGGAAGCCCTGACTAGGGTTGCCGGGTCTCGCCCGCACAACCAGCACGCGCAGGCCTTTTGGCAAAAATGCGTCCGCCTCATTGCGCGCGCGTTTTTTCTTGTATGATCGTGTCACGGAACAAATCACTGTGATCGGCTGTTGCGCCGGTGAGCTTCCGCATAAATGGGGGGGAGGTCAACTGATTATTCTTTTTAAAACAACGGATTGATCCATGACATCACGTACCATTCTGATCGTTGACGACGACGACGACCTGCGAGCCACGCTCGTCGAGCAACTGGCCCTCTATGAGGAATTCGACGTTCAGCAGGAAGCCACCGCCGCCAAGGGCGTCGCTGCGGCGCGCGGCGGCCTCGTCGACCTGCTCATTATGGATGTCGGCTTGCCCGATATGGACGGCCGCGAGGCGGTGAAGATCTTGCGCAAGGGTGGCTACAAGGCGCCCATCATCATGCTGACCGGACACGACACCGACTCCGACACCATCCTCGGGCTGGAGGCTGGCGCCAACGATTATGTGACCAAGCCTTTCCGCTTCGCGGTGCTGTTGGCGCGCATCCGCGCACAGCTGCGCCAGCACGAGCAGAGCGAGGACGCCACCTTCTCGGTCGGCCCCTATACGTTCAAGCCCAGCCAGAAGCTGCTGATCGACCCGCGCGGCGCCAAGGTGCGGCTGACCGAAAAGGAGGCTTCGATCATCAAATACCTCTATCGCGCCGACCAGAAAGTGGTGACGCGCGACGTGCTGCTGGAGGAAGTGTGGGGCTATAATTCCGGCGTCACCACGCACACGCTGGAAACCCATGTCTACCGGCTACGCCAGAAGATTGAGCGTGATCCTTCCAATGCCGAAATTCTTGTGACAGAAAGCGGCGGCTACAAGCTGGTTCCTTAAACATTTCATGATCTAGAGCAATTCCAGGAAAAGTGTGAAAGCGGTTTTCCGGCCGGAATTGCGTCGAACCAAACGGATAGAGCGGTCGGGGCGGAACCGCTTCGGGTACGATCCTGATGCTGGAGGGAGATGGATCGGCTCGCCGGGCGCATCATACGGTGCGTGATCGAAACTGTTGGAGCGTGCGCGCCCGCAAAGGCGCGGCGCTCCAAAGGAGGGACTGGACTGACCGCTCGGGGACACAGCTAGGATGGCGCTGGATGACGACATCCGCATCCTGTCCGCCGTGAAGCTCTTTCAGGGCTTCACGCAGGAACAGCTGCGCCTGCTCGCCTTCGGCGCGGAAAACACCTTCCTGCAGGCCGACCGCAAGCTCTATCTCGAGGATGACGACGCCGATTCCGCCTATATCGTGGTCAGCGGCGAGATCGCGCTCTATCGCGAGTTGGGCGGCGAGCGCGTGCCCATCGGCATGGCGGGTCCGGGCGCCGTGCTCAGTGAACTCGCTTTGATCGCCGACACCAGGCGCGTGACCAGCGCCTCGGCCGCGACGGATGCGGAAGTGATCCGGCTCAGCCGCAAGATGTTCCGCCGCATCCTGGAGGAGTATCCGGAGCTGGCTATGCAGCTGCACGAGCGCATCCTGGAAGAGTTCCAAGAGATGATCGCCCGGATCGAGCAGCTCGGCCCGCGCTTTTCGGAGTAGGATGGCGAAGACGGCTCAAGCAGCGGCCATCGCCGCTGCGCCCTACTCCAAGTCAAACTTCGCGATAACCGGCACATGGTCCGACGGCTTCTCCCACCCGCGTGCCGCCTTCAGGATTTCATAGCCGCAAAAACGCGGCACCAGATTGGCCGACGACCAGACATGGTCGAGCCGCCGCCCGCGGTCGGAAGCTTCCCAGTCCTTGGCGCGGTAGCTCCACCAGGTGTAGAGCTTCTGCTCGGCCGGCACGTTTAGCCGCATCAGGTCGACCCAGCCGCCGGCCCGCCGCATCGCTTCGAAGTTTTCCGTCTCGACTGGCGTGTGGCTGACGACGTTGAGCAGCTGCTTGTGCGACCAGACGTCATGCTCCAGCGGCGCGATGTTGAGGTCGCCGACCAGGACCGAGGCGGAGGCCTCGTCCTGGCTCGCGGGCACGCCGTTCATCTCGTAGACGAAATCGAGCTTGTGCCGGAATTTCCGGTTGATCTCCGGGTCCGGCTCGTCGCCGCCGGCCGGCACGTAGAAATTATGCAGCAGGATCGACTTGCCTCCGGCTCGGACTCTGACCGACAGATGCCGGCTGTCCTCGATCTCGCAGAAGCGCCGCTTCTCGACCAGCTCGATCGGGCGCCGCGCGACGGTAGCGACGCCGTGATATCCCTTCTGCCCGTGGAAGAGGATGTGCTCATACCCAGCCTTGCGAAACGCCTTCTCGGGAAAGAGCTCGTCCGGGACCTTGGTTTCCTGCAGGCAGAGCACGTCCGGCGCGTGCTCCTTCAACAGCCGCTCGACGATCGGCATGCGCAGCCGCACCGAGTTGATGTTCCAGGTGGCGATGGTGAAAGGCATGCGGCGAGGTCCGGGACGGCGTAAGTCGCCGAACTACTGCCAGCCGCGCGCCGGAAAGACAAGCACTGCAACAATAGCAGAGGTCAGCGCCGCCCCTCATTGCCCTGCCGGGCATTTCTCCCCCGTTCACGGGGAGACGAGGGCAGTAGCCAGATGATGGGCGGCGCCAGCGTGCGGGAAAACCTCCGACAGCGACGTAAGCTTACCGCGTCTTCGTATTCAGCTCGCGGTTCGCCGTGTAGTCGATGGCAAACATGTCGGGCGGGATGCTCACGCCTTCCTTGACGTTGAAGATCATCACCGTCGTGTCCTTGCCCTGCGCGTCCGTGATCGTCCACTGGCGCAGCTCATAGCTCTTCGGATCGAACATCATGGTGATCTTGGCATTGCCGAAGACGGACTTGTCGGAGAGCTGGATGGTGGTGAGGTCGTCCTCCTCCTTGACGCTCTTCACCCGCCCGCCGGAGAGATCGATCCGGTCGTCCAGCAGCAATTTGAGCGGCGTCTTCGACAGCGGATAGAGATCGGAGGTATTAAGCTTCTTGTTGAGGATCACCACCGACTTGCCGTCGGAGATCACCCGGAAATTGGACGACCCGTCATAGTTGAAGCGGATCTTGCCCGGCCGTTCCAGGAAGAACTTGCCGCCGGTCTGCTCGCCCTTCGGCCCGAACTGCACGAATTCGCCGCTCATCGATTTGACCGAGGAGAAATGGTCGGCGATCTTCTGCGCCGTCGGCGGCACCGCTGCCTGCGCCGACGCCAGCAGTTGGAAGCCCGGCACCACATTGATGGCTGCCGTCCCCGCAAGCACAAGACCGAGGCCAAGCACCTGGCGGCGGGTCGGGGCGAATTCTCTCTGGGTCTTCATGCCGGTCACTTTCTGTGTTTCGTCCTGGTCTGCGTCTCTGGACCCCCAGTTGGGCCTAAGTTTGGCGGGTCCGACGGCGCTCCGTCGCATGAACGCGCCAGAAGGTTCAAGGTTGCCGATCGACGGAGCCGGGTGTGTTGAGCTTGAGGTCAGGCCGGCATCACCTGAATATCGGCATGCCTAGAACTTGTCGTCTTCCGTCGGCACCAATATCTCGCGTTTGCCGGCGTGGTTGGCCGGACCGACAATGCCTTCCTTCTCCATCTTCTCGATGATCGAGGCGGCGCGGTTGTAGCCGATACCGAGCCTTCGCTGGATATAGCTGGTCGAGGCCTTGCCGTCGCGCAGCACCACGGCCACGGCCTGGTCGTAGGGATCGTCGGAATCCTCGAAATTGCCGCCGCCACCGCCGCCCGAGCCTCTGCCGGAGGAGCCTTCTTCCTCCTCTTCCTCGTCGTCCTCGGTGATGGCGTCGAGATATTCGGGCACGCCCTGCAGCTTCAGATGCGCGACGATCTTCTCGACCTCGTCGTCGGAAACGAATGGACCGTGGACGCGCTGGATACGGCCGCCGCCGGCCATGTAGAGCATGTCGCCCATACCGAGCAGCTGTTCGGCGCCCTGCTCGCCCAGAATGGTGCGGCTGTCGATCTTCGACGTCACCTGGAAGGAGATGCGGGTCGGGAAGTTGGCCTTGATGGTGCCGGTGATGACGTCGACCGAAGGACGCTGGGTCGCCATGATGACATGGATGCCGGCGGCGCGCGCCATCTGCGCCAGGCGCTGGACGGCGCCTTCGATGTCCTTGCCGGCGACCATCATCAGGTCGGCCATCTCGTCGATGATGACCACGATATAGGGCATCGGCTCGAGATCGAGATCCTCCGTCTCGTAGATCGCCTCGCCGGTCTGGCGGTCGAAGCCGGTCTGCACCGTGCGCGAGATCTTCTCGCCCTTCTTCTCGGCAAGTTGGACGCGCGCGTTGAAACCGTCGATGTTGCGCACGCCGACCTTGGACATCTTGCGGTAGCGGTCCTCCATCTCGCGCACGGTCCACTTCAGCGCCACGACCGCCTTCTTCGGATCGGTGACGACCGGTGTCAGCAGATGCGGGATGCCGTCATACACCGACAGCTCGAGCATTTTCGGATCGATCATGATCAGCCGGCATTCCTGCGGCGTCAGCCGGTAGAGCAGCGACAGGATCATGGTGTTGATGGCGACGGACTTGCCCGAGCCGGTGGTGCCGGCGACCAGCACGTGCGGCATCTTGGCGATGTCGACGATCACCGCTTCACCATTGATCGTCTTGCCGAGCGCCAGGGCGAGCTTCGCCTTGGTCGTCTCGAAGTCGCGGCTGGCCATGATCTCGCGCAGGTAGACCGTCTCGCGCTTGGCGTTCGGCAACTCGATGCCGATGGCGTTGCGGCCGGGCACGACGGCGACGCGGCAGGCGATCGCGCTCATCGAGCGGGCGATGTCGTCGGAAAGGCCGATGACGCGTGAGGACTTGATGCCGGGCGCGGGTTCCAGTTCGTAGAGGGTGACGACCGGGCCCGGGCGGACATGGATGATCTCGCCCTTGACGCCGAAATCCTCAAGCACGCCTTCCAGCAGGCGCGCGTTCTGCTCCAGCGCGTCCTTCGACAGGCTCGGATCGCGCGCGACGTTCTTCGGCTCGGACAGGAAATGCAGCGACGGCATCTCGAACCTGCCGGAGCCGATCAGCGAGGTCTGCGCCTCGCGCTGCACGCGCGCGCCCTGCACCGGACGCGGCGCCGGCGCCTCGACGCGGGTTGCCGCATCGGAGCGGAAATTCCGCACATTCGCGCGGCGCTGGACAGGCTCCTCGTCGTCGAAATCGTCGACGTCGGCGTCTTCATCCTCCTCGCCGAAATCCTCATCCACCGGATCGACCGAGGCGCTGCGGTCGTTGACCATGGCGGCGAAGAATTCCGGCTCGACGCGTGCGCGGCCCGGGCCCATCCGCGATTCGGCGAATTCGGCCGATTCGACGCGCTCGGCAGCGCGCCGCCAGGCGCTGGCGCGCGGCTCCATCTGCGGCTCGAACTCGTCGCGCTCCCGCCTGCGACGCGCGGCGCGCCGGTGCAGGAAGGCGCGCAGCGACAGCCACCAATGGGTGATGGCGCCAAGCGCCAGAATGCCCTCGTCGCCTTCGTCCTCATCCTCTTCGAACAGCAGGTTGTCCCGCTCGCGCGGATCGGGCTCGGCGGCGCGTTCCATGACGGCAAAGCCGTTCCTGCGCGCGATCAGCGCCGAGCCGTAGGCAAAGAGCCACAGCGCCGGCGCGGCCAGAATGAGCGCGATGACGCTTGCGAAAAGGCCTCTCGGATAGCCGCCGACGGCTATGCCGGGAATTTTCAGCACCATGTCGCCGAAAACGCCGCCGAGGCCGGTCGGCAGCGGCCAGGTGTTGGGCGGCGTCACGCATCCGGTCATCGCCGCGGCAAGCAGCGCGAAACCGAACCAGGCAAAGCCGCGCTTCGGCAGCTTGTCGACCCCACGGGCGGAGAACAAGAGAAAGCCCCAGACCACCGCCGGCACCAGTCCGGCCACGGCGGCCAGGCCGAAGAACTGCATGGCAAGGTCCGAGAACACCGCGCCCGCATAGCCCATGGCGTTGGTGACGATGTTGTTCGTCGCATGCGAGAAGCTCGGATCGGCGACATTCCACGTGGCAAGGCTGGCAACGCCAAAAGCGGTGAACACGAACAGGCCTGCGCCGACCAGCCGCCCAACCTGACGCCGCGCGAACGCCTGGATGCCATGCCCCGTGTCGGCCAGCGCGAGCGGTGCTGAAGCGCCTGAACGCATGCTCTTCCCCGTAAGTCGTTGCCTGGCCGGGCGCATGGCGCAGTCCGGCAGATTCGGAGACAAGACTATGGGTGGGAAGGTTAAGGCCGCATTAACCATGGGCCTTTACCGAGATGACCCTGTGAAACGGAAATGGCGGGTCGAAGCCCGCCATCTCTCGCTCGCAACTAGGAAGCGAACCGCGCCCGTCAGGACACGATCTCCCGCATCACTTGTGACCGGCATACATCATCAGATTGGCGCAGAACTCGGCGTGGGGCTTGCTCATCGCCGCGTCCTGGCACTCCTTCATCATTGCATCCTGCTTGTCCTTGGCCATCGAAGCCCAGGCTGCCTTGAAGTCCGCCTCGGCCTTCATGGTCTTCATGCTGGAGTCGGTGAAGAACGGCGCCATGTTGTCCGGCTCGTCGAGTGCGCCGGCAAGTGCAACACCGCTGACCATCGACAG
Organism: Mesorhizobium sp. M3A.F.Ca.ET.080.04.2.1; assembly: GCF_003952525.1. Taxonomy (NCBI): domain Bacteria; kingdom Pseudomonadati; phylum Pseudomonadota; class Alphaproteobacteria; order Hyphomicrobiales; family Phyllobacteriaceae; genus Mesorhizobium; species Mesorhizobium sp. M3A.F.Ca.ET.080.04.2.1. Next base: position 3,588,524 of record NZ_CP034451.1, on the reverse strand, counting down.
AGCCATTGCTCCCAGCAGGATGTTCTTGAAGTTCATCAGTTGGTTCCTTCTCTTTTGTTTGCGGGCGCCGCAACGGCGCTCGCTACCCCCCAAGTACGGAAGCAGTGAGCTGTATGTTTCTTGGCTTTCGCGCATCACGGAAACGTGATCGCGCAGAAAACGATTCCTCGCTCCCTTCGTCGCAGCCATACGATTTCCAAAAAAGAGGCCCGGATTGCTCCGGGCCTCAATGCGTGAGCCCTCTTTCGAGAGCGTCACGACGGGATGGGAGGATGCGGGGCGGCACAGGGCCGCCCGGCACTGGCGAGGCTTACGGATGATAGGCCGCTTCGCCATGCGAGGTGAGGTCGAGGCCTTCGCGCTCTGCGTCGGCCGACGGACGCAAACCGACGATCATGTCGACGATCTTGTAGAGGATGGCGCTGCCGATGCCCGACCACAGGACGGTCACCAGCACGCCCTTGCCCTGCGCCAGCAGCTGGGTAGCCGTTCCGGCATAGCCAGCAGCGAAGTCGGCCGTCGAATAGTCAACGATGCCGGCGCCACCGAGGGCGGGATTGACCAGAATGCCGGTGCCGAGCGCGCCGATGATGCCGCCAACGCAGTGGACGCCGAAGACATCCAGGCTGTCGTCATAGTCGAACGTGTTCTTCACGACCGAGACGAAGAAGTAACAGACGAAGGTGGCGACGATGCCGAGCACAATAGCACCCATCGGCCCGGCGAAGCCGGCGGCGGGCGTGACGGCGACGAGGCCGGTCACCGCGCCCGAGGCAACGCCGAGCATGGACGCTTTGCCGCGCAGCAGCGATTCAAGCACGATCCAGGTCAATGCCGCCGCCGCCGTGGCAACGAAGGTATTGATCATGGCCAGCACCGCATAGGAGTTCGCCTCCAGGTTCGAACCGGCGTTGAAGCCGAACCAGCCGACCCACAGCAGTGAAGCACCAACCATGGTGAGCGTCATCGAGTGCGGCGCCATGATGTCCTTCTTGTAGCCGATGCGCTTGCCGATCATCAGCGCTCCGACGAGGCCGGCGATGCCCGCATTGATGTGAACGACCGTGCCGCCGGCGAAGTCGATGGCACCGAAGCCGAAGATCAGCCCGGACGGGTCGGAATAGGCGCTCGGGCCGCCCCAGAACCAGACCATATGTGCAATCGGGAAGTAGACGAACGTCACCCAGAGGACGACGAAAAGGATCACAGCCGAGAATTTGACGCGTTCGGCGAAGGCGCCGACGATCAGCGCAGGCGTGATGCAGGCGAAGGTCATCTGGAAGACGACGAACACCAATTCAGGAATGGCGACGCCCTTGGTGAAGGTTTCCGACAGCGTCGATACGCTGACACCGGAGAGAAACGCTTTGGACAGGCCTCCGACGAAGGCATTGCCGGCGGTGAAAGCCAGGCTGTAGCCGTAGAAGACCCAGATGATCATGACCAAGCAGGTGATGGTGAAGACCTGCATCAGCACCGACAACATGTTCTTGGTGCGAACCAGGCCGCCGTAGAAAAGGGCAAGGCCGGGAATGGTCATCAACAGCACCAGCACGGTGGAAATCATCATCCACGTGGTGTCGCCCTTGTCGACGGTGAAAGCGGGAGCTGCCGGCGCGGCCGCGGCAACGGCGGGAGCCGCTTCCTGCGCCAACGCGGCGACAGTGCCCAATGCTCCGAGCGCGAACGAGCCCAGCAGCGCGGAGCGCGCCACCGACTTCAAGGTGGAAGGTATGTTCATTGAACTCTCCATTGGAATACGTGCTCGCCGCTCTAGAGCGCGTCGGTGTCTGTTTCGCCGGTGCGGATGCGCACCGCCTGGTCGATGCCGAAGACGAAGATCTTGCCGTCGCCGATCTGGCCCGTCTTGGCGGCCGAGGTGATGGCTTCGACGGCCTTGTCGACCATGTCGGAACCGACCGCGACCTCGATCTTGATCTTGGGCAGGAAGCTGACCGCATATTCCGCGCCGCGGTAGATTTCCGTATGCCCCTTCTGACGCCCGTAGCCTTTGACTTCGGTGACGGTCAGGCCCTGGATGCCGACGGCGGTGAGCGCTTCGCGCACCTCGTCGAGCTTGAACGGCTTGATGATTGCCATCACGATTTTCATAAGGTTTCACCCTTTTGCTGTTGCGGTCGCCCGCGTTTGCACGACTTCGCGGATCCCGCGGGAACCGGAGAGTGATCGACAGGATTCAAGCTCCGTGCCAATTGCCAAGGCAGGACAGTAACTTGTTGCAAACAAAGGAGATTGAAGGCGGCTGCACGTTATTCGTGCACAGCCGCGTCAAGGCACCTGATTAAGAAATAGGCAAAATTGTCAAAACGCCTATTTTACAGGCTTCCCCGCAAGCCGGCTCACCGTTTGAGCCGGATCAGGCCTTCCTGCGCGACCGACGCGATCAGCGTTCCGTCGCGCGCGAACAGCGATCCGCGCGTGAATCCTCTCGAGCCCTGCGTGGACGGACTATCCTGCGTGTAGAGGATCCAGTCGTCCAGCGCATGGCTGCGGTGGAACCACATGGCGTGGTCGAGGCTTGCCGCCTGGATGTCGCGGTCGAAGATGGCGCGGCCATGCGCGAAGGTCGAGGTGTCGAGCAGCGTCATGTCGGAGAGATAGGCGAGCACTGCCGCCTGGGTGGCGCGGTCCTCCGGCACCGGACCGGTGGTGCGGATCCAGATGTTCTGCTCCGGCTCCAGTTTCTCGCGGCTGGTATAGTGCTTCAGCATCACCGGTTTCATCTCGATCGGCCGGTCGCGTTCCCAATAGCGTTTGATGCCTTCCGGGACCGCCTCGCCGAACTTGCCGAGCAACTCGCGCTGCGACAGCAGCGTGTCGGGCGCCGGCACGTTGCGCGGCATCGGCAGCTGGTGTTCGAGGCCGACCTCGTCCTGCTGGAACGAGGCTTCCAGCGAGAAGATCGCCTGGCCATGCTGGATCGCAACCACGCGGCGCGTGGTGAAGGAGCCGCCGTCCCGAATGCGGTCGACCTCGTAGACGATCGGCACCTTGGTGTCGCCGGGGCGCATGAAATAGCCGTGCAGCGAATGCACGTGGCGCTCCGGATCGACCGTGCGCTGGGCGGCGACAAGTGCCTGGGCGATGGTCTGGCCGCCGAACACACGCTGCCAGTCGAGCTTGGGACTGCGACCACGATACAGGTTGTGTTCGAGCTGCTCGAGGTCGAGAATGCCCAGAAGCTCGTCCATGGCCGCCGTCATGTTCCACGTCCTTCGAAGATGTGCCATGGCGGGTTTCGGACAGGACAGGCAGTCAGTCAAGCTGCTATGGCCGCCGCAGCGGTCTCGAGCCGCGAAAGGGAAAGTGCCATGGTCGACGGCAATGCGGGTGGAGCGGACGAGGCCGCGCTGGACGTGCTGGTGGCAGGCGCCGGCTATGTCGGGCTCGCCGCAGCGGTGTCGCTGAAGCAGGCGCGCCCGAGCCTCGCCGTCGCCATCGTCGATGCGGCACCGGCCGGGGTCTGGCAGAAGGACGGCCGCGCCTCGGCGATCGCCGCCGCGGCCTGCCGCATGCTCGAGCAGCTCGGCGTATGGGAAGAGATCGCGCCAGAAGCGCAGGCGATCACCGAGATGATCATCACCGATTCGCGCGCCGCCGATCCGGTGCGCCCGGTGTTCTTGACCTTCGACGGCGAAGTCGCGCCCGGCGAGCCTTTCGCCCATATGGTCGCCAACCGGGATCTAAACGGCGCGCTGCGCCGGCGCGCCGAAGAGCTCGGCATCGATATCATCGAGGGCATGGCGGTCAATGCCTTCGATACCTCTGGAACCGGCATCACCGTGCATCTGGCCGATGGCGCTGCGCTCAAGGCGCGACTGCTGATCGCCGCCGACGGCGTCAATTCCAAGCTGCGCGACATGGCCGGCATCAAGACGGTGAAATGGGAGTACGGCCAGTCCGGCATCGTCTGCACGGTCGCGCATGAACGCCCGCACAACGGTCGCGCCGAGGAACATTTCCTGCCGGCCGGCCCCTTCGCCACGCTGCCGCTGAAGCCGCGCAAGGATGGGACCAACGCCTCATCGATCGTCTGGGTCGAGCGCACGCAAGATGCGCAAACGCTTGTCGACGGCGACGAGTTCGTCTTCGAGCACGAACTCGAGCAGCGCTTCGGGCTCAAGCTCGGCGAGATCCGCGTCGCCGACAAGCCGCGCGCCTGGCCGCTCGGCCTCACCCTCGCCCGCGCCTTCGTTGCAACCCGCATCGCGCTCGCCGGCGACGCCGCCCACGGCATCCACCCGATCGCCGGCCAGGGCCTGAACCTCGGCTTCAAGGACGTCGCCGCATTGGCCGAAGTGGTGGTCGAGGCCGACCGGCTCGGCCAGGACATCGGCGCGCTCGACGTGCTGGAGCGCTACCAGCAATGGCGCCGCTTCGACACACTGCAGATGGGCGTCACCACCGACGTGCTGAACCGGCTGTTCTCCAACGACATCGGCCCGTTGCGCGCCGCGCGCGACATCGGCCTTGGCCTTGTCGAACGCATGCCTAGGCTCAAGGATTTCTTCATTCGTCAGGCCTCGGGCCTGTCTGGCGACACGCCGCGGCTGCTCAAGGGCGAGGCGATCTGAGGGTTTCGCGGAGGCCGAGGCCCACGCGATATCGTCATCCACGGGCGGAGCGGGAGCGAGGCGGACGCGAAGACCCGCGGATCCATGCCGCGCCCTTGGTCGAAGAGCGCAGCCGACCAGAATTCTGCACTGCTGCAACGCTTATAGGTAACAGAATGGATTCTATGGTCTGCGCCACGTCGCTTCGCTCCTTGCTCCGCCATAGAATGACGACGCGAGAGGCGTTTCGCCCAATCACCAAGGAGCGGTCAGGCCGCCGCGGCTTCAGCTCAATTCACCTCGAAACCGAGCTTCTGCCTGAGCCTCAGCATGCGCTGGTCGCCGATCCGCAAACTCTGCTCGCCGCCTTGCGCCACACGGTTCAGCATTTGCAGCAAGTCGTTCCTCTCGTTCGGATCCAGACGTTCGCGCAGGAACGGCGCCAGCTTGTCGATGACGATCGTCGTGTCGTCGACCTGCGCGGCCGCCCATTTGGCGTAGACCACCGCCTCGTCGGTCTTCTTCTGGCTCTGCGCAATCTCCGCAATCACCTCGCGGATCACGCCTTCGCGCTGCGGCAGGATCGGGCCTTGCTCGGCAATGATCGCCGTGATCAGCGTCGCGGCAGCCACCACGGGATCGTCGATCGCCGTCAATGGCGAGAGCGCTGCCTGCTTGCGCAGCTTCTTGCGCCGGATATTGCCTTGCACGCGCCCGACGACATCGGCGACTTCGCGCGCGGCATCGTTCATGGCCTTCAGCCGATACCACCAGAACGCCGCCGCGCCGAGCAGGCCAAGTATAGCAATCAAGAACGGCATGCCGAATTCCCCCGAATCCCGGCGACGATAAGAGAAGTGCAGCATCGCTTCAACACGCAACAGTTGCCGCGATGAAGAAACTCCTAAGTCAATGCATGTCGCCCAAAGTGCGCAGCGGCTCTTGGAGAACGACATGCATCAAACGAAGACTGCGCAATCGCCATACACCGGGATCATGACCCCGGGATGTCGTAGGCCGCCCGGATCTCGATGGTGCCTAGTTCGGCAAGCGGAATCCCGTCGGCGATCTCGAGCGCTTCGTCGAGATCGCGCGCCTCGACCATGACGAAGCCGAGCAACTGCTCCTTGGTCTCGGCGAATGGACCATCGGTGACCAGCCGCTTGCCCTTGCGCCGCCGCAGCGACTTCGATGCTCTCACCGGTTGCAGCGCCTGCGCGATGATCAACTTTCCCTGTTGGTCGAGCACCCTGTCATAGGCGAGCGAGTCGACATCGAGTTTGGCCGACCTTTCCGCAGTAAGCGCGAAGAGGACTTTCTCCTCGCCATAGACCAGCAGCACATATTTCATTTTCTGTTCTCTTGCTTTGATGAACCATATGAGGCGACGGCGACACTCTCAGCCTTGCTCCCGACCGCCGCAGCATGATCGAGAAGCCATGCCGCGAAGGCGATGATGGCCACCGCCGCCGCCAGCCGGACGAAGCCGGATGCCGGCGGGTCGAGCCAGAAATCTTCGGGACGCCGAGCCCTTTCGGTTGGACGCCTCCAAAGCGCGAAGAACAGATTGTCCATCCTGAACCTCCATCGGCCGGAACTCCGTGGCCGCACGCAGGACGGTTGGGCGGGAGGGAAGTCGACATTTTGCACGCGTAATTTTCTCAGCCATTTTCTTCCCGCGCCGCGAACGTGGGCGGGAGGCGAGATTCAGGTCAGGCCGGCCTCACCGGAATCTCAACACGCCTCAGTGCATGGATGGTCTTCCGACGCTCCCGCGCTATAGTCGAGGAGAACGCCGGCGCCCGCCGGCGCGAACCCCGACATCCCAGGAGGATTTTCATGGACCGCACCGCAAACGCCGTCTGGAAAGGCAATCTCAAAGAAGGCAAGGGCACGCTGGATAGCCAGAGCGGAGCGCTGAAGGGAACGCCCTATTCGTTCAAGGCCCGTTTCGAGGACGAGAGCGGCAAGTCCGGCACCAACCCGGAAGAGCTGATAGCCGCCGCGCACGCCGGCTGCTACGCCATGCAGCTGTCGCACTTCCTCGCCGAAAACGGCACCCCGGCGGCCGAACTTGACGCCAAGGCGGTGGTGACGCTGGTGCCCGGCACCGGAATCACCGGCAGCGCCATCACCCTGGTCGGCAAGGTGCCCGGCATCGATGCGGCGAAGTTCAAGGAACTGGCCGAGAAGGCCAAGGCGGAGTGTCCGGTCTCGAAGGCGCTTGGGGCGATAAAGGTGTCGCTCGACGCAAGGTTGGGGTGACTGGCGTTTTTATCTGAGCTCCTTCGCGCCCCCCTCTGCCCTGCCGGGCATCTCCCCCACTTGTGGGGAGATTGGCGGCTCCAGCGCCGGCGCTCTTCTTTCTAACGTCGGCGATTGGCGAAAGCCGGCATGACCTCTGATCTCCCCCCTCGTGGGGGAGATGTCCGGCAGGACAGAGGGGGCCGCTGTCCCGCCGACATATCGGCCCAGCTAGCCGCCCAGCGCCTCAATCTTCGCCCGCAACGCGGCGACCTCTTCTTCGAGCGCTCGCAACCGCGCTTCGAGATCGGAATCCGATGACGCCGGCGGCTGCCATAGCGCTGCTGCCGCCGATGCCTCCACCGGCCCGCTCAGCAGATGCACATAGCGCTCCTCGCGCTGCCCGGGCGCACGTTCGAGCAGCAGAATGAGCGGTGGCCGGCGGCCGATCAGAAGGTCGAGATTGTCGCGCAGTTCCTCGACCGAGGCAAAGCGCGCCATGCGTTCGGCGCGCGCCAGCAATTCATGCGCGGTCTGCGCGCCGCGCAGAAGCAGCAGGCCTATGATGGCGATCTGCGGCGTGGTCAGCGAAAAACGCTGCGCCATCAGATGCTCGTAGCGCTCGACCCGCGATGCGAAGGCCTGCCGCACCAGGCCCTTCTGCTCGAGCGTGCTCAGCGCCCGCCTGACCTCGGTGAGTTCCAAGGCCATGACGGGTTCCCGCGCCGTCTTCTGGTTGGCCGCCTGATGCGCGCCGTTGAGCGTCAGCGGGTAGACGTCCGGCGTCAGCTCCTTCTTCTCGATCAGCGAGCCGAGCACGCGCGCTTCGACGGGGGAGAGGGTGGGAAGATCGGTCATGGGCGCAATCCTTTCTGACGCTGGCGGGACAGCGCCCCCTCTGTCCTGCCGGACATCCGCCAACTTGGGAGATCAGCAGCTTCGCCGACAGCGCTTCATCCTTCAACCTCTGAGATTGGCGAAAGCCGCGATGACAGCCAATCTCCCCACCCGTGGTGAAGATGTCCGGCAGGACAGAGGGGGGCGCTAAGGATCGCTACCAAAGACGCTGAGCGGCCAGATTCTAAACCCGCCGCTCCACCATCATCTTCTTGATCTCCGCGATCGCCTTGGCCGGGTTGAGCCCCTTGGGGCAGGTCTGGGCGCAGTTCATGATGGTGTGGCAGCGATAGAGCCGGAACGGATCCTCGAGGTTGTCGAGCCGCTCGCCCTTGGCCTCGTCGCGGCTGTCGATCAGCCAGCGATAGGCCTGCAGCAGCACCGCCGGACCGAGATAACGGTCGCCGTTCCACCAATAGCTCGGGCAGGAGGTGGAGCAGCAGGCGCACAGGATGCACTCATAGAGCCCGTCCAGCTTCTCGCGGTCCTCATGGCTCTGCAGCCACTCCGTGGCGGGCGTCGGCGACACCGTCTTCAGCCACGGTTCGATCGAGGCGTGCTGGGCATAGAAATTGGTGAGGTCGGGCACCAGGTCCTTGATCACCGGCATATGCGGCAGCGGATAGACCTTGACCGCGCCCGAAATGTCGTCGCAGCCCTTGGTGCAGGCCAGCGTGTTGGAGCCGTCGATGTTCATGGCGCAGGAGCCGCAAATGCCCTCGCGGCAGGAGCGGCGCAGCGTCAGCGTCGGATCGATCTTGTTCTTGATGTAGAGCAAGGCGTCGAGCACCATCGGCCCGCAATCGTCCATGTCGACGAAATAGGTGTCGATGCGCGGATTCTCGTCATCGTCGGGCGACCAGCGGTAGATGCGATATTCGCGCAGGTTCGTGGCGCCCTCCGGCTTCGGCCAGGTCTTGCCCTGCTTGATTTGCGAATTCTTCGGAAGCGTGAGTTCGACCATTACCTGCGGTCCTTTCGGATGACGAGCTTCAGCCCGGACCAGATTTCGTTAACGGCTGCGACCTTGACGTCGACCAGATCGCGCTTGAGCGCCTCGGCGCGGATCACGTCCTCGGTGACGTCGGTCGGCACCTTCGAGGCCTTCTTCGGCCAGGAAACCCAAACCATGCCGTCGCGCTTGATCGCCGCCTCGATCCCGGTAAGTCCGCCCTCGATCTCGGCTCTCTGCCGCGTGAAGGCATGCACGGCATCGTATTTCTGATTGCCCGAAATCGCGGCCCATTCGGCCAGCCGGTCCACTTCGGCAAAATCCACGGCTTCAGCCAGGCCTTCGAGCTCGGCCGGCAAGGCGATGAAGGCGGCAACCATGCCGTCCTTCAGGCCGAGCTTGGCCGGCAGGGGCGTGCCGGAATATCCCGCGGCCGCCAGCGCCATGGTCAGTACACCCGCGCCTTCGGCGCGATCTTGGCCAGGCTGATGCCGCCGTCCTTCTCCGCCAGCTGCGGCTCCGTGTGCACCGGCCGGTAGCTGAGCGTCACCCTGCCGTCCTCGCCGACATGGGCCAGCGTGTGCTTGCGCCAGGCGGCATCGTCGCGGGCCGAGAAATCTTCGCGCGCATGTGCGCCGCGGCTCTCCTTGCGCGCCTCGGCGCCGTAGACGGTGGTGATGGCGTTGACCATCAGGTTTTCCAGTTCCAGCGTCTCGACCAGGTCGGAATTCCAGATCATCGAGCGATCGAAGACCTTCAAGTCCTTGAGCTCGCCCCAGATCTGCGAAATGCGCTGGCAGCCTTTCTCGAGCGATTCCTGCGTGCGGAACACGGCCGCGTCTTCCTGCATCGCCCGCTGCATCTTCTCGCGCAAGGCGGCTGTCGGCGTCGAGCCGTTGGCGTGGCGCAGCCTGTCGAAGCGGTCCATGATCTTCTCGACCGAAGCGGCATTGGGCGACGGGATCTGCGACTTGCGGTCGATGACCTGGCCGGCGCGGATCGCCGCGGCGCGGCCGAACACGACGAGATCGATCAGCGAGTTGGAGCCCAGCCGGTTGGCGCCGTGCACGGAAGCGCACCCGGCCTCGCCCACGGCCATCAGCCCAGGCGACACGCGGTCGGGGTTTTCCAGGGTCGGGTTCAGCGCCTCGCCCCAGTAATTGGTCGGCACGCCGCCCATATTGTAGTGCACCGTCGGCAGCACCGGGATCGGCTCCTTGGTGAGGTCGACGCCGGCGAAGATCTTGGCCGATTCCGAGATGCCCGGCAGCCGCTCGGCGAGCACGGCCGGATCGAGATGGTCGAGGTGCAGGAAGATGTGGTCCTTGTTCTTGCCGACGCCGCGGCCCTCGCGGATCTCCAGCGTCATGCAGCGCGAGACGACATCGCGCGAGGCAAGGTCCTTGGCCGACGGCGCGTAGCGCTCCATGAAGCGCTCGCCTTCGGAGTTGACGAGATAGCCGCCCTCGCCGCGCGCACCTTCGGTGATCAGGCAGCCGGCGCCGTAGATGCCGGTCGGGTGGAACTGCACGAATTCCATGTCCTGCAGCGGCAGCCCGGCGCGCGCTGCCATGCCGCCGCCGTCGCCGGTGCAGGTATGCGCCGAGGTGGCGGAGAAATAGGCGCGGCCGTAACCGCCGGTTGCCAGCACCACCATCTTCGCCGAGAAGCGGTGGATGGTGCCGTCGTCGAGGTTCCATGCGACCACGCCGGTGCAGGTGCCGTCCGGCTCCATGATCAGGTCGAGCGCGAAATACTCAATGAAGAACTGGGCGTTGTTCTTCAGCGACTGGCCGTAGAGCGTGTGCAGGATGGCATGGCCGGTGCGGTCGGCGGCCGCGCAGGTGCGCTGCACCGGCGGCCCGTCGCCATAATTCATCATGTGGCCGCCGAACGGCCGCTGATAGATCTTGCCCTCTTCGGTGCGCGAGAAAGGCACGCCGTAATGCTCGAGTTCGTACACAGCGGCCGGCGCCTCGCGCACCATATATTCCATGGCGTCGACGTCACCCAGCCAGTCCGAACCCTTGACGGTGTCATACATGTGCCACTGCCAGGAATCGGGCCCCATGTTCGACAGCGAGGCAGCGATGCCGCCCTGCGCCGCCACCGTGTGCGAGCGCGTCGGAAAAACCTTGGTGATGCAGGCGGTGCGCAGGCCCTGCTCGGCCATGCCGAGCGTCGCGCGCAGGCCGGCGCCGCCGGCGCCGACGATCACCACATCGAATTTGTGGTCGACGAAATCATAGGCGGAAGCCGAGGTGTTTGCGTTGGCCAAGGCTTCAGCCTCCGAATGCGAGTTTGAGCAGGGCGAAGAGCGAAGCGACGCCGACAGCGATTGCGAAGAATGTGTTGAGGGCGATCAGCGCAAGCCTCATGCCCTCGCCATGCACATAGTCCTCGATGATCACCTGCATGCCGAGCCGCATGTGGTAGAGGGCGGAGATGAGCACCAGGGCCAGCACAAGCGCGACGAACGGATTGGCAAGGGCTGCCCGCACCTCCGCATAGCCGTGCCCGTTGATGGCAATGAGAAAGCCGACGAAGAACAGGATCAGCGGGATATTGGCGACCGCCGTCAGCCGCTGGCGCCAGAAATGGCCGGTGCCTTCCCGGGCCGAGCCGAGGCCGCGGACCTTGCCGAGCGGGGTGCGCATGTCCGTGTTGTTCGCGCTCATTACAAAGCCCCCCGCGCCATGTAGCCGGCGACCCAGATCAGCAACGTGAGCGCGATCGAGCCGGCGAGCGTTGCCCAGGCGATCCTCGAGGCGGTGTGTTTTTCGAGCCCCGCCCCGGTGTCCCAGATGAGATGACGCAGTCCGCCGAGCATATGGTGCATCAGCGCCCAGGTGTAGCCGAAGAGGACGAGCCGGCCGAGCCAGGAGCCGAATGCCCAGTTGACCCAGTCGAACGCGGCCTGCGAGCTCGACGCCGCGATCAGCCATGCCGCCACCAGCAGTGTGCCGAAGTAGAGCGCGCCGCCGGTGATGCGATGGATGATCGACATCGTCATGGTGATTGGCGGGCGATAGATGGTCAGATGCGGCGAAAGCGGCCGTTCACGTCTGGCAGATGCGCGGGTGGCTGGTGATTGGCTCATGGCTCCCCCAGTTCGGCGTCGGCGTCCCGGAGCTTGGAATGCGGCATGGCCGCTTTCCGGATGCGACTTCGGACAGCCGGTTTCTAATGCGCTTTTTGCACCGCGTCAAAGCCGGAAAATCGTTTTGGAAAAGTCATTTAGTCTGAAAAAAGGAGAGGAATTCGCTTCAATCGATTAGCGCGCCTGTGCCAACCCGGCGCAGCGTCGCTGCAGTGCGAGATGCCGAGGAGGATTTGGTCGCGCCGCCATCTGCAGATCAGTGGCGCCGAGGCCTTTCTCGTCACCAGCGCTTCTCGCGCCCCAATCACGTTTGCGTCATGGGCCATCTTAACGTCACCCCACTGGCAGAGCGGTCGTCGGGATGTGCGCCGCCGCCCGCAAAATTAACCATGTTTATCAAGATATGGCCGCAAAACCTGCCTGGCTCTTAACAAAGGTTAAGAAAGGGTTAATTTCTGATTCGAACGAAGTCCGGAACGCGATTCATCAGGGTCGCACCGAATGATTGGAGGGCGACATGCGTTCGAATTCCATGCGTACGAGCCTTGCAGCACTGATGTTGGCCGCATGCGCCATCGCAGTTGCGGTACCGGCCGAAGCCGGCCTGCGCCACCACGACCGCGTCTATGCCGATTCCTTCGGCAACCTCGTCATCGACAGCGCCGCCGGCTACAAGCGCATCATCGTCGGTGAGGGCAAGCTGGCCAAGGAAATGTCGGGCTACACAGGCGGCGCCCAGCCAGGCGTGATCTACGACGAATCGGACGACGCCTGGGCTCCCGGCTGCTACCAGCCCCCGGTCTTCGTGAAGGGCCGCAGCTACATGTACGGGCTTTCCGACGGCGAGATGCCCAATCTCAGCCCTTGCCGCTGATCGGCTTGTTCTGCCGTCCCGTAGGTCCGGGTGAAACCCGGACGCAGTCGCGACCGGCGCCCTTGGCCTGATAAAGCGCCTCGTCGGCGCGCCGCAGGAGGCCTGAAAAATCTTCTTCCGCGGCCAGTTCTGCAACGCCGAAGCTCGCGCTGCAGCGGTATTCGATGGGCAGGCCGTCAATCGGCAGAGCGCCGAAAGCGCTGCGCGCGCCCTCGGCAAACAGCGGCGGCCAGATTGGTGCCCGGCAGGATGATGGCGAATTCTTCGCCGCCGATGCGGCCGGCCACGTGGTGCTCGGCCGCCGCTTCGCGCAGGAAACCGGCAAAGGTCTCGATGACGAGATCGCCGCAGGCATGACCGTAGCTGTCGTTGATGCCCTTGAAATGATCGAGATCGGCGATGACCAGCGCCACCGGAACCCCTTGGCGGACGGCGTCTCCCATGGCGAGCTCCGCATGGCGCTCGAAACCGCGGCGGTTGAGCAGCCGCGACAGCACGTCGGTTTCGGATTTCGACGTCGCTTCGGCAAGCACGTCGCGCACCAGGATGGCCAGCGCCAGCAGCGCCAGGGCCAGGCCGAACACGGTGCCGAGCGACTGTGAGACAAGCGCATAGCTGGTCTGCACGTAGGATTGCGGATTGGCGCCCCAGCCGCCGAGCGCGCCGGCGATGAAAGGCTTCGAGGCGAACTGGATGGCGCTGGCAGCCAGCACCGTCATCAAAAGGTGATCGAGCCGCCCGCGCCTTTGCCTCGATGACCCGACGATAATCAGAGCGGTCGACTGCATGGCGGCATAGGGGAGCTGGTAGGCCATCATGCGGGTGAGCGAGTGGCGCGGCAGATCCTGAACCGTGAAGACGCCGACCGATGCGACAGCGAGGAAGAACAGCATCGGCGCCCAGGGTGGCGCGACGCCATATTTGTGTGCAAGCCCGCCATTGAAGGCGATCGTGGCCGCCAGGAAGACGGCAAAGGCGGCAACGACCGGCAAGCGCGCATCGTCGAAGGCGGGAATGGCGAACTCGGCGGCGAAATAGGCCATGCCGAGCATATAGCTGAAGGCCAGCCAGCGAGCGGCAACCCGGCCGACCTCATGTATAGCGAGCGTCATGAAGGACGCCGCCAGCAGCCCGGCGACGAACAGATTGATCACCAGGATGATGTCGGCGCTGCCCATGATTCTTTCGAAGGATATGCCGGCAGAGAAGACCATCCAGGCGCGAAAAAGAGGTTAACGCGCGCGGAAGGCGTCTGGGAGTTTCCGCCCCGGAACTGGACTGGCTTTCACCCGACGCCGAGCGGTTCGGCGACGAAAACGGTTTCCGGCCGCTCATACGACAGCCGCACGCTGTCGCGGCCGTTCTTCTTGGCCTTGTAGAGCGCCTCGTCGGCGCGGCGCATCAGCGGCACCAGCCCCTCGTTGCCGGTGCGGGCGGCGACGCCGAAGCTGGCGGTCACCCTGGTGCCCGGCGGCAGCCCGTCGATCGCGCCGACCGAATAGAAGGTGCGGATCGCCTCGGCGAAGAGGCGGGCCGAGGCGAGGTCGCTGAGCGGCAGCAGCACCGCGAATTCCTCGCCGCCGATACGGCCGGCGGCGCCGCGGGTTCCCGTGGCGAAGCGCAGTTTGGCGGCGAAATCGGCAATCACCCTGTCGCCCGCCTCATGCCCGTACTGGTCGTTGAGAGCCTTGAAGTGATCGAGGTCGGCAAGCACCATGGCGACCGGGAACCCGGCCTTGCCGCACTGCTCAAGCAGTTGCGCCGCCCGTTCCTCGAAGCCGCGGCGGTTGAGCAGTCCGGACAGCGGATCGGTATGGGTCTCGGCCTTCAGCGCCTTCATCACGTCGAGCGCCGCCGCCGTGAACAGGCAGAGCGCGATGAGCAGCGACAGCAAGGCATGCGAGAGCAGCGCCGTGGTCCAGTAGGACGAGTCGTAGAATCCGTCATAGCTCGGGAATGGTCCATGCGCGATGACGACGACCAGTGTGCGCAGGATGAAGTTCAGCCCGGAAAGCAGCGACAGCGCGAACAAGATTTTTTGGGTCGGGCCCTCGTTGCGCACGGTCCTGAGTTCGGCGGCGACCACCAGGCTCAAGGCGCCGAAACCGAAATTCATCGAAAGGATACGCCAGGCGAGATCCGGCTGGACGAACATGAACCACGAAAAGGCAGCAAGCCCCCCGCCGGTGGTGAGCGCGATGCCGACAAAGGGTACGCGCCTGCCGAAGCGCGCCACGACCGCGCTGGATAGGCAGCAGGCCGCAGCCGTGAAGCAGATGTTGGAAATGAGCTTGGTCGGCATCATGCCGACGGGGAGAGTGAAGTATTGGAACAGGAAGCCAAGCGCCGAGAGACAGTAGCTTGCCGCCAGCACCGCCAGATAGGGACGATGGCGCTGATGGAACCACAGCACGAGGAACGCAGCGCCGAGGGCCAGCGCTATCGTCGGATTGAGCAGCGCTATGAGCAGACCGGTGTCCAAAGGACTGTGGCTTTCCCCGCTTGACCCTGGGGCAGATGCTAGACCGGAAGCACGAACAAGCCGTTAAGCGAAATCCGAAGGATCTCAGCAACCCACCGGAACCGGCACCCGCAAGCGGCGTTTTCCGGCCAGACAGGAGTGATGCCTATGGCCGACACAATCACCTTGACCGATCACGACGCGATCCGTTCCTGGGCGGCGGCGCGAGCCGGTTTTCCGGCCATTGTCGACGTCTCGCCCGAAGCCGGGACGCAGGCCATGCTGCGTCTGGTGTTTGGCCAGCACGCCTATGAGGACGACGACCGGCCGGAGCGGCCGATGAATGCCGGCGGCTACGAACTGGTCGAATGGGACGAGTGGTTCAAGGTCTTCGACGAACGAAAATTGGCGCTGGTGGTGGCCGCCGACGAGCCCGGCCGGCGCGAACAGTTTCACAAGATCGTTCGCAGGTAACCGACAAGCCTGCAAGCAGAAGGCCCGGACCGCAGCGCGATCCGGGCCTTTTTTGCATTTGGTGCCGGCGACTATTTCCAGTCGCGGATGTCCACGAAATGGCCGGCGATCGCCGCCGCTGCCGCCATCGCCGGCGACACCAGGTGGGTGCGGCCCTTGAACCCTTGGCGTCCCTCGAAATTGCGGTTCGAGGTCGAGGCGCAGCGCTCATGCGGCTTCAGCCGGTCGTCGTTCATGGCCAGGCACATCGAGCAGCCCGGCTCGCGCCAGTCGAAGCCGGCGGCGACGAAGATCTTGTCGAGCCCCTCGGCCTCGGCCTGTTCCTTGACCAGGCCGGAGCCCGGCACGATCATGGCATTGACGCGCGGATTGACCTTCTTGCCCTCGACCACCTTGGCGGCGGCGCGCAGATCTTCGATGCGGCCGTTGGTGCAGGAACCGATGAACACCCGGTCGAGCGCGATGTCGGTGATCTTGGTTCCCGGCGTCAGCCCCATATAGTCGAGCGCGCGCAGCTTGGATGAGCGCTTGTTCTCGTCGGCAATGTCTTCCGGATTGGGCACAACGCCCTGCACCGAAACGACGTCCTCCGGCGAAGAGCCCCAGGAGACGATCGGCGGCAGCTTCTGCGCGTCGAGCACGACCACCTTGTCGAAATGCGCGCCTTCGTCCGAATGCAGCGTCTTCCAATAGGCCATTGCCGCGTCCCAGGCCGCACCCTTCGGCGCGCGCGGCTTGTCCTTGACATAGGCGAAGGTCGTCTCGTCCGGCGCGATCAGGCCGGCGCGCGCGCCGCCCTCGATCGACATGTTGCAGATCGTCATGCGGCCTTCCATCGACAGCGAGCGGATCGCCTCGCCGGCATATTCGATGACATAGCCGGTGCCGCCCGCGGTGCCGATTTCGCCGATGATGGCGAGGATGATGTCCTTGGCGGTGACGCCTTCCGGCAGCGTGCCGTCGACCCGCACCAGCATGTTCTTGGCCTTGCGCTGGATCAGCGTCTGCGTCGCCAGCACATGCTCGACCTCCGAGGTGCCGATGCCATGCGCCAATGCTCCAAAGGCACCGTGCGTGGAGGTGTGGCTGTCGCCGCACACGATGGTCATGCCGGGCAGGGTAAAACCCTGTTCCGGTCCGATGATGTGGACGATGCCCTGGCGGATATCGTTCTCGGAGTAGTAGTCGATGCCGAAATCCTTGGCGTTCTTGGCCAGCGCCTCGACCTGGATGCGGCTCTCCTCGTTCTTGATGCCGAACTTGCGCTCCGGCGAGGTCGGCACATTGTGGTCGACCACGGCGAGCGTCTTTTCCGGATGCCGGACCTGGCGGCCGCTCATGCGCAGGCCTTCGAAGGCCTGCGGGCTGGTGACCTCGTGCACGAGGTGGCGGTCGATATAGAGCAAGCAGGTGCCGTCGTCCTGGCGGTCGACGACATGGTCGTCGAAGATCTTGTCGTAGAGGGTGCGCGGTGCGCTCATGTGCGTAAATCCGTCGATGTGAAAATGGGAAGGTGCCTGTGCCGAACCATGCAACCCGGCAAGGGCGAGGAGGCGACGTCGGCTCAGCTAAGTCGGCTGGTGAGCGCGCCGCAGACGCGCGCGGCAAATCGCGACGGCAGGCGCTTTCTGTCCTGCAGCACGAAACCCTTATAGGCCGGATCGCCGAAAAGCTCTTCCATGGCGGGGTAGATAGCAATGTTTTGGCTTTTCGGCAATTGCGGTAGCTTTGCCTTCTCCGCTTGTGGGAGAAGGGAAGCCGCCCTCACAACACCTCGAACACAAAAGTCCGCACCAGCGCTTCCGGGTCGCCGATCGCATAGCAGCGGAACCACGGGCTCTGCTCGACCAGCCGCCATTTCTTCGCCTGCGTGAGCTCATCGAACACAGCCTGGAAGCCGCCGCTCTCGAACACCTGGTCGCGCACGGTGAAAATGGCGTGGCCGCCGCTTTTCGTGATCCGCACCAATTCATGCAGGCCGGAAGCCGGTGCGTGGCCGATCGTGAAGACGCCGGCCGAGAAGAAGGCACGAAAATGCCCGTCCGGCCAGGGCATCGGGCCGCCGAGCATCGCCTTCTTGAGCTCGCTATAGGCGTTGCGGCTGCCGGCAAGCTTGAGCATGTCGTCGGACAGGTCGAGCCCGGCGATGTCGCCATAGCCCAGCGCCTTCAGCGACGGCCCCGACAGGCCGGTGCCGCAGCCGGCATCGAGCAGAGGCCCTTCGCCCGAAGGCACATGGCGCGCCACCCAGGCGGCGATCAGGAACGGCAGCAGATAGCCGAGCGAGGCGGTCTCGCTGTCATAGGTCGCCGCCCATTCGGCGTAAGCCTTGGCCAGCGCTTCCGGCGTGTCGGACGTATATACCGAGTCCAGCGCCGCATTGGCCTTGTCAAAATTCATCGGTCGGTTTCCTCCGCGCCGGGATGCATGTCGCCCAAAACTGTGCAGCGGTTTTGGGACAACGACATGCATCGAACAACGACAATCGTAGCGCCGTCTTCGCCCGCCGGCTATTCCTGATGCTGGCGGCGCAACCGCCGCTCGAACGCCCGCAGCGCCAGCGACAGGCCGACGGTCAGGATGAGGTAGATGTAAGCGACGATCGAATAGGTCTCGAAGAAGCGGAACGAGCCGGCGGCATAGACCTTGCCCATCTGGGTGATGTCGGCGACGCCGAGCACCGAGACCAACGAGGAATCCTTGACCATCGCGACGAAATCGTTGCCGAGCGGCGGCAGGATGGTGCGGATCGCCTGCGGAAACACGATCAGCCGGAAGCGCTGCACCCGCGACAGCCCGAGTGCTTTCGCCGCCTCGATCTGACCCTTCTCGACGGCCTGGATGCCGGCGCGGAAAACTTCCGAAATGAAGGCCGAATAACCGATGGTCAGCGCCATGATGGCGCGCCACAAAAGCGAGACGTCGCGGACCAGCAATTCGCCGAGATAGCCGGCGCTCTGCAAGGGCGCCGTCAGCGCGTTCCACGCCGCCACGAAGGCCGGCGCGCCGGCAAAGGCGATCCAGAACAAAAGCACCAGGATCGGCACGCCGCGGATGATCTCGACATAGAAGCGCGCGACCTGGCGCAGCAGGCGCGAGCGCGACAAGGCCATCAGCGCCAAGCCCAGCCCGATCGCGGAGGCCAGCGCGAAGGCGACCACGGTGACGAAGATGGTGATGCCGATGCCCTTGGCGACGATGGCGAAGACCTGGGCATAGAGATCGCTGGTGGCGATGAAGAGCGCCGTCGCCAATGCCAAGGCAAGCGTGGCTGCCAGCCACCAGGGGAATTCGGGTCTGGTGGTGGAGGTTGCGGGCGGCATCAAGCGGCGCCGGCGAGATAGTCGCGGAAGCTGCGTTCCGGCACACCCCCCTCTGCCCTGCCGGGCATCTCCCCCGCAAGGGGGGAGATCAGATGTCGCCTCGGCTTTCGCGAATTTTCAACGCCGCAGAATTGGGCGAGAGGCCAAGACTGCCAATCTCCCCCCTTGCGGGGGAGATGTCCGGCAGGACAGAGGGGGGTGTGAAGGAATGAAACCTTTGCAGGCTTCGGCCCGCCACTGTCGCGTGTCATTGACAGCAAAGGAGGCTCACTGCCCCATCTTGTAATCAAGGAACCACTTCTTGTTGAGCGCATCGAGCGTGCCGTCGGCCTTGAGCGCGGCGATGGCGGCGTTGACCGGCTTCACCAGCTCCGAGCCTTTCGGGAAGATGAAGCCGAAATCCTCGGTGCCGAGCGGGCCGCCGATCAGCTTGAGCTTGCCTTCGGAAGCGTCGACATAGCCCTTGCCGGCGGTGCCGTCGGTCAGCACGACGTCGACGTCGCCCGACTTCAGCGCCTGGACGCTGGCGCCGAAGGTCTCGAACAGCTTGATGCGCGGATTCTGCTCGTTGCCGTCGAGCACGCTGTAGACGGCGGTATAGAAGGGCGTGGTGCCGGCCTGCGCGCCGATCAGCCCGTCTTTGAAGGCGGCAAAGCTCTTGGCGTCGGTGAAGCGGCTCTCGTCGCCGCGCACCAGCATGAACTGCTCCGAGCGCATATAGGGATCGGAGAAGTCGACCTTCTCCTTACGCTCGTCCTTGATGGTGATGCCGGTCATGCCGATGTTGTACTGGTTGTCGGAAACCGCCTGGATCATCGCGTCCCAGGAGGTGTTCTGATATTCGACCTTGAAATTCAGCCGCTTGGCGATCTCGTCCATCGCGTCATATTCCCAGCCGATCTGCTTGCCGGTCTTCTTGTCGACGAACTGCAGCGGCGGGTAGGCATTCTCCGTCACCACCACGACCTTCTTGCCGCCGAGGTCGGGCAGCGTGTCGGCCAGCGCCGCGACGGGCGCAAGAAGGCAGGCCAGCATGGCGGCCAGCAGCAGTTTCGACTTGGTCATGACAAACTCCCCGCAGGTGATTGGCCGCGCATTGGCCGCGCGCCACCAGAAAAAATCCGGCGCCGACTTTAGCCTTCCGCAAGCGCCTTGCAAGCCGATCCGCTGCGGCGATGCGCGTGGGCGTGGCTTCCCATCCTTCCGAACGGTCGCTTCGAGAACCCTCTTTCCGCGATCAGCCCGACCCGACGCCTCGCGCAAGCCGGCCATATTGGCCGTCAACACGCGAGCGATTTTTCTCCGAGCTCGATTCAGCGCTTGGTGGCGCCGATCGACACGGAAAGCGGGATCTTGGTGACGTCGGCCGGGAGCGCGTAGAGCCCCTCGCCTGCCTCGACCATATAGGGAAATTCCTTCCACCCCAGCATGGCATGCTCGTTGAGGAAGTCGATCGCCATGTCCGATGCGATGAGCGCATTGATGACGTCGCTCAACGGGTGGATCCACTCATAGTTCAGGCGATGGGTCAGTGGCCGCTCGTCGCCCGTATAGGTATGCGTGTCGTGCCATTCCAAGGGCGCCTGCCGTGGTGTCCGCCAATCGAGCAGCAGACCCGGCCGGTCGGTCTTGCGGCCGCATTGGAACATCGTCGGATGGCCGTCGAGAAAATAGAGTTTCCCGCCAGGCCGCAGCAGGCTGGCGACCACCTTGGCCCAGCTGAAAATGTCGTCCAGCCAGATGGTGGTGCCCCAGGTGACATAGACGAGATCGTAATAATCGTCGAGCGCCGCCACCGCGTCATAGACCGAGGCCTCGACGAAGCGCGCCTCGACGCCGGCCTGCTCGGCAAAGCTGCGCGCCGCGGCCAGCGCCTTGGGCGCGAAGTCCAGTCCGGTCACGCTTTTCGCGCCAAGGTGCTTCAGGCTTATCGTGTCGAGCCCGATATGGCATTGCAGATGGGCAATATCCTTGCCGGCAATTCGGTTGCCGACCTCCCGCATCTCCAGCGCCGTCAGGCTTGTACCGCCGGCCAGCACCTTGTCGATCGGATAGTATCGGCGCGCTGCATCGCTGGTGTGCAGTTCTGCTCGATTATTCCAATTGGAGCGATTTGCCCTCGCAAAAGCATCCACCCAAATCACCCCCAAAGCAAATAAGGCGGCCGAAGCCGCCCCTATTGCTAAGAGATGTTATGTAAAACGCAAGAGACGTCGTTAAGAAATTATTTACTCTGCCGCGGCTTCCTTGGCAGCCTCGGCGGCGGCCTTCTTCTCGGCGGCATCCTGCGCGGCCTTCTCGACGGCCAGCGCCTCGGCGGCGGCGACCTTCTCGGCCTCGATGCGGGCACGCTCGGCGTTCAGCGCGTCACGTTCCTCGTCGTTGAGCTTGCGGGCGCGAACGCCGGTATTTTCCGAAATGCGGGCCGACTTGCCGCGGCGATCACGCAGGTAATAGAGCTTGGCGCGGCGCACCTTGCCGCGGCGCACGATCTCGACGCCCTCGACCATCGGCGAGTAGACGGGGAAAACGCGCTCGACGCCTTCGCCATAGGAAATCTTGCGGACGGTGAAATTCTCCTGGAAGCCCGAGCCGGAGCGGGCGATGACGACACCCTCATAGGCCTGGACGCGGGTGCGGCTGCCTTCGGTGACGCGAACCTGGACACGCACGGTGTCGCCGGGCTGGAATTCGGGCAGCTTGCGCTTGGCTTCGATCTTGGCGGCCTGCTCGGCCTCGAGCTGACGGATGAGATCCATCTCAAAAATCCTCTTCTTGTTCTTCCGACAGTCAGAGCGTCCTCATCTCGCCTTGCAGTTCCAACGCCCGCTCGGCTATGCCCTTTGCGATAGCATCGGACAGGGACGGCTACACCGCCATTGTTGACGGGCCCGAAAGATCGTTCTTCCGGTTCGGGCGGCCACATACCGCTATTTCGGCGCTTTGTCACGCCTTATTGCACGTCGCCCGCAAGTGTGTGCGGTTCTGGCACGACGACATGCATCGAAACAAGGACTTATAAGCGCGCGCCGCTCTTCAGCGCGACGCGCCTTGAAGGCATATTTTTCGCGCCTATGGCATCATCGTATTGTGTCCGTGTCGGGTTGCGCCAGCCGCGCAGGCTTCCTAAGCGGGGAACGGTCTAAGTCCCTCGGGTTCCCAATGACATTCTTCGATGCCTTCCTGCTCTTCCTCGCGGGCTTTGTCTCTGGCGCGGTCAACGCCGTCGCCGGCGGCGGCACCTTCATCACCTTCGGTGCCATGACCCTGGTCGGCCTGCCGCCGATCGTCGCCAACGCCACCTCCTCGGTGACCCAGTTCCCCGGCTACATCACCTCGACGCTGGCCTATCTCGACGACATCAGGCATTTCTGGCGCCAGGCGCTCCTGCTTTGCCTGATATCCGCCTGCGGTGCGCTGGCCGGCTCGCTCATCCTGCTCGCGCTCTCCAATCCGTCCTTTCGCGCGCTGGTGCCCTGGCTGCTGATCGCCGCGACCGCTTTGTTTGCCGCCGGACCGTGGTTGAAGCCGGCGGCGGGACCCGAGCACCAGGCCTCGCTCGGCTCAGTCGCCGGGTCGCTGGCGCAATTCCTGACCTCGGTCTATGGCGGCTTCTTCGGCGCCGGCATGGGCGTCATGATGCTGGCGACCCTCGGCCTGACGCAAGCCGGCGACTATCACAAACTGAATGCCCTGAAGAACATGCTGGCCGTGGTCATCGCGGCCATCGCCATAGTGGTCTTCGTTTCCGGCGGAGTGATCGCCTGGCCGCAGGCGATAATCATGATCCCGGGCGGCGCTTTCGGCGGCTATGCCGGGGTGTGGATCGCCAGGCGCGTGCCGCAAGGCGTCGTGCGTGGCTTCGTCGTCGGCGTCGGCCTGTTCCTGGCGTTTTATTACTTCACCAAGGGGTGAGCCGCCGTCAGCAGGTCCGGGCGCCGCTCCCTGGTCAGCTTCAGCGCCTCGGCGCGGCGCCATTCCGCGATCTTCTTGTGGTTGCCGGAGTTCAGCACCTCGGGGATCGGCCTGCCTTCGAATTCCTGCGGCCGCGTGTAATGCGGATGCTCGAGCAGGCCACACTCGAAACTCTCTTCCTCGCCCGACACGGCATTGCCCATCACGCCAGGCAGGAGCCGCACCACGGCGTCGAGCAGCACGAGTGCCGCCGGCTCGCCGCCCGACAGGATGAAGTCGCCGATCGAGACTTCCTCCAGAGCTCGCGCCTCGATCAGCCGCTGGTCGACGCCCTCGAAACGGCCGCAAAGGATGACGGCGCCCGGCCCGGCGGCGAGTTCCCGCACGCGCGCCTGGGTCAGCGGTCGCCCGCGCGGGCTCATCAGCAGGCGCGGGCGCGGATCGCCCGGCGGCGAGGCATGGTCGACGGCCTTGGCCAGCACGTCGGCGCGCATCACCATGCCGGCGCCGCCGCCGGCTGGCGTATCGTCGACGGTGCGATGGCGATCGGTGGCGAAATCGCGGATCTGGATCGCCTCCAGCGACCAGGTGCCCGCCTCCAGCGCCCGGCCGGCGAGCGACAGCCCGAGCGCGCCCGGAAACATCTCCGGATAGAGCGTCAGCACCGAGGCGGCAAAGCTCACCGGTTGCCCCCGGCATCCTTCGGCCCGCGCGGCCGGCCCTTCGGGTCGAACCCGGGCTGACCGGGCGCCTCGCTCTCCTCCTCCTCGACCAGTCCCGCCGCCATGGGATCGACCTGGACAAAGCCATCGGCGATCGACACATGCGGCACCGCGGCCTGGGTGAACGGGATCAGCACGCCCTTGCGACCGGCAATCGTGACGTCGAGTATGTCGCCGCCGCCGAAATTGTGCACCGCGACGACCCTGCCGATGACACCGGTATCGTCCCTCACCTCCAGGCCGATCAGGTCGGCGTGGTAGAACTCGTCCTCCTCGCCATCGTCCGGCAGCACCGAGCGGTCGACGAACAGCTCCGTGCCGGCAAGCGCCTCGGCGGCGTTGCGGTCGCCGATCCCTTTGAAGCGCACCACCACGACCGTGCCTGCCGGCCGGATATCGAGGATGTGGAAGACGCGGCCGTCCTTGGCCTGGAGCGGTCCGTAATCGGCCAGCGCCAGCGGATCGCCGGTGAAGGTCTTGACCCGCAATTCGCCCTTGATGCCGTGCGCGGCGCCGATCACGGCCATCTGGACGGGGTTCTGGAGCTTGGACATCGGCATTTCCTTTGCTTTGCTCTAACGCCGGCCAGCCGCCATTTCAATGATCGCCTATTCACGGCTTGCTAACCACGCTGCCCGAAGATGCCGCCATGCAGGAATTCCTCATCCCGGCAAAGCCCGATCTTCAGAGAGCGCGCGAGAACTGGCTGAAGATGCTGGCGCGCGAGCGCCGGCTGTCGCCGGAGACGGTGGAGGCCTATGAGCGCGACACGCGCCAGTTCCTGCAGTTCCTGACCGGACATTGCGGCGGCCCGCCCGGAATTTCGGACATTGCCGACCTGCGTCCGGCCGATCTGCGCGGCTTCCTCGCTGCGCGCCGCAACGAAGGCGTCGGCGCCCGCACGCTCGGCCGCGGCCTTGCCGGCATCCGCTCGCTGCTGCGCTTTCTCGAAAAGCGCGGCCTCGTCAACGCGGCCGGTGCGACAGCCCTTCGCGCACCGCGCCAGCCGAAATCGCTGCCCAAGCCGCTGACCGCGAGCGATGCAAAACAGGTCGTTTCCGTGGAAGGCCAGCTCGCCGAAGAGCCCTGGATCGCGGCTCGCAACGCCGCCGTGCTGACGCTGCTTTATGGCTCCGGCCTGCGCATCTCGGAAGCGCTCGGCCTGTCGGGAGCGGATCTTGCCGCCGAAACCGACACCGTGCTGCGCATCACCGGCAAGGGCGGCAAGACGCGGCTGGTCCCGGTGCTGCCGGTGGCGCTCCGGGCGGTCGTCGAATACCGCCGGCTCTGTCCCTACCACATCGATCCGAAGGGGCTGCTGTTCCGCGGCGCCCGTGGCGGTCCGCTCAATCCGGCCATCGTCCAGCGCGAGATGGCCAGGCTGCGCTCGGCCCTCAACCTGCCGGACACGGCGACGCCGCATGCCTTGCGCCATTCCTTCGCCACGCATCTGCTCGGCCGCGGCGGCGATCTGCGAACCATCCAGGAACTGCTCGGCCACGCCAGCCTGTCGACCACGCAGGTCTACACCGGCGTCGACACGGCAAGGCTGCTCGAAATTTATGAGCAGTCGCATCCGCGGGCGTGACCGCTAGCGGCGCGCTCTCGTCGAGGGACAACATGGGATTGGGGCGAAGCCGCCACACGTCGTCATACCAGGGCGAAGCAGGAGCGAAGCTCCGTCGCGGAGACCCTGGTATCCATGCCGTGACCCTGGCCGAGGAGTGCAACGGAGCAGAATACTGCACCGTGGCACAGCGCAGAAGTCGCGGCATGGATCCTCGGGTCTGCGCCGCGTCGCTTCGCTCCTTGCTCCGCCCGTGGATGACGAGGGATGGGCGGCCTAACTAACCATCAGATATTCCGTCTGAGAACTAGGCGATTGTCAAAACTGCACCCGGAAACAATTTCACCCCGCCGGTTAACCGTTTTGCCGCTTTTTGAGCTTAAGAAGCGAGCCATGAAACGCGTCATCGCCATCGCCGACCGCGCGGCCCTAGTCTCGTTGAAGCTGCTTGCAGCACTCAACCTGCTGTTTTTCCTGTCCTTCATCCTTGTCCTGCTGCTTGCCGGCAGAGCGCATGCGGAAGCGCCCGCCTGCGGCGGCGCCGATCTACTGGCCGGTCTCGAGAAGACCGATCCCGCCGCCTTCAAGAAGGTCGAGGCCGAGGCCGCCGCGGTTCCGAACGGCAAGGGCCTGCTGTGGAAGCTGGAGAAGTCAGGCGAAAAACCTTCCTATCTGTTCGGCACCATGCACGTGACCGACGCGCGCGTCACCACATTGCCAACCGTGGCGCAGCAGGCTTATGACGGCGCCGACACGATCATCATCGAGACCACCGAAGTGCTCGACAAGAAGAAGATGATGGCCGCCATCGCCGCCGATCCCAACCTGATGATGTTCACCGACAACACCACGCTGTCGTCGCTGCTCTCGCCCGAGGACGCAGCCGTGCTGAACAAGGGGCTCGATGCGCGCGGCATTCCGCCGGCGACGGTTGCCAAGATGAAGCCTTGGATCCTGTCGGCGATGGTGGCGCTGCCCGCCTGCGAAGTCGCCCGCCAGGCCGCTGGAGAGCCTGTGCTCGACGTCAAGCTCGCCTCCGAGGCCAAGGCCAACGGCAAGGCGGTCGAAGGCCTGGAAACCGTTGCCGACCAGCTGCGCGCCATGGCTTCGCTGCCGCTCGCCTTCCACATGAAGGGCCTGGTCGACACGTTGCGGCTTGGCGACAAGGCCAACGACCTCAACGAAACCATGATCATTCTCTACCAGCGCGGCGAGATCGGCATGTTCTGGCCGCTGTTCAGCACCGTGCTGCCCAACGCGGAGGACGATCAGGCCGGCTACGCCGCCTTCGAGCAGACCATGATCACCAGCCGCAACAAGGTGATGGTGGACCATGCCCAGCCGATTCTGGCCAAAGGCAATGTCTTCATGGCGGTCGGCGCGATGCATCTTCCCGGCCCCGAAGGACTGGTCGAGGATTTCCGCAAGGCAGGGTATACTGTTACCGCCGTCAACTGAGTCGTCTGGCGGCTGGGGCCCGGAAAACGCCGGTTTTTCAGCGCTTTCCGTCCGCCGGCGTGAAACCGAATCGCGGGATCGCGCGTTGATGGCTGTTGATTGAAGGCTTTCATTCCAAGGAGGACACGTTTTATGGCGAACCCTAACGATCCCTTCACCCCTCCGAGCACGCCGCCCTCGTCGAGTGGCGGAGGTGGCAGCGGATGGCTGATCGCCCTTGTTGTCATTATCCTGGCCGTTGTTGCGTATTATGTCTTTGGCAGAAGCGGCGGCGAGCATGCCCCGGCGCCCGCTGAACCGCCGGCAGCAAGCACGCCGGCCCCTGCACCGGCGCCTGCTACGCCTGCTCCTGCGCCAGCCCCGGCGCCCGAGCCTGCCCCGGCCCCAGCACCGGCCCCCGCGCCGGCTCCCGCGCCTGCACCGGCTCAGTAATCAGGCCCAGCTCAATGACGAACGGCCCGCCGAGAGGCGGGCCGTTTTGTTTCGGCTGTGACCTGGCAGAGGCCTTTTTAGAAAGCCGCTCCGGTGAGTCAGCTGGCGTGGTTTTCGAGAACCGGAGCGGAGCGTACTTAAAGTACGTGAGCACCGGAAGCGCAGAAAACCGCGCCAGATGGCCGCCGGAGTGGGTTTATGAAAGGCCTCTAAATATGGATCGGCTTGAAGAACGTGGCGAGTGCCGCTTCCTTCACCGCTTCCGACATCGTTGGATGCGCATGGCAGGTGCGGGCGAGGTCCTCCGAGGAACCGCCGAATTCCATCAGCACCGCCGCCTCATGGATCATCTCGCCGGCGCCGAAGCCCATGATATGAACGCCGAGCACACGATCGCTGGCCTTGTCGGCGAGGATCTTCACGAAGCCGTCCGTATGCAGCATGGCGCGGGCGCGGCCATTGGCGCTGAACGGAAATTTTCCGACCTTGTAGTCGATGCCGCCCTTCCTCAGTTCCTCCTCGGTTTTGCCGACGGAGGCGATTTCAGGGCTGGTGTAGACGACGCTGGGGATGACGTCGTAGTTCACATGGCCGGCTTGGCCGGCAATCGTCTCGGCCACCGCGACGCCCTCGTCCTCTGCCTTGTGCGCCAGCATCGGCCCGGCGATGACGTCGCCGATGGCATAGATGCCGGGCACGTTGGTCCGCAGATGACCGTCGGTCTTGACCCGGCCGCGTTCGTCCATCTCGACGCCCGCTTCCTTGAGTCCGAGGCTGTCGGCATAGGGACGGCGGCCGGTGGCGATCAGCACCACGTCCGCCTCGATGGTTTCCGCGGCACCGCCCTTCACCGGCTCGAACGTGACGCTGGCCCCCTTCTTGGTCTTGCCGACGCCGGTCACCTTGGCGCCGAGCCTGAACTCGAAACCTTGCTTGGACAGCAGCCGCTGGAACTGTTTCGACACTTCGCCATCCATGCCGCCGAGGAGGGTGTCGAGGAACTCGACGACTGTCACCTTGGCGCCGAGCCGCGCCCAGACCGAGCCGAGTTCCAGGCCGATGACGCCGCCTCCGACCACCACCAGTTGGCCAGGCACCTTGGGCAGCGACAGCGCGCCGGTGGAGGACACGATCACCTTCTCGTCGAAGTCGACCTTGACGCCGGGAATACCGGCGACGTCGGAGCCGGTGGCAATCACGATGTTCTTGGTCTCGATCTCCTCGACCTTGCCGTCCTCGCCGGTCACCGACACCTTCCCGGCACCGACCACCTTGCCGGTGCCGCGGAAGCTATCGATCTTGTTCTTCTTGAACAGGAAGGCGACGCCGCTGACGTTGGACGCCACCGTCGCATCCTTGTGCGCCAGCATCTTCTTCAGGTTGAGCTTCGGCGCACCCACCTCGATGCCGAGCGTATCGAAGGCATGGCCGGCCTCGGCGAACATCTCGGAGGCGTGGAGCAGCGCCTTCGAAGGAATGCAGCCGATGTTGAGGCAGGTGCCACCGAAGGTGGCGTTCTTCTCGACCACCGCCGTCTTCAGCCCGAGCTGCGCCGCCTTGATGGCGCAGACATAGCCGCCCGGTCCCGACCCGATGATTACGACGTCATAAGCCATGATCTTGTCCCTCTATCCGGCCTTCAGCGGCCGCCGCTCACATTCAGGATCGCGCCCGTTATATAGGAGGCTGCGTCCGACAGAAGATAAAGCACGGCGCTCGCGACTTCGTCGGCCGTGCCCGCCCTCTTCATCGGCAGCATGTCCTGCATCCGCGCCACCCGATCCGGCTGCCCGCCGGAGGCATGGATCTCGGTTTCGGTGATGCCGGGGCTGACCGCATTGACGCGCACGCCTTCGCTCACCACCTCGCGCGCCAGCCCGACGGTCATCGTGTCGATCGCGCCCTTGGAGGCGGCGTAGTCGACATACTCGCCCGGGGCGCCCAGCCTGGCGGCGGCGGAAGAGAGGTTGACGATCGCGCCGCCCTTGCCGCCGTGCCGGGTCGACATGCGCTTCACCGCCTCACGGGCGCAGACGAAGGAGCCGACGACATTGACGCGCATCATCCGCTCGACCCGCTCGGCGCTCATCTCGTCGATGCGCGCCTTGACGTCGACGATGCCGGCATTGTTGACGAAGGCGTCGAGCCGGCCAAAGGCCCGGTCGACCGCCTTGAACATCGTCATCACATCGGCCTCGTCGCCGACGTCGCCCTTCACAGCGATGGCTTGCCCGCCAGCGGCTTGGAGCTCGGCGACCAATGCATCGGCAGCCAGCCGGTTGGAGACATAGTTGACCGCCACCCGGTAGCCGGCCTGGCTGGCCTGCCGGCAGATTGCGGCACCGATGCCCCGGCTGCCGCCGGTGACCAGCAGCGTCTTCTTGTCCGCGCTCATTCCTGGCAGCCTTTCAGCGTAAAGACGTCCCACGGCACTTTGGAGAAACCGGCGGGACCATAGGCGGCCGACATCTCGAGCGACGGCCCGAGATCGGGAAAAATCAGGCTCTTCGGTGCATCGGTGCCTTCGGCCGGCAGCAGGCCTATCCCGCCCTTGTCGTCGGAACTGTAGATCACGCCTTCCCACACCGTGCAGGCGGCAAGCTCCTCGCCGGTGACATCTCCGGTCGGGCATTTGTACATCAGCGAGCCATGCGGCCGGCCCTGGCCCTCCGTCCACATGGCGATGCCGTCGAGCACGGTATTGTTGTCGAGAACCATGCGGAACGTGTTGGTGATCGTCGCCGAGGTGCCGCTCGGGGTGAAGTCGATCTCGGCGCCGCTCTTCGCCTCGCCATAGACGGCAAGTTGAATCGGGCAGGCGGCCTGGGCGGTGGAACTCGCGGCTGTGAGAGCCAGTGATCCGGCCAGAAATCCGATCAACGGCGACGCGACGTTGGTCATCAGTTAGCCTGAACGCCTTCGCGGCCATCGGCGTTTTCGAGCACTTCGAAGTCGGTCATCAAGACCAGCGGCTCGCCGGCCGCGTCCAGTCCCCAGAAGGATGGATAGATGCCGTCGCCCCAACCGCTCCAGAACATCGCGATGTTGGCTGGATTGCCGGTGACGGGGTGATGCATAACGAACCTGTCCTGGTTGGGCGCGAATTCGGCCGCCAACACGTCATCATAGTAATTCTGGTCGGGTTTGAGCTTGTCCTGTGCGGCCGACATCAGGGCCATCGCCGTCTTGTCCATGAACGAGCCCAGACCGGCATCGACAGGATAGCCGAAGACTTGGTCGCCATTCAGCGTCGAAACGTCCTGGCCGGGCAACGTGGCAAGCTCCCAGCGCACCGGGACGCCGGGACGAAAGCGAAGGAATGCCGCCGCGACACGACCCTGCGCCTCGAACAGCGAGACCCGGTAGCGCCCAGGCTTGACCTTGCGATCTAGCGCTGGCCAGTCGTCACCGGTCACCAGAGGATCGCAGGCGATGATCTCGCCGGTCGGCAGCTCGAGGTCGCCAATCGGCGTGACGGTGATCTTGCGCTCCGCCAATTGTGCATCGGTGAGCGCAAATATGCCGAGATTGCTGCTGGCCTTGGCCGGATCCCAATCGGCAAATGCAAGCGGCGGAATGGCGGCGGAGATTCCAAGCGGGACGATGCTGCGCCGAAAAACCCGCCGCAAGCCGCGCGCTGCCCGACCTATCCCGAACCCTAGCTGCTCCAGCCAGCCGCTCACGACGCGACCGGTCCGATCACAGATCGAGCACCAGCCGCTCCGGATCCTCCAGGCTTTCCTTGACGCGCACCAGGAAAGTCACCGCTTCCTTGCCGTCGACGATACGGTGGTCGTAGCTGAGCGCCAGATACATCATCGGGCGGATGACGATCTGGCCGCCGACCACCACCGGCCGGTCCTGGATCTTATGCATGCCGAGAATGCCGGACTGCGGCGCGTTCAGGATCGGCGTCGACATCAGCGACCCGTAGACGCCGCCATTGGAGATGGTGAAGGTGCCGCCCTGCATATCGGCGACGGCGAGCTTGCCGTCGCGCGCGGCGAGACCCAGCCGGCCGATCTCCTTCTCGATCTCGGCAATCGACATCTGGTCGGCATCGCGCACCACTGGCACCACCAGGCCCTTGTCGGTGCCGACGGCGACGCCGACATGGGCGAAATTCTTGTAGATGATGTCGGTGCCGTCGATCTCGGCATTGACCGCCGGGATTTCCTTCAGCGCATGCGTCACCGCCTTGGTGAAGAAGCCCATGAAGCCGAGCTTCACGCCGTGCTTCTTCTCGAACACGTCCTTGTACTTGGTCCTCAGCGCCATCACCGCGCTCATGTCCACCTCGTTGAAGGTGGTGAGCATGGCGGCCGTCGACTGCGCCTCCTTGAGGCGGCGCGCGATGGTCTGGCGCAGCTTGGTCATGCGCACCCGCTCCTCGCGCGAGGCATCGTCGGCCGTGGACGGCGCGCGGGCCGCCACAGGCGCGGAGGCCGGAGCCGCCTTCGGCGTTTCGGACGGCTGCGAGGGCGCGCCCTTGGCGATGGCGTCGAGCACGTCGCCCTTGAGCACCTGGCCGCGCTTGCCGGAGCCGGTGATCTGGTCCACCGCGAGATTGCTCTCGGCAATCAGCTTGGCTGCCGCAGGAGCCGGCGGCATGGTGCGCGGCTCGATCGGGCCGGCGTCGCCGGCCACCTTGGCGGTCTCGGCCGCGGCCTGCTTGACCGTGGAGGCGGCATTCGGGCTGGAAGCCTGTGCCACCGCCTGCGGCTTGGTCGCCGGCGCGGCCGCTTCGCCGCCTGCCGCAATCGAGCCGAGCAACGCGCCGACATTGACGGTTTCGCCTTCCTTGACGGTGATCTCGGAGAGCGTTCCGGCGCCCGCGGCAGGCACCTCCACCGTCACCTTGTCGGTTTCGAGCTCGACCAGCGGCTCATCGGCGGCGATCGCGTCGCCGACCTTCTTGAACCACTTGCCGACGGTCGCCTCGGTGACGGATTCGCCCAGAGTGGGGACGCGGATTTCGGTAGCCATTGTGCCTGTCCGTTCTCTTGTCTGCTTGAGGTCTGTTTCGCCCGATCTGCCTGTTCACCCGGCCCGCTTATCCGCCGAGCGCGTCGTCGAGCAGGGCAGCAAGCTGGCTGAGATGCTTCGACATCAATCCGGTCGCCGGCGAGGCGGAAGCCGGCCGGCCGGTGTAGCGAACGCGCTGATGCTTGGCGTCGATATGCGCCAGCACCCATTCGAGATAGGGATCGATGAACGACCAGGCGCCCATGTTCTTGGGCTCCTCCTGGCACCACACCATCTCCGCGTTGCGGAAGCGCGACAGCTCGGTGATGAGCGCCTTGGCCGGGAATGGATAGAGCTGCTCGACGCGCAGCAGGTAGATGTCGTTGATGCCGCGCTTCTCGCGCTCCTCGTAGAGGTCGTAATAGACCTTGCCCGAGCACAGCACGACGCGGCGGATCTTGGAATCCTTGACCAGCTTGATCGGCTGGTCGGCGAGCAGTTGCGCATCGTCCCACAACAGCCGGTGGAACGAGCTCTCGCCCGACATTTCCGGCAGCGTCGACACCGCCCGCTTGTGGCGCAGCAGCGACTTCGGCGTCATCAGGATCAGCGGCTTGCGGAAGTCCCGCTTCAATTGCCTGCGCAGGATGTGGAAATAATTAGCCGGCGTCGTCACGTTGGCCACCTGCATGTTGTCCTCGGCGCACAGCTGCAGGAAGCGCTCCAGCCGCGCCGACGAGTGCTCGGGCCCCTGGCCCTCATAGCCATGCGGCAGCAGGCAGACCAAGCCCGACATTCTGAGCCACTTGCGCTCGCCGGACGAGATGAACTGGTCGAACACGACCTGGGCGCCGTTGGCGAAATCGCCGAACTGCGCTTCCCAGAGCGTCAGCGCCTTCGGCTCGGCCAGGCTGTAGCCGTATTCGAAGCCAAGCACCGCCTCTTCCGACAGCATCGAGTTGATGACTTCGTAGCCGGCTTGCGCCGCCGACAGATTGTTGAGCGGGATATAACGCGTCTCGTCGCGCTGGTCGTAGAGCACCGAATGGCGCTGCGAGAAAGTGCCGCGTTCCGAATCCTGGCCGGAGAGCCGGATCGGACTGCCGTCGAGCAGGATGGCGCCGAAGGCCAGCGCCTCGGCCGTCGACCAGTCGATGCCTTCGCCGGATTCGATCGCCTGGCGGCGGTTCTCGAGAAAGCGCAGGATCGTCTTGTGCGCCTCGAAACCCTTCGGCACCTCGGTCAGCTTCTTGCCGATTTCCTTCAGCGTGCGGACCGGAACGGCGGTCTTGCCGCGGCGCTGTTCGTCCTGATTGTCGGCCGTGCGCAGGCCGGACCAGGCGCCGTCCAGCCAGTCGGCCTTGTTCGGCTTGTAGGACTGGCCGACTTCCCATTCGGCTTCCAGATGCGCGCGCCAGTCGGCCCGCATCTTGTCGACTTCCGCCTGGGTGATATGGCCTTCGGCGATCAGCCGGTCGGCGTAGGTCTGCACCGTCGTCTTATGGGTGCGGATCTTGCGATACATGATCGGCTGCGTGAAAGCCGGCTCGTCGCCCTCATTGTGGCCGAAGCGGCGGTAGCAGAACATGTCCACCACCACCGGCTTGTGGAACTTCATGCGGAACTCGGTCGCCACCTTCGCGGCGTGCACGACGGCTTCCGGATCGTCGCCATTGACGTGGAAGATCGGCGCCTCGATCATCTTGGCCACGTCGGACGGATAGGGCGACGAGCGCGAGAAGCGCGGATTGGTGGTGAAGCCGATCTGGTTGTTGATGATGAAATGCAGCGTGCCGGCGACGCGGTGGCCGCGCAGGCCGGACAGGCCGAGGATCTCGGCAATCACGCCCTGGCCGGCAAAGGCGGCATCGCCGTGCAACAACAGCGGCATCACCTTGGCGCGCTCCGACAGCGGCACGATCTCGCCGCGCTCGCGCCCGGCGAGCTGGTCCTGCTTGGCGCGCGCCTTGCCCATCACCACCGGGTCGACGATCTCCAGATGCGAAGGATTGGCGGTCAGCGACAGATGCACCTTGTTGCCGTCGAACTCGCGATCCGACGAGGCGCCGAGATGGTACTTCACGTCGCCCGAGCCCTCGACCTCGTCCGGAGCGGCCGAACCGCCCTTGAATTCGTGGAAGATGGCGCGATGTGGCTTGGCCATCACCTGGCTGAGCACGTTGAGGCGGCCGCGATGCGCCATGCCGAGCACGATCTCCTTCAGGCCGAGCTGGCCGCCGCGCTTGACGATCTGTTCCAGCGCCGGGATCAGCGACTCGCCGCCGTCGAGGCCGAAGCGCTTGGTGCCCTTGTACTTGACGTCGATATACTGCTCGAAGCCCTCTGCCTCGATCAGCTTCGACAGGATCGCCTTCTTGCCGGCGGCGGTGAAGGTGATCTCCTTGTCGGCGCCCTCGATGCGCGCCTGGATCCACGCCTTTTCCTCGGGGTCCGAGATGTGCATGAATTCGACGCCGAGCGTCGAGCAATAGGTGCGGGCGAGGATGTCCAGCATCTGCCGGATGGTGCCGAATTCGAGACCGAGCACATTGTCGAGAAAGATTGGCCGGTCGTAGTCGGCCTGGGTGAATCCGTAATTCTCCGGCGACAGCTCGTTATAGTCCTCGAGCGGCTTGGCGATGCCGAGCGGATCGAGATCGGCATGCAGATGGCCGCGCATGCGGTAGGCGCGGATCATCATGATGGCGCGAACGGAATCGCGCGTCGCCTGGTGCACGTCCGCATCGGAAAGGGCTGCGCCGTTGACGACCGCCTTATCCTTCACCTTCTTTTCGATGTGCTTCTCGACCAGGCCCCAATTGCCATCGAGCGCCGACACCAGCTCGCCATTGGTCTGCAGGGGCCAAGAGGGCTTTGCCCAGGAAGCGCCCTTGGCGTTCTTGCGAACGTCGCCCGCATCGTCCTTCAGCGCCGCGAAGAAATCCTGCCATTCCGGATCGACGGAGGCCGGATCGTCCTCATAGGCGGCATAGAGCGCGTCGATATAGTCGGCGTTGCCGCCATAGAGGAACGAGGTGAGCGAGAATTGGTCGTTGGCCTGATCTTGTCGTGCCATGTCACTATCGGAGCCTGGCTCCGTCTCCTTCTTGGGGTGAATAGTGAGTGGTGAATAGTGAATGGCCAAAGAAAACGGGAACGACCCGCTTGGCGTCACTGTTCACCTTGTCCCTTCCATTCACCATTCACCACGCACTATTCACTGACCCTTGATCGCCTCAACTAAGGTCGTGCCCAGTCGAGCCGGCGACGGCGAAACCTTGATGCCGGCCGATTCCATTGCCGCGATCTTATCTTCGGCGCCGCCCTTGCCGCCGGAGATCACCGCGCCGGCATGGCCCATGGTGCGGCCGGCCGGCGCCGTGCGTCCGGCGATGAAACCCGCCATCGGCTTCTTGCGACCTCGCTTGGCCTCGTCCTTGAGGAACTGCGCGGCGTCTTCCTCGGCCGAGCCGCCGATCTCGCCGATCATGATGATCGACTTGGTCTCGTCGTCCGCGAGCAGCATCTCCAGCACGTCGATGAACTCGGTGCCTTTGACAGGGTCGCCGCCGATGCCGACCGCGGTGGTCTGGCCGAGGCCCACATTGGTGGTCTGGAAGACCGCTTCATAGGTAAGCGTTCCCGAGCGCGACACAACGCCGACCGAGCCCTTGCGGAAGATGTTGCCGGGCATGATGCCGATCTTGCATTCGTCGGGCGTCAGCACGCCCGGGCAGTTCGGACCGATCAGCCGCGAGGAGGAGCGGTCGAGCCGCGCCTTGACCCTGACCATGTCCATCACCGGGATGCCTTCGGTGATGCAGACGATCAGCGGGATCTCGGCCTCGATCGCCTCGATGATGGCTTCGGCGGCGCCCGCCGGCGGCACATAGACGACGGAGGCGTTGGCGCCTGTCCGTTCCTTGCCTTCGGCGACCGTGGCGAAGATCGGCAGGCTCTCGCCCTTGGCGCCGGCCCAGGTCTCGCCGCCCTTCTTCGGATGTATGCCGCCCACCATCTTGGTGCCATGATAGGCCAGCGCCTGCTCGGTGTGGAACGTGCCGGTCTTGCCGGTCAGGCCTTGGACCAGCACCTTGGTGTTCTTGTCGACGAGAATGGACATTTTTTAGCGACCTGATCAGTGAGTGCGGAACGGGTTAATGGCGACCACGGAGCCGTAAGCCTGGCCGTGATTGAGGTCTTCGGTGTACAGCGTCTTGACGCCGAGGCGCTCGGCAGCGGCGATGATCGCGCCAATAGACAAGGACATTTGTGTCGAGGAAGCATTCAGCGATCATAGAGCTCTTCCCGATTCCACTGGTTGCCGCCGATATCGCCTGCGGTATCTCCTGCCGCCTCCAGGGCGAGGCTCAGAAGAGTAGGCGAGACGCGCCGGTAGACGCCACTCACCATGTCTTGCCAAACATCGCTACCGGTAGGCTTGAATTGCAATCGCATGCGGTAGGTATCGTCGCCGTCGAAAATATACGTCACGCGGGCGGAGCCGCGCGGCGACGACCGTTCCAGAACGAGCTCGGCGCCGTTCCAGATGCCCGTGGCCGGTGTCGCCGGCACGAACCCCATGGAATCGAATTGGTGCATTGTGACGAGCTTGCGTTGCTGGTCGAAGCCGAACACATTGTGCGAGCCGAACGAAATCGTGCCGTCGCGGCGCTGGCGATAGCGCTGCACCACGAACAGGCCGCCGAACTGCGCTTCAGCCAGCACTTCCGACGTTGCCGTGCCGGCATCGGTCCATTGTGTCGCCGCAACGTCTTCCTCGCCACGCCACGCGCCGACCAGCGCCTGCAGGCGTTGGTGGTCGGCCGAAAGCGAGGAGAAAGACGCCGCGTTCATTGTCAGAGCCGCTTCAGGTCGGTGACGGTTAGGTCGCTCTTGGCATTGCCGGTGTTCAAAGTCGTTGCCGGCTCGAACATCAGCACCACCGGCTCCGTCGTCAGCGAGCGCGGCCGGTGCTCGACGCCGCGCGGCACGACGATGAAATCACCTTCGCCGAGCTCGACCGGACCGTCGCGGAAATCGATCGCGATCCTGCCGCGCAGCACGAGGAAGGCTTCGTCCTCATGGTCATGCGCATGCCAGTCGAAGACCTCGCCGAACTTGGCGACCTTCGCTTGGGCATCGTTGACGTCGCCGGCGATATGCGGATCGAAGACCTTGGCGATCTTCGCATCGGCCGCCTCGACCAGGTTGATCTTGCGCGGGGGCACGAGCTCAGCCCTTTACCGCCTTGACGATCTTCTTGGCCGCGTCGTCGAGGTCGTCGGCCGAGACGACGTTCAAGCCGCTTTCGTTGATGATCTTCTTGCCGAGCTCGGCATTGGTGCCTTCCAGGCGCACGACCAGCGGCACCTTGAGCCCCACTTCCTTGACCGCGGCGATCACGCCCTCGGCGATGACGTCGCACTTCATGATGCCGCCGAAGATGTTGATCAGGATGCCTTCGACGACCGGATCCTTGGTGATGATCTTGAACGCCGCCGTCACCTTCTCCTTTGACGCGCCGCCGCCGACATCGAGGAAGTTGGCCGGCTCTGCGCCATAGAGCTTGATGATGTCCATCGTCGCCATGGCGAGCCCGGCGCCATTGACCATGCAGCCGATATTGCCGTCGAGCGCGACATAGGCGAGGTCGTATTTCGACGCCTCGATTTCCTTCTCGTCCTCTTCGGTGGTGTCGCGCAGCTCCATCACGTCCGGATGGCGGAACAGCGCGTTGTTGTCGAACGACACCTTGGCGTCGAGCACGCGCAGCCGGCCGTTCTTCATCACGATCAGCGGGTTGACCTCGAGCAGGCTCATGTCCTTTTCGACGAATGCCTTGTAGAGGATCGGAAACAGCGTGCTGCCGTCCTTGGCCGCATCGCCGTCGAGCTTCAGCGCGGCGTTCAGCTTCTCCACGTCGTCCGCCGTCACGCCCTTGTCCGGATCGATGGCGACGGTGAGGATCTTTTCGGGCGTGTCATGCGCCACCGCCTCGATGTCCATGCCGCCCTCGGTGGAGACCACGAAGGCGATGCGGCCGACCGAGCGGTCTACGAGGATCGACAGATAGAGCTCTCGGTCGATATCGGCACCGTCCTCGATATAGAGGCGGTTGACCTGCTTGCCGGCCGCGCCGGTCTGCTTGGTGACCAGCGTATGGCCGAGCATCTCGTTGGCGTTGGCAACCACTTCGGCCGCCGACTTCGCCAGCCGCACGCCGCCCTTGGCATCGGGGCCGAGCTCCTTGAACTTGCCCTTGCCGCGGCCGCCGGCATGGATCTGGCTCTTCACCACATAGAGCGGCCCGGGCAGCGCCTTGGCGGCGGCTTCCGCCTCGCTTGCCTTGAACACGGGAACGCCGTCAGCGACCGGCGCGCCGAAACCCTTCAGCAGCGCCTTGGCCTGATATTCATGGATGTTCATGCGCTTGGTCTCCGGGGGAGGGGGCGATTACTTGCCGGCGAGATGCGGGGCGATCTTGGTGCAGGCCTCGGTCAGGCCTTGCACGGCCGCCACTGAGTTTTCGAACATCTTCTGCTCGGCCTTGGACAGGTCGATCTCGATGACGCGCTCGACGCCGCCGGCGCCGATCACCACCGGAACGCCGACATAGGTTCCCTTGACACCATACTGGCCGGAGAGATGCGCCGCACATGGCAGCACGCGCTTCTTGTCCTTGAGGTAGGATTCGGCCATGGCGATCGCGGACGCCGCCGGCGCGTAATAGGCCGAGCCGGTCTTCAACAGGCCGACAATCTCGGCGCCGCCGTCGCGCGTGCGCTGCACGATCTGGTCGAGCTTCTCCTTCGAGGTCCAGCCCATCTTGACGAGGTCGGGCAGCGGGATGCCGGACACCGTCGAATAGCGGATCATCGGCACCATCGAGTCGCCATGGCCGCCGAGCACGAAGGCGGTGACATCCTCGACCGACACCTTGAACTCTTCTGCCAGGAAGTAGCGGAAACGGGCGCTGTCGAGCACGCCGGCCATGCCCACGACATGGCTGGTCGGCAGGCCGGAGAACTTCTGCAGTGCCCACACCATGGCGTCGAGCGGGTTGGTGATGCAGATGACGAAGGCCTTGGGCGCGTACTTCTTGAGGCCGGCGCCGACCTGTTCCATGACCTTGAGGTTGATGCCCAGCAGGTCGTCGCGGCTCATGCCGGGCTTGCGCGGCACGCCGGCGGTGACGATGCAGACATCGGCGCCCTCGATGCCGGCATAGTCGTTGACGCCGGTCAGCCTGGAGTCGAACCCATCGACCGGCGACGACTGCGCGATGTCGAGACCCTTGCCCTGCGGAATCCCCTCGGCGATATCGAACAGCACCACGTCGCCGAGATCCTTGAGGCCGATCATATGGGCGAGC
Source organism: Mesorhizobium sp. M3A.F.Ca.ET.080.04.2.1 (assembly GCF_003952525.1). Lineage (NCBI taxonomy): Bacteria > Pseudomonadati > Pseudomonadota > Alphaproteobacteria > Hyphomicrobiales > Phyllobacteriaceae > Mesorhizobium > Mesorhizobium sp. M3A.F.Ca.ET.080.04.2.1. The sequence continues at coordinate 3,549,191 of NZ_CP034451.1, read as the reverse complement.
GTGCCGCCGATCATGCCCGAGCCGATGAGCGCTATCTTGTTACGTGCCATGTCAGGAGGTTTTCCCTTTGTGAGTGACGCGCCCAAATCGTTGCGACTTGCCGGCGTCGAGGAGAGAGGCCGTGATGCTGCGAGAACCGCGGGATTTCGCCGCACCCATAGCCCCGGCCCGGTGGAAATTCAAACGATTATTTTGAGCTTAGCATTTTCAATCGGTTAGATGGATCGGGAGTTACGTAAGCGTCAAAATTCTGAAGGCCATTGAGCGGAAGTTACACAAAGATCGTGGAAACCAGAAGACATCATCCCGGTGATGACGCCCTTGTGATGCAGCGCCAAGTCTCCCTCCTCGAGGGAGAGATGTCGCCGAAGGCGACAGAGGGGACGCCGCGCCTGAAACGCCGGCGCTCACCTGCGCCGAGGCCGGTCGAACCGACCCTCTGGCCTGCCGGCCATCTCTCCCTCAAGCAGGGAGATCGCCGTCACGCCGGCTTTCGCCAATATCCAACGACGAGCAAGGTAGCGAACCGGATCTCACGCCTGCGCCTGGCGTGCCTCGTCACTGAGCACCTGGCTCTTCCGCCGCTCTGCCCAGCCCTCCAGCCAGTCGCGGCTCTGCATTTCGACCAGCCGGGAGGCGGTGCGCTCGAACTCGAACACCTCGTTGCCGCGCTTGGCGGTGTAAAGCTCGGAGGGCTGCGCGGCGGCGCTCATCACCAGACGCATGCGATGGTCGTAGAGCGTATCGATGAGGAGAATGAAACGCTTGGCCTCGTTGCGCTTGCCTTCGCCCAGCACCGGCACATGGTCGATGAAAACGGTCGAAAACCGGGCGGCGATCGCCAGATAGTCGCGCGCGCCGAGCGGCTTTTCGCAGAGATCGGCGAAGGAAAAGCGCGCGGCATCGCCCGCCGCGCGCGGCACCACGAGATGTCTGCCCTTCAGCGTCAGCGTCACCGGCGAAGTCGGCTCGCCGTCGGTCATCGCCTTCCACGCCTCGTCGAGCGCCCGGTCCGCGGCCTCGTCGACTGGCGTGACATAGACCGGCAGGCGGTTGAGCTTCTCCTGCCGATAGTCCTTCTCGGCGTCGAGCGTCAGCACCGCGGCATTGCGCTCGAGTAGCCCGATAAAAGGCAGGAAGAGCTGCCGGTTCAGGCCGTCGCGATAAAGCTCCCGCGGGGCGACGTTGGAGGTGGCGACCAGCACGACACCATTGGCGAACAGTGCCGAAAACAGCCGCGACAGGATCATTGCATCGGCGATGTCGGCGACGGAAAACTCGTCGAAGCACAGCACCCAGGCTTCCTCAGCCAGCGCCCGCGCCACCGGCGGGATCGGATCGTCTTCCTTGACCTCGCCGTTCTTGCGCGCCGCCCGGTGCTTCTGGATGCGGTCCTGCACGTCGGCCATGAAATCGTTGAAATGGACGCGCCGCTTGCGCCTGACCGGCAGCAGTTCATAGAAAAAATCCATCAGCATGGTCTTGCCGCGCCCGACGCCGCCATGGATGTAGAGGCCCGTGATCGCCTCGCGCGTCTGCTGCTTGCGCGCGAACAGCCAGCCCAGCGCGCTCGATTTCTGCGCCAGCCTTTTTGCGGAGATTTCGTCGATCAGCCGGTCGAGCGCGGCGACAATGCGCTCCTGCGCCGGGTCACGGTCGACGGCCCCGGTCTCGACCAGATGGTCGTAGCGCTGCCTGACGGTCACATGAGTCTGGAGGCCGTCACGCAGATGCATCGGTCACTTCGTTCCGGAGCAATTCCAGGAAAGATGCGCAGCGGGTCTTCCATAGGGAATTGCCTAAATGCAAATGCTCAAGGGCGGTTCGGCGATTCACTCAAACGCCGAACCGCTCCAGGAGCGGGTTCGCCTTACCTTGTAAGCGAGATCGGCAGGCCGTTGGAAGTCTGGCCGTCGAATTTCTCGCCGCCCGAGGAATAAAGCCTCGCGAGCGGGCCGCCGTTTTCGTCATAAAGCGTCAATTGCTTGCCGGAGACGTTCCAGGACTTGATGCCGTCGATCGGCGACGGGCAGTGCAGCGGCCCGGCGCGATAGCCGGCGCCGAACTTGGTCTGCGGAGTCGCCACCTTGCAGCTCTGGCCGGACACGCTGGCGTTCCAGACGCCGGCGACGCTGGCCGCGGTCAGGTCCGCGGCGCCGGCCGGCGCCGAGCCATCCTGCGGCAGGGAGGCAACCTGGTTGTTCGTCGGCGCTGTCGGGAATTGCGACGGGTCGGTGGTGCCCGGCGCAGCGGGCGGCGGCAGCTGGTTCTGCGTCACCGTGCCGGAGGGCGCGGGCGTCAGCGGCGCCGGCTGCTGGTCGTCCATCGACGAGAACCGCGAGGTCGAGCAGCCGCTCGCAACGAGCGCGGCCAGCGATACGGCCAAAAGACCAGATTTCGAAAAAGGGCCCGTCTTCGAAAAATTCATTCCAACCTCCGTCGGATCCGGCCGGGGAACGCCGTCCGAGCAATCTCTCCCTCACCAAGATGGAGAAGGTGGCAGAATTTCAACCCGATATGGTTAAAATTGGGTTTTGCGGTGCAATTGTTGCAAATTTATCGCAACACTCATGTGACACCAAATCTCTCCGCGAGGCAGGCAAACAGCGCGCCCGAGGCCTAGCTGCGAAGCCGCGCGCTCGGGACGAAGACGTAGCCGTCCGGACCGACGATGTGGCATTCGCGCAAGCCATGCGGCTTGTCGATCGAGCCGGCCAGCACGATGTGGCCAAGTTCAGCAGCCCTTTTCTCGACGGCATCCGGATCGGCGCCGTAGAGCCGCAGTTCGATGCCGACGCCGCGCGTCTCGGCACCAGCAACGACACCGGTCATCGGATTGTCGAGATAGGAGTGGTCGGCGTGCAGCATGAACACCGAACCGAGCAGCCCGATCGCCGCGAAATCCTCGTCGGCATAAATGACCTCCGCGCTCAGCACGTCGCGGCAGAAGGCCTCCATCGCCGCCATATCGGTGACCAGCAAATTGACGCCCAGCCCGCGCGGCAGCGAGCGGCCGAAATCATCGGCCTTCATCCACGGTGTCTTGGTTCGCTTTTTCAATCGATCCTCCCCTCTGCACTCGATCGGCGATTTTAGCCTAAGCAATCCCGCAGCCCTTGGCATTCGCCGCCAAAATGCTTGCGCCAGCGGCGCTGGAAAGATCGCCGAAGCGCAGGTGGTCAAAAGCATTTCGCAGGCAGCCTTTCGCCGCTGCGTCCCGGCGAAGATACCCGCCGCCCGAGCAAGGAACTCAAGCCGCCTAAACGCGTTGGTTGCACACGCAATTCTGCCCCGGAGCCTTTCATGATCAAGTGGATCATCATCCTTCTCATCATTGCCGCTGCCGCGAGCCTCCTCGGCATGCCGGCGCTCGCCGGCGCCGCTGCCACGGGCGCGCGCATCCTGATCGGCATCGTCCTCATCATCTTCCTGCTGATCGTCCTCGGCGTCTTCGCAGTGACTTAGGCGCGACCTCTTGGTCGTCTGCCGGCGCGACCTCTTGGTCGTCTGCCTGCGCGACCTCTTGGTCGTCTGCCGGCGCGACCTCTTGGTCGTCGCCCAGCGCGGGGGGCCGTCGCTGTCCGGCTTCTTGGCCGGCGCGGCATCTGCGCCGTGGCCTGAAAGCGCGCCGCACTGGTAATTCCCGCCCGTTTCCGCCATATAGCGCCAAACGGACATGGAATGACCGGACCGATGGCAGGCACTGCCCCTTTTGCCAAGATGAACGGCATCGGCAACGAGATCATCGTTGCCGACATGCGCGGTCGTGCCGACAGGGTGACGGCCGCCGCCGCGATCAGGCTCAATGCCGACGCCGCAACGAAGTTCGACCAGATCATGGCGATTCATGATGCTCGGACGCAAGGCACCGCCTATTACGTCGATATACTGAATTCCGACGGCTCCGGTGCGCAGGCTTGCGGAAACGGCATGCGTTGTGTGGTCCAGGCGCTCGCCGCCGAGACCGGCCAGAAGACCTTCACCTTCGAGACCCGCGCCGGCATCCTCAATGCCAGGGAACATGGCGACGGCTCGATCTCGGTCGACATGGGCAAGCCGCGCTTCGGTTGGCAGGAGATCCCGCTTGCCGAGGAGTTCCGCGACACCCGCATGATCGAGCTGCAGATCGGACCGATCGACGCGCCGGTTCTGCATTCGCCTTCGGTCGTGTCGATGGGCAATCCGCACGCCATCTTTTGGGTCGACCGCGACGTCTGGTCCTATGAGCTCGACCGCTTCGGCCCGCTGCTGGAAAACCATCCGATCTTTCCCGAGCGCGCCAACATCACCATTGCCCAGGTCACGTCGCCGCAGACGATGGTCATCCGCACCTGGGAGCGCGGCGCCGGCCTGACCAAGGCCTGCGGCTCCGCCGCTTGCGCCGCAGTGGTGGCCGCCGCCCGCACCAAGCGCACCGGGCGCAGCGTGTCGCTGATCACGCCCGGTGGCGGCGAGTTGCATGTGCTCTGGCGCGATGACGACCACGTTATTCTGACCGGCGCCGCCGAATGGGAATTTTCCGGCAGCTTCGATCCCGCGACCGGCGCCTGGGCCCGCGACACCGAAAGCGCCGCCTGATGTCCGCCCTGCAAAAAGGCCCGCCCGCAGGGCTCATCGGCAACGGCCCGCCCGCAGGGCCCATCGGCCAAGGTCCGTCGCCCGACGGGCCAATCGGCAACGGTATCGACGTCGTCACGTTCGGCTGCCGCCTCAACAGCTATGAATCGGAAGTGATGCGCCGCGAGGCCGAAAGCGCCGGCCTCGGCGCGCTCTCCGGCGGCGCCGTCATCTTCAACACCTGCGCCGTCACCGCCGAAGCGGTGCGCCAGGCCAAGCAGGCGATCCGCAAGGCACGCCGCGAGAATCCTCAGGCGCGCATCATCGTCACCGGCTGCGCCGCGCAGACCGAGCCGCAGAACTTCGCCACCATGGACGAGGTCGATCTCGTGCTCGGCAATGAAGAGAAGCTCAAGGCGAACTCCTATCGCGCGCTGCCCGATTTCGGCGTCAACGACACCGAAAAGGCGCGCGTCAACGACATCTTCTCGGTGCGCGAGACGGCAGGCCACATGGTCGACGCCATCGAGGGGCGGGCGCGCGCCTTCGTGCAGGTGCAGAACGGTTGCGATCACCGCTGCACCTTCTGCATCATTCCTTATGGACGCGGCAATTCGCGTTCGGTGCCGATGGGCGCCGTGGTCGAGCAGGTCAAGCGGCTCGCCGGCAACGGCTATGCGGAGATCGTGCTGACCGGCGTCGACATGACCAGCTTCGGCGCCGACCTGCCGGGCAGCCCGAAGCTCGGCAGACTCGTGAAGACGATCCTGCGCCAGGTGCCCGACGTGAAGCGGCTCAGGCTGTCCTCGATCGATTCCATCGAGGCCGACGACGAGCTGCTCGACGCGCTCGCCACCGAGCCCCGGCTGATGCCGCATCTGCACCTGTCGCTGCAGTCGGGCGACGACATGATCCTGAAGCGCATGAAGCGCCGGCATCTGCGCGAACAGTCGATTCGCTTCTGCGAGGATGTGCGCAAGCTCCGCCCCGGGATCGTCTTCGGCGCCGACATCATCGCCGGCTTTCCGACCGAGACCGAGGCGATGTTCGAGAATTCGGAAAGAATCGTCGAGGAATGCGGTCTGACGCATCTCCACGTCTTCCCGTTCAGCCCGCGCGAAGGCACGCCCGCGGCCCGCATGCCGCAGGTCCGCCGCGAGGTGGTCAAGCAGCGTGCCGCGAGGTTGCGCGCCGCCGGTGAGGCCGCCTATCGCCGCCATCTGTCCGCGCTCGCCGGAACACAGCAGTCGATCCTGGTCGAACGCGATGGGCTTGGCCGCACCGAAGGCTTCACGCTCAGCTCAATTGGCGTCGGCCAGCCGGGCGAGATCGTTGACGCCGTCATCACCGGCCATGACGGCGCCCGCCTGACCGCGGCCCCCCTGGCCGCCCGCGCCGCCTGAGACAGCAAAGAGCATGGCCGGTTTTTTCAAGAAGATATTTTCGTTCGGCAAGAAAGAGGTCGTCGAAGAGCGCGTCGACGAGACCGCGCCGCTGCCGCCGATCAAGTGGGATGCGCTGCAGGCACTGAAGCCGGAGGCCGAGCTGGCTCAGCCGGAAACCGACCGAGCCGAAGAGCCTGCAGCGGCGGCCGCGCCGGCTCCTGAGCCGGTCCCCGAGGAGCCAAAGCCCGAGCCGGCGCCGGACATCCCGCCGGCGCCGGAACCAGTCATTCCGCCCGCACCGGAGCCGGTCGTTCCCTCCGAACCGGAACCGCTGCCGAAGCCGGGACCGGAAGAAGAACCGCAACCCGAGCCTGAGAGGCCTGAGCCGCCGGCGCCCGAGGAAGTGCCGCCGGCACAGCCGAAGCCCCAGCCTGCGCCCGCACCGACACCCGGACCCACTCCGCAGGAGGTGCCTGCCGCGCCGGTCAAGCCGGATATCGAGCCGTCGCGCCCGGAAAGGCAGCCTGGGCCGGCGCCGGTCGAAGTGCCGACCCCGCCCGGCGAGGTTCCGCCTGAAACGCCTGCGCCTGAAATTCCGCCGTCGGTGCCACCTTCCGTAGAACCGTCTTCAGAGGGCGGCGCCGCCCCTCACCCGCCTGCCGGCACCTTCTCCCCGTATGGTGAGGTGGAGAACGAAGAAGCTTCGACGCCGACAGCCGCCTCTCCCCGTCCTTCACGGGGAGAAGGTAAGGGTGAGGGGCAGCGCCAACCTGCGCAGGATTCAGCGTCAGCGGAGCCAGCTTCGTCGGCGGAGATCTCGCCACCCATTCGCCAGCCTGCGCCGGTCGAGGCACAACCGATCTCTGCCGAGGTTGCGCCAGAGCCGCAACCGGTCCCGCAGCCCGCGCCGAAACCGGCGCCCTCCGCCGGCAAGGTGACAGTGGCGAAGAAGGTCGAGCAGAAGGCCGAGCCGCAGCCGCTGCCGGAGCCGGCGCCGCGGCGCTCCTGGTTCCAACGTATGCGCGATGGGCTTGCCCGCTCCTCGCGCGAGCTGTCGGGCAACATCGCCGGCGTCTTCACCAAGCGCAAGCTGGACGAGGACACGCTGCAGGACCTGGAGGACGTGCTGATCCGCGCCGATCTCGGCCTGGAGACGGCGCTGCGCGTCACTGATTCGCTCGCCTCGAGCCGCTACGGCAGGGACGTCTCCGATACGGAAGTCCGTGCTGTCATGGCCGCCGAGGTGGAGAAGGTGCTGACCCCGGTCGCCCTGCCGCTGGAGCTCGACCTCAGCCACAAGCCGCATGTAATCCTGGTCGTCGGCGTCAACGGCACCGGCAAGACCACCACCATCGGCAAGCTGGCGGCCAAGCTGACCGCGGGCGGCCTCTCGGTGATGCTGGCCGCCGGCGACACTTTCCGCGCCGCGGCAATCGAGCAGCTGAAGATCTGGGGCGAGCGCACCCGGTCGCCGGTCATCGCCACCAAGCTCGGCGCCGACGCGGCCGGCCTTGCCTATGACGCCTTCGAGAAGGCGAAGGAAGCCGGCTCCGACGTGCTGATCATCGACACGGCCGGCCGGCTGCAGAACAAGGCCGAGCTGATGGCCGAACTGGAAAAGATCGTGCGCGTGCTCGGCAAGCTCGATCCGGAAGCGCCGCACACGGTGCTGCAGACGGTCGACGCCACCACCGGCCAGAATGCGCTCAGCCAGGTCGAGATCTTCCGCAATGTCGCCGGGGTCAACGGCCTGGTGATGACCAAGCTGGACGGCACGGCGCGCGGCGGCATTCTGGTGGCGATTGCCGCCAAGCACAGGCTGCCGGTCTATTTCATCGGCGTCGGCGAGCAGGTCGACGATCTCGAACCGTTTTCCGCGAGCGAATTCGCCAGGGCGATCGCTGGCGTGGCTTGAACAGGCACGATCCCAAAAGCGCCGACTTTCGGGACAACAAGGACTTTTATGAACATCCTCGAACGCGACCCGTCCGATCCGCAAAAACAGAAGAAGGAAGGCATCAATCCGCTGCTCAAGCTCGTGCTCGAGCTCGGTCCGCTGCTGGTCTTCTTCTTTGCCAATACCCGCAGCGGATGGCTGGTGCAGAAATTTCCGATACTCGGCGAACTCGGCGGTCCGATCTTCGTCGCCACCGGTCTCTTCATGGCTGCCACCGCGCTCGCGTTGGTCGCCTCCTGGCTGCTCACCCGCACCTTGCCGATCATGCCGCTGGTGTCTGGCGTCGTTGTCCTCATCTTCGGCGCGCTGACGCTCTATCTGCAGGACGACGTCTTCATCAAAATGAAGCCGACCATCGTCAATACGCTGTTCGGGGGCGTGCTGCTCGGCGGCCTGTTCTTCGGCAAGTCGCTGCTCGGCTACGTCTTCGATTCCGCCTTCAGCCTCGATGCCGAGGGCTGGAGAAAGCTCACGCTCCGCTGGGGCCTGTTCTTCCTCTTCCTGGCCCTCGTCAACGAGGTGGTCTGGCGGAATTTTTCAACCGATGCCTGGGTCACCTTCAAGGTCTGGGGCATCATGCCGATCACGCTTCTCTTCACCTTCAGCCAGATGCCGCTGATCATGCGACATTCGCTCGAGGAAAAAGCCAAGGAAGAGCAGGCCGGCAAGTAGAGTAAGTTTTCCGTTCGGAGATTGCGCCAAGGATAGCCGCCGGTGGTAGCATTCGGTCGACTCAACCCGCCGCCCGAGCTCATCCCTTGCTGAACATCCTCGCCATCTCCGGCAGCCTGCGTGTCGCCTCGACCAATTCGGCGCTGATCGCAGCCTTGGCTGAGAACACGCCGCAGGATTGCCGCATCACCACCTATGATGGGCTTCGCCGCCTGCCGATCTTCAATCCGGACGACGAGGGCGAGCGGACGCCACTCGAGGCTGCCGCGCTGATCGATGCCGTTACCGGCGCCGACGGCGTCATGGTCTCCTGTCCGGAATATGCCCACGGCGTGCCAGGCGGCATGAAGAATGCGCTCGACTGGCTGGTGTCGCGCGACGCCGCAGTCGCCAAGCCCGCCATGCTGGTGCACGCCTCGCCGCGCTCGCTCTACGCCCGAGCAGCACTTGCCGAGATCATGCGCACCATGTCTTTCGCGCTCTACGAAGACGCTACGCTCGAGATCGCGCTGCTCGGCAAGAAGCCGCCGGAGGTTCAGGCCATCCTGGCGGAGCCGGCCAACCGGCAGGCGATGCGCGAGGCGGTTCAAGCCTTCGCAAGCTTCATCCGCTGGCAAACCTAGCCTCGTCATCTTAGGGCGAAGTAAGGAGCGAAGCGACGTGGCTGACAGGGCGCCCCGCACCGCAACTTTGCAAGGAAGCTCCCCCTTCCTCAGCGTCTCGACATCGGTGTTGCCGACATCCCGGTTGCGAGCGTCGACATCCTCGAACGAAGAGTCAACATCAGCCTCAATAGGTCTTGGCGCCGTTTACCATCAACCGAACCATGTAGAGCGAGGTGGTGCCGGCGATGTAGAGGCAATTGCGCTTGATGCCGCCGAACACGCAATTGGCGGTCACCTCCGGCACCTTGATCTTGCCGATCAGCGTACCGTCCGGGTCGTAGCAATGGATGCCGTCGGCCGCGCTTGTCCAGATACGTCCGGCATCGTCGAGGCGAAAACCGTCGAACAGGCCGGCGGTGCAGTCGGCGAACACCTTGCCGCCGGAGACCCTCTTGCCGTCCTTGCCGACATTGAACACCCTTATGTGCGCCGGGTTCTCGGCACCATGTGTGCGGCCGGTGTCGGCGACATAGAGCTGGCTCTCGTCGATGGAGAAGGCAAGGCCGTTCGGCCTGACCATGTCGGTGATGACGGCCTCGACATCGCCCGTGCCCGGATCGACACGGTAGACGTGACAGGCGCCGATCTCGCTCTCGGCCTTGTCGCCTTCATAGTCGGTGTCGATGCCGTAGGTCGGATCGGTGAACCAGATCGAGCCGTCGGACTTCACCACGACGTCATTGGGCGAGTTGAGCCGCTTGCCGCGCCAGCTGTCGGCGATGGTGACAATGGAGCCGTCATGCTCGGTGCGGCTGACGCGCCGGCCCGAATGCTCGCAGGTGACGAGCCGTCCCTGCCGGTCGACCGTATTGCCGTTGGAGTTGCCGCAGGGCTGGCGGAACACGCTGACGCTGCCGTCGGTCTCGTCGTAGCGCAGCATGCGGTTGTTGGGGATGTCCGACCACACGACATAACGGCCGGCCGCGAACCAGGCCGGGCCCTCGGCCCAACGGCATCCGGTGAACAGCTTGTCCACATGCGCGTTGCCAACAAACAGGCGCGCAAAGCGCGGGTCGAGAACTTCGTAATAGTCGGCGGCCGCCATGCTCTTCCTCCCGGCATCCATGTGACGCGCGGATCAAGCCAGCCGGCGTGCGATTAAGCAAGACCATTGATGGCCATCACACCATGTCGAGGCATGCGTGGGGTGCAATGGTGCGTTGCAACATATTCCTTTTGCGGCGCACCATTCCTATGTCATGCTCGCAGTCGATCAGGGAGGAACAACCCGCCGCGCCAAAAGCGGCAGCAAAGGACCTCGCCATGATCTTCGACGATATCGTCGCCCGCGCTCGCACCAACATTGCCAAGCGCCGCCGGTACAACCGTCTCGTTGCCGAAATCGAGAACCTGTCGAGCCGCGATCTCGCCGATCTGCGCGCCGACCGTTCCGAGATGCTCTTCCAGGTCCACAAGCAGATCTACGGCTGAGTTTTTTGGCCGCTTGTGCGGGCTTGGCCGGCGCGTTGAGATTCAGGTCAGGCCGAGCTGAAAATGGTGGCTACCGAGAACCGGAGCGGAGCGTACTTGAAGTACGTGAGCACCGGAAGCGCAGGAAGCCGCTATTTGCAGGCCGGCCTCATCTGAATATCAGCGTGCCGCCAGCGCCTTCTCGATCTGCGGCAACAGCAAATCCCTGGCCGATTCCGGCGTCAGCGGCCCGACATGCTTGTAGGCGATCTTGCCATCCTTGCCGATGACGAAGGTCTCCGGCACGCCGTAGACGCCCCAGTCGATCGCCGTGCGGCCGGCCGGATCGACGCCGATCGCCTGGTAGGGATTGCCGAGATCGCCCAGGAAGCGGCGGGCATTCTCCGGCTCGTCCTTGTAGTCCAGGGCGGCAAGCGTGAAGCGCTTGTCCTGCGACAGAGCCAGCAGCACCGGGTGCTCTTCCCGGCACGGCGCGCACCATGACGCGAAGACGTTGACCAGCGTCACCTTGCCGGCGAAGGATTTGGTGTCGAGCCCCGGCAGGCTCGTCCCTTCCAGTGGCGGCAGCTTGGTCTGCGGCGCCGGCTGGCCGATTAGCGCCGAGGGAATTTCCGAAACGTCGCGGCCCGACAGCAATTGCGACAGGAACAGCCCCGCCAACCCCAGGAAGACCAGGAGCGGCAGGAAGACGAACAGGCGGCGGCTCCGCGCCGGCGTCTCGCTGTCGATGCTCACGGCTTTGTCGTCCCGGTCTTGTGGGAGCGGCGCCGCACGCCCGACGCTTCCAGCGCCGCCAGGTCCCGCTTGCGCCCGCGCTGGTCGAGCAGGATCCAGCCGATCAGCCCCGCCAGCACGATCGCCGTGATGGCATAGGCGGCGGTGACATAGAGGGCATGCGCGCTCATGCCCGCAGCTCCGCCAGCGTGCCGCCTTCCGCGCCTTTGCCTGTCCTTGCGATCATGCCTTCCCTTAACTTCGCGCAGCGGACCGCGCAATTGGCCGCTGCGCCGCAGCCCGGCCTGGAGCATCTTCGCCCTCAATCCGTTCCATGGCGCAGCGCCAACGCGGCCGAGAGCGGCCCAACCACGGCAAGAAACAGCGTCAGCGCGGCAAGAATGAGGAAGGGCTGCAGGAACGGCGCCGGATCAGCCACCGCGCCATAGCTTGCCGAGACCCCGAAGATCAGCACCGGAATGGCGAGCGGCAGCACCAGCACCGAGATCAACAGCCCGCCGCGCGGCAGCGCCACCGCCACCGCCGCCCCTGCGGCACCGATGAAGGTGATGGCCGGCGTGCCGACCAGCAGCGTCAGCGCCGTGGCGCCGATCGCCGCCGGCTCCATGTTCATGAACAGGCCGAGCAAGGGGGCGGCCACCACCAGCGGCAGCACGCTGCCCGTCCAGTGGGCCAGGCATTTGGTCAGCACCGTCAGCGCCAGCATATGGCGGTCGTTGCCGACCACGAGCAGGTCGAGCGAGCCGTCCTCGCGATCGGCCTGGAACAGCCGGTCGAGGCCTAACAGGCAGGCGAGCAGGGCGGCGATCCACAGGATGGCGGGGCCGATGCGGGACAAAAGATTGAGATCGGGCCCGATGCCGAACGGGATCGTGACGATGACCGCGAGGAAGAAGATGACGCCGATCAGCGCCCCGCCGCCGGCGCGGATGGAGAGGCGGATATCGCGCAGGAAGAGCGCTAGCATGATTTGAGATGCTTTCGCCCAGGCACCCCCCTCTGTCCTGCCGGACATCTCCCCCTCAAGGGGAGAGATTGGATGTCATCCCAGCTTTCGCCAACCTCCAAGGTAGGGAGGTAGGCAGGACGCCCGAACTGCTGATCTCCCCCCTTGAGGGGGAGATGCCCGGCAGGGCAGAGGGGGGTGCCTGGCACAGACATCAAGCCGTCTCCCCCATCCTCAACCCCTTCGCCCCCTCCAGCCCCAGCGTCAGATGCGTTGCCGCCACCAAAATCCCCCCGTCCTGGAGATGCCCCCTCATCAATTCCGCGAACCGCTCCTCCGATGCCTTGTCCAGTCCCGCCGTCGGCTCGTCGAGCAGCCAGATCGGCCGGCGGCTGATCAAAAGCTTCGCGATCGATGCCCGGCGCCGCTGCCCGGTGGAGAGATAGCCGAACGGCAGGTGGCCCAGGCCGCCCAGCCCGACCGTCTCCAGCGCTTCCTCGACATCCAGCGCCGGCTCGCCCTGGAAGGCGCGCCAGAACTCGAGGTTCTCCGCGACGCTCAACGCCGTCTTCATTGCATTGAGATGGCCGAGGTAATGCGAGGCGGATGCAATCGTAGGAAAATCGTCGCCGCCGCCGTCAAGCCATACCCGTCCCTCGGCTGTCCGCAGCAGCCCGGCGATGATTCTCAGCAGCGTCGACTTGCCCGATCCGTTCGGTCCGGTGACGACCATCGCCTCGCCCTTTCCGAGGGCGAAATCGATGCCGGAGAAGACCGTCTCGCCGCCGCGTTCGCCGCCCAGATTTTCGGCGATCAGCCGCATTCTTGCCCGCCCCGGAAGCACCGTTTTGCGGCGCTCGCCGCATCGCACAAATTCGTCTTTCGACTGTCTAGAACTATTCCAGGAAATTCTCTATATGCGGTTCATCCGTGCCAGCGGTCGGCGCGGGATCAGAATTAGCGCCGAACCAGCGCACGCGCCGCCTTGAACGGCTCGGGTTGCTTGGGAGCGGACAGCGGAAATGGCCGTACCCGCACCTTTGCGCGTGATTGCATGCCATCGGCGTCCGTTCCCTTTCAGGCTGAACAGACAAGGACGGATCGCACGTGTCAAAATCCCTCGACAGCTTCAATTGCCGCCGCACGCTCTCCGCGGGTGGCGCCGACTATGTCTATTTCGACCTCGCCGAGGCCGAGAAGAACGGTCTGAGCGGCGTCTCGCAGCTGCCCTTTTCGATGAAGGTGCTGCTGGAGAACCTTTTGCGCAACGAGGACGGCCGCTCGGTCACCCGGCAGAGCATCCAGGCGGTCGCCGGCTGGCTGAGCGACAAGGGCACCGCCGGCGTCGAGATCGCCTACCGCCCGGCGCGCGTCTTGATGCAGGACTTCACCGGCGTTCCGGCGGTGGTCGACCTGGCGGCGATGCGCGACGGCATCAAGGCGCTCGGCGGCGATCCGGAAAAGATCAATCCGCTGGTGCCGGTCGACCTGGTCATCGACCATTCCGTCATCGTCGACGAGTTCGGCACGCCGATGGCGTTCGCGCGCAATGTCGAGCTCGAATATGAGCGCAACGAGGAGCGCTACAAGTTCCTCAAATGGGGCCAGCAGGCGTTCCGCAACTTCCGCGTCGTGCCGCCCGGCACCGGCATCTGCCACCAGGTCAATCTCGAATATCTCGGCCAGGTGGTGTGGACCAATGCGGAGGACGGCGAGACCACCGCCTATCCCGACACCTGCGTCGGCACCGATTCGCACACCACCATGATCAACGGGCTCGGCGTGCTCGGCTGGGGCGTCGGCGGCATCGAGGCCGAGGCGGCGATGCTCGGCCAGCCGGTCTCCATGCTGCTGCCGGAGGTGATCGGCTTCCGCCTCACCGGCAAGCTCAAGGAAGGCGTCACCGCCACCGACCTGGTGCTCACCGTCACCCAGATGCTGCGCAAGAAGGGCGTCGTCGGCAAGTTCGTCGAGTTCTTCGGCCCCGGCCTGTCCAACATGACGCTGGCCGACCGCGCCACCATCGGCAACATGGCGCCCGAATACGGCGCCACCTGCGGCTTCTTCCCGGTCGACGGCGAGACCATCCGCTACCTGACCATGTCCGGCCGCGAGGAGAGCCGCATCGCGCTGGTCGAGGCCTATGCCAAGGCGCAAGGCATGTGGCGCGACGCCGGCTCGGCCGATCCGGTCTTCACCGACCTGCTCGAGCTCGACCTCGGCGACGTCGTGCCGTCGATGGCCGGGCCGAAGCGGCCGGAGGGCCGCGTCGCGCTGGAAGGCATTCCGGCCGGCTTCGCCAAGGCGATGGAGAGCGAATACAAGAAGGCGGCCGAGATCTCGAAGCGCTATGCGGTCGAGGGCGCCGGCCACGATCTCGGCCATGGCGACGTCGTCATCGCCGCCATCACCTCGTGCACCAACACCTCGAACCCGAGCGTGCTGATCGGCGCCGGGCTTCTGGCCCGCAACGCCAACCGCGTCGGGCTGAAGCAGAAGCCGTGGGTCAAGACCTCGCTGGCGCCGGGCAGCCAGGTGGTGGCCGAGTATCTGGAGAAGTCGGGGCTGCAGAAGGAGCTCGACCAGATCGGCTTCAACCTGGTCGGCTTCGGCTGCACCACCTGCATCGGCAATTCCGGCCCGCTGCCGGCGCCGATCTCGAAAACCATCAACGACAAGGGTCTGATCGCCGCCGCGGTGCTGTCCGGCAACCGCAACTTCGAAGGCCGCGTCTCGCCCGACGTGCAGGCCAACTATCTCGCCTCGCCGCCGCTGGTGGTGGCGCATGCGCTGGCCGGCACGGTGACCAGGGACCTGACTGCCGAGCCGCTCGGCGAGGGCCGCGACGGCCAGCCGGTCTATCTGAAGGACATCTGGCCGAGCGCGGCCGAGATCCAGGAGTTCATCGAGAAGAACGTCACCCGCGAATTGTTCGCGCGCAAATATGCCGACGTCTTCAAGGGCGACGCTTACTGGCAAGGGGTCAAGGCGCCGGAAGGCCAGACCTATGCCTGGGACGACAACTCGACCTATGTCCAGAACCCGCCCTACTTCGCCGGCATGGCGCGCAGCTTCGGCACGGTCGGCGACATCAGGGGCGCGCGCGTGCTCGGCCTGTTCGGCGACAAGATCACCACCGACCACATCTCGCCGGCGGGTTCGATCAAGGCCGCCTCGCCGGCCGGCAAGTACCTGACCGAGCATGGCGTCGGCGTCGCCGACTTCAACCAGTACGGCACCCGGCGCGGCAACCATGAGGTGATGATGCGCGGCACCTTCGCCAACATCCGCATCCGCAACCACATGCTGGGCGAGAACGGCCGCGAGGGCGGCTACACCATCCACTATCCCTCGAAGGAGGAGATGTCGATCTACGACGCGGCGATGGCCTACAAGCAGGAAGGCGTGCCGCTGGTCATCTTCGCCGGCGTCGAATACGGCAACGGCTCCTCGCGCGACTGGGCGGCCAAGGGCACCAACCTGCTTGGCGTGCGCGCCGTCATCGCCCAGTCCTTCGAGCGCATCCACCGCTCCAACCTGGTCGGCATGGGCGTCATCCCCTTCGTCTTCGAGGACGGCACCTCCTGGGCCTCGCTCAACCTCAAGGGCGACGAGCTGGTCGAGATCGACGGGCTCGACGCGATCAAGCCGCGCCAGAAGATGGCGGCCAGGCTCACCTATGGCGACGGCACCGTGAAGACCATCCCGATCGTCTGCCGCATCGATACGCTGGACGAACTCGACTACTTCAAGAACGGCGGCATCCTGCAATACGTGCTGCGCGATCTGGCTGCTTAGCAGCAGCCAGGGACTAGGAGTCAGGCAATAGGCAGTAGGGAAAGGGCCACCTACTGCCTACTGCCTACTGCCTACTGCCTACTGCCTACTGCCTACTGCCTACTGCCTACTGCCTACTGCTGCTTCGATTTCGGCGTCCCAAAACGCGCCGTCGCAGCCAGCAGCACAGCGAGCATGAGCCCGTTGAGGACATGCCACAGGAAGTGGGTGCCGAGCGGGAAAGCCGGGCACACGATCGGATCGATCATGCGGCAGACGACCGAGACGACGAAGATCGTGGATCCGGTGAGATTGTACCAGCCGGCGGGGTTGCCGATGGCAGCTGCCCAGACGCCGAAGAAGGCCAGCGCCAGGAATGGCGGCAGGTAGCCGGTCGTGCCGTTGGAGGCCTGCCGCAGCCAGTCCGGCACGGCAAAAGTGATCAACCCGGCCACGACATAGAAGGCGATGAAGATCGCGATCGCCTTGCCCCATTCCATGCGCAGGAAACGGCGCAGGTTGAACAGCGTGTAGGCAAGCGTGAAGCCGGCGATCGGCAGGATGTCGGCCCAGATCGTCCCTTTGTTGGCGAAGATGTGGAACAGGGTCGAGCCGACCCCGATCGCCACCACCCACCAGGCCAGCACCGCCGCGAAGACGCCTGTCTCATGCCGCCGCACCTGCCAGACGCCCCACAGTCCCGCGGCGATGAAAGCAAGGTTGGTCAAAGCATTGGCCGGCTCGGCCCAAAGTCCTGGTCCCGTCCGCTCGCAATAGAGATCGACGGGCGTCAGGAAAGATTGCCACATGGTGATGATGCCGCCTCGAATCGAACCGCCTCGAAAAATGCAATGACTCTCCTATTGCGGCCTCATCTGTGGTTGCAACGACAAAATTTCACCGCAACGTGACTTCCCGTTGACGGTCGCTTCTGCCACATATTTTAGCAATCACAACAAGGCCGGCGCCACCGGCGGGAAATTTGGGTCAGTCATGGGATCTCGAGGACCGTTGCGGCTTGCGGCGCTTGCGCTGGCCCTCGCCGCGCTTGGCGGCATGGGACAGGCAAGCGAGCCCGAGGAGTCGCAGGCCGGCAAGCCGCAAACCGAGAAATCCCAGATCGAAAAACCATTGGGTGTGGTCGAGCTCTTCACCAGCCAAGGCTGCAGCTCATGCCCGCCCGCCGACGAATTCTTTGCCGAGCTCGCCGCTAAGGAAAACATCATCGCGCTCGCCTATCACGTCAGCTACTGGGACTATCTCGGCTGGCAGGACACGCTGAGCAGCAAGGAGAACACCGAGCGCCAGTACGACTACATGCGCTCCTTCGGCAGCCGCTCGGTCTACACCCCGCAGGCCATCATCAATGGCCGCAGCCATGTCAACGGCGCCAGCCGCAAGGAAGTCGACGCGGCGCTTGCCCGCATGGACAAGACCGGCGAAGGCATGCGGGTCGGCATCAAGGTCAGCCGCACCAGCGATCGCGTCATGATTGACGCAGGCGATGCCGGCAACGGCCCGAGCGACGCCCATGTCGTGATCGTCTATTTCGACCCGCCGCAGACGGTGAACATCGGCCAAGGCGAGAACAGCGGCCGGCGCCTGACCTACTGGAACGCCGTCTCCGATATCCAGACTGCCGGCCTGTGGCACGGCAAGGCGCAGCGTTACGAATTGCCGATGACTGAAATCTCCAAGAAGGGCGGCTGCGCGGTGCTGCTGCAGTCCGTCGGCAAGGACGGCTCGCCAGGACCGATTCTCGGCGCCGCCTTCATCCGCAAGCCCTGACGCTCAGTAACAGCGACACCCCTTCTCCCCTTGGGGATAAGGAAAATAAAAAACCGGCGTCAGCTTGCTTCTGACGCCGGTCATTCAGGTTTTGGGATCGTCGCACCTGATTTTTCCAAGGAAAAACCGAGGTTGGTTCGATCCGACGCTGACCCGTGGGCGGGGGGCTTGGGGTTTACGAGCCGGTGCCGGACCGAACCGTCTCAGGCAACGCCGGTAAACTCGTCGGACATTGGGGCATTAGCGCGGATAAAATGTGGCAGGAATGTGGCGGAGCATCACCAATGACAACACACGTTTCGCAAACGTGACTGGACCTTTTGGAAACAGCACGACCCCGGAGTGCTTCGCCGGGCCTTGCAATTCGGCCACGAAAGCGTCAACCTTGGCAGGCGCAAGATCAATCGAAGGATCGCGGCATGACCGATCACAGCAGCGGGGCGGAGGATGGGGAAGCATCCGCAATACTGATCCCGCTGCATGAGGCGCGACGCGCGCGCCTCGATCAGCCGGTGCGTTTTGACAGGCGCGAATTGGACCAGATCCTCAGACTCTATGGACGCATGGTGGCGGCCAACGAATGGCGCGACTATGCCATCGATCATCTCACTGATCGTGCTGTCTTTTCCGTCTTCCGCCGCGCCAGCGAAGTGCCGCTGTTCCAGATCGTCAAGGACCCCAAACTGGCGCGTCGGCAGGGCGCGTTTGCGGTCATAGCCGCCGGCGGACGCATCTTGAAGCGCGGCCAGGAGCTAGGCCGCGTGCTCGGGGTCTTCGACCCCAAGCTGAAGGTGGTCGAAGCGTGAAGGGAATTGAGGAACTGAGGAACTGAAGAACGAAATCGGACAGCGGCTTTCGGGCGCGCCGGGCGCTTTTTCCTCAGTTCTTCAGTTCCTCAGTTCTTCAGTTCCTCAATTCCAGCTCTCCCGGAATCTCCGCTCCGGCAGCGAATCGGGATCGGGCGGCAATGCCGCGCCGCCATTGAGCGGCAGCTGCATGAACACGGTGTCCAGCCAGCGGCCGTGCTTGTAACCAGAACCTTCCAGGCTTCCCGAATGACGGAAGCCCAGCTTCTCGTGCAGCCGCACGGAAGCGCTGTCGGCATGGCCGTCGCCGATAACCGCGACGATCTGCCGGAAGCCGGCCTTCCGCGCTGCCTCGATCAGCGCCTGCATCAGCAGCAGCCCGAGGCCCTGGCCCTTGGCCTCCGGCGCGACATAGACCGAATCCTCGACGATAAAACGGTAGGCAGGCCGCGGCCGGAACGGGCCGGCATAGGCATAGCCGAGCACGAGCCCATTCTTCTCGGCCACGAGATAGGGGAAGTGGCCCGCCATCAGGCTTTCGAATCGGCTGCCCATTTCAGCCCGGCTCGGCGGTTCGAGCTCGTAGCTCGCCGTGCCGTTCGCGACCGCATCGGCGTAAATCTCGGTGATTCGGTCGAGGTCCGCTGTCAGAGCGGCTCTGATGACAGTACTGCTCATAATTTGGGCAAGCCGTTATTATGCCCGCCATAACAGCAAAACCCGGCACAAAAGAAAAGGGCGGCCGTTGGGCCGCCCTTCCGGAACTCAATGGTCCAACCGACCGGACCCGCCTTTAACGGCGGTCGCCCATGAACTGCAGCAGGAACATGAACAGGTTGATGAAGTCGAGATAGAGCCTCAACGCGCCCATGATGGCCTTGCGGCCGGCAGTGTCGGTGGCGTCGCCCTCGTAATACATCTCCTTGATGCTCTGCGTGTCGTAGGCGGTGAGGCCCGCGAAGACCAGCACGCCGATCGCCGATACGGCGAAGGTCAGCGCCGACGATTGCAGGAAGATGTTGATCAGCGACGCGATGATCAGCCCGATCAGGCCCATCACCAGGAACGAGCCGAACGCGGAAAGATCGCGCTTGGTCGTGTAGCCGTAGAGCGACAGACCGCCGAACGCAGCCGCGGTAGCAAAGAAGGTCTGCGAGATGCTGGCCGGGGTGTAGATCAGGAAGATCGACGACAGCGACAGGCCGACAAGCCCGGCATAGACCCAGAACGTCGTCTGGGCGGCCGCGACGCTCATCGACTGAACGCGGAACGACAGGAACATCACTGCTGCCAGCGGGGCGAAGATCACCACCCATTTCAGCGGCGAAGCGAAGATCGCGTAGCCGAAGGAGGTGAGCATCTCGCCGCTCGACAGCGTGGCGACTGCCGAGGCCGGATCGGTTGTGGTGGCCAGCATGATCGTGCCGACCGCGGCAAGGCCGGTGATCAGCAGGCCGAGCCCCATCAAATTGTAGACCTTGATCATATAGGCCCGCAGGCCCTGATCGATATCGACGCGCACGCCGGTGCTCGTCTGGTAGTTGCGAATGGGATCAGCCATAGGAAATCCTCTGTTGCCTCTGCCCCGTCCGGTGACAGGTCCCCTCGGAGCATCCTCTTGGGACCAGGCGCCGCTGGCGGGGCGCCAGCATGCCTGCGCGAAATATGATGGTTATTGGCGTCAAGAACAAGACGGTAACCGGTCGTAACGCTTCGTGAGAGGCAAAAAGGCCGGCGTTCGGCCCTTCTATCTGGCAAACCTTACAAAGATTTAACCCTGGAAGCCGGTCCCAAGCTCGCGAAATCAGAGAGTGCGCAGCACCGGGGCAGCTTTGTGGCCGAGCACGCGCCAGGTGCCGGCCAGGCCGATGCCGACGGTGACCGCCAGCGACACGAAGATCGTCGCCACCGCCACTTCCGGCATGAAATGCGAAGGCAGCGTCATGATGTGCGCGACCACGAACCACGCCGCGACACCGCCCGCGGCGAGCGCGAACAACGCGGTGGCAAGCCCGATCAGCGCATATTCCAGGGAGAATGCCGTGATCAGCGTCCTGCGCGTCGCGCCGAGCGTCTTCAGCACCACGGCATCGTGGACGCGCGCCCGGTTGCCGGCGGCCAAGGCGCCCGACAGCACCAGCACCGAGGCGATCAGCGCCACGCCGGCGGCGGCGCGGATCGCCGTGCCAAGCTGTGCGACCAGCCGGTTGACGATGTCGAGCGCGTCCTTGACCCTCACCGTCGTCACCGCCGGAAAGGCGCGGGTGACCGCGTTGAGCAGCCGCGCATCGTCGGCCGTGGTTGCGCCTTTGTCGGTCAGCGTCGCCAGCCAGCCATGCGGCGCCCCGGCGAACGTGTTGGGCGAGAACACCATGACGAAGTTGATGCCCATCGTCTCCCACTCGACCTGGCGGAAATTGGCGATTCTCGCCGTCACGTTGCGGCCGAGCACGTTGACGGTGACGGTATCGCCGAGCTTCAGCCCGAGTTCCCTGCCCTCCTCGGCCGAGAACGACACCAGCGGTTCGCCGGAATAATTCTCCGGCCACCACGTGCCTTCGCTGAGCGTGGCGTTGTCCGGCAGCTTCGCGTCATAGGTCAGGCCGCGATCCCCGCGCAGCACCCAGGCGCCTTGCGCCGGAATTTTCATCTTGTCGACGGCAACGCCGTTGAGCGCCATGATCCGGCCGCGCAGCATCGGCACCTTGGCCAGCGTCCCCCGCGGTGCCTGATTTCCGATCAGGGCAGCAAAGGCATCGACGTCGCTGTTCTGGATGTCGACGAAGAAGAAGTTCGGCGCCCGCTCCGGCAGGTTGCCCGAGATCTGCCGTCGCAGATTCCCGTCGATCAGCGCCAAGGTCACCAGCAGCGTCAGGCCAAGCCCGAGCGACAGCACCACCGACGGCGTCAGCGCGCCTGGCCGGTGGATGTTGCCGAGCGCGAGCCTGAGCGGGACCGAGCGCACGCGCGGGCTGCGGCTCGCCGCCCATTGCACCAGCGCTGCGACCAGCCGCAGCACCAGGAAGGCACAGACCGTGGCGCCGACGAAGATCGAGGCGATGCGGCGGTCATCGGCTGCAACAATCGCCAGGCCGGCCAACGCCAGCACGATTCCGAGCGCCGCGGCTAAGTAAGGCAGGCGCGGCAGGCCGCGGCTCTCGAAACCCATCTCGCGAAACAGCGCCGTCGCCGGCACGTCGCGGGCGCGCCCGAGCGGCAGCAGCGCGAAGGCCAGCGTCACCAGGAGGCCGAACAGCGCGGCAAGAGCGAGCTCGCCGGGATAGAAGCCGCCTTCCGCCGGCACCGGAATGACCGATTGCAAAAGGGCGCTCGCCACGAAAGGCAACGCGGCGCCGAGGACAAGGCCGAGCACGATGCCGAGACCGGCGATCAGCAGGATCTGGACGAGGTACACCGCAAAGACGAAGCCGCCCGAGGCGCCAAGGCTCTTGAAGGTGGCGATGACGCCACGCTTGCCGTCGAGATAGGCGCGCACCGCGTTCGCCACGCCGACGCCGCCGACCACCAGCGACGTCAGCCCGACCAGGGTCAGGAACTGCGAGAAGCGCTCGATATTGGACGACAGCGCCGGTGCTGCGTTGCTGCGGGTGCGGATCGACCAGCCGGCCTGCGGAAAGTCTTGTGCGGCCTGCGCCTGGATTTCCTTGATTCGCGCCTCTGACGTGCCGTCGGGCAGGCGCACCTTGTAGGCGTTCTCGACCAGGCTGCCCGGCTGGACCAGGCCAGACGCGGCAAGTCCCTCGCGCGAGATCATCAGCCGCGGCGCGAAGCCAAAACCGTCCGAGACCGCGTCCGATTCGCTGGCCAGCCGCGCCCTCAGTTCGAAGGTGGCGCTGCCGAGCTTCAGCCGGCTTCCGACATGGAGATTGAGGCGATCGAACAATAGCTCGGGCGCGGCGGCGCCGAAAACACCGGATCTTTCGCCGAACAGCTCCGTCTTGGGCAGAGCCGGATCGGTTTCGAGCCTACCATAGAGCGGATAGGCGTCGTCGACCGCCTTGGCCTCGACCAGCGCCTGGTCGGAACCGTCCTCGAGCCGCGCCATCGAGCGCATGCCGGAATTGAGCGAGACCGCGCCAAGGCCTTTTATGAAACCGAGCTCGGCACCTGAGGCGCTTCGCTGGTTGATCTGGAAGCGCAAATCGCCGCCGAGCAGCGTCTGGCCCTGGTTGGCGACGCCGGCGGTGATCGCCTGCGCCACCGAATTGACGCCGCCGATCGCCGCGACGCCGAGCGCGATGCAGGCGAGGAAGATCATGAAGCCGGACAAGCCGCCGCGCATCTCGCGCAGCGAGAAGCGGATGGCCAATGTCAGCGTTCGCATCAGGCCGGCACCTTCAGCGGTCTCTGCGCGTCCTCGATGCGGCCCGAGCGCATCGCCACCTGGCGCGCGCAGCGCGCCGCAAGCGCCGGATCGTGGGTGACCAGCACCAGCGTCATGCCGCGCTCGGCCGCCTTGGCGAAGAGCAGGTCGGCGACCTGCTTGCCGGTCGCCTGGTCGAGGTTCCCCGTCGGCTCGTCGGCGATCAGGATGCGCGGCGACGGCGCCAGCGCCCTGGCGATCGCGACGCGCTGCTGTTCGCCGCCGGAAAGCTCGCCCGGATAATGCGTCACCCGGTCGCTGAGACCCACCGCCGCCAGCTCCCGCGCCGCTACTCCGAAGGGATCGGCGTGGCCGGCCAGTTCCAGCGGCACCGCGACATTCTCGAGCGCGGTCATGTTGGGGATCAGATGGAAGGACTGGAACACGATGCCGATGTTTCGTCCCCGAAACGAGGCAATCTGGTCTTCGCTTTTGCCGTTGAGCACTTCGCCGGCGATTCGAACCGTTCCTGAATCGACCCTCTCCAGCCCGGCCAGAACCATCAGCAAGGTGGACTTGCCGGACCCCGACGGGCCGACGATGCCCGTGGCCTCGCCGTTGGCCACTTCGAGACTGACGCCTTTCAGCACATGAACCGAAGACGCCCCCTCGCCGAGCGTCAGCGAGACATCCCTCAATGCGATGACGGCTTCTGTCACAGTGAAAGCGTCCTATATGGTGGAAAAGGAGAGGCCTTCTCCCGGGAAATGGTTTTGGTCATATGGGGCTCGACGCATGGCTTTCAAACACAGGCTTGTCGCGGCCCTCATGCTTTTTCTTGGCGTCTGCGGCATTTCGCCGGCGCGCGCCGAGACGTTCAGCATCGTCGGCTTCGGCGACAGCCTGACGGCCGGATTTGGCCTGGACCCGGGGCAAAGCTTTACCGACCGTCTGCAGGCGGCGCTGAAGGCCAAGGGGCTCGATGTCGCGGTCGCCAATGCCGGTGTCTCCGGCGACACGTCCAGCGGCGGCCTGGCGCGTCTCGACTGGTCAGTGCCGGACGGGACGAGGCTCGTCATCCTCGAGCTTGGCGCCAACGACATGCTGCGCGGCGTCTCGCCCGCGATCACCGAGAAGAACCTCGATGCGATGCTGGCGAAGCTGAGAGAACGCAAGATCGCCGTGCTTCTGGCCGGCATGCGCGCCGCTCCCAATCTCGGGCCGGACTACCAGAAGAGCTTCGACGCCATATATCCGAAATTGGCGTCGAAATATGGCGTACCGCTTTATCCGTTCTTTCTCGAAGGGGTTGCGGGAAAGCCGGATCTGCAACTGGAGGACGGTCTGCATCCCAACCCGAAAGGTGTCGACGTGATGGTGGAGCGCATCCTGCCGACCGTCGAAAAGGCCATCGCCGCCCTCGGCGATGGGTCGTGAGTCCTTCCAGCAACGCTTTCCGTTGCGGAAACTACGGAACGAACAAACCGCTTGCTCCGTTCGGCTATCGATGATTCGCTACGGCTGAGAGTTTCGATTCGAGGACAGGAGGCTTCTAATGCCACGTCTTTTCACCGCCCTCGAAATTCCGCGTGACGCTGCTCTTTCGCTGTCCCTGCTCCGGGGCGGCCTGCCCGGAGCCCGCTGGATCGATGTCGAAAACTATCATCTGACGCTGCGCTTCATCGGTGATGTCGAAGGCCATGTCGCCGACGAGATCGCCAACGCTCTCGACCGCGTCCACCGCCCCTCCTTTCCGCTGACGCTCTCAGGTGTCGGCGCCTTCGGCGGCAAGAAGCCGCATGCGGTGTGGGCCGGCGTGTCCGCCTCGCCGGATCTGGTGGCGCTGCAGAGCGAGATCGACCGCATCTGCCAACGGCTCGGCCTGCCCGCCGATCCACGCAAGTTCACACCGCATGTGACGCTGGCGCGCCTGCGCAATTCGAGCCCGCTGGACGTTGCGCAATATCTTTCGGCGCGCGGTAATTTTTCCGCGCTGGCCTTCCGCGTCGGCCGCTTCGTTTTGATGTCGTCGCGCGATTCGGTCGGCGGCGGCCCTTACATCGTCGAGGAAGCCTGGCCGCTGACTGGCGCCGACGCGCGTGCATCGAGCCGCTTCGCCAGCGATGCCGACGCTTCGCGGATCATGCGGTAGACAGAGGCGAACGCTTCCGCCCCGTCGTAATAGGGATCGGGCACGTCACCGCCGTTGCCGGTCGCGAATTCCAGATAGAGATGGATGCGGTCGGCCGCTGAAGGCGGCGCCACTGCCTTGAGGTCGCGGACGTTCGCCCGATCCATGCCGAGGATCAGGTCGAAACGCGAAAAGTCGCCGGGCGCTATCCTGCGTGCCCTTTGCCCGGAAATGTCGATGCCGTGGCCCATGGCGACCGCGATCGAGCGCGGATCGGGAGCGGAGCCAACCTCCCAGCCGCTGGTCGCGGCCGAATCCAGCACGATCTCCCGACCCTGCGCGCATTCGCTCCACACGGCGCGGAACACACCTTCAGCCAAGGGCGATCGGCAGATGTTGCCCAGGCAGACGAACAGAATGGAATTTATCGGCTTCGCGCTCATCGATCCGGCGCTATGGTGCAGGTCATTTTCCCGAATAGCACAGGAAACCGACATGACCAGAGAGAAACTCAGCAAGGAAGCGATCACCGCCGCGCTCGCCGAACTCGAAGACTGGTCGCTGGCCGCAGACGGCGGCTCGATCAAGCGCAGCTTCGGCTTCAAGAACTTCTCCGAGGCCTTCGCCTTCATGACCCGCGTCGCAATGGCCGCCGAGAAGATGGACCATCACCCCGACTGGTCCAACGTCTACAAGACCGTCGACGTGACGCTGAACACCCATGACGCAGGCGGCGTGACCGCGCTCGACATCGAATTGGCCAAGCAGATGAACCGCTATTTTGGGTAGGACCATCGACGCGGCTACCTCGATGTCGTCATCCTTGGGCGTAGCGACGCGAAGCGGAGCGAAGGCCCAGGGATCCATGCCGTTACCTTGATCGAAGGGCGCAGCGGAGCAGAATTCTGCACTGCGGCGGCGCCGCAAAGTAGCGCCTGGATCCTCGGGTCTGCGCCGCGTCGCTTCGCCCGTGGATGACGATGGGAGGGCGGCCTCGGCCAACATTCCCATCGATTTTCCCAGCCAGCCCCCTTCGAACTCTTGTAGCGCTGCAACGCTTTCACCACATCAGTCCCGGCGGGCCGTCGTGCAAAGACACGCGCGGGCCAAGGAGAAACGAATGGCGCAGGAATCCGGTTCTGATTTCTTCGGCTTCGGCGACAAGCTCGCCGGCGAGGGCGAGGTGCGCGAGAAGTTCTGGCGTACCGCCAAGAAAGCGGCCCGCCAGATCCCGTTCATGGATGAGGTGGTTGCCGCCTATTACTGCGCCATGGACAAGGACACGCCGCTGCGCGCCAAGGGCATGCTGCTTGCCGCACTGGGCTATTTCGTGCTGCCGGTGGATTTCATCCCCGACTTCGTCCTCGGCCTCGGCTTCACCGACGATCTCGCCGTGCTGACGGCCGCGATTACCGCCGTCAGCGCCCATATCACGCCCGCGCACAGGCAGGCGGCCAGGGATGCGCTGGCCGACAAGAGCTGACGTCGGAGCGGTTGCAACGAGACCGCGGGCCGCCTGCGCGAAAAGACAAACTCTTGCCGTTTTCGTGGCCTCCAAGTTCGCGCCGGGACGTCGCGCCTGCCGCCTTTCCGGCGTTGGCGCGGATGGTGGCGGTTTCCGGGGGTGATCTCCTTTTCTTGAGGAAAATTCACCGTTTGGTAACCCTGATTAAATCAAAATGAAGCGACGGCAGGACGCCACGCGGCCCGCCTCCGCACCAGTCGGAATACGGGAAGAACAATGCGCGGATTGATTGCTACAGTTTACAGCCTGGTCCTGGCGGCCGCCTTCGCGGCGCCGGCGCTGGCACAACAGGCGACCAAGATCGGCCAGCACAATGCCTGGGGCACCTACAGCTACCAGTCGCAGGGCGGCAAGGTCTGCTATGTGCTGACCGTGCCGACCGACAAGCAGCCGCCGACGCTCGACCATGGCGACATGTTCTTCTTCGTCAGCCAGCGCCCAGGGCAGCAGGTCTCCTACGAGCCGCAGTTCATTGCCGGCTACAATTTCCAGGAAGGCTCCAAGGCCACCGTCACCATCGACAAGAAGTCGTTCTCGATGTTCACCCGCGGCAAGTCGGCCTGGGTTGAGAACGCGGCGGAAGAGCCGGTGCTGATCGCCGCCATGAAGACCGGCACCGACATGAAGGTCTCGGCGAAGTCGGGTCGCGGCAACCCCACTTCTTATGTCTTCTCGCTCAAGGGCATCTCGGCCGCGCTGTCCTCGATTGCCAAGTGCAAATAGGCAGGAGCCATATCTGACGATTAGGCCGGGCCTCCAAGCCCGGACTCGACACCGACGCATTGGTCTGACCCGCTATCGGGAATTGTCATGAGGCAGCACGGGGCTGATCGCCGCAAGGACGTTCGTCCGGCCATCGCTCGTCAAACCGTTAGCTCTACCATCGGCGGGTGCCTCGCGATTGCAATGATGCTGACTGTCTGGCCCCAGGATTCCCTTGCTGGGCAAAGAACGGCCATTCCGACTACCGATTTTCTCAACAGCATCGGCGTCGTTACCTCGTTTCCGGACAGGGGCCAGCCCTTGGCCAAGACCATCGAGATGATCCGCTACTGCGGCTTTCGATGGGTGAGGGCGGGAATAGAGGGATTAACTGACAATGGTCCCACAACCATGCGGACCTTTCTGGAACTGCATCGGCAAACTGGCGCCCGCCTCAGCTGGGGACTGGTGAGTGGCGGGACCGACGTAAAGAAGCTGGTCGAAACCGGCAAGATACTGGCCGACAATGGCGCGCTGCTTGCCTTTGAAGGCAACAACGAGCCAAACAACTGGTCCGTTGAGTATCAAGGCGAAAAGGGCGGCGGCGAGTTCTCCTGGATGGCCGTCGCGAAGCTGCAGCGTGACCTATATCATGCGATCAAAGCGGATCCGGCGCTTGCGAAATATCCCGTTTGGTCGATCTCTGAACCGGGCGCGCAGCAAGACAATGTCGGCCTGCAGTTTCTGGCAATCCCTCCGGGCGCCGGAACCTTGATGCCAGATGGCACCAAATATGCGGAATATGCGAATGTACACAATTATCTCTATCATCCGCATTCGCCCGATCCGGCGGACAACAAGGCGTGGGATGCCACCGACCCCACCTATGCATCGCGGGTCGACGGTTTGTTCGGCAACTTCGGCCTGACATGGTCGAAGTGGTTTCGGGGCTACACTCAAGAACAACTTGAAACACTGCCCCGCGTCACGACCGAAACCGGCGCCAACATCTCGGGCCGCGTGACGGAAGAGCTGCAGGGCTTGAACTTGCTGAATCTGTATTTCGCGCAGTTTAAGCGCGGCTATGCATACACGTCAGTCTACCTGCTGAGGGACCGCACCGATGAGGCCGGCAACCAGTCGTTCGGTTTCTTCAAGCCCGATTATTCGCCCCGCAAGGCCGCGACCTACCTTCACAACATGACGACCATACTGGCTGACAAGGGCACCGTCGCTGCGCCCGGACAGTTGGACTACACGATCGTGGACCAGCCTCCGACGGTTCACGATCTTCTGCTCCAGCACAGTGATGGGACATTCCAATTGATCGTATGGGACGAACGGTTGAACGGCCAAGATCAAGTGACAGTGGACTTTGGTGTCACGGGCGCTTCCCTGAGCGTCTACGACCCGACCATTGGCGTCGATCTTATCCAGACACGGAACAACGCAACCTCGCTCGAGCTCTTGCTCAGTGATCATCCGATTGTCATCGCGATTTCAACTGCAAAGTAGCTCCGGTGCGGCGGTTGCTTGCGCAGTACCGGGGCTTGCGACCGCGTCGGCACCGACGCATGACTCTGCCGCCGAGCTGTGCTATGCGGCGCGCTTCATTTCGGGCACGATGCTGAAATCGGCCGCAAACCGCTTATATTGGCGCAACCATGACCCTTTCGTTTGACCTGACCGCCGAAGGCGCACGCGACGCCTTGCGCGCCCGCGCCACGGCGACCGAGAAGCCTTCG
The DNA here is from genome assembly GCF_003952525.1 of Mesorhizobium sp. M3A.F.Ca.ET.080.04.2.1. Taxonomy (NCBI): domain Bacteria; kingdom Pseudomonadati; phylum Pseudomonadota; class Alphaproteobacteria; order Hyphomicrobiales; family Phyllobacteriaceae; genus Mesorhizobium; species Mesorhizobium sp. M3A.F.Ca.ET.080.04.2.1. Next base: position 3,520,045 of record NZ_CP034451.1, on the reverse strand, counting down.
CTGATCGGCCTGACCCGCGCCGAGCTTGGCGCCGCCCTTGTCGAAGCCGGCATCGTGCCGGAGCGCCAGGCGAAAATGCGTGCCCAGCAGCTCTGGCATTGGATGTATGTGCGCGGCGTTTCCGACTTCGTCCATATGTTCAACATCTCCAAGGATCTGCGCGCCGAGCTCGACAAGCACTTCACCGTCGCCCGGCCCGAGATCGTCGAGGAGCAGATTTCTTCCGACGGCACCCGCAAATGGCTGTTCCGCTTTCCGCCGCGCGGCGCCGGCCGCCCGGTCGAGATCGAGACCGTCTACATCCCCGAGGAAGGACGCGGCACGCTCTGCATCTCCTCGCAGGTCGGCTGCACGCTGACCTGCTCCTTCTGCCACACCGGCACGCAGAAGCTGGTGCGCAACCTGACGACGGAAGAAATCCTGGCGCAGCTGCTCACCGCGCGCGACCGGCTGGGCGACTTCCCCGACCGCGACACGCCGGACGGCGCCATCGTTCCGGCCGAGGGCAGGAAAGTCTCCAACATCGTCATGATGGGCATGGGCGAACCGCTCTATAATTTCGAGGCGGTGAAGAAGGCGCTGCTGATCGCTTCCGACGGTGACGGGCTGTCGCTGTCGAAGCGCCGCATCACGCTGTCGACCTCCGGCGTGGTGCCGGAGATCGCCCGCACCGGCGAGGAGATCGGCGTCATGCTGGCGATCTCGCTGCACGCCACCAATGACGACCTGCGCGACCTTCTGGTGCCGATCAACAAGAAGTTCCCGCTGAAGGAGCTGATCGCCGCCTGCCGTGCTTATCCGGGCCTTTCGAACGCCCGGCGCATCACCTTCGAATATGTGATGCTGAAGGACGTCAACGATTCGCTCGAGGACGCCAAGGCGCTGGTGAAGCTCTTGAAGGGCATTCCGGCCAAGATCAATTTGATCCCGTTCAATCCCTGGCCCGGCACCAACTACCAGTGCTCGGACTGGGAGACGATCGAGAAGTTCGCCGACTACATAAACAATGCCGGCTACGCCTCGCCGATCCGCACGCCGCGCGGCCGCGACATCCTCGCCGCCTGCGGCCAGCTGAAGTCGGAGTCCGAACGCATGCGCAAGGTCGATCGGCTGGCGCTGGAGGCGATGATGATCGCGGGACACGGCGAGGCGTGAGGCGCCTCATCACCTATCTCGTCCGCTTCGCCGTCATCCTGATCGGCTATATCGTCGCTTCGCTGGCGGCCAGCGCCTTCCTCGACGTGCTGTTCCTGGCCCATCTCGGCTACACGCCGCAGCATCCGGAGCCGGCGGCCACCGCCTCGCTCTATTTCTCGGTGCCGTTCGTGGCCCTGTTCGTGGCTTATTTCGCCTTCATCCCGGCCGCCGCCGTCATCCTCATCGCCGAAGTGCTCGGGCGGCGCGACTGGCTGTTCTACGCGCTGGGTGGCGCCGTCATCGCGCTCGTCTTCCTCGGCTTCGTCTATCACATCGCCGCTGCCAATTTCGAAGTCACCGAAACCAGAGCCGGGCTCGCCGTGATCGGCAGCGGCATGGTTGGTGGCATCTTCTACTGGCTGTCCGCCGGCCGCTCGGCCGGCCGCTGGCGCCGCGAACCGCTGCTCAGTCCGGAGTCCTAACCGCCTACTTCGCCTGCGCCGTCAGGATCTTGAGCGCGAAGGCCGAGAACACGCCGCCGAACAGATAGTCGACCGCGCGGGTGACGCGCGGGCTGGCCTTCATCGCCGCCGAAAACTTCTCCGCCGCCAGCACCATCGGCGCCGTCACCGGGATCGACAGCACGATGAACATGAGGCCGAGGAAGAACAGCTTGCCGGGCGCATGCGGATCGTCCACGGAGACGAACTGCGGCAGGAACGTCATGAAGAACAGGATGATCTTCGGGTTCAGCAAATTGACGCCGAGCCCGGCCGCCCAGCTGCGGAACAGCGAGATCCGTGGCCCCTCCTTCTTTTCCGGCGAGAAGGCCGAGCCCTTCGTCACCGCCTGCCAGGCCAGGAAGACGAGATAGCCGGCGCCGAAGACCTTCAGCACGAAGAACGCCATCGGCGAGGCGACGATCAGTGCCGAGATGCCGACCACCACCAGCGTGGTGTGGATCAGCGTGCCGGTGAGCGCCCCGGCCATCGAGGCGAAGCCGGTGGCGCGGCCCTGGCTCAGCGTGCGCGACACGAACAGCGTCATGTCCGGTCCCGGCGTGATCGCCAGGATCACCGTCGCGATGGCGAACTGGATCAGCGTCGTGGTGTCGGGAACGAAGGACATGAATATCGATCCTGCGAGTGATCTCATGGCTATAATACGGCTGTCTCATCCACGCCAGCGGCTGACCGGCGCCGTCTCTGGTCCAGCATATGCGACAAGGCGGGCCCGGTTCGTCTCTTGCGCGGCCTGGAAGGGCCGTGATACCTCGCCCGCGAAACCTTTGCCGGAACCGCCAAAATGTCCAAGACCAAAGACGTGAAGAAAGTCGTGCTCGCCTATTCCGGCGGCCTCGACACCTCGATCATCCTGAAATGGCTGCAGACCGAGCTCGGTGCCGAAGTCGTCACCTTTACCGCCGACCTCGGCCAGGGCGGCGAGCTCGAGCCGGCGCGCCGCAAGGCCGAGCTGATGGGCATCAAGGACATTCGCATCGTCGACGTGCGCGAGGAGTTCGTCGCCGACTTCGTCTTTCCGATGTTTCGCGCCAATGCCGTCTATGAAGGCACCTATCTGCTCGGCACCTCCATCGCCAGGCCGCTGATCTCCAAGCATCTGGTCGAGATCGCCAGGGAGACCGGCGCCGACGCCATTGCCCACGGCGCCACCGGCAAGGGCAACGATCAGGTCCGCTTCGAGCTTTCGGCTTACGCGCTCAATCCCGACATCAAGGTCATCGCGCCGTGGCGCGACTGGTCGTTCAAGTCGCGCACCGATCTCATCAATTTCGCCGAGCAGCACCAGATCCCGGTGCCCAAGGACAAGCAGGGCGAGGCGCCCTTCTCGGTCGATGCCAACCTTCTGCACTCCTCCTCCGAGGGCAAGGTGCTGGAGGACCCGTGGAGCGAGCCGCCGGAATTCGTCCACCAGCGCACCGTCTCGCCGATGGACGCGCCGGACGCCGTCACCGAGATCGAGATCGAATTCCTGAAGGGCGATCCGATCGCGCTCAACGGCAAGAAGCTGTCGCCGGCCACCATGCTGGCGGCGCTGAACGACCTCGGCCGCGACAACGGCATCGGCCGCCTCGACCTCGTCGAGAACCGCTTCGTCGGCATGAAGTCGCGCGGCGTCTACGAGACCCCCGGCGGCACCATCCTGATCGCCGCCCACCGCGCCATCGAATCGATCACGCTCGACCGCGGCGCCGCGCATCTCAAGGACGAGTTCATGCCTCGCTATGCGGAACTCATCTACAACGGCTTCTGGTTCTCGCCCGAGCGCGTGATGCTGCAGGCGATGATCGACAAGAGCCAGGAAGACGTCGAAGGCACGGTGCGGCTGAAGCTCTACAAGGGCAACGTCATGGTCACCGGCCGCAAGTCGAAAAAGACGCTCTATTCGGACGCGCTGGTCACCTTCGAGGACGACCGCGGCGCCTACGACCAGAAGGATGCCGCCGGCTTCATCCGCCTCAACGCGCTGCGGCTCAGGACGCTCGCGGCACGGAACCGCCAGTGAAGCTGCCGATCTCCCCCCTTGCGGGGGAGATGCCCGGCAGGGCAGAGGGGGGTGGGAAGGATCGCCGACCCCCACAATTTGCAACCGAACGCGGCATTAATATCCGGCGACGATTTGCTAAACAGGCTGGCGGGACAGCACCCCCCTCTGTCCTGCCGGACATCTCCCCCGCAAGGGGGGAGATTGGCCGTCACCTCGGCCTTCGCAAATCTCCAGCGCAGCCAATTTAGGTCAAAAGCAGAAAGAGCCCGTCACTCGCCGTCGATCGCTTCGGCGATACGGGCGATGGCCTGCTGGTAGACACTTGCCGAATTCCAGCCGGCAATGGCGCCCATGTTTGCCTGATAGCTCGCGCCCGCCTGCCAGCCATGACCCTTGAGGAAATTGGCGGTGGAAGCCAGGGCCGTGTTCTTGTCGCGCAGATTCCCGCTGCCGACGCCGTATTTCAGGACGTTGCCGGGCAGGAACTGCGTGTGGCCGATCTCGCCATGCATGGCGCCGACTGACGCCGAGGTCAGCGCCCCGCGGTCGACCAGCTGCAGCGCTGCAATGGCATGCGGGTAGAAATAGTCCGGGCGGCGGCAATCATAGGCCAGCGTCAGAATGGCCGAGACAGTGTTCTGGTTGCCCATGGACGCACCGAAGCCCGTCTCCATGCCCCAGATGGCGAGCAACACGCCCGGCGGTACGCCGTAGGTCTGCTCGATCCGGTCGAACAGCGCCGCGTTCGCCTTCTTCAGTGCGCGGCCCTTGGAGATGATCGCGGCCCCGCCGCGGCGCTTCATGAACTCTTCCACCGAGCCGCTGAAAGCCTTGTGAATGGCGCGGTCGGCGGCGATCGTCCGTGTCGCGTAGGTCGCGCCGGCCAATGCGGACAGGCCCCTCTGGCCCACACCCTCTGCCTTGGCCTCAGCGGCAAACTCTTGCTTCCAGGCCTCGAAGCCGGCACCGTTCTTGCCGCAGCTGCCTGCTGCCTCGGCGCCCGTCACCATTGCAAAGACCGCGAGCGTCGCGGCCACAAAAACCTTTCCCTTGGCAAGAAATGCCATGCTTTTCTCCTGGTTTGCCTGAATCACGTCCCGGTTGCGAATTTGCCAGCGAAGCGGCCGATTGTCACCGCCCCCGCGGTTGCACCGGCGAATGCCGGGGAATTTGCCCACGATCAAGTAATTATTATGGCGGGCCCTCGGTTTTGTGAAAGATGTGGCGCCCGGGGGCGCCCAGCTTGCGGCGAGATAGCGTTGGAACGCAGCGCCTCGACAGGCGTTTGGGCCAAGCCCAGCTCCCATTCCCTTCCCACGGGTCGATGACAGATGAAGCTGTTCGACTGCCCAAATTGCGGCCACCGGCTCTATTTCGAGAACGCCCAATGCCTGAACTGCGCCAGCCTGGTGCTCTATGACCCTGAGCAGGCGCGCTTCGTGCTCTCCGGCGCCGGCGGCGTCTTGCCCTGCGGCAATGCCGACGAATGCGCCTGCAACTGGCGCGCCGAGCCGGACCGGGCCTTCTGCCGCGCTTGCGCGCTCAACCAACTGATCCCGGACCTGTCGGTGGACGGCAATCGCCGGCGCTGGATACGCGTCGAGGCGGCGAAGAAGCGCGCCGTCTATTCGCTGCTTGCCTGTGGCCTGCCGGTTGTCGCGAAGGCCGACCCTTCGGACGAGGCTGGGCTTGCCTTCGACTTCCTCGCCGACCCGATCGGCGGCGGGCCGGGCGGTGAGCGCATCCTCACCGGCCACGACAACGGCCTGATCACGCTCAATGTCGCCGAGGCCGATTCCGCCGAGCGAGAGAGGCGGCGCGTCGAGATGGGCGAGAACTACCGGACCTTGCTCGGCCATTTCCGTCACGAACTCGGGCATTATTACTGGGACCGGCTGATCCGCGACGATCCGCAACGGCTTGCGGCCTTCCGCGCCCTGTTCGGCAACGAGCAGGCCGATTACGAGCAGGCGCTGAAGGCCTATTACGCCGGCGGTGCGCCGCCGGACTGGCAGCAGCACCACATCTCGGCCTATGCGACGTCGCATCCCTGGGAGGACTGGGCCGAGACCTGGGCGCATTACCTGCACATCACCGACACGCTGGAGATGGTGCATGCGCTGAATTTCCCGCTCGGGCGGCTGGAGACGGTGGACGCCGACGCGCTGCCGCGGGGCGATACGGGCGGGCATTTGCAGCCGGCGCCTGCGGATCCCGATCCGCCGCCGGAGTCGTTCGAAAAGATCCTTGCCCGCTGGCTCGTGTTGTCGGAGGCCTCCAATTCGATCAACCGCTGCATGGGCCTGCCCGACCTCTACCCCTTCGTGATCTCGGATATGACGGCGCGAAAACTCGCCTTCGTTCACGCTCTTTTGAGCGGTCTGCAGCAAGACCATGGAACAATTCGTGAGGAGGCGGCAGCACTTTAGCCGGAACGCATAAGGCCTGGTTTCGTTTCCGAGCCCGAGGGAGCGTTGAAAAACGGAGAGAAACCATGAAAAGCGTTCTGTTTCCGGCGGTTGCCGGTGCGCTGCTCGCCCTGTCGGGCGCTGCCCTGGCCGATACCCCTGTCTCGGCGGTGACCGATCTCAATGTGCGCGCCGGTCCCGGCCCGCAATATCCCGTCATTGGCGTGTTGGCGGCTGGCCAGTCGGCAACGCTCACCGGCTGCATCCAAAACAGCAAATGGTGCACCATCGCCGAGGCGGGCGGCAACGGCTGGGTCTATTCGGACTATGTGACGGGCGAGTTCGGCGGCAACCGCGTCGTGCTGACGCGCCGGCCGGCCGAAGCAAACATCGCCATCGTCCAGCCGCCAGCCGACGATATCTATACGGACAATTATACCGCAGCGATCGTTGCGGGCGAGCCGATCGATCCGATCGCCAGGCCGCCGGCCGCGGTCGGCACCTACGTGACCACGCACCGGGTCGATCCCGTCTATCTCGAAGGCGAGGTGGTGACCGGGGCGACCCTGCCCGAATCGGTCGAGTTGCGCGAAATCCCGGACTACAACTACCGCTATGTCTATGTGAACAACCAGCCGGCGCTGGTCGATCCGGGCACGCGGCGCATCGTCTATGTGATGCGCTGATTGCGAGACTCACACCACAAACGGCCGCTAGCCATGGCGGCCGTTTGCTTGCGTGCTGGAAGCGGCTTGTCGTCGCGGCATACGTTCGCGAATTGGCCGAAGCGCCACGGCCGGAGGCTGGCTGGAACATTGATCGCGTCGGGTGTCGGCGCCGCATTGTGCGCTCGAAGCAGCCAATTCAGCCACGACCCACGCTACGGTAATCGCGCGGTAACCGCCGTCCTCCTACATCATACAGCCGAAAGCGTTCGGCCGGGGACCCACATGACCATCCACAGTGCCGCCTTCGAGAGTTACCGGCGCTCGCCCAACCGAAAGACCACTATCCCGCGGCTTCTTCTCGGAACCGCGATCGTGGTCGCCTTCTGGATGGCCATGACGGTGCTCGTGCTCTTTGCCGGCACCTATGCCTTTGTCGTCTGGCATCTTGGCCCGTCGACCGGGCAGCATGTGCAGGACTTCCTCGCCTCGCCGGTCGGAATTCTCACCGCGCTGCTGTCGTTTGCCGGCATCTGGATCGGCTTGTGGGTGGCGATGCGTTTCGTCCATGGCGAGCCGCTCTCGGCCCTGATCGGCACCACCCGGCGCGTGTCGTGGGACGGTTTTGTCAAAGGCCTGATCGCGGTCCTGATCACCTCGCTGATTTCGGAGATCCTGCTTTACGGCCTGCAGCCGGACATCGACCGCGGCCCGATCCCGCTCGCGTCATGGCTACTCTTCCTCGTCCCGATCCTGCTGCTTGCCTTTCTGCAGACCTCCTCCGAGGAGGTGCTGTTTCGCGGCTATCTTCTGCGCGGGTTCGCCAGCAGGTTTGGCAGCCCGCTGATCTGGGCGACGCTGCCGGTGCTTCTGTTCACCGCGCTGCACTGGAGCACGGCCTCGACGCTGGCCATCAATGCCTGCGTGCTGGTCTCCATCGCCGCCTTCGCCCTGCTTCTGACCCTGCTGGTCTACAGGACCGGCAATCTAGGCGCCGCCTTCGGCGCCCATCTCGGCAACAACCTGACCGGCTTCCTGCTGATCTCGCATCAGCAGAGCTACAATTCCTTCGCCCTGCTCAACGCCAAGCCGCTCGAGGGTCCGGGCTGGACGACATGGGACGCCGTGCTCATCGCCGCGATCGGTATCGCCAGCACCCTGCTGACGATGCTGCTGCTTCTCCACCGCCGTTCGCCGCTGAAGGTCGCGCCGTAGGATTTGAACGGCCGATCGGCTGTCCTTAGCCGCTCGGGATCGCGGCCTTTGGCCCCGAAGCGGCGTCTGCCTTGACTCTGAGCCCGATTTCCTGTCTACACCCCACGAATTCCGCGACGAGTTTCCCTTCGCGAAGCCGACCAGGACGCCGAGCCCTCGTTTGAGGCAAGTGCTGTAAACCGATCCTGGAGGCCAACACCCGGCAGCGCAATGCGCCCCCGGGTGCTTTTTGGCTTTGGCTTTGTTTGGCGACTTGACGCGAACGCATTACCTCTCCGGCATCCGCAGGTGCCAGAGAAAAGGAAGTCGAATGTTTGAATCCCTGCAAGAGCGCCTTGGCTCCATCCTGAACGGCCTGACCGGCCGCGGCGCGCTGTCCGAGGCCGATGTCTCGGCGGCGTTGCGCGAAGTGCGCCGGGCGCTGCTCGAGGCCGACGTGGCGCTGGAGGTGGTGCGTTCCTTCACCGACAAGGTGCGCGAGAAGGCGGTCGGCGCCGCTGTGCTGAAGTCGATCAAGCCCGGACAGATGGTCGTCAAGATCGTCCATGACGAGCTGGTCGACATGCTCGGCGCCGAAGGCGTAGCCGTCGATCTCAACGCACCGGCGCCGGTCGTCGTCATGATGGTCGGCCTGCAGGGCTCCGGCAAGACGACGACCTCGGCCAAGATCGCCAAGCGGCTGACCGAGCGTCAGAACAAGAAGGTCTTGATGGCTTCGCTCGACACGCGGCGTCCGGCCGCGCAGGAGCAGCTGCGCCAGCTCGGCGAGCAGACCAAGGTCGCCACACTGCCGATCATCGCCGGCCAGAGTCCGGTCGACATCGCCCGCCGCGCCGTGCAGGCGGCAAAGCTTGGCGGGCATGACGTCGTCATCCTCGACACCGCCGGCCGCACGCATATCGACGAGCCGCTGATGATCGAGATGGCCGACATCAAGAAGGTGTCGTCGCCGCACGAGATCCTGCTGGTTGCCGACTCGCTGACCGGCCAGGACGCCGTCAACCTGGCCAAGAGCTTCGACGAGCGCGTCGGCATCACCGGCCTGGTGCTCACCCGCATGGATGGCGACGGCCGCGGCGGCGCCGCACTTTCGATGCGCGCCGTCACCGGCAAGCCGATCAAGCTGATCGGCACCGGCGAGAAGATGGACGGGCTCGAGGAATTCCACCCCAAGCGCATCGCCGACCGCATCCTCGGCATGGGCGACATCGTCTCGCTGGTCGAGAAGGCCGCCGAAACCATCGACGCCGAACAGGCGGCTGCGATGGCGAAAAAGATGCAGTCGGGCAAGTTCGATCTGAACGACCTTGCCGCGCAGCTTCAGCAGATGTCGAAAATGGGCGGCATGGGCGGCATCATGGGCATGATGCCCGGCATGGGCAAGATGAAGGATCAGCTTGCCGCCGCTGGTTTCGACGACAAGATGTTTCGTCGCCAGCTCGCCATCATCTCCTCGATGACCAAGGCCGAGCGCGCCAACCCGGATCTTCTCAAGCATTCGCGCAAGAAGCGCATCGCCGCCGGATCCGGCACCGATGCTGCCGAGATCAATAAGCTCTTGAAGATGCATCGCGGCATGGCCGACATGATGAAGGCGATGGGCGGCAAGGGCAAAGGCGGCGGCCTGATGCGCGGCATGATGGGCGGCCTTGCCTCGAAGATGGGGCTTGGCGGCATGATGCCTGGCGGCCCGGGCGGCTTAATGGGCGGTGGCATGCCCGACCTGTCGAAGATGGATCCCAAGCAGCTCGAGGCGCTGCAGAAGCAGGCCCAGGCCGCCGGTCTCGGCAAGGGCCTGCCGGGCGGCCTGCCCGGCGGCGGCGGGCTGCCCGGCCTGCCTGGCGGCATGAAGTTGCCCGGCCTTCCCGGCCTGGGCGGCGGCGGGCTGCCTGGCCTTGGAAAGAAGAAATGATGGGCAAGAAGAAGTGAGACGGCGATGAACGAGGACAAGGATATGGCCGACGCACGCGCCATCCTGGCGGGCTACCGCGCTTCGATCGACAACATCGACGCGGCCCTCATCCATATGCTGGCCGAACGCTTCCGCTGCACCAAGGCGGTCGGCGTGCTGAAGGCCGAGCATGGCTTGCCGCCCGCCGACCCGGCGCGCGAGCAGCAGCAGATCGCCCGCCTTCGCCAACTGGCGAAGGATGCGCATCTCGATCCAGATTTCGCGGAGAAGTTCCTCAACTTCGTGGTCCGCGAAGTCATCCGTCATCACGAACAGATCGCCGCCAACAACGGCGTGACGAAAGCCGGCTGATCAATGCATGTCGCCCAAAAGTGCCGAGCGATTTTGGGATACGACATGCACAAATGACCAGCCTCAACCGATCAACGAAATCAGAGCTTTTAGGAGAAAGAGAATGGCACTGAAGATCAGACTGGCCCGTGCGGGCTCGAAGAAGCGTCCCTACTACCATGTCGTCGTCGCCGACGCCCGTTCGCCGCGCGACGGCCGCTTCATCGAGGCGCTCGGCTCCTGGAACCCGCTGCTGCCGAAGGACGGCGAGCGCGTCAAGGTCGACGCCGACCGCGTTAAGCACTGGCTCTCGCACGGCGCTCAGCCCACCGACCGCGTCCTCCGCTTCCTCGACGAAGCCGGCATTGCCAAGCGTTCGGCCCGCTCGAACCCGCAAAAGGCCCTGCCAGGCAAGAAGGCGCAGGAACGCGCCGCCCTGCTGAAGAAGGCACAGGAAGATGCCGCTGCTGCCGTCGCTGCGGCGAGCGCCGCGCCGGCCGAAGCGGAAGCTGCTACCGCCGAGTAAATTCGGCGTCGGTTTCGCTTACGAGAACGGCGGGCATGAACCCGCCGTTCTTTTCTTTCGAACCTAATGCAATGCCTCAGTAACCCTGCGGGCAGCGCGCTATGTAGACGCGCCCGTAACGGTCGCGGTAGCGGCAGCGATCGGGTTCGCTGGCCCTTCCGATCAGCGCGCCGGCCACTGCGCCGACGGCGCCGCCGACCACCGCGCCCTCCACCGGATCATTTGCCACTGCGGCGCCTACGGCCGCACCGCCCAGACCACCCACAGCCGCACCCTTTTCCGTCTGCGAGCAGGCGCCGAGCGCCATCGTCAGCACCAGAATGGTAATAACTTTCTTCATTTTGGTTCCTCTCTCACGGGGATCGCCGTCCTCGCCGCCACGTCATTAACTCGCGACCGGCTAAATTGATCCCTGGAACAATGAAGATTGGCGGCTCCGCGCGCGGGCTACGGTGACGGTGCCCCGCTCCGGGGCGGGCCGAATTCTTCACCGCGACCCGCTTCAGCGACTGAACGGGAACAGCGCGCGCACCCTAGCGTCGCGCAGATAGAGCCCGCCCCATAACATGATATCGAGATAGACGCCGAACAGCGTGTGCGAAAACAGCGGGTTGCCGATGCGCACATGCGTGGAGATGGCGCCACCCATATAGGCGGTGAGCAGGATGGCGCCGAGCACGGAGGTGCGCGGAAGCGCGTAAAGCGCGGTCGAGACCAGCCCGATGATGCCGAGGAGACGGGCGATGCTTGCGTCGGCCGGCCAGCCGAGCGCGGTCATTGTCTCGGTGACCACGGCGAGCGGCGGCAGCTTGATGACGCCGTCGAAGATCATGAACAGGATCACGACGGCGCTGAGGGCGCGCCCGCTCCACAACGCGCCGTTCGAGACAGGCGCGGCGTCAGTCATGCTCATTGCTGTTGTCTCCTGATGTTCGAACCCTGGCTGCTCGCCAGTGTCGAACCAAGGACGGCGCTCGGCGTCGCGATCCTACAGGAGTCGGCGCTGTTCTTTTCGGGACGGCTGCGGCAAGCGTCCGCCCGGCTCAGGAGAAATTGAACTTGTCGGCCGGGATCATCGCCGGCGGCGTCTCGCCGAGCGCTTCGAACACGGAGATCTCGCAGACACGGCAAAGACCGTCCAGCGCAAGATCGTTGGGCTGCGTCCCGAAGGGGTCCTCAAGCTCCTCCGACAGCGCATCGAGGCCGAAGAAGGTGTAGGCGATCAGCGCCGTGAACAAGGGCGTCGCCCAGCCGGCGGCCGACGCCAGTCCGAACGGCAGCAGCAGGCAGAAGACGTAAGCCGTGCGCTGCAGGAGCAGCGTGTAGGCGAAGGGCAGCGGTGTGCCGGTGATGCGCTCGCAGCCGGCCTGCGCTGCGGCGATCTCCGACAGCCGCTCGTCGAGGATGCGGTAGCCGATCGTATCGATCGCGCCGCTCTTGCGCAGCGCCGCGACTCGCGCACCCATCCTGCGCAGCATGGCGTCCGGGGCATTGACCGCTTTCGCTACAGCTTCGACATCATCGCCAATGAAGCCCCGCGCCTCCGGCAAGGCGTCTACCCGCCGCAGCTGGCCGCGCAGGAAATGGCAGAACGCGATCGCATCCATCAGCAGGGCGCGCAGCTCGCTGCGCTCTTCGATCAGGCCGGTTGAGGCACGCGCCAGATTGCGGATATCGAAGACGAGCTGGCCCCACAGTTTTCGCGCTTCCCACCAGCGGTCATAGGCGGCGTTGTTGCGGAAGCCGAGATAGATCGACAGCGCGACGCCGAGCAGGGCGAAGGGCGCGGTGCCGGCATTGCCGAAATCGAGCTTCAGCGCCCGCACGATCACCACCACCAGCGCGCCATAGGCGGCGAAGCCGAAGATCTGCGGCAGGATGCGCGGCACCACCGAGCCGCGCATGATGAAGAACAGGTGCAGGAATCCCGGACGCGGACGGACGATCATCGAAACCCTCAACCAATTCCGGCAACACTGCCCTGCTCCCGCGGGACAGTGGCGGCCCTGATCTTGTGTATTGTGCTATTCACCAGCCGCGCAAGTCCGGCCGCCCGCGACATTGCGATGTCGCTCGAATATAGGACTCGCCGTTTTAGTTGCCGGTTCCGCGCCAGGCTTGCGTCACCGTCGAAGGAGAGAAAATGACCGGCGAGACCAATCTGCAAAAACTGCTCGCGTCGATGGCGCCGCAGCTGCTGCCGGACGTCCACCTCTTCGCAACGCTGGCACCAGGCGCGGCCGTGCCGGATGCGCTCAATCCGGTCATGAGCTTTCGCGAACCGGAAGGCTTGACGCTGATCGTAACCGAGACAGAGGCGAAAGCCGCAGGTCTTGCCGGCACGTTCCGCTGCCGGATGATCACGCTGGACGTCCATTCCTCGCTGGAGGCGGTCGGCTTCCTCGCCGCCATCACCGCACGGCTGGCAGCAGCCGGCATGGGTGTCAATCCGGTGTCGGCTTTCCACCACGACCACCTGTTCGTCCCAGCCGATCGGGCCGAGGAGGCGATGGAGATACTGGCAAACTGGTAGAGGAGAACCGATGCTTCGCCGACAGCGCTCTCTGCAGCGCTGGCGATTGGCGAAGGCGCATGCGAAGGCCGACCTCCCCCACGAGGGGGGAGATCGGCAGCTCCAACATCGCCGCCGATCGACAAGCCCGCGGCAGCGGCGGAACAGCCCGTGAGCGTTGGGTAAACAGCCGTCAGGCTGCCTTCTTCTTCGGCTGGATCAGCCCCCGCTCGACCAGAAGCTCGGCGATCTGCACCGCGTTCAGCGCCGCGCCCTTGCGCAGGTTGTCGGAGACGACCCACATCGACAGGCCGTTGTCGACGGTCGAGTCCTCGCGGATGCGCGAGATGAAGGTAGCGTCCTCGCCGGCCGATTCGAGCGGCGTGATGTAGCCGCCGTTCTCGCGCTTGTCCAAGACCTGGCAGCCGGGAGCGTCTCGAAGGATTTCCCGCGCTTCGTCGGCCGTGATCGGCTTCTCGAACTCGATGTTGACGGCTTCCGAATGGCCGATGAACACCGGCACGCGCACGCAGGTCGCCGTCAGCTTGATCTTGGGGTCGAGCATCTTCTTGGTTTCGGCCACCATCTTCCACTCTTCCTTGGTGAAGCCGTCGTCGAGGAAGACGTCGATGTGCGGAATGACGTTGAAGGCGATCCGCTTGGTGAACTTCTTGATGTCGACCTGGTCGGCGACGAAGACCGCGCGCGTCTGGGTGAACAGCTCGTCCATGCCTTCCTTGCCGGCGCCGGAGACCGACTGGTAGGTTGCCACGACCACGCGCTTGATGGTGGCGACATCGTGCAGCGGCTTCAGCGCTACCACGAGCTGCGCCGTGGAGCAGTTCGGATTGGCGATGATGTTCTTGCGCGAGAATTGTTCGATCGCATCCGGGTTCACTTCGGGAACGATCAGCGGCACGTCCGCGTCGTAGCGGAAGGCCGAGGAATTATCGATGACGACGCAGCCCTGCTTGCCGATCTTGGGCGACCATTCCTTGGAGACGTTGCCGCCGGCCGACATGACGCAGATGTCGGTGTCGGAGAAATCGTAGGTGTCGAGCGCCTTGACCTTCAGCGTGCGGTCGCCGAAGGACACTTCGGTGCCTTGGCTGCGCCGCGAGGCCAGCGCCACCACTTCGCTCACCGGAAAGCCGCGCTCCTCCAGAATGTTGAGCATTTCGCGGCCCACATTGCCCGTGGCGCCGACTACCGCAACCTTGAAACTCATCGAAATCTCCTTGTCCCTCTCCGCTGGTTGTTGGAGAGAACCCGCCGGCCTATGCGGGTTCCGTCCCCCGGGCCGAACCCGGGAGAGGGTGGTTAGGCCAAGGGAATCACACCGTTTTGGTGGTGGTTGTTTTGGCCGTGGTTTTGCTGGAACGCGGGGACGCGCCGAAGCGCCCGGCCCAATGGTTCGCATTGAGGCTGGGGGCATCGAGTGCAAGAAGAGCCATCAAAAGGCCGCGCATCGAGGACGATCCCGTTCGAAGCGGGCTTTTACGCGGTTTGGTAAAAGAGTCAATCGGCGCCGAGACGGTTGAGGGTGGAGCGACGGATCGCCGTCATCGCCAAGCTGGAGCACCCCTCATCGACCGCGCTTGGCTCGGCCACCTTCTCCCACGGGGAGAAGAAGAGGCGGTGCCGCTTGCGCTGTACAATGGCGGACGCAGGAAGTACGAACACGCAAAATATCCTTTGGCGTGTCTGCGCTGGCCGGCTTGTGCTGCCCGATAGGCAGACCCGAATTCCGAAAGACAAAGATGTCCAGTTTCGAAACGATCGTGCCTGCGCTTGCCGAGGCGCTGCAGAACCGCGGCTATAACGAACTGACAGCGGTTCAGAAAGCGGTGCTGGCCCCTGGGCTCGGCGCGGCCGATGCGCTGGTCTCGGCCCAGACCGGTTCCGGCAAGACGGTGGCCTTCGGC
The DNA here is from genome assembly GCF_003952525.1 of Mesorhizobium sp. M3A.F.Ca.ET.080.04.2.1. Classification (NCBI taxonomy): domain Bacteria; kingdom Pseudomonadati; phylum Pseudomonadota; class Alphaproteobacteria; order Hyphomicrobiales; family Phyllobacteriaceae; genus Mesorhizobium; species Mesorhizobium sp. M3A.F.Ca.ET.080.04.2.1. The sequence continues at coordinate 3,504,907 of NZ_CP034451.1, read as the reverse complement.
CTTGCCCTGGCGCCGAGCCTGCTCGGCGGCGCCGAACGCTTCGCCGACGCCGGCGCGCCGCTGGGGCTGGTGGTGGCTCCGACGCGGGAGCTGGCGCTGCAGGTGCGGCGCGAATTGGAATGGCTTTACGCGCTGACCGGCGCAACGGTCGCCTCCTGCGTCGGCGGCATGGACATGCGCAGCGAGCGGCGCGCGCTGGAGCGCGGCGCCCATATCGTCGTCGGCACGCCGGGCCGGCTGCGCGACCACATCACCCGCGGCGCGCTCGACATGTCGGCGCTGAAGGCCGTGGTGCTCGACGAGGCCGACGAGATGCTCGATCTCGGCTTTCGCGAGGACCTCGAATTCATCCTCGATGCCGCGCCCGCCGAGCGCCGCACGCTGATGTTTTCCGCCACGGTGCCGCGCTCCATCGCCACGCTGGCGAAAAGCTACCAGCGCGATGCCGTGCGCATCTCGGCCGGGGGCGAGGAAAAGCAGCATCTCGACATCGAGTATCGGGCGCTCTCCGTCGCGCCGGCCGACCGCGAGAACGCCATCATCAACGTGCTGCGCTATTACGAGGCCACCAACGCGATGGTGTTTTGCAACACCCGCGCCGCCGTCAACCATCTCACCGCGCGCTTCAACAACCGCAATTTCTCCGTCGTGGCGCTTTCGGGCGAGCTCAGCCAGAACGAGCGCAGCCATGCGCTGCAGGCGATGCGCGACGGTCGCGCCAGGGTCTGCATCGCCACCGACGTTGCGGCGCGCGGCATCGATCTGCCCAATCTCGACTTGGTCATCCATGCCGACCTGCCGAGCAATCCCGAGACGCTGCTGCACCGCAGCGGGCGCACCGGACGTGCCGGACGAAAAGGCGTGAGCGCGCTGATCGTGCCGGGCAACGCCCGCCGCCGCACCGAACGGCTGCTGCACAATGCCGGCCTGGCCGCGACTTGGGGCAACCCGCCCTCGGCCGACGAGGTGCTGCGGCGCGACGACGAGCGCATCCTCGCCGATCCGGCCTTCGGCGAGCCGGTCAAGGAAGAGGAGCGTGATTTCGCCGGCGCACTGCTCGAGCGGCATGGCCCCGAACTGGTGGCCGCCGCCTTCGTGCGGCTCTGCCGCGGCAGCCGCTCGGCACCCGAGGATCTGCTCGAGGTCGCGCCCTTTGCACCGTCAAAGGAGCAGTTTACACGCCGTGACGAAGCACCCGGCCGCCGCGACGAATTCGGCGCCAGTGTCTGGTTCTCGCTGTCGGTCGGCCGCCGGCAGAATGCCGAACCGCGTTGGCTGATCCCGATGCTGTGCCGCACCGGCAGCATCTCCAAACGCGAGATCGGCGCCATCAAGATGCAGCCGGAGGAAACCTTCGTGCAGATCGCCGCCGACTGGGCCGACCGCTTCCTCGCCGCGATCGGCCCCGACCGCAAATTGCAGGGCAGCATCGCCGTGAAGCGGCTGGACAGCACGCCGGATCTGTCGCGAGCCGGCTACCAGCCGCCGCGGCCCGAGAAGAAGCCGCATCGCGGCAAGCGCGCTTTCGATCAGAGCACGCCCAAATTCGAGAAGCGCGCGCCGGGCGAGCAGCGGCCGACCGACGCGGCGGACTCAAAACCCTGGGCGAAAAAGTCCGGCAAACCGAAATTCGAAAAATCAAAACTCGATCGGCCGAAATTCGACAAGCCGGCAAAGCACAAGAATCCGAAGAAGCGGCCGGGCTGACCGCACAGCCTGCCAGCGCCGCCGACCTCACGCATGCCTCTTGCGATTCGCCGCGACTTTGAACAGTCTGGGCACGGCGCAGCAACGGGGACAGGGCGATGCGCGGCGAAGTTCTGCACTATGACGAGCAGCAAGGCTTCGGCTTCATCAGCGGCGCCGACGGCAAGCGCTACAGTTTCGCGCGCGAGGATTTGCGCCGCGAGATGGCGCTGACCAGGGGCGCCGAAGTCGAATTCCAGCCGAATGGCGACCGGGCAAGCAATATCTATTCGGTCCGCGCCCGCGTTACCGGCCAAACAGACAATGCCGCTCCGGCCGTGGCGGCCGCGCGTCCAATGCCGGGCAGCGCACCTGCGGCGCCCACGCCATTCGGCCGCAACGCCGACAACGGAACGATCCAGACCACCGGCCTCTGGGACTATTTCTGGCGTGGCCTGACCACGAACTATGTCAACTTCGCCGGTCGTGCCCGGCGCAAGGAATTCTGGGGCTTTTGCCTGTTCTGGACGGTCGGCCTCGCCGTCCTTGTCGGCGTCGGCCTCTCCGTGGATTTGGGAAGCGGCATCGAACAGGGCGACGACCTGCCGATCGTCATGATCGGCCTTGTCGTTCTCTACATTCTGCTGACGTTCCTGCCGTGGGTCGCGCTGCTTGTGCGCCGCCTGCACGATCTCGGCCTGACCGGCTGGCTCGCAATCCTCTGCTTCCTGCCCTATGTCGGCGGACTGGCCACCCTGGTCTTCGGGCTGATCCCGACCCAGGCCGGCGACAATAAGTGGGGACCGGTGCCGGGCGGGGTGAGATTCTAGCGCGATACGTGCGCATTGAAATTTTATACAACTTTAGATAGTCTGCGGCGACGCGATGCAGGGGGAGCCAATGCGCGGAACTGTGTTTCACTACGACAAGGATCACGACTACGGCTACATCAACGGCGTTGACGGCAAACGCTACATCTTCGGCCGCAGCGACCTGACCAACGATGTAGCCCTCGCCAGAGGCATGCTGGTCGAGTTCTCGCCGGACGATGGCACTGCGCACGACATCGTGGCCGTAGGATCGGTCGTACCATCACCAAGCGGCAGTCTGCAGCCGCAGCTCGGCCGAACCACTGAAATCCGCCCCGCCAAGTCCCTGGGACTGTGGGCTTATTTCCTGCGAGCTCTGGGCGACGACTATCGCAATTTCACCGGCCGAGCCCGTCGTAAGGAGTTTTGGGCGTTCCATCTCTGGTTCTACGCCGTGCTCGTCGCGCTGTTCGGTTTCGGCATCCTGCTCAACCTGGCGATAAGCGGTTTCGATGATGGTCCAAGGACCTCAATCGGGTATATTCCTGCCCTGCTTTTCGTGCTGGTAGCAATCCTGCCGTCGATCGCGCTCGTCGTGCGGCGTCTGCACGACATCGGGCTGACCGGCTGGCTTGCCTTGCTTTGCTACACTCCGGCATTCGGGGCGGTGGCCATTCTCATCTTCGGGCTTCTTCCCTCTCAATTCGGGGACAACCGGTGGGGGCCGATGCCAGCCGGAGCCGACCCGGCCTGAAAGCCTGCTCGATGCGGCTTAACCCAGGAACTTGGCGATGATGGCGTCGCCCATCTCCGTCGTGCCGACTTCCTTCATGCCTTCGGACATGATGTCCTTGGTACGAAGCCCGTCATCGAGCACGGCGGCGATCGCGCCTTCGAGCTTGTCGGCTTCCGCCACCATGCCGAAGGAATAGCGCAGGCACATGGCGAAGGAGGCAATCATCGCGATCGGGTTGGCGATGCCCTTGCCGGCGATGTCGGGCGCCGAACCGTGCACTGGCTCATAGAGCGCCTTGCGCTTGCCGGTCTTGACGTCCGGTGCGCCGAGCGATGCCGAAGGCAGCATGCCGATCGAGCCGGTGAGCATGGCGGCGATGTCGGACAGCATGTCGCCGAACAGATTGTCGGTGACGATGACGTCGAACTGCTTCGGCCAGCGCACCAGCTGCATGCCGCCGGCATCGGCCAGCATGTGGTCGAGCTTGACATCGCTGTACCTGGCCTTGTGCGTCTGGCTGACGACCTCGTTCCACAGCACGCCCGACTTCATGACGTTGCGCTTTTCCATCGAGGTGACCTGGTTGCGGCGCGTGCGCGCCAGCTCGAAGGCGACGCCCGAGATGCGCTCGATCTCGAACGTGTCGTAGACCTGCGTGTCGATGCCGCGCTTCTGGCCGTTGCCGAGATCGATGATCTGCTTCGGCTCGCCGAAATAGACGCCGCCGGTGAGCTCGCGCACGATCAATATGTCGAGGCCCTCGACCACCTCCTGCTTGAGCGAGGAGGACGCGGCCAAAGCCGGATAGCAGATGGCCGGCCGCAGATTGGCGAACAGCTCCATGTCCTTGCGCAGGCGCAGCAGCCCCGCCTCGGGGCGCACCTCATAGGGCACATTGTCCCATTTCGGCCCGCCGACGGCGCCGAACAGCACTGCGTCCGCCGCCATCGCTTTTGCCATGTCGGCATCGGAGATCGCCGCGCCATGCGCGTCGTAGGCCGAGCCGCCGACCAGCCCCTCGTCGGTGGCGAAGCCGCTGTCGAGTTTTTCGTTCATGGCCCCGATCAGCTTCTTCACCTCGGACATGGCCTCGGGGCCGATGCCGTCGCCGGCGAGCAGGAAGAGATTTTTCGAAGTCATGGAGAACCGTCCCGGGAGAGTTTTGAACCGCGGCCTTGCTAAACGCCAAGCGCTTGCGGCGCAAGCCTGCCAACCATCACCGGTGCGAGAGAATATTGACCAGCCGGCCGAGCGGATCGCGCACATAGAAGCGCCGCACGCCCCAGGGCTCATCGGCGGGGCCGTATTCGATAGGGAAGCCGGCACGCTTCATGGCTTCGAACGCTGCGTCGACGTCATCGACCTCGATCGAGAGATCGGGTACCGGCGTACCCGACCCGCCCTCGGCCATAAAGCTTATCTGCACGGTCATCGTCTCGGCCGAGCCACAGGTGACGATCCAGCCTTGATCCATCAACACGTCAAGTCCGAGCACATCCTGATAGAAATGCTTCGCCGCAGCGGTGTCTTGCGTGGCGATGTTAGCGACGATGCGCTTGACCTTCACCATCGGCTGATCCTCGCTTTGCACAAGTCATTGCCCAAATGCCTTTTGGGCGACCGCGTCACTGCGGGCGCTTGAGCGCCGTCACTTCGATCTCGATCTTCATTTCCGGTTTGTTGAGATGGCAGACGATCATCGTTGCAGCCGGACGGATGTCGCCGAAGACCTCGCCAAGAATGGGAAAGACCACGTCAACATAGGCCTGGTCGGTGATGTAGTAATGCGCCCGCACCACATCGGCCATGTCGAAGCCGCCCTCGGCCAAAGCCCTGGCGATGGTGGCGAGGCAATTGCGCGCCTGCGCCTCGACCGTCTCCGGCATCGTCATGGTGGCATAGTCGTAGCCGGTCGTTCCGGACACGAAGCACCAGTCGCCCTGCACCACCGCGCGCGAATAGCCGGCGGTCTTTTCGAAGGGCGAACCGGTCGAGATGAGCTTGCGCATGGAGGCGGCCTCCTTGTGATGGTCGCGTCCGTCTAGCAGAGTAATGCGATCTCGTCGTGGGCCAAGCCGGGCGGACCCGTTGTCAGGACAAGCAGGCTACGTGAGAGATTGGCCGCAAACTCCTCCGGTCGTCATTCCTGGGCGGCGCAAGGAGCGAAGCGACGCGCGCAGACCCTGGAATCCATGCCGTGAACTATAAGCGTTGCAACGGTGCAGAATCTGCAACGCCCCACTCTGCGGCAACGGTCCCGGCATGGATCCTCGGGTCTGCGCTCCGCTGCGCTTCGCTCCGCCCGTGGATGACGAAGCCGCGATAGTCGCGCCCTGCCGATTCCTAATTCCCCGACCCCTGCGCGTCGTCATACGCCTTCTTGATATCGGCCGGCCAGCTCTTCACGTCGGGCCAGGTCAGCGGCTCGCCATTGTCGCCGCGGCGGGCGAAGTAGACCTTGTGCTGGACGGGGTCGACAGCCAGGAAGCCGTCGCTGCCGCCGCAATCATGCGGCACGCAGCCGGTGGCATAGAAGGCGCCGGACGCGGTCTTTTCGGTGCCGCCGCCGACCAGCAGGCTGGTCGCCATGTCCGGCATGTCCTTGCCGAGCAGCGCCTCGGCCGCCTTGTAGACGGCCTCGTTGTGGAAGGCGTCGATGATGTTGTCGTATTTGGACGGATCGACATCCTTCCAGTCGGTTCCCGGCTCAGGCGTGTAGGTGAGTTCGCCCGAGGTCGTCAGGCCCGTCCTCGGCGACCATTGCAGCGCCGGCTTGGAATCCCCGGGCAGAAGATAGGGCACGTAGTAGATCGCGCTTGCGGAGACGGCAGCCGGCGGTGCGCCGCATTCGTCCTGCTCGACCGTGGTGGTCTGGATCTCGCCGTCTTGCGCCTTCCAGGCGATCACGCTCGCCGGCCCGCACTGGTTGCCGCCGTCGCCAACGTTGAAGAGGGCGACCTTGACGCCGCCGATCTCGGCGATTCTGTCGAGGAAGACATCGTAGTTGCTGGCCAGTTGCTTGCCGTCGAAGGCCAGGACCTTCTCGCCATACTGCTCTTCCTGCGTGATGGTGAACTGGCCGCCCTCGAAGGGGATCGGGGCCTGCTTGTCCTCATCGGCGGCCGCATCGTCGCTGCCCGATCCCTGGTCGGCGGCCCCGCCGGACGCATCGCCAGCCGGCACAAGCACCGGGTCGGTCTGCGCATGCACGCCGGCTGCCGGCATGAGCAGCCACGCCAGCGCGCAGGCGCCGGCCAGAAGCGAGCGTGTCATGACTGTTCCTCCGTTCAGCCGTCACCCAAAGACCTCCCGGCGGCGGCGCTTCGCCACCCGGACCTGAATCTCGATTGCCGCCGCTTAGGCCCAGGGGCGCAGCTCGGCGTTCCTCTTCTCGAAGGAGGCGATGGCGCCGGCCTTTTCCATGGTCAGCCCGATGTCGTCGAGACCGTTGAGCAGGCAATGGCGCTTGAAGTCGTCGAGGTCGAACTTGACCACGCCGCCGTCCGGGCCGCGGATCTCCTTGGCTTCGAGATCGATCGACAGCGTCGCGTTCGATCCGCGCGAGGCATCGTCCATCAGCTTGTCGAGGTCTTCCGGGTTGACGGTGATCGGCAGGATGCCGTTCTTGAAGCAGTTGTTGTAGAAGATGTCGGCGAACGAGGTCGAGATCACGCAGCGAATGCCGAAATCGAGCAGCGCCCAGGGCGCATGCTCGCGGCTCGAGCCGCAGCCGAAATTGTCGCCGGCGACCAGGATCTGCGCCTTGCGGTAGGCCGGCTTGTTGAGCACGAAATCCGGGTTCTCCGAACCGTCGTCCTTGTAGCGCATCTCGGCAAACAGGCCGGTGCCAAGCCCGGTGCGCTTGATCGTCTTGAGATAATCCTTCGGGATGATCATGTCGGTGTCGACATTGACGATCGGCATCGGCGCGGCGACGCCGGTGAGCTTGGTGAATTTGTCCATGGCTTTTGCCCGTCTTCTTTCGTTGCGGGGAGAACTTGGCGCACGCTTTACACAAAGCCGGCGGCAAATGAAAGGCAACTGTTCGTGCGGACCATTGCGCCATGGCGGATCGGATGGCCTGGCGAAAAACGGCTTCATGATCGCGGCCGACTGGTGCAGTCTGGCCGCATGACCGACCATTCCCGAATCCTCTATGCTTGCGAGCCCACGCTCGACGCCGCCGAGTTCCGCCGCGTGCTGGTGGAATCCGGCCTCGGCGAGACGCGGCCTGTCGACGACGAAGTCCGCCTGAAGGCGATGCTCGGCAACGCCAACCTGGTGCTGACGGCGCGCCTCGAAGTCGACGACAAGCCGCTGATCGGGGTTGCCCGCGCCGTCACCGATTTTTCCTGGGTCTGCTACATCTCCGAGCTTGCCGTTTCCAAATCGGCGCAAGGGCTCGGCATCGGCAAGGGCCTGATGGACGAGGCCCGTCGCCAGCTCGGCCCTTCGGTCGCCATAAGCCTGATCTCGATGCCCGACGCCGTCGGCTTCTACGAACGCATCGGCATGACGCGCATGCCCGACGCTTTCTGGTTCGCCCGCAAGCGCTGACTCGACGATCGACTTTTCTCAAGAAGAGGCTCATCCTCCCAAAGCAACAGTCACCGACAGGAAGTAGATGCGGCATCAAATGCTTCCTTGTCCGGTCGTTTTGCTTTCGAGGAGGGGCCCTTGGCGGAGAGTGCGTTCAAATACTGCGATCTCGTCATGAAGGGCGGCATCACCAGCGGCATAGTCTATCCCAACGCGGCCCTGAAGCTGTCCGAGACATACCGGTTCAAGAGCATCGGCGGAACCTCCGCCGGCGCGATCGCCGCTGCCGCCTGCGCCGCCGCCGCGGTCGGGGAGCGGCGAAAGACCGCCGGGCAGGAAATCGCCAAAGCCCCGTCGCAGGTCGGTTTCGCCGGTCTGGCTGGAGTGTCCAGCACGCTTTCGGGTGAGGGTTTCATCTTCGGCCTGTTCCAGCCCGCCTCGGGCGCTAGCGCTGCCTACAGGCTGGTTGTCGTGCTTGCCGGAAACGACGGCCCGCTTCGCAAGTGGCTTCAGACCGTCGTCGCGGTGTTTGCGATCGCACCAGTCGAGACATTCGGGCTCTTCGCTCTGCTCTGCTGGGGTTGGTGGGCCGCCGGCTTCTTCTCGGATCCCCTGGCGATCGTCTTGCACGCGGTTCCTTCATTCCTCGGCGCCTATGCGCTCGGGGCAGTCTTTGCCGCCCTGCGCGTCGCGCGGGTGGTGCGGCGCAACCTTCTCGGCCTCTGCTGCGGCAAGCGGGGCGCCGGGTCGTTCCGGGGAAAGGGCAAACCGGCGCTCACCGATTGGCTGCATGAAACGCTGCAGAACCTCTCCGGCCAGGCCGACGCCAGGCCGCTCCTGTTCGAGGACCTGTGGGAAGCGCCGCCCTACCCGCAGGAGCCTCAATCGAGTCATGCCGTTTCCCTGACGATGATCACCACCGACGTTTCGCACAGCGAACCGCGCAGCCTGCCCTTCGACAAGGACACCCATTTCTGGTTCCTCAAGCGTGAGTTCGATGCTCTGTTTCCCGAGAACCTTGTCGACTGGATGATCGGCGAATCGGGCAAGCAGCGTCGCTTCAATGGCGAAACTTATTATCGCCTGCCTGAATATGGAAAGCTCCCGGTCCTGGTCGCCACCCGCATGAGCCTGAGCTTCCCGCTGCTGATCAGCGCTGTGCCGCTGCATGAAATCTTCGATCCCGCCGCCGCGGACGGCGTGGATGCGCCGGCGCTCAAAAAGAGCAGTCCGAAAACGCCCCTGGAGGCTACCGATTCGCTTGCCGCCGGCGGCGCCGAACAGCCATCCGACACGGCTGCCTTCCGACGCTGCTGGTTTTCCGATGGCGGCATCTGCAGCAACTTCCCCATCCATCTTTTCGACGCGCCGCTGCCGCGTTGGCCGACCTTCGCCATCGACCTCGTCTATCCCGACGCAAATGACAGGCAGAACAGGGGAGTCTTTCTGCCGAAGCCCGATGATGGCTGGCAGGCCCAATATCAGTCCCTCTCCGGCATGAAGTCCGTCCGCGAGATCGCGGCGTTCGTATTCGGCATCGTCGCCACGATGCAGAACTGGCGCGACCTGCTTCAGTCGCGGGCGCCCGGCAATCGCGAGCGCATCGTCCACGTTCCCCTGACGCCCGAGGAGGGCGGCATGAATCTGAACATGCCAGCGCGTATCCTGGAGCAGGTCTCCGAGAAAGGCACGCGGGCCGGCGAGACATTCGCGGAGTTCTCTTTCGATGCCCACTACTGGACGCGCTGGCGCAACCTCGCCTCAGCCTTGCAGCGCTACACCATCAGGGTCGCCGAGAGCGCTGACTACGAACCGAAAATAGCCGAGTATGTGAAAGCCTATGAGACGGCCCGCACCACCAACCCGGTGCCGCCCTTTGCCTTCGAGGGAGCCATGCAGCGGGCCGAGGCAAGGGCCCTGCTGGCAGGGCTGATCGCCCAGGGGCATCGATGGGAAGACAAGGGGCCCGACTTCACGGAGACCGCGCCACGGCCGCTGCCGCAGATGCAGATCACGCTCACCTACTAGAGCAATTTCAGGAGAGATGCGTGGCGGCCGGAACCGCGCAAAAGCAAAAAACAAACACTTGGAGGGGGCAGCGATTCCGCGAAGCGCTGAACCGCACTAAGAGCAAAACCGGGAATGACCCTCAGATCACGTTCAGCTCCCTGAACGCCCGTCCCTGCGCGATCCGTTCATACCCGAAGGCCGAGCAGTCCACTGTGCGATAGCCGCCATGCACGATGAGCTCGGCGAGCGACTTGCCGACCGCCGGCGCCTGCTGCAGCCCGTGGCCGGAAAAGCCGTTGGCGAAAATGAAGTTCTCGACTTCCGGATGCGGCCCCACCACGGCGTTCTGGTCGAGCGTGTTGTAGTCGTAGTGCCCGACCCAGGCGCGCGTCGGCTTGATCGCCTCGAAGGCCGGGATGCGGGTGGCGAGCACCGGCCAGATCACCTCTTCGAACAGCGGCCAGTTGACGTCGAAATCGTTGGGATCGGGCGCGCAATCCCCTTCCTCCGGCTCGGCGCCGCCGGTCAGGTAGACCGAGCCTTCCGGCCGCACATAGATGCCGGATGGATCGACCAGCAGCGGCATGTCGGCATATCTCTCGCGCGCCTCGAAGACGAACACGTTGCGCTTGCGCGGCTCGACGGGCAGCTCGAGCCCGGCCATGGCCGCCACCTTGCCGGCGTTCGGGCCGGCGGCGTTGACGACGATGCCGGCCTTCAGCGTCTCGCCATTGTCGAGGCTCACGCCGGTGACGCGGTTGCCCTGCCGCGCGATGCCGGTGACGGAAGCGGTGATGAAATCGATCTGCTTCTCGCGCAGCGCCTTGCGGAACAGCATCAGCATCGCATGCGCGTCGAACCAGCCTTCGCCGGTGCGGCCATAGGCGCCAGCCGAAATGCCCTCCACCGACAGCCATGGGAAGCGGCGCGTCAGCTGCCCGGCATCCTCGAGCACGATGTCGGCGCCTTCGGCGATCTGCGCTGCGTGGTTGGCCTCGAGGATCGGCAGCCCGGACTCGCCGGCCAGGATGAGATAGCCGCCCTCGCGAAAGCCGATATCGGCGTCGGCGCCGAAAGTCTCCTTGAGCCGCCGGAACAGTTTCAGCGTGAACTGCGACAGGCGGATGTTTTCAGGGATCGAGAATTGCTGGCGGATCGAGGCCATGGAGAGCGTTGTCGCCGCGTGGGAAAATTGCGGATCGCGCTCGACCAGCGCGATGGAGCCCAGGAACCCTTCCTCGCGCAAATAATAGGCGATCGAGGACCCGACGATGGCCCCGCCGATAATGACGATGTCGTACTGCACTTCTTTCGGCTCTCCGGCTCCAGAGCATGATCCCGAACCGAAGGACCGCGTAAGCGAAAAGCGGGTGCCGGTTTTCGGATAAGATCATGCTCAACTTGATAAAGGCAGACTGATCTCGAAGCGCGTGCCGCGCTCGGAGTCAACCAGTCTGATCGTGCCATCATGCGCTTTCAGGAGGGCCAGCACGATGCCGAGCCCCATGCCGGTGCCGCCGCTCTCGCGCCGCGTGGTGAAGAATGGCTCGAACACCTTTGCGCGGTTGCTGGGCGAAATGCCGTCGCCGTCGTCGCCGATATGGACCACGACCCTGCCGCCTGCGACCGCGGCCTTGATCGAAACCAGCTTCGCGCCGTGCCGCGCCGAATTGTCGATGAGATTGGCGATCACGATGGCAAGGTTCTCGCCGGAAATGCCGACTGCGACCTCGCCGCCGGCCTCGATGCGGACCTCCAGCCTGGTGTCGACCGGCAGCAGCGCGAGCGCCGCGCTGGGCGTCGTGCTTTCGCCGCTGGGCGCCAGGTTTTCCGCCCGCGCCAGCTCGAGCAGCCGACGCACCAAGAGGTTCAGCCGCCCGGCATCGGTGACGATGTTGTTGGCGAAGCGCTGCCGCTCGGCCTCGTCCATCGTGCCGCCGGAATCCCTCAGCAGCTCCGCCGCGCCCTGGATTGCCGTCAGTGGCGATTTGAGCTCATGCGAGACGTGGGTGGCGAATGTCTGGATGCTGTCCGAGCGCGCCTGCAGCTTGCCGGCCATGTCGAGGAACGCAGCCGACAATTCTGCCATCTCGCGCGTGCCGTGATGGTCGAGCGGCCGCATCGCCTCGCGGTCGCCGACGGCGATGCGCTTTGTCCGCTCGATCAGCGCGTAGATCGGCCGGCTGACGGTGCGGATGAACATGAGCGCGATCAGCAGCGTGCCGCCGAGCATGGCGATGGCAGCGAGCGTCACCTTGCCGCGCTCGCCATAGAGATGCTTGATGATGTTGTTCGGCGTTCGCGACAGGTACACCACGCCGGCGACCCGGCCCTCGACCTCGACCGGCATGGCGACGAAGACGCGCACCCTAGTGCCGCGGCTCACCGAGTAGAGGGGCGGCGGCGGCTGGTCGGGAATCCTTAAGCGCAGCTCGCTGGCATAGCGCCCGGCCAAGGCCTGCCGCACCTCTTCGACCTCGCCGAGCGATTGTCCGACTTCCGAGCGGCCGGCGATGACGACGCCGCGGGGATCGAGCAGCCGGAAACCGGCGAGCGTCGTCTTCTGTATCTCTTCCAGCATGCCTGACAGGCGCACGCCGATCGCCGCGAAGCCCGGATCGGCAGCGGCAGGAAGGCCTGGCGGCCGGGTCGGCAGCACATCGTCGGCGGCAAGGTCGAGGCGCGGTTCGATCGGGTGGTAGGGATAGTCGCGGGCGCTCGCCGCATCGGACGGGACCGGCGGTCCGAGCCTGTCCTGGGCGATGCCGGCGTCGCGCACCTCCCGGGCGTAGATCGCGGCAAGAGCGGCGCCTTGCGCGATGAGCTCGGCCTCGGTCTGGCGGATCAGCTGGTTCTCGTAGAGGCGGAAGAAGAACAGTCCGACCAGCGGCAGCGCCATCACCACGATCAGGATGGCGACGACGACGGTGGCAAGCCGCGGCCGCCATTTTTCCTTGCTCAACCACCGCATCGGCCGAGCCGGAAGCCGACGCCATGCACGGTCTCGATCGCATCGTTGCAGCCGGCCGCCGCCAGCTTGGCGCGGATGTTGCGGATGTGGCTGTCGACGGTGCGGTCGGAGACATGGATGTTCGATTGATAGGCATTGGCCATCACCGCATCGCGGCCGAGCACGTGCTGCGGTCGGGCAAGGAATCCCTTCACGATCGCGAACTCGATGGCCGTCAGCACCAGCGGCCTGCCGTCGAAGCTCGCCGCATGGCTTGCCGGAACCAGCGTCAGTCTGCCATGCGCGAACTGCCGCTCATCCGTCTCCTCCACCGCCACGGGGCGGGCGCGCCGCAGGATGACGTTGACGCGGGCGACCAGCTCGCGCGGGCTGAACGGCTTTGTCACATAATCGTCGCCACCCATCTCAAGCCCGAGGATGCGGTCGATCTCTTCGTCCCGCGCCGACAGGAACAGCACCGGAATGTCGCAGCGCTGCCGCAGCCGCCGGCAGACCTCCAGCCCGTCCATCTCCGGCATGCCGATATCGAGCACGATGAGGTCCGGCGGACGGCGCTCGACCGCCTGCAGGGCCGCGGCGCCGTCTGAAACCGCGTGGGTTTTCATGCCGGCCTTTTCCAGCGCGAAGCAGATGATCTCGCGGATGTGCGGGTCGTCGTCGGCGACGAGGATATTGTGCGGCATGAATCAGTGGCCCGGCGCATAGGGTTGGGTGACGGCAGGATCGGCAAGCGCGCCGTTCTTCTCGAGATAGCGCAGAAGCCGCCAGTCGCGAAAGCTCCAGGCGCGCCAGTTTTTCTGGCTGGCACGATAATGGGCTTCAGCGATCAGATCGGTCTCATCGCCGGCCTCGCGGTCGGGATACGATCGCTTTTGATGGTCGAAGAAGCGACCGAGAGCCGGCAGGGCGTCAGGACCCAGCGAACGCGTATAGCAGATGTCGAGGGGAACGCCGTGTCTGGTCATTTCAAGGGAGTGGTCGACATTGTAGTTGGCGATGAGCGCGGCGAAGTTGACGAAGCAGCAGGCATAGAGCGTCGCCGATAACGTCAGAAGATTGGCGGAGAACAGCCATTCGCTGGATTTTCCGAGCGCGATGCGAGCAATGATCAGCGCCAGCCCTGCCGCGACCAGCCCCATCCAGACAAAGGCGGCGATGCGCAGATAGGTCAGTGCATAGACATCGACATAGAGGTCCAGCCTAAGGATAGAGGAGATGACCAGTACGATGTTCTGCGCCACCCACAGATAGACCAGCCGGCGGATCAGCGGGTCGTGCGAGGTCTCGCTGCCGGGCTTGAGCGCCGCCAGCACGAAGCCGGCCGCAAGCAGCGCGGTGACGACCAGCGGATAGGCGCCGCGATGTGCATAGGCGGCATAGGTCAGCCCATCGGGCAGCGCCACACCGCCCCACAGATACGTGGCGTCGAGCGCGGTCTGCACGGCGAATAGGGCGTTGAAAACCATCAGCGCGCGCAGGATCGCCGCCTTGCCGAAAATGATGTCCTCGGCGGAAGCCCTTGCCGGTCTTGCCGTTGGCGCGGCCGGCGCGAGGCGCCTGATGCGGGAGACGAAGCGCGGCAGCCGCGGCCGCAGGAAAGCCCAGACGCCGGCGAGCACGACCAGCCAGAAGACAACCCGGCCGACCTCGATATATTCGAGCAAGGCGTAGAGATCGATCAGTGAGAACCAGTGTTCGATGATGGGGTTGGCGGCGCCGAACAAGGCGAGGAAGACCGCGCCGAGGGTCAGCGGCATGATCCAGACGGTGATTGCCGCCAGCCGGATCCCCCGTCGCCCAAGCCGCCGCGCTGCCTTGCGCCAGCCAATGAAGTCGCGGGCGAAGCGGAAGGGCGCTGCAAGCAGGAACAGGCAGATCTGCTTCGCGATGCGGGCGAGCCCCGGGCCCAGCCGCCCGCCCAGCGACAGCGCGAATAGAGCCAGCGCCACGATCGCGACCAGCACGGAGAGCGGGCTGACATTTTCGACCAGCGGCAGCAGCCCGGCAAACAGCGCCAGCGGTCTCAGCCAGACCCTGCCATTGCTTATCGCTGCCGGATGCATGGCGACGACCGCGCCGGCGAGCACCATGCCGAACAGGAAGACGGTGATGCCGATCGGCTGGTCATAGAGAAGGAAATCCCCCAGCCCCACCAGCAGGACGGCGGCGCCGACGCGGCGGCAATAGCTCGGGGCAAGTGATGTCGCGGTCATGGCCGGGCTTTCCTCAGGACGGCGGCGGTCCGGACTGCATGCCGCGATCCAGGGATGAAGGGCAGGATGTTGGCGCCCGGGCGCAGCCTTTGCGGCTCGGCGAGCCACCAGCCGTCTTTGCGCAGCCGGCGCGGCAGGGACCAACGGGGTTTTGCATGTGTTCGCATGCCGCCTGTCTCGCCGGCCGCCGCGGAGGGCTTGCGGCGGATTGGAGGAGGTTTTCCGCAAGGATTTGCAGATTTCGTGCAGAGGGGAGGGCGCCGGCGTCCTCTCCCCCCTCGAGGGGGAGATGTCGCCAAAGGCGACAGAGGGGGTCGCTGCGCGTGAAGCGCCGGCGCTACCCCGCGACGAGAAACAGCGTTGGCGCTTTGTGCGAGACGACCCCCTCTGACCGCTTCGCGGCCATCTCCCCCTCAAGGGGGGAGACTCCTCCGCGACTTGCCTCACTCGTCCCCAACCGCCATAGATCGGTCATGGAAACCTACCGTTCGCGCCGCTTGGTGCTCTACATGCCCGCCTTCAACGAGCGGGCGCTCGCCAAGATCGCATCGCTTGCCTGCGACGCGGTCGTCATCGCATGATGACCGTCCAACGCCGGCTGGCTGCAACTCACCACAGGGTCGAAAAATGAAACTTTACCGCTTTCTGTCCGGTCCGGACGACTCCACCTTCTGCCACAAGGTGACGGCGGCCCTAAACAAGGGCTGGCACCTGTTCGGCTCGCCGACCTATGCCTATGACAAGACGACCAAGTCGATGCGCTGCGGCCAGGCCGTGGTGAAGGATATCGAAGGCCAGGACTACGCCCCGGACACCAAGCTCAGCGATTGGTAGATGCTGCCGATCTCCCCCCAAGTTGGGGAGATGCCCGGCAGGGCAGAGGGGGGCGCGAAGGAACGAGGCGTCAGCGGAATGGCGCGTGAGCACTCACCCTGCCGCCGCCTGCTCGGCCGCTTCCTCGATCCGCTCCATGTCGTCGTCCGACAGGCCGAAATGGTGGCCGATCTCGTGGATCAGCACATGGGTGACGATGTCGCCCAGCGTCTCCTCGTTCTCGGACCAGTAGTCGAGGATGGCGCGGCGGTAGAGGGTGATGCGGTTCGGCCCCTCGCCGGTCTGCGGGTTCCAGCGCTCGGCGATGCCGCGCCCCTCGAACAGGCCGAGCAGGTCGAAGGGCGTCTCCAGCGACAGGTCGTCCATGATCTCGTCGGTCGGGAAGTCGGCGATCTGGATGACGATCTCGCCGGTCAGCGTGCGGAATTCGTCCGGCAGATGGGCGTAAGCCTCCAGCGCCAGGAATTCCATCTCCTCCATCGATGGCGAGAGTTGATCGTGCCAGGTGCGGGTCTTGTAGATGCGGGCCATGAAGTGTCCTTTGATCCCGGCATATAGGCTTTTGCGCCGGTCGAGGCAATTGAGCCGCAATTCCGCGCTCAAATCCTTTGCCGTTGAGGTTGAATCGGCTATGGCTCGGTTCCGGCCATGACTCAGGAGCTTCTCATGCCGGACCTTTCCACCCTTGGACTTTTCGCCATTGCCTGTCTCGCGCTGACCGCCACGCCGGGGCCGGACATGCTGTTGATCGCCTCCCGCAGCGCCAGCCAGGGGCGCGCCTCGGGCCTGGCGACCTATGCCGGCATCGCCGCCGGCACCTATTGCCACGCGCTCGCTGCCGCCTTCGGGCTGTCGCAACTTTTCGTGGCAGCGCCGATCGCCTACGACGTCGTGCGCTATGCCGGCGCGGCCTACCTCGCCTACCTCGCCTGGAAAGCTTTCCGTTCCGAAGGGACGGCATTCGCGCCGGTCGCCGGCCTGCCGCGCTATTCGCGGGCTCGCATCTTCCGGCAAGGCCTGCTTACCAATCTGCTCAACCCGAAGATGGCGCTGTTCGTGCTGGCGCTGTTCCCGCAGTTCGTGCATCCCGAGGCCGGGTCCGTCGCGGGCCAGATCCTGATGCTGGCGACCGTGCTCAACCTCATCGGGCTGGTGGTCAATGGCCTGGTTATCCTGACCGCGAGCCGGATCGGTGTCGCCTTGTCGAGGCGCACGCGCTTCCAACGGGCGCCGCAGATCCTGCTGGGAACCGTCTTTGCTGGGCTTGCCGCGCGACTGGCTTTCGGCGGCCAGCGCTGAACCAAAGGCAATTTTCTTAAGGAATAAATTCCTTGTGAGTCTGCTTGACTCTTCCAAGGCGCTCTGGAATCTATAGGAACATAACAGGAACAATTGCTGCCGGAAGTGAACGTCATGGCGATGAGCGCCGTGGCGCGGGACACTGTTTTTGCCCTGCGCCGCCAGATCGCGAAGATAGAGGGAACGCTGCCCGAGCGCCTGGAAACGCCGGCGGTCGGCGCGCTTAAAGCAATTCCAGGCAAAGTGCGAAGCGGTTTTCCGTCCGCAATTGCGGAAAAACAAATTTCCAACGATGCCGCCGGCTCCGACCTCACAATCGTCCGGCGCGGCCTTGCCGTGGCCCTGCCGGACGCTTTCCTGCATACCGGCATCGAACGCTTCGACACAACGCTGGGCGGCGGTCTGCCCAAGGCGGCGCTCAGCGAGATCCATGGCCTGGAGACCCGCGATGGCGGGGCCGTTGCCGGCTTTGCGCTGTCGATCGTCAGCCTGATCCTGAAGGAGAGGCAGGGCCTGCCGGTCCTGTGGATCGGCACCGCTGAAATCTTCCGCGAGGCCGGTTTTCTCTACGCCAGCGGGCTCCACGCTCTCTTCGGCATCGAGCCCGCGCAATTGCTGTTTTCCGAGGCGCCGAAACTGCGTGATGCGCTGTGGATCGCCGAGGAGGCCGCGCGCATGGCGGCCTTTGGCGCCGTCATCCTCGAGATCCGCGGCAGCCCGCGGCTTCTCGACCTCACCGCCACGCGCCGCCTCCATGCCCGCGCCCAGAACGCCGGCCGGCCGGTGCTGCTCCTGCGCCAGGCGGGCGAGGCCGCGCCGACCGCCGCGCCCGTGCGCCTCATTGTTTCGGCGGCACTCTCGGCCAGCCGCGAGACGCTCGCCGGCCCGCTCGCCGGCTCGATCGGCCGCCCCGCTTTCACCGTCGATATCGGCAAGAGCCGCACGGCCCTGCCCGGACAATTCACACTGGAGTGGAACCCCGATGAGCACGCATTCGAAGAAAGAAGGGGCGAAGAAAGAAGAGACGAGGAAAGAAAGTTCCAGGAAGAGTGGGCAACGAATCCTGTCGCTGTGGTTTCCGCATCTGCCGGCGGAGCGGATCCTGCGTCAGCGTCTGGGGCGGTCCTGGCGTTCCCGGCCCTCGGATCACCTGGCCCCACCTCACCCACCACTTGTGATCAGCCATCGCGACAGCAACGCCCAGCGCATCGCAGCCCTCGACGAACGGGCTGAGGCGCTCAATTTGAAGCGCGGCATGGGCATTGCCGACGCCCGCGCCATGCATCCCTCGATCGATGTGGTGGAGGCCGATACGGAAGCCGACCGCCGCCTGCTCGAGGGCCTTGCCGACTGGTGCGACCGCTACACGCCGCTGGTGGCGATCGACGGCGAGGATGGGCTCTTCCTCGACGTCACCGGCTGCACGCATCTGTTCGGCGGCGAGCGCGCCATGCAGGACGAGATCCGCACCCGCTTCTTCCAGCAGGGTTTCGATGTCCGTGCCGGCCTCGCCTCGACGCCGGGAGCAGCCTGGGCGGCGGCACGCTACCACGGCGACCGCATCATCGCCGGCGGCGAGGAGGAGGCGCTTCTGGCGCCGCTCCCATTGTCTGCGCTGCGCATTGCCCCGGAGATACGCGCCAGCCTGGAAAGCGTCGGCCTGCGCACGGCGGGCGCCGTGATGGCGGCACCGCGGGCGCCGCTCGCCCGCCGCTTCGGCGCCACCTTGCTGTTGCGTCTCGACCAGGCGCTCGGCCGCCTCGACGAGGCGGTGTCGCCACGCCTGCCGGTGGCGCCGCTCTCGGTGGAGCGCCATCTTGCCGAGCCGGTCGTGCTGACCGACGACATCGAGCGCCTGGTGAGCCGGCTTGCCACGGCCCTGAAGAGCGATCTCGAACGCCGCGGCGAGGGCGCCAGGGCGCTCGCCCTTCTGCTTTTCCGCGTCGACGGCGCCGTCAGCCGCATCGCCGTCGGCACCTCGCGTCCGCTGCGCGAGCCGCAGCTGATCAGGCGGCTGTTCCACGAGAGGCTTGCAGCGCTGGAGCAGGACATCGACGCCGGCTTCGGCTTCGACCTCGTGCGGCTCTGCGTGCTCTCGGTTGCCGCCTTCGACATGCTGCAGGGCGACCTTGCCGGCGAGACAACCGACGACGAAGCCGACATCGCCTTGTTCGCCGACCGCATCCGCGCCCGCCTCGGCGAGGCCGCGGTGCTGAAGCCGGTCGTCGTCGAAAGCCATCTGCCGGAGCGCGCCGTCGCGATGGTCCCTTTCGCGGCAGCGCCGCAAAAGCGCATGCCGCCGAAACAGTCCGGCCGCTCGGCACCGCCGATGCGCATCTACCCGCCGGAGCGGCCGGTGCGGCTGTTCCGCTCGCCCGAGCCGATCGAGGTGCCGGCGACCGAAATCCCCGAGGGCCCGCCGATGAATTTCCGCTGGCGCCGCGCGCTCTACCGCGTCGCCCGGGCTGAGGGACCGGAACGCATCGCGGCGGAATGGTGGCGCAGGCTGCCCGGCGAGGAAGAGGCGCCGACCCGCGACTATTATCGCATCGAGGACAGCGAGGGGCGCCGCTACTGGCTCTATCGCCAAGGCCTCTACGACGCTTCTCACGTCCCGCCGCGCTGGTTCATGCACGGTGTCTTCGCATGAACGCGCTGACCGCCATCCCCTATGCCGAGTTCGGCATCCAGTCGAACTTCTCCTTCCTGCGCGGCGCCTCCAAGCCGGAGGAGCTGGTGGTCACGGCGAAATTCTACGGCTTTGCCTCGATCGGACTTGCCGACAGGAACACAGTGGCCGGCGTCGTGCGCGCCTGGCAGCAGGCCAAGGTCGAGACGCTGGCCTATCATCCCGGCTGCCGCCTGGTCTTTCGCGACGGCACGCCGGACATCCTCGCCTATCCCCGCGACCGCAAAGGCTGGGGGCATCTCTGCCGCATGCTGACCCAGGCCAATCTGCGCGAGGAGAACGAGAAGGGCGCGACCCTGCTCGAGCTGGATGACCTTCTCGAATGGGGCGATCGGATGGCGCTTGCAATGCTGCCTCATCTGTCGGCCCGGACGGAAGACAGCCTGCCACTTATTAGCCGGCTCAAGGATCGCTTCGGCGCGGCGCTCAGGCTGGCCGTGGCCCCGGACTATGGCGGCAATGACCGCTTCCGCATCGAGCAGGCGGCGGCGATGGCCGAGCAGGCCCGCCTCCCGCTGATGGCGACCAACGACGTGCTCTACCATGCCGCCGACCGCCGGCCGCTGCAGGACGTGCTCACCGCCATTCGCCTCAACACGCCCGTTTCCGAAGTCGGGCTGGAGCTGACGGCCAATGCCGAGCGTCATCTGAAGCCGCCGCTGGAGATGGCGCGTCTTTTCCGCCGGCACCCGCAGGCGCTGGCGGAGACGCTGCGCTTTGCCGAGGAGCTGACCTTCTCGCTCAGCGATCTCGAATACAATTATCCGGACGAGCCGACCGAGTCCGGGCTGGGACCCCAGGCCGAGCTCGAGCGCCTGGCGCGGGAAGGGGCATGCGTGCGCTATCCGGCCGGTGTTCCCGCCCATGTCACGCAGCGCATCGAGGAAGAGCTCGCCCTCATCGAGCGCCTCAACTATGCGCGTTATTTCCTGACCGTCCACGACATCGTCAAATTCGCCCGCAGCAAGAACATCCTCTGCCAGGGGCGCGGCTCGGCCGCCAATTCGGTCATCTGCTTCTGCATCGGCATCACCGAGGTCGGGCCCGACCGGATCGATGCGCTGTTCGAGCGCTTCATCTCCGAGGAGCGCAACGAGCCGCCCGACATCGATGTCGACTTCGAGCATGAACGGCGCGACGAGGTCATCGCCTATATCTACGAGAAATACAGCGCCAAGCGGACAGCCCTTGCCGCCGCCGTCATCAGCTATCGCGGCCGCTCGGCCCTGCGCGAGGTGGCGAAAGCCATGGGCCTGTCGGAGGATGTCCGCAGCGCCTTGTCGAGCACCATCTGGGGCTGGTCGACCTCCGAGCTCGGCGACAGGGAGGCCAATGCCGGCGGCCTCGACCGCAGCGATCCGCTGGCGCGGCAGGTGCTGGAACGCGCCAACGAGATCATGGGCTTTCCCCGCCATCTCTCCCAGCATGTCGGCGGCTTCGTCATCACCAGGGACCGGCTGGACGAAGTCGTGCCCATCGTCAAGACGGCGATGGAGGAGCGCAAGATGGTCGAGTGGGACAAGGACGATCTCGACGCGGTGAAGATCCTCAAGGTGGACGTGCTTGCGCTCGGCATGCTGACCTGCCTGAAGCGCGCCCTCACCCTGCTCCAGGACCATTACCAGGACGCGCGCGACGAATACGGCCGCTCCTACGGGCTGAACTCTCTGCCGGCGGAAGACTCCCGCGTCTACGACATGATCTGCCGGGCCGACACGCTCGGCGTCTTCCAGATCGAATCACGCGCCCAGATGTCGATGCTGCCGCGCTTGAAGCCGCGCGAATTCTACGACCTCGTCATCGAGGTGGCGATCGTGCGCCCCGGCCCGATCCAGGGCGACATGGTGCATCCCTATCTGCGCCGGCGGCAGGGCAAGGAGGAGGCCGACTACCAGAAACCGGAACTGGAGGCGATCCTCGGCAAGACGCTCGGCGTGCCGCTGTTCCAGGAACAGGCGATGAAGATCGCCATCGTCGCCGGCGGCTTCAGGCCGGGCGAGGCCGACGAGCTGCGCCGCGCCATGGCCACCTTCAAGCGCACCGGCACGATCGGCAACTACCGCCAGCGCATGATCGACGGCATGGTCTCCAGGGGCTACGAAAAGGACTTCGCCGAGCGCTGCTTCAAGCAGATCGAGGGCTTTGGCGAATACGGCTTTCCCGAAAGCCATGCCGCGTCCTTCGCTCTGCTGGTCTATGCCTCCTGCTGGTTCAAGGCCTTCTACCCGGACGTCTTCTGCGCCGCGATTCTGAATTCTCAGCCGATGGGTTTCTACCAACCGGCCCAGCTCGTGCGCGATGCCCGCGACCATGGCGTGGACGTGCGCGAGGTCGACATCAACCATTCCCTCTGGGACTGCACATTGGAGGAGGCGGTCTTCGATCCCTCGCGCATCCTCGAGCGCCACGCCTCGATGCGCAGCGTCATCGAAACGGCGCATGCGGTTCGGCTCGGCTTCCGCCAGATCAAGGGCCTGTCCGAGGAGCGCATGAAGATCTTTCTCGCCCAGCGTGGGCGCGGCTACATCTCGGTCAGGGACGTCTGGCTGCGCTCAGGCCTCGATGTCGGCGAGATCGAAAGGCTGGCACAGGCCGATGCCTTCCGCTCGCTCGGCCTCGACCGCCGATCAGCACTCTGGGAGGTGCGCGCGCTCGACGGCAGGAGCGCCGCCGAGAAACTGCCGCTGTTCGACCAGCCGGGGCTGGGCCTGCGTGAATTGGAGCCGGAGACCAGGCTGCCGAAAATGCCGCTCGGCGAGCATGTCGTCCACGACTACCGCTCGCTCGGCCTGTCGCTGAAGGAGCACCCCGTGGCCTTCCTGCGCGAGCGGCTTGACCGCGCCGGCATCACCCCCAACGCCCGCCTGCCCTCGGTCCGCGACGGCCGGCGCGTCACCGTTGCCGGCCTGGTGCTGGTGCGCCAGCGCCCCGGTAAGGGCAATGCCATCTTCCTCACCCTCGAGGACGAGAAGGCGATCGCCAACGTCATCATCTGGCCGCGCGTCTTCGACCGCTTCCGCCCGGTGGTCATGGGCGCGCGCCTCATCCGCGTCACCGGCAAGCTGCAGCACGAATCCGACGTCATCCATATCGTCGCCGACAGGATCGAGGACCTGACCTCCTGGCTGAGCGTGCTCCTGCACGAGGCTGCAGGGCCGCCAATCATCGCGCATCAGCCCACTGCGCACCGGCCAGCCCCGGCGAACCGCGGCCTGCCGGTCGGCCAGGACATCGAGGCCCTGTCGGGTGCCGCGCAACAGGTCATGCCCAAGGGGCGGAACTTTCAGTAGGGCGACGCGAAGTAGCAGGAGCCTATCGTAGCTGCTGCCACGATGCAGAATGTTGAATTGCCGGCGGGACAGAGGGGGGCGCGAAGGATCGCAACCTTCTACGTCGATACACCTAGAAGACATCGCCATTTAGGAAGGCCCGCTCAACCTCGGCGGCGGCGTCAGCAGATCTTCAGCCGAGATGGTGCGGGCTTCCGAAGGCAGCATGATCGGGATGCCGTCGCGCACCGGATAGGCGAGCTTCGCCACCCGCGAGATCAGCTCGCCGCGCTCGGCGTCCCAGGTCAGCGGCCCCTTGGTCAGCGGGCAGGCGAGCAGCTCCAGCAATCTTGGGTCGACCGTGGCCTTCTGTCCGTCACGTCCATCCGCTGCCATCGCACTTTTCCTACTGCCAGGCCTAAGTGGGTTGAGATTCAGGCCAGGCCGAGTCGAGAATGGTGGCTTTCCGAGAACCGGAGCGGAGCGTACTTGAAGTACGTGAGCACCGGCCTCCGCCGGCCGAAGCCTTGTCTTACTCCCACGTCACTATCATGAATGCTTCGGCCGGCGAAGGCCGGAAGCGCAGGAAGCGCAGGAAGCGCAGGAAGCCGCCGATCGCAGGCCGGCCTCGCCTGAATGTCAATCCACTTTACTGCAGGCTCGAGCCAAAATCCTCATCCTCGCGCGCCAGCGCTATTTCGGTGATGGCGATCAGCGTCTCGGCGCGCGTCTTGAGGTCGGGCGCCTCGAGCAGCGCCTGCTTCTCGGCCGGGCCGTAAGGCGCCATCATCGACAGCGCGTTGACCAGCATGGCGTTCTCGGCGCGGCTGACGCTCTCCCAGTCGGCCTCGAGGTCGTTGGCCTGCAGATAGGCACGGAAAGCCTTGAGCAATGACGGCCGGTCGACCTCCCCGCCGGCCTGGTCCTCCTCGAGGTCGGCCAGAAACGGCGCGATACGGCATTGCCGGAACGGCGTCTTGACCTGCAGCTCATGGGCGACGCGGAAGCGGCACACGCCCTGCAGCGAGATCAGATAGCGGCCGTCGCCGGTCTCGGCCAGCGAGATGATACGCCCGGCGCAGCCGACGCTGCACAGCTGCGGTTCGCCGTCCTCGCGCAGCATGCCGTCGAGGCTGGGCTGGATCATGCCGATCAGCCGCGCCCCGCCAATGGCCTCGTCGATCATCTGCAGATAGCGCGGTTCGAAGATGTTGAGCGGCATGCGCCCGCCGGGCAGCAGCAAGGCCCCTGCGAGCGGAAACACCGGGATCGTCGACGGCAAATCCGTGGCGAGCCGGTAGCGCGCATTTCCGACCTGCACCTCAACCCTCCGAAACCCTCGCCGGCAAGCGGGCTATGCCGCAGCCGGCGCATGCGAAACCTTACCGGCAGTCCAAGGCCGGATTGCGACCCGATGCACCCAGAGCGCGTCGCGGCGGCGACCTGCTGCTCTTAGGCATGTCGTTCTCCCATCACCGCTATGCAGCTTTGGGCGACATGAACTATCTGGCGCATCCGCGCCCTGCCGCAAGCCCATGCGGCAAGACAGCCGGCAAACGCTCTAGGAAAACAGCAGCGACGACAGCTTGCGCCGCGCCGAAAGCGTCGCCTCGTCGGTCATTCCCCAGGCCTCGAAGAACTTCAACAGCTGCGCCCGGGCGCCGTCGTTGTTCCATGTCCGGTCGGCCTTGATGATCGCCAGCAGATTGTCGGCGGCCTGCATCCGCTCGCCGTGCGCATTCTGCACCATCGCCAGATCGAAGCGCGCCTGGTGGTCGGCTGGATCGGCGGCGAGGCGGCGCTCGAACTCGGCCGGATTGCCGAGCGCGGCGGCCTCCGCGGCAAGCGTCATCCTGGCGCGCAGGGCGGCAAGCGCCGGAGTGTCCTTCTTGGCCTCCGGGGCCTGCGCCAGCAGGGCCTCGGCGCCTTGCGTGTCGCCGGCCTCGAACAGGATCTCGCCCAGTCCGGCGATCGCCTCGACCGTGTCCGGCGCCTGCTCCAGGATAGCCTCATAGATGTCTTGCGCGGTCTGAACGTCGCCCGCCTCGCGCGCTTCCGTCGCCGCGGCCAGCGCCTCGGTGATCTGCGGCGCGCCGCCGCCCTTGCCGCCGATCTTCTGAATGAACTGCGTGATCTGGCTTTCGGGAATGGCGCCCATGAAGCCGTCGACCGGCTGGCCGTCCTTGAAGGCGATGACAGCCGGAATCGACTGGATGCCGAGTTGGCCGGCGACCGAGGGATGCTCGTCGATGTTCATCTTGACCAGCTTGACCTTGCCGCCGGCGGCCTGCACCGCCTTCTCCAGCTGCGGCGTCAGCTGCTTGCAAGGACCGCACCAGGGCGCCCAGAAGTCGACCAGCACCGGTTGCCGGCGCGATTCCTGGATGACGTCGGCGGCGAAGCTGGCGGTCGTGGTGTCCTTGATCAGTTCGGCCGCGGCCGGCGCCTCGCCGAGCGAAGGCTTGGCGCGATCGCGATCGCCGCCGCCATACTGCACGGATTGGGCGTACCCGCCGCCGATGCCGCTGAACGGATTGTTGCCACTCATGTCTTTTGCCCTTTCGGTCGCGCCGGCATCGGAGGGCGCGAAATGTTGCTCGGTTCGTGCCATCCATGTGGCGATCAGGCCGAGACTTTCAAGATAACAGGATCATGACCGGTTGCCTCGACGAATTTGACCAGATCGGCGGCGCTGATCGACGTCGTCGCCTCGTTGGTCAGCGGATGGGCGTTGATCACCGCGTGGCTCATCAACTCCTGGTCGAGCACCAGCTTGACCCGCCCGGCCGTGTCGTTGATCAGGCCGAAGACGCTGACCGCGCCCGGGATGACGCCGAGCAGCTCCATCAGCATGTCCGGCTTGCCGAACGACACGCGGCTGGCGGCGCCGATCATGTGATGAATCTGCTTGAGGTCGACCTCGGCCTCCTCGCCGACGGTGACGAGGAAGAAATTGTCCTTCTTGTCCTTGAGGAACAGGTTCTTGGTGTGCCCGCCATGGATCTCGCCGCGCAGCGCCTGCGAATCGGCGACCGTGAACAGCGGCGGGTGCCGCACGGTCGAAGCGGAAATGCCGAGATCGGCAAGAAAGGCGAAAAGCTCGGCTTCGGTCTTCGGCATCGGTCCTCGCGTCGTCCAGAACGGCTGATGCCTTTACGGCCAATGATGCCCCCGGGGCAAGGCCGGCTTGGCACGAAGCCGGCGAATCCACGGCGCCCGGGCGGGTCCCGGCGCATGGCGAGCTAGCTCGAAAAGAACCGTCATTTCCCTGTTGCAATCGCCGCGCTCTTCGGCCATATAGGCGCGGCTTGCGGCCCAAAGCCGCGCGAGCGGGTGTAGCTCAGGGGTAGAGCACAACCTTGCCAAGGTTGGGGTCGGGCGTTCGAATCGCCTCACCCGCTCCAGTTTCCTTCAGGGATCAAGCAAACGAAAAGCCGCGGTTTTCCGCGGCTTTTTCGCGTTTGGGCTGATTGAAAACGCAAGGGCGCGCAAGTGGCCCGGAAGGTCGCGGTTACGCGCGGGTTACCAGCTCGCGGAAACGACGACGGGTGAAGTCGCGGCGTTGCTGGCATGGCCAAATTCTGTCCCTAGGGCAGCGGCTCTTTCCGCTCCTCCATGCGCCTGAGGAGAACCGATGCCACAGACAGGTGATCCAGGCACCGATCAATGGGATCTGAGGTAATGTCATGCCCGCGAGGGTTGCGGATGGCCGACATTACGCCCGCGAATATGAACTTGAACCCCATCTGCTCATCAACGTCGCTCGATGTGACTAGGTCGGTGAGCTTGATCTTTGGAGCTGCCTCCGCAAACGCCGCCATCATCAGCTTGTAGCCGCTTTCATTGATGCCGGAGAGCTTCTTCACCTGGACGTCCAGGTACTTGAATGCCTCGAAGGTGGCCTGGGAATAGTGGCCGTTGTCAAACAGCTTCAGAGAGACACCGGCAATCTCCGGATGAATGTTCCGCTCATCGAACGGATGGACATCCCGGCCCTCAGTGACTGAAGGCTGGCCGACATTTTTCGCCCCTCGTGCGATCCTCTCGAACAGCGTCAGCGCAACGCTCATGGATAGAGGTTAGCCTTGATGCTCCTGAAGATGGCGTCATAGGTCTCCTGCGTTCCCTCTGCAGGAAGATTGATCTCGACGCGCACTGTCAGAGCTATATCACCCTTCTGCCCCTTCGGCGGAACAGGCGGAGGGTCCCCAACGACCTGATCCTGGGCCTTCTGCTCAGCCGGCTTGGCCTTCTTCGCGGGACTCTTCGGTTTTGAGGTGTTAGTCGACTTTGTCTTCGGGGTTGCCTGGCTCTGATCCGCCTTGTACCCGGCGAGCTCCCGCAAAGCGATGAACACGGCCGCCTGTCGGCCTCCGATGACGTCGCTAGTCTTGTCGGTACTGCGAAAGTAGCTGATGAGCTGATCCTTGTTCATCGTCCAGGCATCATCGCCACGCAGTTCGAATAGGTCCGCGTACGCCTTCTCGACGATGCCCTCAAAGGACGACTGGAACTCACCCTCATCATGCTTGGTCATAGCCTCTTGACCGGCGTCGGTTCGCTTCCCCTCCTCATCGATCAAGCTCAGGAACTGCAGCACGTTAATGACGTAGCTCTCGTTCTTCGAAGCTAGCCCGAGCTTCTTGACCGTGTCAGAAGTCACCGTCGTCGGGAAATTCTTTCGGAGAAAGCCGATCATCTGAGTGATGTTGCCAGCGCCGGAGATATAAGGATGACTTGCCATCTTCGTCCCACAATTTTGCTCAAGCCTCTATTGATCAACTGACTCTCGCGTCGGGTCAATATGGAGGCTTTCGCGCTCCACTAGTGGATCAACATTGGGAGCATGGAACAGACACGATACGCGCTGTCACAAACTTGCGGATACGCCGAGGCGTGAAGTCGCGGCGTCGCGAGAGTCCACGGCAGCGTTGGATGCTACGTTATAAGAGGCTACTTAACGCCGGCCTAGCCGCTGACTCTCTAGAGGCGTCGAATGAGATTCTTGATCCAGCTCATACTAAACTCAATCGCCCATTCCGTCTGGGAACGAGTCAGGCTCGGCATCTGCGAACTGCCAGCTCCATGTCCAAACGGGTTACGGACATGGGTGAAAAATTCTTTTAGCGATGCGCTTTCCCAAGAGGTGATCAATGCGTTCTTTTTCGACGCGAGGTTATCGATATAGTTGTGCGCACCCTTCTCCCCACCGTGGGTCCAACCTTTCTGATCGGATATGATTTTGATGCTGCTCTCCAGCGCGCGCGCAGCATAAAATGCCGGGTCGCGTCCATCGGAATCCCGAAGATCGAGGGCCTCCTTCATATCCACGTCCACATTTGCCCATAGCGGATCAGACACAAGCTGCCAGAAAGGGGTTCCAATCTCTTTTTGGGCCAAATCGTCCGTTGAGATCTGAATGAAGCCATTGTGGTAGTTTAGGGGATATCCAGCCTGACGAAACCGAGCGTTCAGTTCATCGACATTTGCGCGGAATACTGCAGTTCTCGTCTCTCGCCGTTTGCGAGCGCCTTCCACCGGATCGCCCGGTACACGCAACGAAGCCGACAATCGCTCGCCGTCGGTAATGGCTGCGGCGTTCATGGCAACAATCTCGTTCTCTCTTCCCCTAAAGCCAAGCTCAATGAGACTGAGGCGTTCTTTGATATGCGTGTCAGGAGAACCTCAAACTGGTTGTGTCATCCAGTTCTGGCAAACTGTCACCATCGCATATTTGCTGGTCTGGACGTGATCGCTGCCATTCCATTTCGTCGTGTAGCTGAACCACTGCGGCGAAAGCTCCTGCATCCCCAGCTCCCGCGACACATTGGCATGCAGTCCCGCCCAAAACGCAACGCCAATAGGGTCTTCTTTCCCGTCGCGGTAATACGGGTAGATGTCTTCCGAGAGGATACGAAAGGCTTGAACGAGAACCCGACTATCCCGTTGCTCAAAACCGTCACGCAGCGGCTTGCTCTCGTATCGGCGTGCAAAGATGTCGATAAGCATGATTCATTTGAGACAGAGTCTCAACCCTGAAACAAGGGGGCAAATGGCGCGCTCAGAACCTGCATCAGAAAGAAGCTCTATCCACTGACAGACGAGCGTCTATCGCCGTTCAGTAGCTAGCGCCTCGACCATAACCGCCACGCGCTCGAGATCGTCGCTTCGTAATACCGCCAAAGCAGCGATTGTGCGCTGCCGTGCCAGTTGTTCTGGCACGATTTTCTCCAACGAGGTTGTCAACAGATCAGTGGGCGTAGTCGCCAGCACTGACGATATTCTCACAAGCGTTGCCAGATCTGGTTCACGCCGTCCGCTGACATAATTCCCGTACCGCCGCTCGCTCAAACCAGCGCGGCGCGCCACTTCCGCGTTTGAAAATCCAAGCTCCTCGGCGCGACGCCGGAGATTTGTCGCGAACAACTCCATACGCACGAAATGTTCATGACACGCACCACGGGTCTATGTACGTTCTGGCGTAGTGATTCACGCCATTTCGTGGGGGCGAAGTGAAGCATCAATACGTCGGGGACATAAGCGATTATCGGAAGTACGCACTGCTGCGGGCGCTCTCGTGGGGCGGCGCCAATCGTATCGGCGTGTGCTGGATGCTAACGACTTCAGACGGAAGCTCTGACGGTGGTAAGCTTGCCTATCTCCAGAAACCCGACCGATACCGGCAATTCGATCCCCAGCTTTTCGATATCCTGGCGCATGCGGCCGGTGAGCCGGATCGCCGCCGGCTCCAAACCATAGAGGAAAGCGGCGCCGTCCGAGACGCAGCCTACTTCAGCGAGCCGTTGCCTGACGATAAGGCGGGCCGCGCCGCTTTCATGGATCGCTGTCTATCCGATTTTGATCGCGCGGATATCGTCTTCTTCGACCCCGACAACGGTTTGGAAATGTCACTTGCGAAGGGCCGCAAGAACTCCTCCAAATATCTCTACCTAGATGAAGTCGTCCGCTTCTACGGGGCAGGGAAATCCCTGCTAATCTACCAGCACTTCCCCAGGGTCGAACGGAGCTCCTTCCTGGGATCGAGCATCGAGCGTTTGCGGAAAGGCGCGGCCGACTCGTTGGTCTGGACGTTCACCACGGCTCATGTTGTCTTTTTCCTTGTCATCCATCCACAGAGCCCAGCCCGCTTAGCAGTCGCCGCAATGGAAGCATGCCGGCGATGGGACGCGAGCTTCATCGGGGGCGAGTATATCGGCCGCGCCACGCTCCACGCGGCTTAGCGGAATAATTGACCGCGAGATCTCGCCGTGTTTCGATTTTCGCTTTTTGCTCAATAAGTTAGGAACCAACAATGCAGCGTCTACCTATCACTCTGGCGGCGGCCCTACTCTCGCTTCCGGCCTTTGCCCAAGATTCGAGCACGCAAATGACGGGAGCTGGTTTCTCAGAAGCTTGCACCCGCGCGAATGAGAGCTGGATCAGTTTCTGCAATGGCTACATCCAGGCGGCAGTCGACAGCGTTGGTAAGAGGGACGGCATCTGTATTCCGAGCGGCACGACGCGCACCGAGCTCGTCACCGTAGTCGAGAAGGCGATCACGGGTTCGGATCAGCTAAAAGCGCTGAATGCCAATGAAGCTGTCCATTTCGTGATGCGCAAATCGTACCCTTGCCCGTGACCTATCCAAACTGAATTTCGTACCGGGTACGGGCTCGGGACGATATCGCACGGTTAGACGGGTCCCTTCGGTATTGCCCTGGCATTTGCTTGAAGGGGAGGGGCGGCGCGCGGCGCACGGGGAAAACGCGAATACAGTAAGGCGGCGATCGTGATGGCAACCGCCGCCTCTGACACGACTTTTGGCTGGCGCGACTATTCAGGCTCGATGGCGATGTAGTCGACAGACTCGCACTCGCCGAATTCTTCTAGCGCCCATTCGATCTCGGCCGGATCGAGCCGCATCAGCTCTGCTGCTTTATCGAGGGACATCCACTCCTCGCTGCCGGTGCGCTTGTCCTTGACCATGATGTGCATGACTGCCTCCTGTCCAACAGGACAGGAAAACACGGCGCGAGTCTTGGCACAATTATTCGCGTAATATCAGATAGTTAGCTCGCGCACAGGTAGTGCAAGCCTGCCACATGCCGCCCTGCGCCGGGCAGGCCACGGGGCGGGCCCTGCGCCCGCACCGCCCCGGCGGCAGCGCCGGCCTGCTAGCGCCCACGGACGTACGGTCCCCGTGGCGCGGCGTGGCCAGCACCGCAGCTACCTACCCACCGTAGGCCCGGTCCAGCGCCTCCATTGCAGCACTGCCGTCACGAACCGCCTGGGTGTAGTGGCCAAGCGTCACGGTCGGGTTCGCATGGCCGGCGATCTGCGCGACCAGACCGATCTCAATGCCTTGAGCTTGCAAGGTCGAGATAAAGGAGTGGCGCGCCGAATGCGGCGTCACATACGGAAGGCCCAGACGCTTGAAGACCGGCGTCCAGTAACGCTTACGGAAGTTTTGGTAGAGCAGCGGCCCACCGCCGCCGAGGCGGGGCTTCGGCCATTCCTGTAGCCGGCCGGGGCCGGGGAAGACGCGGTGTAGCTCCTTGCCCTTTCTCGGGCAGCGGACCCGCCAAGCCAGCAGCATCTCACGCAACACGGCGCTCATTGGGATGTCGCGAGTACCGGCTTCGGTTTTGGTCATCTCGGTGAGCGTTCCATCGCGCTCCTGGATGCGGCGAATGTGGATCACGTTCTTGTCGAAATCCACCTCGGACCAGAGCAGGCCCAGCTGCTCGGACGGTCGCGTCCCGGCGAGGAAAGCGAAGGCGTAGTAGATGCCGCATTCTGCGTCATCTTTGGCGGCCCGGACCACCTTCGCGATGTCTTCCGGGGTCAAGATTGCCTTCTTCGGACGGTTCCGGACCCTCGTAAGCCCAGTCGGCATCGACGGCGCCCTTACCAGGAAATCTTCCTCGGCAAGGGCCGTGATCGATTTGATGTGGCTCTTTGCCCGATTGGCAGTGTAGATGCCGCAGTGGTCCACAATGGTCTTGTGCCAAACTCGGAGCATCGCGGGGTTTAGATCAGTCAGCTTTACGTCACCAAGAAGCTGGAGAAACCGGGCTCCCTCCGGCGCGACGCCGGTTTCGGTATAGTTTGCCCGCTCTTGAGCGGTGCCGACCAACAACGGACCACGGATAGCGCCGTTCACGACAACCTTATATCCCATGAGGGTCGAGGGCTTCACCTTGCCTTCTTTGTCTGCCAACCAATGATCTATGGCCTTGCCGAGGGTTGGCGAAGTTCGTTCGTCGACATACTTGCCCTCAGAAACCTTGATTAGCAGGGCATTCCGGAAGGCCTCGGCATCCTTCTTACGATTGAAGGCGCGGCGGCGCCTGCGCTTCAACTTCGGATCGCGGTACTCGCAGTAATACTGGTCATAGTGCGCAACCTTGCCGTCCTTTAGCTTACGCCGACGGGTCGTGTGCGTAATAGAAACTCTAAAGTCGTTCATCTCTGTGCTCTCGCTAAGCAAAAACAGTCAGGAAAACACGCAGCGGTAACCCGCACAATTAATCGCGAATTGTGCCCCGAGGCCTCCTGAGCGACCCCACTTGTAACCAGCGCGGTAACCTCAGCATGTTGTTGGATGTCGCAGCCGCGAGACGACGCGGCCGCGGATATTGCGGATTCCTCGGCCACCGAGGTTGAAATCGAGTCCACGAACATCTCGGCAGCGAAACGGTGAAAGCGGCGTTCCAGCATTCCGGCGGCCACGGGACGGACGGCCGCCCATACAGCACCGGCACAGGGGGTGGGCGGCGGCAGTGCACGGCAGCTACCCCACCCCCTCTCTCCCATAGCGTATAGGTGTCCGTCCGTCCGGGCGGCACTAATACGGTCCTTTGGTGACGAACGGCAGCGGCTCATCGGGTAGGTAGGAGAGCGGAATACCTAGTGCGCGCTTCTTCCCCAGCACCTTGAATTGGACAGGGTTACGAGGTGTGAAGGCACCCTCCAACTTGCGAAGGGCGCGTTCCCAAGCCTTCTGCGCCCATTGTGTGCCCTGGAACACCCCCTCCGTCGCTGGAGCGCCGTTGGCGATGTAGAAGCCGGCGGCCTCGCCCTCGGCATTTACCCGCATGCCGTAGCTCGCGACTATACGCTCTGCATCCGCGAAGTCGTTGCCGCGCCGCTGCTGTTCATCCCTGACGCAGGCGAGCCAATGCCCGAGGGGATAGCCGTCCGTGACATGGGAGAGCAGGTAATCGAGGCACTCCTGCGCGTCGTCGCGCTCGACTTCAAGGGCATGTTGCTCGATGGCCGGCGCATATTCGGCGGCGAGCGCCCGCGCTTCCTCGTCCGTGGGGATCCTGCTGTTCAAGGCAACGAAGCCCGCCCCGATGAGGATGCTCATGTTCTGACGATGGCGCCGATCTCCCACCAGATGGATGTCGATGGCGTCGGCGGCCGGCTGCACCAGATGGGCGAGCCCAATCATATGGGAGCACCACGCCGAGCCCGTCGTACGGAAGTATGTCTCATCCTGGGCGATGCGCTTGGCGACCTCCCTGTCGTTGTTGTGCATCAGCAGTTCGAACATCGAGATGCGTGACTGGTCAGCCGGGGACATGCCGCGCGGGTTGATGGCGCTGAACAGGAAGGTGGTGCGCAGGCTGAAGCTCATAGCCTTCCCTTCCGGTGTGCCCTTCAGCACCGGTGTATCCGCTGACGACGCGCTGCGGGCGAGCCGGAGGATGTTTCGCAAGGTTGAACCGTTCTGGTCACTCTCGAACTCGTCCAGCAGGATCGGCAAGCTATCTGGCCCCAGCGTCTGGCGGATGCCTGCTTCCGTGCTTTGGCCGTCCGCCGATATCGCTAACGGGCTCAGCACGATGGAAGCGACCGTGTGGATGGTGGTTTTTCCCGACCGCGCCGGCCCGTAGACGAAGGCATGGGGCCGCCACACCAGAGCGCCGCAGATCGGAGCCATCGCGAGCCAACCGAACAGCAGTCCAGCATCCTGCGAGTTGCGCCAATGATAGAGCTCCAAGTGGCTCCTGAGGCGCTCGGCATCGAAAGGCGGCCCATCGTTATCCAGAACTATGCGTTCAAAGCATAGGTAGAGGAATTTCGAGCTTTCGATCGGCTGGCCGAGATTGACGATCACCTCGCCGCTCTCAGGCCAGATCCCACGGCCACGAATGCGCAGGGGATTGAACGGGCCCGCACGGCGGCAGGCTTTTATCAGGGTCTCTCCTGCGGCTTTGAAATTTGCGCCCCTTCTGCCGGGAAACCGCTGACGCCAAAATCCGGATTCGGCCAGACCGAGCAGATACTGCTCCGCGAGAAGCTGCTGGGCGGATGCGAGTATGACGATCTTCCGCACCGGATCGAGTAGCGCGTAGTGCCCTTCTTTCGTGAAGCCCAGCGCCCTCGGCCCGGTGGGGCCGGGATCGTAAATTATGCCAAGCTGGATAGGCGACGTGATGCTACCGCGATGCGGGCAGCCGTCACAGAAGCGCTCATTGCCGAGTTCCGAGCGGATAGAATCGCAGGTGCGGGGACCGGCTTCCTCAAGTGCGCGTCTGAGTTTCTTGTCCGCCTCGCGCGGACTATAACCGGGATGCCGAGCGCTATATTCGTGGAAGCTGCGTTCGCCATCTTTGCAGCGCGACGTGATCGACGCGGCACCATACCAGTTGGGCTCATCAGCAGCGGCCGCACCATCCCCCGTGAAGTGGCTATACCAAGGACATTCCTGCCGAATCACCGAATGGTCGGCTGGTTTCGCCGAGGCCGCTTTTGGTGTTTCGCCATCAACCTGCGGCAGTTCCCGTTCCAGGTCGGAGAGTGACAGTCGTTCCTCGGGACTGTAAGTGATGACCGCCACAGGCTTTGGTGTGCCCGACTTGTGATTGAAGGTCATTGGCACGCGGAAGACGCGAGCAAGATCGCTGACATTGTCGATCTCATAGCCGGCACGTTCGAAGTGATCAGCCAGCTTACGATAAAACTGCCGCAAGATGGCTTGAGCCCTACGCCGTTCGTCTCGGTTCACCAGAGCCATCGACTTGTCGAATGCATAAAGGACGTGGAGACCGTTGCCGCTATGTTGGACCAGAAACGGCTTGACCTCGAACGACTGGATAAGGTCGAGGGCGGTGTCGCTATCGGGCGGATAGTGCTTGGTGCTGTTCTTTGCCTCGGCAAAATCGATGTCGGCGAAGATGCCTGGAAGCGAGACGGCGGTTTCATTCGAACCGCGCGCAATGGGTTTGAGGCCTGTCGCCTGGGTACTTAGCCCGAGGTACAAATCCTCGGTGTGTTTCCGCTTCTCGATATCGCGAACCAGTCGGGGAATATCGTTCGGCCTGTACGAACTCGTCTTTTTGGTCTTGCGGCTCCACATCTTGAGTTCGCCCTCAAATGACGAACCCCAAAACTCGTTGATCAGGTTGGGGAGAGAGAACTCAGCGCCCATCGAGAGTCTCCCGACGGCAAGAGTCGATGTAAGCTAGGACTTCTGAAAGCTTGACCAGCGGCCTGGACGTGAACGGGGTGTAGCTAGGAATGTCCCCGCGCCGGACGGCACGTTGGACTTGCCAGTATTTGGCACCGATCGCCTCGGCGGCTTCGTGAATGGTGAGCAACCTCGGCGGAGGCGGTGTGCCGGGCTCCGCAAATTCCGAATCCATGTCTTTTCTCCTTAAAGGAGCAGAGACGACGGAGCCGGGAGGAAGGGCTGCGCAGTGCATCTCCGCCCCGTTGAACCAGGGGGGTGAAAATGCAAACCGGCAGCGCTCTGCAGAACTTTCCAACCTTAGCAACTGCGGCCTAACTAGCCTGCGTTTCGGTTGTCACGTCTGAAGCACTCCACCATGAGACGGCGTTAGCCGTGCGTCAGCGTTTCTCATCGGTGTTGCTGCTGTTCTTTTAGGCTGGCGTGCGTCACACGTCCACCCTCGCTTTGTTTCGGAAGCGTTCACGGAATGTGGTCAACCAGCAGCGCCTGGAGGGATCACGCGCCCGTGTGCCGCGCCGCTGCTGCACAGCCGAGGTATATGCGTAGGGGTGGCGGCAGAGGCGTGCGGGGTACGCTATCAGTTAGACGCGTACCAACGCAGCGACATTTGGGTCATAGACATAGTCCGCGATGGTGCCACTTTTGATCTTCTCGACGGCCTCGTCGATGATGAATAGCGGGACAAGGAACCATTCGCGCGGAATAACGGGATGGCCAAAGCGGTCCTTGATCTCGATGTCGAGGCGGGCCGGGTCGAAGATGCGGTGAATCAAGTTTTCAAGCCGGGTGCGGTTGATGTTGTAGAGCGTATAGGTGGCGACGATCTCCACGTCAGCCAGCAGGAAGGTCGGATCGAGTTTCGCGTTGGCGACGCGCGTTTTCACATCCCCGCCGGTGACGCCGATCTTGTGCAGCACGTCACGGCGCCCAGCGACAACCGGGTTGTCGGATTT
The DNA here is from genome assembly GCF_003952525.1 of Mesorhizobium sp. M3A.F.Ca.ET.080.04.2.1. Lineage (NCBI taxonomy): Bacteria > Pseudomonadati > Pseudomonadota > Alphaproteobacteria > Hyphomicrobiales > Phyllobacteriaceae > Mesorhizobium > Mesorhizobium sp. M3A.F.Ca.ET.080.04.2.1. The sequence continues at coordinate 3,468,418 of NZ_CP034451.1, read as the reverse complement.
GCTGCGCAGGACGTAGATTGTACCGCTGGCAAGGTCCCCTTGTTCGCTCTCCCCGGCGAACAGCGGCCCGGCCGTCGGGTCGGTGATGCGCCGCCCCGCCTCGTCTTTGTACAGTGCGCGCTGGAGCGACCGGCGCAGCAAATTGCTTTGCGTCCCGTTGGAATAGATGACCCGCAGACGAGCGTCGTATTCCCCATTTGGGGCTTTGAAGGTTTCGCCAACTTCGGCAACGTAGGCGATCTGGCCGCCAAGAACGAAGAACTGGCCTTCCGTGATGTCCGCTTTCAGGAAACCGGCATCCTTCACAAACGAGCGGGTTGTCCTGACGCCGGTGTCGAGGTCGCGCTGAACGTTGGCGAACAACGGCTTGAACTTCCCAAAATCCGGGCAGGGATCGCGGTTGGCGATCTCCTCCGCTGTACGCTTTTCAGCGCTGGCACGTACATGCCGCAGCTCCGTGATGTCGGACGATCCGGCCACACCCCCCAGTTCGGCGAGCAACTCGTCCTCGCCCATTTCCTCTACCGGGCCGGTGACGACGACCTCCTCGGGGGCAAGTAAGTCCTGCCGGTCGAGCGACAAAAGAAGCGAACGGCATTCCTCCAGCGCGCGCAGCCGGTCGAGGCGCACGGCGTAAAGCCGCTCGAAGATGTCGCGGTCCTCGCCGTGCTGCGGCGCGCGGCCATGCTGCTCGGCGAAGCGCTGGATTTCGTCAAATCCGGCGATGATGCGCTCCTCGCGCGGTGAACGCCCGCCCTTCTTCTCAGGGACGGCGAAGTCGTCGAGTTCGGCGCGGAGATCGTCGAGGTCAAGGTCACTCATAGCGGCCCTCGTCCTTGAAGCGGACGAAGGCAGCGGCGCCTTCGGCCATCCGTTTCTCCCAAGCGTCAGTGGAGCTGATGGACGGGAGCCGTCCGCGTTCCTTCTTGAATTTCACGGCGCGCACGGCGAGTTCCTTGGCCTCATCCGGCGTCAAGCTGGTACGCTTGCCGGCGATGGCGGCGGCAACCTGTTTCAAGCTGTCCTCGCTCATGGTCTTGGCGAGGATGGCATAGGCTTCGCCGAACGGATTGATGCGGTCGATCAGATCGATGTCGAGTTCGCGCACGTCCATTGCGAACTTGCGCACGCCGTCGATCAGGGCGGTGTTGGATGGCGGTTCATCACTCCCGCCACCCCCACCGCCAAGCGCGATCTGCTTGGCCTGCTGCGTCAAATTGAGCGCAGCGATGGCGTGCTGCCGCACCGCCTCCTGATCCTCCTCGCCGAGTCCAGGGTACTTGTCCTTGATGATCTTGCCCAACCTGACCTGCGTCAGTTCCTGCGGCACCAGTTCCTCGTCGAACAGGCCGCGTTCGATGGCAGTCTTGTCCTGAACGAAGGCGGCAATGACCTCGTTCAGATCCTCCCGGCAGATCCGTTGTCCCTCCTTGCTCGTCGGCTCGGCGAGGCCCTTGATCTCGATTTGGAACTCGCCGGTATTTTCATTGAAGCCGACATTGCACTTGTTAGGGTCATATCCGCCCTCGCCGTAATTGAAGCCGGGAGTCGGGCCGCTCGTCGGGTTCTTCGGCTTGAACTCGAAGCGCGGCGCAAGCACCTGCTCCATCAACAAGCTGGCGGCGATGGCTTTCAACGTATCGTTGACGGCCTCGGTGACGACCTGCTCGGAAGCGTCCGGCTCGGCGATCAGGTTGGTGAAGCGGGCGCGCATCTTGCCACGCGCGTCGCGGGTCGCGCGTCCGATGATCTGCACGATCTCGGTCAGGCTCGAGCGGTAGCCGACCGTCAGCGCGTGTTCGCACCAAATCCAGTCAAAACCCTCCTTGGCCATGCCAAGGGCGATGATGATATCCACATGGTTGCGATTGTTCTTCTGCACCGAATCCTTCAGCGCGGCGGAGACCTTGTCGCGCTTGGCCGGATCATCATCGACAAGATCAGCGATGCGAAGGATGCGGCCGTCCTTTGCCTTGACCAACTGGAAGCCCGTGGCAGGATCGGTCCCCTGCCACGCGCCCAGTTCCTCGATGATATGCTCCACCTCCCTGATCTTGTCCTTCGTGCTTTCGCGCGAATTAACGCTCGGAATGTGGATGATAGTTTTCTCACCGGGGTCGAGGACTTTGAGAATGTCGTCGGCATAGGCACCGGAATAGAAGAAATAGCCGATGTCGAGCGATTTCAGATATTCGTAGCCGTTGAGCTGCTCGTAGTAGGTGTAGGTGACGGTATCGAACTTCTCCTCGTCCTGTGGAGCGAGAACGGGTACGGCGTCGCCCCGGAAATAGGACCCGGTCATGGCGACGATATGCACTTTGTCGCGCGCGATGAGCTGCCCAAGATGCTGGCCGAGCCTGCTTTCCGGGTCGGCGGAAACATGGTGGAACTCGTCCACGGCGATAAGCCGGTCGTCAAACTTCTCGATGCCGAATTTCTCTACGGCGAAGCGGAAGGTTGCATGGGTGCAAACCAGCACCTTGTCGTCGCCTCCCAGAAAGACGCCAAGGGAATTGACCTTGCCGCCATTGTCCGAACCAGGGGCATTGCAAAGATTCCATTTCGGCTCCACGGCCCAGTCGGCCCAGAAACCGAACTTGCTTAACGGCTCGTCGTTGAAGCTGGCGCCGATGGATTTCTCCGGCACGACGATGATGGCCTGTTTCAGGCCCTGATTGGTCAGCTTGTCGAGGGCGATGAACATGAGCGCGCGGCTCTTACCCGACGCCGGGGGCGATTTGATGAGAAGATATTGCTCACCGCGCCGCTCATAGGCGCGCTCCTGCATCGGCCTCATGCCGAGCGCGTTGGCCTTAGTCGAGGAGCCAGTACTGGCATAGGAAACCGAAACGGACGGGACTGTTTTCTTTTCGTCGGTCACGCGCTTGCCCTCGCCCTTCCTCTCGCGGCCGACTTCGGCGCAGCGGTCATTTTTGTATAAAGTTCAAACAGCCTCTCCAGCCGCTCCGTGTCATTGCGGAAGCGGCGACCAATATATATGCGCTCCAGTACCTCGTCGTTGCGCTCGTGCGCCTCGCGCAAGTCGGCGGGCATGTTCTCCGGGTCGTATAGGTCGGCGATGGTCGCCGGGAAATGCCCCTCGCGCGTCAACAGGATGTCCTCGGCACAGCGGGTCAGGTCGGCCTTGTTCTTGTCGGTGAGTGTGGGGACCGGAAAGGTGTTCCATCCGAGGGTATTGGAATACGAAAACCGCATCTCAAGACGAACACAAACCGCCCCGATCCAAACCCAATGGAGGCGCGACGCCACTAGTGAGAGGTGCCAGAGAGGTGCATCGTAGAGCGCGAAGCACTTATTCGAGAGAACAGACTGGTTGTCGAGCAAGTCGACGGGAAGAAATTCGCGGTTTTCGGAGGATACGACAGGGATAGCGAAGAACTGCTGTCGGGCGCTGTTCATCTCACGAAACTGGTGGGGACGGTTGACCATGCCGTTTGCAACTGCGTCGCCCGACTCGGATCGCTTCTCTGCGCCAACTCTAATACGCTGGTCGATGTCCTTGACGGCAAGCGTTGTCGGATCAGGCTTTTCCTCAAACCAAAAGCAGTATCGCGGCTTGGCGTTGATTACTTCCGTCGATCCGTAGAATTTTCGGACAAACCTGCTATCCAGACCAGCCGCGACATAAGCGTCTTTCGCCTCTCGGTCGAAAAGCAAGTGTTCCGAAAGGCCATAGTAGTTTCCCTTGACCATCGGATAAATTGCCGACAGCGGTTTTCTAGAAGCATATACCCAGAAGTTATCTTGGGCCAACAGGTATGCATTTATGTTATCCGCCGAGATGCGGACATCGCCATCAAATATGATCCGCTCTCCCGCGTCCTTGCCTGCACCCACGATGACAACCGTTACTCCTGCATCGTTGCGCGCAAGGTTACTCCACTTGAACGACCGAACTGCGAAAGCGAAGCGCAGTCCGTCGTCAAAGAGTGCTTTCCAGAAATTGGACACATGCTGACCTTGAGCCACGCTATTTGTAGCAACAAACGCAAACCTTGCTGCGGTGTGCTTTGAATAATCGTGCGCTTTGAAGAACCACCCGCAGACGTAGTCGAGCAAGCCCCAGTTCTCGATCCGTCCATCCAACAGTGCCTTGAGATCGTCCTTCTGTGTCGCTGTCTTCCTGGCATTCCCCTTGTACGGCGGGTTTCCGCAGATGTAGGTCTCACCGCCCTCATTCTCGAAGTCGATCTGCGCCTGATCGAGCGGCGTATGGAACAAGTCATCGGCCTGAAACTTCACGCCCGTTCCGGTCGGCGGGCAGACGCTTAGCCAGTCCAGCCGCAGGGCATTGCCGCAGGTTATCCAGTTCTGCGCATCGAGCGGCAGAAACTCTGCGAGAGCTTCCTTTTGGCCGCGATATAGAACGTCGCACTGAAACTCTGCGATGATGAGCGCAAGACGTGCTACCTCAGCAGGGAAGTCGCGCAACTCGATTCCACGGAAATTGGTCAGGGGAATCTCGGTGCGCCGGTCTGGCTCGCCGCGCAGCTTATTGATCTCGGCTTCGATCTCCCTCATTGCCTTGTAGGCGATGACAAGGAAATTGCCCGAGCCGCAGGCCGGGTCGAAGACTCTGATCTTCGCCATGCGCTTGCGCAGGTTGAGAAGCGACCGGGCATTGTTGCCGGCCTCCTCAAGCCGCTTCCGCAGATCGTCGAGAAACAACGGATTGAGGACTTTCAGGATGTTCGGAACCGACGTGTAGTGCATGCCGAGCGCACCGCGCTCCTCATCGTCGGCGACCGCCTGGATCATCGAGCCGAAAATGTCGGGGTTGATCTTCGTCCAGTCGAGATTGCCAATGTGAATGAGGTAGGAACGGGCTATCTTGCTGAAACGTGGTACGTCGATACTGCCCGAAAAAAGCTCTCCGTTCACATACGGGAAGGTGTCGGCCCACCTCGGCAGATTAGCCGCCTTCCGTTCGGCGATCTTCGTGTTCATGGTGAGGAACAGCGTGCGGATGACCTCGTGGGTGTTCGACGAGTCGCGCGCGCTCATCTGCTCGACTGTAGCCGTGAACAGGCCGGTGCCGTTGAAGATGTCGGTATCCTCGGCGAAGAAGCAGAAGATCAGCCGCGCCATGAAATGGTTCATTCCCGCTCGGCGCTCGACGGCATCCCAATCGGGGTTTTCTTCCAGCAGCGTACGGTAGAGCCGGTTCAGACGGCCGGTGGCTCTGATGTCGAAAGAACTCTCTCGTATCTGCTTGACGGTCGTGATGCCGGCGAGGGGCAAGAAGAAGCCGAAATGATTCGGGAAATCGGCATAGGCACAGGCAACTGTTTCGCCGCTCGCCAGGTCTTCGGCCTCAAAGGTGTCTCCGTCTGTCGCCAGCACGAATTTCGCCCTGGTCCTGGCCGTGGCCGGGCTGGCTTTCAGCACGCCAAGCGTCGCTGTGACTTCGCCAGGAGCGGCCACGGCGATATGGATGTTGCTGGTCTGAAGCACGCCGCCGGGAAGGTCGGACTTGTTCGACGCGCCCGCCCGCAACTTCTTGATCGTCGTTTCCTTGTTGCCGAAGGCTTGCAGGAAGGCGAACGGAAACTCGACAGGTTCGAACGGCTGCTCGGCGAGGGCCGATATGGCTTCCTCAATCTCTACGGCGTTCATGTGTTCAGGCCATTATTGATTTCTTTGTCCAACATGCACGGGGGTTAGTTGGCGGACGTAGGACAACCGCCTACCCGTGCGAGCAAGTTGCTATTTGTTGGAGGCGGCGTTGGCCGGTGACCGATTCGCTCCCATTGACGCATCCAATTGCCGCTTAAGGTCTGCAACTCGATCTTTCAGGACTTGCACATCCTGAGCAAGTTGGTAGCGCGAGCCTCTGAGTTCTGTTTGCGCGTCAGCCGCAAATTGTTGAGCCCCAGCAAAAAGTTGCCAACAGGTAATCACCAGTCCCGCCACGCCAATCGCGCCAGCAACAGTGGCAATATTCAAAACGTTACGCGTCCACTCAGCCTGCTTTCGCATTTCAGCAATTGACAGTTCTATCGCGTGCTGCGGTGGGCCATTACCCGTGGCCTCGGCTAAATAATTGTCCAGCGATTTTCGCTTGTTTTTTGAAGCGGGAAATGGCGGCTGACAATTAACCGGATCTGGAAGCCACGATATCTCATCTGGAGCTTTTGCCGGATTTTGCCAGCTCAATTTTGTAAATTCAAAATAGACAATACCCTCTCCGGCGGTAATGTCGTACGGCTGAGTGGTGAAATTATGGATTGGTATTGATAACCTACCATCGAAGCCAGGGTCTACTAATGGTCCAGTACCTACAAGCAAGCCGCGATATACGTCCCGTATCAACAAGTTGAACCTTGCCGCGATGTACGATGGCATTCGAAAGGTTGGTTCCAATGTCAAAAAACAAATGGAATTGGGCGCGATCTGAACTGAATCACGGACGCAAGATTCCGTCTCACGCTTCTTCGGATCCGCGGAGAGATAGAAACGCTCTACGTGACCTTTGTCATTCCTATATCTGACCGGCCCTTCAGCGGCGACCAAATAGGTCGCAGGCTTGATCAGGCGCGATGCATCGAAGGGCTCAATCATACCCGTAACCATCGCGTACGTGGCCAAATGGCCCGCGTTCAGCAAGGCGGGCTCAATCTTGCCCGCGTACGGATCAAACTCGTCAAAAAGGTCATGGCGCCCGTCGGCGGAAAGTCTCGATTTGGCAACGGCCTCGGCCAGCACCGCAACCTGGTTGTGAAACGCTTCCAAGCTGACCTTCATACTGCATACCTAAGGTTTACACTCGAACGAGGCTCGAGTGATGCCGCCCCAAAGCCGAGAAGGTCAATCTGTCTGCCCATATCGCGCTCGACTTGAATTAAGAATTTTTGGCTACGCCAAGTCGGACTGTCTTGGGCGCCGGGGGGATCAATGTAGTCCATGTGGTTCATTACGACTCGATGCGGCCTGTTGCTGTTTATCGCTCGCTTCACAATACTTGGATCAAATCGCCCGACTCGGCGCACGCGATGAGTTGCCGAGGTCAACTCGACGAAATCGGGCGCCAAATGGGCCTCTCTCGCAAGCTCTGGCCAAGAGATTTCGTTAGGCAAAGGACCCGAGTTTCCGCCAACGCGGATTGGAAAGGCTCTAAGCACCAAAACTACGTCGTCGACGTCATGGGGGGCCAACCCAGCTTCGGAGACAAATCCAGCTGCCGTGGTATCGCGGCTAGTCGCGTACGGAAACTCGTGGGAATGCCAGATGGATAGGGCAAATCCCTGTGTGCCCTCTATGACGACGCGCTCATTGCGATCTAGCAGGCCCCTCAAATAGGCCGCCGAGTCATGCTCGATAAAGTTCTGCAGTTCTTTGACATCTCGTGCCAGGCGGTGCGCAGAGGTGCGCGACAAGCGCTCCATCAGGGCTGCGCCAGTGCCCGAGGCGGTCGAGCCAATTGAACTCATGAGTGCCAGATCAGCTTCCTTATTAATATGCTCACGAGTGATGATGGAGGCATTACCGTCGATTCGTAGGCGGTCCGGACTCACGCTCAGCCTGGCTATTTCGCGTTGCAGTATGTGCAGGTCGATCAGGCTACCCGCAGGCAGGACAATTTGCACATCCGAGCTTACCGCGCCCGCAGGCAGTTGACGCAACGTGATGAGTTCACCTTGGTCGTTGACCGCACTATGGCCCGAATTTGGGCCACCGACGCGCACGACTGCAGCCGCGCCACTTGTTCTGGTAACGTAAGCGGAAACCTTGCCTTTGCCTTCCGAGCCGTACTGCCCGCCGACTACCACTGTAACTGGCATAGGATTCTCCGCTTGCTCTCGCCGGGTTCTAACTCAATTGCCAGCCTCCGGAAAGGCTGGCCGGATTTTGAAAGATACGGGAGGTTACTAGCGGTCGGCTCATTGCTATACACTTGCAGCATGGCGACAAAAGGCAATAGCATTCGAACCGCAATCGGACCCACTATCCTACTGGGTTCAGGCAATTTCTTCGACTATGAAGACCCGGAAAACAGCCGCGTCACCCTGGCGGATTTGGCGTACAGTTTGGCCTTCACTGGAAGATTTTCCGGCCAGTGCGTAAGTCGGCGCACCGGCAAGCGCGTTTTCTATTCGGTTGCCCAGCACTGCGACATTATGAGCAGGCTCGCCCCAGAGTCCCATGCTTATGCCGCGCTGATGCATGAAAGCGGCGAGGCCGTGTGTGGCGATTTGAATACTCCGCTTAAGTCCAAATTGCCCGAGTATCGGCATATTGAGAAGCATTGCTCCAGCGCGATAATGGCAGCGTTCGGGGTCGACAACTTCGACCACGCCCTCATCAAAACCTACGATGTGAGATTGTGGGCAACCGAACGCCGTGATCTGTTGAATTGGGATGGCCGGCGCTGGGCCGAAGACGACGATGCCGAACCATTTGACTTCGAAATAATCCCTCTAGGCCCATACGAAGCTGCGGAGTCCTTTCTAGCGAGGTTCAACGAAATCGCTCCGAAGACGATACGTGACCGAGAGAATACCCAAAATGGAGCAATGAAGCTCTAGCATCCACGCGGTCACCGTGCGGTCACCGTTTCGCCGTTTCGCTGCGGTACGCGCCAGGTCGCTGGAGTATCGTTCCGTTCACGAATCGCAGCCCAGATGAATACCGGAAGAACGGGCACTCTTACGTACTGGAATGAAATCGACGATATTCTGCTGGAATACCTTAACGGTGTAATTTTTGCCTTGCCAAACTGGGGCGACAACGCGATTTCATGTCGCGTAGTGTTGTGCTCTACCCGTCCTTACCGTGCGAACACTATTTGCACGGAGGTCAGCAGCAGGTTACCAGCAGGTCACCGCCGAGGTTACGCAGCGCCCGTTAGAGTCGATTATCTTCGGATTTGGAGACCGCGGCAAGCCGGCCTTGAGCGCGACGGGCAGTGATTCCAACCTGCGTAGGTTTGTGCTCTACCCCGACTGAGTCGCGTCAGGGTGAACGCGAGGCTCCGGGCCAGCATCGGCGAACGATGTGTCTGCTCTGTCGCCAAGATGGAAGCGGCCGAATCCGCTAGTCATCATGTGCCGAGACGGGTCTTCAAGCAAAGGGTTTGCTGCTACCCGCACCTGCCTAAGCGGAGCATCGCGGCAAGCAGTCTGAGCGCGGCAAGCGTATCGACCATCGACTGCCGATTTCGATTGCTTTGCCGCTATAATGCCCGCCGCGCCAGATCGCCTGAAGCAATCCAGGAAATTGGTGGCAAGAGATTAGAGTCCGGCACCGAGGCTAAAATCTTGGACCATAATGTCGCCACTGGGTATTGGCGATGGTACCCGCCGCCTACCCATAGGGCGGAAGGGTTCAGGACAAAGGCGAATCCGCCAACGACGACCAAATGACGGGCATGGCCCACGCCTGTTAGTCTAAGAGCAAGGTTGCTATCGGCCACCCGGACGGCACGATACGCCCTCCGTCCGCGCAGTTTCTGTTGGCGAGTCTCAGACACCTGTCAGCGCACTATGGACGAGTGCGCGCAGTTCTTTGCGCACCGGAATGGCGCTCGAAGGCAGCAGTTGCGTGAAGAGAATGACAACCATGTCGTCGATCGGGCTCACCCAGAAGAAGGTGCCTGCGGCCCCGCCCCAGCCATAGTCTCCGACCCGCGCCGAAATTTGTGCCTTGGCCGGATCGAGGACGACGGAACCCAACAGACCAAACCCGACGCCGTCAAACTGGGTCTCGGCCCAGACTTCGGTTGCCAACGAGGCAAGATCGCCCGGCAGGTGATTGCACGCCGCCAAGCTCAAGGTGCGGGGACTGAGGATGCGCTCGCCATTGAATTCACCCCCACCCCGTAGCATCTCAGCAAACCGCCAATAGTCGTCGATGGTTCCGACAAGCCCGCCGCCACCGCAGAACGTATCGACCTTGCCTTGCCGCCACGCCGAAACCTCAGGCCTTTCGTTCAAGGCCATGCCGCCCGCAGTCACCTCGTACATCGGGGGGAAGCGGCTGATCTCGGAGTCCGGCACAGAGAAGCCAGTATCGGTCATGCCCAGGGGCTCGAAGATCCGCGTAGCGAAGTATTTGTCGAGCGTCATGCCGGAAACGACTTCAACTACGCGCCCGATGACATCGGAGCCAGTGCTGTACTGCCACCTCGTGCCAGGCTCCCATTCCAGCGGCAACTCGGCGATCCTGCGAACCATCTTGTCGAGCCCGCCATAGGCCAAGGCCAAGCCGAGCGTTTCCTTGGCATAGGCTTCGCCGAGCAAGCGGGGGTTTGTAAAAAGGCTCAGGCCAGATTGGTGGGTCAAGAGATGATGGATCGTCATCTTCGTTTTGACAGGCACCGTTTGGTCGAGCGACGTTGCGTCCGGTATCAGAAGTTGCACGTCTTTGAATTCCGGCAGATAAGCCTCGACCGGATCGTCGAGATGCACCCGCGCTTCCTCGTACAGCGTCAACAATGCGACGGCCGTGACAGGCTTGGTCATTGAGTAGATGCGGGCGATGAGCTCGCGCTGCCAAGGCCGCGTGGCCTCCACATCGGCATGCCCGGCGCAGTCGAAGTAGGCGAGCTTGCCATGCCGCGCGATGAGAACCGCGCCGCCAGGCCAGCGCCCGGCGTCGGTGTAGCGCTGCATCCATTGCTTCAATCGCGCCAGCCGCGCCTTGTCGAAACCAAGGTCCGTAGGATCACCAATCGACTCGCCAGCCAGCTGACTCATCGCCCAAACGTCCTGTCGCTGGACAAAGACCTTTGGCAATCCTGAACGCTTCCCGCATTGTTGCCAATAGTTGCCTGCCTGAATATTTGAGGCGCGCATGAACCAGCGCGCTTCATAGGCCCCGCGCGAACTGCGCATATTTGGACCCGCGTTATGGCGGTTGCGATTTCCCGTCCGGCAAACCAGTCGTCGACCATGTTGGTCATCAGTAGGAGTATGCCTCCAGTCCCACCGATCACTCGGCCGCCAATCTGCAGGTCCAGAGCGTTGAGGCCGTCATCAGCATACGTGAGACCTTGCCGCCCGCGACCCGGATCAGCATGAGCCGCGCGCGATATCGGCGACTTCCGTTCCGAATGACGACGCGCGCAAGGCCGCGCGAGCTTCTTGATGGGAGAAGCTCGTGGCACGGCGGTGCTCTTTGTAACCTTCTGGAGCCCGTGATAAATTCCGCGCCCGAACCGAGGTCCTAAAATGGAGAGGGCGTGGTGACGAGTTTCGATTCGAAAAATCTTTCGATGATTCATCACGATTTACACGACCACTTGCCCTCCGAACCGGCTTTGAGAGCGAAGGCTCTCGAGAGCCTCCTGGTAGAGAAGCGCTTGGTCGATCCGAAAGCGATGGACGCATGGATCGAGATGTATAAGGAGGAGATCGGACCCAAGCGCGGCGCGAAAGTTGTGGCGCGAGCATGGAAAGATCCCGCTTTTAAAGCGCGCCTGCTGGCAAACGCGACGTCGGCAATCGACGAGTTCGGCTTTGCGGGCCACGGAACGGGTCATCTAGACGTGGTCGAGAACACTCCTGACGTTCATAACCTCGTCGTCTGTACGCTTTGCTCCTGCTATCCGTTCTCCATACTGGGCATGTCGCCGGCATGGTACAAATCCAACGAATACAGGGCGCGCGCCGTACGCGATCCTCGGGGTGTCCTAAAAGAATTCGGGGTCGACCTCGAAGACACCGTAGAGGTGCGCGTCTGGGACTCGACGTCGGAAAGACGATACCTCGTACTGCCGCAACAGCCAAAAGGCACTGAGAGCTTGGATGAGGACTCTCTTACGCGGTTGGTGACGCGCAATTCGATGATCGGAACTGAAAGGGACCTCTGGCAGTCGCAGAGGGACCGCTGATGGACGGCATACATGACCTTGGTGGGCGGGAAGGGTTCGGCTCGATCCAAGGCACGAGCGATGGGGAGCCGTTCCATGAACAATGGGAAACACGTGCTTTTGGATTGGCGCAGGCGGCCGCTGGCGATAGCGACTGGTCGATAGACTGGTTCCGACACTGCCGCGAGTTGATCGTTCCGGCGGATTACCTGACGCGATCCTATTTCGATCACTGGCTGCTCACCCTTACAGCGCAAATGATCGACGCGGGCTATATTACCTTGGCGGAGCTCAAATCGGGGACATCGATGTTCACGCCTCAGCCAGGATTGCCGCCGGAGACGGCGGAGGACGCCAGAGCCTATGTCAAGAACCCGCGCAGCTACGCCGTTGAAATCGAAGCTCCGCCATCATTTGCCTTAGGCGAGTCCGTACGCGCAAAGATATCGGGGCGATCGGGACATACTCGTCTTCCCGGTTATGTGCGCGGCAGAAAGGGAACGATCTTCGCCCGTCATGGTGGCCATGTCTTCCCGGATGCGTCTGCGCGGGGCGAACAAAAGGCGGAGCACCTTTATACGATTAGTTTCGCTGCGTCGGAACTGTGGCCGGAAGCGATGGACCGCCGGGACCGGGTTTTTGTTGATCTTTGGGAGGGCTATCTTGAACGTTCCTGATCCAGGCTGGGGGCCGTTGAGGAAAAGAGATGACGAGCCAATCTTCGCTGAACCATGGCAAGCGCAGGCAATGGCAATCGCCAATCTAATGATCGGTTCGGGAACGATTTCGCAAATAAGATGGGCGGAAATCTTAGGTGAAGAAGTCCGCCTGGCGAACCCTGCCGGGAGTGCCGACGATACCAGCACCTATTACGCAGCCGTGCTGGCTTCTCTCGAACGTATTCTGGACGCAGGGGGACACGTTTCATACCAGGAACTGGCACGCCGACGAGACGAATGGCGGCGAGCACACTTGCATACTCCTCACGGGCAGCCCGTTAGCTTGGCCGCTGCCGACTTATGGGAACTTTGCGCGGGTCGCCCTTGGGGGGACCCGAAAGGTCACACTTGATCCGTCGCCCTTACATGATGGAGGTCGCTCTTCCATGAAGATGGACCGCCGCCTTCGGGCAATAGTCTCGACCGTCGCAATCCGGCCGGCTGAAATGTCGCGCGCGGTCCGTCGGTTGTAGCATTTGATCCTAGCACAGCGTCTCGCAGGCCACCCCGTCGCTGTCGCGGTCGAGCTTTCGGCCCCACGAGCAGTTGTGCAGATACCACTGTGCTTCGTCGCACGAGCTGATCTGAGAGCAGTAGCGGCGCGGCGCGCACGAATAGCTCCCGCTTTGCGCCACCAACTTGCGATTCATGATGCCGAGAGGCTCGCTCGTTGGAGGCTGACTGTCACCGTGCGATGCGCGCCAGTCCCACGGATCTTGGAACTTCCCGCCCCACAGACCGACCTTCGCCGCTTTTGCCTTCGTCTGCTGCGCCGCATAGGCGCCGTGGCTGTACCGCGGCCAATCGACCGCCTGGCCATGCTCGACCATCCACACGGCCACGCTGGTGCCGTCAGCGCGCCGACAGTTGCCGACATAGCGGTGATAGCGGTCCCAGGTCACGAACGTGCATTGGATCGGCCTCGAGGCGGCCAAGAAAGTGTCCAGTGCCTCGGCCGATCGCCGGCCGCAAGGGTACTCAAAACCCTTGGTGTCGTCGCAGTATTGCTTGCTCTCCGGCGCGTCGATCCCGTTGAAGCGTATCCGCTGCCCGTGGACTTCGATCGTGTCGCCGTCGATCACCGACGCGACGCCAGCGATCGGCGCCGGCTTCGGGCCGATCAAGTCCGATAGGTTGAGCTCCGGCAGGCTGTCGCTGTGTCGTAGGACGGTTTGGGCGGCCAGCGCGCCAGCCGCAGCGACAGTCACGAAGATCAGCCGTCGCGGCACGCTCGCCCAACGCAGGGAGCGCGAGCGCCGCGCGCCGCTGCGCTTCCGCCACTGGTCCGACCGGTTGTCGTAACGAGATTTGTCCAAGCCCCTCTCCCCGACGGAAGAATGCGCCGAAACCCCGCCTGGTGTCCAGATGAGACGACAAGGAACGTTAATGTCATCTCGAAGTTGATTCACAGCCCACGCTCTGGAGAAGGAGCGGGATACTCTCATGCCGTCCACATCGATCAGAAAAACAAAATACGATCCGGCCAGCCGTGTTCTCTCGGTCTGGTTCGTGGCCAGCGGCAAGCACTACGAGTTTGAAGAAGTGCCGCCGGAGACTTATGCGGCGTTCCGATCGGCGTTCGTCAAAGGCCGTTTCTTCAACGACCATATTCGCAATCGCTTCCGATACCGTCACATCCCAGACTAGGCGTCCATTTCAAGCGGCTCATGTTTTGGCCGCTCATGCCAGATGACTTGCCGCAAGTCCCGCCGATCGACTGCTTGCCCACACGTTGGGCAGAGGTGGAAATGATGCGCCTCCGTCTGCGGCTCGCGTCCGTGTCGCGTCCCGGTGATCGGCGGCCCGAGATCCGAAAGCTTGGTCATGACCACTAGTCCATCGACTTTGCTAAAATACGAAGAGCCGGAACGCGTTCGACGGCTTGAATCCGGCGGTTCGGAGTAGCAAGTCTATGCGTAACGCCCGCGAGCGGCCGAAGTTCATCAGGCCGCTGAAGCCAGGTCGAGACGCCACCAGTCAGCGACGACTGGCTGAACGAGATCAAGTAGGACGGTTTCGGACCCAGATCATCCTCGATTTGGCCGGCGCCCGCGCTTTCTCCCGAAATGGCTTCGACTGGTCCACGCGCTATTGGCCGATCGTGGCCACGGCGGAGAAACTGCCAGCAAGGGCTTTTATTCTCGACGGTAAGATGATCGCGCCCGAACCCGACGGCCGGCCCAACTTTCAACAGATGCACTCGCGGATGACCTGGAACGCCGAACAGCTAACAGCTTGCATTCGTGGCTTTCGACATTCTGCACCTCGACGGCCAGGATCTTCGCTCGCTGCCAGCGATCGAGCGCAAGGCGAAGCTATGGGACCTGGTCAAACCCGCCAAGGGGATCTCCAGTACAGCGAGCACGTCGAGGGCGGCGGAGCTGCATTCTTCGAAGCGGTCGAGAAAATGGGGCTGGAGGGCATGGTCTCGAAGCGGCGGGGAAGCCCCTACAAGACCGGCAAGCTGGACTCTTGGGTCAAAACGAAGTGTTGGGAACTGGGGGAGTTTGAACTGCTAGGCATTCGACGCGAGTCAGGGAAGCCCGCAGCGGCGATCATGACGCGCAATGGGCGCTACGCTGGCGCTGCGGCCGTCACGCTGCCCAGCGGGCTTCGTGAACGGCTCTGGCAGCGTGTGCAGGCAGACAGGGCAACCAAGCCGTCGAAGCGTGTCCCCAGAGCCTTTGCCGACGACGTCGAATGGGTAAAGCCGGGCATCACCGGCCGAGTGAAGTTCCTTCGCGGGGAGCATATCCTGAGGCATACGTCCCTTGAGGGTTTCCGCGAGGATTTGATAGACTAGTGCTCGACCGGCTCTGGAAGTATTACCCAGCGTTCGCGCCGATGGACCTGGATCACGCTACCCTATTCGTCATCCCACCTTTCTGACTTCCTGCGAATTGAAGCCAAACCTTGACTGAACCAATGGGTCAGATACTTTCAGGTTCGTGCTTTGAAAAAGTGGTAGCGCGGCAGAAGCGGTAATCACGATCAATCTCAGCAGACAGCCACGCCCGTTTCCCAGGATCGGTGCCGGCATTTCCGCTTGCAGTGCTACCATGCTAATCCGGGATTTCACAATCAGTATAGAATTGCCATATGATACCAATCTACATCGGGTATGATCCGCGCGAATCCCGAGTTCTCGACGTAGCACGATGGAGCGCCTACCGGCGAACAAGCACGCCGTTGCAGATACGGCCCCTCGTGCTTAAAGACCTTGTAGCCCAGGGAATCATGAAGCGACCGATCGAGGTCCGTGATGGTAAGCTCTGGTGCCCAATTTCCGAGGCACCAATGGCCACCGAGTTTGCCATATCGCGCTTTGCCGTTCCGTTTCTGCGGCAAGGCGGCTGGGCCATGTTCTGCGATTGTGACGTCCTGTTTCTGCAGGACCCGGTCAAGCTGCTCGACCTGGTCGATCCTTCCTGCGCGATCATGGCGGTTAAGCACCAGCAGCGCGAATCCGAAGCGGTCAAGATGGACGGACAAACGCAGACGTTCTATCGCCGCAAGAACTGGTCGTCGGTCGTTTTGTGGAACCTGGACCATCCCGCCAACAAACGGCTGACCAACGAGATGCTTAATAAGTGGCCCGGGCGTGACCTCCACGCCTTCAAATGGCTTGAGGACAATGAGATTGGGGAATTGCCCCTGGCATGGAACTACCTGGTAGGGGCTTCGGCTTCGGAACTCGATCCCGCCGATGTCTCGCTAGCGCACTACACGCTCGGCGGTCCTTGGTTTGCGGGCTGGTCTGGCGCCACGCAATGGGACGAATTGTGGAGCCGAGAAGAAAAGATCCTACGCGCCTATGAGGAACATGCGGTTCAGATTCCCGGATGAAAATTCCGCTCTCGGATCATCTCTTGCCCATCTTCCCAAAGCCAATTCTTCGCTTGTCCAGAGTGACGGGTCCCGCCCTGGTGATGGGGTCGGCGCCGAATTTTCGCCTCCCGCGGGGACATGATTCCCATTGGGCACTTGTGACCGTCAACGCTTCCCAGCTTTTGGCGGAAACCTTCGGCCTTCCCATTCCTGATATCGCGCTGATCCGCCGCGGCATTTTGATCGGCGCGGGCGGGCAGGATATCTACAAGCGTGATTTGTTAAAAGGACGGCAGGCAAAGCATCTGATCATCCCGGTCTGGCAGGACGTTGAGGACAAGCTGAAAGCCAGTTGCTGCACCGTCAATTATCGCTATGACACCTTGCAGGCGCTTACCAAGTGGCAGCTAGCCAACATCGTTTGGCGGCTTAGCGGCAAATATCATGTTTCCGGCGGCTGGCACCGGAAAATCTCCACCGGAGCCTTCGCGATCATACTGGCGCGTTTCGCCGGTTTCGCCCCTGTTGTGGTCAGCGGGTTTTCCCTGTCCCAAGCAGGGCATGGATACGACACCCGAAACGCCTTTCGATATCATGCCGACGAAGATGCGGCTTTGCTTCGACGGGTGGTGCGAAGAGGCGAGCCAATCTACGCAGAGGACAGAGACTTCGCAGCAGAAAGTGGATTGACCTTATGGCAAGGATAGATGCGATGAGGATTTCCGGACTGCTCTGGGAGGCGAAGCGACTCAGAAGAACAACGAGCGTCGCCGAAGCGAAACGTCCTCGCGCAAAAGGTAAGAACCTGCTTGACGAGTCATTTCGATGAGTTCGCGGGCTTGGGCCTCGGTGATGCCCGTTTCATCGTGCGCTCGGGCTGGTCAATATGGCGGTGTGCCTTCGCATAGGCGACGCACTTGTCGGCGAGCCAGGCTTTCAACTCGGCATAAGACTTGAAGCGCAGCCGCGGTGTGAAGAAGCGCTCCCGCACCAGCCCGACCTGGTTCTCGACCTGACCCTTCTCCCCGCCGGACGCCGGCGTGCAGGCGACCGGCTGCACCAGATAGTGACTGCACATCTGCAGGAAGCGGCGATTGTATTGCCGGTCCTTGCCGACGAAGATCGTTTCCACCGCCGTCTTCATGTTGTCGTAGATGCCGCGCGTGCAGTCGCCACCGAAGAAGGCAAAGGTCCGGTCGTGCGCGTCGAACACGATCTCCTGCGTCTCCCGCGGATAGGCCCTGACGAACATCATGCGGCTGTGGCAGAGCCGGACATGGGCGACTTTCACGGTCACAGTCACGCCATTGATCAGGACGATCTCGTGGCTCCAGTCGAACTGGTAGGCCTCGCCCGGCGCGAAGAACAGCGGCACATAAGCGTCCGCCGTCGCCGACCCCTGCGCCTTCGCCCAGCTCTTCGCGTAGCGGCGGACGGCGTCATAGCCTCCCTCGTAGCCGAGGCTGCAAAGCTCTTCGTAAATCCGGATCAGTGTCAGTTGCTCGCGCGCCGCCTTGCCACGGTTGCCGTTCAAAAATCCGTCAAGCTGATCCTGCCACGGACCGATCTTCGGATTGGGCTGCCGCTCGCGTTCGTAGGAGAACGATGTCTCATCGGACCTGAGTATCTTGCGGACGGTGTTCCGCGAACATGCAGTTCGCGGCAAATCCGCTTGAGAGACCATCCCTGCCCATGGAAGGCGCGCCGAACCCGGGCAATCGTATCCGCCGACTTCATCCCACACCATCCGCTCGCCTCGACGAGCTAACGGTCGCAAATCAAAGCATCAGGGGGGTCAAAATTGGACGCCGATTCCCCGGCTTAGGGGGTCAATTTTGCACGCCGATTCACATCCGAAGCTTATTCGAGATTCAGGCGGACGTGTTTCTTCGCGCGGAGGGAGACACGTTCGTATCGCCGCACGCTGAAACTCGGGTGGGGGCGGAGTTTCGTTGGTCGCGGTTAGCTGCGCCTTTGATCACATATGATTCACATGAGTTAGGGCGGACCATCTACAAACGTGCAGTATTAACCGTAGCCATTGGGCAATGAGGCAACCCGTGCATGACGAGTTGGAATGGCTCACTCGGGCGCTACGGCGACAGGCATTGGTCTATCGGGATGGCTCAACTGAAGCTGCCGACGATTTAGTGGCGTGGACACTGGAAAGGGCAATCGCGGAAATTGGTGAGGATACGCCGATCTCAGTGTCGCTCAGCAGTTGGCTGTTCGAGATAATGCGTCGGCGCCTTCATTGACTGGCGCGCGACGAGCAGATCACGAACAGAACCGCCGCGCCGACCAGCGCGGCAATCAGCGAGCCGGCGAGGATGCCGACCTTGACCGCGTCCTGAAGGGCGGCGTCGTTGGCGAAGGCGAGCAGGCCGATGAACAGGCTTATGGTGAAGCCTATGCCGCACAGCAGCGAAATGCCGACCATATGCAGCCAGCCGGCATTGGCCGGCAGGTCGGCGAGGCCGAGGCGGATGGCGAGCGCCGAGGAGCCGAACACGCCGATCAGCTTGCCGAGCACCAGGCCGGCGGCGACCCCCAAGGTCAGCGGCTCGACCAGAGCGGCGAGGCTCAGGCCGCCGAGCGAGACGCCGGCATTGGCGAAGCCGAAGACCGGGATGACGATGAAGGGCACCAGCCGGTGCAGGCCGTGCTCCAGCCGGTGCAGCGGCGAATGCTCGGCATCGTGGCCCGTGCCGGCGGAGCGTTCGAGCGGAATGGTGAGCGCCAGCGCCACCCCGGCCAGCGTGGCATGCACGCCCGATTTCAGCACCAGCACCCAAAGCAGCGCGCCGAGCACGAGATAAGGCACGAGGCTCATCACCCGCATGCGGTTGAGCACGACGAGCGCGGCGATGACGGCGAAGGAGGCGCCCAGATAGGCGAGCGACAGGCCGCCAGTGTAGAACAGCGCGATGATGATGACGGCGCCGAGATCGTCGATGATGGCCAAAGCGGTGAGGAACACCTTTAGCGAGGCCGGGACCCGGCTGCCGAGCAGCGACAGCACGCCGAGCGCAAAGGCGATGTCGGTGGCGGTCGGGATCGCCCAGCCGGACAGTGCTGCCTGGTTGCCGCGGTTGATGAGGACATAGACCAGCGCCGGAACCACCATGCCGCCGGCGGCGGCGATGCCCGGCAGCATGCGGCGCGGCCAGGTGGAGAGCTGCCCGTCCAGCACCTTGCGCTTGATCTCCAGCCCGACCAGCAGGAAGAACACCGCCATCAGCCCGTCATTGATCCAGTGCGAGACGCTGAGCGGCCCGAGATAGGCATGCAGGAGCGCGAAATAGGTTTCGGCGAGAGGCGAGTTGGCGACGATCAAGGCGAGCGCCGCAGCCGCCATCAGGACGATGCCGCCGGCCGCCTCGCCGTCAAGGAATTCGCGAACGAGCGATTTGAACTTTGGCACGCTGGCGCTCCACGGAAAACGATCTTCAGTCTCCGTAGTCGGGCCGAGCCTGGGCGCACGCAGCACACGCCAGGGGCCAAAGATATGCAAGCAGGCCTGGAAGACAAGGTCGCGGACTGTTTCGCCGAGAGGCCAGCTGTTTCCGTGCCGGCAACAAGAGACGGGCCGCACTGACGACGATATGAGTTGCTATCTCGGTTGGTGGCCTTACCAAAGCCGCATGTCTCGATCCTCAGTTATCATCCTCGCTGTCGTCCTGATCGTACTGGCAGCTATTCTGGCGTCAGCATGGTTTCTAGAGCCGCCTTGCTGGGGCGGTCATATCTGAGGAGCGCCGGATTGCCGCTCCGCCTTAGGGCAGCATCACGGCGCTCCGACCCCCAGGGGGCCGGCTCGGCCTGTGTCACTCCTCCCGGACAAGGAGATCGGGTCTCCTCCTATTGTTCATCCGCACAACGTCCCGCTCCTTGCCGGCGAATGGCGTCGGGAGGGCTCACATAAAAAACGATTCGCGCAAATGCTGTACGGAGTATATTTTTTTGCCGTGGCGCGGCTTCGCCGCGCGCGTTTGAGGGTGCAATGGCGAACTCGAAGTCGCTATCGGTGATGGAACTCGAGATCATCCGATCGGCACTCCACACCGAAATCCGCGAAAACAACCTACCGCAAAGCGAGTGGCGAGATCACGCCACGAAATTGATTCAGGAATTCACCGGCTCTCGCCCGGTCGATCCCGAATTGCTGGATTGGATTGTGCGGAATGAACAGCCCCAGCGTTGAGCGAGATCGGCGCTCATTGCGGAACAACCCCGCAGGCACGTCGTTTAACCGGGAGTTGGGGTGTTAACCGTCTCAGGGCAGAGCCCGTCGCTTACGCTCAAAGGTGCGGCGGGCTTCTGTACGTAAGATCTCGATATATGCGTGAAGTTCCTCCGCGGCGAGCATATTCTTCGCCATGCCTCGATGCGGAGTTTCAGAGAGAACCTAAGGTTTGTTAAAGAGGCAACTCACCGGGCGAGGCTCGCCCACCCTGCCTTCAAGCCCGGCGAGTCGCCACCCGATCTCCAAAGACCGGGGGACCGGGAAGACCCGGCACGCTGTTCAGTGCAAATCTGGTGCCGGCAATTGGGTCTCGAAACGGGACGCAGGATTCGCTTTATGCATCCTTGGCCGCCCGAAGCTTTGAAAGAGACCGCCACAACTCCGTTTCGTCGGTAAGCCCGTTGTCGAAGGCTTCAAAGACCTCAGAAGCCAACTGCTGTCGTTGGTCCCGATCTTTCTTAGCGAGGCGCCGCTCATAGCACAGCCGATCAAAGACCCGCTGGAGTAACGCCAGATCAGCGGGTTCGTACACACCACTGTAACGAGACAATGGCATTGTCGTCGGCCCAAGCGCCCGTTCCGAATTATCTCACGCAGAGGCCGAGGCATGAAGAAGAAAGATGTCGAGGGCCTGTCCCATTGCGGAACAATCCCGCAGCCGTGCGTTTAACTAGACAGGCGGTCGATCCCCCTTGGGGTGTAGCCGTCTCATGGCAGCATAGAAGCCCGTCGCCAGCGCTCCCGACCAGGCGACGGGCTTTTCCTATTTGAAGGCAAATTTGTACACAACCCGGTTGGATTGATCGGTAACCCGCACCCAATCGGCCTCGCCTTGCCTGTCTTGCATCTTGCGACCAGTGATCCATTCGGCGGCAGCTTGTGGCGAAGTGGTCTTCGCGAAGGCCAGAGAAGTAGGCTCGTTACCCGACATGATCTCGACAGCGTAGCGGTTCATCGGAACACCCGGTTTTCGGCTGCAGCCAATTTGTGGACGCTAATGGAACATGCATTCGGGCATGGCAGTTTAAGACGCAGCGGTCGTTTCGTGTGATGACGACGCCGCTCCTTCAGGAAGCAGCCCTACGCCTGTTCCTCTCCTGTGTCACACCTATGATAAGCGGATCGGGCTGCCTATGTTCCGCCTACCCGCTGCTTCGCCCACAGAGCTTCCGAGACGAAAGGAACCTAAGACTGCCGGCCTGCTTTTCCTCAGCATGAGCACCGAGACCAAGCTGGAAATCGGAGAGCGCCACGTCCGAGAAGGCAAGGCACGCATTGCTCGCCAGCGCGAGCTGATCGAAGAATTGTCACGCGATGGCCACCGGACCGGGGAAGCGAAAAGGTTGTTGCAGGAGTTTGAGGCTGTGCAACGGGAACTCGAAGCGCACCTGGACTTTCTGCGAAAATCCAAGTGAATGGGGTGCCGGCCTCTTGGTTGCCGCCTTTTGGCGGAACTGAATCCCCCCGTCATCAGTTTAGCGCTATCGTCGGCAACAGCCTCATGGACGTCGGCGGCTGAGAGACAGCGACCGCGCTCCCGTCTGAACACGACCGGAGGCGAGCTATGCCAGACGATCCTGAAATCCCCCGCCCACGCCAGTCCCAGAACGACTGGAACGTGCTCGCTCTGACGAGAGCATCCATAAATCGTTCGAGGCAACTGCTTATCGATACTGAGCCGCAGCGAAACCCGCACAGAATACAGCTCGATCGAAATGCTGTATCCCTAACCCAGGTTGACGACGAGTGGCACGTCCTCGTCGAGCAAGTGGACCAGCATCTGGTTACCCGCTCTTTCCGAGACGAGCGATACGCCGTGAACTACGCCGAAGGACAAAGGGTGCGTCTAGGACTGCAAACGGTGACCCGCATCTAGGCTGCGTTCTTCGGCCTTTGCCAGCAACCGCGACAGATGCAGTTGGTGGAGGTCCTGTAGGCTTTCGAAGATGTCGAGTAGGTCATACGCCTGCTCAGTGGGCAACTTCAGGCGTTCCAATTCAGCGATACGCTCACGCTGCTGACTGATGTGTCGACCACCGAGCCAGACGTGTCCCCGCACCATCACAATGTCATCAGCGAGCGCCATGGACCGAAACGTTTGCTTGGGAAAGGTGGTTCCATCACCACGGCAGCGGCTAGCCTATCTTCTATCTACACGCCGGCTTCGAGGCGCGGGGGCCGTCGCGCCGAAAGCGCTCACGTGACTGACCCTTGTAGGAACCAATCGGGTCAACAAAGGTTAATCACTCCCGCCAGCAATCAAAAGCGGCGGCTGATGAGCGGAGCGAATTATGTCTCCTTTCGAAGCCCATCGTGCCATCCGGACCAAATCAGCGCAGATAAAAAGGCGCTCCACCGAACTCCGCTCGGAACTTAAGCGGAGCGTTGACGACGCCCGTTCCCAATCGCAGGAGCGCGTGGCGCGTTCGCTTCAGCTTCTCGCGAGCACCCAAATCCGATCGTGGTGGCCGAAAATTTCAAATTGAGACTCGGCGTTGCGCGTTGCGACGCACGAGAGCAGAATCAACCTACCCCGCTCGCAATGGCGGGGTAGGTCCGGCTCGCAAAATCCTGTGTCACACATCGATAAGCGGGCCGGGCCGCCAATGTTCCGCTCTCTTTTGGAGTCCTGCATGGGAACGCATTCAGAGCGCCTTGATTTAGGGAGCATGAGATCGGCCACGCTCGAGTTTGCTACCGCAGTGATCAACCAGGCGGAAAAGCTCCGCGCTGAGAACGAGAAGATATGTGCCAAGGCAAAGGCTGAGGTCGACCGGGCGCGAAGGCTCATTGACGAAATCGAAGCGGTCTCTCTCCAACGACACGCAGGCACATCGCTGAAGAAACTGCGTTCCGCTCACAGGTTGCCCATATCGACTGAATGATGCCCGCCGACCGCCTAAGAGTGAGCAAATCCGACGACCGCTACCAGGTGGCAGACGAGAGCGGCCCGATGCGCAGCTTCGACACCATCGTCGAGGCTGTGCGGTTCGGGCGCGCCTGTGGCTCGACTGGGGTCAAACCATCATCGGCGACCAGATAGCACCGCAAGACTTCGTGGCGACGTTCCTAGGCTCTCCCGTCGGCCGCATTCAAGGCGAGCGACATGGCCCGAGCGCTGCCACATGGCGTTGGTCGATCGCCACACACGATAAGCGCTGGCGTGGACATGGCGGGCAGCGCGGACAGGTCCAAACCAAGGATGAGGCGGTGGCCAAGCTGGAGCAGGTGTTCACGAAATACATCGCCGAGACGCCGGAGGGACCATCGCGACTTAATAGGCCCGGCGTGGGACGTTCGGAAGCGCCCCCGCTAGACTGAAGGTCCGGGCCCAAAGATTGCTGGAACTTGAAGATGCGCCACAGGTTGGTAAGTGCCTGTTTGCGCATGTTGTCCGCTCTAAGCCGCATTCAGGCGACACTTCAGCAAACTGCCCGTTGGTTCTGCCAACGGGTTTTTTTTTCGTTTCAAGCGGCTTAGCGACCAATGGTTTTGTGGAACCTGTTTGCCTGATCTGCGTTCTCGGCCATCGGGGACTACCTATGGCCGAAACCAAGCAAGAGCGCGCGGAACGCATTCGAGCGGAGAAGGATTTCCGTGTCCGCTTCCTTGTGAGGGAAACCGGCATCACTGAAGCTCAGGCACGCGAGCTTATTGACCTGATTGGCATTGATGCGAGTTCGCTTTTACGCGAGGCGCGTCTTCTCAGGCGAAACTGAGGCCGCTTCCCTATAACATAGTTGATTGGCCGGTCTCTAAAGAAGGCATACAGTCATCAAGTCGTCCGCATCGACTTGAGGCTCACGGACGCTTGGAAGCGGTAATCATGCTTTCGGCCCCATATGGGAGACAAGCATGTCGGCTCACGGAGTGGCGGATTCCGCCCAGCTCGCAATTCTGACAAAAGCATTGAACGACTACTGCGCAACGCATCATGTCGTGGATACCGATGAGCGCGAACAGATCGCGCTCAAGATACTTAGCCTTTTTCGGCGAGGCATGATTGATCCTACCCAGCTATCGACGGAGCTGGAAAAGATAGGCTAACGACCCCTCGCATTGCTGATGGCCCGACCTGCGGTCCAGTGTCTGGCGCGCCTCAGCCAACAGACGTGAAAGATGCGGTCAACATTATGGCAGGCGGCGCCGGGCTCGGACCGGCGTAATAGAGAGGCGGATCGGGCTTACTTGAAACGGGGGCGCTAAGCCCTATACTCACATACATCGTCGGCAACAGCCTAATGGACGCCTACGGCTGAGAGACAGCGACCGCGCTCCCGTCTGAACTAAGACCGGAGGCCAAGTTATGTCGGACGATCCCGAAATCCAACGCCCGCGCCAGTCCCAGCACGACCGGAACCTGCTCGTTCAGACGAGAGCAGCTATAAATCGTTCGCGGCAACTGCTTATCGATACCGAGCCGCAGCGAGACCCGCACAGGATACAGCTCGATCGAAATGCTGTCTCCATAACCCAGGTCGACGACAAGTGGCACGTCCTCGTCGAGCAAGCGGACCAGCATATGGTCACTCGCTCTTTCCGAAACGAGCAGTACGCGGTCAAATTCGCCAAGGCAAAAGGGTGCGTCTAGGCCTGCAAACGGTGAGCCGTATCTAGGCCGCCTTCTCCAGCCTTTGCCAGCAACCGCGACAGATACATCAATGCAAGTCTTGCATGCTTTCGAACAGGTCAAGCAGTTCGAATGCTCTCTCGGTAGGCAATTGGAGACGCTCTAATTCAGTGATGCGCTCGCGCTGCTGGGCGATGCGTCTTCCCAGCCTCACATGCCCCCGCACCATTTCGATGTCATTCGCGAGCACCATTTGTTCAAACCTGCAGGCTGGAAAGATAGTTCCTCGGCCAGCGCGCCCTCTTGGTTGCCACCACGACGCTAGTTGGCCGAGCCACTTCTTAGAGAGCTAGTGTACTCCATTTGGCTGTTCGCCACAGAGACAGATTGCGAGCGCGGTTCCATTTGCGCAGGATCACCCTCATTCCGCTTGGGCGGGGTGGGCCTGGCCCTGCGAACTCCTGTGCATACCCACAGTGACCAGCGGGGCCGGGCGGTTCCGACTGGCCGGCTCCCGTGCCTCGTTGATGCTCCTAGCCATCCAATCCCAGCGGCTTATGCCCTTGCTGCTCGTGCCACCTTGGCGAAGATCGCGCCGGTCAACAGCCTGGCCGCGTTTAGGGCACCGGTGGAAGTTCTCCTGTTCCGTGACGGCTGTTCTGGCTCGGTACTTTGCAGTGACGATAGGTGGGCCGAGGTCCGAAAGCTTCGTCATGTCTGGCTACCTCTCTTGGCCATGCAGTGGAGTCTGGAGCAGCAAACGGCATCGTTAAGCTAGTTCTAATATATGTAAAATTGTTTGGAACCCACGCCGACGCTGTCAGTTATTAGCGGTCGACCCCTCAGGTGGCGTAGGAGGGCGGAATGAGCGAAGTTTCTGTGCGTGAAGTTGTAGGTGAATGGCGGGTTTCAGTTCGCGCAGGCGGACACAGTCCGTGGATGCGCGTCTTTGATAGCGAGGCTAGCGCAAACGCGTTTGCACAAGCACAGAGGGCGCGGTTAGGTCTGGCAGCGACACCGCTCCTGGAAAAAGAGCTTGCAGGTGCAGAAGAACTCTAGATCGATGGCTGCTGGCTGCCTCTGAAGGGCCAGGACTGGCGGAACAATCCTCTAGTCACCCGGTTCGGGGCTGCGGCGCGGCTCCTTGACCGAGGGTTGGCCGCGTCGTTGGGTGCAAACCCGGAGCCCGTTCGACTTCCCCACAAAGCGGGCGGGCTCTTGGAGGCGGAACCTCAGACCTCAGGCATCGTTGACAGTGTTGGGCGCAGTTCCCGCATCACGGTCGAGCAAGCGCCTGTCGGGTTACAGGTTCCCGACGTGGGAGCCCGCTGATCAGGGGAGGTTTCTGGCGGCGGGCTTCCTACCACCCGAGCTACCGCTTACCAACCATGTCGGAGGATACAGCCGCCATGTTGGTCAGCCCCTTCGGTTGACAATTCGGGTGCCCATTTCTACCAATCATTGATTGGGTGGGAGTTCGATTATGGATGACGATCAGAAAGGCGCTTCGCCTGAGGATGTTCGCCACGCCCTGAAGGGGTGGGGATTCTTTTTCGTCCTAATGACCGCTATTTTCGGCCTGGCCTACGTCCTTGTCGAGATGTGAATCCGTCGATAAGCGGGCCGCCTATGCTCCGCCTTCCGGACGCCTATATCAACGGAATGATGCCCGCCGACCGCCTAAGAGTGAGCAAATCCGACGACCGCTACCAGGTGGCAGACGAGAGCGGCCCGATGCGCAGGTTCGACACCATCGTCGAGGCTGTGCGGTTTGTTCGCGATCGTGGGGCTCGCCTGTGGCTCGACTGGGGCCGAACCATCATCGGGGGCCAGATAGCACCGCAAGACTTCGTGGCGACGTTCCTAGGCTCTCCCGTCGGCCGCATTCAAGGCGAGCGACATGGCCCGAGCGCTGCCACATGGCGTTGGTCGATCGCCACACACGATAAGCGCTGGCGTGGACATGGCGGGCAGCGCGGCCAGGCGAACGCCAAGGATGAGGCGGTGGCCGAGCTGGAGCAGGTGTTCACGAAATACATCGCCGAGACGCCGGAGGGACCATCGCCCTACTCGCGAAAGAGCTCTTGAGCGAGTGCGGTTGTCACAGGGCAGACTGTCCCAACGGAATACGGGCTATATCTTTCAGTTACTCGGACCAATGCGCTTGGCGGTCCCGGACCTCTGCCGATTGTGAACCAAATGGCAAATCAGACACTCTCCGATCGCGCCGGCTGGTAAACCCCAAGCCCCCCGCCCATCAGTCGGCAGGACAGCCCGGCTTGCAATTCGCAAGCCGGGCTTCCGTCTCCAAAACTTGTGCCGAACTTGGAGACGCCGCATGATCACAACCAAGCCCCGGCAAGAGCCGGCTTAAGCCCTAGTCTTCCGCTTGCCTGTGCTCTTCGCCGGCTTTTTCGCGGGATTCCGGCCGAGCCCAGCCGCCTTGGCCAGCGTCGATCGCTGGGCGGCGTAGTTCGGCGCCACCATCGGATAGTCCGGCTTCAGCCCCCACTTCTCGCGGTACTCTTCGGGCGTGAGCCCGAAATCCACGCTGAGATGGCGCTTCAGCGATTTGAACTTCTTTCCGTCCTCGAGGCAAATGATGTAGTCGGGGAACACCGACCGCTTCGGATTGACAGCGGGCGCCTGGGCTGGCGTCTCGGGTTCGGCCGGTCCTCCGATCTTCGAAAGCGACGAATTCACGCTTTCGATGATCTCTGGAAGAGACGCAACCGGGACCGCGTTCTTGCTGACGTAGGCGGACACGATGTCCGCGGTGAGCTCGATCAACTGGACTCTATTGTTTTCCGCCTCTTCCGGCATGCAATGTCTCCTGTTTTACGGCAACAATTGCAGACCTCTTAGCCGTTTTTCAGAGAAACTCCAGTTCAGATAGGCCTCGCTCGGTGCAGCCACGCTGCCGGTGTCTTCCTGGCCCGGAATCGCGAAATGTCCACTGCAGTAGCAATCCCTCGTGATCGCTCGTTTGCGACGGACGAGGATTGAACGTAGTTGCGGCACAGACCCTCGGCGCCGCAGTTATGTGACCGTGGCCTATTGTTTCAGAACATTCCCGGCTTCTGATATAATCTTCGGATTGGCTCCCAGGGAAATCGCGTAGCTGAATCGAGCGGCGCCGTGTGCCTGCTTGTTTCTTGGGATACTCCGCACCACCCAATCATAAATGCCCGATACCATGCACGCGCCATTAGCGCAGGTCACCATCAGAGAACCATCGCGGATGCGATAGGCTCGCTCAGGCCACCGTATGAAATAATCTCTCTTATCGGCCAGGACTTCGCTTAGAGGTCTCTGCTTTCCGTAATATGAAACAGAATCCGCATATATGGCTGCAACGGCTTGCAGCGAGGACGACGCATCGCCGCTGTCGCGTTCTATCAAATTGCGAATGACCGCGACCGCTGCCTCTTTGACGGCTTCATTGGATGATGTGCCGGGTGGAGTTGATGGCACTTCGGCTGTCGATGGTAAGGGGCCAGTGTTAGCAAGCGGTTTTTCAGCACCGTGGCAAAGGACCTGAACAACCGATGGTACAACTTTGTCGGAGAGATCGGCTGTTGAAAGCGGTTTCGCATCAGCCGCAGCATCGGCGGCGTCGAACTGAATGTTCCGGCTTTGAAGGAACAATTCGACCACGTTCGATCGAATGGCAAAATTGACGTTCTGCACAGCAATGCCCGTCTCGTTCGTGAACTTCGATCCGAGCACCGCTGTCGAAACACCAATGATCGAGCCCCATTGATCAACTATTGGGCCGCCGGAGTTCCCTGGCT
Organism: Mesorhizobium sp. M3A.F.Ca.ET.080.04.2.1; assembly: GCF_003952525.1. Taxonomy (NCBI): domain Bacteria; kingdom Pseudomonadati; phylum Pseudomonadota; class Alphaproteobacteria; order Hyphomicrobiales; family Phyllobacteriaceae; genus Mesorhizobium; species Mesorhizobium sp. M3A.F.Ca.ET.080.04.2.1. The sequence continues at coordinate 3,439,431 of NZ_CP034451.1, read as the reverse complement.
GAAGGGGCGTTGACACTTGTAGATATCGGGTGTCGTTCTCCATACCCACCAGCGAATTGACGTTCCCGGTCGTGACCTTAATGGAGTCAGAAAGCAACCCACTGAGAGGGAAACCGTAGGCGGCAATATCTTCTCCAAGCCGGGGTTGAGAGCGGCGCAGCGGAAGGTGAGGCTTTCCTGTACCCATAGCGAGCTTAAAGACAGCGAGGTCATTTTGGTTGTCGACGGCGAGGTCACTGCCGTCCCCCAGCTGTGGGACGCTGATGCTTATGCAACCTTCAACGACGTGTGCGTTGGTAACCACCCAGCCTTGATCGTTTACGAAAAAGCCAGTTCCCGAACTGGAAACCTCAGACTGGTCCGCATTTGCTGGTTGTGTGGCAAACGCAACAGCAACGGCCGCCACGGCGGCGAAACTAGTCTCCCATCTTTTCAAGCTCATTATCCGACCCGCCCATAAACCACCCCTCTGCTACTAAGCCGTGGAACTCACTTGGGGGCAAGCCTGCAACTAAGAAGCAGTTAAGATCGTCTTGAAGGATTCATCCGCATCCAAACAGTGTTGGCGATGCGGAAGGATTGGTCGCCCGGAGACACGCTTGCGGTCACCGCGCGGCCACCCTTTTGCTACTTCGCTGCCGTTTGCGTCAGTTCACCGGAGTATCGTTCCGTTCATAAATCGTCGCCCGACAGGCGCTGGAAGGACGGACACTCTTGCGCACTGACATGAAATCTGAAAGATTCTTGTTCAATACCTTGACGGCGCAATTTACCGCTTGCCAAGGTTGGGGTCGGGCGTTCGAATCGCCTCACCCGCTCCAGTTTCCTTCAGGGATCAAGCAAACGAAAAGCCGCGGTTTTCCGCGGCTTTTTCGCGTTTTGGAGCTGAGCTGCCCCACAGAATCTCTTCGGCAATACCTACGCCAACCTCGCCCGCGTCGTCCGCGGCGTCGCCAGCAGCAGGCTCGTCTCGCTCCCGGTAATGCCGGGGATCAGCCTTATCCGCCGCAGCACGGCGTCGAACTCGGTCAGCGAGGCGGTGCCGAGTTCGACCACCAGGTCCCAGCGGCCGTTGGTGGTGTGGATGGTCGAGACCTCGGGGAAGCCGCCGAGCGCCCTGATCACGCGGTCGGCGGCATGGCCTTCGATCTCGATCATCATCACGCCGCGGATGCGCTGGTCGACCGCGTCGGCGCGCAGCACCACCGTGTAGCCGATGATCTCGCCGGATTTTTCCAGCCGCTCCATGCGCGCCCTGACCGTCGCGCGCGAAACGCCGAGGTCGAGGGCGAGATCGGAGACACTGCGCCGCGCATCGTGCCTCAGAAGCGTTACCAGCCTTTCGTGTAGCGTATCCATTTGGCTTTGCATTTCGGTCAGAACAGCTGATCGAAATGATAGATCATCCTTCCCGAAATGCCAATTTTCCCTGTTCAAACCGCCAGCCCGTGATGATCCAATCCGCGCAATCAAATCGCAGGGGCTAAAAGAATCATGCGTTGCAGGATCGTTGGCGCGCCGGTGCAGGACGGTGCGGGCAGGATGGGATGCGAGATGGGGCCGAGCGCGCTGCGCACTGCAGGCCTGGTCTGGGTGCTGTCGGAACTCGGCCATGAAGTCGAGGACTGGGGCGCGGTTCAGCCGGCTCGGGCGCGCGCCGTCGTCCATGGCAATCTCGCGCTCAAGGCGCTGCCGGAGATTTCAGCCTGGACGGCGGCGATCGCCGAGACGGCCTACACGGCTTCCAGGGATGCCATGCCGATCTTCCTTGGCGGCGACCATTCGATCTCCGCCGGCACGGTCTCGGGCGTCGCCCGCCGCGCCGCCGAACGCGGCCGGCCGCTCTTCGTGCTGTGGCTCGACGCGCATCCGGATTTCCACACGCTCGACACCACCACCAGCGGCAATCTGCACGGCGTGCCGCTCGCCTATGCCAGCGGTCGTCCCGGCTTCACCGGCTATTTCCCGGATCTGCCGGCGGCCGTCGATCCGAGCCGCATCTGCACCATCGGCCTGCGCAGCGTCGATCCGGCCGAGCGCCGGGCGCTCAACGAGGCCGGCGTGACCGTGCACGACATGCGCGCCGTCGACGAACACGGCATCGCGCCGCTGCTGCGCGCTTTCCTGAGCCGCGTCGAGACGGAAAACGGCCTGCTGCATGTCAGCCTCGATGTCGACTTCCTCGACCCCTCGATCGCGCCCGCGGTCGGCACCACGGTGCCCGGCGGCGCTACCTTCCGCGAGGCGCATCTGGTGATGGAGATGCTGTCAGACAGCGGTCTGGTCTCCAGCCTCGACTTGGTCGAACTGAACCCGTTCCTCGACGAGCGCGGCCGCACCGCGACGCTGATGGTCGACCTCACCGCCAGCCTGATGGGCCGCCGCATCATGGACCGCCCGACCCGCAGCCATTCCGGAAGCCTCTGATCATGACCCAGCCGTCGCGCCTTGCCATCGTCCCCTTCGTCAGCGTCGACCGCATGATGAAGCTGGTGCTCGCCATCGGCATCGAGCGCTTCCTCACCGAGCTCGCCGCCTATGTCGAGGAGGATTTCCGCCGCTGGGAGCTGTTCGACAAGACGCCGCGCATCGCCTCGCACAGCCATGACGGCGTCATCGAGCTGATGCCGACCAGCGACGGCAAGATGTATGGCTTCAAATATGTCAACGGCCACCCGAAGAACATGCGCGAGGGCCGCCAGACCGTCACCGCCTTCGGCGTGCTCGCCGATGTCGGCTCCGGCTATCCGATGCTTTTGACCGAGATGACCATCCTGACGGCGCTGCGCACCGCGGCCACATCCGCTGTCGCGGCCAAATACCTGGCGCCTAAGGGCTCGCGCGCCATGGCCATCATCGGCAACGGCGCGCAGTCCGAATTCCAGGCCATCGCCTTCAAGGCGCTGCTCGGCATCGACCGGCTGCGGCTCTACGACATCGACCGCCAGGCCTCGGAAAAATGCGCCCGCAACCTCGCCGGCAAGGGGTTCGACATCACCATCTGCTCGACCGGGCAGGATGCGGTGGAAGGCGTCGACATCATCACCACGGTGACCGCCGACAAGCAGTACGCCACCATCCTCACCGACAACATGGTCGGCTCCGGCGTCCACATCAACGCCGTCGGCGGCGACTGCCCCGGCAAGACGGAACTGCATCGCGATATCCTGCTGCGCTCGGACATCTTCGTCGAGTTCCCGCCGCAGACGCGCATCGAGGGCGAGATCCAGCAGCTCGACGCCGACCATCCGGTGACCGAGCTGTGGCAGGTGATAACCGGCCAGGCAGAAGGGCGCAAGGCGCCGGAACAGATCACCCTGTTCGATTCCGTCGGCTTCGCCACGGAAGATTTTTCGGCACTGCGCTATGTCCGCGATCAGCTCCAGGCCACCGGCCTCTATGAGGAGCTCGACCTGCTCGCCGACCCCGACGAGCCGCGCGACCTGTTCGGCATGCTGCTGAGAGCGGCGATGCAGCCGGCGGCATAAGCCTTTCATCTTCTCCCCGTTTCACGGGGAGAAGATGCCGGCAGGCAGATAAGGGGCAGCGCCGGCGTCAACAATTGCCGCCACCAATGCATGTCGCCATTCGGGACACTGGCTTACTGGCCAACTTTTTCGATCTGCCTCGTTTTTCGGCGTATACGGCCCAACGTGTCCAGAACTCTTAAGCGCTTCAACGGGACGCCATCATACTCCGTAAGAGAACTGCGGCCGTTTCGATCTACAACGGTCAGCACTGCGCGACACCTGCCGCCTCTGGCATCAAACGCAGCGAGAAAACTCTGGAAGTCCGTCACCTCCGCGCCGTTCCTTTTGCAGAAGGCAGGAAAGGCTTGCCCAAATATGACCGCAGCACTTTTCAATTGGTCCGAAGGGCGGCCTCTGACAACACTCCCGCGCAGGAAGTCGATCTCGATTACTCCACCCGTGCTGATGGCGGCCTCTCCAAACACGTCGGTTTGGCAGTAGCCGACAACAAAGCCCAGGCCACTTGCCATCGAGTCGGCGAAGTTGTGAGCGATCGCGCAAAGACGTTCATGCTTCATCCTAGAAGGATAGCAACCTCATCGCCTGCTTTCCACCCGTGCTGGTCCTTCCGCATTTATGAGTTCACGGCCCGAAGTAAGAAAACCTGTTCTCAATTTCGAGATCCATGCTTTATCCGCGCACCGCCGCGCAGCTCTCCCGTTCGACCAGCACCGGCGCCAGCACCTCACGGCGCGACGGCGCCGCCGGCTCGCCGAGGCGCTCGAGAAGCAGGCTCACCGCGCGCGTGCCGATCTTCTCCACCGGCTGGGCGATCGTCGTCAGCGGCGGCCATGTGGTGACGGCATAGGGAATGTCGTCGAAGCCGACCATCGACATGTCGTCGGGAACCCGCAGCCCGCGCGAGCGCAGCGCGGTGATGGCGCCCATCGCCATCAGGTCGTTGCAGGCGAACACCGCCGTGATCTCCGGCACCTGTTCCATCAGGCGTTCCATCGCCAGCCGTCCGCCGGCGAATTGATAGTCCGAATCCACCACCGATGCGGCGGGCAGGTCGAGGCCCGCTTCCTCGAGCGCCCGGGTGAAGCCGCGCTGGCGGGCGGGGCTGGAGCTCGAATCGCGCGGACCGCCGATCACGCCGACTCTTCGGTGGCCGAGCCCGACCAGGTAGCGGCCGGCGAGATAGCCGCCGTGATCGTGGTCGACCAGCACCGAATCGACATTGACCGAATGGATCTCGCGGTCGAGCAGCACCGCCGGCACGTCGGGTGAAAGGCGCGAGAACACCCGCGCGTGGTCCGACGAGCCGGCGAAGATCAGCCCGTCGATCTGCTTGGCCATCAGCACCGACAGATAGCGCTCCTCCTTTTCGGCGTTGCCGTCGGAGTTGCACAGGATCACCGTGTAGCCGGCCACGAACCCCGCATCCTCGATCTGGCGCGCGACGCTGGCGAAGAAGGGATTAGAATTGTCGGGCAGCAGCAGGCCGATGGTCTTGGTCTCGCCGCGCCGCAGGCTGCGCGCCAGCGAATTGGGGCTGTAGCGCAGGGCGGCGATCGCCGCGCGCACGCGCTCGGCCGTCTTTGGCTCGACATGGCGCGTGCGGTTCATCACATGCGACACGGTTGCGACGGACACTCCGGCGTAGCGCGCGACATCGGCAATCGTTGTCATAGCCCTTTGGTCCTGGTTACTCCTGCTTGTCCCACGCAACTCCGGGCGAAAAAACGCCTACGCATTTTTGCGCGGCGTGCATTAGCGGATCCTCCGCAACAGCCGCTCCCGATACGCGTCTAGAATGACGGCGAGCACGATGACAAGGCCAATCACGATCGGCTTGAAATTGTCGCCGACACCAAGCAGCTGCAAGCCGGTGCTGAGCACCTGCAGGATGCAGGCGCCCACCAGCGTGCCGATGATCGAGCCCTTGCCGCCGCTGAGGCTGGTGCCGCCGATGATGACGGCGGCGATCGCGTTGAGCTCGTAGCCGACGCCGGCGATCGGGCTGCCGATGTTGAGGCGCAGGAGATAGACCATGGCCGCGATGCCGGCCGTCAGGCCGCTGATGGTGAAGGCAGCGACCTTGTAGAAGTCCGGGTTATGGCCGGAGAGCCGCACCGCCTCGTCATTGGTGCCGACGGCGAAGATCATGCGGCCGAAGACGGTGAAGCGCAGCACGAACCAGCCGGCCGCGATGACCAGCACCGCGACCAGGAAGATCGACGGCAGGAAGCCGCCGATGATCAGGTTGCCGAAATCGACGAAACTCTGCGGCAGGCCGGTGATGGTCGAGTTGTCGCTGACGACGCGGGCGGCACCCGCCGCCATGTTGAGCATGCCGAGCGTGACGATGAAGGAGGGGATCTTCCAGCGCGTCGAGATCCAGCCGTTGAGCAGGCCGCAGGCCGCCCCGGTTGCCATGCAGGCGAGCAGCGCCAGCGTGATCGCCGCCGCCGGCGACAGGCTCTCGTTGATCATGACCGTCGCGCCGACCACGGTGCACAGCGCCAGCACCGAGCCGACCGAAAGGTCGATGCCGCCGGTGAGGATGACGAAGGTCATGCCTGCCGCCAGAACCGTGTTGATGGCGATCTGCACGAAGATCTTCAACGCATTGCCGGGCGTCGCGAAATAGGGCGCGCTGAGCGAGAAGAACAGCGTGATCAGCACCAGCGCCAGGAGCACGCCGGCGTCGCGGATGAGGAAGCGCAGGAACTTCGCCCGGCCGGGGGAAACGGGCGCCGCCACGAGGGGTTCGGACGTCTCGCTCATGGTCGCACATACTCCTGATAGGCCAGCGACAGGATGCGCTCCTGGTCGAATTCGGCGCGCGGCACCTCGCCGACGATTCTGTTCTTCGAGAAGACGATGATGCGGTGGCACATGCCCATCAGCTCGGGCAGGTCGGACGACACCATGATGATGCCCTTCTGCGCCGCCGCCAACATCCAGAGCAGCTGGTAGATCTCTCGCCGCGCGCCGATGTCGACCCCGCGCGTCGGCTCGTCGAGGATCAGCGTTGAGGTGCCGCGGAACAGCCATTTGGCCAGCACCACCTTCTGCTGGTTGCCGCCCGAGAGGTTTCGCACCGCCTGCTCGATCGAGCTTGCCTTGACGCGCAGCTGGCCGATCAGATCCCTGGCCACTGCGGCTTCGGCGCGGCGGTTGACCAGCCCATGGCGCGAAACCTTTGCCAGATCGGTGATGGTGATGTTCTTGTCGACGGCCAGGTCGAGCAGCAGCCCCTGGCCCTTGCGGTCCTCGGTGAGCAGGCTGAGCCCATGCCGCACGGCATCCTTGGGTGCGGTGATCGCTACCGGCTTGCCGTCGATCTCGACGATGCCGTCGAGCTTGGGATCGGCGCCGAACAGGGCCCGCATGGCCTCCGTGCGGCCGCTGCCGACCAATCCGGCGACGCCCAGGATCTCGCCATGCCGGACGGCGAAGGAAATTTCGGGCGTCGCTGCGCTGCGCTTCAGACTGGCGACGCTCAGCGCGATCTTGCCCGGCACGATCGAGGCGTCGAAGCTGTATTCGTCGGCGATGTCGCGGCCGATCATCATGCGCACCAGGTCGGGCACTGCGAGGCCGCGGAGGTTGCGTGTCGCCACCAGCCTGCCGTTGCGCAAAATGGTCACCCGGTCGCCGATCTCGAACACCTCATGCAGGCGATGCGAGATGTAGATGATGGTGACGCCCTTGGCCTTCAGCCGCTTGATGATGGAAAAGAGCCGTTTGATCTCCGGCGGCGTCAGCGTCGCCGTCGGTTCGTCGAGGACCAGGAGCTTGCTGTCGTAGCTCAGCGCCTTGGCGATCTCGACCAGCTGCATCTGCGCGACGCCCAGCGCCTCGACGCGGGTCCGGGGGTCGACGTCGAGCCCGACCTCCTCGAGCAACGCCACCGCGCGCCGGTTGAGCGCCTTGCCGTCGACGATGCCGAAGGCGCGGCGCGGCAGGCTTTCCAGCATCAGGTTCTCGGCGATGCTGAGATAGGGCAGCAGGTTGAGTTCCTGATGCACGATGCGGATGCCGCTCTGCTGCGCATCATGCGGCGTCTTCGGCTCATAGGGCGCGCCGTTGAATGCGATCGAGCCGCTGTCCGGCTGGTAGATGCCGGCGAGCAGCTTGATCAGCGTCGACTTGCCGGCGCCGTTCTCGCCCAGGATGATATGGGTTTCGCCGCGCGCGATCGACAGCGAGACGTCGCTCAGCGCGACGGCGCCGGGAAAGATCTTTCCGACCCCTTGAAGGGAAAGAATCACGTCGTCCATGGGCAGCGAAAAGTCCTGAGCTCCGCTCTTCTACCGCGAAAGCGATAGGAACGCGCCATCCTCGCCGCCGGAACAGGCCGGCGGCGACGATCAGGTAAAATGGGCGATAGCACCAGCTATCGACGCTGGTGCCGTTGGCAGTTTCACGCCGTGACCAGCTTGATGTCCGTCTTGACCCAGCCGGAGAATTTTTCGCCGGCGAGCTCGCGCAGGCCGTAGTCGATGCCGAGCGCCGCCATCTGCGCGCCATACTGCTCGACGGTGGCGAGCATCTTGCCTTCCTTGAGCAGCGGCCCGACGGCCGGGATGTTGTCGAATCCGACCACCTTGATCTGGCCCGACTTGCCGGCCGCGTCGATCGCCTTGACGACGCCGAGCGCCATCGAGTCGTTGGCCGCCATCACGCCCTGGATATCCGGGTGCTGGGTAAGGAAGTTGGTCATCAGCGTGTTGGCTTCCTCGGTCTCCCAATGCGCCGTCTTGGAGTCGAGCAGGTCGAGGCCGTGTTCCTTGACCGCGTCGTCGAAGCCGAGCTTGCGCTGCTTGGCGTTGTCGGCCTCCGGATTGCCTTCGAGGATGACGACCTTGCCGCCCTTGCCCAGCGCCTTGCCGAGCGCGTCGCCCGCCAGCTTGGCGCCGGCCCGGTTGTCCGGGCCGAAGAAGGCGAGATCGATGCCGGCCTTCTTCTTGGCTTCCTCGTCGAGCGCGACGTCGATGTTGATGACCTTGATGCCGGCCTTCAGCGCCTTGGCGATCGGCGTCACCATGGCCTTGGAATCGGCCGGCGCCACGACGATGATGTTGTAGTTCTGGGTGATGAAGTTCTCGATCGCATCGACCTGCGCGGCGAAATCGCGCTCGTCCTTCATGCCGACGGCGGCGAAATCGAACTTGTCCTTGTTCTTGGCCGCATACGCCTCGGCGCCGGCCTGCATCTGCTTGAAGAACTCGTTGGCCAGGGACTTCATGACCAGGCCGACCTTCGGCTTGTCGGCAGCGAAAGCCGGGCCGAATGGCAGTGCGAGCGCGCCGGCGGCAAGCGCGCTGGTCCTGAGAAACTGGCGCCGCGAGAAGCGGCTTAGATCGAGTCCATGCGACTTTGAAGTCTTGCTCATGCTTTCCTCCACTCATTACGCCGTAATCGGTTACGTAACCGATTACGTGAAAGTAAGATGTTATTTTATCAGGTGTCAATATCGACGGTAAGCCACATCCCGAGCGCCGCAGCAATATTGGGGAAGTCGGTCCGGCTTAGCGCCAGCCCAGCGCCGGCGCGACGTGCTTCAGGATCGCCTCGATGACATGGGCGTTGTAGTCGACGCCGAGCTGGTTGGGCACGGTGAGCAGCAGCGTGTCGGCCTCGGCGATCGCCTGGTCTTGCCTGAGCTGTTCGACCAGGACGTCCGGCTCGGCGGCATAGGTGCGGCCGAAGACGGCGCGCTTCTCCGGCTCGATATAGCCGAAATGGTCCTCGCCCTCGCTGCCGCCGAAATAGGCGCGGTCCATGTCGTTGACGAGCGCAAAGATGCTGCGGCTGACCGAGACGCGCGGCTCCCTGGCGTGGCCGGCTTCCTTCCAGGCGGCGCGGTAGGCGCGGATCTGCTCGGCCTGCTGGATGTGCAGCGGCTCGCCGCTCTCGTCGAATTTCAGCGTCGAGCTCTGCAGGTTCATGCCGAGCCTGGCCGCCCATTCGGCGGTGGCGTTGGTGGCGGCACCCCACCAGATGCGCTCGCGCAGGCCAGCGGAGAACGGCTCCAGGCGCAGCAGCCCGGGCGGGTTGGGAAACATTGGCCGCGGATTGGGCTGCGCAAAACCTTCGCCGCGCAGCAGGTCCAGGAAAATCTCGGCGTGGCGGCGCGCCATGTCGGCGTCGCTCTTGCCCTCTTCCGGCACGTAGCCGAAGTATCGCCAGCCATCGATCACCTGCTCGGGCGAGCCGCGGCCGATGCCGAGCTGCAGCCGCCCGCCGGCGATCAGGTCGGCCGCGCCGGCATCCTCGGCCATGTAGAGCGGGTTTTCGTAGCGCATGTCGATGACGGCGGTGCCGAGCTCGATCCGCTTCGTCTTCGCGCCCGCCGCGGCCAGCAGCGGGAAGGGCGAGCCGAGCTGCCGGGCAAAATGGTGGACGCGGAAATAGGCGCCGTCGGCGCCGAGCTCCTCGGCCGCGACCGCCAGGTCGATCGATTGCAGCAGCGCGTCCGCTCCCGAGCGCGTGCCCGATTGCGGCGCGGGCGACCAATGCCCGAACGAAAGAAACCCGATCTTCTTCATGCGCTCCATTCCAGTCCGGAGCGGCTCGCCGAGCCGCTGAAATTCGTTTGTTGCCCAGGAAAAGCCAACGCTTTCGGCCTGGGAATTTCGTGAAGACAGGTAGTAGGGCAGGGCAGCGATTCAACGGACACTGAATTGATACAGACTGTCAATCAGTACGGATCCAGACGCCCTTGGTGTGGAGATATTCATCGAGATGCTCGGCGCCGCCCTCGCGGCCGTAGCCGCTCATCTTGTAGCCGCCGAAGGGCACCGCCGGGTCGATGGCGTGATAGGTGTTGACCCAGACCGAGCCGGCGCGCAGCCGGTTGGCGAGCTGATGCGCCTTGCCGACGTCGCGGGTGAACACGCCGGCGCCGAGTCCGTAGGGCGTGTCGTTGCCGCGCCGCACCGCCTCGTCCAGCGTGTCGAAGGGCAGCGCCGAGATGATCGGCCCAAAAATTTCCTCGCGCGCGATGCGCATGCCGTCGCTGACCCCTGAGAACACACCGGGCGTCATGAAATTGCCGGCGGCCAGGGCGCCCTCGGTGATGCGCATGCCGCCCGTCAGCAGCCGCGCGCCTTCGCGCGCGCCGTCCTCGATGAAGCCTGTGACACGCTCGAGCTGCCGCGGTGAGATCAGCGGCCCGATCTCGGTGTCGGGATCGGCGCCGTCGCCGATGCGGAGTTTCGCGGCGAAGGCGGCGACGCGCTCGACGAATTCGTCGTAGATCGGCCGCTCGACGAAAAGCCGCGAGCCGGCAATGCAGATCTGGCCGGAATTGGCGAACACGGACATCGCCGTCACCGGCACGGCGCGCTCGATATCGGCATCGGCCAAGACGATCACCGGCGACTTGCCGCCGAGTTCCAGCGACACGCGCTTCATGTTGGCGGCCGAGGCGCGCAGGATGGCCTGGCCGGTGGCGGTCGAGCCGGTGAAGACAAGCTTGTCGACATCCATATGCGCGGCCAGCGGCGCGCCGGCTTCCGCGCCGGTGCCGGTCACGACATTGACGACGCCGGGCGGCACGCCGGCCTCCTGCATCAGGTCGGCGATCAGGAGCGGCGTCAGCGGCGCCTCTTCCGAGGGCTTCAAGACGATGGTGCAGCCGGTGGCCAGAGCCGGGCCGATCTTCCAGATCGAGGCGGCGGTCGGCGCATTCCAGGGAATGATCGCGCCGACCACGCCGACCGGCTCCTTGCGCGTGTAGGAGACGATCTCGCCCGGCAGCGAATTGCCGATCGTGTGGCCGTGGATCGACGTCGCCATGCCGGCATAGAAGCGCAGCATGCCGAGCACGCGGTTCCTGTTGGCCAGGGTGCGGGTGATCGGCATGCCCATATCGGTGGTGTCGGAAAGCGCCAGCTCTTCCCAATGCCGCTCCATCAGATCGGCAATCTTCAGCAGGAGCAGCTGTCGCTCATAGGGCTTGAACCGGCTCCACGGCCCTTCGAAGGCGCGGCGCGCCGCAGAAACCGCGAGATCGATGTCTTTCGCGTCGGCCTGCGGCACGGTGCCGATCAGGGCGCCGGTGGCCGGGTTGCGCGTTTCGAATGTCCGGCCGCTGACAGCGTCGCACCACTGGCCGTCGATCAGCATCTGCCGGTGCCGGCCGTCGATCGGGGTGCGTGGGGAAAGACGTCTCGCCGGTATCGCCATCCGGTTGTTTCCTTAGCTGGTTCGTGGCGTTATGGCATCGCCTAAGATCGGGCTGCAAGGCGGGCACGCCGCCGCCGGTCGTCCGCATATTCCAATCTGCCATAGTTTGGGCTTCATAACCGATTGAACAAGGGCTGCGCGTCGAGCGTGATCACTCGGCGGCAATGCTGGAGACCCGACCTTTGCACGACCTGACACCCATCCTCTCCACCGTCACGGCATCGTTCCTGGCGTCCTTTGTCGAGGTCGTCGAAGCCTTCACCATCGTGCTTGCCGTCGGCGTGACGCGCAGCTGGCGCCCGGCGCTGACGGGCGCCGCGCTAGCTCTCGCCGTGCTGGCGGCGCTGGTGCTGGCCTTCGGACCGCTGCTGGCGCTCGTCCCCATCACCGTCCTGCAATTCGTGGTCGGCGTGCTTCTCATCCTGTTCGGCATGCGCTGGTTGCGCAAGGCGATCCTGCGCAGAGCCGGCATCCTCGCGCTGCGCGACGAGGAGGCGGCCTTCTTGCGGCAGACCGCCGCGCTTGGCCGCCAGGCGGCCGACCGCCGCGCCGACTACCTGGCCGGCGTGGCGGCCTTCAAGGCGGTGCTGCTCGAAGGCGTGGAGGTGGTGTTCATCGTCGTCGCCGTCGGCGCCGCGCATGGGCAGACGCTCTATGCCAGCCTGGGTGCGCTGGCGGCTTTCGTGCTGGTGATGCTTGTCGGCCTGGCCGTCCACCGCCCGCTGGCGCGCGTTCCGGAAAACGCGCTCAAATTCATTGTCGGGCTGATGCTGACCAGCTTCGGCGTATTCTGGACCGGTGAGGGCCTCGGCGCCGAGTGGCCCGGCGAGGATTTCGCGCTCATAGCCATTTTCGGCATCATTGCCGGGACGTCCTTCGCCATCGTGCGCCGGCTGCGCGGCGTCTATCCTAGGCCCGCTGAAGGAAGCGCCCGATGAAGATCCTCAGCCTCATCCTGAAGGAGCTGGTCGGCATGTTCGTCGACGACGGCAGCCTGGCGCTGTTGGCGCTGGTCCTGATCGCCTTGATCGGAGCGGCCGTGAAGCTGCTCGGACTGCCGCCGCTCGCCGGCGGCGTGCTGATCCTGCTCGGCTGCCTCGCCATATTGTGGCAGAGCGCCCGCCGCGCGGCACGTGAGGGAGAGAGGTGATGGGCTACCGGCCGCCCGCCCTGCGGAAATCGGAGGGAGACATGCCGGCAAGCTTGCGGAACGACTTGTTGAAGGCGCTCAGCGAGCCGAAGCCGGAGTCCATCGCCACCTTAAGAACATTGGCATCCTCATGCATCAGCAGCGCCTGCGCGTAGCTCAGCCGCAGCAGGTTGACATACTCGTTGAGCGTCATGCCGGTCGATTTCTTGAACAGGCTCATGGCGTATTTCGGGTGAATGTCGGCGGCGGCAGCGATGTTCACGCAATCGATGTCGTAAAGGAAATTTTCGGCGATGAAGTCGCACATGCGCCCGACATTGCGCGACGACTGCTGGTCGAAGGGATTGCCGGCACCTTGCCCCGGTCCGGTCCCCGGCACCAGCCGGTACGGCTCGAAGCGCACCCGCTCGAGCCTCAACAGCAGCTCGTTGACGGCATGTTCGGCCTTTGCCGGATCGCCCGAGCGCGCATACTCGTTCCAGCGTCTGAAATTATCATTGTCAGACTGGTCGGTGGCATTCGTCACCAGCGTCGCCCCGGTCATCAGCCGGTGCCTGACATCGGCCGGCAAATGCAGCCTGAAGAAATGCACCAGCGGCAGGTGCGCGCCGGCATAGATGGCGTCATCCGTCAGGTCGTCCATCTGGTGCGGCAGGCCGCCCCAGAACAGGCACATCTCGCCGGCCGAAAGCGATATCTCATGCTCCGCCATGCGGTAATGCACGCTGCCGCGCACGATGAAGTTCACCTCGACCTGGGCGTGCCAGTGGGGTTTCAGCATCACCAGCGGATGGTTGTGGAACATCTGCAGCGCCAAGGGCAGGCCTTCGACGCTGCTCGCGCCGGGCTGATAGAACGGACGCCCAGGCATCTTACTTTCCGCCAACTTCTTATTCCCTTTGTCGGGGACAAGCCTTCCGCGCCGCATAATCTAGCCACGCTCACGGTGAGAGAGCAAACGAAATGGGAGGATTTCAATGCGCACCACACTGACCTGCGCCACGCTTTTGCTTGCGCTGGGCTCCGGCCCGGCGCTGGCGCAATCCGGCGAAATCACGATTTGGAGCTGGAACATCGCCGCTTCCTCGCTGAAGGCCACGGTAGCCGGCTTCAACAAGAAGTATCCCGACATCAAGGTCACCGTTCAGGACCTCGGCAATCAGCCTACCTATGACAAGTCGATTGCCGGTTGCGCCGCCGGCGGCGTCGGTCTGCCCGACATCGTCTCGATCGAGAATGGCGAGGCCGAGAACTACTGGAGTCAGTTCCCCGACTGTTTCGTTGACCTGCACACGCTTGGCTACACCGCCGAGGACGAGAAGAAATTCCCCGATTTCAAGCGCACCGAGCTCGAAGTGGGCGACAAGGCCTACGCGATGCCGTGGGATTCCGGACCGGTGGCGGTGTTCTACCGCCGCGACTTCTACGAAAAGGCTGGCGTCGATCCCGCCTCGATCAAGACCTGGGACGATTTCATCGCCGCCGGCAAGAAGATCCAGGCCGTCAATCCCGGCGTCACCATGACCAATGCCGATTTCAACGGCGACACCGAATTCTTCCGGATGATCTCCAACGAGCAAGGCTGCGGCTACTTCGCCGAGGACGGCCAGTCGATCACGGTCAACCAGCCGAAATGCGTCGATACCCTGACCAAGATCAAGGAGATGAAGGACGCCGGCATCATGTCGTCGGCCGACTGGGGCACCAAGATCACCAACAACACCGCCGGCACCGTCGCCAGCCAGGTCTATGGCGGCTGGTATGAAGGCACGATCCGCACCGAATCGCCGAAGGAGAGCGGCAAGTGGGGCGTCTACCCGATGCCCAGCCTCACCGCCGACGGGCCGCGTGCCGCAAATCTCGGCGGCTCCTCCTTGGCCATCACCTCGGCCAGCAAGAACAAGGAAGCGGCCTACGCCTATCTGAAATACACGTTGGAGACCAATGAAGGCCAGATCACCATGCTGAAGGATTTCGGCCTGGTGCCGTCGCTGATCTCGGCGCTCCAAGACCCCTACGTCTCGCAGGGTCTGGACTACTGGGGCGGCCAGGCGGTGTGGAAGGACATTCTCGCCACCCTGCCCAAGGTGGTGCCGAGCCGCGGCACGCAGTTCCAGAGCGATGCCGAGATCATCATGCGCGCCGTGCAGACCAAATATCTGGGCGGCGGCTATCCGGATGCCAAGGCGGCGCTCGACGACGCCGCCAACCAGATCGCCTCGGCGACCGGCCTGCCGGTAAAGTGAGGAGGCGGGAATGGTGCCGCTGGCAGTTTCGACAGCAAGATTGCCGGACCGTCGGCGCTGCCCCTCACCTGCCTGCCGGCATCCTCTCCCCGTATAGTGACGGGGAGAGGGGCGCTGTCGCCAACGGTTTCGCCAATCGCCAAGGTCGGGGGGCGCCGGCGGTGCGCCCAGCCCCTTCTCCCCGTCACTATACGGGGAGAAGTGCCCGGCGGGCGATGAGGGGCGGCGGCGGCATCGACAGTTGAGGCTGCGCTGAAATGGAACCGCGAGCCACACCGGCATTATAGCTGACACGACGCCAGAGGCGGCATGTCACAATCCCGGAACCGGAAAGGAGGAAGACGATGCGCTACCGGAACGCCACCGCGTATCGCTTCCTCACGCCCTATCTGCTGGTCTTCGCCATTTTCTGGATCTGGCCGATCATCAGTTCCTTCCTGATCTCCTTCCAGGCGACTCGCACCGTGCCGTGGCGATTCGCGCCGGCCTTCAACTGGGGCCGCCTGATCGGCGACCCGGCCTTCTTCAACGCGCTCAAGAACACCCTGCTGATCCTCGTCATCCAGGTGCCGGTGATGATCGCGCTGGCGATCGTGATGGCGGTGCTCTTGAATTCGCCACTGCTGAAACTGCGCGGTCTCTACCGCTTCGCCTTCTTCGCTCCGGTCGTGGTCGGCGAGGTGGCCTATTCGGCGGTGTTCCGGCTGATGTTCAGCCTTGATTTCGGTATCGTCAACAAGCTGCTCAACGGCGTCGGCCTGCCGAAAATCGACTGGTTCTCCAACGACACGCCGGCCATGGCGCTGATCATGATCGCGGTCACCTGGCGCTGGGCCGGCTACAACGCCATCATCATCCTCGCCGGCCTGCAGTCCATTCCGGACGACGTCTACGAGGCGGCGACGCTGGATCGCGTCAGCAAGGTCAAGCAGTTCTTCTACATCACCTTGCCGCTGCTGAAGCCGGTGATCGTCTTCTGCGCCGTGCTGTCGATCATCGGCACCATGCAGCTCTTCACCGAGCCGTTCCTGATCACCGAGCGCGGCGGACCGGGCGGCGGCACCGAGACGCTGGGTCTCTTGCTTTACCGCCAGGGTTTCCGCTCGCTCAATTTCGGCTATGCCTCGGCCATCGCCTACACCATGGCCGGGCTGGCGATCGCCATCACCCTGGTGCAGCTCTGGCTGACGAGAGACCCGAAATGACCTCGCGCGCCAACAATCGCCTCGGCCGCAGCATCCTGCTGCATCTCGTCCTGACGCCGCTGGCGCTGGTCTGGCTGTTCCCGCTGTGGATGATGGTGGTGTTCGCCACCATGCCCGACAACGCCATCTTCAGCCCCGGCATCCAGCTTCTGCCGCGTGACAGCTTCCTCGACAATGTCGGCAATCTCGAGCGCGACACCAATTTCATCGGCGCCATCGGCATCTCGGTCTCGGTCGCGGTGACCTACACCTTTCTGTCGGTGCTGCTCACCTCGATGGCCGGCTGGGCGCTGGCGCGCTACGAGTTCTTCGGCAAGGGCATGGTGGTGGCGATCATCTTCGGCACCATCACGCTTCCCTATGCGGTCGTGCTGATCCCGCAATTCATAATGGTGGCGCGCGACTTCCAGCTCGCCAACACCTGGGTCGCGCTGATCGTGCCGCCGCTGTTCAATTCGCTCGGCGTGCTCTTCATGCGCCAGGCCTTCTCGATGATGCCGGCCGAGCTGTTCGACGCCGCGCGCGTCGAGGGCGTGAAGGAGTGGCGCATCTTCCTTTTCGTCGCGCTGCCCCTGGCGCGGCCGATGCTGGCGGCGCTTGCCATCATCCTCTTCCTCGCCTCCTGGAACAATTATCTGTGGCCGCTGCTGATCAACAGCCAGCCCGGCGCGATGACGGCGCCGGTCGCGCTCGGCACGCTGATCGGCCTGACCAAGGTTTCATGGGGCGGCATCATGGCCGGCGCCGTCATGCTGACCGTGCCGATGCTTGTCGTCTTCGTGCTGCTGCAGCGTCATTTCATCGCCGGCATCGCCGCCGGCGCAGTCAAATAGGACAGGACCAGGATGGCTGCGGTCACCCTCACCAATGTCGTCAAGCGCTTCGGCGTCTTCGAAGTCGTCCATGGCGCCAGCATCGACATCGCCGATGGCGAGTTCGTCGTCTTCGTCGGCCCGTCCGGCTGCGGCAAGTCCACGCTCTTGCGCATGGTCGCCGGGCTCGAGGACATCAGCAGCGGCGAGATCGCCATCGGCGGCAAGGTGGTGAACGATGTCGAGCCGGCCGACCGCGGCATCGCCATGGTTTTCCAGTCCTACGCGCTCTATCCGCATATGACGGTGGAGCAGAACCTCAGCTTCGGTCTGAGGATGAACGGCAACCCCAAGGCCGACACCGATCGGCGGGTGAAGCGCGCCGCCGAAATCCTGTGCATCGACGAGCTGATGCAGCGGCGGCCGAAGCAATTGTCCGGCGGCCAGCGCCAGCGCGTCGCCATCGGCCGCGCCATCGTGCGCGAGCCGCAGGTCTTCCTCTTCGACGAGCCGCTCAGCAACCTCGACGCCGAATTGCGAGTCCAGATGCGGATCGAAATCTCGCGCCTGCACAAGGAACTCGGCGCCACCATGATCTATGTGACGCACGACCAGACCGAGGCGATGACGCTGGCTGACCGGATCGTCGTGCTCAAGGCCGGCAATGTCGAGCAGATCGGCGCTCCGCTCGACCTCTACGACGATCCGGCCAATCGCTTCGTCGCCGGCTTCATCGGCTCGCCGAAGATGAATTTTATCGCCGCGAGGGTCGTCGAGGCAGGGCACGGCTTCGCGACCATCGAACTCGTCAATCATGGCGGCGCGAGACTGCGCAAGCCGCTTTGCGACGCGGCACCGGCCGCAGGCGCCGAGGTGGCGCTCGGCGTTCGGCCCGAGCATTTCTTCGAGGCCGGGCAAGGCGACTGCGACATCGCCGTCAAGGCCGAGGTCGCCGAGCATTTGGGCTCGGTAAGCTACGTCTATGCCGATGCCGGGCCAGAGGAGCTGATCATCGAGCGCGAGGCCGCGCGTCAGCGCGCCAGCGGCGACCACTTCACCGTCTCGATCAAGGCCGACCGCTCGCTGCTCTTCGATAAGACAGGCGCGCGCATCCGCTGACTTTCCTTTCCTGCCCGATCGCCAAGGCGAGCGCGGCGACCCATGGAGAATTTTGACATGACATCCATATCCAGAAAGATTCGCTGGGGCATTCTCGGGCCCGGCAGCATCGCAAGATCCTTCGCCGGCGGCGTCGCGCAGTCGCGTACCGGCGAGCTGGTCGCGCTCGGCGCCCGCAACCCCGGCAAGCCGGGACTCGCCGAAGCCTTTGCGGGTGCGCGCATCCTCGGCGGCTACGAGGCGCTGCTTGCCGATGACTGCGTCGACGCCGTCTACATCGCGACACCGCATCCCGGCCACGCCGAATGGGCAATCAAGGCCGCGGAAGCCGGCAAACATGTGCTGTGCGAGAAACCGCTGGCGCTGACCGCCTTCGAGACGGATGCCATGATGCACGCGGCCCGCAAGGCCGGCACGTTCCTGGGCGAAGCCTTCATGTACCGGCTTCACCCGCAGACCCGGCAGCTGGTCGAGCTGATCAAGTCAGGCGTCATCGGCGAGGTTCGCATGATCAAGTCGAGCTTCGGCTTCGCCATGCCGGGCTTCATGCCCGAGCATCGGCTTTATGCCAACGAGCTTGCCGGCGGCGGCATTCTCGATGTCGGCGGCTATCCGGTGTCGATGGCGCGGCTGATCGCGGGTGCGGCGGCGGGACGACCTTTCCTCGAGCCGGACAGGGTAGTGGGTGCCGCCCATCTCGGCCAATCGAGAGTCGACGAGTGGGCCTCGGCGCTGCTCACCTTCCCGGGCGGCATCGTCGCCGAGGTCTCCTGCAGCATTTCGCTGAACCAGGACAATGTGCTGCGCATCTTC
Organism: Mesorhizobium sp. M3A.F.Ca.ET.080.04.2.1; assembly: GCF_003952525.1. Lineage (NCBI taxonomy): Bacteria > Pseudomonadati > Pseudomonadota > Alphaproteobacteria > Hyphomicrobiales > Phyllobacteriaceae > Mesorhizobium > Mesorhizobium sp. M3A.F.Ca.ET.080.04.2.1. Next base: position 3,420,414 of record NZ_CP034451.1, on the reverse strand, counting down.
GGCACCAAGGGTCACATCGAGGTGCCCGACTTCTGGTTCGCCGGCGGCAACCGCGATGTCGGCCTGGGCCGGATCGACGTGGTCCGATCCGGGGCTGCGCGCGAAACCGTCAGCGTCAACGAGACGCGTCATCTCTATTCCTTCGAGGTCGACGCTGCGGGCGAAGCAATCCAAGCGGGCCGGCAGGAATTCGCCTGGCCGGGCATGAGTTGGGCCGACAGCCTCCATAATCTGCGTGTTCTCGACAAATGGCGTGCCGCGGTCGGGCTGGAATACGAAATCGAGAAGCCGGCAAAGCGCATCAACACCATCTCCGGCCGGCCGCTCAGGGCCGGCGGCACCGCCATCGGCAAGCGCACCATTCCGGGACTGCCGCGGCCGGCTTCGCGGCTGGCGCTCGGCTTCGAGGATTTCCGCACCTTCTCCTCGGGCTCGATCCTGCTCGACGCTTATTTCGAGGCCGGCGGCAATCTGTTCGACACCGGCTATGTGTACGGCGGCGGCTACACCGAGACGCTGCTCGGCCAATGGCTGAAGAATCGCGGCGTGCGCGAACAGTCGGTCATCATCGCCAAGGGCGCCCATTCGCCGCTCTGCTACCCCGATGTGATCGGCAAGCAGCTCGCCCAGTCGCTCGACCGGCTGCAGACCGACCATGTCGACATCTATTTCATGCACCGCGACAATTCGGACGTGCCGGTCGGCGAATTCGTCGACGCCATGGACCGGGAGGTGAGGGCCGGCCGCATCCGCGGCCCGTTCGGCGGCTCCAACTGGACGATGGAGCGCATGGATGAGGCGATTGCCTATGCCGAGCGCACCGGCAAGCAGAAGCCGGGCGCGCTCTCCAACAATTTCTCGCTGGCCGAGATGCTGGAGCCGATCTGGGCCGGCTGCATCACTTCTTCGAGCGATGATTGGAAAGCCTGGCTGACGGCAAGGCAGATGCCGAACTTCGCCTGGTCGAGCCAGGGCCGCGGCTTCTTCACCGATCGCGCCGGCCGCGACCGCACCGACAATGAGGAGTTGGTGCGCGTCTGGTATTCGCAGAAGAATTTCGGCCGCCGCGACCGGGCGATCGAACTGGCGCGGAGGCTCGGCAAGAGCCCGATCCATGTCGCGCTGGCTTACGTCTTGGCGCAGCCCTTCCCGTCGGTGCCGCTGATCGGTCCGCGCACGCTGGACGAGCTCGAGGACAGCTTGAAGGCGCTGGACATTGAGCTGTCGGCGGAAGATGTGGCGTGGCTGGACAACGGGCCGGAGAGAAGGCGGGCGTAGGAGCCGACGCTTGAGATTGGCGAAGGCCGCCGCGACATCCAATCTCCCCCCTTGCGGGGGAGATGCCTGGCAAGGCAGAGGGGGGTGCTGTCCCGCCGGCGTCTCCTAACATGTGACTGGCACGAGAAGACAGGCCAAAGCCGGCATTCCTTCACACCCCCCTCTGGCCTGCCGGCCATCTCCCCCGCAAGGGGGGAGATCAGCAGTTCCACCGCCCCGCCTCACCGATCCACCCGCGTCGACAAGATGATCGACGACGACGTCCGTTCCACCCCGTCCATCGCTCCGATCCGGTCGAGCAGCGCGTCGAGATCGCGGATCGACGGCGCGTCGACGATGACGATCATGTCGAAATTGCCGCTCACCGAATGCAGCGTCCTGACTTGCGGCAGCGCCTCCAGGCTGCGCACCACCTTGTCGGCGAGCTTGGGCGTGACGGTGAGCAGGACATGCGCCTTGACCAGCCCCTGCTCATAGTCCGGTGACAGCCTGACGCCATAGCCGGCGATGATGCCGCGCTGTTCCAGCCGCTCGATCCGGCTCTGCACCGTGGTGCGCGACACGCCGAGCTGTCTTGCGAGCTCCGCGGTCGAGGCGCGTGCGTTGGCGCGCAGCAGCGAAAGCAGGGCCTGTTCGGCATTGCTGATCATTTCGACGAAACCTCTCGGCAATAAGCTTAAACTTGAGCTTCACTTTGACAGATTCCACGCTTCTTTTCGACGGGCAAGCTGCGATGATCCCGGCAGCTCGAATCGGCCCCGTCCGAATTGGCCCACCCGAATTGGAGAGGGTATGATCATGAAGAACATCGTTGTCGTCGGCGCCGGCAAGATCGGCTCGACCATCGCCGAGATGCTCAGCGCCACGGGCGACTATCACGTCACGCTCGTCGACCGCTCGGCCGCCCAGTTCGCCGCGGCCGAATTGCCCGCCGCCGTCGCGACGCGCGAGCTCGACATCGCGGCGCCGGGCGCGCTGGAGGCAGTGTTCGCCGGCAAGTTCGCGGTGCTGAGCGCCGCGCCTTTCCACCTCACCACGCGCATCGCCGAGGCAGCCGCCGCCGCCGGCGTGCACTATCTCGACCTCACCGAGGATGTCGTCAGCACGCGCCGGGTGAAGGAGCTGGCGCGCGCCGCAAACAGTGCCTTCATTCCGCAATGCGGCCTGGCGCCGGGATTCATCTCGATCGTCGCCAACGATCTCGCCAGCCGCTTCGACACGCTGGAAAGCGTGCGCATGCGCGTCGGCGCCCTGCCGCAATATCCGTCCAACGCGCTGAACTACAACCTGACCTGGAGTACCGACGGCGTCATCAACGAATATTGCGAGCCCTGCGAGGCGATCGTCGAGGGCGAGCTGATCGAGGTGCCGCCGCTGGAGGAGCGCGAGGAGTTCTCGCTCGACGGCGTCACCTACGAGGCCTTCAACACCTCCGGCGGTCTGGGCACGCTGGCCGAGACGCTGAAGGGGAAGGTGCGCACGCTGAACTACCGCACCATCCGCTATCCCGGCCACGCCGCGATCATGAAGGCGCTGCTCAACGATCTCGGGCTGCGCCACCGCCGCGACGTGCTGAAGGACATTTTCGAGAGCGCGCTGCCGGCGACGCTGCAGGACGTGGTCATCGTCTTCGTCACCGTCTCCGGCCGCAGGAACGGCCGCCTGCTGCAGGAGACCTACGCCAACAAGATCTACTCGCACCGCGTCGGCGACGTCGTGCGCAGCGCCATCCAGATCACCACCGCCTCCGGCATCTGCGCCGTGCTCGACATGCTGGCCGACGGCACCCTGCCGGCCAAGGGCTTTGTCCGCCAGGAAGACATCGCGCTCGACGCCTTCCTCGCCAACCGCTTCGGCCGCGCCTACGCCCAGCACGAGATGGTGAGCCGATTAGCGGGGTGAGCTGTGTGATCTTCCCCCTTGAGGGGAAATGTCGCCGAAGGCGACAGAGGGTCGCCGCGCGTGGAGCGCCAACCTCCATCTGTCGCAACGGAGTCGCATCCAGTCGCATCGACCCCCTCTGGCCTGCCGGCCATCGCTCCCTCTAAATATGCAGCGCGTGGCCTAACGCCTTCAGCGCCGCTTCCTGGAACCCCTCGCCCTGCGTGGGATGTGCATGGATGGTGCCGGCGATGTCTTCCAGCCGCGCCCCCATTTCCAGCGCCAGGCCGAAGGCCGCCGACAGCTCCGACACACCCTGCCCGACCGCCTGGATGCCGAGCACCAGGTGATTGTCTGCCCGCGCCACGACGCGGACGAAACCGTCCTCGCCTTGTTTGGTCATGGCGCGGCCGTTGGCGGAGAACGGAAACTGCCCGATCTTGATCTCGCCCGCGAGCGCTTTCGCCTCGTCCGGCGACAGCCCGGCGGTGACCAGCTCCGGATCGGTGAAGCAGATCGCCGGGATCGCGCGCCTGTCCCAACTTCTTTTGTGGCCGGCGACGATCTCGGCCACCATCTCGCCCTGCGCCATGGCGCGATGCGCCAGCATCGGCTCGCCGGTGACATCGCCGATGGCGTAGATGCCGCGCATCGAGGTGCGGCACTGGTCGTCGATGCGAATGAATTTTCCCGCCATGTCGAGGTCGATCTGCTCCAGGCCCCAACCCTCGGTGAGCGGCTTGCGGCCGACCGTTATCAGGATCTTGTCGGTAGCGAGTTTGGCGTTCTTGCCGTCGGCCGCCTCGACAAGCAGCGCATCGCCTTTGGTCGACAGCCCCCTGGCCTTGGCGCCTTGCATCACCTCGACGCCGAGTTCGCCCAGACGCTTGAGCACCGGCCTTGTCAGCTCGGCGTCATACTGCGCCAGCACGCGCGGCAACGCCTCGACCACAGTGACCTTGGCGCCCATCTTGGCAAAGGCCATGCCGAGCTCGAGCCCGATATAGCCGCCGCCGACCACGACGAGCTTGCCCGGCACTTCGCTGAGCGCCAGCGCTTCGGTCGACGAGATGACCGGTCCGCCGAAGGGCAGATCCGGCAAGGCGACCGAAGCCGAGCCGGTGGCAATCACCACCGTCTCGGCGCGGATGATTTGGGTCCCGGTCTCGGTCTCGACCACGACGCTCTTGCCGTCCCGGAACGTCGCCCAGCCATGCACGGTCTTGACCTTGGCCTTTTTCAATAGCCCCGCGACGCCGCTGGTGAGCCGGCTAACGATACCGTCTTTCCAGCTGATCGTCCGCGCCAGATCCAGCGCCGGCGTGGCCACCGCGATGCCGAGCGGGCTCTGTGCCCCCGCCAGATGCGCGATTCTGTCGAACTCTTCCGCCGCATGGATGAGCGCCTTGGACGGGATGCAGCCGACATTGAGGCAGGTGCCGCCCGGCTTGCCAACCTCGACGATGACGGTGTCGACGCCCAGCTGGCCGGCGCGGATGGCGCAGACATAACCGCCTGGACCGGCACCGACGACGAGCAGCTTGCAGGAGATTTCTTTCATGACGTTCTCGTTGCTGAGCACGGGGATTTTGGCTGACCCAATCGCAGACCGTGGCGATTGGCCGATATCCTTGGAACGTCATCATCCTGGGGCGGAGCAAGGAGCGTAGCGACGCGCGTAGACCCCAGGATCCATGCCGTGACGTGAGGGCGTTGCAACGGTCCAGAATTCTGGTCCGCCGCGCCCTTCGGCCGAGGTCGCGGCATGGATCCTCGGGTCAAGCCCGAGGATGACGAAGCTAAGGGGGCACCGTCCGCATCCATACGACTATTCCACGAAGATCAGCGCCGGCGTCTCCAGCAGCGTCTTGATGCGCTGGACGAAGACGGCGGCATCCCAGCCGTCGATGACGCGGTGGTCGAAGCTGGATGACAGGTTCATCATCTTGCGCGGCATGAACTGCGTGCCGTCCCACACCGGCCGCACCATCATCTTGTTGACGCCGACGATCGCCACCTCCGGATGGTTGATGACCGGCGTCGTCGCCACGCCGCCCATGGCGCCGAGCGAGGTGATGGTGATGGTCGAGCCCGAAAGCTCGTCGCGGCTCGCCGTGCCCGACTTGGCCGCCTCGGCGAGCCGGTTGACCTCCGCGGCGCAATCCCACAGGTCGCGCGCCTCGGCATGCTTGACCACCGGCACGACGAGGCCGTTGGGCGTCTGCGCGGCGATGCCGATATGAATGCCTTCGTGCTGGTGGATGATGCCGGCTTCGTCGTCGAACAGCGCGTTGAGGCTGGGCTGGTCGGCGATGGCCTTGACCATGGCGCGCATCAGGAAGGGCAGCAGCGTCAGCTTTGGCCTGTCCGCTCCGTGCGCGCCGCGCTTTTCCTTATTGAGCGTGGCGCGCAGCTCCTCCAGCGCGGTGACGTCGATCTCCTCGACATAGGTGATGTGCGGGATGCGCGATTTGGCGAGCGCCATCTTCTCGGCGATCTTGCGCCGCAGCCCGACGACCTTGATGTCCTCGACGCCGTCCTTGCGCGTCAAGCCGGTGGCGCGGGCAAGCTGCGGCCCGCGGGCCAGGAAGGCTTCGATATCCTCATGACTGATGCGCCCGGCCGGACCACTCCCTGCAACCTGCCTCAGGTCGATGCCGGCCTCCTTCGCGCGCAGCCGCACCGCGGGCGAGGCCAGCGGCTTTTCGCCTTCCGCGCGCGGCGCGCCAGAAGTCGGCGCAGCACCCCCACCCCTGACCCCCCGAAAGCGGGAGGGGGATTGCGGTGCCGGCTCACGATCTCGTGCCGGCGCCTCTGCGGTTGAAGAAGTCATTGGCCTGGCAGCGGCCTTGGCGGTCGAAGCGTGTTCCCCTCGCCCTTGTGGGGAGGGGTCAGGGGTGGGGGTCGGTGCCGCCATGACCTCCGACGGTTGCGCGCCCGCCACGACATTTCCATCGCCGGCAACCTTCAGCCGCACGATCGGCGACCCGATCGCCACCGTGTCGCCGATCTCGGCGCCGAGCCACAGGATCTCGCCGTCGACCGGAGACGGAATCTCGACCGTCGCCTTGTCGGTCATGACGGCCGCCAGCACCGTGTCCTCGCGCACCAGGTCGCCGAGCTTGACATGCCACTCGACGAGCTCGGCCTCGGCGACGCCTTCGCCGACATCGGGAAGCTTGATCACATATTCGCCCATCGTGATTCCTCTCAGGCTTCCATGGTCTCGACGAGCGCCCGCCCGACCCGTGCGGGGCCGGGGAAATATTCCCACTCCTGCGCATGCGGATAAGGCGTGTCCCAACCGGCGACTCGCGCCACCGGGGCCTCCAGATGGTAGAAGCAGTTCTCCTGCACCAGCGCGACCAGCTCGGCGCCGAAGCCCGAAGTCAGCGTCGCCTCATGCACCACCACGCAGCGGCCGGTCTTCTTCACCGAGGCGACGATGGTGTCGAGGTCGAGCGGCAGCAATGTCCTGAGATCGATGATTTCGGCATCGATGCCGGTCTCCTCGGCAGCGGCCTGCGCGACATAGACCATGGTGCCGTAGGCGATCACGGTGACCGCCGCGCCCGGCCGGCGGATCGCCGCCTGGCCGAGCGGAACCGTGTAGTGGCCGTCGGCAACCTCGCCGAGCGCGTGCTTCGACCACGGCGTCACCGGCCGGTCGTGATGACCGTCGAAGGGGCCGTTGTAGAGCCGCTTCGGCTCGAGAAAAATCACCGGGTCCGGATCCTCGATCGCCGCGATCAGCAGCCCCTTGGCGTCATGCGGATTGGACGGCACCACCGTCTTCAGGCCGGAGACATGCGTGAACAGCGCTTCCGGGCTCTGGCTGTGCGTCTGGCCGCCGAAAATGCCGCCGCCGGTCGGCATGCGCACCACGATCGGGCAGGTGAAATCGCCGTTCGAACGGTAGCGCAGCCGCGCCGCTTCCTGCGTCAGCTGGTCGTAGGCCGGATACATGTAGTCGGCAAACTGGATCTCGACGCAGGGCTTGAGCCCATACGCCGCCATGCCGATGGCCGAACCGACGATGCCGGATTCGCTGATTGGCGCATCGAAGCAGCGGCTTTTGCCATACTTCGCCTGCAGCCCTTGCGTGCAGCGGAAGACGCCGCCGAAGAAGCCTACGTCCTCGCCATAGACGATGACGCGCTCGTCGCGTGCCATGGAGACATCCATGGCGTCGCGGATCGCCTCGATCATGGTCTTTCTCGGCATGTCAGACCCCCGCCTGCTGGCGCTGGCGCCTGAGATGCGGCGGCATCACGGCATAGAGCCCTTCGAACATATCGCGAGTCGACGGCTTGCCGCCGGCATGCAACGTGCCGTGGCTCTCGGCCTCCTTCTGCGCCGCGATCACCGTCTCGAGGATCTCGGCTTCCGCCTGGGTGTGGCGCTGCTCGGACCAGACGCCTTTGTGGATGAGATGGTTTCTCAGCCGGATGATGGGGTCGCCGAGCGGCCAGGCGTCGGATTCCGCCTTCGGCCGGTAGGCGGACGGATCGTCCGAGCTCGAATGCGCACCGGCGCGGTAGGTGACATATTCGACCAGCGTCGGCCCGAGATTGCTGCGCGCGCGCTCGGCCGCCCACTTGGCCACCGCATGAACGGCGAGGTAGTCGTTGCCGTCGACGCGCAGGGCCGGGATGCCGAAGCCGAGGCCCCGCGCCGCGAAAGTGCCGGCGCCGCCGCGGGCAATGCCTTGAAAGGTCGAGATCGCCCACTGGTTGTTGACGACATTGAGGATGACCGGCGCCTTGTAGGTCGAGGCGAAGACCAGCGCCGAATGGAAATCGGACTCCGCCGTCGAGCCATCGCCGATCCAGGCGGCGGCGATGCGCGAGTCGTTGGAGATCGCCGAGGCCATCGCCCAGCCGACCGCCTGGATGTATTGCGTCGCCAGATTGCCGGAAATCGAGAAGAAGCCGTGCTCCTTCGACGAATACATGATCGGCAGCTGCCGGCCTTTCAGCGGATCGGCCTCGTTGGAATAGATCTGGTTCATCATCATGACCATGGGATAGCCGTCGGCGATGAGCAGTCCGGCCTGCCGGTAGGTCGGAAAATTCATGTCGCCGGGCTTGAGCGCCTTGCGGAAGGCGGTGCTCACCGCCTCCTCGCCGAGATGCTGCATATAGAAGGAGGTCTTGCCCTGGCGCTGCGCCATCTGCATGCGCTGGTCGAAGGTCCTCAGCGTCATCATGTTGCGCAGGCCTTCGAGCAGCTCCTCGTCGGTGAGCAGCCCGGCCCACGGACCGACCGCTTCGCCGGCACGGTTGAGCACCCGGATGATGGAGAAGGCCATGTCGCGGATGCTGCGCGGATCGACATCGATCTCCGGACGCGGCACCGAGCCTGCCTTGGCAATGGTCACATTGGAGAAATCGGGCGTGCCGCCGGGCCGAACCTCGGGCTCGGGCACATGAAAGCGCAACATTCCAGCATCGGCCATGACCTTCGTCCTCCAATGTTGCCGGTGCGATAGTGGCACATCCGCGCCGCCATTTCATCGGCCGAGATAGCGGCTGCCTTCCCTGTTGCCGGCCGCCGCCGGCGGCGGCAGCCCATGGCCGACAAGATGCAGATATGGCAGCGAAATTTCTTGTCGATGTTTTTGCCTCCCGCGCAATTTGGCGAATGGTGGCTGGGCGTTAGGCGCAAGAGGAGGCAAGTCGGCGGTAGGTTCGGTCAGCGCCCATTTGCCGGCGGTGACGCTGCCCCTCACCTGCCTGCCGCGGCCTGACCACCTGCCGCCCTTAATGGCCGAACCTCTGGTTCCCTCACCCCGCCCCGTGCTAACTCACCCCGCATGGCACAGAAGAAGGGATACGAGGTCGATTCGTGGCTCGCGAAGCCGGACCCCGCGATGGCGATTGTCCTGCTTTACGGCCCCGATCGCGGCTTGGTCGCCGAGCGGGCCAAGACCTTTGCCACCAAGACCGGCCTGCCGCTCGACGACCCGTTCTCGGTGGTCAAGCTGGACGGCGCGGAAGTCGACCGTGACCAGGGCCGCCTGCTCGACGAGGCCCGCACCGTGCCGATGTTCTCCGACCGGCGGCTGCTCTGGGTGCGCAATGCCAGCGGCCAAAAGGCCCTGGCCGACGACATCAAGGCGCTGACGAGCGAGCCGGCACGGGATGCGGTCATCCTGATCGAAGCCGGCGACCTGAAGAAGGGCACCGGCTTGCGAGCCATCGTCGAAGCCGCCGGCAACGCCATGGCCTTGCCCTGCTATGCCGACGAGGCCAGGGATCTGGATTCGGTCATCGATGACGAACTGCGCAAGGCCGGCATGTCGATGACGCTCGACGCCAGGCAGGCGTTGCGCCGCAATCTCGGCGGAGACCGGCTGGCCTCGCGCGGCGAGATCGAGAAGCTGGTGCTCTACGCCCACGGCAAGAGGGAGATCGTCCTCGACGACGTCAATGCGATGTCGGGCGATGTGTCCGGCGCCTCCTTCGACGACGCGGTCGATGCCGTGCTCGACGGCAGGATCGGCGATTTCGACACCGCCTTCACCCGCCACTGCCAGTCGGGTGGTCACCCGTTCCTGGTGCTGTCGGCTGCGATGCGGCAGCTGCAGGCGATCCAGGCAATGCGCGGCCAGATGGAATCGGGGGGCCGCAATGCCGCGTCGGTCGTCGCCGCCGCCCGCCCGCCGGTTTTCTTTTCGCGCCGCAGGTTGGTCGAAAAGACACTCGAACGCTGGAGCAGCGAAGCGCTCGGCCGCGCGCTGAACCGATTGCAGACGGCGGTGCTGCAGACCCGCAAGCGGCCCGATTTATCGGAGGCCTTGGCGCGCCAGGCCCTGCTCGGCATCGCGGTGGAAAGCGCCAGGCTGGGGCAGCGCTAAAGCATGTCGCCCAGAAGTGCGCAGCGGTTCTGGGGCAACGACATGCGTAAAAACAAAGACTTAAAGCGCGTCGCCTGACTCCGTTTCAGCGCGTCGCGCTTTAGCCCCCTTCGCGCCATGGCACTTGTTCTGCCGTTCAGTTCATGGTCATGCCGTCCGCCGCCTGGAAGGTCGGCAGCGCCTGCGGAAAGACGAGCACGGTGGCACCGTAGAGCAGCAGAGCAATCCCGGACACCTTTGCTATCCGCCCTCCCGCCGGAAGGGTCTTTTCCGCAAAGACCAGCAGGGTGACCACGGCCATTGCCGCGATGTGCATCATCCCGAGCGGAAAAAGCGCGACGAACAACAGCCAGCAGCAGCCGAGGCAATAGAGCCCATGCGTCAGGCCCATGCGCACCGCGCCCCAATGACCGTCGCGCCATGAGGTGAGGATAAACCCAAGTGGAGTGCGGCATTTGGCCAGGCAAAGGTCCTTCAATGGGGAAAGCTGGTAGGCGCCCGCGACGATCACCAGCACACCACCGATACGCGCGGCCGTCGCGGCGGACATTCCCGCCTGCGCGGCAAGCAGTTCTCCGGCAACCGCGCCGGCAAAGGCTAGCGCGCCCGTCGCACCCCAGACCAGCATGTATCCAGCCACGAAAGCCCAGGTCGAGACAAAGGTTTCGCCGCGCCCCATTTTGCCGGTCTGCACTCGATGGAACATAAGGATCATCGGCGCGGCCGTCGGGAACATCATCGCGACCATCATGATGATCCAGACAGCAAGAAACACCGGCGCCGTCATGCCCATGGTGGGTGAATACATCTCCATCGACATGCCGGCGTCCATGCCGCTCTGCTGCAGGACCAGCAGAGCCCAGGCCGCCGCCGCGACAGCGATCAGCAGCGCCAGAATGATGTTTCTTTGCAGCGCGAGCGGGTCTGCTCCGGCCATGGAACGCCTATTGCTGGCCGGACCAGTTGATCGGGGCATAATGGCCGTTCCGGCCGGAATTGTCCCAGTTCATGCCGTGGTCGCTGAACGTGCTGCCTTGTACGCCCATCGCCATTGTGAGCCTGTCGGGATTGACGGGATGTCCGGTCGCCGCCCACATCTCGCCGTCCTCGCGCATGGTTGGCAGCGGTTCGACGGCCATGTGCATGACGCCAGGGATTTCCGCCGACCGTTTCTTACCGTCGACCTGGTATCTGATCGGCGTTTTCTTCGCTCCGAGATTGTTGCCGATCATGGGCGCAAAGGCAGCCATCGGGCCACCTGCGGCACCGGTGAAGATCGCACCCAGCGCTTCCATCTGCCTTTCGTCCGCACGCTCGTCGATATAGGCGGCAGCCGTCCAGTTGCCCTCCGCCATCGGACCCGGCGTGTGAGCGATCATCGCCACGTTGAGGTCATCCAGCCGGACGTCGCCGTAATTGCCTTGATCGATGTGGAACACCAGGGCGACATCGCAGACGCCCTGCGTCGGCTTCGAGGTCAACTGCGCGTTGGTGGACAACAGACAGGGACACACGACGTCGCAATTGCAATTTTCGAAATAGCTCCCAGACAATTGCCAACTGATTGCCATTTTCACCTCCCTGCTCTGTCAGGCGCGGCGGCACGGCTAGACGAGATGGGCGCCGCTTCGCTGGCATCGGAGGAACGGCACATAGCCCGACATCACGGCTTCTCGGCGCGCCAGGGCATATTGTTCAGTTGCACCTAATGGAGGTTACGCCGATACCGCGCACTGTCAAGGAACAGGCCGGGCCAGCTTCGGCTGCCTCTCATCGCGCCTGCCGGCTGCAACCGCTTCTTCTCGAAAAGGCCCCGACGTTCATCTTAAGCTGGAAGATAATTTGCCGGCTAAATACAGTTCTTCCTCAATGGCCTAGCGTTCGTCTTTGAGACGTCGGCAGAGCTCGTCGAGTTGGTCCAGCGTGCGGTAATTGACCCGCAGCGTGCCGCCTTTGCCCTTGTGCTCGATGCTGACGATCATGCCGATCGTGTCGGTCATCAGCTTTTCCAGCGCCAGCGTGTCGGGATCCTTGTCCGGCGCGCTCGACGCGGTTTTCACTTTGGCCGGCGTCGGACCGGCCGGCATCTGCGCCAGTGCTTCGGCCTGGCGGACCGAAAGTCCTTCCTCGACGATCCGCTTCGCAAGCCCGGCCGGATCGCCGGCCGTCACCAGCGTGCGCGCATGCCCGGCAGACAGTGCGCCGTCGACAAGCATGTCATGGATGACCCCGGGCAGCTTGAGCAGCCTGAGCGTATTGGCGACATGGCTGCGGCTTTTGCCGATCACCTGGCCGAGATCGGCCTGGGTATAGCCATGCTCGTCGATCAGTTGCTGGTAGCCTTGCGCCTCCTCGACCGGATTGAGGTCGGCGCGCTGCACGTTCTCGATGATCGCCAGTTCCAGCGCGGTGCGATCGTTGACGTCGCGCACGATCAGCGGGATCTCGGTGAGTCCTGCACGTTGCGCCGCCCGCCAGCGCCGCTCGCCGGCGATGATCTCGTAACGGCCGGGCTGCGACGGCGCTGGCCGCGCCACCACGGGCTGCACCACGCCATGTTCGCGGATCGATTGCGCCAGATCGGTAAGCTCGGCATCGCCGAAATGCCGGCGCGGGTTCTTCGGGTTGGGGCTGACGAACTCGATCGGCACCTTGCCGTCCGCCGCGACTTGGCTCGGCTTTTCCGCCACTGCCGGACGGTCGATCTCGCCGATCAGCGCCGCGAGCCCACGGCCCAGTCTTTTTCTCGATTGGTCTTCGCTCATTATTCTGTCCAGGTCGTTTCGGGATGGAATCGGCTAATCGTCATCAGGATGCGATCAGGCTGCGCGCAGCTTGCGCTCGCGGCGGATCACTTCGGAGGCGAGTTGCAGATAGGCCTGGCTGCCCGAGCATTTGAGATCGTAAAGGATCGCCGGCTTGCCGTAGGAGGGGGCTTCGGAAACGCGCACATTGCGCGGGATGATCGTCTCGTAAACCTTGTCGCCCATATGCGCCCGAACGTCCTGCACCACTTGGTTGGCGAGGTTGTTGCGGCCGTCGAACATGGTGAGCACGATGCCTTGGATGGTGAGATCCGGATTGATCGTGCGGCGCACCTGCTCGACCGTCTCGAGCAGCTGGCTGAGACCTTCCAGCGCGAAGAATTCGCATTGCAGCGGCACCAGAACCGAATCGGCTGCCGCCATTGAATTCAAAGTCAAAAGGTTGAGCGACGGCGGGCAGTCGATGAGCACATAGCCGAACGGTGCCGCGCGTTCGGCAGCGGCGCGCAATGCATTGCGCAGGCGCAGCACCCGGTCGGGGGCCGAGGCGATCTCCATCTCGATGCCGAGCAGGTCGAGGGTCGAAGGCACGATCGACAAGCCCGGTACCGCCGTCGGCACCGCGGCTGCTTCGAGCTCGAGCTCGCCCGTCAGCACGTCGTAGGACGACACCGTGCGGTCCTTGCGGTCGATGCCGAGACCGGTGCTGGCATTGCCCTGCGGATCGAGATCGACGATCAGCACCTGTTCGCCGATCGCGGCCAGCGCGGTGGCCAGATTGATCGCCGTGGTCGTCTTGCCGACGCCGCCCTTCTGGTTGGCAACGGTGATGATACGCGGTCCAGTTTTCATGGGTCTATGCCAGTAATTCATTGTGGGGTCGCCGGGCGCAGATCGGTGATTTCCAGGATGACGGCGTGGGGGTCGGTCATGCTGGGATGTTCTACCAGATCGAAGGTCCAGCGGTGAGCGCTTTCTTCCACTTCGGCTCGGTAATCCCGGCCTTTATGAAAGAGCGCGCGCGACCCTTGCGTCAGCCAGGGCGCTGACAGACCAAGCAGTTCGGGCAGTGCCGCCAATGCCCGCGCTGTCACAATTTCCGGTGCGGAAATAAAAGGATAGCTGTCGTCGATGCGCCGCGCGAGGACTCGTGCCGGCAGCCCGAACTGGCCAACGACGGACTGCAGGAACGACGCTTTCTTGCGGTTGCTCTCGACCAGGTCGATTGACGCGCCCGCGCGCTCGGCCAGCAGGAAACCCATCACCAATCCGGGAAAGCCGCCGCCCGAGCCGATGTCGACCCACCGCTTTGCGACAGGCGCGATTCGGGCAAGCTGAGCGCTGTCGAGGACATGGCGACGCCAGACGTCCTCCAGCGTCGACGGCGCCGCCAGATTGATGCTGCGATTCCATTTGAGGAAGAGCCGCTCGAAGACCTTGAGACGTTCGAATGTTTCACGTGAAACCGCACCGGCAGCCTGCTGCAGGTCTTCCCAGGCATCAGCGCTCACGCCACGTCCTTCCGCACGGCGAGCTCGACATTGCGGACATGGGCGACGATGATGGCAAGGGCCGCCGGCGTCATACCTTCCATCCGCTGCGCATCAGCGATCGAGCGTGGCCGACGGATCTTCATCTTTTGCTTCAACTCATTCGACAGCCCGGGCACGCCTGAGAAGTCGATGCTCTCCGGGATGAGGCGCGACTCCTCATGCCTGATCTGCGCCACATCAGCCTGCTGGCGTTCGAGATAAACGGCATACTTGGCCTCTGTCTCGAGCCGTTCCGCCGTTTTGCCATCCAGCGCGGCAAAGCGGGGCTCGACGCGGGTGAGCCAAGCCATGTCGACACCGGGATGCGCAAGCAGCTCATAGGCAGAGCGCCGCACGCCGTCCTTGTTGATCTCCAGCCCATGCCGCGCCGCTTCGTTCGGGGTGAACGTCACGGATTTGGCCAGCGCACGCGCCTGGTCCAGTTGCTGCGTCATCTCGCGGAAGCGCAACATTCGATGAGACGAGGCAATTCCGAGCTTCGCAGCCAGCGGTGTCAGCCGCTCATCGGCGTTGTCGGCGCGCAGCGAGAGCCTGAACTCGGCCCGTGAGGTGAACATGCGGTAGGGCTCGGCGATGCCGCGGCTGGTAAGATCGTCGATCATGACGCCGATATAGGCCTCGGTGCGGCTGAGCACGATCTGCTCGCTGGCCGAAGCCTTCCGCGCAGCGTTGATGCCGGCAAGCAGTCCCTGCGCCCCGGCCTCTTCATAGCCGGTCGTGCCGTTGATCTGCCCGGCCAGGAACAGGCCGGCAATGCGCTTCGTCTCCAGCGTCGTCCTCAGTTCGCGCGGATCGACATGGTCGTATTCGATGGCATAGCCCGGCTGCAGCATCGTCGCTCGCTCCAGCCCGGGAATCGTCTTCAATATGTCAAGCTGCACGTCTTCCGGCAGCGAGGTCGAAATTCCGTTCGGATAGACGGTGTCGTCGTCGAGGCCTTCCGGTTCGAGAAAGATCTGGTGACCCTCGCGATCACCGAACTTGACGATCTTATCCTCGATCGACGGGCAGTAGCGCGGTCCGACACCTTCGATCGATCCGGAATACATGGCCGAGCGGCCGAGATTTGCACGGATTAGATCATGCGTCGCCGGCGTGGTGCGGGTAATGCCGCAATGAATCTGCGGATTCGTGATCCGGTCAGTCATCAGCGAGAACGGGACCGGATCCTCGTCTGCCGCCTGGCTTTCCAGCGACGCCCAGTCGATGGTGCGGCCATCGAGGCGAGGGGGCGTTCCCGTCTTCAGGCGTCCAAGCTTGAAGCCTGCGCGGCTCATGGTCGCCGACAAGCCCATGCTCGCCTGCTCGTTCATGCGGCCGGCAACCATTTTCTTCTCGCCGATATGGATCAGCCCGCGCAGGAAGGTGCCGGTGGTCAGCACCACGGCACCACAGGCCAGCCGCCGGTCGCCGGAAACGAGGACGGCCTCGACCCGCTCGTCCTCGATCGCGAGATCCAGAACCTCGCCCTCAATCACGTCGAGATTGGCCTGATCGCCGATCGCCGCCTGCATGGCGAGTCGATAAAGTTTGCGGTCAGCCTGAGTGCGCGGTCCGCGCACGGCCGGGCCTTTGCGGCGATTAAGCAGGCGAAACTGGATGCCGGCGGCATCGGCGATGCGCCCCATCACCCCGTCCATGGCATCGATTTCGCGAACCAAGTGCCCTTTGCCGAGGCCGCCGATCGCCGGGTTGCAGGACATGACCCCGATCGTCTCGAAACGCAGCGTCACCAACGCGGTCCTTGCGCCGGCGCGCGCGGCAGCACTGGCCGCCTCGCATCCGGCATGGCCGCCGCCCACCACCACCACGTCATAGTGATTGGTCATTTCAAGAATCCGGTTTCAGAGATCGTCCGAACACATGTCCCCGCTGCCCCGCGCTGTCAAGGACGAACGCCCGACTCGTTTCACGTGAAACACGCCACCATTGCAGCCTGCGGTGTTTCACGTGAGTCACGCCGGCGCGCCGCGATCCGGTGTTTCACGTGAGTCACTTCCCAATGCAGAACTGCGAGAAGATGACGTCGAGCAGGTCCTCGACGTCAACGGCACCGACGATCTTCCCGATACGATCGGCCGCCAAGCGCAGGTCCTCAGCCCTCAGTTCCGGGCTCACCCCGGAACGGGCCCTCGCAAGAAAGCCCTTCGCCTCGTTCAAGAGCTCGACGTGCCGAAGCCTCGACGGCAGGATATCGCCGGCATCGCCGATCGCTTGCGCAGCGCGGCTGCCAATTACGTCCAGCAGCGCGGTCAGCCCCGTGCCGTCCTTCGACGAGATCAAAAGATCATAGCCGTTCGGCTGTCCAGCTCCGAGATCAGCTTTCGTCCCCAGCTTGAGCAAAGGCACACCTGCCGGAATCTCGCCCACGGGCAGGGGACCTGTCATGTCCTCCAGCAGCAGCACAAGGTCGGCGCCGCCGGCCTTGGCGCGTGCCCTTTCGATGCCGATAGTCTCGACTTTGCCGACGGCCTCGCGCAAACCGGCTGTATCGACGACCCGAACGCGCATCCCGTTCAGATCAAGCGCCACTTCCAGTAGGTCCCGGGTGGTCCCCGGCTCGTCAGTCACGATCGCCGCCTCTCGCTGGGCGAGTGCATTGAACAGGCTGGACTTGCCGGCATTTGGCGCGCCGAGGATAACCACCTCAAAGCCGTCGCGGATAATTTCGGCGGCCTTGAACCCGCGGATGTGGCGTTCGATCTCGACAATCATCGTGGCCACATCAGACCAAACCGCGTCCGAAACAGAGCCTGGCACATCGTCTTCCTCGGCGAAGTCGATCTCCGCCTCGATCATCGCGCGTGCATGGATCAGCCGCCGGCGCCAGCCCGCGTAAAGATCGCTCTGCACGCCTTCCGCATTGCGCACGGCAAAGCGGCGCTGCGCTTCCGTCTCGGCACTAACGAGATCGGCCAACGCTTCCGTCTCCACCAGATCGAGTTTGCCGTTGAGAAAGGCGCGCCGGGTAAACTCGCCCGGCTCGGCGTGCCTGATGTCATCGAAGGCCGTGATCGCCTCGAGCAGCTTCGCGGCAACGGCGCGGCCGCCATGAACATGGAACTCGGCGACGTCCTCGCCGGTAAAGCTTGCCGGCCCCGCAAAGAACAGAACAAGCCCGTGATCGATGACCGAGCCATCCGACGCCGTCAGCTTGCGCAGCGTGGCATGCCTTTCCTTAACGCCTCCGGCAGCGATCGTTTCGACCACGAATCGAGTCTTCGGGCCCGAGATGCGGACCACAGCGACCCCGGCCGGCAGGCGGCCGCTCGACAGCGCCACGATCGAATCCTTCGAAGCCATCTGGGAAACCATTTGCCCGACCTGCCGAACCGCCCTAGGTATTTCGTTTCACAATTCCGGACACGCTGCTGCTGGCTTGCCGGAATTGTCGCTCATCAACGATCATGCCGAGCCGCCCATCGTGACCCTGCCCGCACGAAACCTGCTTGCCGAAGAGGCCAGTCCCTACCTGCAGCAGCA
The DNA here is from genome assembly GCF_003952525.1 of Mesorhizobium sp. M3A.F.Ca.ET.080.04.2.1. Taxonomy (NCBI): domain Bacteria; kingdom Pseudomonadati; phylum Pseudomonadota; class Alphaproteobacteria; order Hyphomicrobiales; family Phyllobacteriaceae; genus Mesorhizobium; species Mesorhizobium sp. M3A.F.Ca.ET.080.04.2.1. The sequence continues at coordinate 3,402,595 of NZ_CP034451.1, read as the reverse complement.
CAGCGACAATCCCGTGCACTGGCGGGCCTGGTCGCCGACGGCCCTGGCCGAAGCCAAGGAGCTCGAACGGCCGATCCTTCTCTCCATCGGCTATGCCGCCTGCCACTGGTGCCATGTCATGGCGCATGAAAGCTTCGAGAACGCCGCCGTGGCTGCCGTCATGAACCGGCTCTTCGTCAATATCAAGGTCGATCGCGAGGAGCGCCCGGACATCGACCAGATCTATATGGCGGCACTCCATGCCATGGGCGAGCAGGGCGGCTGGCCGTTGACCATGTTCCTGACGCCCGACGGCAAGCCGTTCTGGGGCGGCACCTATTTTCCGCGCGAGGCCCGCTACGGCCGCCCCGGCTTCATCCAGGTGCTGGAAGCGGTTGACAAGGCATGGCGGGAGAAGCGGCAAAGCCTTGCCGACAGCGCCGCTGGATTGGCCGCCCATGTGGAGCAGCGGCTTGCCGGAACCCAGGGCAGGGCGGCGCTCGACCGCGGCACGCTGGCCGACCTCGCCGGGCGTATCGACCGCATGATCGACCGCGATCTCGGGGGCTTGAGCGGCGCACCGAAATTCCCCAACGCGCCGTTCATGCACACCCTATGGCTGTCCTGGCTCCGCGACGGCCACGCTGCCCACCGCGACGCCGTGCTGCTCAGCCTCGAAAGGATGCTCGCCGGCGGCATTTACGACCATCTCGGCGGCGGCCTCAGCCGCTATGCGACCGACGCCGAATGGTTGGTGCCGCATTTCGAAAAGATGCTCTACGACAATGCCCAGCTCATCCGCCTCTGCAACTGGGCCTATGCGGCGAGCGAGAACGAGTTGTTCCGGATACGAATCGAAGAAACGATCGCCTGGCTGCTGCGCGAGATGCGCGACGACGGCGGCGCCTTTGCCGCCAGCCTCGATGCCGATAGCGAAGGCGAGGAGGGGCTGTTCTACACCTGGAGCCCGGGAGAGGTCGAAGCCGCACTCGGGGACGAGACGGCTATGTTCTTCCGCTATTTCGAGCTGGCCGCTCCTCATGGCTGGGAAGGCAAGCCGATTATCAGCCAGACCGCCGGACAACAACGCCAGGGCGTCGCCGACTGCATCCAACTTGCGCCGCTGAAGGCCAAGCTGCTCGCCAGCCGGGAAAAGCGGGTCAGGCCGGGACGCGACGGCAAGGCGCTCACCGACTGGAACGGCCTGATGATCGCCGCTCTCGCCGAAGCTGGCCGAACCTTCGGGCGATCCGACTGGATCGAGGCCGCGGCCAAGGCCTTCGCTCATATTGTCGGAGCCAGCCAGAATGGCCGGTTACCGCATTCGATGCTGGGCGCCAAAAAGCTGTTCCCGGCCTTGTCGAGCGACTATGCCGCCATGACCAATGCCGCGATCGCCTTGTTCGAGGCGACCGGAAATTCGATCTACTCGGACCATGCCAAGCAGTTCATCGACCAGCTCGACCGCTGGCATCAGGACAGTGCAGAGACCGGCTACTATCTGACGGCGTCGGACAGCAGTGACGTCCTGATCCGCATCCGCGGCGATGTCGACGAGGCGATCCCTTCGGCCACCAGCCAGATCATCGAAGCACTGGTTCGGCTCTCGTCTCTTACCGGCGATCTCGAACTCTGGGACAAGGCCTGGACGACGGCCGAGCACGCCGTCGGCCGCGCCGCCCAGCAGGCCTATGGCCAGGCCGGCATCATCAACGCCTGCGCGCTGGCGCTCGAACCGCTGAAGCTGGTCATTATAGATGGAACTGAGTCTTCAAGCCTCGTTCCGGTAGCGAATCGAACACCGGACCCAAGGCGTGTCGATGTCGTCGTTCCGATCGGCACGGAACCGAATCGACCGCTGCTGCCCGGCGGCGTGCTGCCGCCGACGGATAAGCCAGGCGCCTGGCTCTGCACCGGGCAAGTGTGCCTGCCGGTGGCAACCGATGCCGCGGAGTTGGAGAAGTTGCTGCGGCGGGGCTCGTCATCCTAGGCCGGAGCAAGGAGCGAAGCTACGCGCGCAGACCCTAGGATATGCCGTGACGGCGGAGGTCACGGCATGGATCCTCGGGTCAAGCCCTAGGATGACGAAGAGGAGGGGCAGCGCCCCACCCGATCACGTGTTCATCGAATCGAAGAAATCGGCGTTGGTCTTGGTCTGCTTGAGCTTGTCGATGAGGAACTCGATCGCGTCGGTCGTTCCCATCGGCGCCAGGATGCGGCGCAGCACGAAGATCTTCTGCAGATCCGCGCGCGGCACCAGCAGGTCTTCCTTGCGGGTGCCGGACTTGAGGATGTCCATCGCTGGGTAGATGCGCTTGTCGGCGACCTTGCGGTCGAGCTGGATTTCGCAGTTGCCGGTGCCCTTGAACTCTTCGAAGATCACTTCATCCATGCGGCTGCCGGTATCGATCAGCGCCGTGGCGATGATGGTGAGCGAACCGCCTTCCTCGATGTTGCGGGCGGCGCCGAAGAAGCGCTTCGGGCGCTGCAGCGCGTTGGCGTCGACACCGCCGGTCAGCACCTTGCCGGATGACGGCACGACGGTGTTGTAGGCGCGGCCGAGGCGCGTGATCGAATCGAGCAGGATGACGACGTCGCGGCCATGCTCGACCAGGCGCTTGGCTTTTTCGATCACCATCTCGGCGACCTGCACGTGGCGGGCGGCCGGCTCGTCGAAGGTCGAGGAGATCACCTCGCCCTTCACCGAGCGCTGCATGTCGGTCACTTCCTCCGGGCGCTCGTCGATCAGAAGCACGATCAGATAGCATTCCGGATGGTTGGCGGTGATCGAGTGCGCGATGTTCTGCATGAGAACCGTCTTGCCGGTACGCGGCTGCGCGTTGATCAGCGCGCGCTGTCCCTTGCCGATCGGTGCGACCAGGTCGATGACGCGCGGCGAGATGTCCTTGGAGGTCGGATTGTCGATCTCCATCTTCAGCCGCTTGGTCGGATAGAGCGGCGTCAGATTGTCGAAATGGATCTTGTGCCGGATCTTCTCCGGATCGTCGAAATTGATCGTGTTGACCTTGAGCAGGGCGAAATAGCGCTCGCCCTCTTTCGGGCTGCGGATCGGTCCTTCGACCGTATCGCCGGTCTTGAGCGAAAAGCGCCGGATCTGCGACGGCGAGATATAGATGTCGTCGGGACCGGGCAGGTAGTTTGCGTTGGCCGAGCGCAGGAAACCGAAACCGTCCTGCAGCACCTCGACCACGCCGTCGCCGATGATTTCTATGTCCTGGGCAGCGAGCTTCTTCAGGATTGCGAACATCAGCTCCTGCTTGCGCATGACGCTGGCGTTCTCGACCTCGAGCGATTCGGCATAAGCGATCAGCTCTGGCGGCTTCTTGTTCTTGAACTCGGCGAGTTTCATTTCTTGCATTAGATAGACTCTGGGTAGGCTTTGGGGAGAAAAATCGGCTGGTATGCGACAAATGCCGGGCGCGGCCGAAAGCGAAAAGGGGGCGGCGCATGACGGGAAGGAAGACCCGTCTTTTATCGTCGGTCGCCTGAAAGAGCAAGCCGCCTTTTGCTGGGCCATCCGGCCCGTTCTTGGGAATCTCAGAACGGCTTCACGATGACCAGGATGACGATGACGATCATCAACAATGTGGGGATTTCATTGACGACCCGCCAGTGCTTGGCGCTCTTTTCGTTGCGGTCCTCGGCGAATTTTCGCACCGCGCCGGCGAAATAGCCGTGAAGCCCTGAAAGCAGCAGCACCGCGGCGATCTTGGCGTGCAGCCAGCCGCCCTGGAAAGCGAAACCTTTCCAGGCGAGCCAGAGGCCGAACACCCAGGTCACGGTCATCGCCGGATTGATGATGGCCCGCAGCAGCCTGCGCTCCATCACCTTGAAGGTCTCGGACTGCGCCGAGCCCCTCTGGGCATCGGCATGGTAGACGAAGAGCCGCGGCAGGTAGAGCATGCCGGCCATCCACGAGATGACGGCGATGACATGGATCGCCTTTGCCCAAAGATAGAAGCTGTCCGGCGCCACAAGGAACAGCAGCCCGGTCAGCAGGACAAGCACGAGGATGCCGATCACCATGCGTTTCATCGCCTGGCCGGTGCTGTTCTCGCTGGCTATACCGGTCATCCGCGGCTCCTCACCATTTTCACCATCGCCTCGACATGCGCCACCGGTGTTTCGGGCGTGATGCCATGGCCGAGATTGAAGATCAGCGGGCCATCGCCGAGCGTCCGAAGAATGGCGGCCACGCCGTCAGCCAGCGCCTTGCCGCCGGCGACCAGCCGCAGCGGATCAAGATTGCCCTGCACCGCGCCTTCGCTCTGCAACTCCTTGGCCATCGAAAGCGGCACGGTCCAGTCGAGGCCAAGACCGGTGATTCCCGTCTTCTTGCGATAGTCGCGATAGCGCTCGCCGGCGCCTTTCGGGAAACCGATCACCGGGACATCGGGATGCGCAGCCTTCACCTGCCGCACGATCTCGGCCACGGGCTCGACGCAGAACGCCTCGAACGAGGCGTCGTCGAGAACGCCCGACCAGGAATCGAAAATCTGCACGACATCGGCGCCGGCCTCGATCTGGCGGATGAGATAGGCGGCCGAATGGTCGGCCAGTAGCTTCAGAAGCCGCGCGAAAGCCTCCGGTTCGCGATAGGCAAAAAGCCGTGCCGGCGCCTGATCCGGCGTGCCGTGGCCGGCAATCATATAGGTGGCCACCGTCCAGGGTGCGCCGCAGAAACCGATCAGAGTCGTTTCATCCGGCAGTTTCGCGCGCAGGCGACGCACCGTTTCGTAGACCGGCTCGAGATTCACGTGAAACGTTTCGCCATCGAGCGCCGGTATCTCGGCCGCCGCGATCGGCTTCAGGATCGGCCCGCGGCCTTCTTCGAACCGGACTTCCCGGCCCAGCGCATTGGGCACGACAAGGATGTCGGAGAACAGGATCGAGGCATCGAAGCCGAAGCGTTCGATCGGCTGCAGCGTCACTTCGACGGCAAGCTCGGGATCGTAGCAGAGATCGAGGAAGGATCCGGCCCGCTTCCGGGTTTTGCGATATTCCGGCAGGTAGCGACCTGCCTGGCGCATCATCCAGAGCGGCGGCGGTGAGACCGTCTGGCCCTTGAGGACGTCCAGCATGATCCGTTTCCCAGCCATCAGGCGTCGATCCTTGGGTCTCTTACAATCAAATATCTATTTTAAAAGAGTCTTCTGATTCTAAGAGTCTGTTGGTTGTGGTGGTTGCGACCTGTCCCGCCTGCCGCCCGAAAACGCCAGTCAGCATATTGTCGCGCGCCCTTGTTCGCAAATTGGAGGGATCTGGGGAAGAACCGGATTCAGGCTGTGGAGTCAGCGGCTTGGCCTTGCCGCCTCGAATTTGGCACTGTGGATGGTACCGGCCAAGGAAAGTTGATCCCCAGTTTTGTCCCCAGCGCCGCGGCAAAGCCTACAGCGGGGCGAATTGTGGACAAGCTGGCATCTGATACAGTCGCCTTCGCCGGCCCCGATTTTTCGTCCAGCCTTGTCCACATCTGCCCACAGCCCGGAACCGCCCTTGTGAACAAACCCCAGAGCTTCTTTCACCTGCATCTGATTTCCGACGCCACCGGCGAGACGCTGCTGGCGGCCGGCCGCGCGGCGTCCGCCCAGTACAAGGACGCGCGGGCCATCGAGCACATCTATCCGCTGATCCGCACCGAAAAGCAGATCGCCAAGGTGTTCGAGGATATCGAGCAGGAGCCCGGCATCATTCTCTACACCGTCGTCGACCAGAAGCTCGCGCGCAGCATAGACGAGCGCTGCGCCGCCATGGGCCTGCCCTGCGTTTCGGTGCTCGAGCCGGTGCTCAGTGTCTTCCAATCCTATCTCGGCACGCCGGCCGGCCGGCGCGTCGGTGCCCAGCATGTGCTTGACGCCGAATATTTCCGCCGCATCGATGCGCTGAACTTCACCATGGAGCATGATGACGGTCAGCTGCCGGCCAATATGGACGACGCCGATATCGTGCTGATCGGCATCTCGCGCACCTCGAAGACGCCGACCAGCATCTATCTGGCAAACCGCGGCATCAAGACCGCCAACATCCCGATCGTGTTGGGCGTGCCGCTGCCGGAAAGTCTGATCGCCGCGAAGACGCCGCTGATCGTCGGCCTGGTCGCCACTGCCGAGCGCATCTCGCATGTGCGGCAGAACCGCATCCTCGGCAACACCGCCCCTTATGTCTCGACCGACTATATCGATCGCGTCTCGATCAACGAGGAGCTCGCCTATGCGCGCCAGCTCTGCACCAGGCATGGCTGGCCGATGATCGACGTCAGCCGCCGCTCCATCGAGGAAACGGCGGCGGCCATCGTTGCCCTGCGCGGAAAGAACAGATAACTGGGGCCGGCGATGCGCGGCTGACGACCACCGCCGCGTCGCTCGTAACCGTGGCCGAGGAGTGCAGCGATCCAAGAAATTGCTCGCCGCACTCGTCTCCTGCCCAGTTCAAACCTTAGGCAACCACAAAACCATGGCCGAGAAAATCATCCTCGCTTCGGGCAGTCCTTTCCGCAAGGCGATGCTCGTCAATGCCGGGCTCGACATCGAGGCGGTGCCGGCGAATGTCGACGAACGCGCGCTCGAGGCGCCCTTGCAGGACAGCGGCGCCTCGCCGGAGGACGTGGCTTCGATCCTCGCCGAGGCCAAGGCAACGGAAGTCAGCGAGCGCAAGCCCGGCGCTCTGGTGCTGGGCTGCGACCAGACGCTGTCGTTGGGTGACGAGGTCTTCCACAAGCCGGCCGACATGGAAGGCGCGCGCAGGCATCTTTTGGCTTTGTCCGGCAAGACGCATCAGTTGAACAGCGCCGCCGTGCTCTGCCGAGATGGCGAGGTCCTGTGGCGCCATGTCGGCATTGCCAGCCTCACCATGCTCAAGCTCGACCCGGCCTTCATCGGCCGGCACCTGGCCCGCGTCGGCGCCAAGGCGCTGTCCAGCGTCGGCGCCTACCAGATCGAGGGCGAAGGCATCCAGCTGTTCGAGAAGATCGAAGGCGACTATTTCACCATTGTCGGCCTGCCGCTCTTGCCGGTTCTGGAGGAATTGCGCGCCCTGGGAGCCATCGATGGCTGAGAGGAGGGCGTTCGTCACCGGTCATCCGATCGCGCATTCGCGCTCGCCGAAGATCCATGGCCACTGGCTGGCGCAATATGGCATCGACGGCAGCTACCAGGCGATCGACGTCGCGCTGGCCGATTTTGCCCGCTTCCTGAAATCGATCGGTGCCGGTGGCTATCGTGGCGGCAACGTCACCATTCCGCACAAGGAAGCCGCCTTCGCGGGGGTCGCCCGCCGCGATCACGCCGCCGAGCAAATCGGCGCGGTCAACACGCTGTGGTTCGAGGACGGGGTTCTGTGGGGCGGCAACACCGACGGCCACGGCTTTGCCGCCAATCTCGACGACCACGCACCGGGCTGGGCGGCCAATGGTCCGGCCGTGGTGCTGGGGGCGGGCGGAGCATCCCGGGCCGTGATCCACGCGCTCAAACAGCGCGGCATCGGCGACATCCGCATCGTCAATCGCACGCTGGCGCGAGCTCAGGAACTCGCCGACCGGTTCGGCGCCGGGGTTTCCGCGCATGGCGCCGGCGCTGTCGGGGAATTGCTTTCCGATGCCGGCCTGCTCGTCAACACCACGGCGCTCGGCATGCATGGCAACGAGGCTCTTGCCGCCGACCCGGCGGGCCTGCCCGGCCATGCCATCGTCACCGACATCGTCTATATGCCGCTGGAAACACCGTTGCTCGCTGCGGCCAGAACCCGCGGTCTGAAAACTGTGGATGGCCTCGGCATGCTGCTGCACCAGGCGGTGCCTGGTTTCGAGCTCTGGTTCGGGCAAAAGCCGGAGGTCACGCCGGAATTGCGGCGCATCATCGTCGCCGACATCGAAGCCCATTGATGACGGACAACGCCATGATCGTGCTCGGCCTCACCGGATCGATCGGCATGGGCAAGTCGACCACGGCGAAGATGTTCGCCGAGGCCGGCGTGCCGGTCCATGATTCCGACGAGACCGTGCATCGGCTCTATGCAGGAAAGGCCGCGCCCCTGGTCGAGGCGGCCTTTCCCGGCACGACGCGATCGGGCGTCGTCGACCGCGCCAGGCTGGCCGAAAAGGTGTTGGGCGATCCGGCCGCGCTAAGCAAGCTGGAAGCGATCATCCATCCGCTGGTGCGGGCCGATGCCGATGCGTTTCTTGCCAGCCATCGCGCCGCCGGCGCGCCGCTCGCCGTGCTCGACATTCCGCTGCTCTTCGAGACCGGCGGCCGCGACCGCGTCGACAAGGTCGTGGTCGTCACCGCGCCCGCCGACATCCAGCGAGAGCGTGTGCTCGCACGGCCCGGCATGGGCGAGGAGAAGTTTGCCGCGATCCTCGCCAAGCAGGTGTCGGACGCCGAAAAGCGCCGCCAGGCCGATTTCATCGTCGACACCGGCCAGGGCTTCGATGCCGCGCGCCGGGCGGTCGAAGCCATCATCCGCGAATTGACGGGGGAAAACTCCGGCAAGGACGCTTCCTGACGGCCCCTGTCAGCAGACCCCATTGCCATTTTGTTCCGGTTTGTGATTCTGGTATCCAGAGCGGACCGATTCGAAATGCGTGAGATCATCTTCGATACCGAAACCACCGGCCTCGATTTGCGCGAAGACCGCATCATCGAGCTCGGCGGGGTCGAGCTTGTCAATCGCTTTCCGACCGGCCGCACCTTCCACAAGTTCATCAATCCGCAAGGGCGTGCGATCCACGCCGAAGCGCAGGCCGTGCACGGCATCAGCGCGGCCGATCTCGTCGGCAAGCCGACCTTCACGGAGATCGTCGAGGAATGGCTGGCCTTCACCGATGGGGCCAAGCTCATCGCGCACAACGCCACCTTCGACCTCGGCTTCCTCAACCTGGAATTCAGCCGGCTCGGCCATCCGGCCATCGATCCGGGCCGCATCGTCGACACGCTGGCCTTGGCCCGGCGCAAGCATCCGATGGGCCCGAATTCGCTCGATGCGCTCTGCCGGCGCTATGGCATCGACAACACCCGCCGCACCAAGCACGGCGCGCTCCTGGACTCCGAATTGCTGGCCGAAGTCTATATCGAGCTCATCGGCGGCAAGCAGGCGGCGCTGATCCTCGATGCCGTGGCGGTGCAGGTGAACGGCGCCGGCGAGGTGGCCGACATCGACATCTCGATCGTTGCCCGGCCGATCGCGCTGCCGCCGCGCCTCACCGAGGCCGATCGCGCCGCGCATGCCGCCCTTGTCTCGGCGCTTGGCGAAAAGGCGCTGTGGCTGAAGGTGGCAGTCGGCGCTGGTAGCGCCTGATGCTGAGGATTGGCCGAAAGCACCCTCACGTCGTCATGCTCGGGCTTGACCCGAGTATCCATGCCCCGACCTTTGCCGTAGACTGCAACGGTGCAGAATTCTGTAACCGCGGCGACGCCTTAGCGTCACGGCATGATCCCAGGGTCTGCGCGCTTCGCTTCGCTCCTTGCTGCGCCCTAGGATGACGACCGAGCCGTCGTAGCGCCACGTCGAAGGCAACAAAAAGCCCGGCACGAAGCCGGGCGTTTCGATAAGATGCGACGGTGGCCGTCTCAGCTCACCTGAACCTTGGCCGCCGCCTGGTCCTCGGCCAGCTTCTGCTGGAACATCTGCGCGAAATCGATCGGGTCGAGCATCAGCGGCGGGAAGCCGCCATTACGGGTCGCCTCGGCGATGATCTGGCGGGCGAAGGGGAAAAGCAGCCGCGGGCATTCGATGAACAGGATCGGCAGCATGTGCTCCTGCGGGAAGCCGGCGATGGCGAAGACGCCGCCATAGACCAGCTCGACGTTGAACAGCACCTCCTGGTCGAAGGAGGCCTTGGCATTCAGCGTCAGGTTGACGTCGAACTGCTTGTCCGACAGCGGATTGGCGTTGACGTTGACATTGATGGCGATGCCCGGAGCCTTGTCGCGGCCGCGCAGCGAGTTGGGTGCGCCGGGGCTTTCGAAGGACAGGTCCTTCACATACTGGGCAAGCACGTTGAGCGAGGGCTGCGTCTGGTTGCCGTTGCCGTTGGCGGCGCCTGCCGCGGCGTCATCATTGCTGGCCATGAGCCTGTGGTCCTTTTGCCTGGGCAGCGTTGCTGACCGGATTGAAATCGGGGGTTCGCTACCATGGTCGGCAGCACAAGACAAGTTTCGCCGCCCTGTGCATGTCGTCCGAAAATCCGCAGCGGTCCTGTGGCAAGCGAGAGTCGGGACGGGATTTTCAGGCGCCGATCCGCGACTCGGCGCAACGGTGCCCGGGCCTAGTCGTCCTTGAGGCGTCGCCAGGGCGAATCATGGTCCGGCCCGCGCTTGTAGTCGTCGGCACGCGAATAGTCGCTGTCGTCGAGATCGATGGTCTTGTCGCGGCTGCGGGCGCGAAAGCCGCCGCTGAAGCTGGTCGCCATCACGATGCGGTTCTTGAGCAGGCGCCAGGCCAGGTCGCGCACTGGCGGGAGCAGAAGCAGGATGGCGATAATGTCGGTGATGAAGCCTGGAATGATGAGCAGGATCGCAGCCAGCACGATCATCGCGCCATGCGCGAGCTGGCGGCTGGGATCGCGTCCGGCGTCCATCTCCGCGCGCACCCGGGCCATCACGCCAAAGCCCTGGAGCCGGAGCAGCAGGCTGCCGGCGATGGTGGACAAAATGACCAGCCCAACCGTCGCCAAGGCGCCGACTTCACGGCCGACAATGACGAAGCCGGCGATCTCCAGCAAACGGCAGCAGGAGCAGGAACAGCGGAATGAACGAAACGCGCAAGTGTCGACCGATCGCTTTCTTCTTTCGCAGGCTCGGCGACAATCGCCGCTGGCCTTGGCGCCCTTAGATAGGTATGGCTGCCTTTGATTTGAATGATTGCGCCCGCCGTTCTATATGCTTTGGGTGATGAACGCTATGCGACCGCCGCCTTCTTAGAAGCTCTGGCGGTCCGGCCGGTACAGGGATCGAGTTGGCGGAAGATATGGGTTTCTTCGACTTCGGCACGATTTTCTTTTTGATTGCGGCAGTTGTGATCTTCTTCCAGCTGCGCAACGTGCTGGGCCGTCGCACCGGAAACGAGCGTCCGCCCTTCGATCCCTATTCGGCGAGCCGCACGCGCGACCAGGACGCGGCGCAGAAATCGGAGAATGTGGTGTCGCTGCCGCGCAAGCGCATGCCTGGCGAGACCGCCGCCGAGACCTATGCCGCGATCGATGCGTTCGCCAAGCCCGACAGCGACCTCAACAAGGGCTTGCGGACGATCAAGGACAACGACCCGTCCTTCGATCCGAAGACCTTCATCGACGGCGCCAAAATGGCTTATGAGATGATTGTCATGGCCTTTGCCGACGGCGACCGCAAGACGCTGAAGAACCTGCTGTCGCGCGAGGTCTATGACAGCTTCGCCGCTGCGATCGGCGAGCGCGAGGCGAAATCGGAAAAGATCCAGTCCTCTTTCGTCGGCATCGACAAGGTCGATATCGTCGCCGCGGAGATGAAGGGCAGCGAGGCCCATATCACGCTGCGCATCGTCAGCGAGTTGGTTTCGGCAACCCGCGACAAGGTCGGCGCCGTCATTGACGGCGATCCGGAGAAAGTGGCCGAGGTCAAGGACGTCTGGACCTTCTTCCGCGATACCCGCTCGCGCGATCCGAACTGGAAGCTCGTCGCCACGGAAGAAGAAGACTGACCTGGAGCATGATGCCGAAAAGTGTGAAGCGGTTTTCGGACGACATCATGTTTTATGATTTGGAGCCGGATCCCGATTTCAGGTCGAATCCGCCTGAAATCATCCGGCTCTAGGCGGCGGCTGCCATGTCGCTCTCTCCCGCATTCAGCCAAACGACCTTCAGCGACCTGCCCGGCTGGGATGAGGACGATCATGCCGCCGCTTACGCGGCGTTTCGGCGCTCTGCCTTCCACGTCCTCGTCAAGTCCTATCGCACCGGCTCGCTCGGCGTCGCTGGCGACGCCTTTGCCGAAGCCTATGCCGAGGCGCGCGCCGTTTCGGTCCCGGATGCGTCGGAGGCGCGGTCTTTTTTCGAGCGTCATTTCGTTCCGATGCTGGTGGCGGCGGAAGACGGCGGCCCCGGCCTGGTCACCGGCTTCTACGAGCCGGAGGCTGAGGCTTCGCCGGTCAGGACGGACCGCTTCAGCGTGCCGCTGCTTTCGCGCCCTGCGGATCTCATCGACATCGACGATGGCAACCGGCCGGCCGGGATGGACCCCTATCTCGCCTTCGCGCGTGAAACGCCGGCGGGCTTGATCGAATATTTCGACCGCGGCGCGATCGAGCGCGGCGCGCTTTCCGGTCGGAATCTCGAAATCGCCTGGCTCGCCGACAAGGTCGATGCCTTCTTCATCCACGTGCAGGGCGCGGCGCGGCTGAAGTTGACGGACGGCAGGCTCTGCCGCGTCACCTATGCCTCGAAGTCCGGCCAGCGTTTCACCGGTCCCGGCCGGATCCTGAGCGAGCTTGGCGAGATTCCGCTCGAGAAGGTGACGATGCAGTCGATCCGCGCCTGGTTCAAGGCGCATCCCGACCGCGTCGACGAGATCCTGTGGCGGAACCGCTCCTACATCTTCTTTCGCGAAGCCCCGGTCGAAGATGCAGCACTCGGTCCCATCGCCGCCGCCAAGGTGCCGCTGGCGCCGGGCCGCTCGGTCGCTGTCGACCGCTTGCTGCATACCTTCGGCACGCCTTTCCATATCGTTGCGCCGAGTCTCACTGCCTTTGACCAGAAGCCGTTTCGTCGCCTGATGATCGCGCAGGATACCGGCTCGGCCATTACCGGTCCGGCGCGCGGCGATCTCTTTGCCGGCTCCGGCGATGCGGCGGGCGAAATCGCCGGTGTTGTCCGCAACGCCGCCGATTTCTATGCGCTGGTCCCGCGCGTGCTGGTCAACGGAGTGCGCCGATGACCCGCCGCGACGACAAGCTCAGCGAGGATGACCGCATCCTCTGGAACCTGGTTGCTCGGACGGCCCGGCCGCTCAAGGGCAAGGCCGCGGTAGAGATTCCCGACCTCGTGAAACCGAACGCGACGCCGGAGCCCCCACCGGTCAACGGCGTTCCGGCAATCGCCGCGAAGCCGAAGGTGCAGCATGTTGCGCACGCGCTGGACGACCAGACGCTGCACAAGTTGAAAAAGGGCCGGCTGCCGATCGAGGGCCGCGTCGACCTGCATGGCATGACGCAGGACGAGGCCTATTCGCTGCTGCTTACCTTCCTGCATCGCGCGCATGCCGGCGGCATCCGCTATGTCCTCGTCATCACCGGCAAGGGCTCGTCCTCCGGCGGCGACGGGATCCTGCGGCGTTCGGTGCCGCATTGGCTGTCTACACCGGCTTTCCGGCATCTTGTCTCGAGTCACGATCACGCCGCCCGCAACCACGGCGGCTCGGGCGCGCTCTATGTCCGGTTGAGACGCACGCGCGCATGAGAATGGCCCCGTGACCCCGTTCGGCGAAAAGTTGCGGGCGCTGCGAGCCGAGCGCGGCGTCAGCCAGAAGGCGATGGCGCAAGCCATCGGGGTCAGCGCCGCCTATCTGTCGGCGCTCGAGCATGGCCGCCGCGGGGCGCCGACCTGGACGCTGATCCAGAAGATCATCGGCTATTTCAACATCATCTGGGACGATGCCGAGGACCTCGCCCGTTTGGCCGAGACCTCGCATCCCCGGGTCAGGATCGATACGTCGGGTCTGTCGCCCGCCGCGACCGAGCTGGCCAACCTCCTGGCCGAGAGCATCGAGAGGCTGGACGAGGCGGAACTGCGGACAATCACTGCGTCGGTCCGTGCGGCGCTCGGTCGACGCGGGCGGTAAGCGGCAATTGGCAACGTCGGCGCTTGCCCTCATCTGGCGGCCGCCATCCTCTCCCCATGCACGGCCGTGAACCGAGGAAAAATGCCCGGCAGGGCGGCGCCGACGCTCGCTATCTGGCAAAATGCGATGGAAGCGGTCCCGGGCGGCGCGGCCGCCAGACTCGAGGCTCTCGCCTACTGCACCGAGCCGACCAGCACCTGCTGGCCATCGCGGATCGAAACCCAGCGGCCGGTGTTGTCGATCGCCTGCCGCTTGAGGAAGCGGTAGCCTGTCTCGTCCCAGGCTTTGACCTTGTCGGTCAAATTGTCGAGGACGTAATCGCCCCTGTCGGTGCGGACGGTCAGCACCGAATGGCCCTCGCCGTCAGGCTTGCGCACGACGGTGATCAGAAGATCGGCGAGCGAAATGCCCATGCCGGAAAGCTCGCGCCGCTTTTCCAGCACATAGTCCTCGCAATCGCCAAAGCCGTCGTCCGGATAGGCCCAGACTTCGTCCTTGCCGTAGTGATCGAGATCGCTCATCGGCCTGACCGCGGCATTGACCTTCGCGGTGATGCTTGTCAGCTTGCGCCAGACCCCCTCGGTCATCTTGGCCGGTGCGAGATTGTTTGGCCGGATGTTGCATTCGCCCGGATGGCTCTTGCAGAAATCGTAATGTCCAATCGGCTGCGACGTCAGGCCACCGGTCGTCATGGCGCCGGCCGCCCAAGCCGGCACCGCCCAGTGGGCCGAGATCGCCAGCCCTGCGACTGCACACAAACGCAGCATCCGCGCCATCGCTGAGGAAGTCATTGCCCCCGCCGCCCTGTTTTTATTAACGAAACGTTAAGGGCGATTTACAGTCCGTGTCAATTAGCGACGGCGGCTAGTTTGACGGCATGGTTACCCGCACGATCGCGAGAGCGGCTATTTCGCAACAGCCCTCGGGCTGAACGCCGCCGACCGCCTCGACAATGCAGCCTTTGGTAGTGGCGCCTGCAAGCATAGGTACGAGGCGACGACGCGGAGGACCGCCGTCCTGGAATCGCTTCATCGGCGAGCGGATCTGTCTTTCACGCCTTGGCGGAGCGCACCAGCTTGGGCTTCGCGGCCACGCGGCTCTGCCTGCCATAGCCCGTGATGAAGTCGACGATGCGCGGTACGATCTCGGAGCGGAAGCGCGAACCGTTGAAGACGCCGTAATGGCCGACGGCCGGCTGCATGTAATGCGCGTGCTTGTCGGGCGGAATGTTGATGCACAGGTCATGTGCGGCCTCGGTCTGGCCGAGGCCGGAAATGTCGTCGTTCTCGCCTTCCACGGTGAACAGGGCGACGTTGCGGATCGCCGAAGGATCGACCGCCTCGCCGCGATGCTTCATCTCGCCCTTCGGCAGAGCGTGACGCACGAACACCGTATCGACGGTCTGCAGGTAGAATTCCGCCGTCAGATCCATCACCGCCAGATATTCATCGTAGAAGTCGCGATGCTTCTCGGCGCTGTCGCCGTCGTTCTTCACAAGGTGCATGAAGAAGTCCTTGTGGGCGAGGATGTGGCGGTCGAGGTTCATGCTCATGAAGCCCGAAAGCTGCAGGAAGCCGGGATAAACCTCGCGGCCGAAGCCGGGCACCGGCCAAGGTGCCTTCATGATGACGTTGTCGCGGAACCAGCCGCTGCCCTTTTCCTCGGCGAGAAGATTGACCGCGGTCGGGTTGCGCCTGGTATCGATCGGGCCGCCCATCAGCGTCATGGTCGAAGGCACGAAGGGATCGCCGCGCTTTTCCATCAGCGCAACCGCCGCCAGCACCGGCACGGAAGGCTGGCACACCGCCATGACATGGGTGTCGGGGCCAAGCGCGTGGAACATGTCGATGATGTAGTCGATATAGTCGTCCAGGTCGAAACTGCCGTCGGCGAGCGGCACCATGCGGGCATCGACCCAGTCGGTGATGTGCACGTCGGCATGGGGCAGCATCGCCTCGACCGTGCCCCGCAGCAGCGTCGCGTAGTGGCCGGACATCGGCGCCACGATCAGAAGCTTGGGGTCCGGCTTGCGCCCTGCCGGCAGAGCCCGCTCGAACCGCACGAGGTTGCAGAACGGCCTGGACCAGACGGTCCTTTCCACGACGTCGACCGTGTTCCAGTCGACCACGGCCTTGCTCAGGCCGAATTGCGGCTTGCCGTAGCGGCGCGTGGTGCGCTCGAAGAGCTCGGCGGTCGCCGCGACCGAACGGCCGAAGGGCGTATGCGAGATCGGATTGAGTGGGTTGGAATAAAGCAGCCGCACCGCGTCGGCGTAAAGGCGGACCGGTTGCAGCGCCGCATGGTTCAGTTCGTAGAGCTGGTAGAACATCGACAACTCCGCTGCCGGCCTTCCGACTCAA
The DNA here is from genome assembly GCF_003952525.1 of Mesorhizobium sp. M3A.F.Ca.ET.080.04.2.1. Lineage (NCBI taxonomy): Bacteria > Pseudomonadati > Pseudomonadota > Alphaproteobacteria > Hyphomicrobiales > Phyllobacteriaceae > Mesorhizobium > Mesorhizobium sp. M3A.F.Ca.ET.080.04.2.1. The sequence goes on along the minus strand of NZ_CP034451.1, from coordinate 3,386,430 downwards.
CGACGACGGGCAGCGCCGAGCCTCAAATGTCTCGCAACGACGTTAACAAGATATTGTTGCGATGCAATAGGTCACGCCGAGTGATCAATGCTTCTTTTGTCCAAGGTGTTGAAAACCCGCATCGAACGGCGGCGCCGGCTCACTGTGCATTGCCGAAATGTGCAGGAAACCTGTCCGGCCGCTGTTGCCGGACACCGAACCGGGATTCACCGGCAGCAGGGTCGCACCGGCGGAACCCGGCCTTCGCATCCGGCAATGGTCACGGTCGATGGCTGCCTCACACCCGCGCCATGCACACCGCGGTATGGCCCGAGCCGATGAAGCCGAGCTGGCCGGCCGCGCCGCGGGAGAGGTCGAGCACCCGGCCCCTGACGAACGGGCCGCGATCGTTGATGCGAACGACGACGCTGCGGCCGTTGTTCTTGTTGGTGACCTTGAGCTTGGTGCCGAACGGCAAGGTGCGATGTGCGGCGGTCAGTGCCGAAGGGTTCATGCGCTCGCCGGAGGCGGTTCTGGAATGCAGCGCGTACCAGGACGCTCGGCCGCACTGTGCGGCGGCCGAAGAAGCTGCCGAGGCGCCAGCCATCAGGCCAGCCGCGACCGTTACCGCGACAAGCGCGGTCCGCTTGGTTCTCTTCATCTTTGGGGACAGCTCCGTTTACAAGACAGGCCCCGCCGGTAAGTGTCGAATGAGGCGGGAAATGCGGCAGCTGTCTGTCGGTTCCATGGCAGAGGCACACGTTTGGAGTCGCCGCGAAACAGTTCGTCATGACTTTTTCGCAATGCGTCAACGTATTGTTAATGAAGAACCGGACCGCTGCGCTGGAAGTCTCGAATAGGACTGGCCCTCAGTCCCCAAGTAGAAGCTGGAGCGACTGCTTCGCTTCCTTGCGCTTCATTATTGCGCGCCCATCGCGATGAAGGATCGTCTTTTCGAAGCGGCCACGCCGATGCGATTGATCAGGAATGTGCTGGCGCTGACGTGCTGCCGATCGAATGTCGCCCAGACTTTCGCCAATCGCCAACGTTGTCAGAAAAGCTGTGCCGGCGAAGCTGCTGATCTCCTCCCCAAGTGGGTCCCTCGTGGGGGAGATGGCCGGCAGGCCACCAGGGGGCGCTGTCCCGCCGACATGTCGGTATGTGTGCCATTGCAGACCGCAATCCACGCTCTAAACTGCGCCGGCTTGCGATCTCCGGAGGCGCCATGCGCGTGATCGTGTTGGGCGGCGGCGTGGTTGGCGTCACCACCGCCTATCAGCTGCAGAAGGATGGGCACGAGGTCATCGTCCTCGAGCGCCAGTCCCAGGTCGCCGCCGAGACCAGCTGGGGCAATGCCGGCATGATCGCGCCGGGACATTCCTTCGTCTGGTCGTCGCCGAAGGCGCCGATGATCCTTTTGAAATCGCTGGTGCTGAAGGACCAGGCTCTGCGCTTCAAGCTCTCGTCCGATCCCAGGCTCTACAGCTGGTCATGGCTGTTCCTGATGGAATGCACGGCAGAGAAGGCCCGTCGCAACACGCTGCTCAAGCATCGCCTTGCCGCCTATTCGCAATCCGTCCTGCACGAGGTCATCGCCGACGAGCAGATAGATTACGACCGCAACGATCGCGGCATCCTCTATTTCCACCGCAGCCAGCAGGCGCTCGACAGGGGCGTCGAGCACATGAAGCTTTTGGAGGAGGACGGGCAGCAGATCGAGGTGCTCGACCGCGACGGCGTCGTTGCGCTCGATCCGGCGCTGGCCTCGGCCAAAGAAAAGATCGCCGGCGGCATCTATTGCCCGACCGACGAGACCGGCGATCCGGCCAAGTTCACGCGGGCGCTTGCGGCAAAGGTTGTAGAGCGCGGCGGTGTGATCCATACCGGCACGACAATCACCGGCATCGAGACCTCAGGCGACGGCGTCACGCAGGTGCTGACCGACAAGGGAAGCTTCAAGGGCGATGCCTATGTGCTGGCGCTCGGCTCCTACAGCCCGCTGATCGCCAAAACGGTCGGCATCAGCCTGCCGATCTATCCGATCAAGGGCTATTCGCTGACCATTCCGGTCGGCAACCGGCCGGCGCCGCCGACCATCGCTTCCGTCGACGAGCACAATCTTGTCGCCATGTCGCGCTTCGGCGACCGGCTGCGGATCACCGCGACGGCCGAGTTCGCCGGCTACGACACCAGCCACAAGCCGGCCGATTTCGCCTTCATGAAGGGCGTGACGCAGGAGCTCTACCCGGAAGGCGCCGACTATGACCGCGCCGAGATGTGGGCGGGCCTCAGACCCATGACTCCGAACAACCTGCCTGAGTTCGGACGTCGCCGCCTGCGCAATCTCTACTTCAACACCGGGCATGGCCATATCGGCTGGACCATGTCGCATGGTTCGGCCCGCATCACCGCCGATCTGATCGCCGGACGCCGGCCGGCCATTTCCATGGACGGTCTTTTGAACTGAGAGCATGATCCAAGACTGGACCCGAGCAGGATCGATCAGAAGAAAGGGAATGCCATGTCTGTCAGCGCAGCTGCTACCCGCCTGCAATCTTCGGAATCGCTCGATCCCAAGCCGGTCGATCTGGGCGTGTTGCCGTCGGAGATCGACGGCGGCCTTGCCTCGCGCGCGGCGATCGGACTGGCGATCCTTGCCACCGACCAGACGCTGGAGCATGAGTTCCGCGCGCTGGTCCGCATTCCGGGCGTCGCCTTCTACGAGGCGCGCCTCTTCAACGACAACGACATCACGCCCGACACGCTGCGCGCCATGGGCCCGCGGATCGCGCCGACGGTCGACCTCATCCTGCCCAGCATCCCGCTCGACGTCGTCGGCTTCGGCTGCACTTCCGCCACCATGACCCTCGGCGAGGAAGCCGTGTTCGCCGAGATCCGCAAGGCGCGGCCGGGTGTCGCCTGCACCACGCCGGTCACCGGCGCGCTTGCCGCCTTCAAGGCATTGGGCGTCAAGGGAATAGGCCTGCTCACGCCCTACGCGCCCGAGATCAACAAGGGGCTGGTCCGCTATTTCAATGGCCGCGGCCTCGACATATCAGCCGTCGCCACCTTCGACCGCCGCGACGACCGGGAAGCGGCCCGCATCTCGCTCGCGTCGATCGAGGCGGCGGCCGAGCGCATGGCTGCCGTACCGGGCGTCGAGGCGATCTTCATCTCCTGCACCAGTCTGCGTGTCGCCGAGGCGGTGGCGGAGCTCGAACGACGCATCGGTATCCCCGTCACCTCCAGCAATCACGCCATGGCCTGGCACTGCCTGCGGCTTGCCGGCATCGATGACGTCGTGCCGGCCGGCGGCAGGCTGTTTGCCCTGCCGGCGAGGTGAAGCGGACGGCTACGAATCCACTCCAACTTAAAATATTCCACGAAACAAGTGTGAGGCAACAATGGATAATGGACTCGTGGAATAGTTTGCAAGATGCGCTTGCTGTAACGCAGTTAGCGCAGGAGGAAACAATGCTTCGTGTGTTAATAGCGGCGCTAGTCACCGTCACGTGCCTATCGACGGCATCCTCGGACGAAACTGCAGTCAAAGTTTTTGACAAGACGCAGTTGATGGCCTTTACCTACATAAAACCGGTGCCAGCACCGCAAATGTCGACTCCGCTTGTCACAAAGGTCTCTGTGCAATGCGGGCCTTATACCTGTGACACCGGTTGTTGCGCTTACAAAGTAGGAAACGAATGTGTGCATGAGTGCGCAACGCACCACGCCCCTCTTTGTCCCCCTGGCAATCCTTGTTAGAGAAGGCGCACGGGCCAAGCCGGGGAACGGTCTAAAGTCCGGGTCCCGGCATGGCTGACCCAGTCTCGTCCTAAAAGCGAAAGTCGCTGCTGCCGCATCTGGAAGAGTGGTGGTCGCGGCATCCTTTGCTACTCAGTTTCGGAGCCAGTCACGGCCCGGCTGAGTCTGCATACTCGCCTTTCGCCGAAGGGCGAGCCGGCCGGCGCTAGAAGCATGGTTGGGCCATTGATGCCAGGCGGCACCAGCGCCAGAAAATTCCGCCTCGCCTTCATCCGCCGCCTGATGGCTTGTGGCCAGCGCCGTGCATTCTGCGGGCTAAACAAACAATGGCCCGTGCCGCCAAAACCTCAGCGTTAACGGAATCGGAAGGGGTTGTTTAACGCTTCGCTACTATCTCCCGCCTCGGGAGGCAGGACAGAGTGAGCGCGATGAACGACGACCCCGAAAAACGCAACGAATGGCGTGCCATTTTCTACGTGCAAGCGCGTGTCGCCATGCTGTTTGTGCCGATCATCGTCAGCCTTCTGATCATCGGCGCGCTCGCCGGCAACAACCGCGACCCCAGCGCCCTCGACCGCACCGTCACCAGTTCGGTGAAGTAGGGCGGCTTCGCCGCGAGATCGTTATTCGTTCTTCCAAGGCAGAGGCGCGTTCATCGTTTTGCGCAATCTCTCATTGGGCTTCGGAGGCGCGTCAAGCTGGGCGACAAACTGCGCATAGGCTGCTGCCGTGACCGTAATGAGCGTTCGATCAAGCAACTCTTTCGGCTCAATGGGAGCGTCGGATATGCCCTTGCGAGCTTTGTCTGGGAGCTTGGTCTTCATTATCTCAACTATGCTAACTCACTGTTCAAATCAAACAAAGCGCGGTATTGGGCCGTTCTGCGGCGTCGTCCGCGCGCCGAGGTCGATGAAGACCTCGTCGACATAGCACCAGCCCCAGCCTTCCGGTGGATCGTAGCCCTCGATGACCGGATGCTGGGTCGCGTGAAAATGCTTGGTGGCGTGGCGGTTGGGCGAGTCGTCGCAGCAACCGACATGGCCGCAGGTGCGGCAGAGCCTGAGATGCACCCACCAGGATCCGCTCTTCAGGCATTCCTCGCAGCCGAGCGCGCTCGGCGTGACGTCCTTGATGCCGTCCGTATGCCCACATTCGTCCATCACGGTCTCCTGGGTTCGTTCTCACCGGGGGGGTCGCCGTTCTGCGCAAGATAGGCATGCAGTGCCGCCACCACCTGGGCGCCTTCGCCGACGGCGGCGGCGACCCGCTTGGTCGAGCCGGAGCGCACATCGCCGATGGCGAACACGCCGCTGCGGCTCGTCTCCATCAACCCATGTCCCGGTTTCACGTCCGGGCCGGTGCGAACGAAGCCCTTGGCGTCGAGCGCCACATTGCAATCAGCCAGCCAGTCGGTGTTGGGGTCGGCGCCGATGAACAGGAAGATATGATGGATGGCGCGCGCCGTCTCCTCGCCGGTGAGCCGGTTGCGCCAGCGCACCCGGTCGAGATTGCCGTCGTGGCCTTCCAGTGCCGTGATCTCGGTCTCTGCCAGCACCTCGATGTTCGGCTGCGCCTCGATGCGCTCGACCAGGTAGCGTGACATGGTGGCATTGAGGCTGTCGCGCCGCGCCAAGAGCGTCACCTGGCGCACCTGGCTCGCCAGATAGACGGCCGCCTGGCCGGCCGAATTGCCGGCGCCGACCAGCGCCACCTCCTGGTCCTGGCACAGCCGCGCCTCGATCGGTGAGGCCCAATAATGCACGGACGTCCCCTCGAATTGCGCTAGGTTGGCGATATCGAGGCGGCGGTAACGCGCGCCGCTGGCGATCACCACGGTGCGTGTGCGCACCATCTCGCCGTCGCCGACTTCGAGCTTATAGCGGGCGCCTTCGGCGGCGGCGCCGAGCAGCTTCGCCCCATCCGGGATCACCATCTCGACGCCGAACTTCTGCGCCTGGTTGTAGGCGCGCGCCATCAGCGCCATGCCCGAAATGCCGGTCGGGAAGCCGAGATAGTTTTCGATGCGCGAGGAAGCCCCCGCCTGACCACCGAAGGCGCGGCAATCAAGCACGATCGTCGACAGTCCTTCGGAGGCCGCATAGACCGCCGCCGCCAGCCCGGCGGGACCGGCGCCGACGATGGCGACGTCATAGACCTTGTCGGCATCGACTGGCCGCAACACGCCGACGCAGCGGGCGAGCTCGCTTTCGCCCGGATTGTGCAGCAGCTTGCCATTCGGACAGAGCACGATCGGCAGATGGTGCGGATCGACGTGGAAACGCGCGATCAGCGTCTTGGCGCAGGGATCGTCGTCGGAATCGAGCGCCCGGTGCGGCAGGCCGCTGCGGGTGAGAAAGCCCTGCAGCCGCAACACGTCGCCATTGCCGCCAGGGCCGATGATGATCGGTCCGCTGGTCCCGCTCTCCAGCAGGCCGACACGGCGCAGGATCAGCGCCCGCATGACGCGCTCGCCGAGATTGGCCTCCTGCACCATCAGGTCGCGCAGCCGCTGCGAGGGGATGACGATGGCCTCGACCGGTTCGATCGCCTCGGCATTGACTAGGGACGGCCGGCTCGAAAGCTGCGCCAGCTCGCCAATGAAGTTGCCGGCGCCGTAGGTGATGATCGGCTCGGGCCGGCCGAGCCCGCCGGCCTGCGTGATCTCGACCTTGCCCGACAGGATGACGATCAGCCCGGGCGACACCTCGCCGGCCGTGACGATGCGGTCGCCCGCGGCATAGGCACCAGGTTCGCCAAACCGGCGCATCCGCTCGATGTCCGCATCGGCCAGGACGGGAAACATCTGGTCGCGACGAGCAGCGATGGTCGGGCTGACGAAAGGGGCCATGGGGCGAGCGTAGCGCCGCGGTCGCCGGGTTTGAAGCGCTTTGTTCGGCACCTGGCCGCCAGGGGAGGTTGGTCGCTATGCTTTCATCTATCCGAGCGACGTCGCCAGCTTGCGCAAGGCCCCCTGCGGATCATCCGTGATGACGGAGCCATGCGATACAAGGATGCGCTTGAGCGCTGGTTGTTCCGCCCATCGTCTCAACTGCGCTGCGAGCGCGGCCTTGTGGCCGACCATCGTCAGCTTGACCGGCAAGGGTATATGCGGCTCATCACCGGCAAATCCCATCATTCGCAACGCCCAGCCTGCAAAGCCGGATGCATCGCGGATGTTGCCGACGAGATCGTTGAGGACGAGCGTCGTGCCGTTTGGTCCGTCAACCTGCAGCGCCGCTTCGCGCTCGCCGGTTCCGGGGACGGTGATGAGCTTGACGTCGGGGTCGCCAAAGTCGCCGCGTGTCGCATCGACATGTACCGCCTTCCCGACGCTGTCGAGCGCGCCCGGCGGTGCAATCACCTGAAGGCCGGGATAGCGGTCCTTCCATGGCTTTGCATCGAGCCGGTGATGATTGTTCGGGACGATCAGGAAGGCCGGCTGGCCAAAGGCCTCGATCGCGCGCATCTGGTCGTCATCAAGCGCGATGGCGCTGAAGATGACGAGCCGTTGGTCGCGCAATCGCACCACGGTCATGCGCCGTTTCATGTTGCCGACGGGCATCGGTATGTCGCCGGTCACCGTCAGAATATTGTCGTCGACAGAAGTGAGCCTGCCATGCGGCAGAACCTTCCATTCCTTGAATGGCTTGGGCATCACGGAACCTCGGGTTGACCGACAAGATAGGAACGGTTCAACTCGGGACGAGTTGCAGGGCACAAAAAAGCCCGGAAAATCCGGGCTTTTTGCTCATCGCTTCAGAGCGTCTGAAACGGGAATTTGGTGCCCAGAAGAGGACTCGAACCTCCACTCCTTGCGGAACACGGACCTGAACCGTGCGCGTCTACCAATTCCGCCATCTGGGCTGGTGCGGGCTCATGTAAGCGGGCGAACGAAGCGTGTCAACGCGCTTTTTTCAAACCCGGCTGGCCGCCGGCTCACCCCGCCAGCACTTCCTTCGAAGCCACGGTGGAATCGGCGTTGAGCTTGTAGATCACCGGCACGCCGGTGCCGAGCTCGAGCTTGACGATCTCCTCGCCGCTCTTGCCGTCCAGCGCCATGATCAGCGCCCGCAGCGAATTGCCGTGCGCGGCGACCAGCACGGTCTCGCCCCGCAGCACATGCGGCTGCACGTCGTGCAGGTAATAGGGCCACACGCGGGCGCCGGTGTCCTTCAGGCTTTCGCCGCCGGGCGGCGCGACGTCGTAGGAGCGGCGCCAGACATGCACCTGCTCCTCGCCCCACTTCTTGCGCGCGTCATCCTTGTTGAGGCCGGAAAGGTCGCCATAGTCGCGCTCGTTGAGCGCCAGGTGGCGAATGGTCTCGAGATCGCTTTGGCCGACCACGTCGAGGATGTGCTGGCACGTCTCCTGCGCCCGCTTCAGGTCGGAGGTGAAGGCGATATCGAATTTCAACCCGCGTGCCTTGAGCTTCTCGCCGGCGGCAAGAGCTTCCGCATTGCCCTGCTCGGTCAGGTCGACGTCGCGCCAGCCGGTGAACAGGTTCTTCAGGTTCCATTCGCTCTGGCCATGGCGCACGAGCACGAGAGTTCCCGACATGTTTGCTCCTTCGTTGAACAACACCAGAGCGGGTTTTCCCCTCCGGAATTGCGGAATGACAAGTTTTTCCGGGTCGTCTCAGGCGAGACCGAGCACGTCCCGCATGGAATAGAGGCCGGGCTTCCTGCCTCGTGCCCAGAGTGCGGCCTTGACGGCGCCGCGGGCGAAGATCGCCCGGTCCTCGGCGTGGTGGGAGAGCGTGACGCGCTCGCCGGTGCCGGCCAGCATGACGCTGTGGTCGCCGACCACCGACCCTCCGCGCAGCGTGGCGAAGCCGATCGTGCCCGCCTTGCGCACCCCGGTATGGCCGTCGCGCACCCGCACGCTGTTGTCCGCGAGCGCGATCTCTCTGCCATTGGCCGCCGCCTCGCCGAGCAGCAGCGCCGTGCCGGACGGGGCGTCGACCTTGTGCTTGTGATGCATTTCCAGGATCTCGATGTCGAAATCCTGCGGGTCGAGCGCGCGCGCGGCCTGTTCGACCAGCACCGCCAGCAGATTGACGCCGAGGCTCATATTGCCGGACTTGACGATTGTCGCATGGCGCGCCGCGGCCGCGATCTTGGCATCGTCGTCGGCCGAGCAGCCGGTGGTGCCGATGACATGGATGATGCGCGCCTGCGCGGCATAGCCGGCGAACTCGACGCTTGCGCCAGGGGCCGTAAAATCCAGCACGCCGTCGGCCTTGGCGAAGGCCGGCAGCGGGTCGTCGACGATCGGCACGTTGATGATGCCGATGCCGGCAAGCTCGCCGGCATCCTTGCCGAGATGCGGCGAGCCCGGCCGCTCCACCGCGCCGGCAACGCGCGCGCCGGGCATGGTGTGGATGGCGCGGATCAGTGTCTGGCCCATGCGGCCGGCGGCGCCGACCACCACCAGGCCCATATCGCCTGCTTCGCTCATGCGTTTCTCCCGACCGCCTTCTTCGCGCGGCTGCGCGGGGGCGGAGTTTGGATTGGCTTGGCGTCATCGACAAGCCCCAGGCCCTTCTTGCCCTGCACCCGATGGAAGCGGGCATAGACGCTGTTCGGATCGGCCATCAGCAAGGCATGCGTGCCCTCCTCGACCAGCCTGCCCTCCTCCAGCACGATGATGTGGTCGGCGTTGACCACGGTCGACAGCCGGTGCGCAATCACGATGGTGGTGCGCCCTTCCATGACATGGGTCAGCGCTTCCTGGACGCGCGCTTCCGCCTCATTGTCCAGCGCCGAGGTCGCCTCGTCGAGCAAAAGGATCGGCGCCTGGCGCACGATGGCGCGGGCGATCGAGACGCGCTGGCGCTGCCCGCCCGACAGCGTCACGCCGTTCTCGCCGACAGGTGTGTCGTAGCCACGCGGCTGCTGGCGGATGAACTCGTCGGCGGCGGCCTGCCTTGCCGCCAGCTCGATCTCGGCATCGGTGGCGGCAAGCCGGCCGTAGCGGATGTTGTCGCGGATCGTGCCCTCGAACAGATAGGGCGCCTGCGCCACATAGGCGATCGATTGGCGCAGCGAATGCTTGGTCACCTTGGCAATGTCCTGGCCATCGACCTCGATGCTGCCGCCGTCGACGTCGTAGAAGCGCTGCAGCAGCGCCACCAGCGTCGATTTGCCGGCACCGGAGGCGCCGACGATGGCCGTGACCTTGCCGGCTGCGGCGGTGAAGCTCAGATCGCGCAGCACCGGCAGGTCGGCCGAATAGCCGAACGAGACATTGTTGAAGCGCACCTCACCCCTGGTGATCCTGGCCTCGGCCGCGTTTGGCGCGTCGCTCTGCTGCGGCTCGAGATCGAGAAGCTCGTAGATCATGCGGGCGTTGACCAGCGCGCGCTCCATGCCGACCTGCATGCGGGCTAGGCGCCTCGCCGGGTCGTAGGCCATGATCAGCGCGGTGATGAAGGAAAAGACCGCGCCCGGCGGCTGCCCGAGTACCAGCGCCCGATAGCCGGAATAGGCCAGCACCGCGGTGACGGCCAGACCGGCCAGAATGTCGGAGATCGGCGACAGCCGTTCCGAGACGCGGGCGATCTTGTTGTTCCGCTGCTCCGCCGTGTCGGCCATGACGCCGATGCGGCGTGCCAGCTCCTGCTCCATGGTGAAGGCCTTGACGATTGCGATGCCCTGGGTCGCCTCCTGCACGGCCCCGGTCAGCCGGGAGTTGATGAGCACGGACTCGCGGTTGATGCGCCGCAGCCGGCGGGTGATGTAGACGACCGCCCAGATCAGCGGCGGTCCGATCAGCAGCGAACTCAGCGACAACACCGGATCCTGGTAGATCATGACGCCGACAAGACCGACCAGCGTGACCGCGTCGCGGCTGATCGAGGTCAGCGTCAGCGACAGCAGGTCGCGAATGCCGCCGACATTCTCATTGACCTGTGCCGCCAGCCGGCCGGACCGTGTGTCGTTGAAGAAACCGACGCCGAGCTTCATCAGATGGTCGAAGATGCGCTTCTGGTAGCGCGCCACCAGATTGTTGCCGATCTTGGCCAGCGTCACCGCCTGGCCGTAGCCGGCGAAGCCGCGCAGCAGGAAGGCTGCCATGAAGCCGGCGCAGATCCAGACGATCATGTCGCCGCGCCGTTCGTAGAAGATCTGGTCGACCATCGGCGCCATGATCCACGCCGTGAAGGCCGTCGTGCCCGAGACGATCAGCAGGCAGGCGACGGCGACCACATAGGACCAGCGATATTCATTGCCGTTTTCCTTGAGGATGCGGCGCAGCACCGCCGTAACCTCGCCGGGCCGCACCTTCAGCATGTTTTGGGCTTGAGCTGTCAAATCAGGAGTGCTTCGTGGTTCTCGCAGGACCGAGGCGGCAAGATTTGGCACTTCTCTTAGCGCCCCGGTTGCTCCTTGCCTATGGCGAAACTTCGTCGCGGCGCGGTTCGGGACCTGACGCTGCGGTTCCGAGAGCTCGAAAAGCTACGCCCGCCAGTGCCGACCTGCCGTCTGGACGCCGAACAGCGACGGCGTCCTGGCATAGGCCGCGAGGCCGAGAAGCGCCGCCAGCGGATGCGTGATGACATAGACCGGCATCGCGCGCAGCAGGGCGCTGTGCGGCGCCTTGTCCTCGAAGGCGGCGCGGAAATTGCCGGCCTTCAGCGCCGGCACGATTTTCTGCGCGATGCCGCCGGTCAAGAACACGCCGCCCCGGCTCATGAACACCAGCGCCAGGTCGCCGGCGGTGCGTCCGAGGCAGGTGACGAACAGCGACAGCGCCTCTTCCGCCACAGCGTCGGATTTCGAGAGCGCCGCCGCGGTGACCTCGGCCGGCGTCGTGAACGGCATTGGCCTGGCGTCGGCCTTGGCCACCGCGCGATAGAGGTTGACCAGCCCGCGGCCGCACAGGATCTGCTCGCCGGAGATGCGGCCATCGAGCTTGTCGATATGCGGAAACACCTCGAAGTCGCGCGGCGTGCGCGGACCGATGTCCATGTGGCCGCCTTCGCCTGGAACCGGAATCCAGTGGCGCAGCGCGTAAATCAGCCCGGCGACGCCGAGCCCGGTCCCGGGGCCGAGAACGACCCGGCCGGCATTGGGCTCCGGCGTGCCGCCGCCGATCTTTTCCATATGCTCTTCGCCCAGCGCCACGACGGCCAGGGCCTGCGCCTCGAAATCGTTGAGCACGACGATCTCGCTCAAGCCCAGATTGGTGAACATCTGGCGGGGCTTGACCACCCAGGGGCAGTTGGTGAGCCGGATCTCGTCGCCGTCGACCGGACCGGCCACCGCCAGCACTGCCGAATTCGGCCGCACCGACGAGCGGTCGAGCACCGCCGCCTGGATCGCCTCGTCGATGGTCTTGAAATTGGCCGTCTGGACGATCTGCGGCTCGGTCGCTTCCGAATTGGCGTCGAGCACGACCGAAAACCGCGCATTTGTGCCACCTATGTCGCCGATCAAGACCGGAAACCGCAGCGCTGTGTCGTCTTCGCCTGCCATTCTGTCTGCTCGTCCCTGTTCGGGCCACCCGCCGTCGTCTGTGCGTTGACTAGCGCATGACCCTGGAAAGGGAAAGCCGCTTCGGTGCCTATCTATCCAGCGTCGGCGCCGCCCCTCACCTGCCTGCCGGCGTCCTCTTCCATATAAGGACGAGGAGAGGGAAGCTCGTTGGCGGTTTCGCCAATCGTGCGGCGGCCGCATCATAGGGGGAGAACTGTTACCTATGTATCCGGTTCAATCTGTAACCCCTCTATCCGCTGGGCACGGTAGGGCATGAGGCACGGCGCTGACTTCGACAATTGGCCCGCCCAAATGGCTTCGGCGTCAGTTCCCCGGTCTTGGCCTTGGCAGCGGGATACCGATCTTCGGTGTGGGGGCGAAGGCGCTGGCTTGCGCCGGGAGCGCAGCCGCATCGCTGGAGATCGTCTGCGCCGGCTCGCTCGGCTGGGGTTCGGCCACCGCCACCGCGGTGGCGCTGCCGCCCTGATAGGTGACTGCTTGCAGCGACGGCGCATCGGCCGCGGCGAGCACCGCCTGGCATTCTCTCGGCAGGTTGGCCATCGTCATCAGGTCGCGCGCCTTCGGCGCATCCGGATTCTTGTTCGGCCGCCACGGCTCCTCGGTGAACCACCAGGCCAGCGCCTTGCCGCAGCCGTCGTCGGCAGGCGTCGCCTCCTGCGCCTTGCAGCCCATCGAGCCGGGCTGGCAGCCGATGCGCATATGGAAATGATAGTCATGGCCCCAGAACGGGCGGATCTTGCGCAGCCAGGAGCGATCGCCGGTGACCGTGTCGCACAGCTTCTTCTTGATGCCGGGATTGACCAGGATGCGCTCGACCTCCGGATAGCTGGCCGCCCGCTTGAACAACCGCGTATGCGCCGGGGTCCACAGCGCCTCCTTCACCAGATGTGTCTTTTCGTTCACCATCAAGGTGGCGCTCATCGTCTCGCGCTGCGCATAGGTCAGTGCTCGCCTCGGCATCGGCGTCAGCCAGATGTCGGCATCCAGCCCGATCTGGTGCGAGGCATGGCCGGTCGTCATCGGGCCGCCGCGCGGCTGCGAGATGTCGCCGATCAAGAGACCTGGCCAGCCGTCGGCCAGGGCCTCGCGCGACAGTTTCTCTATCAACCCAATCAGTACCGGGTGGCCCCAGCGGCGATTGCGCGAGGGACGCATCACTTCCCAGGTCGGACCTTCCATCGGCAGCGCAACGCCGCCGCTGAAGCAGCCCTTGGAATAGAAGCCGAAGGATTGCGCCGATGCCACGGCCGGCAGTTTCTTGGCGCCGAACAGGTCCTTTGCCTTCTGCTCGGCAGAGATTGCGCCTGCGGCCAACGCGGTCAGCGTCACAAGCGCAAGCGCGGCGCTCAGGAAGGGTTTCCTGTCGGGCAGCGATCGCAATGTCATCAGGCCGGTTCCCTCTCCAGTCGATCCGTCAGCGGTCTGGCGTGGCGCGAATCATATCATGTCGCGGGCCGCGCTTCGATCACTAGCGTTTCATGGGGCTGCGCGGCTCGCCGTCGCGCCAGTTCCCGTCGGTCCACATCCGGTCAAGGGCCGCACGATAATTGGGAAAGCGGAATTCGTAGCCGGCCGCCTTGATCGCCTTGTTGGTGACGCGCTTGTTCTCGCCATAGAAGGACCGCGCCATGGGCGAAAGCTCGGCGGTCTCGAAGGGAATTTCGGGTGGCGCCTCGACGCCCATCAGCTTGGCGGCATAGGCGACGACGTCCTGCGGCGGCGCCGGCTCGTCGTCGGTGACGTTGAAGATGCCGCCGAGATTTTTGTCGGCCAGATGCCAGAGCGCGCCGGCAATGTCGTCGCAATGGATGCGGTTGAAGACCTGGCCGGGCTTGACCAGCCGCCGCGCGGTGCCCTCCTCGAGATTGCCAAGCGCATTACGGCCCGGGCCGTAAATCCCGGAAAGCCGCAGGATCGCCACTGGTTTCCCGATCTCTCGGCCAAGGGCCAGCCACGCCTGTTCGGCCGCCACCCGCATCACAGAGCGCTTGGACACCGGCCGGCATTCGGCGCTCTCGTCGACCCAGGCGCCGCCGTGGTCGCCATAGACGCCGACGGTCGAGAGATAGCCGATCCATTCCAGCGCCGGCATTTGCGCCCGGATTGTTTCGCCGCTGGCGTTGAGGACGGGGTCGCCGGCTTCATCCGGCGCCACCGAGACGATGAGATGCGTCGTTTGCCGCAGTGCGTCGCTGATCTCACCCGTCAGCGAACCGTCGAAGCGCAATGGCTCGATGCCGGCGTGGCGCAACCCATCGGACTTTTCTGGCGAGCGCGTGGTGCCCAGGATCGGCGCACCGCTTTCGTTGGCCCGCGCGAACGCCTTGCCGGAATAGCCGGCGCCGAAGATGAAGAAGCGTCTTTCGCCCATCAATGAACCCCCATCAGTGAAGCTCTGCGCGGTCTGGCAGCGCCGAAAACCATTCGTCGCGCACCGCTGGATCGCCTTCGGTCTGCAACACGGCGGTGGCGAGGTCTCTAAAGTCGCGGTTGGAGAGAAGTCGCGACAGGGCCCAAACTGCCGCACCCCGCACCAGCGGTGAGCCGTCTTCGAGCAGGCTTTGCACGGCCGGCGTCAGCGAAGTATCGCCCGAATTGCCGGCGGCGATCAGCACGTTTCGGATGAAACGGTCGCGGCCGATGCGCTTGATCGGCGAGCCCGAGAAGAAAGCCCGGAACCCCGGATCGTCGAGCTTCAAGAGTTCCGACAGCGGCGGCTCGCGCAGATCGGTGCGCGCGGCAAGCTTGGCGTCGGAGGCAGCGCTGGCGAACTTGTTCCAGGGGCAGGCGGCGAGACAATCGTCGCAGCCATAGATGCGGTTGCCGATCGCCTCGCGGAATTCGTGCGGGATCGGCCCCTTGTTCTCGATCGTGAGGTAGGAAATGCAGCGCCGCGCATCGAGCCGGTAGGGTGCCGGGAAAGCGCCGGTCGGGCAGGCATCGAGGCAGGCGCGGCAGGAACCGCAATGGTCCTCTTCCGCCGCGTCGGGTTCGAGGTCGGCCGTCGTAAAGATGGTGCCGAGGAACAGCCATGAGCCATGCGCGCGGCTGACCAGGTTGGTGTGCTTGCCCTGCCAGCCGAGGCCGGCGGCTTCGGCCAGCGGCTTTTCCATCACTGGAGCCGTATCGACGAAGACTTTCACGTCGCCGCCGGCGCGCGCGACGATTTTGCCGGCGATTTCCTTCAGCCGGCCCTTCATCACGTCGTGATAGTCGCGGTTTTGCGCGTAGACCGAAATCGCGCCCCGGTCGCGCCTGCCGAGCACGTCGCGCGGGTCGTGGTCCGGCCCGTAGTTCATCGCCAGAACGATGATCGAGCGCACCTCCGGCCACAGCGTCGAGGGCTCGGCGCGGCGCTCGATCGTCTCGGCGATCCAGCCCATCGAGCCGTGAAAACCGTCGGCGACGAATTCCGCCAGCCGCGCGGGCGCCATAGGGATCGCGTCCGGCGTGGTCACGGCAATAGCCTCGAAGCCGGCGCGCCGCGCCTCCGCGTCGATCAGCGCGCGCAGTTTTGCCCTGCTAGAAATCGAGGTCCGCATAATGCGACACCGGCGACAGGCCGCGCACCCGATCCGACAGCAGCGGCCGGAAGGCCGGCCGCGATTTCACCCGCGTGTACCATTCGCGCGCCGCGGTATGCTCGCGCCAGTCGATCTCGCCGAGATAGTCGAGCACCGAAAGCGCCGCCGCCGCCGCGAGGTCGGCATAGGTCACCCTGTTGCCGGCCAGCCAATGGCGGGTGCCGGCCAGCCAGTTGGTATACTTCATGTGCTGGCGGATATTGGCGCGCGCGGCACGGATCGCGGCCGAATCGGGCGAGCCGCCGCCGGCCGTCTCCGGCATGACCGGCTTCAGCACGCGCTCGCGCACCAGATGGCGGGTAACCTCGCTTTCGGCCTTGCTGAGATACCAGTCGGTCAGCCGGCGGATCTCGGCGCGCTGCATCGGATCCTCGGCGAACAGCCGCTTGTCGCGCTTGAGCACGCCGCGCGTCTCGTCGAGATATTCGGCGATCACCATGGCGCCGATGATCGGCACGTCGCCTTCGGCGAGCAGGATCGGCAGCGTGCCGGCCGGGTTCAGCGCCAGAAACTCCTTGCGCCGCGTCCAAGGCTTTTCCTCGATCAGCGCCAGCTCCTCGCCATATTCGCCGAAGGCGAGGCGCACGAACCGGCAGGTGGCGAACATCGGATGGTGGAAAAGCGTCAGCATGGTTCCGCGATGATAGGGCGCACTAGTGTGGTGGATTTGAAGTTCCTGTACCCTCAATGGCATCAGCGCGTCCAGGAACTTCAAATCCGAAACCGCACTAGAACTCAAAGTTGACAGTGTGGCTCAGAATCCGGAATTAGCACAGTGCGCGGCTCCCAGGTGCGGCGAATTCCGGATTGCCACACTGGCGAATCGTTTTTGGCGCCGGTAAGTCTTGGCCGCCCGATTCCAGGACTGTCAGGGTGCTGCGACCTATAGGGGGACTTCCGTCCCATGACAAGCAAGCCCTTTCCCAAGCCGTCATTCGAAAAGCAGAGGTTGCCATGGAAAGCCAGACCATCGTCGAAGCGCTGTTGCTTGGACTGCTCGAAGGCCTGACCGAATTCATCCCGGTGTCCTCGACCGGCCATATCCTGCTTGCCGGCCATTTCCTCGGCTTCCACTCGACCGGCAAGGCCTTCGAGATCCTGATCCAGCTCGGCGCGATTCTGGCGATCCTGAGCGTCTACTTCCGCCGCCTCTGGCAGATGCTGCTCGAACTGCCCCATGACCGGCTGACCCGGCATTTCGTCATTGGCATCCTGATCGCCTTCCTGCCGGCGGCGATCATCGGCGCGCTGGGGCACGATTTCATCAAGACCTTCCTGTTCGAATCGCCACGGCTGATCTGCATCATGCTGATCATCGGCGGCGCGGTGCTGCTTGCGGTCGACCGCATGAATCTCAAGCCGTACTACCGTGACGTCGAACGCTTCCCGACCAGGCTCTATTTGCAGATCGGGCTCTTCCAGTGCTTGTCGCTGATCCCCGGCACCTCGCGCTCCGGCTCCACCATCGTCGGCGCGCTGCTCTTGGGTGTCGACAAGCGCGCGGCCGCCGAGTTCTCCTTCTTCCTCGCCATGCCGACCATGGTCGGCGCCTTCGCCTACGACCTGTTCAAGAACCGCAACGTGCTGACCTCGGCCGACTTGCCGATCATCGCCGTCGGTTTCGTCGCCGCCTTCGTCAGCGCGCTGATCGTCGTGCGCTTCCTGCTCGATTACGTCTCACGCAACGGCTATTCGCTGTTCGGTTGGTGGCGGCTGGTGGTCGGCGGGCTCGGCCTGGTGGCGCTGATGATCTGGGGGTGAGGCTAAACCGCCGCGAAGTGGATGGCTCAATTCCTGCCATAAAACGCGTTCTCGACATGCACCGGCCAGCGCCAGGGCAGCACGGCCACCATGTCGAAGCGCGCCGACAGCCGGCCATAATCCGGCTGGCGCGACAGCCAGAGATCGGCGGCGCCCTCGATGCGGCGCTCCGAACTGTGGGCGATCGCTTCCATCGCCTCGATCAGCGTGCGGCGCGCCTTGACCTCGACGAACAGCACCAGATCGCCGCGCCTGGCGATCAGGTCGATCTCGCCCAGCCTGGTGCGGTGGCGGCGCGCGAGAATCCGGTAGCCCTTTAGCATCAGCGCCAGCGCCGCCAGCCACTCGCTGCGATGGCCGCGCCGATAGGCCTTGCGCCGATTGCCGACGCCGCGCTCAGTCACCGTTGACTTCCCTGAGCTCCAGCAGCCGCCGGTAAAGCGCCTGTTTCTGGCCGCCGGTCATCTTGGCCGCCTCCGCCGCCGCCTTGGAGGCCGGCATTTCGGCCGCGAGCGACAACAGCAGCCGGTCGATGTCGGCCGGTTGGTCCGCCATTGCTTCCGCTGGGCCGACGCAGATCACGATCTCGCCCTTCGGCGTGTCGGCCGCCGCATAGTGATCGGCGAGCGCGGCAAGCGTGCCGGTGCGCATTTCCTCAAAAGTCTTGGTCAGCTCGCGGCCGATCGCGGCCTTGCGCGCGCCGCCGAGCGCCTCGACCATCGCGGCAAGCGTCTCGGCGAGCCGGCGCGGCGATTCGAAGAAGATCAGCGTCGCCGCAACCTGCCTGTAGTTTTCGAGCTTGGTCAGCCGCTGCCCGGCCCTGGCCGGCAAAAACCCGGCGAACAGGAACGCATCGGAGGGGAGCCCGGAAGCGGTCAGCGCTGCGAGCGCCGCCGAAGGCCCAGGCACCGGCACGACGCGGATGCCGCGCTCCAGCGCTTCGCCGACCAGCCGGTAGCCAGGATCGGACACCAGCGGCGTGCCGGCATCCGAAATCAGCGCCACGCTCTGCCCCGCTGCGAGCGCCTCGATCAGCTTCGGCCCGGCCTCGGCGGCATTGTGATCGTGATAGGCCGTGGTGCGGCGGCGGATGCCGTAGCGATCGAGCAGCACGCGCGAGACTCGCGTGTCCTCGCAGGCGACGACATCGGCACTCGCCAGCGTCTCCAGCGCGCGCAGCGTGATGTCGGCAAGGTTGCCGATCGGCGTCGCCACCAGATAGAGCGCCGGCTCCAGCGGCCGCGCCGGCATCTCGGTCTGCCCGATCACATAGCTGCGTTTCTCGCTGCTCAATTGAAGCCCTCCCCTCCGAGCAAGTGCGCAGCGGTTTTCCGCCCGGAATTGCGCAAGAACAAGGTCTGTTTGCCACGGCTGATCTCCGGTTGCAAAACGTGATGGCGATGCAAAGGCGATCGCCATGCCTTTGCCACGATGCGGAACCAAACCGCGCAAGGCGGATTTACTCCTGATTCCCCGAGGAGGAGGACAGGATGGACAGCCTGATCATACAGGACGCTTTCACGCCCTACTATTCGGGCTGCAAGCGCTTTGCCGGATCGGAAAGGGTTGCCGGTGCGGAGAATGGGGAACCCGCCGCCAGGACAAAGGACGAGGAAGTGATGAAGCCGCTTCCGCGCCCTGCGGTTCAAGACGTCCCGAACGAAACCGAAAGCACGACGGAGCACTGACCGGACGATGCCCAATCGCTTCGACATTTTCATCAGCCGACTTGAAAGCAAGACCGCCCGCGAGGGCATTCCCCCACATCCGATCGCCGCCCAGCACGGCGCCCGCCGCGGCAAGGCGGACCAGAAGCCGGTCCGCAACGGCGAGGCGCATGCGGATAAGACCCGCGGCAAGCACCGCCAGAAGCACGACGCTTGAAGCATCTGGCGACGTTCGCGGTCATCATCCCAAGGCGGGAGCGGAGCGACGCGCGCAGACCCTGGGATCCATGCCGTTGAAGCCCGAGAATGACGAATGCGCGGGGAAGCGCCACATCCTCAGAGATATCTGCCTACCCTCGCCTCCAGAATCCGCACCAGTTCCGGATCCATGAACGCGTAGTCGTCCGGGATGTCGAGGCAGATCAGTCTGGCCCCCTTCAGGCTCGCCCGGAATTTCTTTTGCAGCTTGGCCCGATGCGCCTTTTCCATGACGAAGATGATGTCGGCCCAGGCGACGAGTTCATGCGTCAGCGGATTGTCGGCATCGTGATTGGTGCCGGCCGATTCGACCTCGATGTCGCGGCGCTTGGAGAACACCTGCTCGGCCGTCGGACTGCGCAGGCGGTTCTGGCTGCAGACGAACAGAACATTCTTCAAAGGTGTTACCGCGCCAGATCCGCCACCACGGCGTCGAGCACGATCATGCCGGCGGTGGTGGCGCGCAGGCGGGCATTGCCGACCGGCGCCACCAGTCCCTCCTGCTGCAGCACCGAAAGCCTCGCGCTCGATAGGCCGCGTCCAGAAAGCGCCTCGTAGCGCGCGAGGTCGATGCCTTCGGCAAGCCTCAGCCCCATCAGCAGGAACTCGTCGGCTTCCTCAGTGCGGGTCAGCACCTCGCCGCCGGTGACGCCGTGGCCTTTGGCCTCGACCAGATTGGCCCAGGTCTCCGGCATTCTTTCCGCGACGGTCACGGTGCGGCGGCCATTCTCGACGAAGCGGCCATGCGCGCCCGGCCCGACCCCGACATATTCGCCATAGCGCCAGTAGGTCAGATTGTGACGGCTCTCGGCCCCCGGCCGCGCATGATTGGAGATTTCATAGGCCGGCAGCCCATGCGCCTCGGTGACGTCCTGTGTCAGCGCGTAAAGGTCGGCGGCATGGTCGTTGTCGGGGAGGATGAACTTCCGTGCCGCGTGCAGCGCATGGAACGGCGTCCCCTCCTCGATGGTCAGCTGGTAGAGCGACAGGTGGTCGGCGGCATGGCCGATCGCTTCTTCGAGTTCCGCCCGCCAGGCCTCCGGCGTCTGGCCAGGCCGCGCGTAGATCAGGTCGAAGGACAGCCGCGGAAAGATTTCCCGCGCCAGCCCGATCGCATGCAGCGCCTCCGCGACATTGTGCAGCCGCCCCAGGAAGCGCAGGTCCTTGTCGTTCAGCGCCTGCACGCCGAGCGAGATGCGGTTGACGCCGGCCGCGCGATAGCCGCGGAAGCGCTCGGCCTCGACCGAGGACGGATTGGCCTCGAGCGTCACCTCGATCCCGGCGGGCACCGTCCAGTTCTTCGCCACCGCTTCCAGCACCGCGCCAACCGTTTCCGGCTTCATCAGCGATGGCGTGCCGCCGCCAAGAAAGATGCTGGTCACTTCGCGCGGGCCGGTGCGGGCGCGCATGGCCGCCAACTCCATCGCGAAGGCGCGTGCAAAACGCTCCTGGTCGACCGGCTGGTGGCGAACATGGCTGTTGAAGTCGCAGTACGGGCATTTGGCCGCGCAGAACGGCCAGTGGATGTAGACACCGAAGCCTGGGCTGCGGTCGAGCGGCATGGTCATCCCGCTCATCCCAGGCGCGCCATATCCAATCGCGCTTGCGCAAACTTCTGGAAGGCGCGCGCGCGGTGCGACAGTGCCGTCGCCTGGCCGGGCTTCCAGCCGTGCTTTTGCTCCGCGCTCATCTCGCCAAAGGTCTTGTCGAAACCGTTGGGCAGGAACACCGGATCGTAACCAAAACCGAGCGTGCCGCGTGGCGGCCACACCAGCCTGCCTTCGGCCTCGCCCCGGTAATACTCGGCCTCGCCGTCGGGAAAGGCGAGACAAATGACGGCGACGAAGCGGCCGGTGCGCTGCGCCGGCTCGGTCGCGCCGACCTCCTGCAGCGCCACTTCGGTGCGCTGCATGGCCATGCCGAAATCTCTGCTGCCGTCCGGCGTCTCTGCCCAGTTGGCGGTATAGACGCCGGGCGCTCCATCGAGCGCGTCGACACAGAGTCCCGAATCGTCGGACAGCGCCGGCAAACCGGTCGCCTTGGCAGCGGCATATGCCTTGATATAGGCGTTCTCCTCGAAGGTCGTGCCCGTCTCGTCCGGCTCCGGCAGGCCGTATTCCTTGGCCGACTTCGCCTCGAAGCCGTACGGCGCCATCAGGTCGGCGAACTCGCGCAGCTTGCCTTCATTGTGGCTGGCCACGACGATCTTCTGTCCCCTCAGGGAATGAAAATGCGAAGAATGCATCAGAGGCCCCAGATCCTTGGCTCGGCGAACTCGATCGAATTGCCCGACGGGTCGCGGATATAGATCGAGTGTCCGCCCTGCGGCCATTCAAAATCGCTTTCGATGGCGATGTTCCTCGCCGCCAGGTGCTTGCGCCATTCGGCGATCTCGTCGGCGCTTGCGGTGAAGCAGAGATGGCCTTCGCCCACCGTGCCGTGCGGCGGCACCTGCACTTTGGCGTCGGGTGCCGGCGGTATTTTGGTTGCCTCGGCATTGAAGAGGAGGAGCACGCCGTTGCCGCAGCGGAAGAACACGTGCCGGCCTTCGACCTTGCCCAGCACCTCGAGGCCGAGGATGTCGCGATAGAACTGTTCGGCAGCGGTTAGATCTGTGACGTAGAGCGCTGATTCCAGAATCGCCGAGGGAGTCACGAGGCACCCCCCTCTGCCCTGCCGGGCATCTCCCCCTCAAGCGGGGAGATTGGCTGTGGCTGCGTCGGCATCCTTTCTGCGATGTTGGCGATTGATACCCGATTTCCCCCCTTGAGGGGGAGATGGCCGGCAGGCCAGAGGGGGGTGCCTGGGCTCGGCATCCGAAACCTACGCCACCGCCATCTGCTGCAAGCTCACCAGCCGCGAAATACCTTTCTTGGCCAATCCCATCAGCGCGGCAAACTGCTCCTCGGAAAACGGCTCGCCCTCGGCAGTGCCCTGGATCTCGACGATGCCGCCCTTGCCGGTCATGACGAAATTGGCGTCGGTGCCGGCCGACGAGTCTTCGAGATAGTCGAGATCGATGACCGGCTGGCCGTCATGGATGCCGCAGGAGATCGCGGCGACATGGTCCCTCAGCACCTTCGAGACGCTTGCCATCTGGCGCGCCTCCATCCAGCGCAGGCAATCATGGAGCGCCACCCAGCCGCCGGTGATCGAGGCGGTGCGGGTGCCGCCATCGGCCTGGATGACGTCGCAGTCAACGGTGATCTGCTGCTCGCCCAGCGCCTGCAGGTCGACCACGGCGCGCAAGCTGCGCCCGATCAGGCGCTGGATCTCCAGCGTGCGGCCGCCCTGCTTGCCGGCGGACGCCTCGCGCCGCATGCGCTCGCCGGTCGAGCGCGGCAGCATGCCATATTCCGCCGTCACCCAGCCCTTGCCGGAATTGCGCATCCAGGCCGGCACCTTTTCCTCCAGGCTCGCCGTGCACAGCACATGCGTGTCGCCGAACTTCACCAGGCACGACCCTTCGGCATGCTTGGAGACGCCGCGCTCGAAGGAGATGGCGCGCATTTCGTCGGCTTGGCGTTTGGAGGGGCGCATCGGGACTCTTTCTGTTCTTCTTCCGGATTCGTCGGCGGCTTGTAGACGCATGCGGTGCGTGGCGCAAAGGAAAAGGGCGCGCGAAGCAAAAGGGGCCGGGTTGCGCCGCAGGGCCGGGAGTCTATATCTTTTGAGAACCGGAGGTTCTGGCTGGAATGAACAAGGCAGTCGATCCCGCGTCGCAGTCGCCCGTGCTTCAGTCGCTCGACATCCGATCGCGCGACATCTTCCGGCGCATTGTCGATTCCTATCTGCGCGACGGCGAGCCTGTCGGCTCGCGCAGCCTGTCGCGCATCCTGCCCTCCTCGCTGTCGCCGGCCACGATCCGCAACGTGATGAGCGACCTCGAGCAACTCGGCCTCATCTACGCGCCGCATATCTCGGCCGGCCGCCTGCCGACACAGACCGGCCTGCGCTTTTTCGTCGACGCCTTCATGGAGCTCGGTGATCTCTCCGAAGAGGAGCGCCGCGCCATCGAGGCGCAGGTGCGTGCCTCCGGTTCCGGCGCGACGCTGGAGCATATGCTGACCGAAGCCAGCCAGATGCTGTCCGGCATGTCGCGCGGCGCCGGCCTGGTGCTTGCCGCCAAGAACGAGGTGGCGTTGAAGCATATCGAGTTCATCCAGCTCGAGCCGACCAAGGCGTTGGCAGTCCTGGTGTCGCAGAATGGCGACGTCGAGAACCGCGTCGTCGATCTGCCGGCAGGCATCACCGTCTCGCAGCTGCACGAGGCTTCGAACTTCCTCAACGCTCACATACGCGGCCGGACGCTCGCCGAGGTGCGGGTCGAGATCGGCCGCATCAAGGACGAGACCAGGGCGGCGCTCGACACGCTGTCGCAGGAACTGGTCGAAAAGGGCCTCGCGGTTTGGGCTGGCGCCGACAGCGGCCTACCGGCGCGGCTCATCGTGCGCGGCCGAGCCAACCTCCTGGAAAATGTCACCGCCCAGGCCGACTTGGAATTGCTGCGCCATCTGTTCGATGATCTGGAGACGCAGGACGGCCTGCTGCAGCTGCTCGACCTTGCCGAGCAGGGCTCCGGCGTGCGCATCTTCATCGGCTCTGAGAACAAGCTGTTCTCGCTGTCCGGCTCGTCGCTGGTCGTTGCGCCCTATCGCGACAAGGATGCCCGCGTCATCGGCGCGCTCGGCGTCATCGGGCCTACCCGATTGAACTACGCGCGCATCGTGCCGATGGTCGACTATACGGCGCAGCTGATTTCGCGCATGCTTCGGTAAGCGAAAGATTACGGATATCGCTGCAAGGAGGGTGGAGATGGCGCTGGAATCGCTCAAGGCTCAGATCAGCCTGTTGCTCGAGGAAATGGTCAACCAGCCCGAGGACGAGCACGAGATACAGGAGCAGCTGCGCGAGAAGCTCATGGAGCTTCGCGCCATGGGCCTGCCGCTGCCGGCCGATCTGGTCGAGCTGGAAAGGCAGCTCGACGAGGATCTCGACTCCGAGGACGGCTGATGCTTCGCCCCAAGGGCACAGCGGTTCTTGGGAGACGCGGTTTGAGACAAGCAGTGCGCAAAACGGGCGGCCACCCGGCCGAACTCTGGTGCGCGCCTACTGCATGTCGCGCCAAGCGTGCAGCGGTCTTGAAAGAACGACATCCATAGAGACAAGGGGGTCGCCTGATCCGTTTCGGCGCGACGCGCTTCAATTGAATGGAACGCCTCTTGATCCCAGCTGTTTCTGCGCTGATGCATGAGCCGTTCGAAAGCGGCGATCAAACAGGGAGAACAGCATGATCCGGATCGCGGGCCTGGCCGCTCTCGGACTGTTGCTGGCCGCCGGCGCCTTCGCGCAGCAGGCGGACCAGCCCTTGCTGACCGGCAAGCAAGCCTTCGGTGACTGGAAGGCCGATCGTCCCGGCGTGAGGCGTCTCATCAAACCGGACGATCTGCAGCAGCCCTATGTCACCGACTCCGCCTCGAACGGCGGCGGGCTGACCGACCGCCCGGAGGGCGCCAAGCCCATCGTGCCGCCCGGCTTTTCCGTCGAGCTCGTGGCTTCCGGCATCGACAGCCCGCGTGTCGTGCGCGTTGCGCCGAACGGCGATCTCTTCGTCGCCGACAGCAGGGCGAACCAGGTCCGCGTCTACCGCCTGGCCGAGGGCAGCGCCAAGCCCGCTGCGGAAGCGATCTTCGCCAAGCGTCTTACCCGCCCCTATGGCATCGCCTTCTATCCGCCTGGCGACAAGCCGCAATGGGTCTATGTCGCCAACAGCAACAGCGTCGTTCGTTTTGCTTATCGTGACGGCGACATGCAAGCCTCCGGCAAGCCGGAGACGATCGTCTCGAACATTCCTTCAAGCCATCACTGGACGCGCGACATCGCCTTCTCGCCCGACGGCAAGACGCTCTACCTGTCGGTCGGCTCGGGCTCGAACGTCGCCGAGGATATGGGCGCCAGGCCGAAGGGCGGGGTCGAGGAATGGGCGCGATCGCAGCCGCTTGGCGCCAGCTGGGGGCCGGAGGAGGGCCGCGCCGATGTGCTCGCCTTCGATCCCGACGGCAGGAACCGCCGGATGGTCGCCACCGGGCTGCGCAACTGCTCCGGCATGACCGTTCAGCCGGCGACCGGCGCGCTCTGGTGCGTCGTCAACGAACGCGACGAGCTTGGCGACAACGTGCCCTTCGAATATGCCACCGCCGTCAAGGACGGCGCCTTCTATGGCTGGCCCTGGTATTATCTCGGCGGCAACGAGGACCCGCGCCACGAGGGCGCACGCCCCGATCTCGCGGAAAAGGTCACGGTTCCCGACGTGCTGATGCAGGCGCATTCGGCGCCGCTCACCATCGCCTTCTATGAAGGCGGCAACTTCCCCGCCGACTACAAGGGCGATGCCTTCGTCGCGCTGCACGGCTCCTGGAACCGCAATGTCCGCACCGGCTACAAGCTGGTGCGATTGAAATTCAAGGACGGCAAGCCGACCGGAGAATATCAGGATTTCGCCACCGGCTTCGTCATCGCCGATGACGCGGTCTGGGGCCGTCCGGTTGGCGTCGCGGTGGCCAAGGACGGAGCACTGATCCTCACCGAGGACGGCAACGGCACCATCTGGCGCATCACTTACGGCGGGTAGCCACCCGAACCTCGTCATCCCAGAGTCTGCGCCGCGTCGCGTCGCGCCTTGCTCCGCCCGTGGCTGACGATCGCATGAATGTCAACCAATCTCAGACATGTCCAGCAACGCTGAGCGGGCGCTCCCAACAGCGGAGATTGCCGACTGACGTCGTCATACTCGGACTGGCGCAACGAATCCCGCCGTCAGGGAATTACCGTTGCCCCGGTATCATGATAAAGGGCGGCTCGACATCGCTCCCCACGCTCCAGGCTCAACCATGACACTGACAGGATTTCTCGCCTACAGCGCGGCCCTCGGCCTGGCCGCCGCCATTCCGGGGCCCGGCGTCACGGCGCTTGTCGCCCGTGCGCTCGGTTCGGGCTTTCGTTCTTCGCTGGCGATGTTCTTCGGCCTTATGCTTGGCGACGTCACTTATCTCACCGCTGTGGTGCTCGGCCTCGCCTTCATCGCGCAGAGCTTCGGCATGGTCTTCCTCGCCATCAAATGGGCGGGCGTCGCCTATCTCGCCTTCCTAGGCTGGCGCTTCTGGACCACCGGCATCTCGCCCGAAACTGTCGAGGCCCGCAAGGGCAAGGGCGGCCTGGCCGCGAGCTTCATCGCCGGGCTGACGCTGACGCTCGGCAACCCGAAGACGATGATCTTCTATCTCGCCATTACGCCCACCATCGTCGATCTCAAAGCGATCACGCTGGCCGACTACGGCGTCCTTCTCGCGCTCACCGCAATCGTTCTGTTCGTGGTGCTGGTGCCCTATCTGGCGCTCGCCGCCAAGGCGCGCTGGTTCCTGAAGTCGCCGCGCGCGCTCAAGCTGTTGAACCGCACCGCCGCCGGCTTCATGGTGGGGGCGGCAGCCGCGATCGCCGCTCGTCAATAGCTGCCGTCCCAACCCGCCATCATTTCAGCGAATCCGTTCCGAAAACGGCCCAATCTGGAAAATGCATTTCCGGCGCGGCGCGGTTTTGAGCAATCGCCCCACTCGGATATTTTCGGCGCCCAGCCTATCTTGCGCGGCTGAAATCCCTATTCTGTCTGCCTCTACATTGCCTTGGGAGCAAAACCAATGAACAAGCCCGTCACCTCCGCGCGCATCCCCGGTCGCGGCCGCATCTTCAATTCGATCACCGAGACGATTGGAGACACGCCGCTGGTGCGGCTGGACAAGTTCGCCAGGGAGAAGGGCGTCGTCGCCAATCTCCTGGCCAAGCTCGAATTTTTCAACCCGATCGCTTCGGTCAAGGACCGCATCGGCGTTTCCATGATCGAGGCGCTGGAGGAGGCCGGCAAGATTTCGCCCGGCAAGACGACCCTGATCGAGCCGACCTCCGGCAACACAGGCATCGCGCTTGCCTTCGCCGCCGCCGCCAAGGGCTACAAGCTGATCCTCACCATGCCGGAGACGATGTCGGTCGAGCGCCGCAAGATGCTGGCGCTGCTCGGCGCCGAGCTGGTGCTGACCGAAGGGCCGAAGGGCATGAAGGGCGCCATCGCCAAGGCCGACGAGCTTGCCGCGACGCTCCCCAACGCCATCATCCCGCAGCAGTTCGAGAATCCGGCAAACCCGGAAATCCACCGCCGCACGACGGCCGAGGAGATCTGGAACGACACCAATGGCGAGGTCGACATCTTCGTCTCCGCCATCGGTACCGGCGGCACCATCACCGGCGTCGGTCAGGTGCTGAAGAAGCGCAAGCCTTCGGTGCATGTCGTGGCGGTCGAGCCGGAAGCCTCGCCGGTGTTGTCCGGCGGCCAGCCCGGCCCGCACAAGATCCAGGGTATCGGCGCCGGCTTCGCGCCAAAGATCCTCGACACCTCGATCTATGACGAGATCGTCAGGGTCTCGAACGAGGACTCGGTCGCCAATTCGCGCCTCGTCGCCCGCCTCGAAGGCGTGCCGGTCGGCATCTCGTCGGGCGCTGCGCTCCAGGCGGCAATCGTCGTTGGCTCACGGCCGGAGAACAAGGGCAAGAACCTGGTCGTCGTCATCCCGTCCTTCGCCGAGCGCTATCTGTCGACGATCCTGTTCGACGGGCTGGGGGCTTAGGCGCCCGAGAGCCAATTCGTTACATCTCGAGAAGGCTCACCCTGCCTGGCCGAAATGCCGACCGCTTGTGCGGCAAGCCGCGAGCAGGTCTCAGTTGCCGGCAAGTTTCGCCCGTCGGCCTGCAGGTGACGGCGCAAGGCCGGATCGCGTTCCAGCCCGATCGCCTGGTCGAAGGCTTCCGTGGCCTCGGCAAGCTTGCCCAGCCTGGCGGACAGCTCGGCGCGCGCCGCCCAATAGGGTTGGTATTGGACAAGCCGCCTGTCGTCGCCGATCCGGTCGAGCGCAGCAAGGCCCTCGGCCGCGCCTTCGGCCTCGGCGATCGCCACGGCGCGGTTGATCGCCACCACCGGTGAGGCGGCAATCGCCATCAGCGCGTCATAGATCTGGCGGATCGCGGCCCAGTCGGTGCGGCCGCTCAGCCGCCGCGCCGTATGCGCCGACTGCACGGCCGCTTCGAGCTGGTAGCGGCCGATGATCCCTTTGGCTGCGGCGCGTTCGAGCAGGGCCTCGGCTTCGTCGATCAGCGCGCCGTCCCACAATGCAACGTCCTGTTCGGCGAGCGGCACGAAGTCGCCTTCGGGACTGCGCCGCGCCGCGCGTCGCGCCTCGGCGAAAAGCATCAGCGCCAGGAGGCCGAGCGCCTCAGCCTCGTCAGGCATGAGCGAGGCGACCAGCCTGCCAAGCCAGATGCCTTCGCTGGCGAGGCTGCGCCGGCGCGTCTCCGTGCCCGCCGGGTCGGTCCAGCCTTCGGCGAAGGTCGCATAGATCGCCTCCAGCACCGCATCGAGCCTTTCGCCGAGTTCGCCCCGCTCCGGCACGCGAAACGGAATGCCGGTTTCGCGGATGCGAGCCTTTGCCCGCACCAGCCGTTGTCCCATCGTCGCCGGCGACACCAGGAAGGCAGAGGCGATCGTCGCGGCGTCGAAGCCGAGGATCGTCTGCAGTATCAGCGGTGCCCGCACCGTGGCGTCGATCGCCGGATGGGCGCAGGCAAACATCAGCCGCAGCCGCTCGTCGGGCAATTCTTCGTGGTTCACGCGGGCCTCCACCTCCTCGGCGATCAGCTGGAGATGGTCGCTGGCCGCCTCGCCGGTCAGCCGCCGTCGGACGACATCGACGCTTCGTCGTCGCGCCACGGCCAACAGCCAGGCCTCCGGTTTTTCCGGCACACCGTTCTGCGGCCAGCGTTCGAGCGCGGCCGCGAATGCATCGGCCAGCGCATCCTCGGCGCCGGCGACATCGCGCGTCCGGGCGGCGAGCCAGGCCACGAGCTTGCCGTAGCTGCGGCGGGCGGCTGCTTCGGCCGCCGCCCGCGCCATGTCCGGGCGATTCTCCATCACAGCGTCGCTTCCAATGCATGAACCCGAAAATATGCAGCGATTTTCGCTTTGCGGACCGCTGGTTCGGAAAAGATCATGCTCAAACAGGAAGATAAAGCGGGATGAGCGTTCGCGGAAAACTCATCCCGCCTTAGACAGGTAGTCGGTCATTTCCCAGATCGGCCGCACCTCGACCGTCCCTGTGCTGGCCGCCGGGCAGCGCGCGCTCCATTCGATCGCCGCGTCGATGTCCGTCGCCTCGATCATGTAGAAGCCGGCGAGCTGCTCCTTGGTGTCGGCATAAGGACCGTCGAGCACATTGGTCTTGCCGTTGGCCGTCCGCACCACGGTCGCCGCCTGCGTCGGCCGCAGCCGGTCGCCGGCAAGCCATGCGCCGGATTTCTTCAGCGCCTCGGTATAAGCGCCATAGGCTGCGCTGATCTGATAGGTCTTTTCGCTTGGCGTGTTCGCCATCGCGGCCTCGTCGTTGTAAATCAAAAGCATGTATCGCATGGTCTTCTCCCGTTTTTTCCGAAGGCCGCGTGGTCGCGGGCCGAGCTAAAGTCGCGCGGCCCCGGTCGATTTCGACAGGCTGGCGAAAATTTTTGTCTTCGTTCCGAGATTTCGCAAGCACCAGGGCACTTGAAATCGCCGCGACCGCAGCGCCGCCGGATTGACGTTCGCGGCCGAAGCCGTGCCCCGCGTGGCCGACCGAAACAGGCCGGAATTGAGCGTTTGTCGTCCGTTTTCGCCGCTCCTTAACCGTTCGTCTAATGACTGCAATTGCGGGTTGGCATTTACCGCTTGCTGTCTAAACTCTCCCCGAATTGATGTCACAGGGAGGAGTTCACCATGTTCTATTTCAGAACCAAATTTATTGCCGCCGGCGCTTTGGCGCTGTCGCTCGGCCTCGGCGCAGCGTCGGCTCGAGCTCAGGAATTCATCAACGTGCTGACCGGCGGCACGTCCGGCGTCTATTATCCGCTCGGCGTCGCGCTATCCGAGATTTACGGCAAGGGCATCGAAGGTGCCCGCACCCAGGTCCAGGCGACCAAGGCTTCGGTCGAAAACCTCAACCTGCTGCAGCAGGGCAAGGGCGAGATCGCCTTCGCGCTCGGCGATTCCGTCAAGATGGCCGCGGAAGGCAACACCGAGGCCGGCTTCCCGGGCAAGCTCGACAAGCTGCGCGGCATTGCCGCCATCTATCCCAACTACATCCAGATCGTCGCCAGCAAGGAGTCAGGCATCAAGACGCTTGCCGACCTCAAGGGCAAGAGCCTGTCGGTTGGTGCGCCTGCCTCCGGCACGGAGCTCAATGCCCGCGCCATCTTCGCTGCCGCCGGGCTGAAATATGAGGACCTCGGCAGGGTGGAATATCTGCCATTCGCCGAATCGGTCGAGCTGATCAAGAACCGTCAGCTGGACGCCACGCTTCAATCGGCCGGCCTGGGCGTCGCCTCGATCCGCGATCTCGCCACCTCGATACCGATCAACGTCGTCGCCGTGCCGCCCGAGGACGTCGCCAAGATCGGCTCGCCCTATCTTTCGGTCGTCATTCCCAAGGGAACCTACGAGGGCCAGACAGACGATGTCGCGACCGCCGCGGTCGGCAATTTCCTCGTCACCCGGGCCGACGTTTCCGACGAGACCGCTTATCAGATGACCAAGCTGATGTTCGAGCATCTCGACCAGCTCGCCGCCGCCCATGCCGCCGCCAAGGCGATCGACCCGGCCAAGGCGCTGGACGGCATGCCGGTGCCGCTGCATCCCGGCGCGGAGAAATATTACAAGGAAAAAGGGCTGCTGAAGTAGGCGCCGATTTTCCTCGCCCTTGAGGGGAGGGTGGACAAGCCGCAGAAGGCCGATGGACGGGTGGGGTCCTCTGCGACGCGCTCCATCTTCTTAGATGAAGGTCGACGCAATTGAGGTGACCCCTTCCGCCTCGCTTCGCTCGTCACCTGCCCCTTTTCGGGCATGGATACCGCCCGCCAGGAGCCCGCTGAATGGCCGAAACTCCGACCGTCATTTCGCCAGCCGTCGAAGAGACTCTCGAAGGCCTGCCGCCGGGCTTTGGCGACGGCATCGCCGGCAAGGCGGCGTTCCTGATTGCCGTCGCCTTTTCCGTCTTCCAGATTTACATCGCTGCCTATGGCAGCCTGCCGAGCCAGGTGGTGCGCGCCATGCATGTCGGCTTCCTGCTGCTGCTCGGTTTCGCTCTGATCGCCAATCTGCGCGCCACCAGCGCGGCAGCCAAAGCAGGTTTCTGGACGCTTGGCGTGCTGGGCTTCGCCACCGGCCTCTACAACTGGGTCTTCTATGCCGACCTCATCCGCCGCTCCGGCTTTCTCACCACGCCCGACCTGATCGTCGGCACGCTGCTGGTGGTGCTCGTCTTCGAGGCGGCAAGGCGGCTGATGGGGTTGCCGCTAGCGGTCATCGCCTTCATCTTCCTCGCCTATTGCTTCGTCGGCAATCATTTGCCGCCGCCTTTCATCCATCGCGGTTATGATTTCGCGCAGCTGGTCGACACCTTCGCCTTTGGCACCGAAGGCATCTACGGCACGCCTGTCTATGTTTCGGCCGCCTATATCTTCATCTTCGTCGTCTTCGCCGCCTTTCTCGAACGCGCCGGCATGATCGCGCTGTTCAACGATTTCGCGCTTGGCCTGGTCGGCTCCTGGCGCGGTGGCCCGGCCCAGGTCTGCGTGCTCTCTTCGGCGCTGATGGGCACCATTTCCGGTTCGGGCGTCGCCAATGTGGTGGCGAGCGGCCAGTTCACCATCCCGCTGATGAAACGCTTCGGTTTCCGCCCGGCCTTTGCCGGCGCCGTCGAGGCGACCTCCTCGATGGGCGGCCAGATCATGCCGCCGGTGATGGGTGCGGTTGCCTTCATCATGGCCGAGACGCTGAACATCCCTTACGCCGAGGTGGTCAAGGCCGCGATCATTCCGGCGCTGCTCTATTTCGGCGCCTGTTTCTGGCAGGTGCATCTCGAGGCCGGCAAAGCGGGCCTGCACGGCATGGCCAAGGATGACCTGCCCGATCCCTGGGACGCGGTCCGTCAGCACTGGCCGCTGGTGCTGCCGCTTGCCGTGCTGGTCTACCTGCTGTTTGCCGGCTACACGCCGATCTTCGCCGGCACCATGGGCCTGGCGCTGACCATCGTGCTGATCCTCGGCACGCCGCTGGCGGCCTTGATCGGGCCGTTTGCCTTCCGCGTCGTTTTCTGGCTGGCGCTTGGGCTTGCTGCCGCCTCCTTCATGCGGTTCGGCGTCAACATTCTCGGCCTCGTCATCGTGGCGCTTGTCGCCGCCTGCTTCACTTTCAGAGGTGGTCGCGAGACGCTGCGCATCTGCGTCGACTCGCTTGCCGAAGGCGCCAAGAACGCGCTGCCGGTCGGCATCGCCTGCGCCATCGTCGGCATCGTCATCGGCACGCTGACGCTGACCGGCATCGCCTCGACCTTCATCGGCTGGATCATCTCCATCGGCGAGAACAATCTGTTCCTGTCGCTGGTGCTGACCATGCTCACCTGCCTGGTGCTCGGCATGGGCATCCCGACCATCCCCAACTACATCATCACCTCCTCGCTCGCCGGCCCGGCGCTGCTGTCGCTCGGCGTGCCGCTGATCGTCAGCCACATGTTCGTCTTCTATTTCGGCATCATGGCCGACCTTACCCCGCCGGTGGCGCTCGCCGCCTTCGCCGCCGCGCCGATGGCGAAGGAAAGCGGACTGAAGATCGGCATCCAGGCGACAAAGCTCGCCATCGCCGGCTTCGTCGTGCCGTTCATGGCGGTCTACACGCCGGCGCTGATGCTGCAGGATGCCGGCCCGATCGCCGCTTCGTTCGGTTATCCGGTCGAGGTCGCCTACATCCTCGCCAAAGCCTGCATGGGCATCGTGCTCTGGGGCGCTGCCGCGGTCGGCTTCCTCGCGCGCCGCATGGCCTGGTGGGAACGCTTGGTCGCCTTCGCCGCGGGCGTGCTCCTGGTCGCGGCACTGCCGCTCACCGACGAGACCGGCTGGGCCCTGGCGCTTGCGTGGATCGGCTGGCACTGCTGGCGCGCAAGCCGGGCGCCCGCGGCCGGTTCCCTATGAGCCTGTGCATCCTGGCTGCCGGCAAGACGGTGACCCTTGCCGTCGCCGCCTTCACGCTGTCGTGGACGCATTCGGTGGAACGGACGCGCTGGCAGGAAGACTGGAAAGTCACGCCTGCCGGGCTTCAGCTGATCGAGGCACGGATCCAGGGCTCCGGGGCCGGCATGGACCCGCCCGAAGGTTCGGTCTTGCGGAACGGCTGGTGGAGCTACGTGCCACGGATCGGACCTCAGCCGCGCCTGATGCTCGCGGCGTCGGGGGCGTCCAGGCAGGGATGGACGTTGTGTACGGCCACGAGCTGCCGAGACCTCGGCAAGACGGCGGGAGAAGCGATCGTGCTTCGGCCTTGCCAGGATTGAAGCCAGCGAGCATAGCGCGGGATCCGCGAATGCGATCGCCGAGAGGGTCTGGTCGGTGGGCGGGAAAAGAGCAGGTTTCAGGTCGGGCGGCTTGGCGGCTTCGGCAGCCTCTCTGCCCATGTCTTAAGACACTAAGTCAGCCGGCTGCGGCCTCAAAGCCGCGGCGTTGTCGCACGCCGGCCGTCGGCGACGGCCGGGCATTCGTCACGATAGGTCGTGGCGCGCTGGCCGGCGGCCGGCTTGCAGATCCGGCTGTTGTGGCGGCTGTCGGGCATCGTGGTCAGTGCGTGCCGACACCGAGCGAGCTGCCGCGGCGCGCGCAGGCCGGTCCCGGGCCGCGCATGTAATAGCGCTCCGGCCGATAGGTCGGCGCGACGAATTCGCGAATGGCGGCGGCATAGCCGGCGATGTGGTTCCAGAAGTTCATTTTACCAGTCCCTGTCCCGTTTCGGATGTCCCGTCCGAATTGTTCGGGAATATAGCGTCGAGGCGTGAATAGTCGGTGAACGTGATGTTAATTTCTGGTCCGAAACCCGTTGCTTCATGGCTGGATTGCGGCTGATTCGCGGTCTTTCGGTGCTTTTTGTCGCGTTTCCGGCTCGTGTGACTTTTGCATCACATATGTTTCGTCTGAATGTCGCTTGAGCGCGCTTCTGTTTCAAATCGCAAGCGCACGTCGGAATTTCCTTGCTCGACCTGCATGCCTCAGGAACTTGCCCGAGACGGTTACGTTGACCAGACAAGGCCGGTCGAGAGCCGGTCGCGTTGGCGCCGGCCGGGCCGGCGCAACTTCCCGACAACACGAGACATGGAAGGCAACCGCCATGGGTTTCTTTTCGAAAGACATCAAGACGCTGGATGATCTTTTCGTGCATACGCTGCGCGACATCTATTATGCCGAGAAGCAGATCGAGAAATCGCTGCCGAAGATGATCGACAAGACGACCGATCCGCAGTTGAAGGCCGGCTTCGAAAAGCATCTCGAACAGACCAAGGGTCATATCGAGCGGGTCGAGCAGGTGTTCGAGCTGCACGGCGTCAAGGCCAAGACGGTGAATTGTCCGGCCATCGACGGCATTCTCGAGGAGGCCGACGAGGTGAGCGGCGATGTCGACGACAAGGAAGTCCTCGACGCCGCGCTGATCGCTTCGGCGCAGGCCGTCGAGCACTATGAGATGACGCGCTACGGCACGCTGATCGCCTGGGCCAAGCAGCTCGGCCGCAGCGACTGCGCCAATGTGCTGGCCAAGAATCTCAAGGAAGAGCAGGCGACCGACCGCAAGCTCACCGAGATCGCCGAAAGCAAGGTCAACCTGCAGGCTGCCGAATAGGCTTGCCGACCGAATGCAAGGCCGGCGCGCCGCGCCGGCCTTCGCGCGCCGGAACCGAAGCGGTGCTTGACCGTTCCGGTTCGACTCGCATCATCATGCAAGGAGTTCCCCATGGCGCCGCGCCCCGCCTGGAGCGGTTATCTCAAGCTTTCCCTGGTCACCTGCGCCATCGAACTGACCAATGTCGTCAGCCACGCCGAGAAGGTTTCCTTTCACGTCCTCAACCGCAAGACCGGCAACCGTGTCCGGCGCATCTATGTCGACCAGCAAAGCGGCAAGCCGCTGGAGGAAGGCGACGAAGTCAGGGGCTACGAGGTCGGCAAGGACGAGTTCATCCACATCGAGGAGGAAGACATCGAGGCGGTGCAGATCGAGTCCTCGCACACGCTCAATCTCGATGGCTTCGTCGACAAGTCCTCGATCGAACAGATCTATCTCGACACGCCCTACTACGTCACGCCGGCCGACAAGGTATCGGAGGAAGCCTTTGCGGTGATCCGCGATGCGCTGGCCGAGAAGAAGATGGCCGGCCTCGCCCGCATCGTGCTCTATCAGCGGGAGCGGCCCGCCGTGATCGAGCCGCGCGGCAAGGGCATGGTGCTGACCACGCTGCGCTACGGCGACACGGTGCGGGAGCCCGGCAGCGTCTTCGACGACATCAAGGCCAGCAAGCCCGAAGGCGAGATGATCGACCTCGCCGAGCACATCATCGACAAGCAGAAGGGCAAGTTCGACCCCGCCGGGTTCAGGGACAGGTACGAGGAGGCGCTGCTCGAGCTGGTTCGCGCCAAGAAGGCCGGCAAGAAGGCGCCGAAGGCCAAGGCTGAACCCAAGCCTTCCAACGTCGTCAACCTGTTCGATGCGCTGAAGAAGAGCCTTTCCTCCGAAGGCGGCTCAAGCACGAAGACCGGGAAATCCTCGAAGGCCG
The DNA here is from genome assembly GCF_003952525.1 of Mesorhizobium sp. M3A.F.Ca.ET.080.04.2.1. Classification (NCBI taxonomy): domain Bacteria; kingdom Pseudomonadati; phylum Pseudomonadota; class Alphaproteobacteria; order Hyphomicrobiales; family Phyllobacteriaceae; genus Mesorhizobium; species Mesorhizobium sp. M3A.F.Ca.ET.080.04.2.1. The sequence goes on along the minus strand of NZ_CP034451.1, from coordinate 3,350,209 downwards.
CAGCGCCGGCGAGGCGGGGCAGGAAGGCGTCGGCCTCCAAGCGCAAATCCGCATAGGAGCACAGCCTCATGGCCAGCCTCGAGCAATACCACGCAAAGCGCAATTTTCGGAAAACCGCCGAGCCGGCCGGCAAGGTCGATCGCCGCAAGAAAGGGGAAACGGGCGGCATTTTCGTCGTCCAGAAGCACGCCGCGACGCGGCTCCACTACGATTTTCGGCTGGAATATGACGGTGTGCTGTGGAGCTGGGCGGTGACGCGCGGTCCAAGCCTCGATCCGCATGAGCGGCGGCTGGCCGTGCATGTCGAGGACCACCCGCTCGATTATGCCTCGTTCGAGGGCACCATTCCGAAGGGCGAGTATGGCGGCGGCTCGGTCATCGTCTGGGACGAAGGCAAATGGATCCCGGATGGCGATCCGGCCAAGGCCATGAAGAAGGGCCATATCGACTTCGAACTCGAAGGCCACAAGCTCAATGGCCGCTGGCATCTGGTCAGGCTGAAGCCGCGCCCGCGCGAGAAGCGCGACAACTGGCTGCTGATCAAGTCCAACGATGCCGCCGCCCGGCCCGGCGAGGACATTCTCGCCGAGGCGCCGCAATCGGTGAAGTCCGGCCTCACTGTCGAGGAGGTCGGCGAAGGCAAGACCGCGAGGGGCGCCAAGCCGAAGGTCTGGCACTCCAACAGGCCGGCCACGGCCAAGGCCAAGGCTGCCCGCCTGGAATTCATCGAGCCGCAGCTCGCCACGCTGGAAAAGACCGCGCCGTCGGGCGAGGAATGGGTGCATGAGGTCAAGTTCGACGGCTATCGCATGCAGGCGCAGATCGCCGGCAGCGAGGTCAGGCTGCTGACGCGCACCGGTCTCGACTGGACGAAGAAGTTCGAAGGTCCGGCGGTGGCCGGGCTGGCCGGCTTGAAATGCCGCGATGCCGTCATAGACGGCGAAATCGTCGTCCTGGCCGACAGCGGCGTGTCGTCCTTTGCCCTGCTGCAGGCCGATCTCTCGGCCGGCCGCACCGATCGCTTCGTCTACTACGTCTTCGACCTGATGCGGCTGGACGGCGAGGATCTGCGCGGCGAGCCGCTGGTCGAGCGCAAGCAGGCCCTGGCCGACCTGCTTGGCAAGCAAGCCGAGGACTCGGCGTTGCGCTTCAGCGACCATTTCAACGAGCCCGGCAAGGTCATGCTGCAGCATGTCTGCCGCATGGGCCTCGAAGGCGTTGTTTCCAAGCGCGCCGATGCGCCCTATCGCAGCGGCCGCGGTCTCACCTGGATCAAGTCGAAATGCACGCTGCGCCAGGAGTTCGTCATCGGCGGCTACCTGCCTTCGGACAAGACCGGGCGCGGCCTGCGCTCATTGCTGGTCGGCTACTATGAAGGCGGCAAGCTGCATTATGCCGGCCGCGTCGGCACCGGCTTTTCCGGCAAGGTCGCGGCGGACCTGAAGAAGCAGCTCGACGGCCTCAAGGCCAAGACCTCGCCATTCGCGGCCGCCGTGCCCAAGGGCAAGGGCCTCACCTGGGTCGAACCCAAGCTCGTCGGGGAGGTGGAGTTCCGCAGCTGGACATCCGACCGTATAATCCGCCACGCTGCCTTCCAGGGGCTGCGCGAGGACAAGCCGGCGGAGGAAGTCGTGCAGGAAAAGCCGAAGCAAGCCCCCGGCAAGGCGGAAGGGAAGGCGAGCGGCGCCAAGGCTGCGTCGAAGCCCGCGGCCGGGACCGCCAGGACCTCGGTCAAGCTCTCGCATCCCGACAAGTTCCTGTGGCCCGACGAGAAGGTCACCAAGCAGGGCCTGCTCGACCACTACGCGCTGGTTTGGCCGCGCATGGAGCAGTTCGTCGTCAACCGGCCGCTGAGCCTGGTGCGGGCGCCGGACGGTATCCATGGCCAGCGCTTCTTCCAGAAGCATGCTTCGCCCGGCATGAGCGATAAGATCGCCAGGACCAAGGATCCGACCGACGGCGAGGAGATCCTGTTCATCAAGGATTTCGACGGCATCGCCGCGCTGGTCCAGTACGGCGTCGTCGAGGTCCACATCTGGGGCTGCACCGTCGACGAATTGGACCGCCCGGACCAGATCGTCTTCGACCTCGACCCGGACGAAGGCATCGGCGTTCAGGCTGTGCGTGATGCGGCGCTCGACATCCGCGCGAAGCTCGACGAGCTGTCGCTGCTCAACCTGGTCAAAACCTCCGGCGGCAAGGGTTTTCACGTCGTTGTGCCGCTGAAGCCGTCGGCCGACTGGGATGAAGTGAAGGATTTCGCGCATCATTTCGCCCGCGCGCTGGAGCAGGCTTCGCCCGACCGCTATACCGCAACGCTGTCGAAGAAGGCGCGCACCGGAAGGATATTCGTCGACTATCTGCGCAACGGCCGCGGCTCCACCACGGTCGCGCCCTACTCTTCACGAGCCAAGAAGGGCGCGACGGTGTCGATGCCGGTGACTTGGCCGGAGATCGAGGCCGGCCTGCCGCCGAACGCGTTTCCGATCGGCGACGCGACGACGCTGAAGCAGCTGAACAAGGCCGATCCGTGGAAAGAGTTCTTCAAGCTGGGCAAGCCGCTGAAACGGGGCTAGGGCAATTCCAGGAAAAGTGCGCGGCGGTTTACGTCCCGAATTGCGCAAAATCAATTTTTCGTTTCGGCAGCGAAATCAGCGCAGAAATACGCGCTCGAAAGCCTGCTTGCCTTTCGGCGAGAACACCACGGCGCGGCTGCCCTCCTCGCGCCTTGCCCATTTCACCGCAATGATCTTGTCCAGGATGGCGGCGCCGAGCGTGCCGGCAAGATGCGACCGCCGCACGCTCCAGTCGAGGCAGGCGCGGCACACCGGCCGCCGCGCCTTGGCATCGATCTCGATGCCGAGCGCGGCGAAATGCGAGGCCCCGGACGGCGAAAGCCTGATCTGGTCGTCCTCGCGCAGCAGGATCTTCCGGTCGACCAGGCGGTCGAGCATTGCCACCGCCTGCTCGCCGGCAAGGTGATCGTAGCACACCCGCGCCACGCGCATCGCCGCATCCCGCGGCCCGGGCCGCACCCGCTTCGGACCGACAGCCTCCGCGACGCCGATGATCGCCTCGATCATGCCCGCCACCTGCGCACTGGCGAGCCCGTAGTAGCGGTGCCGGCCGTGGCTCGCCAACGTCAGCAGTCCGCCATCCATCAGCTTCGACAGGTGCGAGGAAGCGGTGGGCAGCGACACACCGGCCTCCAGCGCCAGCTCGGACGCGGTCAGCGCCGTGCCGCCCATCAGCGCATTGAGCATGTTGGCGCGGGCCGGATCACCGATCAGGCTGGCGATGCGGGCAATATCGGGTCCCTCGCGCATAGTTCGATCCCTGTCGAAGCGTCCCTGTCAGAAAAGCATTATTCTCGTTTCAGTTCAAGGAGCGGACGCGAAAGCAGCGAACACTCCTCACAGCAAAGCTAGCACACCAATGCATGCGATGTTTCGACGGTGGTCGAACTGTCGCCAACCCAACCTGCGAGGAGACCAAAATGACCATCACCTGCTTCATCCGCTACCAGATCGACCCGTTCGGCAAGCCGGCCTTCGAGCAGTATGCGCGTGCCTGGGGCCAGGCCATCCCGCGCTGCGGCGCCGACCTCATCGGCTATTTCGCGCCGCATGAGGGTTCGGCGACTACCGCCTACGCCGCCTATAATATCGAGAACCTAGCGGCCTACGAAGCCTATCGCGCTCGGCTTGCCGCGGACCCGGCCGGCAAGGCAAACTACGCCTTCGCCCAGCGTGAGAAGTTCATCCTCAAGGAAGACCGCATCTTTCTCAAGCTGGTGTCCGGGCCGCATGGGCCGAGGCAGGTCTTTCGCACCGACGTCACCGTCAGGGAAGGGATAGAGGCATGATCGCAGTCATCTTCGAGGTGGAGCCAGCCGAAGGAAAGCGCGATGCCTATCTCGGCATCGCCGCCGACCTCAGGCCTTTGCTCGACGGCATCGACGGCTTCATCTCGATCGAGCGCTTCCAGAGCCTTGCCGACCCCAAACGCGTCCTGTCGCTGTCCTTCTGGCGCGACGAGGAAGCGGTCCAGGCCTGGCGCAACACCGAGGAGCACCGGCAGGCGCAGAAGGCCGGCCGTGGGGGTTTGTTTGCCGGCTATCGTCTGCGCATCGCCCATGTGGTGCGTGATTACGGGCTCACTGAAAGGGCCGAGGCGCCGAAGGATAGTCGCGCGGTGAATGGGTGAAACGCGGCACTCCCTTCTCTCGCAAGGGGAGAAGGAGAGTCGGCCCTTACGCATTCCCGATCAGCACGCCCGCGCCGAACACCAGCGCGCCGCCCAGCACCACTTGGAAGGCGGCGCGCCAGAACGGCGTCTGCATGTAGCGGTTCTGGATGAAGGCGATCGCCCAGAGTTCGAAGAACACGACGATCGCGGCAACGATCGTCGCCGTCCAGAAATAGGGGATGAGGTAAGGCAGCGCGTGCCCAAGCCCGCCCAGCGTCGTCATGATGCCGACCGTTAGGCCGCGCTTCACCGGCGAGCCGCGGCCCGACAGCTTGCCGTCGTCGGAGGCCACCTCGGTAAAGCCCATCGAGATGCCGGCGCCGATCGAGGCGGCCAGGCCGACCAGGAAGGTCTGAAACGTTTGATGGGTGGCGAAGGCGGCAGCGAAGATCGGCGCCAGCGTCGACACCGATCCGTCCATCAGTCCGGCCAGCCCCGGCTGCACATAGGTCAGGATGAACTGGCGCTGTTCGGCCGTCGCCTCCTCTTCTCTCACCGCGCCCGGGACGTGCGTCTCCTCCAGTTCATGGGCGGAATTCTCGTGGCCGAGCTCGGCCGCCGCCAGATCGTTGAGCAGCTTGCGCGTCGAGGCATCCGTGGTGCGCTTGGCGGCCTCGACATAGAAGCGGTAGGCCTGCCGCTCCATGTCTTCGGCCTGCTGGCGCACATGATCGATGCCGAGCGGCCGCACCAGCCAGTCCGGCTTGCGCTCGTAATAGCCCCTGACATGCTCGCGCCGGATCAGCGGAATGCGCTCGCCGAAACGCCTGCGGTGCAGCTCGATCAGGGAGTCGCGGTGGCCGTCCTCTTCCTCGGCCATCGCCTCGAAGACCTTGGCCGATTGCGGAAAGTCTGCCGTCAGTCCGTCGGCATAGGCCCGGTAGATGCGCCCGTCGTCCTCTTCGGAAGAGATCGCCAGCGCCAGGATCTCCTGCTCCGACAGTGAATCGAAGGAACGGCGGCCAAAGCCGAAAACGCGGGAAAGCATGAGGAAATCACCTTAGTTTAGAATTGTTCTAAACTAGGGGCTTGGATGGCGAGGGTCAATCGCGGGTGCTGCGGCGCAGGCAGAATTCGTTGATCCAGGGATTTATCGACCCCGGCGTCCGCCACGCCCTTCCTTATTGCCGAATGTTCACCTATATAGCCGGCATCAGCCGCAAAGGAAGCTAGGATGACGCCAAAGCAGCCGCCGCACGCATTCGATCCCAAACCCATTCTCGATCTCATCGCCGGCATCGAGGCCGATCTGCAGCGCCTCAAGGGGCTGGTAGAACAACAGGTCGAAAGATTCGATCCGGCCAATCCGCACAACAAGACGCCGGAGGGCAAGCTGACCGACGAAGGTGTCGAGTGCTGCTACCGCATGTTCGACGAAGGCAAGTCGCGCTATTCGGTCTCCCAGCAGATGAAGATCTCCTTTGCCGCCGCCACCCACCGCTTCAACAGCTGGCGCAAGGCCGGCGGCAAGAAAAGGACCCGGGCGTTGCTGGGGTGAGGAGGGGTCCGTCGCAGCGGACGAAGCCGAAGCGGAGGGCCGTCGCCGTCGCTGGTCGCCATCGTTGGCGCCGCCCCTCATTTGTCCCTGGCGCCCCGTGAACGGGAGAAAGGGCTGGCCGCAACCACCGCGCCCTAGCTGCAACGCCGGTCATTGGCGAACGCAGCGATGACAGGATCTTCTCCCCGTTCACGGGGAGAAGATGGCGGCAGCCAGATGAGGGGCGGCGCCAACGTTTGATTGTATTCAGCCAAACATTGTAACCGTTACATTATTTCGTTGGCGCGCCGCCACGGTTTCCGTGCACCATCGAAGCGTCATTTTCCGCGAGGCCACACTCATGACCACCCTGCCCGGTATTTCCGACATCCGCGCCGCTGCCGCACGGCTTTCCGGCCTGATCGTCGAAACGCCGCTGATCGAATCGCCGGAGATCAACAACCGCTATGGCGGCCGCATCCTGTTCAAGCCGGAGACGCTGCAGCGCACCGGCTCCTTCAAGTTCCGCGGCGCCTATAACAAGTTGTCCTCGCTGAGCGAGGAAGAGCGCGGCCGCGGCGTCGTCGCCTTCTCCTCCGGCAATCACGCGCAAGGGGTGGCCGCTTCCGCCGCGATGTTCGGCGTCAAGGCGGTCATCGCCATGCCGGCCGACGCCCCGGCGATCAAGATCGCCAATGTGCGCAAGATGGGCGCCGAGGTGGTGCCGTTCGACCGCTACCGCGAGGACCGCGCGACGGTGGTTCGCCCCTATGTCGAGCGTGGCATGGTGCTCGTCCCGCCCTATGACGATCCGGCCATCATCGCCGGCCAGGGCACGATCGGCCTTGAACTCGTGGCGCAGGCAAGCGCGCTTGGAGCCAAGCTCGACGCGGTCGTTATCCCTTGCGGCGGCGGCGGTCTGTCGAGCGGCATCTCGATCGCCGTCAAGGATGTTTTGCCCGGCACGTCTGTCTGGGCGGCGGAGCCCGAGCACTTCGACGACACGACACGTTCGCTTGCCAAGGGGGAAAGGGTGTCGAACGAGCCAGGCCACGTCTCGATCTGCGATGCGCTGCTGGTCGCCGAACCAGGCGCGCTCACCTTCGAGATCAATCGCAGCTATCTCGCCGGCGGCATCGCCGTCTCCGAAGACGCCGTCAGGCAGGCCATGCGCGACGCCATGACCCATCTCAAGCTGGTGGTCGAGCCCGGCGGCTCAGTCGGCTTGGCGGCGCTTTCGTCGGGCAAGATCGACCTCGCCGGCAAATGCGTCGCCGTGGTGCTCTCGGGCGGCAATGTCGATCTCAGTGTGTATGCGGAGATTATGGCTGCGGGTTAGGTGTAGCCGAAGAGTGCCGCGATCCAGGTTCCGCAGCGATCCTTCGCGCCCCCCTCTGGCCTGCCGGCCATCTCCCCACTTCGGGGGAGATCAGACTTCACGCCGCCCTTCGCCAACCTCGAACGTTGCAGAATGAGTGAGGCGCAGAAACAGCCAATCTCCCCCCAAGTGGGGAGATGACCGGCAGGACAGAGGGGGGCGCTGTCCAGCCGGCATTAAAACGTCTGCACCCAGAAACGATCAATCGAGCGTCCGCCGGAAGCGCAGCAGCGCGGTGCCGGCGAACACCGCCACGAACAGCAACAGCCAGCCGATTTCCGCCGCGACCGCCGGGACGTCGGCGCCCTTGAGCATGACGGCCCGCGTGATGCGCAGGAAATGCGTCAGCGGGAAGACTTCGCCCAGGATCTGCGCCCAGCCGGGCATGCCGCGATAGGGGAACATGAAGCCCGAGAGCAGCAGCGACGGCAGGAAGAAGAAGAAGGTGAGCTGCATCGCCTGCATCTGCGAGCGGGCCATGGTCGAGATGGTGTAGCCCAGCAGCACCAGCGCCAGCACGAAGATAAGCACCGACGAGAGCAGCAGCGTCAGGCTGCCGACGAACGGTATGCTGAACAGAAGCTTCGCCGCCACCAGCACCACCGCCACCTGCACGGCACCGACGGCGAGGAAGGGCAGCACCTTGCCGAGCATGATCTCGGCCGGGCTGGACGGCATGGCAAGCAGGTTCTCCATCGTGCCGCGCTCGGTCTCGCGCGTCAGCGCCATCGCCGTCATCATCACCATGGTCATCTGCAGGATGACGCCGAGCAGGCCGGGCACGATGTTGTATTGCGAGATGCCTTCCGGATTGTAGCGCTGGTGCACCACCACCTGCAGCTGCTGCCTGGCATTCTCCGACACCGTCGCCTGCATGCCCTGGGCGCGCAGCAGGGCTTGGCCCGCCACTGTGCTCAGCGTCGAAATCGCGCCGCTCGCGGCGGAAGGGTCGGTCGCGTCGGCCTCGATCAGGATCTGCGGGCTGTCGCCACGCTCGACGCGGCGCGAGAAGTCGGCCGGGATCGTGACGACGAAGGAGACGGCGCCCTTGGCCATCAGCGCCTCGGCCTCGGCCGCGCTCTCGGCCACACGGTCGAAGCGGTAGTAGCCGGTCATCTGCAGGGCGGAGACCATGGCGCGCGTGTACTTGTCGTTGCTCATCGCCACCAACGCCGTCGGCAGGCTCTTCGGGTCGTTGTTGATGGCAAACCCGAACAGCACCAGCTGCATCAGCGGCACGCCGAGCATCATGGCGAAGGTGACGCGGTCGCGCCGCATCTGGATGAACTCCTTGATCAGCAGCGCGCCGAGTCTGGCGAAGGAGAAGACCGCTCTTAAGCCATCTTTCATGCCATGTTGTCCTTCGAGCCGGACATGAACTGGATGAACACGTCCTCCAGGCTGGTTTCGCCCGGAGTCACCGTCACGCCCTTGTGCTGCTTCTCGACATCGGCAAGGGCCTGTTCGAGGGCGGCCTTGTCGGAGCCGACGACATGCAGCGTCGCGCCGAACGGCGCCACCTGGTCGACGCCCGGACGGCCCTGCAGCGCTTCGGCTACCCGGTCGAGCCGCGGCCCCTGCACGACGAAGGTGGTGAGCCCGGCATTCTCGACCACCTCCTCCACCGTGCCGGTGGCAAGCATCTTGCCATAGGAGATGTAGCTGATGCGGTGGCAGCGCTCGGCTTCGTCCATGTAGTGGGTGGAGACCAGCACGGTCAGCCCGCCGCTCGCCAGCCGGTGGATCTCGTCCCAGAACTCGCGCCGCGCCTTCGGGTCGACGCCGGCCGTCGGCTCGTCGAGCAGCAGCAGCTTGGGCTGGTGCATGATGCAGGCGGCGAGCGCCAGCCGCTGCTTCCAGCCGCCCGACAACGTCCCGGCCAGCTGGTTGCGGCGTGTCGCCAGCCCGAGCTCCTCCAGCGTCCTGGACACATGCTCCTCGACCGGCTTCAGCTGGTAGAGCCGCGCCACGAATTCGAGGTTCTCGCCGATGGTCAGATCCTCGTAGAACGAGAATTTCTGCGTCATGTAGCCGACTTCGCGCTTGATCTTCAGCGACTCGGCGCGGATGTCGTATCCCAGCACCTCGCCCTCGCCCTCATCCGGCGTCAGCAGGCCGCACATGATGCGGATCGTCGTCGTCTTGCCCGAACCGTTCGGCCCGAGAAAGCCGACGATCTCGCCCTCGGCGACCGTCATCGTCACATGGTCGACGACGGTCTTGCTGCCGAAGCGCTTGACCAGCCCGCGGACGTCGATGACGTTCATTTCTTGAGATCCGCCAGATCGACGTCGACGATCTGGCCGGGCTGCAGCGGCCCGGCATCGCCTTCCGGCCGCGCTTCGACGAGATAGACGAGCTTCTGCCGGTTCTCGAGCGAGTAGATGACCGGCGGCGTGAACTCCGGATCGGGCGACACATAGCTGACGCGCGCCTTGAGGTCGGGCCCGCAGCCGTCGCAGCGCACCCTGAGCAGCGAGCCGACCTTCACCGACGAGAACGCGGTCTCCGGCACATAGACGCTGAGCTTCACCGCGCCGTCCGGCAGCATCGAAATCACCGGGGCGGTCGGACCGGCTGTGTCGCCGGGATTGCGGATCACGTCGTCGATGCGGCCGGCCGATGGCGCCGCCAGCACACGCTTGGACAATCGCCATCGCGCCTGCCCCAGTTCCGATTGCGCCTGCTTGACCTGGTTCTCCGCGGCCTTGATCGTCTCCAATCGAGCCGGCAGGCCGCCGACCGCGAGATTGGCCTCGGCTTGGCCGACCTGCGCATTGGCGGTCTCCAGCGAGGCGGAGGCGGTGTCATAGTCGGCCTGCGTGCCGGTACCGCGTTTGTAGAGGTCGCTGGCGCGCTCATATTTGCGTTTGGCGTCCGCCGCCTGCGCTTTCGCCATATCCACTTGCGCCTTGAGCACCGCGATCTCTTCCGGGCGCTTGCCCACCTTGAGGTCGGCAAGCTGCGCCTGCGCCTGGGCGAGCGCGGCTTGGGCCTGCGCCACGGCAATCTCGGCATCGGCATTTTCCAGCGTCGCCACCGGCGTGCCTGTCGTCACCCGGTCTCCGCGCTTGACGTTGACCGTGGTCACTTGTGCCACCTCGATCGGCGCCATCAGCACATACTCGCCCTCGACATAGCCGACGGCGAGCGGCGCCGCCGGGGCGCAGGCGCCGAACAGCTGGGCCGCGAGCGGTAGCGAACAGAGGAAGCTCATGATTTGCGCTCCTTGGCGACGGCTGGATCGCGTGCCGCCAGCATGGCCTTGAGATTGTTCGTTGCGACCGACACCACCTTGGCGGCTTCGGCGTTGCCGATCTCGCGCCACCCCATCCGGCGCAGCACCGCCTCGCGGCCGATGCGGAAATAGATGACCTGGCCGATCATCGTGAACACGGTGAGCTTGGTGGCCTCGCTCTCGGCCGGCTCGCCGGTCGCCTGCTCCCAGATCTGGCACAGCCGCCGGTGCGTCGGCTCGAACACGCCGGCGTAGATGCGGTCGAGCGCCGCCGTCGGGTGGGAAAGCTCGCGCAGTACGAATTGTACGATCTCGCCGGCCTCGGGACTTGCCACGACAAAGCCGACCATCCGCTCCAGCGCGAAAAAGAGCTGAGCCCGCGCGGCTTCGGGGCTGGCGGGGGCCGCCGCCCGGGCAGCGCCGAGCGCCTGGCCGGCAATCCCCTGGATGGTTTCGACGATGTAGTCGGCGGCGGCGGCGCGCAGGCCTTCCTTGCCGCCGAAATGGTAGGCGATGGAGCCGATATTGGCCTTGGCCTCGGCGGCGATCTCGCGCGTCGAGGTGCCGTCGAAGCCCTGCCGCCCGAACAGCTTGAGGGCGGCATGCACGAGCGCCGCCCGCGTTTGATCGGCGGGAGATGCTTCGCGCAACGTCGTTCCAGGCTTCGTTTTCTTGCCCATGGCGCTGTTTAATCAATCGATTGATTAAAGTCAAGTCGTCTACAGCTTCGGCTTGCCATGTCGGCTCACGCGCGCTTTAGTGCGCGGCCATGGTCAAGGAAGTCGAACGCAAGTTCCTGGTCGCCAGTTCCGCCTGGCGCGATCGGGCCGAGGCGCATATTCGCATCCGCCAGTTCTATCTTGCGGCGGCGCCGGGGCGCACCGTGCGGGTGCGCATCAGCGATGACAACTCCGCCCGGCTGACGTTGAAGTTCGGCAGCAGCGCGCGCGAGCGCGACGAGTTCGAATATCCGATCCCGCTGGCCGATGCCGAGGAGATGATGGCCTTCGCCGTCGGACGTGTCATCGACAAGACACGCCACCATGTTAGGCACCGCGGCTATCTTTATGAAGTCGATGTCTTCGGGGGAGTTCTCGCCGGTCTGGTGGTCGCGGAACTGGAAACGCCGGAGGACGTACCGGGCGAAATGCTGCCGGACTGGCTCGGTCGCGAGGTCACCGGCGAACAAAGGTTCTACAACGCGTCGCTCGCCCTCGGGGGAATTCCGGAGATCGCCGCATGAGCTTTCGCATTGATCCGCGCCTTCCGCTGACCGGCGAGGTCCGGCGCATATTGGCCGCAGAGATCGGCAAGGCGCTCGGCCATCTCGAAAAGGCGCGCGACATGCCGGAGCAGGGGCTGCACAAGTGCCGCAAGCGGCTGAAGAGCATCCGCGCCTTGCTGCGCCTGGTTCGTTCCGGAGACGAATCCTTCTGGCAGACCGAAAACGAGTGCTACAGGCAGGTCTCGGCGCTGCTTGCCGGCCCGCGCGAGGCGACCGCTCTGATCGAGACCCTCGATCGCCTGTCGGACGCCTTTCCGAAACAGAGCGCTGGTGGCGGTCTTGATTCCGTGCGCGAGCGGCTGGTGTTGCGCCAGCACGAGCTTCATGCCGGGCCCGGCCTTGACGCCGCCATAAACGCGGCGATAGCCGCCTGTCAGGAAGGGCTCGAGCGGACCGACGGCCTGTCGCTTCCCGATCAGCCGGAGCGGGCGGCGGACATATTGGCCGAGGGCGCGCGCGCCACCTTGCGGCGAGCCAGGAAGGCCCTGGACAAGGCCGGCTCGCGCGGCGGGGCCGACGACTTTCACGAATTGCGCACGGCGGCCAAGACGCACTCCATGCATCTGTCGCTGCTCGGTCGCCTGTGGCCGACGCCGATCAAGGCCCGCCGCAAAGCGGTCGACAAGCTCGGCGAGCTGCTCGGCGAATTGCACGATGTCTTCGTCATGCGCGCGTTGCTCGAGGCCGATGGCGAGCCGCTCGGGCCGCCCGGCGAGACCAGGCTTCTGCGCAAGCTCCTGAAACGCTCGCAGAAGAGCCTGACCAGGGCCTGCCTTGCCGAGGCCGCGGAATTGTTCGATGACAGCCCCAGGCGTTCGGCCAGGAAGCTGGCGCGCAAGGCGCGGGGCGATCTCACGGCGCCTCCGGCGGAAACGAGCGCGGCCACGGCCTGATTGTGGTCTCGAAAGCCGGCTTGTGGTAATCGCTGTCTGGCATGAGTGCGCCAGCCGACACCCTTCTCGATCGAATTGGCCGCTGGCTTGCCGGCCGCCTGCAGGACGAGTCCTCGGGTTACGAGCCCTATACGCCGTCCGATGCCGAAACCTTGCGCCGCACACTGCAGCCCGGCGACATCCTGCTCATCGAGGGCAACCAGAAGATCTCGGCGGTCATCAAGTATCTGACCCAGTCGACCTGGTCGCATGCCGCCTTCTATGTCGGTGACGTCCTGGCCGAACCGGACGACGGGTCGGAACGCCCGCGCCTGATCGAGGTGACGCTCGGCGAGGGTTGCGTCGCCGTGCCGCTGTCGCGCTACCGCACCTACAACACGCGCATCTGCCGCGCGAGCGGGCTCACCCCGGAGGATCGCGACAAGGTCGTCGCCTTCATGATCGGCAAGCTGGGTCTCCGGTACGACCTCAAGAACATCTTCGACATGCTGCGCTATTTCATGCCGATGCCGCCGGTGCCGGTGCGCTGGCGCCGCCGCATGCTGGCCTTCGGCTCCGGCGACCCGACACGCGCCATCTGCTCGACGCTGATCGCCGAGGCCTATGGCCAGATACGCTATCCGGTCCTGCCCGAGATCACCCGCGCGCCCGGACGTGCCTCGGCACAGTCGAGCTACATGCGCCGCGAAATCCTGCACATTCGCCACCATTCGCTCTACACGCCGCGCGATTTCGACCTGTCGCCCTTCTTCCGCATCGTCAAGCCGACGCTGGAGTACGGCTTCGATTACCGGGCCGTAACCTGGGAGGACAAGATTGCCGAGGCCAAGGCCGCGGAATAGCTGGAGCAATTCCGGGAAAAGTGTGAAACGGTTTTCCGTCCGGAATTGCGATGAACTGCTCTAGGCCGGCACGCTGGGCTTCCCGGCAGTGCGCCGGGCGCTGGCATCTCTCGGGTGCGGCCCGATCGGCATGATCGCCGGAAACGGGGTCGCGCCGAAAGCAAAGGTCCATTTGTAGCCGATGAGCTGATCCTCGGGAGTCGTGTGCTGGTCGTGATGGGCAAGCAGCCTGGCGCGCTCGGCCAGTTCCTCCGCCTCGCGCCGCAACATCTCTGCCGTCTCGGGCCGCATCCTGCGCGAGAAGCTGACGAACGTCGCTTGCCTGTCCAGATGGCCGATCGCCCAGCCGATGAAGTTCTTGTTGGTCGTCTCGAAATGCGGTTTCAGCGGCCCCTCGAAATCCCACTGGATGGGCGTTTCGACCAGCAGCCTCGCCGACAGGCCGCGCCCGAGCGCCACCAGCCCGAGCTCCTCCAGATCGCGCAGATAGAGGAACATCGAGGCCTCGCTCAGACCCTGCGAGCGCATGATGCCTTCGGGGGTGAATTTCTCCGATAACATGATGAAGACGAAGAGCAGCGCCGGCCGCGCCGCCAGTCTGCGCTCGATCTCCGGCGCGACGTGGTTGGCCGGCCCCGGCCCCCGGTTCATCGAGCCGAGCACGTTCTCCAGCTCCACCTCAGCGGCGGCGCAGATCTCCATCAGACGGTCGAGCTTGCAGTTGCGCTCGTGGAAGATGCGCTTCACCGTCGGCTCGGAAACGCCCATGCGTTCGGCCAGCATGCGATAGGTCAGGCCCTTCGCCTTCAGCGTCCGCTTGAGCGCCTCGAAGATCGGAGCGTTCATGGAATGCACCTCGTTTCTGCGATTTCGTATCGATCTTCGATACTAGCGGCAACGGTACTTCCAGAAAAGTATCGGAAAACCTAGCTCTCCGCCGTCACAACAGGAGAGCACCATGAAGACCCTGATCGCTTCGACCATTCTCGCCTTTCTCGGCGCAGCAACGGTCACCGCCGCCGAGGCCGGCGAAATCTGGCGCGCCGGCGGATTCGAGCAGCCGGAATCGGCCCTGTTCGATGCCGCCAGCAACCGCATCGTCGTCTCCAACATCGCCGGCAACCCCGGCGAGGCCGACGGCAACGGCTACCTGTCGCTGCTGTCCCCGGACGGCAAGGTCGTCACCCGCCATTGGGCAGACGGCATGGACGCGCCCAAGGGCATGGCGATCGCCGGCGGCAGGCTTTATGTCGCCGACATCACCAAGGTCCGTGTCGTCGACCTGGCCAGCGGCAGGCTGGTCGCGAGCATCGAGGTGCCGAACGCCGTTTTCCTCAACGACATGACATCGGACGCCTCCGGCAAGGTCTATGTCACGGACATGCTGGCCGACGCGATCTACCGCATCGGCGGCGACAAGCCGGAGTTGTTCGTCAAGGACGCGCTGCTGGCTTCTCCCAACGGCATCTTCGCCGACGGCGCAAGGCTCGTCGTCGCGTCCTGGGGCAAGGGCATCAAGCCCGATTTCAGCACCGCGCGACCGGGCGGCCTGCTGTCGGTCGACCTTGCCAGCAGGACGGTGACGCCTTTGCCGGGGGCTCAAGAATTCGCCGACCTCGACGGTGTCATCGCCATCGGCGACAGCATCTATGCCACCGCCTACATGACCGGCACACTTTACCGCTACAAGGCCGGCGGCACACCGGAGGTGGTCGCGACTTTCAAGCCCGGCAGCGCCGACATCGGCAGCAACGGCAACTCGACCATCTATGTCCCGTTGATGAACGAAGGCGAGATCGCGGCGCTGAAGATCGACTGACGGCCATCGTGACGGGAACGACGCCGATCGGCATTGGACCGCCATATCGACGGGTCTGCCATCTGGCTTTGCCTTTCGCTCCCCGATATCCGGCTGTGATCCGTCACATGAGCGAAGCCGTGAAGACACCCAGCCCGACCGGCGCCGTTTCCCCGATGATCCCCGTGCTGGTATGCGCGCTCGCCATCTTCCTGCTGTCCGGGATGGATGCGGCGATGAAGTCCCTGGTCATAGCGGTCGGCGTGTACAATACGCTGCTGTGGCGCAGCACGGTCGCAGCCCTTGTCGCGGGCGCGGCCTGGTCGGCAGGGACGCGCTCGAGACCGACCCTTCGAGTGCTGGGACTGCATGCGCTGCGCGCGGCGATTGTCGGCGTCGTTCTCGTCTCGTTCTTCTGGGGGCTCGCCAGGCTGCCGCTCGCGGAGGCGGTCGGGCTCAGTTTCGTCGCGCCCTTGTTTGCCCTCTTCCTCGCCGCGCTGCTGCTGGGCGAGCGAATCCGGCGGCAGGCCGTGTGGGCGTCGCTGGCCGGCATCGCCGGCGTCGCCATCATATTGGCGGGCCAATTCGGGCAGGCGAGCTATTCGCAGGATGCCCTGCTCGGTACGGCGGCCGTGCTCGTGTCGACGGTGTTCTATGGCTACAACCTGATCCTCGCCCGGCAGCAGGCGCTGTTGGCCAAGCCGGTCGAGATCATGCTGTTCCAGAATCTTTGCGTCGCGATCATGCTTGGCCTCGCCGCGCCGTGGCTTGCCGTCGCGCTTCCGCGCGACCTCTGGCTTCCGCTCGCCGGCGTGACGATGCTGTCGCTCACCGGCCAGTTCCTGATGAGTTGGTCTTACGCCCGCGCCGAGGCGCAATATCTGATCCCAACGGAATACTCGGCCTTCATCTGGGCGATCGCGCTTGGCTGGTTCTTCTTCGGCGAGGAGGTGGCCGGGACCACGCTGATCGGGGCATGCCTCATCGTTGCCGGCTGCCTGATCGCCGCGCGCGCCAACCCCAAACTTGCCGAGCCCATCGAAGCGACGGTTTGAGGGAAGCAGCGGCCCCTACGTTCCTTTAAGCTGCGCCCGCGCATCGCGGATCGAGGCGGCATAGGTCACCAGCGGCCGCTTGACACCGTGGTTGATCAGCATGCGCCGGGTCTGCGGCGCAGCACCCGCGATGATGAAGCGAACGCCCGCGCGTTTGGCCTTGTGCGCCGCGCCCTCGATGACATTGGCGGCGGTGGAATCGAAGAACGGCACCGCCGAGCAGTCGAGGATGAAGTTCCGCCGTTGGTCGGCGATGCGGTCGAGCACCGCGCCGACGGTCGAGGCGGCGCCGAAGAAGAAGGCGCCGGAGATGCGATAGACGACGGTGTCGGCATCGGCCGCCTCGCTGGAATCATAGGCGCTCGGCCGATCGGCGACGTCTTCCGGCACCAGCGTCTGGTCGGCTTCGACGGCGATCGACTTGGCCATGCGGTCGATGAACAGGATCGACCCCAGCACGAAGCCGACGACGATGCCTTCGGTGAGATCGCGGAAGATGACGATGAGGAATGTCGCCATCAACACCAGCGCGTCGCCGCGCGAGGCTCGCAGCAGCGTGGCGAAGGCTTGCTTCTCGAACATGTCCCAGCACACGACGGCTAGCACGCCGGCCAGCGCGGCAAGCGGGATGTAGCTCGCCAACGGCGCCGCCGCCAGCATCAGGACGAGCAGGATCAGCGAATGCAGCATGCCCGAGACCGGGCCGTGCGCGCCCGCCCGCACATTGGTGGCGGTGCGGGCGATGGTGCCGGTGGCGCAGATGCCGCCGAACAGCGCGGAGACGATGTTGGCGAAGCCCTGCGCCACCAGTTCGCAGTTGGAGCGGTGCCGGCGCCCGCTCATGCCGTCGGCGACGACCGCCGACAGCAGCGATTCGATCGCGCCGAGCAGCGCGAAGGAGATGGCGTCCGGCAGCACGTCGATCATCTTGGCCAGGGTCACCGGCGGAAGGGAAGGCCACTGCAGGCTGCGCGGGATGCCGCCGTAACGCGTGCCGATCGTCTCCGCCGGCAGCGCAAACAGGGTCACCACCAGCGAGGCCAGCCCGATGGCGATCAGCATCGCCGGCCATTTCGGCCGCCAGCGCTTGAGAAGGGCGATCGCCGCGATGGTGAGCACCGCCACGAACGCCGCCGCCGGATTGATCGTGCCGGCCGCCTCGCCGATCGCAATCAGCTTCGGCACCAGCGGCCCGGGCTCCTTGCCGGCGAGCTTGAGGCCGAGCAGCTCGACGATCTGGCCGGAGAAGATGATCACGGCGATGCCGGCCGTAAAGCCGACGGTCACCGGATAGGGAATGAACTTGATGTAGGTGCCGAGCCTCAGATAGCCGATGACGAGCAGGAAGACCCCGGCCATCATGGTCGCGAGCAGCAGGCCGTCGACACCGGCGCGGGCGACGGTCGCCGCCACCAGCACGATGAAGGCGCCGGCCGGGCCGCCGATCTGGAAGCGGCTGCCGCCGAGCGCCGAGATTATGAAGCCGCCGATGATCGAGGTGTAGAGCCCGCGCTCGGGCGTCACGCCGGACGCGATCGCGATCGCCATCGAAAGCGGCAGCGCGACGATGGCGACTGTCAGTCCGGCGACCGTATCGGCCCGCAAATGCGCGAGCGTGTAGCCCTCACGCAGCACTGTGACCAGCTTCGGCGTGAAAAGCTCGGCGAATGTCGGTCGCGCGTGGTGATGCATTGCCCGCCGGACCTGATCCATGGACTGCCTTCCGCTCCAGTGCATGTCGCCCAAAAGTTCATAGCGTTTTGGGGATAACGACAGGCACAAAACAAAGACCGAGGCGGCGGGATCGTCG
Organism: Mesorhizobium sp. M3A.F.Ca.ET.080.04.2.1; assembly: GCF_003952525.1. Classification (NCBI taxonomy): domain Bacteria; kingdom Pseudomonadati; phylum Pseudomonadota; class Alphaproteobacteria; order Hyphomicrobiales; family Phyllobacteriaceae; genus Mesorhizobium; species Mesorhizobium sp. M3A.F.Ca.ET.080.04.2.1. The sequence goes on along the minus strand of NZ_CP034451.1, from coordinate 3,332,185 downwards.
GCTTTGGTGTCGGCGGTCGCCGTCGCGAAAACCTGCGACGCCGCATCGTGCTTTCCGAAATCGAGCCGATTTCGGGCCGATGCGGTCGCGACTCAGCCCTGCGAGTTCTGCGCCACGGTGGCCTTGAGGCGCACGCCCCTGCCGCCGCGCTCGCTGGCCTGGTTCTCGCCGATCAGTTCCACCCCGGCCTCTTCCAGCGCCTGGATGACCTTCATCAGCGTGTCGACCACGCCTCTGACGACGCCTTCACTCGCCTCCATGCGTTGGATCGTTGGAAGCGAAACGCCGGCTCGTTCGGCAAGCGTTTTCTGGTCGATACCGGCCAACGCCCTCGCGGCGCGCATCTGCGCGGCAGTAATCATCGGCCAGAACCCTTGTCTGAGTCTGCAGTATCAATGGATAATACAGATATCATGATGGTTCAAGCATCATCAACGATGGATAAAACATGGGCTACTCGCTGTCGGTCACCACCTTGCGCCGCTGCAGCAGGCGCGCGGCAAGCCAGCACAGCATGGCCCAGGCGAAGCCCGCGCACCACCCGGCAAGCACATCCGACGGCCAATGCACGCCGAGATAGACCCGGCTGGTGCCGACCAGCACCGTGATCAGCACGGCGAGGCACAGGACGAAGATCTTTGTGGTCCGGTCCGGCAGGAACCGCGCCGCCAGCGAGCCGAGCGTGAGATAGGTGATTGCCGACAGCATGGCATGGCCGCTCGGGAAGGACAGCGAAGTCTCGTCGACCAGATGCGAGACGAGGTCGGGCCGCGGCCTGTCAACTTCGAACTTGAGCAAGCTGGAAACGACTTGGCCGCCCGCCACCGCCACGAACACAAAGAGCGCCGTCGTCGGCCGGCGGATCAGCAGAAGATAGATGATGACAGCGCCGGTGATCAGCACCAGCACGCTGGTGCTGCCGAGCGCGGTGATGTCGCGCACCGCCCCTTCCAGCCACGCCGGGCCGATCGGACTGTCCGGCTGTCCGGCATGGCGGAAAGCGAGCAGGATATCAGTGTCGAAGCCATGTGGCGTCGTTGCCCGCGCCACCTCCATCAGCTCCAGCAATCCCCATAGCCCGCCGGCGATCACCAGCCCGGCCAGAAGCACCGGAAACTCGATCTTGTTGAGCAGCGCGCTTGCGGCGGATTTCATTCGCTCAGGCCCAGAGCCGCTGCATATAGGGCCCGAGCGTGATCAGCGCCACGGCGGCGATCGCCAGCACGACGCCGGTCGCTTGAAAGACATTGAGCCGCTCGCCGAAGAACAGCAACGCCACGATATTGACCGAGACCAGCTGGATCACCGCCGACAGGCTGAACGACACCGACATGCCGAACTCGCGGATCAGCCTCAGCATGATCAGGTTGCCGAGCGAGTAGAGCGCCAGCGTCAGCACGATCTTACCGAGGCTCGGCGCCAGTCCCCATTGCTTGGCGGCGGTTGCCGCCAACAGGAAGATCACCGTCGAGACGCCGAGCTGCGCCAATCCCCAGAAACTCACCTTCGTCCCTCCGAACCGGCGTCGCCGTGCCTGCTGCGTCCTTGTTTCCCAACCGCGCGAAACCGTCAAGCTGAGCGCGAGCCGGGCAAGCCGCTCCCGGGCATCAGCCGGCAAAGCAGCGCTGCAACCCCTGCGCTGTCACGAAAGTGTGATCCTCCGGCTATACGGGTCCCAAGGTCGCAGACCCAGCCATCTCAAGCAGCCAGAGGACAGCTCATGACCGATTCCCCTGAAACCCGCTTCCGCACCAGCCAGCTCGAGGACAATGACGGTCCGCCCGTCAATCCCACCGACAACCGCACCATGGGCGAGATCATTGCCGCGCGGTTCTCGCGCCGCGGCTTCCTCAAGGGATCCCTGGCCATTTCGGCCATTGCCGCCACCGTCAGCCCGCTCGCGCTGGTCGCAGCCGACGAAGCGCGTGCCGGTGAGGCTTCCGCCTTCAAGTTCGACGAGCTCGAGGCCGGCATCGACGACAAGCACCATGTCGCGCCGGGCTACGATGCCGATGTGCTCTTGCGCTGGGGCGATCCGCTCTTTGCCGATTCACCGGACTTCGACCCGACCAAGCAGTCGGCCGATGCTCAGGCCAAACAGTTCGGCTACAACAACGACTATGTCGGCTACATCGCTATCGACGGCTCGGCCGAGCACGGACTGCTGGTCGTCAACCACGAATACACCAACCCGCACCTGATGTTTCCCGGCATCGTCAAGATCGTCGACAAGGACGGCAAGAAGACCGCCGAGGTCGCGCCGCTGAGCAAGGAGCAGGTCGATGTCGAGATGGCCGCCCACGGCGGCACCATTGTCGAGATCCGCAAGGAGGGCGGCAAATGGCAGGTCGTGCGCGACGGCAAGCTCAACCGCCGCATCACCTCCAACACCGAGATGGCGCTCTCCGGCCCCGTCGCCGGCCACGACCGCGTCAAGACCAATGCCGATCCGTCCGGCACCAAGGTCATCGGCACCCTCAACAATTGCGCCGGCGGCGTCACGCCCTGGGGCACCTATGTGATGGCCGAGGAAAACATCCACGGCTATTTCTCGGGCGACCTGCCGGAGGGTCACAGGGAAGCGGCCAACTACAAGCGGCTCGGCATTCCGGAAGGCGCCTATGAATGGGGCGCGCATTACGACCGCTTCAATCTCGCCAAGGAGCCGAACGAAGCCAATCGCTTCGGCTGGATCGTCGAGGTCGACGTCAACGACCCGAATTCGGTGCCGCGGAAGCGCACGGCCATGGGCCGCTTCAAGCATGAGGGCGCCGAATCGATCGTCGCCAAGGACGGCCGCGTCGTCTTCTATCTCGGCGACGACGAGCGCTTCGACTATGTCTACAAGTTCGTCACCAAGGGCGCGTTCAACGCAAACGACCGTGCCGCCAACATGAACCTGCTCGACGACGGCACGCTGCATGTCGCCAAGTTCGCCGAGGACGGCACCGTCGAATGGATGCCGATCGTGTTCGGTGAAGGTCCGCTGACGGGAGAGAACGGCTTCGCCAGCCAGGCCGACGTGCTGATCGAGACGCGCCGCGCCGCCGACCTGCTCGGCGCCACCAAGATGGACCGGCCGGAAGACATCCAGCCCAATGCCGGCAACGGCAAGGTCTATGTCATGCTGACCAACAATTCGAAGCGCAAGGCCGACCAGGTCGACGCCGCCAACCCGCGCGCCGCAAACGCCTTTGGCCACATCATCGAGATCGTCGAGGACGGCGGCGACTTCGCCGCCGCCAAGGGCAAATGGGAAGTGCTGCTGAAATGCGGCGATCCTTCCGTGGCCGATGTCGGCGCCACCTTCTCGACCGCCACCACCGCCAATGGTTGGTTCGGCATGCCGGACAATTGCGCGGTCGATTCGGCCGGCCGGCTCTGGGTCGCGACCGACGGCCAGGGCCCGAAGGCCACCGGCCGTACCGACGGCCTCTGGGCCGTGGATACCGAAGGCGCCGCGCGGGCGACCTCGAAGCTGTTCTTCCGCGTGCCGATCGGCGCCGAAATGTGCGGCCCGCTGTTCGCGCCCAACGACCAGACCGCCTTCGTCGCCGTCCAGCATCCGGGCGACGGCGGCGAGGACTGGGAAGGCTTCGGCCGCCCGTCCTACTACGAGGACCCATCGACGCGCTGGCCGGACTTCAAGCCGGACATGCCAGTGCGGCCTTCGGTCGTCGCCATCACCAGGCAGGGCGGCGGCAAAATCGCCGTCTGACACGCCGAGGCGCTCGACGGGGCACCGTCACAGACGTTGGGGACTGGCCGAAGCCTCCCCGACGTGCTGATTTCCAGAATGACCACAGCATCACGTCACCGCCGGTGGTGGTGACGTCGGCCACTGTCGTCGCCGACTTTTGGCCTTCATTCCAGCCCGATTGCATCCTATATGGCGCTGGCGCGACAGGTGGTTACGTCGCGCCAGGCGACTGATTCGAGGGTCTCCACCTATCGCTAAGCGGAAACCCGGCCGTGCCCCCACTGCGCATCCACATCGACAGGTTTCTCGACGCCGCAGCGCCCAAGGTGCAGCGGCGCGAGCTCACCCATCTCGAGCGCCTGGCGCTGGTTCGTCGGCACGGCGACTTCTCGCTCGCCTATTCGACCGCCGTTCAGCAGAAACTCTCCTATTTCAGCGACGGCGACGGCTACATCGCCTTCGGCACCAAGATGAAGCATCACTTCGCTCTCGGCGATCCGGTGGTGCATCCGTCGGACCGGCCCGGTTACATCAAGCGCTTCGTCGAGGCGGCCGGCGGTCCGTGGTTCGTGCAGATCGGCGCTGCGACGGCAAAGGTGCTGGCCGGCCTCGGCTATCAGGTCAACCGGCTCGGCATCGACACCAGGCTGCAGTTGCCGGCGCATGATTTTTCCGGCAGGCGCAACGAGACCGTGCGCTATTCCGAGCGCTGGCTGACGAAGAAGGGCTTCACCTTCGCCGAGGACAGACGCGGCCTGTTTCTCGACGAGGTTTCCAGGCTGTCCGAAAACTGGCGCCGCGAGCGCATCGTCAAACGCTGGGAGATGGGCTTTCTCAACCGTCCCTTCGCCGAGCATCTCGGCGCCGACATGCGCCGCTTCGTCCTGCATGGTCCGGACGGCGAGCTCGTCGCCCTGCTCGATTTCGATCCGCTGTTCAGCGGCGGCAAGATCATCGGCTACACCACGGCCTTCAAGCGCAAGCATGTCGACGCCACGTCCCATGCCGAAATCGGCCTGACGAAATTTGCCGTCGACCGCTTCCGCGAGGAAGGCATCTCGGTGGTCACGCTGGGCCTGTCGCCGCTGCTCGACGTCGAGCCGAGCGGGTTTGCCGAATCGAGCTTCTGGCGCAGCACCTTCCAGCGTGCCTACCGATCGCCCTGGGTCAACCGCTCGCGCTTCAACCTGCAGGGCCAGGCTGCCTTCAAGCGTCGCTTCCACGGCGTGGAAGAGCCGACCTACATCGCCTTCCGCAAGGGCACGCTGATGGAGATGCTGGGGCTGTTGCGTCTGATCAAGGCGATTTGAAGCGCTGTTTCCTCGCCCCCGCCAAGGGCGGGGAAGAGGAACCGCCCTTGCTCAATTCCTGAGCCGGTACCCTGTCTTGAAGATCCAGGCCACGATCGCGATGCAGGCGGCCAGGAACACCAGCGTCATGCCGAGGCTGACGCCGACCGAGACGTCCGCCTTGCCGTAGAAACTCCAGCGGAATCCGCTGATCAGATAGACTACCGGGTTGAACAGCGTGACCGTCTTCCAGATGCCGGGCAGCATATGGATCGAATAGAAGCTGCCGCCGAGGAAGGTGAGCGGCGTGACGATCAGGAGCGGCACCAGCTGCAGCTGCTCGAAGGTCTTGGCCCAGATGCCGATGATGAAGCCGAACAGGCTGAAGGTCACCGCCGTCAGCACCAGGAAGGCGACCATCCAGAACGGATGCTCGATCCTCAGCGGCACGAACAGCGCCGCGGTGCCTAAGATGATCAGGCCGAGCATGATCGACTTGGTCGCGGCACCGCCGACATAGGCGATGATGATCTCGAGATAGGAGACCGGCGCCGACAGCAGCTCATAGATCGAGCCGACGAATTTCGGGAAGTAGATGGCGAAGGAGGCGTTCGAGATCGACTGCGTTAGAAGCGACAGCATCATCAGCCCCGGCACGATGAAGGCGCCATAGCTGATGCCGTCGATCTCGGTGATGCGCGAGCCGATCGCCGAGCCGAACACGACGAAGTAGAGCGATGTCGAGATGACCGGCGAAATGATGCTCTGCAGCACGGTGCGGAACGCACGCGCCATCTCCGTCCGGTAGATCGCCCACACGGCACGAAGGTTCATGGCAGCGCGCGGGTTCATGGCTCTTGCCTCAGAATGTTGACGAAGATCTCCTCGAGCGAGCTGTTCTTGGTGTCGAGATCGCGGAACTGGATGCCGGCCGCTTCGAGATCGCGGATCAGCGAGGCGACGCCCGGCCGGTCGCTCTGGTTGTCATAGGTGTAGGTGAGCTGCCCGCCGCCCGGCGAGAGCTCCAGCGCGTAACCCGCCAGCTTCTCCGGGATCGCCCTGAGCGGCGCGCGCAATTCGAGCGTCATCTGCTTGCGGCCGAGCTTGCGCATCAGTTCGGCCTTGCCTTCGACCAGGATGATCTCGCCGCGGTTGATGACGCCGACGCGGTCGGCCATCGCCTCGGCCTCCTCGATGTAGTGCGTGGTCAGGATGATCGTGACGCCGTCCTCGCGCAGCCGCCGCACCATCGCCCACATGTCCTGGCGCAGCTCGACGTCGACGCCGGCCGTCGGCTCGTCCAGGAACAGCACGCGCGGCTCGTGCGACAGCGCCTTGGCGATCATCAGCCGCCGCTTCATGCCGCCCGAAAGCGTGATTGCCTTGGCGTCCTTCTTCTCCCACAGCGAGAGATCGCGCAGCACCTTCTCGACGAAATCCTTGTTGGCCGGCTTGCCGAACAGGCCGCGGCTGTAATTGACCGTCGCCCAGACCGTCTCGAAGGCATCGATGGTCAGTTCCTGCGGCACCAGCCCGATCAGGCTGCGCGCCGCGCGATAGTCCCGGCCGATGTCGTGGCCGTCCACGCTGACGCTGCCGGAGGAGCGGTTGACGATGCCGCAGACGATCGAGATCAGCGTCGTCTTGCCCGCGCCGTTCGGTCCGAGCAGCGCGAAGATCTCGCCCCGCTCGATGTCGAGATTGATCTCCTTCAGCGCCTTGAAGCCGGTGGCATAGGTTTTCGTGACACCGGAAATGGAGATGATGGCGGACATGCTGAAAACGGCTATCGGAAATCGTGCTGCGCGGTGGAATGCCGTGAATGTCGGTTCGCGCGGCCGGAAGTCAATGCCCCTCCTGACAGTTCTGGCCACCGCGCCCGGCCAAAACGCCTGACGGATTGTTCACACTTGCTGCGACAACGCGCCTCGCGCGGCGCCGCGCCGCTTTGACCGGGGCGTGTTTGCGGCCTACTCTCCAAGAACAAGCAGCAGCCGGAGCCAGCCATGGACCCGCTTATTCTGTCGCGTATCCAGTTCGGCGCGAATATTTCGTTCCATATCCTGTTTCCGGCGATCAGCATTGCACTTGGCTGGGTGCTGCTGTTCTTCAAGCTGCGCTACAACAGGACCGGCGACTCCGCCTGGATGCGCGCTTATTTCACCTGGGTGAAGGTCTTCGCGCTCTCCTTCGCCATGGGCGTGGTCTCCGGCGTCACCATGAGCTTCCAGTTCGGCACCAACTGGCCGGGCTATATGGAAACCGTCGGCAACATCGCCGGGCCGCTGCTCGCCTATGAGGTGCTGACCGCCTTCTTCCTCGAGGCCGCCTTCCTCGGCATCATGCTGTTCGGCTTCCGCCGCGTCTCCAACCGCATCCACACTTTGGCGACGGTGCTGGTGGCGGGCGGCACCACGGTTTCCGCCTTCTGGATCATCGCGCTGAATTCCTGGATGCAGACGCCGGCCGGCTTCGAGATGCGCGACGGCAAGGCGCATGCGCTCGACTGGTGGGCGATCGTCTTCAATCCCTCCATGCCCTACCGGCTGGTCCACATGCTGCTCGCCTCGGGGCTGACGGTTTCCTTCCTGATCGCCGGCCTGTCGGCACTGCGCTATCTCTACGGCGATCGCTCGGAATCGATGTGGAAGGCGCTGCGCACCGGCGTCTTCACCGCCGCGATCCTGATCCCGATCCAGATCTTTGCCGGCGACCAGCACGGCCTGAACACGCTGGAGCACCAGCCGCAGAAGATCGCCGCGATGGAAGCCAACTGGAACACCGGCCCCAACGTGCCGCTGGTTCTGTTTGCGCTCCCCGATGAGGCGGCCAAGGAAAACAGGTTCGAGCTCGCCGTTCCCGGCGGCGCCAGCCTCGTGCTGCGCCATAGCGTGAGCGGCGTCGTGCCGGGGCTGAACGGCTATCCCGGCAACCATCCGCCGGTGTTCCCGGTGTTCTGGGGGTTCCGCATCATGGTCGGCACCGGCCTCCTGATGCTCGTCGTCTCCTGGTCGGCCGCCTTCTTCCTCAAGCGCCGCCACAGCCTGCCGAAGCCGCTGGCGCTGATCATGGTGCCGATGACGATCTCCGGCTGGGTGGCGACGCTTGCCGGCTGGTACACGACCGAGATCGGCCGCCAGCCTTGGCTGGTCACCGGCGTCCTGAGGACGGCCGACGCCGTCGGCCCTGTCGCCGGCAGCCATGTCGCGCTGACCTTGGCCATCTATCTCATCCTCTATGTGCTGCTCTTGATCGCCTATCTCGGCGTGCTGGTGCATCTGGCGCTGAAAGCGGCCAAGGACGGCGACACCTCGCCATTGCCCGGCGTCATGAATGCGGCGCTGTCGCAGCCGGCCGCCCAGGAAGGGAGCGCCTGACATGAGCTTCGACTGGCCGACCGCGCTGCCGCTGATCTTCGCCGGCCTGATGGGCCTCGCCATCCTCATCTACGTCATCCTCGACGGCTTCGATCTCGGCATCGGCATCCTGTTCGCCGGCGCCGAAGACGCCGAGCAGGACACCATGATCGCGGCAATCGGCCCGTTCTGGGACGCCAACGAGACCTGGCTGGTGCTGGCCGTCGGCCTTTTGCTGGTCGCCTTCCCGATGGCGCATGGCACCATCCTCACCGCGCTCTACCTGCCGGTCTTCGTGCTTTTGGTCGGGCTTATCCTGCGCGGCGTCGCCTTCGATTTCCGCGCCAAGGTGCCGGCCGGCAAGAAGCGCCGCTGGAACCGCATCTTTTTCTTGGGCTCCACCATCGCCGCGCTGGCGCAGGGCTATATGCTGGGCGTCTATGTGCTCGGCCTCGACGTCGGCTTCGGTGGCGTCGCCTTCGGCGCGCTGGTCGCGCTCTGCCTGTCGGCCGCCTATGCCGCCATGGGCGCCGCCTGGCTGATCTACAAGACCGAGGGCCATCTGCAGCGCAAAGCCGTGCTTTGGCTGCGCACCACGCTGGTGCTGACGGCGCTCGGCATGGTCGCGGTGTCGTTGGCGACGCCCTTCGCCAGCCCGCGCATCTTCGACAAATGGTTTCTGTGGCCGGAGATCCTCTATCTCTCGCCGCTGCCCATCGTCTCGGCGCTGCTGTTCCTGTGGCTGTGGCGGCAGACCTTTCACCTGCCGAAGCCCGGCGACCGCCACGCGCTGATGCCGTTCCTGACGCTCGCCGCCATCTTCGCGCTCGGCTTTGCCGGGCTCGCCTGGTCCTTCTATCCCTTCGTCGTGCCCGACAGGCTGACCATCTGGCAGGCCGCCTCGGCGCCGGAGAGCCTGGCGGTGATCCTGGCCGGCGTCGTCGTCGTGCTCCCGATCATCATCTTCTATTCCTTCTACGCCTACCGCGTGTTCGGCGGAAAGGCGACGGATCTGACGTATGATTGAGCGCTAAGCTAGGAGGCGCCGCGATCCTTCGCGCCCCCCTCAGCAAACCTCAGCTCTTGCTTGCCGCCAGCACCAGCACCGGCTTTTCGCTGTAGAGCTTGGGGAACAGCGCCTTCAAATTAGCCACCTTCGGCAGGTCGTTGTAGACGATGTAGGGATAGGTCGGGTTGAGCGTCAGGAAGTCCTGATGATAATCCTCGGCCGGATAGAAAGTCTTGCCGGTCTCCAGCGTCGTCACGATCGGCTTGCCGAACACCTTGGCCCTGTCGAGCTGGGCGATGTAGCTCTCGGCGATCTTCTTCTGCTCGTCATTTTCGGCAAACACCGTCGAGCGGTACTGCGTGCCGTGGTCAGGGCCCTGATAGTTGAGCTGCGTCGGGTTGTGCGCGACCGAGAAATACACCTGCAGCAGCTGGCCGTAGGTCACTTGCGAGGGATCGTAGGTGATCTCGACCGACTCGGCATGGCCGGTGCGGCCGCTGCCGACGATCTCGTAGACGGCGTTTTCGGCGCTGCCGCCGGCATAGCCGGAGACGGCCTTGCTGACGCCCTTGACGTGCTGGAACACGCCCTGCACGCCCCAGAAGCAGCCGCCGGCGAACACGGCCTTCTCGGTCCCGCCCGCCGCCTTTTCGTCTATTGCCGGCGGTGGGATCACCACCGCTTCTTCCGCCGACCGGGCCGGCGTCTGCCAGAAGCCGGCGGCCGCCACGGCCGCAAGGCCGAGCGCCGCAAGGGCGCCGCGGGCAAGGAATGGCGATCGCCGCATGGCCCTTGTCTTGATGCCGTTCATGTCTGATCTCCTTGGTTTGGTTCCAGTATATACGATGGAAGCTGCCACTGGGTGCTCACTTTGCCGTGCGGCGGTTCGTGTCGTCGACGGCGCTCCCCCTCTCCGTCTCGGCTTCGCCGAGCCACCTCTCCCCCGCTCTGCGGGGCGAGGAACTTGGGCTTGCGACAGCCGCGCCCTTGGCGGTTGTTCGGCCTCGCCCGCGAGAGGCGGGGACCGCCTCACTTATTGATTGAGCCGGGGCCATCGCATCGACCGGCTTCATGGCATTCGGCTTCATCGCATCGGTGGCCGGTTTCATTGCGTTGGCCGCCATGGCATCCGTCGCCGTCGCATCGGGCTTCATGGCACCTGCCGGCTTCATCGCCTCGGTAGCCATCGCATTGGCGGGCTTCATGGCGTTGGTCGCGTCGTCGGCGCGGGCCCCGGCAACCAGCGCGGTTGCGGCAAGCGCGAAGGCCAGCGCCGGCAGCGTCAGGTATTTGGTCATGGTGGTCTCCTTGTGTTGTGGCGCGCCGTGCGAGCCCGTTGGTGCGCTGCCGCCGTCTGCGGCTTCGGCGCGGAAAAATGCTGATCAGTCCGAGGCCGCCGCGAGGATCGGCCCGCCGCCGGGCGTCTGCACCAGCACCGCCGTGTTGAGGCCGGCGCCCGCCGCCGGCAGCGGCAACGTCGTCGCGCTGCCGTTCCAGCTGCCCAGCCTCTCCAGCGAATGGACGACATTGGCGTGCGGCAGCGTGCGGCCGCTGTTCTCGCCGCGCGCCACCGGCACCGCGACGACGCGCTTGTCGTAGCGCACCAGCCAGATGTCGGCCTTGCCGCCCGGCGCCATGCCGGCGCCGATGCTCACCTTGCCTTGCCCAAGCGCCAGCGCCGGGCCTTCGGCACGGGAGCTTGCCGAAATCAACCGTTCGATCTCGCCGGGCCGGACCCCGACGGCGTCGGCGCTGCCGTTCACCACCACCTGCGGCGTGAACGGCCCGTCATGGCCGAGCGCCGGTTCGTAGGCGAACTGGCGCTGTGTGAATTCCTGCCGGCCGAAACTGTCCTTCCAGCCGAGATAGTCCCAGTAGGTGACGTTGAACGACAGCGCCAGCACGCCGGGCTGGTCCTTGACCTTGATCAGATTGGCGTTGGCCGGCGGGCAGGACGAGCAGCCCTGGCTGGTGAACAGCTCGACCACGGTCAGCGGCTGCGCCGCCGCTGTCGCCGAGCTTGCCGCCAGCGCAATCAGCGCCGCGCCGGCGAGCGCTGCCTTGCCGGCTTTTGCCTTGCGTCCAGTCATGGGGAAGTCTCCGTTGCGGCGGGTCATGCTCCAACTTCGCCGCGCCGGACCGCTTCGTTACAGGCTTCACCGGTTTGTGATTGAATGGCGTCAATGCGCGACGTTGGCGGGACAGCACCCCCCTCTGGCCTGCCGGCCATCTCCCCCGCAAGGGGGGAGATCAGCTGTCGTGTTGGCCTTTGCCAATCGCCAACGCTGCAAGGAGGCGCGCCGCCGGCGAAGCTGCCAATCTCCCCCCTTGCGGGGGAGATGGCCGGCAGGCCAGAGGGGGGTGTGAAGGATCGCGGCGCTTCGCGCTACTGCGTCAGCACCGTCGCCGACGGGCGCTGGTTGTAGTCGCACTTGCCTTGCACGGTGTAGAAGAAGTCGGCATTGCTGACGGCCGCCGGCACGGGATTGCCGCCGTCTTCCCAGGCCTGGTAGCCGGGCTGGCCGCAGGGCACGGCGGTGAAGATGTTGACGGTCTGGCCCGTCGCCACCTCGGGCATGTCGGTTGGACTGACGCCCATATAGAGCCGGTTCGAGGTGGCCGGGTCGTTCGACTTCAGCACCTTGGGATTGCCCGAGGGCACGTCCATTTCCAGGTAGAGCTGGTCCATCGCGCTGACGTCGATCGTCGCGCCGGCGCCGTTGGCCGGATAGAAGGTGTCGGCGCAGGTCGTCACATATTTCTTGCTGCCGCTGCTCTGCGTGATCGCCCCGGCCGGCAGGTCGTTGAAGTTCTTCACCGTGCTGGTCGTGCAGACCTGCTGCTGTACCGTCGTCTCGGTGCTGCCGTTGATGGTCTTGACCGTCGTCGTGCCGTAGCCCTTCGGGTCGCCATAGCCATTATAGGCATAGGTGACCGTCATCAGCGGCTTGGCGCCGGTCTCGCCGAACCTGGTGCCGTAGAGCGTCATCGTCTTGTTCCAGTAGCCCGACACTTTCGTCACCTTGAACGTCGTCTGCACCAGCGCCGGCGTCTTGCGCACCGACGACCCGACGCCGACCTGCACCGAGCTGATCTTGGCGATCTGCATGAAATTGGTCGGCATCGGGTAGCTCGCCGTGGCGCTGAAGCTGGCGGTGCCGTCGGCGCCGATGTCGACGCTGGTCAGCGAGGCGGTCCCCTGCCCGGCATTGGCTAAATAGGCCTGCTGCAGCGCGACCTGGCGGTCGGCCTTCGAGGTCGTGGTCGGCAGCGTGGTGATCGAGATGATCGCCGCATCGAGCGCGTTCTGCATGTCGCTTCGGGTCGTCACCGCCGAGGTGTAATCGACGGAAAAGCCGACCGCGAGCAGCAGCGGGATGGTTGCCAACACCATAATCGGCATCATCGAGCCGTCGCTCGAATGCAGGAACTGCTTGAACATTTGGAACCTTCGCAACCGCGGCAACGTGCCGTGTACCATCAGGAGTTGCGGATGATGCCCGAAAGGAGTGGATGATTGTTTAAGCGGGGCACCCCCTCTGGCCTGCCGGACATCTCCCCCTCAAGGAGGGAGATCGGCAGTTCCAGCGCCGCGCCTTGAACTGCGACGGCGGAGATCGGCGAAGGCGGTCGAGCGTTTGATCTCCTCCCTCGAGGGGGAGATGGCCGGCAGGCCAGAGGGGGATGCCTCGCCAAAACCTCCCGCCGCTTGCCCCTTAAACCCGCCCCTGCTAAAGCGCGCCGCATGACGACCCCGCTCGACCACATCCGCAATTTCTCCATCGTCGCCCATATCGACCATGGCAAATCCACGCTTGCCGACCGGCTGATCCAGCTCACCGGCGCGCTGGAGGAGCGCGACATGAAGGAGCAGGTGCTGGACTCCATGGACATCGAGCGCGAGCGCGGCATCACAATCAAGGCCCAGACCGTCAGGCTCAACTACCGCGCCAGGAACGGCGAGGACTACGTCCTGAACCTCATCGACACCCCCGGCCATGTCGACTTCGCCTATGAGGTGTCGCGTTCGCTTGCCGCCTGCGAGGGCTCGCTGCTGGTCGTCGACGCGTCGCAAGGCGTCGAGGCGCAGACGCTGGCCAATGTCTACCAGGCCATCGACAACAACCACGAGATCGTCGTGGTGCTGAACAAGGTCGACCTGCCGGCGGCCGAGCCCGAGCGCATCCGCGAGCAGGTCGAGGAGGTGATCGGCCTCGACGCCTCCAACGCCGTGCAGATCTCGGCCAAGACCGGCCTCGGCGTGCCGGACGTGCTGGAGGCGATCGTCCACCAGCTGCCGCCGCCGCGCGAGGGCGACATTGCCGCTCCGCTCAAGGCGATGCTGGTCGACAGCTGGTACGACGCCTATCTCGGCGTCATCGTGCTGGTCCGCGTCATCGACGGCGTGATGAAGAAGGGCCAGACCATCCGCATGATGGGCACCGGCGCGAAATACCTCGTCGAGCGCACCGGCGTCTTCAAGCCGGCCCGCGTCAATGTCGACGAGCTCGGCCCCGGCGAGTTCGGCTTCTTCACCGGCTCGATCAAGGAAGTGGCCGACACCCGCGTCGGCGACACCATCACCGAGGACCGCCGCCCGACGGCCAAGGCCTTGCCCGGCTTCAAGCCGGCGCAGCCGGTGGTGTTCTGCGGCCTGTTCCCGGTCGACGCCGCCGATTTCGAGGACCTGCGCGCCGCCGTCGGCAAGCTGCGCCTCAACGACGCCTCCTTCTCTTATGAAATGGAGACGTCGGCCGCGCTCGGCTTCGGCTTCCGCTGCGGCTTCCTCGGCCTGCTGCATCTGGAGATCATCCAGGAGCGGCTGGAGCGCGAGTTCAACCTCGACCTCATCGCCACCGCGCCGTCCGTCGTCTACCGCATGAACCTCATCGACGGCACGACCAAGGAACTGCACAACCCGGCCGACATGCCCGACGTGGTCAAGATCGCCTCGATCGAGGAGCCGTGGATCCGCGCCACCATCCTCACGCCCGACGACTATCTCGGCGGTATTTTAAAACTCTGCCAGGACAGGCGCGGCATCCAGGCCGATCTCTCCTATGTCGGCAAGCGCGCCATGCTGACCTACGACCTGCCGCTCAACGAGGTCGTGTTCGACTTCTACGACCGGCTGAAATCGATCTCCAAGGGCTACGCCTCCTTCGACTATCATCTGACGAACTACCGCGAGGGCGACCTGGTCAAGATGTCGATCCTGGTCAATGACGAACCGGTCGACGCTTTATCGATGCTGGTCCACCGCACGGCGGCAGAAAAGCGCGGCCGCGCCATGTGCGAGAAGCTGAAGGAGCTGATCCCGCAGCATCTGTTCAAGATCCCGATCCAGGCGGCAATAGGCGGCCGCATCATCGCCCGCGAGACCGTCTCGGCGCTGCGCAAGGACGTCACCGCCAAATGCTACGGCGGCGACGTCACCCGCAAGCGCAAGCTGCTCGACAAGCAGAAAGAGGGCAAGAAGCGGATGCGGCAGTTCGGCAAGGTGGATATTCCGCAGGAGGCGTTTATCCAGGCGCTGAAGATGGGGGACTAGTATATCTATCCTCTGCTGAGAGGACCACGGCACGTAGTACCGAATTGTGGACGCTGGGCCTTGCGAAACTCCTGTAGATTGACAACATTAACCCAGACGCGTCGAATTGCGGTTCGTTCCTACAGGGGGAAGGAACAGGTTGTCCCAGGTCGCTGTCCTGATCGAAAAGCTTAACGCCCAGATTCAGTCTGGCGAACAAGTTGACTCGTTCATCGACGCCCTCCAGATGTTCGTCGATCACCGCGAAGATGAAGAGATCGTCGGTCTTGAGGACAAACTTGCGTATGTAGGGCGTAGTGACGAAATCAAAAGTGCCCTGAAAAAGAAAGAGCTATTTCAGAAGAAGCTCATGGCCCTTGAGCCCTTTAGCTCAGCACAAAAAATATTCGCTATCTTCCTGTCAAGGAATTCACGAGGTGTTTGAAGCGCATATAATGCACAACGGCCAAGCTCTAGACCGCACATCTGTCGAGTGCGTCGTTGAGGAAAAGATCATAAATCCAACAATAGCCGAAATAGACGCCAGTGTTGGGAGCGACC
This sequence comes from Mesorhizobium sp. M3A.F.Ca.ET.080.04.2.1, assembly GCF_003952525.1. Taxonomy (NCBI): domain Bacteria; kingdom Pseudomonadati; phylum Pseudomonadota; class Alphaproteobacteria; order Hyphomicrobiales; family Phyllobacteriaceae; genus Mesorhizobium; species Mesorhizobium sp. M3A.F.Ca.ET.080.04.2.1. The sequence goes on along the minus strand of NZ_CP034451.1, from coordinate 3,316,740 downwards.
ACTTGCTCATCACTCATACTCTTATAAAGGGTATGATTTTCTGGCTCGCCGATCGATGCTGGGTTCGGTGGCATTGATGTTTACGCTATCATATTCCTTCTGCCTATGACCCATACCATACTGTCTTTCGCATGATATGCGCTTTGCGTGCAGCAGACGAGCAGAAGATAGATTATCAGAAGCTCAGGATAGTTGATTTCTTCCTCTGTTTTCCGTGGTTAATCAAGGAAATAACAGCAAGCCGGTCGATCAAAAATTTTGCGAAGAGAAAAAACAGCATCCTAAAGGCATACATCGCCACGAAATACGATGTCACTCCCGCCCCGAGGACGCTTTTCGCTCGCATAGAGCCGATACAGATGGCTGCTTTAGGTGGATTGATATCCGCCGGGGTCGCGTCGGGGAGCAGAGATGCAGCTGTTAGGATCGATGTGGATGCGTTAAGCAGCGGACTAAATTCGTTAACCGCGAAATTTAACGACAATAATAGGGAGCTGGTGGAGTTCCTCTCACAAGAGTTGATAAAGTTACCCTATGCCGGCGATGGCGGCTTGAAGCACCGCTCCGGCTTGGATGAGTATCGCTATGACAATATTTAAGCCAAATCTGAAGGTTGAACATCTCTCGGTCTTTGGGTCAGGGAAAACGGTATTCTCGGCCGATTTTCATTCTGGGTTGAATATTATAAGGGGTGAAAATAGCTCCGGAAAGTCCACAATTATGGACTTTTTATTTTATGCGCTCGGCGGAGACTTCCTTGAGACTCAATGGCGTGAGAGCGCCTTGCGTTGCGATAGCGTGACTATCGGAGTCAGGATTAATGGCCAGCAGTTGGCGCTTTCAAGGGACATCGATCCTAAGTCATCTCGTCCGATGCGCATTTTTCTTGGTGGTTGGCAAGAAGCTCTGGCATCGGCGGGCGAAGGCTGGGAAATTTATCCTTACAGGCGGGGCGAGAAAGACAGCTTCTCACAGGTCCTATTCCGGTGTCTTGGCCTGCCTGAAGTGCAGTATGATAATCAAACGACCAAAGTGACAATGAATCAGGTGTTGAGGCTTCTGTATTCAGACCAGCTTAGCCCCGTGGATAAGATATTTAGAAGTCAGACATTCGATGATGCGCTGACTCGGCAATCGGTTGGCGATTTGCTGTGCGGAGCATACAGCGACAAATATTATAAGGCTAAGATCAGGAGGCGGGAGGCCGAGGCCGAGTTCACGGATGTTTCAAAAAAACAAGCGACCCTGATAAGGACTCATGGGCGATCTGGGCATCCATTGACGTTGGAGTGGCTGGGGCAGGAACAGGCCGGGCTCGAGCGTCGCCTGGACGAGTTGAACTCCGAGATCGAAAAGCTTGAGGCGCAGATATTTGATGCGCAATTCGACGATCGCCTAACCCTAAATGATCAGGATGCGACTCTAGGCAGGGTGGTCAGTTTCCAAGAGGAGATAGCCAGGCTAACGGTCCAACTTCGGGATATCGAATTCGAGATAGTAGACTCGAACGATTTCATTGCCGCGTTGGGACGCAAGATTGAGCAACTAACCGAGTCTGGTGCAGTCGTAGAGCAATTTTCGAATCTCAAGTTCGACTTGTGCCCGGCTTGCCTATCCCCAATCCGTGAAAATGAGGTGGAGGGGGCGTGTGCGCTCTGTAAGAACGCGTATGATCATGACCTCACAAAAAGGAGGTCGATGCGCCTCCTCAACGACTATCAGAGGCAGCTTGACCAGTCGCAGGAGTTGCAATCCGATCGACATCGGCAGGCAGCGGAATGGCGCGCAGAAGTTGAGAGGCTAAGGGTCCTTTGGGAGCAGGCATCTCAACTCTATCGGGTAGCTGTCCGAACGCCGACAACTGAAATGCGACTAAAGCTGCGCGACCTGAACCGCAGGGCAGGTTACGCTTACAAAGAACTCGAGGAACTTGCCTTCAAGCGCGAAGTTGTCGAAGAGCTAGCCGAACTGACAAGGCAGGCAGAAGCCCTAAACATTGAGATAGCTACGCTTGACGCTGTAATTCGCAGTGAAAACGCCAGGACAAAGGAGCAGCTGTCCAAAGCGCGGCGCTCGATAGAACTAGTTACACTCGATTTCTTGAAGAGTGACCTAGAACGACAGACAACATTCTCCAAGGCAAATCGATTCGACTTTGAGTTCGATGGAGACCGAATGTCGGTTAATGGGGAGAGCTTCTTCTCTGCCAGTTCGATGGTGTATATGCGCAACAGTTTCTTTGCGGCCTTTCTATTCGCTGCGGCAAACGACCCGTCCTTCGCGCATCCAAGGTTCCTTCTTATGGATACAATTGAAGACAAAGGAATGGAGCAAGAGCGGAGCCAAAATTTTCAAAGAGTGCTGGCAAAACGATCGAAGTCGGCAGTGTCAGAGCATCAAATAATAATAGCCACGTCCATGATTGCTCCGGACTTGGATTCACAGGAATATACGGTAGGGGAGACCTACACCCATGAGAACAGGACATTGAAGCTCGCTTAGATGCGAATTGGGGCGATTGCGATGTCCGACAATCAGGCGTACGTGCCAGATACATGGTTTCAGAAGGTAGTTAACTGGCATGCCTTGAGAGGGTTTGGGCAGTCCAAGATAGCCTCCTTGAGCATAGCAACCCCGTTCGTGGGTTATTTGATTCTGTACCATGAGGCTCTGAGGCCCTTTATGGGCGGGCTTGGAGGGCTTATTGGCTCGGGAAGCCACGAGCAATGCGGCCCATGGATAAGTTTTATCGGCAGACTCAATTGTATCTATTTCGGAGCACTGTCTCTTGGAATTGGAACGATAATATATCGAGTGTTTGCACATCCTGTAATAAAACGATTTGACGACATATCAGACTACGTTGAACGACAAATATCGACAGTTAGCGCTAGGAATCTTCGGTCAATGTTTGTCACCATCATGTCAAGGCGATCCGGCGTGGCAAGGCAATTGCTACGTAGAGCCGAATGGCTGGATAGGTCAAAAGTTGACTTTAAGGTTGCATCTGACGCTTTTTCAACCAGAAATGACCGAAGCTTGAGCGTAGATGTGCTCCGGTCATACTATAACGTTAGGGATAGATATGAATTCCGTCCGCTCGCAACGATGACAGCGATATTGTACCTTATTGGTTTTGGACTTCTGGCGATTCCTGGTCTTTTTTTTACGGCTCGGGTTGGGTGCGTAATAGTGTTCGGCGACTGAAGGACCTATTGTCGGAAGGTGGTTGGGTGTAAGGCCCCCCATCTTTCATCCGCTGTCACGGGCGATCGATTGCGAGCCTGCGCTTTTGAGCAGCCTTCACCATCCCCTCACCTCGTTGTATCCTCTCCCCGGCTTGGGGAGACACCAACATGCGCTCCACCTCGGACACCGTCGCCGCGATCGGCCTCGCTATCGGCGGCGCGTTGGGCATGGCGGGCACCTTCGTTGCCAGCGACGCGTTGCGCGAGACGCTGTGGACCATCGACGGCGTGGCGATCGTTGTTGCGGCAGCACTCCTCACCATGAAATACCAGCGGCTCGGCGATGACCTCGTCGCGGCCGGCTTCCTCACCTTCCTGGCCGGCGAATGCCTGCTTCTGGCCGGAAATGCGGCGGGACTCGAGGCCAGCGTACCGTCCTATGTCGGCGGCATTGCACTGTGGGCGGCGGGGCTCGTCATGGTCAGCGCCCAAAACACCTTCGCGCTGTGGATGCGGCTCACCGCTTTCGCGGCGGCCCTGCTCTTCACCGTCTCGGCGGCGATGATCCTGTGGGGCACACCGCTTTTGCCCACCTCCGCGCCCTTGCCCGCCGCCGGCTATCCGTTCCTGGTCCTGACCTTCATCGGCTGGATCTGGACACTACTGAAATCCGAGCGCTGAATGGGCGGAAAATGGTCGACCCGCTCGAAATCCGCAACAGCGTCTCAGGGAAAATCCTCCCGGCCATAGGGCCGGTCATCATCGGCGCCATGTTCGGTTTCGGCGCGCTGCAGGGCGCGGCGGCCGGAGCCAACAGCGGCCATGTGCTGTGGATCGCGCTGCTGGCTGCCGCCTGCCTGGCGCTCGGCTTCTTCATCGCGCGTGGCGCCTTCGACACCTCGGTCAAGGTGGTGCTGAACAGCCAAGGTTTCCGCGATAGCCGCGCCGGCGACGTGCTGGTGCCGTGGCGCAAGGTCAGGAGCGTGCGCCTCGCCTCCGGCGGCAAGGGCGCGGCGATGCTCAATTTCGAACTCACCGAGGAGCCGCCCGACGCAATCAGATACGCCGCCGCCAACGCCTTCGGCCTGATGCCCTTCGGCAAGACCACCGTGCACATGGAGATCTCCTCGCTCGACATCCGCGGCGACGACATGGTCGAGGCGGTGAAGGCATTCGCGCCGCATGTGGTGGTGAGAAGGTAGCGCGCCTCCCATATCGCCGGAGTTGCATGACGAGCGGGGCGCCGAAGCTGCTGATCTCCCCCACAAGGGGGGAGATTACGCACTCCACCCGTGCTCTACTCCTCAGGGGACCTCACCATGATTCGCGCTCTGCTCGCCGCCCTTTTCCTCGCCAGCCCGGCCTTCGCCGCCGACATGTCGCTCTATGTCCGGAACCAGCGGCAAGATGGCGTGGCGCTGGAGCTGTTCGGCCGCGACAGCGGCAAGGTCTGGCCGGGCAACGACAAGGTGTTCCTCATCCGGCCGGGGGCGAAGAAATCGGTGCCGATCACCTGCGAGCCCGGCGAGCACATCTGCTGGGGCGCCTGGGTCAACGGCGACGATTCCGTCACCGCCGGCGTCGGTCCCGACAACGACCAGCCCTGCGACACCTGTTGCTTCATCTGCACAGAGCATTCCACCGAGACGGTGGATCTGGCGGAGTAGCGGAGCCCTCTCCTTCTCCCGTTGTGGGAGAAGGTGGATCGGCGCGTAGCGCCGAGACGGATGAGGGGTGTGTGACGGAGTGCGACGTTGGAAAAGTGGACGAAATGAGGACGCTGCCTAATCTCGCTTCATGCCGCATCAACCCGTAACCCCGGCCAAGCGCAATTTCGCCCGCACGATGCGTCGCGAGCCGACGGAGGCGGAGGACCGTCTGTGGCAGGAATTGCGCGGCCGCCGCCTCGACAAGATCAAGTTCCGACGTCAGGTGCCGGTTGGTCGGTTTGTAGCCGACTTCGTCTGTGCCGAGGCTCGGCTGATCGTCGAAATCGACGGCAGCCAGCATGCGGAGTCGCGCCATGACAAGGAGCGCGATGCTGAACTGAAGGCCAGGGGTTTTCGCGTGCTGCGGTTCTGGAACGACGATGTTCTGAAGGACCTGGAGGCGGTGTGCGATACCATTATCGCCTATGTGCGCGATGTGAGTTTGCAACCCTGGCGGTGAGGCCAGGGCGGATGTCTTTGCCAAGCCGGAGCACCCCTCATCCGTCTCGGCGCTGCGCGCCGAGCCACCTTCTCCCACAAGGGGAGAAGGGAAGGCCATCCGTGGCCCACGTCTCCCATCTTTATCCAATCGCCCGTATCGGCTAAGGGCTTCGCAGCAAAAACTTCTCGTCTGGACCCAATGACCGCCAAACCGCATCCCCTGTTCCTCGGCATCGACACCGGCGGCACCTATACCGATGCGGTGCTGTGGACGGAGGAGGGCGGCCCCCTGGACAACCCGGGCAAGGGCAAGGTGCTGGCCAAGGCCAAGGCGCTGACCACCAGGCACGATCTCGCCGTCGGCGTTTCCGGCGCGGTCGACGCCGTGCTGGAGAAGGCCGGGACCGATCCGGGCGCGATCAAGCTCGTCTCGATGTCGACCACCTTGGCTACCAACGCGCTGGTCGAGGGCCAGGGCGGGCGCGTGGCTCTGGTCATGATCGGCTTTTCCGAGGCCGACCTTGCCCGCGACGGGCTGAAGACGGCGCTCGGCACCGATCCCGTCGTCTACTGCCCCGGCGGCCATGACGTGCACGGCAATGCCGCCAAGCTCGACCTCTCGGGGCTCGAGGCGGCGCTCCCCGAGCTCGGCGGCACGGTGTCGGGCTTTGCGGTCTGCGCCTATTTCGCCACCCGCAACCCGGCGCATGAGCTCGCCGCCCGCGACCTGATCCGCGACAGGACCGGCCTGCCGGTCACCGCCAGCCATGAATTGTCGGCCAAGCTCGGCGGCCCGCGCCGCGCGCTGACCACGCTGCTCAATGCCCGCCTGATCTCGATGATCGACCGGCTGGTGGCGGCGACGGAAGGCTTTCTTGCCAAGCGCGGCATTGCAGCACCCTTGATGGTGGTGCGCGGCGACGGCGCGCTGGTGTCGGCGGGTTTTGCCCGCCAGCGGCCGATCGAGACGATATTGTCCGGCCCCGCCGCCAGCCTTGTCGGCGCCCGCCACATGACCAGCCTCGACGACGCCATGGTGTCGGACATCGGCGGCACCACCACCGACGTCGCCGTGCTGGACGGCGGCCGGCCGCGGCTTGACCCGGAGGGCGCCACGGTCGGCGGGTTCCGCACCATGGTCGAGGCGGTGGCGATGCGCACCTTCGGCCTCGGCGGCGATTCTGAAGTGGCGCTGGAGGACGGCGCGCTCGAGCCGCAGATCCTGCTCGGCCCGCGCCGCCTGGTTCCGCTGGCGCTGGCCGGCATGGCGCATGGCGAGGCCGTCACCGTCGAGCTGGAATGGCAGCTGCGCGCCTCCAACCCCGGCCGCTCGGATGGCCGCTTTGCCGTGCGCACCGGCGTGCCGGATCGCCTCGCCGCCGGCCTCAGCGCCCCGGAAGCAAAGCTCTACGAGGCGATCGGCGCCGTTCCGCTGGCGCTCGACCGGCTGCTCGCCTCCAACGCCCAGAACGCCACGCTCAACCGTCTGGTGGCGCGGGGTCTCGTGCACATCTGCGGCTTCACGCCCTCCGACGCCGCCCATGTGCTGGGCAAGCAGGCCAATTGGGACGCCACCGCCGCCCGTCTCGGTGCCGAGCTCTTCGCCCGCCGCCGCGACGGCCGCGGCCTGGCCATCGCGGCGACGCCGGAAGCGCTTGCCGAGCGCGTGCTGGTGACGCTGACGCGCTGGTCGGCCGAATACATCCTCGAAACCGCCTTCGCCGAGGACGGCCTGGATGGCGCCGCCACCGTCGCGCATGCCTTGGTGCAGCGGGCCGTCGATGCCCATCCCGGCATCGCCCGCTTCAGCGTCGCGCTCGACCGGCCGGTGATCGGCCTCGGCGCCTCGGCGCCGCTGCACTATGCCGGCCTGCCGCCGCTGATCGGCAATGGCTGCATCGTGCCGGAGGACACCGATGTCGCCAATGCGCTCGGCGCCGTCGTCGGCCAGGTCCGCGTCTCCGCCGAAGCCCGCGTCAGCCAGCCGGCCGAGGGCCTGTTCCGCCTCTCGTCGGGGCAGACGGTGCGCGATTTCATGGACGAGGCGGCGGCGATCGCCGCGGCCGAGGCCGATGTGCGCGCGATCGTCGCCCAGCGCGCCAGGGACGCCGGTACCGACAGCGCCGAGATCGAGGTCGCCACCGAGTTCAAGGTCTCGACCATCGAGAGCCAGCGCATGTTCATCGAGGCGCAAGTGGTGGCCGTGGCCTCGGGACGGCCGCGGATCGCGGTGTGAGAGCAGCCCTCTCCTTCTCCCCTTGTGGGAGAAGGTGTCGCCGAAGGCGACGGATGAGGGGTGCTCCAGGGAACGCCAACGCCTCACTCCGCTGGAACACCCCTCATCCGTCTCGGCGCTTGCGCGCCGATCCACCTTCTCCCACAAGGGGAGAAGGGGAAACCGCGCCCCTCCTTCACCCTAAGCCGAATTGACCCCCGCCCCCCAACATGCCAAACGCCCGGCAAAGCCACTCATCGGGAGACGTGCTGATGACCGACCGCATCGAGATCGCCGGGTTGCGGATTGCCCGGGAGCTCCATGATTTCGTGGCCGAGGAGGCAGCGGTCGGCACCGGCATCGATCCTGAAAAATTCTGGAACGGCTTCTCGGCCATCGTCCATGACCTGGCGCCGAAGAACCGCGCGCTGCTCGCCAAGCGCGACGCCCTGCAGGAAAAGCTCGACGCCTGGTACCGCCAGAACGGCGCGCCGATCGACATGGCGGCCTACAAGGCCTTCCTGAAGGAGATCGGCTATCTGGTGCCGGAAGGCCCGGCTTTCAGCGTCAGCACCGAGAAAGTCGATCCCGAGATCGCGGTCGTTGCCGGGCCGCAGCTCGTCGTGCCGGTGATGAACGCGCGCTATGCGCTCAATGCCGCCAATGCCCGCTGGGGCTCGCTCTATGACGCGCTCTACGGCACCGACGCCATTCCCGAGACCGGCGGCGCCGAAAAGGGCAAGCGGTTCAACCCCAGGCGCGGCGCCAAGGTCATCGCCTGGGCCAAGGACTTCCTCGACCAGTCGGTGCCGCTGACCACGGGCAAGTGGGGCGGCGTCAACGGGCTTTCGATCGAGAACGGCGCGCTGAAGGCGGGCGAGGGGGCCGGCGCCACGACGCTCGCCGATCCGAAACAGTTCGTCGGCTATCGTGGCGAGGCCGCCAATCCGGAAGCGGTGCTCTTGGTCACGAACGGCCTGCACATCGAGATTACAATCGACCGCGCCAACGAGATCGGCAGGACCGACCCGGCCGGCATCGCCGACGTCATCCTGGAATCCGCCTTGACCACCATCCAGGATTGCGAGGATTCGGTCGCCGCCGTCGATGCCGAGGACAAGGTCGTCGTCTACCGCAACTGGCTCGGCCTGATGAAGGGCGACCTGACGGAAGAGATCACCAAGGGCGGCAAGAGTTTCGTCCGCAAGCTCAACCCCGACCGCCGCTACACCACGCCGCATGGCGGCCAGGTGCTGCTGCCCGGCCGCTCGCTGATGCTGGTCAGGAACGTCGGCCACCTGATGACAAATCCGGCGATAACGGACCGCGACGGCAACGAGGTGCCGGAAGGCATCATGGACGCCGCGGTGACCGCGCTGATCGCGCTGCACGATGTCGGCGTCAACGGGCGGCGCGCGAATTCCCGCGCCGGCTCCATGTATGTGGTGAAACCTAAGATGCACGGGCCCGAGGAGGTCGCCTTCGCCGTCGAGATTTTCGATCGTGTCGAAGCGCTGCTCGGCATGGCCAAAAACACCATCAAGATGGGCATCATGGACGAGGAGCGGCGCACCACCGTCAACCTCAAGGAGGCGATCCGCGCGGCGAGGGAACGCATCGTGTTCATCAACACCGGCTTCCTCGATCGCACCGGCGACGAGATCCACACCTCGATGGAAGCCGGCCCGATGATCCGCAAGGGCGACATGAAGCAGGCCGCCTGGATCTCCGCCTATGAGGCCTGGAATGTCGACACCGGGCTGGAATGCGGGCTCGCCGGCCACGCCCAGATCGGCAAGGGCATGTGGGCGATGCCGGACCTGATGGCGGCGATGCTGGAACAGAAGATCGCGCATCCCAAGGCTGGCGCCAACACGGCCTGGGTGCCTTCGCCGACGGCGGCGACGCTGCACGCCACCCACTACCACAAGGTCGACGTGCGCGCCGTGCAGGTGGCGCTGCAGAGCCGTCCGAAGGCCAGGCTCGACGACATATTGTCGGTGCCGGCGGCGGTGCGGCCGAACTGGACGCCGGACGAGATCCAGCGCGAGCTCGACAACAACGCGCAGGGGATTCTCGGCTATGTCGTGCGCTGGATCGACCAGGGCGTCGGCTGCTCGAAAGTACCCGATATCAACGATGTCGGCCTGATGGAGGACCGCGCCACGCTGCGCATCTCCTCGCAGCACCTTGCCAACTGGCTGCGCCACAAAGTGTGCTCGCAGATTCAGGTCCGGGACTCGCTGCAGCGCATGGCGGCGATCGTCGATCTGCAGAATGTCGGCGATCCGCTCTACCGTCCGATGGCGCCGGACTTCGACAACTCGATCGCCTTCCAGGCTGCCTGCGACCTGGTGTTCAAGGGCACCAGCCAGCCCAACGGCTACACCGAGCCGGTGCTGCATGCCAGGCGGCTGGAGCTGAAGGCGAACCCGCGGTAGCGCCCGCGGCTGATTTGGGCAGCCTGTTACGCCGCCTGCGCCATGCGCTCCGCGCTCATCCGGTAGGAGATCGCCTCGGCGAGATGGATGCGGCCGACGGTCTCGCTGGCATCGAGGTCGGCCAGCGTGCGCGCCACTTTCAGCACCCGGTGGTAGGCGCGCGCCCGCTGGCGTCCTTGAGCAGCGTCAGCCCGGCGGCATCCGGCTTGGCGATCTCCTCGACGATTGCCGGGGGGCAATGCGCATTGGTGGTGGCGCTTGCCGCACCCAGCCTTTCCAGGCGCTCGCGCTGGATGGCGCGGGCACGCGCCACGCGCTGCGCTACTGCAGCACTGGTCTCGGCGCGGTCCGGCCGGATCAGGTCGCTGGCCGAGACTGCTGGCACCTCGATCCGCAAGTCGATGCGGTCGAGCAGCGGGCCGGAAATGCGCGCCTGGTAGTCGGTGCGGCAGCGTTCGCCGCGCAGGCAGCGATAGCCCGGCTCGCCCGACATGCCGCAGCGGCACGGATTCATCGCCGCCACCAGCTGGATGCGCGCCGGATAGGTGACGCGGTGGTTGGCGCGCGCGATGACGCAGTCGCCCGTCTCCAGCGGCTGGCGCAAAGCATCCAGCGTCTGCGGCGTGAATTCTGGGAATTCGTCGAGGAACAGCACGCCGTGATGGGCAAGCGACACCTCGCCCGGCCGTGCCCGCAGGCCGCCGCCGACCATCGCCGCCATCGAGGCCGAATGATGCGGCGCCCGGAACGGCCGCCGGTCGGTGAGCTTGCCCTCGCCGAGCTCGCCGGCAACGGAAGCGATCATCGAGACTTCCAGGAGTTCCTTCGGCGCCAGCGGCGGCAGGATGGAGGGCAGCCGCTGCGCCAGCATCGACTTGCCCGAGCCGGGCGGTCCGACCATCAAGAGGTTATGCCCGCCCGCCGCCGCCACCTCCAGCGCCCGCTTGGCGCTTTCCTGGCCCTTGATGTCGGCGAGATCCGGCAGGTCGCGCGCCGCGAGCTGGATGCCCGCCTCGGGGCGCGACAGCACCTGCGTGCCGCGAAAATGGTTGGCGACGGCAATCAGGCTGCGCGGCGCCAGTATGTCGAAGTCCTTGCCGGCCCAGGCCGCTTCCGGCCCGCAGGCGAACGGGCAGATCAGGCCTTTTCCTTCCGCGTTGGCGCCGATCGCCGCCGGCAGCGCACCGGCCACCGCCGCGATGGTGCCGTCGAGCGACAATTCGCCGAGCACGACATAGCCGGCCAGCATGTCGCCCGGAATGGCGCCGAGCGCTGCCATCAGGCCGAGCGCGATCGGCAGGTCGTAATGGCTGCCCTCCTTGGGCAGGTCGGCCGGCGCCAGGTTCACCGTCACCTTCTTCGACGGCATCGACAGGCCGGAGGCATGCAGTGCGGCTTGCACCCGTTCTCGGCTCTCGGCCACGGCCTTGTCCGGCAGCCCGACGATCTGCATGCCGACCTTGCCCGGCGCGATCATCACCTGGACATCGACCGGCACGGCCTCGATGCCCTGGAAAGCCACCGTGCGAACCCGCGCCACCATCTTGTCTGAACCCCCCGCTGCGGCTCGCACGCGGCTTTGCGATCAGGCCGCGAGCGAGGTCAGGTTAGACAACCACAGATTTTCGCTTTGATCAAGAACATTACGGGAACATTTGCCATGGCAGGTCCCGCGCCCCGGCGGCAGAGAGGAGCTAGCCCTTCTTCCCCTCGACGCAGTCCCAGAACAGGCTGGCGATATCGGCACCGCCGAAACGCCGCACTTCGCGCACGCCGGTCGGCGAGGTGACGTTGATCTCGGTCATGTAGTCGCCGATCACGTCGATGCCGACCAGGATGAAGCCGCGCTCCCGCAGCGACGGCCCGATGCGGGCGCAGATCTCGCGCTCGCGTGCCGTCAGCTCGGTCTTCTCGGCGCGGCCGCCGACATGCATGTTGGACCGCGAATCGTGCTCGGCCGGCACGCGGTTGATGGCGCCGACCGGCTCGCCGTCGATCAGGATGATGCGCTTGTCGCCCTTGCGCACGTCCTTCAGATAGCGCTGCACGATATAGGGCTCGCGGAACAGCTGGCCGAACATCTCGAGCAGCGAGGCGAGGTTGCGGTCGGCCTCGTGCAGGTGGAAGATGCCGGCGCCGCCATTGCCGTAGAGCGGCTTGATGATGATGTCGCCGAACGCCCTGCGGAAGGCCGCCACTTCCTGCGGATCCTTGGTGATCAGCGTTTCCGGCATCAGGTCGGGAAATTCCGTGACGAAGATCTTTTCCGGGCTGTTGCGCACCCAGGCTGGGTCGTTGACCACCAGAGTCTTCGGATGGATCCGCTCCAGCATGTGCGTGGTGGTGATGTAGTTCATGTCGAAGGGCGGGTCCTGCCTCAGCAGCACCACGTCCATCTCCGCGAGATCGGTGCGCACCGGCTCGCCCAGCGCATAGTGGCTGCCCTTCTCGTCGCGCACCTGCATCTCCTCGACGCGCGCGAACACCTTGCCGCCCTGCATCGACAGCCGGTCGGGCGTGTAGTGGTAGAGCTTGTGGCCGCGCCGCTGCGCCTCCAGCGACAGCGCGAAGCTCGTGTCGCCGGCGATCGACACGGTGGAAACATGGTCCATCTGGACGGCGATCTTGAGCGGCATCTGCGGTCTCCGGCGGGGTCGAGCAATCCCAGGAAAAGTGCCCGGCGGTTTTCGGTCCGGAATTGCGTCGAGTAACGCCGATATAGGGAACTCGGCGGCTCCTGCCAATCGCGTCATTTGCAAGATTGCCGGCAAGGCCGCCGCAACCTCGTCTCGCCGGCCAATGGAGACAAGATGATGCCGCGCGTCATCGTTTTCTTAAGCCTTGCCGTGCAAGGGTGAGCGCCGAATGCCCTCGCCGGACGAAGCCGGAGGGGTCGCCGATGGAACAATGACCATGAACGCCGTCACCGCCATTCGCACCGCCTCGGCCGAGGAACTCGAACTCACCATCCTCATGCCGTGCCTCAACGAGGCCGAGACGCTCGCCACCTGCATCCGCAAGGCGCGGGCGTTCCTCGACAGGGCGGGTGTCGCCGGCGAGGTGCTGATCGCCGACAATGGCAGCTCGGACGGCTCCCAGCAGATCGCGGCGGACAACGGCGCCCAGGTCGTTCCGGTGGCGCAGAAGGGCTATGGTGCCGCGCTCATGGGCGGCATCGCCGCCGCCAGGGGCCGCTACATCATCATGGGCGACGCGGACGACAGCTATGATTTCGGCGCGCTCGAGGCCTTCGTCTCGCGCCTGCGCGACGGCGCGGATCTGGTCATGGGCAACCGCTTCCAGGGCGGCATCGAGCCTGGCGCCATGCCCGTCCTGCACCGCTATCTCGGCAACCCCGTGCTCAGCTTCATCGGCCGGCTGTTCTTCCGCATCAAGACGGGTGACTTCCATTGCGGGCTCAGGGGGTTCAACGCCGAGCGTATCAGGAAGCTCGACCTGCAGACGAGCGGCATGGAATTCGCCAGCGAGATGGTGGTTCGCAGCGCCCTTGCGGGTTTGCGCATAGAGGAGGTGCCGACCACGCTGAAGCCCGACGGCCGCAGCCGTCCGCCGCACCTGCGCACCTGGCGGGACGGCTGGCGCCATCTGAAGTTCCTGCTGGTGCACAATCCGCGCTGGATGTTCTTCATACCCGGCACCGTGCTGCTCAGCCTTGGCGCGCTGCTGGTGACGCTGTTGCTGCTGGGCCCGCTGCAGGTGATCGACAACCTGTCGCTCGACCTCAACACATTCGTCGCGGCCTGCTTCATGGTGGTGGTGGGCGTCCAGCTTCTCACCTTCGGCGCCATCTCGCGCTACTATGCCGAGATAACCGGCATTCTGCCGCCGAACAGGCGATCGGATTGGCTGACCAGAACCATCAGCACCGACCGCCTCGCGGCCAATGCCGGCATTTGCTTTGCCGGCGGTGCGCTGTTCTTCGGTTATGCACTTTTGCGTTGGGCGAGCCTCGGATTCGGCCCCTTGGATGATCCGGCAATTCCGCGCGTCGTCGTGCTGGGCCTGAGCCTGATCGTCATCTCGCTGCAGGCCTTCTTCTCGGCGTTCCTGCTCGGCGTCCTGGAAATACCGGTCAAGCGGCTGAAAGCCGCCTCAGCCGGCTCGGCCGACGATGCGCGGTTGGGCCAGGCCGCATGAACCGGGCCTTGACTCCCTTTCTGCAGACCCGCCTTTTCCGGTTTCTCACCGTGGGCGTCGGCGCCGCCCTGCTTCTGTTCGCCCTGTCCTGGCTGCTGGTCTCGCTCGGACTTTCGCCGTTCACCGGCAGTGTCGCCGCCTATGCGGTCAGCTTCGTCGTCGCCTATTCGGCGCAGCGCAGTTGGACCTTCGGCGGCCAGCACGACCATGCCGAGGCGATGCCGCGCTATCTTGCGCTGCAGGTCGGATGCGCCGCCTTCTCCGGTCTGGTGTCGCATGTGGCGGTGACGGATCTTGCCATGTCGCCGCTCTCGATGTCGGCATTGACCACCGTTGCGGCGAGCGCGGTGAGCTATGTCCTGTCATCGGTTTGGGTGTTTCCGGCTCGCGACTAGCCGCGGCCGCGCCGCCTTGGGCAAGCGGTTTTACGCTTTGTTGAACGAAGCGGCCTAGCCTGCGCCGAAAACACGCTGGAAGTTACCTCCGTGACCCTCATGAATCCTGTGCAGCTCCCCAAGGATGCAACCGGCCGCTCTTGGACAAAGGATCTCATGCTGGCGCTGTTGGCAGCCCTGGTCGTGCTCACGGTCAGCGCCGCCACAGGCTTTCGCCCGCTGGCCGATGCCGGCAACAACGACAATCTGCTGCGGCTTGTCGAAGTGCGCGACCTGCTGAACGGCCAGGGCTGGTTCGACCTTCATCAGTACAGAATGGGCCCGGAGGGCGGCTTCGTCATGCACTGGTCAAGGCTGGTCGACGTCCCGATCGCCACCCTCATCATGGCCGCTTACGCGCTGACCGGCAGCATGCCGCTCGCCGAAGCGGTGGCCCAGGTCCTCTGGCCGGCACTGTTGTTGTTGGCGACGCTGTTCTTCACCGCGCGCGCCGCGCGCAATTTCGCCGGTGGGGGCGCGGTGCTGCCGTCGGTCGTGATCGGCGCCGCCGCTTATAATTTCGTCGGCATCTATTGGCCCGCTGCGCTCGATCATCACAACGTCCAGCTCATGCTGACCATGGCGAGCCTCGCCCTGCTGCTCGAAGCGCCGGCCCAGAGGACGGCGGCCCTGTTTTCCGGCCTCTGCGCCGCGCTGACCCTCGCTGTCGGGATGGAGACCCTGCCCTATGTCGCCACACTCGGCGTCTGCGTGTCGCTGCTGTACGTCGTCGACGGCGCCGGCGAGCGCGCCATCGCCCGCGATTTCGGTCTCGGCTTCGCGGGCGTTTCGACGCTCGTCTTCGCTGCCACCATTCCGGCGTCAGCCTGGGGCGAGGCTCAATGCGATGCCTTCTCGACGGCGCAGTTCGTCGTCGCCGCCATTGCCGGTGCAGGGTTGTCGGCGATTGCGTCGGTCGACGTGGCCTCTCGCGACTGGCTGCGGCGCCTGCTCTGTCTGGGCTTGCTTGCCATCGTGCTCGGCGCTGTCGTGATGGCCTTCTTTCCGCAATGCCTGGCCGCGCCCTACGCCACCCTCGACCCGCGTCTCAAGGAGCTCTGGCTCGATCACATCGAGGAAGCCCAGTCGCTCGTGACACTTATAACTCATGATCCCAGGCGCGTGGCCGCCCGCTACGGCACGTCCTTCCTGGCGCTCGCTCTGATGGCGCTGCGCCTGGGCCGAGGCGGCTGGCGCCGCCAGGACAGCCTCGTCGGCGCGCTTCTTGTCGCTTCTTTCCTCGTCGGCGTCTGGCAGGTGCGCGGCACCACATTCTCGATCGCCTTTGCGCTGATCCCTCTTTCCGCTTGGATTGCGAAATGGCGCGCCCGCGCGGCGACAAATTCCTCTGTCGGGGTAGCGCTGCGCCTGGCCGCCGTCTGGCTGGTCTCGGTCAATCCGGTCTGGACCGGCGCCGCAGCCGCAACGTCCTTGGCTCTGGAAGGAAGCGCGTCCCCCGCCGATGAGGGGACCGCCGACAAAGCCTGCGAGAACAAGGCCAGCTTCGCGTCGCTCGGCCGCATTCCCGGCACCACCGTGCTTGCCACTTCCAATCTCGGCTCGCCGATCCTGGCCTTTACCGCGCATCGCGTCTTTGCCGGCCCCTATCACCGCAACATCGCCGGCAACCTCCTGGCACTCGACGCTTTCCTCGGCTCGGCCGACGACGCGCGACGGATCGTGCATGCACATGGCGTCGGCCTGGTCGCGGTCTGCCCCGGCAGCCCCGAAAGCGTCCTGCTGGCCAGGAAGGCCCCAGGCGGCTTCCTGGCCGGGCTGATCAACGGCAGCATTCCGGACTGGCTCGAACCCGTCGCGGAGACCAGGGGCAGCATGATCGAGCTCTATCGCGTCAGGCACGCGGGCTGATTGCGGAGCATGCCGTTCGGGGGTCGAAAAAATCGATTTTTTCGATACGCTTCCTAAAGGGTTTCCTGCCAGTCTCCGCGCAAATATCGAAGTCACCACAGGGACATGATGCAAACGACGTTTGGCACCGGGCAGCCAGGCAGGGAAAGCACGGATCTGGCCCTCACCGATCCGCTGACCGGGCTTGGCAACCATCGTCGCTTCGTCGACAAGGTCGATCGCCTGATCAGCGACCGCGCCGACGACCCGGCGCCCTTCACAGTCGGCATTCTCGATCTCGATGGCTTCAAGCCGATCAACGACCTGTTCGGCCATAAGGCCGGCGACGACATCCTGATCCAGGTGGCGATGCGGCTGCGCGCCTCGATGGACAGCTATTCCACCGTCTGCCGCATCGGCGCCGACGAGTTCGCCTTCCTCTACCCGATGGTGTTCAGCGAGGAGGCGGCGGCCGAGAAGTCGCGCATGCTCATCGAGATTCTTTCGGCGCCTTATGATGTCGGCGAGCGCACCGCTAGACTCTCCGCCTCGGTCGGCTGCTCGCTGTATTATTCCGGCGACGAGACCACCGAGATCCTGCTCAACAAGGCCGAAACCGCGCTCTATCACGCCAAGCGTTCGGGCCGTGGCCGCGTCGTCGTCTATACCCGCGAGATGGAGGAGGCCGCCAAGCGCGTCACCCGCATCGAGCAGGCGCTGCGCCGCGCCGTCTCGGCCGGCGAGGTCGAGCCGCATTTCCAGCCCATCGTCGATCTCAACACCCGCCGCACCATCGGTTTCGAGACCCTGGCGCGCTGGACCGATCGCGACCTCGGCATGGTGCCGCCAAGCGTCTTCATCCCGATCGCCGAGGAGCGCGGCATCATCGGCCCGCTCTCGCAGCTCGTGCTGCGCAAGGCGACCGAAGCGGCTCGCAGCTGGCCGAAGGATCTGTTCCTGTCCTTCAATCTGTCGCCCTCGCAGCTCGTCGACCAGAACACCGGCCTGCACATCCTGGCGATCCTCGACCGCACCGGCTTCGATCCGCGCCGGCTGGAGATCGAGATCACCGAGACCGGCCTGATGAACGATCCGGCTTCGGCCGAAAAGATCGTCGCCGATCTGCGCCGTGTCGGCATCCGTGTCTCGCTCGACGATTTCGGCACCGGCCAGTCCTCGCTTGGACGCCTGCGCGAGTTCCATTTCGACAAGCTCAAGATCGATCGCGCCTTCGTCGCCTCCATTCTCGACGACCGGCCGTCGGAGCATATCATCCGCGCCATTCTTGCCATGTGCGAAGGGCTCGGCATGGACGTCGTCGCCGAAGGCATCGAGGAAGAGGCGCAGGCCGACCGCCTCGTCCAGTTCGGCTGCGCCGGCGGCCAGGGCTATCTGTTCGGCAAGCCGGTCGACGCCGACGCCACGCTCGGCTACCTGCGCGATTCCTATCGCGGCGCGCTGCACGCCAAGGCGATCTGACCGGCCTATCCGTCCTCCGCCGGGCCCGGTCCGCCGGCTGCGGACGTCTCCATGTGCTTTTGTCAGACATAAGCGCGAAAATCTGACGTTTCTCCCTTGCCCGGACGACGTCTCTGGCTAGGATGCGCGCCGGCCAAAGGGAGAAAGAGATCATGATGCCATCGGCGCGTTTCGCCGACCTCGACGGCGCCTCGGTGCTGATCACCGGCGGCGGCTCCGGCATCGGCGCCGCGCTGACGGAAGGCTTCATGCGGCAGGGCGCCAGGGTCGCCTTTCTCGACATCGCCGACAAGCCCAGCAGGGCGCTTGCCGACCGCCTGGAAAAGGAGCTTGGCCGGCGGCCGCTCTATCTCAAGACCGACCTGCGCGACGTCGAGGCCCTGCGCGTTTCGGCGGCGAAGGCGGCTGAAGCGCATGGCGACGTCACCGTGCTCGTCAACAACGCGGCGCTCGACGACCGGCATGCGGTGGAAGACGTCACCGTCGAGTTCTGGGATAATAATCTGGCCATCAACCTGCGGCCGCACTTCTTCACCGCGCAGGCTGTGGCGCCCGGCATGAAGCGCGCCGGGGGCGGCTCGATCATCAACTTCACCTCGACCTCCTATCTCATCAACCACCCCGACATGCCGGCCTATACCGCTGCCAAGGCCGGCATACTCGGCCTCACCAAGGGCCTTGCCGGCAAGCTTGGCGCCGACCGCATCCGCGTCAACGCGATCGCGCCGGGCTGGGTGATCACCGAGCGGCAGCAGAAGCTCTGGGTCACCGAAGGCTCGCTCGCCGCCCATGTCGCCAAGCAGTGCATCAAGGAGGTCATGCAACCCGACGACGTCGTCGGCACGGTTTTGTTCCTGGCGTCCGACGCCTCGCGCATGCTGACGGCGCAGATGCTGATCGTCGACGGAGGCTTCCTTTGAGCGGCGCCCCGGCGATCGCCGCGCTCGACTGGGGCACGACAAGGCTCAGGGCCTGGCTGCTCGATGCTTCCGGCAAGGTGCTTGCCGAGCGGCGAAGCGATGACGGGCTGATCACCGCGCGCGAAAAAGGTTTTGCGAAGGTGCTGGAGGGACATCTTGCCGCCATGGGCGCTCCCCAGGCGCTGCCGGTGATCATCTGCGGCATGGCGGGTTCGCGCCAGGGCTGGCTCGAGGCGCCCTATGTCGGCGTGCCGGCGCCGATCGGCGCCATTTTGCGCGGCGCCGCCCGCATCGAGAGCGAGCGCCGCGATGTCCGCATCGTGCCGGGGCTGGCGCAGCGCCTGGCCGACGCGCCGGATGTCATGCGCGGCGAGGAGACCCAGCTTGCCGGCGCCGGCCTGCCGGCAAATGGCCGCCACCTTGTCTGCATGCCCGGGACGCATTCGAAATGGGTCGTGGTCGAGGACGGCGCGGTCGCCGGCTTCGGCACCTGGCCGACGGGCGAGCTGTTTTCGGTGCTGTCCGCGCATTCGATCCTGAAACATTCGCTAGGCGAGCATCCGGCCCCGGTGGCGGCGGACAATCCTTTCTTCCGCCAATGGTGCGAGCAGGCGCTGGGCGAGGGCGGCGACGTCATTTCGAAGCTGTTCGCGATCCGCGCCGCGGGACTGCTACAGGATTTGAAATCCGAGGATGCCGCAGCCTGCCTGTCCGGACTGCTGATCGGCGGCGAGATCGCCTCGGCCACGCGCCGCTATGGCTTCAGCGAAACGCCGGTGGTGTTGATCGCCTCCGGCGCGCTCGCCAACCTTTACGGCGCAGTCTTGGACCTGGCCGGCTTGCCCTTCAGGACGGTCGATGCGGACGAAGCGGTGCGCGCTGGCCTCATCGAGGCAGCGTGCGAGAACGGCATGATCGGAGGCGCAGCGTGACTGAGACCGCACCCTTTCCAAAACTCCGGCGCGGCCTTGTCGCCATCCTGCGCGGGCTGAAGCCGACCGAAGCGGTGGCGATCGGCCGGGCGGTTTTCGACGCCGGCATCGAGGCGATCGAGGTGCCGCTCAATTCGCCCGAGCCGTTCACCTCCATCGCCAGTATCGCCGCGGCGCTTCCCGAAACCGCGCTGGTCGGCGCCGGCACGGTGCTGACTGCGGCCGATGTCGACGCCCTGCACGAGGCCGGCGGCCGGCTGCTGGTCAGCCCCAACATCGATGCCGAAGTCATGGGCCGCGCGATGCACCATGGCATGGTGACGATGCCCGGCGTGTTCACGCCCACCGAGGCGTTCCTTGCCATCAGGCTCGGCGCCTCGGCGCTGAAATTCTTCCCGGCAAGCGTGCTCGGCGCCGTCGGCATTTCGGCGATGCGCGCCGTGCTGCCGGCCGCCACCGTGATCGGCGCTGTCGGCGGCGTTTCCGACAAGGATTTTGCCGGCTACAAGACGGCTGGCGTCAGCGTCTTCGGCCTCGGGTCGAGCCTCTACAAGCCGGGCGCCACCGCCGAAGAGGTGGTTGAGCGCGCCCGCGCCGCGGTCGCCGCCTGGGACGAAGCCTTCGGAGCGGCATGATGGACAGCGTTTCGGTCTTGAGCGACCACATCTGCCAGCTGGGCGAAGGCCCGAGCTACGATCCGGTCACCGACACGCTGTTCTGGTTCGACATCGTCAACGGCAAACTGCTGGAAAAGCCGCTCAGCGGCACCCTGAAGGTCCACGATCTCGGCCTGATGGCCAGCGCCATCGCCATCATCGATGACGCCCGCCAGCTGATCGCCACCGAGACGGGCCTCCATGTCCGGGACGTCGAGACCGGCAGGTTGACGTTGCACACACCGATCGAGGCCGACAACCCGCTCACCCGTTCCAACGATTCCCGCGTCCACCCTTGCGGTGCCTTCTGGACCGGCACGATGGGCAAGGACGAGGAGAAGGGTGCCGGTTCGATCTACTGGTTCTTCAAAGGCGAGCTGCGGCGCCTGTTTTCGGGAATCACCGTCTCCAATTCCATCTGCTTCTCGCAGGACGGAACCATCGCCTATTACACCGACACCGCGACCGGGCTGCTGATGCGCGTCGCCTGCGATGCGGCGACCGGCCTGCCGACAGGCGAGGCAAAGGTGTTTGTCGATCATCGCTCGTACAAGGGCTATGTCGATGGCTCCGTCGTCGACCGCGACGGTGTGCTGTGGAATGCCGTCTGGGGCGGCAAGGCGGTCAAGGCCTATTCGCCCGACGGCACGCTGCTGCGCGAGGTCGCGATGCCAGTGACGCAGCCGTCCTGTCCCGCCTTCGTCGGCGCGAAGGCCGACCGCCTGGCGGTGACGTCGGCCTGGAAGGGCAAGGACGACAAGCAACGCCAGCTCGACCCGCAAGCCGGTATGACCTTCGTTCTGGATGTGCCAGTCAGGGGCCGCTTCGAGCCGCGCGTGCTGATCGCCTGATACCGCTCCGGCCGGTGGGCTTCTGGCGGGCTTGGTTAGGAAGTGAAGAACCATGCGGAGAGCTGTAGTTCTGTGACTGTTGAATAAAGTCGCAAGAACCCGCATCCTTCGCGAATGCACATATCTGTGCCATTCGAGCTTGCCCGCTCCAGCATTGCTTTCGTCGAATCGGGCGGCCCTTCCAGACCATGGCCGACTTCACGGCGCTCCAGGTGATAGCGGGCAGGCCGCCAGGGTTGCAAGCACGTCCAAAAACTTCGTCATTCCAGGGCGGAGCAAGGAGCGAAGCGACGCGCGCAGACCCTGAAATCCATGCCGTTACCCGGTCCGTGGAGTGCAGCGGGGGCAGAATTCTGGACCGTAGCGGCGCGTTGAAGTTACGGCATGGATCCTCGGGTCTGCGCGCGTCGCGTCGCTCCTTGCTCCGCCCGTGGATGACGACAAGATGGGCGTGTCGGCTAATCTCCAACGTGCCAACGCAGCCGATCCCCTTACTTCGACGACCTAAACCCCCTCGACCAGCACGATCTCGCCGTCGGCCACCTTCTGGCGGATGGCGACGGCACGCTGATATTCGGGCGAGTGGTAGCAATCGCGCGCCGCCGCCAGCGACTCGAATTCGATGATGACGTTGCGGCCACGCCCGGGACCTTCGGCCTTTTCGTGCTCGCCGCCGCGCGCCAGGAATTTTCCACCGAAGCGCTCGAAGGCGGGCTTGGCCGCGGCGACATAGTCCTTGTAGCCCTCGGCGTCGCGCACATCGACGCGTGCGATCCAGTATCCCTTTGGCATCTGTCTTCCTCCGGTTTGAAACGTCAGGCGGATTGCATCTCGGCCAGGATCGCCTCGGCCGCCGCGCGCCGGTCCGGCGCGGCGACGATCGGCCGGCCGACGACGAGGTGGCTGGAACCGTTGCGAATAGCCTGCGCCGGCGTCACCACGCGTTTCTGGTCGCCATGATCGCTGCCTGCCGGACGGATGCCGGGGGTCACCACAGCCATGTCGGGGCCGACGATCCGGCGCACCGCTTCCGCCTCCTCGGCCGAGCAGACGATGCCGCCCATGCCGGCATGCAGCGCCTGTTCGGCGCGCCTCAGCACCAGCGTGTGCGGGTCGTATTCATAGCCGGCGTCGATCACGTCCTGCTCGTCCATCGAGGTCAGCACGGTGACCCCCAGCAGGCAGAGATCGCTGCCCTTGGCTGCCTCGACCGCCGCCTTCATGGTCTTGGGATAGGCATGCAGCGTCAGCATCGACATGCCCATCCTCACGATGTTCTCGACACCTTTGGCCACCGTATTGTCGATATCGAGCAGCTTCATGTCGAGGAAGATCTTGGTGCCGCCGCTGGCGAGTTCGCGCGCGAAGTCGAGCCCGCCGGCGAAGGCGAGCTGGTAGCCGATCTTATAGAAGGAGACGGAGCCTTCCAGCTCGCGCACTGCCCTCTCGGCGTCCTTGAGCGTCGGCAGGTCGAGGCCGACGATCAGCCTGTCGCGCATCCCTTCGGCCTGCACGGAGTGCATCACGCCTCGATCCGGATGGACAGCATGCGCGAGGTTTCGATCAGTGTCCGGCATAGGCGCTCCATCGATTGGTGTAGTCGTTCGTCCCGGAACTGCCCATCCTGGTCGAAGGCCTCGCCGGCGTTCGACACCGAACATTCCGGCGTAATCACTTCCATCTGGCAGCGCACCAGCACGGCGCGCAGATGATTGATGCAGCGTATGCCGGCAAACTTGCCCTCGGAGGACGAGCAGAGGCCGACGGGCTTGGCGGAGAGCGGCCTGAACGGACGGCTGCCTTCCCTGCGTATGCGGCTTACCCAATCGATCGCGTTCTTCAGCAGCGGCGGGATCGAGCCATTATATTCGGGCGTCGCGATCAGAAGCCCGTCATGGGTGCCGATCAGCCGGCCGAGCCGGACAGCGTTTTCCGGGACGCCTTTTTCCTTTTCCAGGTCCTCGTCCATGATCGGCAACGGATAGTCGCCCAGCGATATGCGCGTCACTTCGGCGCCCTGCAAGGCGAGTTCCTTCTGCGCCACGTCGGCCGTCCGGCCGCTGAACGCGCCCGTGCGCACCGAGCCGGCGAAGACGAGGATTTTCGGGATTACTGCCATTGGCCACCTTGTTCCCGGACAGGTACAGCCAGGGGCCATTCAAATCAACGGCTGGATGAGGGGACAGGGGTTAAGGGAGTAAGGGAGTAGGGCAGTAAGGGAGTAAGGGAGTAAGGGAGTAAGGGAGTTGCCTCGATTTTCCCTATTCCCCTAATCCCTTCTCATCTAATGCGCATTGCGCCGGTAGATCCACAGCTGCGTCGGCGGAATGTTGCGAATGATGAAATCGAAATGCTTGACGGTGTAGTCGCCGCGGCCGGGCGGGATCGGCGACATCGGCCCGTAGGTCAGCTGGACGATCGGCCGGCCGGCGGGAATGCGGTCGAGCAGGCTTTCGATATAGGCGATGCGCTGGGCAACCGGGAAATTGAGCAGCGGCACGCCCGAGACGACCGAATCGAACACCATGTCACGCTTGTCGCCGAGCGTGGCATTCAGATTGAAGGCGTCGCCCTCGATGACGTTGACGCCCGGATAGAGCCGGCGCAGGTGACGCACGAAGTCGGTGGAATACTCGACCGCGTAGAGATTTTCCGGCTTCACGCCTTGGGCGAGAATGGCGCGGGTGATGACGCCGGTGCCGGGCCCGACCTCGAGCACCGGCAGGCCCGACTTCGGGTTGACGACCGAGGCCATCTTGCGTGCGGTGACCGAACTGGTAGGGACGATGGAGCCGACCGCCTTGGGCTTGTCGATCCAGCCCTTGAAGAACTTCAGCTCGTCATCGAACTTTTCCGCAAGCGCTTTGCGCAACCCGGGACCACGTGCCATGCGAGCTCTCCTCAACGCTCCCCCCGCCCCGCTACTTAACAGCTAGGTGGAACAAGGCAAGGCGTCAATCTGGCATAAGGTGTTGATGACGCTTGGTGCGGGGGCGGTAACGCAAGTCGCCCAAAAGTGCGAAGCGGTTTTGGGGCAACGACTTGCGTCAGGAAAATCTCAGCTCTCGCCGAAAGACTCGAAAAAGTCCTTCATGCGGGCGAAAAAGCCGCTCGACTGCGGCGAGTTGTCCTTCGAGGACAGCTGCTCGAACTCTTCCAGCAGCTCGCGCTGGCGCCGCGACAGATTCTGCGGCGTCTCGACCGCCGTCTGGATGTAGAGATCGCCGACATTGGGCTGGCGCAGCACCGGCATCCCCTTGCCCTTGAGCCGGAACTGGCGGCCGTTCTGGGTGCCTTCCGGCACTTTCACCTTGGTCTGCGTGCCGTCGAGCGTCGTCACCTCGAACGAGCCGCCAAGCGCAGCCGTCGTCATCGAGATCGGCACCTTGCAGTAGAGATCCGCGCCGTCGCGCTGGAAGAATTCGTGCGGTTTCACCGCCAGGAAGATATAGAGGTCGCCCGACGGTCCGCCGCGCAGGCCGGCTTCGCCCTCATTGGCAAGGCGGATGCGGGTGCCGTCCTCGATGCCGGCCGGAATGTTGACCGACAGCGAACGCTCCTCGGTGACGCGGCCCTGGCCGGCGCATTTCGGGCAGGGGTCCTTGATCGTCTGGCCGCGGCCCTGGCATTGCGGGCAGGTCCGCTCGATCGAGAAGAAGCCTTGCGTGGCGCGCACCTTGCCGTGGCCATGGCACATGGCGCAGGTGGCGGGCTGGGTGCCCGGCTTGGCGCCGCTGCCCGAACATTCCGCGCAGGAGATCGAGGCCGGAACCCGGATCTGCGCCGTCTTGCCGGAGAACGCTTCTTCGAGCGAGATCTCCATATTGTAGCGTAGATCGGCGCCGCGCTCCCGGCCGCCTGAGGAGCGGCGCTGGCGGCCGCCCATCATGTCGCCGAATATGTCCTCGAAAATGTCGGCGAAGCCGCCGGCGCCGAAGCCGTGCGCAGCGCCGTTCATGCCGCCCTGCTCGAAGGCGGCGTGGCCGAAACGGTCATAGGCCGCGCGCTTCTGTGGATCCTTCAGCGTCTCGTAGGCTTCGTTGATTTCCTTGAACTTGTGCTCGCAGGCATGGTCGCCTGGGTTGCGGTCGGGATGGAACTGCATGGCGAGCTTGCGGAAAGCGCTCTTGAGCTCCTTGTCATCGGCGCCCTTCTGCACGCCCAGCGTTTCGTAGAAATCAGCTTTCATCTTTTCCCGCTGTCCGGATGCTCAATGTCTTCAAGCATTGTTGCGACGTTTGCCGGCACGTTGTTCGATTTAGGAGCGATGATGCCCGGATGCTAGTGCCGAGCCGGGCTCCTGCAGTGTTTTTCCGTCACTTTTTAGCTCGGGGTTGCAAAAAAGCCCGGCTTTGCGCCGGGCTCTTCGCAACTATCTGCCGTCAGCCGGCTCAGGCCGACTTCTTCTTGTCGTCGTCTTCGTCGATTTCCTCGAAGTCGGCGTCGACCACGTCCGAGTCCTTGGCGGCGTCCGCCTTCGCGTCGGCTTCCGCCGCTTCCTTCTGCGAGGCCTCGTACATGGCCTGGCCAAGCTTCATCGACGCTTCGGCGAGCGCCTGCGACTTGGCCTCGATGGCGGCGACGTCGTCGCCTTCGGCAGCAGCCTTCAGCGCCGAGATGGCGTCGGCGATGGCGGTGCGGTCAGCCTCCGAGACCTTGTCGCCATACTCCTTCAGCGACTTCTCCGACGAATGCACCAGCGCTTCGGCCTGGTTGCGGGCCTCGACCAGGGCACGGCGCTTCTTGTCGGCTTCGGCATTGGCCTCGGCGTCCTTCACCATCTTCTCGATGTCGGCGTCGGACAGACCGCCCGAGGCCTGGATGCGGATCTGGTGCTCCTTGCCGGTGCCCTTGTCCTTGGCCGAGACGTTGACGATGCCGTTGGCATCGATGTCGAAGGTGACTTCGATCTGCGGCACGCCGCGCGGGGCCGGCGGGATGCCGACCAGGTCGAACTGGCCGAGCAGCTTGTTGTCGGCCGCCATCTCGCGCTCACCCTGGAAGACGCGGATGGTCACCGCAGACTGCGAATCCTCGGCCGTCGAGAACACCTGGCTCTTCTTGGTCGGGATCGTCGTGTTGCGCTCGATCAGCCGGGTGAACACGCCGCCCAGCGTCTCGATGCCGAGCGACAGCGGCGTCACGTCGAGCAGCAGCACGTCCTTGACGTCGCCCTGCAGCACGCCGGCCTGGATCGCGGCGCCGAGCGCGACGACCTCATCCGGATTGACGCCCTTGTGCGGCTCCTTGCCGAAGAACTGCTTCACGATCTCCTGGATCTTGGGCATGCGGGTCATGCCGCCGACCAGCACCACCTCGTCGATCTCGCCCGCCTTCAGGCCGGCGTCCTTGAGCGCTGCCTTGCAGGGATCGATCGTGCGCTGCACGAGATCCTCGACCAGGCTTTCGAATTTCGCCCGGGTGAGTTTCATCGTCAGGTGCTTGGGCCCGCTGGCGTCGGCGGTGATGAAGGGCAGGTTGATCTCGGTCTGCGTCGTCGACGACAGCTCGATCTTGGCCTTCTCGGCCGCTTCCTTCAGGCGCTGCAGGGCGAGCTTGTCGGCCTTCAGGTCGATGCCCTGTTCCTTCTTGAACTCGGCCGCCAGATACTCGACCAGGCGCATGTCGAAATCCTCGCCGCCGAGGAAGGTGTCGCCATTGGTCGACTTCACCTCGAAGACGCCGTCGCCGATTTCGAGCACCGAAATGTCGAAAGTGCCGCCGCCAAGGTCATAGACGGCGATGGTCTTGCCGTCCTTCTTTTCCAGGCCGTAGGCGAGCGCGGCAGCGGTCGGCTCGTTGATGATGCGCAGCACCTCGAGCCCGGCGATCTTACCGGCGTCCTTGGTCGCCTGGCGCTGGGCGTCGTTGAAATACGCCGGAACGGTGATGACCGCCTTCTCGACCTTCTCGCCGAGATAGGCTTCCGCCGTTTCCTTCATCTTCTGCAGGATCATCGCCGAGATCTGGCTGGGCGATTGCTTCTTGCCGCTGGCCTCGACCCAAGCGTCGCCATTGTCTCCCTTGACGATCTTGTAGGGGACAAGCTTCTTGTCCTTCTCCGTCACCGGATCGTCATAGCGGCGGCCGATGAGGCGCTTGACCGCGAAGATGGTGTTTTCCGGATTGGTGACCGCCTGGCGCTTGGCCGGCTGGCCGACGAGACGTTCGCCGTCGCTCGAGATGGCGACGATGGAAGGCGTCGTGCGCGCACCTTCCGCATTCTCGATCACCTTGGGCTCCTTGCCGTCCATAATGGCGATGCAGGAGTTGGTGGTGCCGAGATCGATACCGATAACTTTTGCCATTGCTCTAGTCTCTCCTCTAAGCAGGCTCTCAGGACCCTGAAAGGCGTTCCGACGAAAGCCCCTGTTCACAAGAATGCCGTCCCGTCCCGGTCTGCCAGGGCCGGACGGCTTGGCGCGTATATAAGAACAGGCTGCACGGCGCGCAAGCATCCTGCGCAAGCAGTTGGCGATCCCGTTCCGCCGCCCCAAAACGACTTGAATCAAGCATATCGCAGCCGATTTGATCGCCCGATGCGGCCGCGCGCGCCAAATCCGGCGCGGGCAAAATCGTCGCAGTCGCCGGGATCAGGCGTCGAAGGCTTGCGGACACAGCGCCTGCAGCTTCGCAGAGACATGACTCCCGCCTGCGATCACCAGCGTGATGGCGAACTGCATGCGCTGGTCGAGATCATCGGTCACGGAACGGCTCGCGCTTGGGGAAGACGGCTGCCCTTCGCAGACAAAAGCCGGCAAAGCCGCTTGGGGTCACGCCGCCCGTGAGATCGATCCATGGACGTCCGCGAGAATCTCGAACGAGCGCACGCGCGCCGCATGGTCATGGATCTGGGCCGTCACCATCAGCTCGTCGGCGCCGGTGCGGCGGACGAAGGCCGCGATGCCCTGGCGCACCGTTTCCGGCGAACCGACGACGGCGCAGGACAGCGCTTGGCCAAGCATGATCTTGGCGACCGGATCGAGGTCGCGCTCATAGTTCTCGACCGGCGGCGGCAACTTGCCGGGGCGGCCGCTGCGCAAATTGACGAAAGCCTGCTGCAGCGAGGTGAACAAGAGCCGCGCCTCCGCGTCGGTGGGCGCGGCAAAGACGTTGAGGCCGAGCATGACATAGGGCTTGTCGAGCTGCGCCGAGGGTTGGAAGCCGGTGCGATAGACCTCCAGCGCGTGCTCCAGCTCGGCCGGCGCGAAATGCGAAGCGAACGCGTAAGGCAGTCCGAGCAGCGCAGCGAGCTGTGCGCCGTAGAGGCTGGAGCCGAGGATCCAGACCGGCACCTCCTGGCCTTCGCCGGGCACTGCACGAATGCGTTGGCCCTCCTCGGCCGGCTGGAAGTAGCCCATCAGCTCGACGACGTCCTGCGGGAAATTATCGCTGGCCTCCAGGTTGCGGCGCAGCGCGCGCGCCGTCGCCATGTCGGTGCCGGGGGCGCGGCCGAGACCGAGGTCTATGCGGCCGGGGTGGAGCGCGGCCAAGGTGCCGAACTGCTCGGCGATGACCAGCGGCGCGTGGTTGGGCAGCATGATGCCGCCGGCGCCGACGCGGATCGACTTGGTGCCGCCGGCGACATGCGCGATCACCACGGAAGTCGCGGCACTCGCGATACCCGGCATGTTGTGGTGCTCGGCAAGCCAGTAGCGCCTGTAGCCGAGCCGTTCGGCATGGCGGGCGAGGTCGAGCGAATTGGCGAGCGACTGCGAGGCGTTGCCGCCATGGGTGATCGGCGACAGGTCGAGAACCGAAAGGGCCGTCATGTCTTACCTCTCCACGATGTTTTTTGCTGCGGAGCATCGGTCGCTCCGCGATCGCCGATGCGGGGCGATTGTGGATCGATGTCGAAGGGGACCGCGGTCATGAAGGTCCGGGCTTTGACCGGCCCGATATAGGCACTCGCCCTGGCCGCCGCAAACAAGGGGAGCGGACCAAGGATTGGGCCAGATACAACGCTTGTCCCCCAATGCGCAGCGGTCCTTGAGGACATGCCATTGCCAGCGACCTAAGCCGCTGTCTTTCGGTTTTCCCGACGCGTCTTCAGGCAGCAGGCTTGTGGTTGTTCTCGTCCGCCTCGTCGTCGACGACGATGGTCTGCTGCGCGGCCAGGAAGTTGCCGACGTGGCTCAAGCCTTCGAAATGGTCGCAGAACACCTTCACCACCACCAGCAGCGGCACCGCCATCAACGCGCCGATGAAGCCCCACAGCCACGACCAGAAAGCGATGGCGATGAAGACTGCGACCGCATTGATCTCGAGCCTGCGTCCCACCATTATCGGCGTCACGAACTGGCCCTCGACCAGATCGCAGAGCAAGACGAAGCTCGGCGCCAGCAGCGCGTAGGAAATGCTGTCGAAGCTGATCAGCGCGATTATCGTTACCAGCAGAAGGGTGATCAGCGCCCCGACATAAGGCAGGAAGTTGAGGAGCGTCGCCGCCGCGCCCCACACCTGTGGGTTGGGCATGCCGAGCCCCCAAAGGCCCATTCCGATCACCGTGCCCAGCCCCACATTGATGACGGCCACCGTGAGCAGGTAATGCGAGATTTCGCGCTCCACGTCGTAGACCACGCGCAGCGCCCGCTTCTTCTGGCTGAGGCTGGCGAAGGACTGGATGATCTTCTCGTAGAAGAGCGTGCCGGAGGCGAGCAGGAACAGCGACAGCACGAAGACGATGGTGATGCTGGTGCCGGCCGACAGCACATTGCCCGCGGCAGTGGACAGGATGCCGGAGGGCGCCACCGAGACCTTCTGCACGCCGGGTTCCTGGGACGTCTCGGTGAGCCCGCCCAGCTGGTGAGAAATTTCCATGATCTTTTCGAGCGGCCGTTTGAGCTGTGCCAGCCGCTCGGTCAGCTGCATGCCGATCGAGGAGGAGTTGTTGATGAGCTCGATGACCGGACCGCTGAGCAGGTAGCCGGCCGACGCGATCAGGAAGACCGAGAGCAGCACCAGCAGTGTCGCCGAGACCACATCGGGTATGCCGTGCTTGCGCAGAAAGCGCACGATCGGCGTCAGCGTCAGCGCCAGCAGGAAAGCCAGGATGACCGGCATGAAGAAGTCGCGCCCGAAATAAAGCGCATAGACGCTCATCAGCAGGAAAATGCCGATCAGCAGCGAACGCATAAGCCGCACTTCCGGCCCGACCTTGGGCGGATCAGGGGTTTCGGCCATGCCTGCGCCCGAGGTGGTCGACTCGGCTTTCATCCTTTCCCCTCAGGCGCCGCAATGGGCGGCATGGGCGGAAACGCCCCTGACGCGCCAAAAGTTCCGTTAGCCGAGGGCGACGGAAGCATCGGGTCCGTCGCCCTCAGAATGTCGGCCAGGCTACTGCGCCGCCACAGCCGGGACGGGCTTTGCCGTCTCCTTGCGCACGATCGGCGCCACCTTGGTGCCGTAGAGCTCGATCGCCTTCATGATCTTGGCATGCGGCATGGTGCCGATCGCCATCTGCACCAGGAAGCGGTCGTTGCCGAAGATCTTGTGCTGCGCGACGATCTTTTCCGCGACCTGCTCGGGACTGCCGACGAACAGCGCGCCGTTCGGTCCGCGCGACTGGTCGAAATGCGCCCGCGAGGTCGGCCCCCAGCCGCGCTCGCGGCCGATCCGGTTCATCACCTCGGCCTGCGGCGCGTAGAAATCGTCGGCCGCCTTCTCGGTCGACTCGGCGATGAAGCCGTGCACGTTGAGGCTGGTGGCAAGCGAGCCCGGGTCGTTGCCGGCCCGCCTTGCCGCTTCGCGATAAATCTGAAACAGCGGCGCGAAGCGCGCCGGCTCGCCGCCGATGATGGCGAGCGCCAGCGGCAGGCCGAGCGCGCCCGCGCGGGCGGCGGACTGCGGCGTGCCGCCAATCGCGATCCAGATCGGCAGCTTCTCCTGGTGCGGTCGTGGATAGACGCCGCGACCGTTGATCGGCGCCCGCAGTTTGCCGGACCAGGTGACCTTCACGCTGTCGCGGATGGCGAGCAGCAGGTCGAGCTTTTCGGCGAACAGCTCGTCATAGTCCTCGAGCTTGTAGCCGAACAGCGGAAAGGACTCGATGAAAGAGCCGCGGCCGGCCATGATCTCGGCGCGGCCGCCGGACAAGAGATCGAGTGTGGCAAACTGCTGGAAGACGCGCACTGGATCGTCGGATGAGAGCACGGTGACCGCGCTGGTCAGCTTGATGCGCTTCGTGCGCTCCGCCGCAGCGGCCAGTGCCACGGCGGGCGCCGAGGCCGCGTAGTCGGGACGATGATGCTCGCCGAGGCCGAACACGTCGAGGCCGACCTGGTCGGCCAGCTCGATTTCCTCGATCAGGTTGCGCAGCCGTTCATGCGGGCCGATGGCGCCGGGACCCGGTTCCGGGCTGACATCCGCGAAAGTGTAGAGGCCGAGTTCCATTTTCATGCATCCTGGTGCGCTGTTTGCGCGTTGTCTCTCGGCGCTAGAGGTAGCGATCGGCGGTGCCGCCCGCCAGTGGCGCGATTCGTGAACAGTGCATCGCGCGAACCAGGACGTATCCCGCCGGCAACAGCTCAGAATTTCATGGCTGGCATACCGATTTGGCGCTTGAACTCATGACTTTCGCGCGTATGTAAGCGTCGCGAATTGACTGCAAGGAAGTGGACTTGGCTATCTACAGGGAAAAAGACATTTTCGAGCGGCGCAACGCCGCGAACGAGGCAAAGAAGGCGCTCCTTGAGCGCTTCAAGGCAAGGCCGGCCGCCGACGACCCAGCGGTGCTGGCGCGTCAGGCCGAGCGCAAGGCAATTCTCGAGGCCCGCGCTATCCGCGAGGCCGAGAAGGCCAGGCTGAAGCAGGAAAAGCTGGCGCGCGAAGCGGCCGAGAGGGCCGAGCGCGAGGCAGCGGCTGAAGCGGCTCGCATAGCCGCCGAAGAAGTGGCGGCAGCCGAGGCCAAGATCCGCGAAGCCGAGGAGAACGAGCGCATCGCGCGCTTGCTCGCCGACGAGGCCGAGCGTAAGGCCAAGCGCGATGCGCGCTACGCTGCCCGCAAGGCGCGCGTCGGCCGGACGCCGCCAGGCTTCTCCGCCCGCTAACAGCGGTTTCGTTCCAAGATGGCTCAGGGTCGCCAGTGGCGGCCCTGAAGGCGTTTGTCCTGGTGTCTTTGCTCGGGCGTGTCAGGCGACCAGCTTCAGCCCGACGATGCCGCAGACGATCAGGCCGATGCAGGCAAGTCGCACCACGGTCGCCGGCTCGCCGAGGAGCCAGATGCCGAGCAAGGCCGTGCCGACGGTGCCGATCCCGGTCCAGACCGCGTAGGCCGTACCGACCGGCAGCGTCTTCAGCGCCAGGCCGAGCAAGCCGAGACTGATGATCATCGAGGCAATTGTCAGCACGGTCGGCATCAGCCTCGAGAAGCCGTCCGTGTATTTGAGGCCGACCGCCCAGCCGATCTCGAACAGACCGGCGAAGAACAGAAAAATCCAGGACATCACAGTCACCCCATCGATCCGGCATCGCGTGTTGCGAATGCGGGAAGTGGCGGGTCGTCCCGGCCAAGTTTCATGAAAAGCGAGGTCGTCCTCGCTGCGCTGAAATACTGCATGTCACGCAAAACTGTGCAGCGGTCTTGCGAAAACGACATGCATAAAACAAAGGTCTAGAGCGCGTCGCTGCCCAGTTCCCCGATCAACAAAGCACCGGCAGCACTGTCCATGCTGCCGGCTGCAAATTGAGTCGAGAAGGATCGTGAGAGGCTATTTTTCCTTGATCCTGATCGCCTTGACGGGCGGCGCCTTGAGGGCCGGGGCCGCGGCAGGCTTCTTCGCGTCCTTCTTCGGCTTGCGGGGTTCCTTGCCCGCCTTCATCGCACCTTTAGCCATGATTCGCTCCTCCGCTTGTGGGCAGCCAAGTGAAACAAGAGAAGCGCCCGACCGCAAGTGGCTGCGCATGGTCGGAGCCGGTTTCGGCGATTTCGATCAGTTTGCTCGGCACGGCGCGGACTCGGAAAGCAGCGACTGAACTATAGCGCTAACCCCGCCGTGAACCTCGGGACCGCTGGCGCATTGTCTGTGGAGCTTAGGTCGCCGCGCCGCTAAGCTCGTCGGCGTCAGACAGGTCAGGAACGCGAATGGCAGGGCATGCCGGTTCGAAAAGGGTGATCTATGCCGCGCTCGCCGGCAACCTTGCGATCGCGTTGACCAAGTTCGCCGCGGCCCTCTTCACCGGCTCGTCCGCCATGCTGTCGGAAGGCGTTCACTCGCTGGTCGACACAGGCAATGGCGCACTGCTTCTCTATGGCATGCATCGCGCCGCGCGCCCCGCCGACCACACGCATCCGCTCGGACATGGACGCGAGCTCTATTTCTGGAGCTTCATCGTCGCGCTTCTGGTTTTCGCGCTCGGCGCCGGCGTTTCCTTCTATGAGGGCATCATCCACATCATGACGCCCGAACCGGTCGTCAACGCCAAGGTCAACTATGTCGTGCTCGCCTTGTCCTTCCTGTTCGAAGGCAGTTCCTGGCTGGTGGCGCTGAAGGAGTTCCGTCGCCAAAAGGGCCGGCAGGGCTGGCTCGAGGCGGTGCGCCGCAGCAAGGATCCGAGCGTCTATACCGTGCTGTTCGAGGACAGTGCGGCGCTGCTCGGACTGATGGTCGCATTTGCCGGCATCCTGTCAGCCGAACTCCTGGAAATCCCCGAGCTCGACGGGCTCGGCTCGATCGGCATCGCGATCATCCTCGGCGCGACCGCCATCTTCCTGGCGCGCGAGAGCAAGGGCCTGCTGCTTGGCGAGCCCGCTTCACCGGAGGTGCAGAGGAAGGTGCTGGCGATTGCCGGCCAGGACCCGGCCGTGCAGCAGGCGAACGGTATATTGAGCGTCCATATCGGCCCGGAGGAGATCGTCGCCGGCTTGAGCATCGAGTTCGAGGATCACCTCACCGCTCCCGATATCGAAGCTTGCGTCGAGCGGCTGGAGGCGCGGCTGAAAGAAGAGATGCCGCAGATCACCAGACTGTTCGTCAAGCCGCAGGCGACTGGCACATGGGAGCTGCGGCGCAGGGCCATCGCCGAGGCGGCCGGCGAGGACTAGGCTTAGGACAAACTCTTGAGGAGGAAGGCTGATGAAGATCGACGGCGGATGCCATTGCGGCGCCATCACCTATGAGGCGGAGGTCGATCCGGAAAAGACCTCGATCTGCCACTGCACGGATTGCCAGCAACTGACCGGCACCGCTTTCCGCGTGACGGTCCCGGCGCCGGAAAGCAACTACAGGATCACCAGCGGCACGCCGAAGGTCTACATCAAGACCGGCTCGAGCGGGGCCAAGCGCGCGCAGGGCTTTTGCGGCGAGTGCGGGTCGCATCTCTATGCCACGTCGGTGGGCGACGGACCGAAAATCTATGGCATCAGGGTCGGCACAGCGCGTCAGCGCGAGGAGCTCGTTCCCAGAAGACAGGTCTGGCACCGCTCGGCGCTGCATTGGCTGCCTGAATTCGAAGGCATGACGACGATCGAGGAGCAGTAGCAGCGAAGCCCTTGGCGATTGGCGGAAGCCTTCTCACCTTCGTCATCCTCGGGCTTGACCCGAGCATCCATTCCGTGACGTCTCTTGAAGCGCGCGGCGGCACAGAACTCTGCACCGCGGCAACGCCGGAATGGATTCTAGGGTTGGCGCGCGTCGCTTCGCTCCTTGCTCCGCCATAGAATGACGAAGCGATGGGCGTTCTGACCTATCTCCAAGGTATGCACCTAGGAAGAATCGCTCTTTCCAACCTCCGCGTCGAGCAGCTACTCGCTGTCTTCCACGACCCTAAGCCGTAACTGGCCTGTCTTGGAATCCGCCACCCGCGCGCTTGGCTCGATCCTGGCCGGACCGCCGCGGGCCGGCTCGGTTTCGCCTTCGGCGAATTCCAGCGCCTCGATCTTCTGGCCGCGCTTGGTGACCTTCGAGGTCGAGACGAGGATGTCGTCTATGTCCTTGGCTGCCTGACCGAAATGCGTCTGCAGGCGACGCACCCGCTCGTCGACGCGCCCCACATCCTCCATCAGGCGGATCACTTCACCCTGGATCAGATGCGCCTGCTCGCGCATGCGGGCATCCTTGAGGATAGCCTGTATGACCTGGATCGACAGCATCAGCAGCGACGGTGAAACGATGACGACCCGGGCGCGATGCGCCTTCTGCACGACCGCCTCGAAATTCTCGTGGATCTCGGCGAATACCGATTCAGAAGGCACGAACATGAAAGCGGTGTCCTGCGTCTCGCCCTGGATCAGGTATTTCTCGGCGATATCGCGGATATGCACCTCGATGTCGCGCCGGAAGGCCTGTGCCGCCGACTTCTGCAGGTCGGCGCCTTCGGCGGCACGGATGGCGTTCCAGGCTTCGAGCGGAAACTTCGCGTCGATGGCAAGCATCGGTGCGCCGTTGGGCATCCGCACCAGGCAGTCTGGCCGGCTGCCGTTGGAGAGGCTTGCCTGAAACTCGTAGGCGCCGTGCGGCAGGCCGTCGGCGATGATCGCCTCCATGCGCGATTGGCCGAAGGCGCCGCGCGTCTGCTTGTTGGACAGGATCGCTTGCAACTGCACCACCTGGCCGGCGAGCGACTGGATGTTGCCCTGCGCGGTATCGATCACCGCCAGCCGCTCCTGCAGCCTGGCCAGGCTTTCATGCGTCGACCTGGTCTGTTCGGCCATGGTCTGGCCGAGGCGACCGGTCATGGCATCGAGACGCTGGCCGAGCGACTGGGTGAGTTCGGCCTGTCTGGCGCCGAACACTTCGGCGATCGCCCCCATGCGCCCCTGCATCTCGGCCTGGGCCTGCAGGATGTCGGCCATCCGGGCCTCGGTGTCGCGCGCATGGTCGGCGGCTTCGCTCGCTGCGATCGCGCGCGCCCCGGCGGCGCGCCATAGCGCCACGACGAGCGCCACGAACAGAGCCAGCAGCAGAAGCGCGCCAACAAACAGCGCTTGGCCCAGCGTGATCGTGGTGGCGCCGAGCCGCGCGACCGGTTCTGAAAAGATCGAGGTCGTGTCGTTCATGGCGGCACCATAGCCGATTCGGTCGCCCGGCACAGATCAAAACGTGAACAGTCCACCGGAGCCCCGGTTGACGCTTTTCCAGCGAGGTCTTAGGTGAGACGCCATGTCGATCAAGCCGCTCATCATTCTTCCCGATCCTCTCCTGCGCCAGGTTTCGAAGCCGGTCGAGCGCGTCGATGGCGACCTCCGCAGACTCGCCGACGACATGCTGGAGACCATGTATGACGCGCCGGGCATCGGCCTGGCAGCGGTCCAGATCGGCGAGCCGCTGCGCATGCTGGTCATCGACCTTGCCAAGGAAGGCGAGCCGCCGGCCCCGCATGTTTTCATCAATCCGGAAGTCCTCGAAAGCTCCGACCAGCGCTCGGTCTATGAGGAAGGCTGCCTGTCGATCCCGGACTACTATGCCGAGGTCGAGCGTCCCGCCGCCGTGCGGGTGAAATATCTCGACCGCGACGGCAAGCTTCAGGAGATGCAGGCCGAAGGGCTGATGGCGACCTGCCTGCAGCATGAGATCGACCATCTCAACGGCGTGCTGTTCATCGACCACATATCCAAGCTGAAGCGCGACATGGTGGTGAAGAAGTTCAAGAAGCTCGCCAAGGACAAGGCGCCGGGCAAGATGGTGGGCTAGGGGATCATGCCCCTTCGCGTCATCTTCATGGGCACGCCGGAGTTTTCGGTGCCGACGCTGCGCGCCGTCGCCGAGGCGGGCCATGACGTCGCCGCCGTCTACACGCAGCCGCCGCGCGCCGCCGGCCGCCGCGGACTGGAATTGACGCCCTCGCCCGTGCAGCGCGAGGCCGAACGGCTGGGCATCGCGGTGCGGACGCCGGCTTCGCTCAAAGGCGAGGCCGAGCAGCAGGCGTTCGCCGCCTTGCAGGCCGATGTCGCCGTAGTCGTCGCCTATGGCCTGCTGCTGCCGAAAGCGGTTCTCGAGGCAACCAGGCTAGGCTGCCTCAACGGCCACGCCTCGCTTCTGCCGCGCTGGCGTGGTGCTGCGCCCATCCAGCGCGCCATCATGGCCGGCGATGCGGAGACCGGCATGATGGTGATGCGCATGGAGGAAGGCCTCGACACCGGTCCGGTGGCATTGGTTGAAAAATGTGCCATCGGACCCGATATCACCGCCGGTGAATTGCATGACCGCCTGATGACGATCGGCGCTCCGCTGATGGTGGAAGCCCTCGCGCAGTTGGGGATAAATTGTCTGACATTTGCCTCACAGGCGACTACGGGGGTGACCTATGCCCGAAAAATCGATAAATCGGAGACACGCGTAGACTGGACGCGGCCTGCCGGCGAAGTCCACAACCACATCCGCGGCCTCTCGCCCTTTCCGGGCGCGTGGTGCGAGGTCGAAATTGGCGGCCGCCCAGAGCGGCTGAAACTGCTTCGCTCGACGCTCTCGGATGGCGTCGGCGAGTCGGGAGGAATTCTCGATGACCGGCTGACGGTCGCCTGCGGGTCAGGCGCGGTCCGGCTGGTCGAAGTTCAACGGGCGGGTGGAAGGCCCGCCGCCGCGCAGGAGTTCCTGCGCGGGGCCAAGATCGAAAAAGGAATGAAACTCTCATGAGCATGATGTCGATACGCGCGGCGACGCCGCGGGATCGCGAGGCGATCCGCCTCGTCGAAGAGCATGCATTCGGCCAGCAGGCGGAGGCCGGCCTGGTCGACGCGCTGGTCGCCGGTGGCGACACCGTGGTCGAGCTGGTGGCGGAAGAAGACGGCCAGGTCGTCGGCCATATCCTGTTTTCCAGGCTGTTCGTGCAGAATGGCGGCAAGCGCTTCGCCGCCGTGGCGCTGGCGCCGCTGGCGGTCGAGCCGTCCTTCCATGGCACCGGCATCGGCGGCGCGCTGATCCGCGAGGCGCATCTCCGCCTCAAGGAAGCCGGCGAGCGGCTGGCCGTGGTGCTGGGCGACCCGGCCTATTACGGCCGCTTCGGCTACAGCCACGGGCGCGCCGAGAAGTTCGAGAGCGAGTATCAGGGCGAGGCTTTGCAGGCTCTGGCCTGGGGTGACGCGCCCGAAGCCGGCAAGCTGGTCTACGCCTCGGCCTTCACCGCGCTCGCCGCCTAGAGCATGATCGCGAAAAGTGGGAACCGGTTTTCGGAGAGGATCATGCTCCGCAAGACCACTTTTTGAGCGCGAACCAACCGACGAGCATGCCGCGTTTTCGTCTCGATATCGAATATGACGGCAGCCAATTCGCAGGCTGGCAGCACCAGGCGGACCAGCCTTCGGTGCAGCAGGCGATCGAGCAGGCGATCGCCAAGTTCTGCGGCGAAGAGCTGCGGTTGCGCGCCGCCGGCCGCACCGATGCCGGCGTGCACGCCACCGCCCAGGTGGCGCATGTCGATCTCGCCAAGGCCTGGCCCGGCGACAAGGTGCGCGATGCCGTCAACGCCCATCTTCAGGCGGCCGGCGCGCGCATCGCCATTCTGAAGGCAGCGGTTGTTGCCGACGACTTCGATGCACGCTTCTCCGCAACGGGGCGGCACTATCTCTACCGTATCCTCAATCGTCGTGCGCCTTCGGCCCTGGAAAAAGGCAAGGTCTGGTGGGTGCCGAAACGGCTCGATGCCGAGGCCATGGACGAGGCGGCGAAGCTGCTGCTCGGTCGGCATGACTTCACCACCTTCCGCTCCACCCAGTGCCAGGCCGAAAGCCCGGTCAGGACGTTAGACCGGCTCGATGTCGGCCGTGCCGGCGATCTCATCGAGGTGCGGACCTCGGCGCGCTCCTTCCTGCACAACCAGGTGCGATCGATGGTGGGGTCGCTGAGGCGTATTGGCGACGGCTCCTGGAGCGCTGCCGATCTCAAGGCGGCGCTGGAAGCGCGCGACCGCGCCGCTTGCGGCCAGGTTGCTCCGCCCGACGGGCTGTTTCTTGTCGGGGTGGATTATCTCCAGACGTCCGTTGGGCGGGTCGATTAGCCGAGGTCGTCCTCGGCGATGTCATCCGACCAGCTGGCTCCGCCGTAGAATAGACGTAGAATCACCACGCGTTCGGGCTCCACGGTGAAAGCAACGGCTACTCGGCGTTCAAATCCGACAACCCGAAGGTCCGGCCGCACGTCATCGCGGACGGTGCCGCGTTCCGAGCCGTATTCGAGGCGCTCGCAGAACGCTCGGATCCGACCTTCATAGCTGCTTGCCGTGGTCGCGCTGCTGGCCTCCGCAATGAGGTGGTAGATACGATCGAGATCGTCGCTGGCAGCAGGCGTGTAGACGACCGCCCGACGCTTCACGGCTTCTTCTGCGAACGGGTCTCACGACGCTTGCGCGCACGTTCGGCCATCTCCTCCGGAGAAATGCCCTTGCCGGGGTTTGCCTTCCAGGCATCGTAAGTCGGAGCGACTTCCTCGCGCAGCCAACGCTCGACGGCGGCGTCGCGCTCCTGCAGGGCTCGGAGTCCTGCGCGGATGACCTCACTGCTGGTTGCATATGCGCCGGATTGTACAAGCTTGTCGATGAAGGCAGATTGTTCGGCCGGTAGGCTGAACGTACGTT
The DNA here is from genome assembly GCF_003952525.1 of Mesorhizobium sp. M3A.F.Ca.ET.080.04.2.1. Taxonomy (NCBI): domain Bacteria; kingdom Pseudomonadati; phylum Pseudomonadota; class Alphaproteobacteria; order Hyphomicrobiales; family Phyllobacteriaceae; genus Mesorhizobium; species Mesorhizobium sp. M3A.F.Ca.ET.080.04.2.1. The sequence continues at coordinate 3,276,961 of NZ_CP034451.1, read as the reverse complement.
TCTCGGCAGCAGACATGTTTGCCTCCTCGGTAGATGGTATGATAATATCATACCCAGCACGGCTGCATCAACAGACCAGGCAGCGGCGGACCTGGAGCAATTCCAGGAAAGCGTAGCGGTCTCGCAATTGCGTGGAACCAACTGGTTGGAGCGGATAGCGATTCTGTGAAAAGCTGAACCGCTCTAAGTGCCGGGATCAGGTATGTCGATGCCGAGCAGCGCCTGCAGCCCGAACAGCACCAGCAGCGAGGCAACGAACATGCCGGCAAAGACGGCGGTGCCGACGGCAGCACCCTTGCCGATCGTCGCATTGGTCATGCGCCAGGTCAGCACCATCGACAGCGCAAACAGCACCAGCGCCACCAGCCCGGTTGCGTCATCCGTGGCGGGCAGGAACAGCCTGAGCAGCGCAGACGGCAGCATCAGCCAGGCAATGATCGCCGACGCCCAGTTGGAAGCGACGACATAGTGGACGAAGCGGCCGCCGATGCCGGCGCGCGGCGCGACAAGCGCAAGCGCCACGAGCGGCAGCACCCATGAACCGATATCCACGGCCGCCAGCCGGAGCAATATGCCCAAGCGCCCGGCGAAGGCGGTTGGATCGCCGATCTCGTTGGCGATTCCGACCCAGCCGACGATCAGTGCCGGGGCCGCGACGACGATAGCGAAGAACGAGTTCCAGAAACCATCAGCCGAAAGGTCGAGCATGCGCAGGCCGTCGGCCTTGCCGAACATCAGCCGCCAGGCGCCGGCCAGCGAGGCAAAGGTTTCTTCCGCCGAAAGCATGGTTACGCCAGGCCTTGTCCGAACCAGTCTTCGATGAAGCGCTCGTAGATCCGCGTCAGCGTCTCGAGGTCGGCCAGCGCCACGCGTTCGTCGACCATGTGCATGGTCTTGCCGACCAGCCCGAACTCGACCACCGGGCAATAATCCTTGATGAAGCGGGCATCGGAGGTGCCGCCGGAGGTGGACAGCGCCGGCGTCTTGCCGACCACGGCGGCAACCGACGCGCTCAGCGTGTCGATCAGCTTCTCGTCGCGGGTGAGAAAGACATGGCTCGGCCGGTCACGCCACACGAGCTCGTAGTCGATTGGGGCCGTCTTGCCCGGCCGGTATTTTTTGCGCCCGGCCGCCTGGTCCAGCCGGTTGTGGATTTCGGCCTGGATCGTCTCGGCAGTCCAACTGTCGTTGAAGCGGATGTTGAAGGCGGCCGTCGCCCTGGCTGGAATGACGTTGGTGGCCGGGTTGCCGACGTCGATCGAAGTCACTTCCAGATTGGTCGGCTGGAAATCCTTGGTCCCTTTGTCGAACACCGGATGGAGCAGCGCGTCGACCAGGCTCATCAGTCCGCGCACCGGGTTGTCGGCCAGCTGCGGATAGGCGGCGTGCCCTTGGCGGCCGTTGATGATGACGATTCCGGAAATCGAGCCGCGCCGGCCGATTTTGACCATGTCGCCGAGGGCGTCCGGATTGGTCGGCTCGCCGACGATCGAGGCATCCCATTTCTCGCCCTTGGCGGCCGCCCACTCCAGCAGCTTGGTGGTCCCGTTGATGGCGGGTCCTTCCTCGTCGCCGGTGATCAGCAGCGAGACCGAGCCTTTCGGCCCGCCGTTCTTTTCGACATGGCGCGCCACCGCGGCGACGAAGCAGGCGATGCCGCCCTTCATGTCGACGGCGCCGCGGCCATACATCTCGCCATGGGCGATCGCGGCGGCGAAGGGCGGATACGTCCACGCCGCCTCGTCGCCGACCGGCACGACGTCGGTATGGCCCGCAAACATCAGATGCGGCCCGTTGCCGGAGCGGCGGGCATAGAGATTTTCGATATCGGGCGTATCGCTTTCCGCGAACACCGGTCGCTCGACCGAGAAGCCGAGCGGCATCAGCATCGTCTCCAACGCCTGCAGCGCGCCGCCTTCGGCGGGGGTCACGGAAGGACAGCGGATCAAGGCGGCAAGATTCTGGGCGGGGTCTGTCGGCAAGCTCATGGGCAAAGCGATAATCGAAAGCGGCAGGACTGTCACGGTCGGACACGATGGCCGACCATGCCGCCGACAATATGGTTGTCATGCCGTATAATTGCGAGCCAGGACGGGGTGATCGCATGGCCAATGACGCAAAGACGATCGCGATTGCCGGCGCCGGCAGCATCGGTTGCTATGTCGGTGGCTGCCTGGCGCTGGCGGGCCGCAAGGTGAATTTCCTCGGGCGCGGCCGCATCGTCGCGGCCATGCGCAAGAGCGGGCTTCGCGTCAGCGATCTTGACGGCCTCGATCGCCGCCTCGACCCTGGCGCGCTTGCGGTGACCGACGATCCCGCGGCTGCGCTGTCCAATGCAGACATCGTTGTCGTCACGGTCAAGAGCGGCGCGACCGAGGAGATGGCGGCGCTTGTCGGGATGCACGCCCGCCCCGATGCAATTGTCCTCAGCCTGCAGAACGGCGTCTCCAACGCGGCCAGGCTGCGCGCGGGACTGCCAGGGCTGCGTGTGCTTGCCGGGATGGTGCCGTTCAACGTCGTCCTGTCGCCGGACGGCGGGACGCCGCTGCATGTTCATCGCGCCAGCGACGGCAAGGTGATGGTCGAGGACGCGCGCCTTTCCAGGCTGCTCGACGTCGCAGGGCTTGGCGTCGAAGCCCATTCCGACATCAAGGCCGTGCAGTGGAGCAAGCTACTGATGAACCTCAACAACGCGCTGGTGGCGCTCTCCGGCCTGCCATTGGCGACGGAACTTGCCGACCGCCGCTGGCGCCTCATCCTGGCCGCCCAGATCGAGGAGGCGCTCGCCGCGATGAAGGCAGCCGGCATCGGGACGGCGCGGATCGCCGGTCTGTCCCCGTCGCTGCTGCCGAAAGTGCTGAGGCTGCCGGATTGGCTGTTCGCAGTCCTGGCCCGGCGCATGCTGGCGATCGATCCTCGGGCGCGTTCTTCCATGTGGGACGACCTCGAGCGCCGCCGTTCGACCGAAATCGACGCGTTGCAGGGTGTGGTGCTCAGCCTCGCAAGCAAGACCCGCACGCCGGCGCCGACGATCGAGCGCGTCGCGGCGCTGGTGCGTCAGGCGGAGGCGGACAAACACGGACCGCCCGGTCTCACGCCGGAAGCCGTCAGGGCAATTCCATGAAAACTGCGCAGCGGTTTTCCGTCCGGAATTGCGTGATATCAAATGCGTTGAGCGGGTCAGCGATTTTGTGAGAAGCTGAACCGCTCTACCGGCGATCCTCGATCAGCGTGATCTTCTGCCAGATTTTGCGCGACAGGTTCGAGCTCAGATTCTCGATGTCGTTGACGCCGTTGATGACCACGTCGTCATTGACCGATTGCGCGAACAGCGCCGCGACCTTGCCGGTGATCGACAGCATCTCCGAACAATAGTCGAGATAGCGGGCAAGATCGGCGGCATTGGTGATGCGCGCCGGCGAATGGGCGGTTGGCGTGAAGTCGGCCGACAGCGTTGCCGGGTCCTTGGTCAGCTGGTGCATGTCGATGACATGGATCAGCGAGCGCAGCCCGTGCAACGCGCGAAACACGCGCTTGCGTTTGATGCGCTCCTCGGTGCGGATCAGCGCCAGGAAGCCGAGCACCGCCAGGATGACCGTATTGATCGTCGCCTCGATGCCCTGCACCGACTGCACGGCATCCTCGGTCCCCGAAATGCGGTCGAGCGGCAGAATGGTGCCGACGAAGAGGAACATCGCCGCGCCGGCAATGAAGGCCGCAGCGATCACGCCGCGCAGCCACCAGATCGGCGCTCCCAGTTCCCTGGCTGCCTCGGCGAGGTCCCGCGACAGCGACACCAGTTCGCCGGCGACGCCGCGCAGGCCGGCTTCCGGGAAGCGCTCGCCCACGCGCTCCGCCAGCCTTTCCGCGGTCTCGATGATCAGCTTGGGGTCGAGCGTGCGGTAGCGCATCGGCGTCCCGGCACTCAGCGATCGGCCGGCGCGTTCGTGCGGCTGCCGTAGCGGTTGGCCCCCGGCTGGCCCGGAAACAGGCAGAGCACCAGGAAGGCGATGATCGAAATGACGGGAACGAACAGCACCAGCGCCGCGATGCCGGGCTTGTCGAGATCATGCAGCCGCTTCACCGCCAGCACGATGTTCGACCACAAGGAGGCGAGAAAGGTGATGAAGAACACGAACGACCACATGTTGCTCTCGGCCGAGCCTTCCGGCACCAGCGTGAAGCGGTAGAGCGGGAAGGCTTGGACGAGCGCGACCAGCAGGCCGCCGAGAAAATAGGCCGCGCGGCTGACGCGGCCCGAGGTCTTGAAGAAGAGCCAGATGAGGTCCGATTTTTCAGGCAAGCGGGTCCGGTCCGTATTGATTAGCGCCTCGTGTGCCTTCGAGGATGCCGAGTTCGACCAGCAGCCAGATGCTGCCGATGATGGGAATGAGGCCGATCAGCGTCCACCAGCCCGACTTGTTCCGGTCGTGCCAGCGTTTGGCGTAGAGAGCAATCGCGAAGTAGATCGACGCCAGTGCCACGAGCACGCCGATGACGCCGACCTCGGCGCCGCTGGCGGTCGTGAAACGTGTGCCCAGGATCGAATCGAGAATGAAAGCAAGGATGGCGATGGCGATGAACACGCCGATGCCAGCCCAGAACTTGGCGCGGTTGATGCGACCGTCGAAACTTGTCAGCAGGTACTTCCAGTCCATGTCGCCCCTCCGTATTCAATCAGCGCGACGGAATGTCGCGCTGGCGGAAGGTGCGTCCGTTTCCGGAAAAGATCAATCGCGCAGCAATTCGTTGATCGAGGTCTTGGAGCGGGTCCTGGCGTCGACGCGCTTGACGATGACCGCGCAGTAGAGGCTGGGACCCGGCTCGCCATTGGGCAGCGGCTTGCCCGGCAGCGAGCCGGCGACCACGACCGAATTCGCCGGCACCTCGCCGTAAAAGACCTCGCCGGTGGCGCGGTCGACGATCTTGGTCGACTGGCCGATGAACACGCCCATGCCGAGCACCGAACCTTCGCGCACGATGCAGCCTTCGACCACCTCGGAACGCGCGCCGACGAAGCAATTGTCCTCGATGATGGTCGGGCCGGCTTGCATCGGCTCCAGCACGCCGCCGATGCCGACGCCGCCCGACAGATGCACGTTCTTGCCGATCTGGGCGCAGGAGCCGACCGAGGCCCAGGTGTCGACCATGGTGCCCGAGTCGACATAGGCGCCGACATTGACGAAGGACGGCATCAGCACCGCGCCCGGCGCCACATAGGCGGAGCGCCGCACCACCGACGACGGCACGGCGCGGAAGCCGGCCTTCTCGAAATCGACGGCGCCCCAGCCGTCGAACTTCGACGGCACCTTGTCCCACCATACCGCATGGCCCGGACCGCCCTTGATGATCTCCATCGGGTTCAAGCGGAAGGAGAGCAGCACCGCCTTCTTCAGCCATTGGTTGACGTGCCACTTGCCGTCTTCCTGCCGTTCGGCGACGCGCGCCTCACCCCGGTCGAGCAGATTGAGTGCCGACTGGATGGCGTCGCGCGTTTCGCCGCGGGTCGCAGTCGAGATCGTGTCGCGTTCCTCGAAGGCCTTTTCGATGGTCTTTTCGAGGCTCGCAAGATCTGGCTTCGACATGAATTCGCTCCATTACCAAGCTGTTAAGGGGCTGCCCCTTAACCTGTTCCGAAAGTCGCGCGGACCCTATGTGAAGGTGTGATGGGGGTCAATCGCGGTTGCGTCACGGGACGGCGCAAGCAAAGGATTAGGACGGGTGGATCGAATGACTCCCATGGAAAAGGCGGGCTGGACGCCGTTGCCGCATTCAGACGAGGATCTGGAGCGGGCAAAAAGCGTGCCGGACACCCCCCAGACGCGCGCCGACACCTATCGGCTGGCCTGGAACGATCCCGATTTCATGACGCGGCGCGAACTGCGCCCCGTGCGCCTGCAGCTCGAGCTGCTGAAGCCGGAGATGATCCTGGCCGAACGGGGCATCCGCTCGACGGTGATCCTGTTCGGCGGCGCGCGTCTGCCAGAGCCGGGCGGCGCCGCCTGGGCGGCCAAGAACGAGACGCAGAAGAAGAACCTCGAGTTCAACAGCAAATACTATGAGGAGGCGCGCAAATTCGCCCGCCTCTGCTCGCAGCAGTCGGCGGCGTCCTACTACCGCGAGTTCGTCGTCGTCACCGGTGGCGGGCCCGGCGTCATGGAGGCGGGCAACCGCGGCGCCGACGATGTCGGCGCGCCGTCGATAGGCCTCAACATCGTGCTGCCGCACGAGCAGGCGCCGAACGCCTATGTCACGCCCGAGCTCTGCTTCAACTTCCACTATTTCGCCATCCGCAAGATGCATTTCGTCATGCGCGCCAAGGCCGTCGCGGTGTTTCCCGGCGGCTTCGGCACGATGGACGAATTTTTCGAGACGCTGACGCTGATTCAGACCGGCCGCATGGAGCGCGTGCCGGTGATCCTGTTCGGCAAGGCCTTCTGGGGAAGGGCCATCGACCTCGATTTCCTCGCCGAGCAGGGCACCATCTCGCCCGGCGATCAGGACATCATCGACTTCGTCGACACCGCCGACGAGGCCTGGGAGATCGTGCGCCGCTTCTACGAGCTCTGACGGGGTCGGCCGCTCGCCTAGGCGGATGCTGAGGGCGTCCCGGTAACCTGACGTTGCCTCAAGCCGTGACTTCGACGATCGCGGTGAGGAAGCTGGCGAGGTCGTCGGTGACGAAATCGACGTCGTCCTCGTTTTCCGGGTCGCGCTCCCAGATTTCGGAGAATGTCGGCTCGAAGTTGCGCGGCACGACCAGCACTGTCGTCATGCCGAGCGATTTCGGCACCGAGAGATTGCGGGCCAGATCCTCGAACATCACCGCATTGTGACCGGTCACGGCATGCAGCTCGGCAAACCGCTCATAGGTCTGCCGCGCCGGCTTCGGATTGAGCCTCGCCGCGACGATGTCGAAGATGTCGTCGAAATGCTCGAGTATGCCGAGCTGCCGCGCCGTTCGCTCGGCGTGCCTACGGTCGCCGTTGGTAAAGATGAACTTGCGGCCGGGAAGCTGGCGGATCGCGGCCCCGAGCACGGGATCCGGCACCAGCCAGGAATAGTCGATGTCGTGCACTTTCTCGAGAAAGTCGTCTGGATCGATGCCGTGGCGCGTCATCAGGCCGTTCAGCGTCGTGCCATATTCCTGATAGAGCTCCTTCTGCAGCTTGCGCGCTTCTTCGCGCGGCAGCGTCAGCAACTCGCCGATATAGGCGGTCATCTTTACATCGATCTGCGCGAACAGGTTCGAATGATGCGGATAGAGCGTGTTGTCGAGGTCAAACACCCAGTCGGTGACATGGGCGAAACGGGCGGGATCGGGCAGGGTCGTCATGCCGTCCTTATGGCATGCCGACGCCGGCTTTATCCACAACTTCTGCGCGTCTGCCACCGCGAAAACGCGTCTCCCTTCAAATTTTAACCGTCTCCGAAAGGTCGCCTTCAGCGCTTGCTGGCACACAAGCAGTCCGGTGGGAGTCGGCGAATGAGTCGCATAGTTTTGAAGTCCGCAGCCGTGGCGTTCGCCTCGGTTGCAGCATCGCTTTTGTTGACATTGATCGTGGTTCCGGGAATGGGCTTTACGATCGGCCGCACCATCTGGCTAACCTCGACGGTTTGTCCCCTGGTGCTGGCCTGGATCGCCAGCTTCGGCGCCTTTTGGCAGAGCGACCGGTTGCAAAATGCGCATCGTGAACTCGCTCGCGCCCACGCGCAGCTCGCCGCCGCGCATCGCCGCCTGTCGGAAAAGGCCAGCCGCGACGACATGACCGGCATGCTCAATCGCGAGACCTTCTTTGCGGCGCTCGACGGCTCGCGGCGCAAGTCCGACCGCGGCGCGCTGCTCATCATCGATGCCGACCACTTCAAGACCATCAACGACAATTTCGGCCATCTGACCGGAGACGAGGCGCTGCTTCTGATCGCGGCGGCCATTCAGCGCGGCGTGCGCAGCGGCGATGTGCTCGGCCGAATCGGCGGCGAGGAATTCGCCGCCTTCCTGGCCGGCGCCTCCGAACAGGAGGCCAGGCGCGTCGCCGAGCGCATCCGCCGCGAGGTCGAGCTGGTCCGATTCCGTCCGATCGACGAGCGGACCGTGCCCCTCACCGTCTCCATCGGTGGCGTCACCTGCGGCGAGGGCGCTACCGTCTCCGAGCTGATGCGCGCAGCCGACCGCCGGCTCTACGAGGCCAAGCATCGCGGCCGCAATCTCTCGATCCTCGACCGCGACATCTCGGAGGCCGCCTGAGCGCCGACTCGCTCGGCCGTCCTAACCATTTCTATATTCGACCGCGCTAAACTTCTGCGTGTGACCCGGTTTGCACGCGGTTTGGCACGGAACTGGCTTCTGGGGCGGAACGTGTGCCGTTCAGGGAACGACATGCGTGGATAGAGGCCTTATCGAAAGATCTGTCATGACTGTCTTCATCAAGAAAATATCGCGCCGCGGCATCGTCCAGGCACTGATCGCGCTGCCCGCGCTGTCGCTGTTCCGCAACCAGCCGGTCATCGCCCGGATGAGATCGTCCCCGACGACATCATAGAGGTCAATGGCTGGATCCTGAAGCGGAGCGATCTTGCATGATCTTCGACAGCTATGAGGCGTTCAAGCAGGCGAGCTTCAAGCCAAGGGTCTGCATCCTCGGTTCCGGCCCGGCCGGCACCACCATCGCCAGAAAGCTCGGTGCCGCCGGCATTCCGGTGGTTGTGCTGGAGGCCGGATCGCGCGAGTTCAGCGAGGAATCGCAGGACTTCTACCGCGGCAACACGGTCGGCGACTACTATTTCGACCTCGACATCACGCGGCTGCGCTTCATGGGCGGCTCGTCCAACCACTGGGCCGGCTGGTGCCGCGTGCTCGACCGCCAGGATTTCGAGCCCAAGGCTTGGGCGCCGGACACGGGCTGGCCGATCAGCCGCGCCGACATCGAGCCTTATCTGTCCGAAGTCCACGATATACTGGAACTTCCCGAATTCCGGCCGGATGTGCCAATTTCGGACGACATCCGCTGGGTGCAGCTGATCAAGAGCCCGGCCGTGCGTTTCGCCGAGAAGTTCGCTGGCGAACTCGACCAGAGCAGCAACATCGCCGTCGTGCTCAACACCTATGCCACCGAGCTTGCCGGCGACGGCAAGCGCGTCACCGGCGCCAGGCTATGGTCGAACGGACAGGATGCCGGGACCTTTACGGCGGACTATTTCATCACCTGCACCGGCGGGCTGGAGAATTCCAGGCTGCTGCTGTGGTCCAACCAGCGCTCGAATGGAGCGGTGGTGCCGCATGCCACGGCACTTGGCCGCTACTGGATGGAGCACCCGACCTTCGAGGGCGGCAATGCCATTCTGGCCAATTACGACGAGTTCGAAGTCGATGCCTCGAACGAGGCGTTCTTCTCGCCGACCCTGCCCGCGATGGAGCGGCTGCAGATCCTGAACTTCGGCATCCGCCTGATCGAGACGCCCTATCCCAACATCAAGCGGCTGATCGCGGACCTTGCCTGCACGGCGCCGGACATGGCGGAATGGGCGGCCTACAAGCTAAGCCAGAACCTGCGTTGCGCCGCCCAGCTCTATGTCGCCTGGGAGCAGGCCCCGCTGGCCTCGAACCGGATCGAACTTTCAAGGACCGAAGTCGACCACGCCGGCGTGCCCCGCATCGAGCTCCATTGGCAGAAGTCGCCGCTCGAGCGGCGGACCTTGCTCGAAGGGCTGAGACTCTTCGGCGCCACCATGGCGCAGAAGAATCTCGGCCGCGTCCGCATCGCCGACTGGATCGGCAATGGCGGCGACTACCCGACCGACGAGGAAACGGCCGGTCACCACCACATGGGCGGTACCCGCATGGGGACCGATGTCGCCAAGAGTGTCGTCGATGCCAATTGCAAGGTGCACGGCATGGACAATCTCTATGTCGGCGGCTCCTCGGTTTTCTGCACCTCCGGCGAGTGCAATCCCACGACGACCATCACCGCGCTGGCCTGCCGCCTCGGCGATCATCTCAGCAAGCTGATCACCGTGTGAAGCAATCGGCACAGCCTGCAGCGACTTCCGTCCGCGGAAACAAGGCAGGCAGCGCCGGTGCCAGGAATGGCAGCCGGCGCCGCCTTGGCCGCCTTTGGAGAAATCCGTGGGGCATGAGCCCACAGCGGTTCAGCCGCTCAATGGCAGCTGAACCGCTCCGAAGGTCGGCCGGGCGAAGCCAACCTCAAACCGTCGCCGGGTCGAGCGCCGCCTGATCCTTGAATCGCGTGACGATGCCGGAGAGATCGCCGCTGGCGAAGGCATCGCGCAGAACGTCGAAGGACGGCAGCACGAAATAGGCGCGCTGGAACTTGTCGATCTCGTAGCCCGTGCGCATCACCGTCTCCAGGTCGAACGGCACGTGATGCGCGTCCTTGCTCTCGACGGCGAACTGCAACTCCGTGAACGAGGACATCAGCCCGGCGCCAAAGGCCTTCACCGGCTGGCCCGGTTCCTGGATGAGGCCGTATTCGGCGCTGTACCAGTAGAGCCGCGTGATCATCTCGTCACCGCCGAGCGCGATCACGTCCTCGGCCTTCTGCCCATACATCTGCATGAAATCGGCGAAGACCGGCTGCGTCAGGATCGGCACATGGCCGAAGAAATCGTGGAACATGTCCGGCTCGACGATGTAGTCGAGCTCCTTCTGTGTCCGCAGCCAGTTGGTCACCGGGAAGCGGCGGCTGGCGAGGTGATCAAAAAAGGGCCCGGCGGGAATGAGGCCCGGCACCGCGACGATCTCCCAGCCGGTCAGCTTGCGCAGCTTATCGCTGATCTCCTCGAAATCGGGAATCTTGTCGAGCAGCCCGAGCGCGTCCACGCCGTCAAGATAGGAGCGGTGCGCCAGTCTCCGCGTCAGTTTCGTCTGCCGGTCGCAGAGCGTGCGCCAGACCGCCTGCTCCTCGGCCGAATAATCATAGCCCTGCGCCACGGTGAAATCGGCGCGGCAGACCGAATAGTCGCCGCGAAGGCCCTGTGCAGCGCAGTCCCGGGCGTAGTCGGCAACGCTGATCGTCATGGCAGTTCCTCCTCAACATCGTGATCGGTGGATTGGGGATGACAGTAGCGGCGGCCCGCGAGGCAAATCAGCTTAGTTGATGGTATAACGGCGGCTTTTGAGGTAAAGTTCGCTCCGATTTGCGGAAATGGGAGCAGAAATGCCTCAGCTTGACGAGTTCGAGATAAAGATGCTCGACATCCTGCAGCGCGACGGCCGAAAACCGGTGTCCGAACTGGCGCAGGAAATCGGCCTGTCGACGACCCCGTGCGCGCGCCGCTTCGAGGCCCTGCAAGGCGCCGGCATCATCAAGGGCTTCGCCGCTATTCTCAGCCGCCGCTCGCTCGGCCTGATGGTCGAGGTTTTCGTCCAGGTCCGCCTGGTCAGCCACAGCGACGGCTCGCCGGAAAGCTTCATCGCCGCCGTGCAGCGCATGGATGAGGTCTCGTCCTGCTGGACGATGACCGGCGACTACGACTTCCTGCTGCATGTGATGGTGCCGTCGGTGGACGACCTCAACGCCTTCGTCATGCACCGGCTGATGCGTTTTCCCGGCGTGCGCGATGTCCACACACAGCTGGTGCTGCAGAACATCAAGGGGCCCGGCCACGTGCCGCTCGCGCATCTGCGGCGCTAGCGGCCTTCCAGCAAAGGTAAACAGCGTTTTCCGTCCGGACTTGCACGAAAACAAACTTTGGAGCGGGCAAGAAGCTGAACCGCTCGAGAGGCCAACCTCGCCAATTCTCTGCAAAAGCTGCTCGGAAACTGCTGAACCGCGCCAAGCCGGCTTCGCCATCGACCGCTAGGACCGGCGGACCAACCGCAATGGAGGTCCGCCATGAACATCGTGCTGGTCAATCCGCCGCACACCGCCATCGGCAGCCGGGTGCCCGATGATCACCTGCCGCCGCTCGGGCTCCTGGCGATCGGCGGCCCGCTGCTCGACGCCGCCCATCGGGTGCGCCTGGTCGATGCCGAGTTCGGCCCGATGCCGCTTGGGATGCTCGTCGATGAGGCGTTGCGCGACGATGCCGACGTCGTCCTCATCGGCCATTCCGGCTCGACCTCGGCGCATCCGACCGCCTTGCGGATCGCTGAGATGATCAAGCTCCGCGCGCCGGGAGCGATCATCATCTATGGCGGCGTGTTCCCGACCTATCACTGGCGCGACATATTGAGCCAGACACATGCCTTCGACTTCATCGTGCGCGGCGAGGGCGAGGCGACCATCGTCGCGCTGCTCGAGGCGCTGGAAAAGCACCGGCCGTTCTCGGGCGTTGCCGGCATCGCCTATCGCGACGATCTCGGCCGCCCCTTCGCCACGCCGCCGGCGACGACGATCGCCGGCCTCGATGCCTACCGCATCGGCTGGGAACTGATCGATCATGGCCGCTACAGCTATTGGGGCGGCAAGCGGGCCGTGGTCATGCAGTTCTCGCGCGGCTGCCCGCATCTTTGCAACTATTGCGGCCAGCGTGGCTTCTGGACCCGCTGGCGGCACCGCGACCCTGTCAAGTTCGCCAAGGAGATCGCCTGGCTGCACCGGCAGCATGGCGTCGAACTGGTCAACCTCGCCGACGAGAACCCGACATCCTCGAAGAAGGCCTGGCGCGCCTTCCTCGATGCCATGATCGCTGAAAACGTGCCGGTGCTGATCGTCGGCTCGACCCGCGCCGACGACATCGTGCGCGACGCCGACATCCTGCATCTCTATCGCAAGGCCGGCGTCATCCGCTGGCTGCTCGGCATGGAGAACACCGATGAGGAGACGCTGTCACTGATCCGCAAGGGCGGCAGCACCAGATCCGATCGTGAGGCGATCCGGCTGCTGCGCCGGCACGGCATCCTGTCGATGGCGACCTGGGTGGCCGGCTTCGAGGACGAAGGTTTTCGCGATCTCTGGCGCGGCTTCCGCCAGCTCATCGCCTATGACCCGGACCAGATCCAGGCCCTTTATGTCACGCCGCATCGCTGGACTCCGTTCTTCCGCATCGCCAAGGATCGCAAGGTGATCCAAAGGGACGCGCGCCTCTGGGACTACAAGCACCAGGTGCTGGCGATGACGCGGCTGAAACCGTGGATGCTGTTCTTCACCGTCAAGCTGATCGAGCTCGCCGTGCAGTCACGGCCGAAGGCGCTGGCGCGCATCCTTTTCCACCCCGATCCCGAGCAGCGGCATTCGATGCGCTGGTACACCAAGATGGGGCGCCGGGTCTGGCTCCGCGAGGTCTGGGGCTTTCTCGCCCGCGATCGTCGCGTGAAGGACGGCCCGACGCTAGCCGAATTCTGGGGCGCGCCGCAGGATGTCGAGGAGGAATCGATGATCTTTCGGCACCCGGCGCGAAAGCCGGCCGCGCCCGTCATCGAAGCTGGGCATGTGTCGGGTGAAAGAAGATTAGTCGGCTGAAGATTTGCTACGGCACGATCAGCGTGCCGGCGCCGTGCTCGGTGAACAGTTCGAGCAGCACCGAATGCGGCGTCTTGCCGTTGAGGATGACGACGCCTTCGACGCCGCGTTCGATCGCCTCGATGCAGGTCTCGACCTTCGGGATCATGCCGCCCGACACCGTGCCGTCCTTGATCAGCGCCCTGGCCTCGGCGACCGTCAGCTCGTCGATCAGCTTCTTGTTCTTGTCGAGCACGCCGGGCACGTCGGTGAGGAACAGCAGGCGCGAAGCGCGGCAGGCCCCGGCAATCGCGCCCGCAAACGTGTCGGCGTTGATGTTGTAGGTGTGGCCGTCGCGGCCCGGCGCCACCGGCGCCAGCACCGGGATCATCTCCGAGCGCGCCAGAAGGTCGAGCAGCGTGCGGTCGACCTCGACCGGCTCGCCGACGAAGCCGAGATCGAGCACCCGCTCGATGTTGGAGTCCGGATCGATCATCGTCTTGCGCGCCTTTTCGGCGAACACCATGTTGCCGTCCTTGCCGCACAAGCCGATCGCCCATTCGCCCTCGGCGTTGATCAGCGCCACGATCTCCTTGTTGATCGAGCCGGCCAGCACCATTTCGACGATCTCGACCGTCTTCTGGTCGGTGACGCGCAACCCGCCCTCGAACTTGGATTCGATGCCCATCTTGCTGAGCATGGCGCCGATCTGCGGCCCGCCGCCATGCACGACGATCGGATTGACGCCGGATTGTTTCAGAAGCGCGATGTCGCGGGCAAAGGCCTTGCCGAGCTCGTTGTCGCCCATGGCGTGGCCGCCATATTTCACCACCACGGTCTTGTTCTCGTAGCGCTGCATGTAGGGCAGCGCTCTGGAAAGCAGCGCGGCCTGCATTTCGGCGGTGGCGGCGATGTCCGTCATCGATACGGCTCCCAAAGTGGCTAGTGCATGTCGCCCAAAAGTGCGCAGCGGTTTTGGGAGAACGACATGCATCAAAACAAAGATCTAAAGCGCGTCGCGCGAATCTGTAGGTCGCGATGCGCTTTGGGATGGCGCGCGTCTTAACGGGAATTGCCGCAGGCCGCAAACGGCTTTGCGGTCACAATGACGAAATCGTGCTTGCAGTTCTAACCAGGCGTCTTCAATGGCGCGCGCCGCCCGAGCCAGCCCGACAGCTTCTCCATTTGCGCGGCAAGCGACAGCAGCGTCTCCTCGTCGCCCGGACGTCCGGCCGCCTGGATGCCGAGCGGCAGCCCGGCGGCCGTGACATGCACCGGCAGCGCGATCGACGGCTGGCCGCTGACATTCTGGATCGCCGGCCAGTGGGTGAACCAAGGCTCTTGTCCATCAATTGCCCGAACAGCGACTTGATGTTGAGGAGCCGGGTCAAATGCAGCTTGTCGAGCAGGTTCTCGATCAGTTCGTCGGCGCCTTTCGGGTCCATCGAGCCGCAGGCAAGCGGCGGGTGGGCAATGATCGGCATCAGCACCGCGTCGTAGCGCGCGGTTTCGGTGATCAGGCGGCGCGACGCGGCGCTGAGCCGCTGCAGCACCTGGTAGATCTCACCGGCCGGGATGATCTCGCCGAAGCGGGCGAGCACGCGCGTGGCGCGCTCGAGGTCGCCGATCACACTGCGGCCGACGCGCAGGGTCTCGGCGCGCATGGTGCCGGCCACCGCCGAGACGACCGACTTGCAGAAGTCGGCCATGAAGTCGCGGTCGATATAGGGCAGGTCGATCTCCTCGACCGTGTGGCCGCCCTCGCGTGCCAGCGCGACCGCCCGATCCAGCGCTTGCAACGTCTCGGCCGATACCGGCAGGCCGACCGGTGATTTCCTGTAGACGGCGAGGCTGAGCTTGCCCGGGTCGCGCGCCGCCGCCGCGGCGAAGGAGCCTTTCGGCGCCGGCGCCGCATAGGGCGAGAGCGGATCGGCGCCATGCGTCAGGTCGAGCAAGAGTGCCGTGTCGCGGACCGAGCGGCTGACGGCGTGGTCGACGACCATGCCGTACCAGCTCTCGCTGACCAGCGGCGTCAACGGCACCCGGCCGCGCGAGGTCTTGAGCCCGACGAGGCCGCTGCAGGCGGAAGGCACCCGGATCGAGCCGCCGCCGTCCGAGGCGTGCGCGGCCGGCACCACGCCCGCCGCCACCAGCGCCGCGGAGCCGCCGGATGAGCCGCCGGTGGTGTGTCCGGTGTTCCAGGGGTTGCGGGTGACGCCGAAACGGGCGGACTCCGTCATCAGCCGCAGCCCATGCTCCGGCGACGTGCTGGTGACGATCGGGATCAGGCCGGCAGTCAGATAGCGCTCCACCATCACGGAGTTGAAATCCGCCGTGAAAGCCGGGACGCGGCTGCCGCCATGGACCGGCACGCCCTTGATGCCGATGCCGAGATCCTTCAGCGCGAAGGGCACGCCGGCGAGCGGCAGCTTGCGGTCGACTGTTCGTGCGCGCGTCCGCGCGGCGTCGTAGAGCGGCTCGGCGATGGCGTTGATGTCGGGCCGTGTCGCCTCGGCCCGCGCAATCGCCGCATCGACTAGCTCCGGCGGCGAGATTTCCCCCTTGTGCACGAGCTCCGCGAGCCCGGTCGCATCCTGTTCCCAAAGCACGCGCTCGATCGACATCGCTGTTTTCCCGCCCCGGAAGGCCAAACCACTTTGCAATCATCACCGTAGGAAACGATCGCCGGCAAGGCTAGGTAGAAATCGCTCGCTCAGGCGCAGCGGAAATGTTCGATGAAGGCGCGAAGCGGCCCGAGATGCTGGAGCGACTTGGGGAAATAGACAAAGAATCCCGGCCGCGATGGTGTGAAACGAGACAGAACCTGGAGGAGCGCTCCATTGTCCAGATCCTGCTGGACCCCGCGCCTCAGCGACCAGCCGATGCCCAGGCCCAAGCGCGCGGCGTCGACCACGGCTCGCATGTCGTCCATGATGAGCGGGCCATCCACCTCGACCGATAGATCACCTTCGGGACCGTTGAACCGCCATTCCGACAGGCGGCCCGACGTGACCTGCCGATGGCGGATGCAGACGTGATCGAGTAGGTCCTGCGGGCGAGATGGAACGCCGTAGCGCTTCAGGTAGTCCGGCGCAGCAACGTATGCCGCCTCTTCGAAAGGCGACAGGCGAACGGCAATCATCTCGTCCTGCAGGTAATCGCCAAGACGGATGCCGGCATGAAAGCCGCGAGCGACGACGTCCGTCAAGGCCTCGTCGATCGTCAAGTCGAGCACGATCTCGGGATAAGCCTGCTGGAACGCGGCGATCCTCGGCGCCAGGATCACCTGCCAGGCTCGAAAGGGCAGCGTTATCCGCAGCCGGCCCGACCGCGCTCTCGCAGCGTTGCGGACCGAGCCCAGAGCCTCATCGAGGGCTGCCAGCAAATGGCTGCTGCTTTCATACAGGGCTCTCCCCGCGTCGGTCAGGGTGACCGACCTCGTGCTTCTCAGGAAAAGCGCCGTTCCAAGGCGCTCCTCGAAGGTCTTCAACTGATGCGAGATCGCTGGCGGATTTACGCCTAGAACCCGTGCCGCCGCACGCAACGAGCCTTGCCTGGCAATGACCACGAAGGCCTGAAGGGCGGGCAGGTCAGAGCGGTCCATTGTTCGATTTTCTCGATTAGTGAAGTTCAATTGAGGCGCCTACCCGCCATTATGCCATCCTGCGAAAACAGGGTCCATTGCATTGGAGGCCCGGATGCCAGGATCGAAAAGTCCCTCTCTAAGGATCGGGTCAGGTGTCATCACCATCCTGGTCACCGTCTTCGCCATGGCGCTTGCCGACGCATTCATCAAGTTCGTCAGCGCCGACATGACGCTATGGCAAATCTACGTGCTGAGGTCGCTCTTCGTTGTTCCAGTCCTGGCTTTGCTGGCCGGACGCCGCTCCTGGCCGTCGGGGCTGAGATGGATCCTGCTGCGCAGCCTCGCCCTCACGCTGATGTATCTGGCCATATACGGGGTGATCCCCTTCTTGAGCCTGCCGGTGCTGGCGGCATCGCTTTATACCGGACCGCTTTTCATCGTTGGGTTGTCGGCGGTCTTTCTGCATGAGCCGATTTCGGCGCGGCATTGGCTTGCCATTTCGACAGGCTTTGCCGGCGTGCTTCTCATCGTTCGGCCGGCGGCATCCGGGTTCACCCCTCTGGCTCTTGTCCCGATAGTCGCGGCTTTTCTCTACGCGCTTGCCGCGGTGCTCACGCGCGCAAAATGCAGCCACGTTCCGGCGCTGACGCTGACCCTTTGGCTGAACCTGGTGCTGCTTGCCTTTGGAAGCGTCGCGAGCTTGTCGATCGCATATGCGGGCATTGGCTCCGCGATGCATTATCCATTCCTGTCCGCAAGCTGGGCCACAATGGACGGCCACAACTGGCAAGTGATCTTCATTCTTGCCGGGCTCATGGTCGGGATCAGTGTCGGGTTGGCGAAGGCCTACCAGTCGCCGCGGCCGCAGGTCATCGCGACATTCGACTATGCCTACCTGCCGTTCGCCGCATTATGGGGCTTTGTCTTCTTCGGCGAGATCCCGGATCTCTGGACCGTACTTGGCATGGCGTTGATCGCGGCTGCAGGGTTGATCGTCCTGCGCGCAACGAGCCGAAGAACGCCATCCACCGTTGCGGTTTGACAGGTGCTTCGAATTCCCCGGCGAGCGCCACGGAGGCATCGAAAGTTCGGCAACCTCTGGTGGATAGCCCTGGGCGCCCGTTGCAAATAGATCGCAATCTTCTAATTTGCCCGCCATGGGGCCTCAGGATATCAGCAAGCTGATTGTCCGGACTTCGATGAAGGACCGGGCCGCGTTCGATCTGCTCTACCGGCAGACCAGCGCGAAACTCTTCGGCGTCTGCCTTCGTGTATTGAGGGACAGGGCAGATGCGGAAGAAGCGCTGCAGGAGGTCTTCGTCAAGATCTGGACGAAGGCGGACCGTTTCGCCGTTTCCGAGCTGAGCCCGATTTCCTGGCTGGTGGCCATTGCGCGCAACCATTCGATCGATCGCATCAGGGCGCGGCGCAGTCCTTCCGCCAGCATCGATAACGCACTTGACGTCGCCGATCCGACGCCGGGACCCGAGGCCGCAGCCGTGGCGGGCGGCGAGACCGAACGCATCCACCATTGCCTCGACGAACTGGAGAAAGACCGGGCGGCGGCCGTCCGGGGCGCCTATCTGAACGGCGAAAGCTATGCCGAGCTGGCGGAACGCCACAAGGTTCCGCTGAACACGATGCGGACTTGGCTGCGGCGAAGCCTGCTCAAACTGAGAGAATGTCTGGAAAGATGACCCTGGCGGAAGACAACGGACCGGAACGCGGAGGCGACGACCTGCTCGCCGCCGAATACGTTCTCGGCGTTCTGCCGGCCGACGAACGCCAGATCGTTTTGCGCCGCATCGACACCGATACGGCTTTCGCTCGCCTCGTCGAGGCCTGGGAGGCCCATTTTGCGCCGATGGCGGCGGCCTATGCCGCGGTCGAGCCACCGCCGGCAGTGAAGGCGGCGATCGACCGGCGGCTGTTTGCCTCGCCGGCCGCTTCCGCCGAACCGCGCGCCGGCCTGTGGTCGAGCCTCGCCTTCTGGCGCAGCCTGACCGCAGTAGCGATTGCTGCGCTCGCGCTTTATATCGCGCTGCCTTATCTCAGCCCCCCGGCGCCGCAGCCCGGGACCAGGCTGGTCGCCTCGCTCGCCGCCGACAACAGCCCAGTCAAATACCTCGCCGTCTACGATGCCGCCCGCCGTGAGGTCGGCCTGTCGCTGGTTTCCGGCGACCGGGGCACCGGCAAGGATTTCGAGTTGTGGATGATCGAGGGCAAGAACGCGCCTGTCTCGATGGGCGTCATCCCCGCCGGGCAGACCGCACGCATGGCCGTCTCGCCGATCGTTCAGCAGAAGCTCGCGCAAGGCGCCGTGCTCGCCGTCAGCCTCGAGCCGGCGGGCGGTTCGCCGACCGGTCAGCCGACCGGGCCCGTCGTCGCCGCAGGCGACCTCAAGGGCATCTGATCGATATCCTGCCAAGGGGAATTTCCGAGACTAGAGTAAGTCTATTCGGGGGCTCCTCGCGCAGAACCGCCAGTTTCAGGCGCCAACCGGCGATGGCCATTCAGCTTTCCTGGCTGAAAAAATCTTCATCACCACGTGAAACTAAGTTTTTCTTGCAGCGTATCTCCTCGCGTTCCCAAAGGACGGGAAAAACAACCCGAGGAGACTGACACCATGCGTAAACTCGCCACCCTTTTGCTTGCCTCCATCATCGGTTTTTCCACGCTCGGCGTGGCTGCCTATGCCGCCAATCCGATGGTCGGCGGCGCACCGATGTATGCCAAGAAGAACATCATCGAGAATGCCGTCAATTCGAAGGATCACACCACGCTGGTCGCCGCCGTCAAGGCCGCCGGGTTGGTCGACACGCTGGAGGGCGCCGGTCCGTTCACCGTCTTCGCGCCGACCAACGAAGCCTTCGCGGCGCTTCCCGCCGGTACGGTCGAGACGCTGCTCAAGCCCGAGAACAAGGACAAGCTGACCAAGATACTCACCTGCCATGTCATTGCCGCCAAGGCGATGGCCGCCGACGTCGCCAAGATGGCCAAGGCCGATGGCGGTGCGCATGAGGTCAAGACCGTCGGCGGCTGCGAGCTGACGCTCAAGTCGCAGAAGGGCAAGGTCACGGTGACCGACGAGAACGGCAATGTCGCCCATGTCACCATCGCCGATGTGCGCCAGTCGAATGGCGTCATCCACGTCATCGACAAGGTTCTTCTGCCGAAGATGTAACAAAGCGCGCGCGGCCGTCGAAGATAGATTGTCTCCGCCGGCCGCACGATCGTCCTCCCATGATCCGTGCTGTCGTCTAGCGCCGCTCCGCACCGCCAAGGGCTTGGGTCGATGCGGAGTGGCGCGCGGGCCGTCACCGGCTTTTGATTTTCCGGCGGCGCCATAGTTGCTAAGATGACGTCAGGAGGAAAGGCCATGAACCGTCGCGATTTTCTCTGGAGCGGTGCCGCCGCCATCGCCATCGGAACCGGAGCGACGCTGCGCATCGGCGGCGCAAAGCCGGCTCTGGCCACCGAGACTTTCGAGATCACCAAGACTGATGCCGAATGGCACGCCATCCTTTCCGATGCAGCCTTCGACGTGCTGCGCCGGGAAGGCACCGAATATCCAGGGACGAGTCCGCTGCTTAACGAGCACCGCAAGGGCATCTTCGCCTGTGCCGGCTGCGACCTGCCGGTCTACCCGTCGGAGACGAAATTCGATTCCGGCACCGGCTGGCCGAGCTTCTGGCAGGAGATCGCCAACGCGATCGGCAAGACCGAGGACCGCTCGCTGGGCATGACCCGCACCGAAGTCCATTGCCGCCGCTGCGGCGGCCATCTCGGCCATGTCTTCGATGACGGCCCACCGCCCACCGGCCTGCGCCACTGCATCAATGGCGTGGCGCTCAGCTTCAAGCCGGCCGCGGCCTGAGCGGCGCCTGAGCTGCAGGAATTTGAAGCTTTCAAAAACATAACCCCGGAAATCGTTGCCGATCTCCGGGGTCATGCACGAGGGCGCCGGGCGGGGGATCCGGCGCGCCTCAATGGCCTCCGCCGCCGCCGGCTTGTTCGGCGGGCTTGTTGATGAACAGCACGAAAAGCCCGAGCGTCGCGAACAGCACTGTCAGCATGAAGAACACATCCATGAAGGACAGCAGCGAGGCCTGCTGCTGCACCATGCCTGACAGTTTCGAGATCGCAGCGCTGGGGGCATCGAGCCCGGCGGTCTGTTGGAAATTCAGCGTCATGTTCTGCAGCTTGGCCTGAGCCTCGGCGCTTCCCCACTGCACATGCTCGGAAAGCCTGGCGTAGTGGAACGCGTTGCGGTCGATCAGCACCGTGTTGATGATGGCCAGGCCGACGGCGCCGCCGAGATTGCGGGTCAGGTTGAACAGGCCGGACGCGTTCTTCAGCCGCTCCGGCGGCAAGGTGCCGAGCGCGATGTTGTTGATCGGCACCATGCACAGCATCATCGAGCAGCCGCGCAGGATCTGCGGGATCAGCAGCTCGTAGAAATCCCAGTCTGCTGTCAGGTGGGTCATCCACCAGGTGCCGGTGGCGAAGCCGAAGAAGCCGATCATCATCATCAGCCGCAGATCCATCTTGCGCGACAGGATGCCGGAGATGGGCGCGGTGAAGAACATCGCCAGGCCGCTGACGAACAGCGCCTCGCCGATCATCATCGAATCATAACCGCGGATGCGGCCGAGATAGACCGGATAGAGGTAGGTAAGTCCGTAGAGCCCGATGCCGATGACGAAGGAGAATATCGAGCCGAAGGCGAAGTTGATGTTCCTGAACGCCTTGAGGTCGACGATCGGCTCCTCGGCGGTGAAGACGCGCCAGAAGAAGACGATCCCGCCGATGGTCATGACGATGGCGCTGATGAACACTGCCTGGTCCTGCAGCCAGTCATTGTTCGGCCCCTCCTCCAGCACATATTCCATGCAGCCGAGCAAGGCGGCCATGCCGGCCAGCCCCCACCAGTCGAACTTGCTGAACAGCTTGAGGTTCGGCTTGTCGAAATCGATCAGCGACCAGGCCGCCGTCGTCACCAGTATGCCCGGCACGACATTGACCAGGAACAGCCAGTGCCAGGACATGGCGTGGCTGATATAGCCGCCGACCGTCGGCCCGATGGTCGGCGCCAGCGTCGCCACCAGGCCGATCATCGGCGAGACGACGGCGCGACGCGACGGCGGGAAGATGGTGAACGCTGCCGCGAAGACGCTCGGGATCATGCCGCCGCCGATGAACCCCTGGATGGCGCGGTAAACGATCATCTGGTCGATGTTGGTCGCGGTCGCGGCGAGCGCGCTGGCCGCCGTGAAGCCGGCAGCGGCGATCGTGAACAGCACGCGCGTCGACAGCATCCGGCTGAGAAAGCCCGACAGCGGGATCATCACCACCTCGGCGATCAGATAGGCCGTCTGCACCCACGGGATCTCGTCGGAGCTGGCGCTCAAGCCGGCCTGGATTTCGGCCAGCGATGCCGAGACGATCTGGATGTCCAGGATCGCCATGAACATGCCGAACACCATCGCCAGGAAGGCGACGACGCGGCGAACCGGCATGTGGTCTGCGGGTGCGGCGGCGGCCGGCCGTGCTGGTAGTGATCCTGCGGTTATGGTTGCGGTTGCCATATCCTGGCCTCCTACAGCAATTCCAGGAAAGGAATTGCGTCCGAACAGATCGTTGGCAGGCTGGGCGGCTCAGCGCTCAATCGGCCGCTGAGCCGCCGCCAAAGCAGCTAGTTGGTCGTCGCGGCGGGCGCGGTGCGGCTGTCGGCGGCGACGACGACGCTCAGGCCGGCGCGCAGCTTGCCGGTCTTGAGCACGGCGGCCGGCACGTCGATGCGCACGGGCACGCGCTGCACGACCTTGGTGAAGTTGCCGGTGGCGTTTTCCGGCGGCAGCAGCGAGAAGACGGCACCGGAGGCCGGCGCCAGCGACGAGACCTTGCCCTCGAAGCTCTGGCCGTCGATCGCGTCGACCGTGATGCGGACCTTCTCGCCGGGCACCAGCCGGCCAAGCTGCGTCTCCTTGAAGTTGCCGACGATGTAGAGCTTGTCCATCGGCACCACCACGGCGAGCTTCTGGCCGGGGCTGACGAGATCGCCCTGCTCGACCGAGCGGTTGCCGACGACGCCGTCATAAGGCGCCTTCAGCACCGTGAAGGACAGGTCGCGCTGGGCCTTGTCGCGGGTGAGCTGCAGCGAAGCGAGCGTGCTCGCCGATTCGGCGCGCTGCGCCTCCAGCACGCCGATATTGGCCTGCGCGGCGGTGATCTGCGCATCGGCGCCGGCAAGTGCCGCCTTGGCCTGGTCGAGTGCCGTCTGCGCGTCGTCGAGCTGCGCCTGCGTGCCGACATGGGTCTTGAGCAGCTGCGCGGCGCGATCCTGCGCGCGCGCGGCGTTGTCGGCGGCGGCCTGATCGGCGCTCTTTTGCGCTTCTGCCTGCGCCAGCGAGGCCTGTGCGGCCTTGGTCTGGGCGTCGATGCGGTCGAGCGTCTTTGCCAGCGTGGCGATCTGCGCCTCGGCTTGGGCGACGGCTATCCGGTAGTCGCCGTCCTCGATGATGAACAGCGGATCGCCGGCCTTGACCTGCTGGTTCTCGCCCACCAGCACCTTGTCGACATAGCCGGAAATCTTCGGCGACACGAACGACATGTCGGCCTGGACATAGGCGTCGTCGGTGGAGATCATGAACCGGCCGTCGGTCCAGAAGTTGTAGCCATACCAGGAACCGGCGCCGAGCAGGCCGAGCCCGATGATCGGCAGGAGCAGCGAACGGAGCGAACGCTTCTTCTTCGGGGGAGCTTCGGCCGGCGCGACGGGAGCGGGCTGGATAGGGATTTCCGGCGCTTCGGTCGAGGGCTGGACCTTGGCGTTCGGGAACGTGCGGACTTCGGCTGTAGCGGGCGCATTCGAGGACATGATAATCTCTCTGGGCAAGTCAGTCATACTGAACCGTTCGGTTCGAATTGGAGATTGACATAGCGCGTAAAGAGGATCATATCAAGTGCAAATCGAACCGCTTGGTTCGAAATATTTCGTGAGGTGTGACTTTAATGGTCGAAACGACAGCCGATCGCGATCTGCTGGACACGCGCAAAGGCCGCCCGGCCGCCGGGCAGGATCCGATAAAGCGCGCCCAGATCATCGAAGGCGCACGCCGTGTCTTCATCGACAAGGGTTTCGAGGCCGCGTCGATGAACGACATCACGCGCGAGGCCGGCGTGTCGAAGGGCACGATCTATGTCTATTTCGCCAACAAGGAAGAGCTGTTCGAGGCGCTCATCGAGGAAGAGCGCGGCACCATCTTCAAGAACATGTACGAGGTGCTCGACCATTTCGACGACCTGCGCAAGACGCTGGTCAAGTTCGGCACGATTTTGTCGGTCAAGATCACTTCTGCCAAGGTCATCCAGGCGCAGCGCACCGTCGTTGGCGCCGCCGACCGGATTCCCGAGCTCGGCGCGCGCTTCTACGAGCGTGGCCCCAAGCGCGGCCATGACAAGGTCATGCTGTTCCTCAACGCGGCCATCGAACGCGGCCTGCTCAAGATCGACGACGTCGATCTTGCCGCCTATCAATTTACCGAACTCTGCCTTGCCGGCCTGTTCCGCCAGTGCATCTTTTCCTATCGCAGCAAGGCGCCGAGCCAGGCCGAGATCGAGCATGTGGTGAAGTCGGGAGTCGATGTCTTCCTGAAGGCCTACGGCACCGAGAAGCTTGCCGCCGAGGAGCAGGCACGGACCGCATGATCCAGGCGCCTTATGCCTGTCAGTTCTTCATCCTATGGTCTGCCCACGTCGCTTCGCTCCTTGCTTCGCCTAGGACGACGTCGACAGATCAAGCACGGTGTCCGGGCAATGGCACGCGCTCTCCTCGTTCGAAAATTGGCTCGTGGATCAGCCTGTTGGCCGAGCCGATCGGAAGAGCTTGTTAACCATCGCTTCCTATGTCTCGGGACCTGTTCCTTTGAAGAGTCCCGAGTATGACTTCCATGCGCTTTTCCCGTGCCAATCCTCCCGGTGTTTCCACGGACGGCAATGACGATTTCCGCCGTCCGCAAGAGGCGCGGCGCCACAGCGCGGCTTCGCCGCAGGGAGAGGTCGTCCCGCTGCGCACGGCGGTCGGAAGCGAATCGCATACCGCCTCGTCCGATTCGCCTGGCGGCGAGTTCGGCGGTGCCGCCTGGCAGCAATATTTCTTCCTCGCCCCCAATGTGCGGTTCACCCGCACGCCGGATTGCGACAAGCGGCCTGCGCCACAGCCGGACGATGAGGCGCCAGCCAAGGCGGCCGCCACCGCCGCTGATTCCCTCCGCCCCGCGACGCCGGCTCAGGCTACCAATCCAGTCAGTGCAACTCCCGCCGCGGCTTCCGCCGCTGCAGCCGGGCCGCCGTGCGCGGTCGCCGCGCCCGCGCAGAAGCCGCAGCCGAAAATGCGTTGGTCCTATCTTTCCGATCATGCGTTTTTCGAGTTCAGCATGCCTTTCCTCGCCGAGCGCCTGGCGCGGGCCCGCCTGAACGAACCGGCGCGGCCTGTCGCTGCCGCAACGGCGCATCCTTCGGCGCAGCCGGGCCCCGCGCGCTCCGTCTCCAGCGGAGAGGCAACCTCGCTCTACCGCGTCATCGAATGGCGTTCGAACGGGTCGGCCGCAAGCCCTGCTTCGGTGACGCCCCCGGCCGGCGCGCCCGCCGTTCTCCCGGCCGACCATGAGGAGGTTGCATCGCGCGCCCCCGCAGCGGCAGCCGTTGTGCCGGTTTCCGAGACAAAGCGCGCCCGGCCCGCGAAGCCGGCGCCCTCCCTGCCTGTCGCCGGCAAGGCGGTGCCGGCGGCCGTTTCGGAGGGCTATGCGCTTCCTTCCGAGGAATTGCTGCAGATGCCGCCGGAAGGCCAGGGCTTCTACATGTCGCAGGAGCGGATGGAACAGAATGCCGATCTGCTTGAAAGCGTGCTGGAGGATTTCGGCGTCAAGGGCGAGATCATCCACGTCCGGCCGGGTCCGGTCGTCACCCTCTACGAGTTCGAGCCGGCGCCAGGCGTGAAATCCAGCCGCGTCATCGGATTGGCCGACGACATCGCCCGTTCGATGTCGGCCGTCTCGGCCCGCGTTGCCGTGGTGCCGGGCCGCAACGTCATCGGCATCGAACTGCCCAATGAAACGCGTGAAACGGTGTATTTCCGCGAGCTGATCGAATCGCCCGGCTTCCGCAACACGTCCTGCAAGCTGGCGCTGGGCCTCGGCAAAACGATCGGCGGCGAGCCGGTGATCGCCGAACTGGCCAAGATGCCGCATCTGCTGGTCGCGGGCACCACCGGTTCGGGCAAGTCGGTCGCCATCAACACCATGATCCTGTCGCTGCTCTACCGGATGAAACCGGAGGAATGCCGCCTCATCATGGTCGATCCCAAGATGCTGGAACTGTCCGTCTATGACGGCATTCCGCATCTGCTCACGCCCGTCGTCACCGATTCCAAGAAGGCGGTCACCGCGCTCAAATGGGCGGTGCGCGAGATGGAGGACCGCTATCGCAAGATGGCGCGCCTCGGCGTGCGCAACATAGACGGATACAACCAGCGCGCCGCGACCGCCCGCGACAAGGGCGAGACCGTCGTCATGCAGGTGCAGGTCGGTTTCGAGAAGGGCACCGGCGAACCGCTGTTCGAGGATCAGGAGATCGACCTCGCGCCTATGCCCTACATCGTCATCATCGTCGATGAGATGGCCGACCTGATGATGGTGGCCGGCAAGGAGATCGAGGGCGCCATCCAGCGGCTGGCGCAGATGGCCCGTGCCGCCGGCATTCATCTGATCATGGCAACGCAGCGCCCCTCGGTCGATGTCATCACCGGCACGATCAAGGCCAATTTCCCCACCCGCATCTCTTTCCAGGTGACCTCCAAGATCGACAGCCGCACCATCCTGGGCGAGCAAGGGGCCGAGCAACTGCTCGGCCAGGGCGACATGCTGCACATGGCCGGCGGCGGGCGCATCGCGCGCGTGCATGGCCCCTTCGTCTCCGACCTCGAGGTCGAGCACGTCGTTGCGCATCTGAAGGCGCAAGGCCGTCCCGAATACCTTGATACGGTCACTGCCGAGGAGGAAACGGAGGAAGAGACGGCCGATACTGGCCCGGTCTTCGACAAGGGCTCGATCGACGCCGAGGATGGCGACGGCCTTTTCGAGGAGGCGGTCAAAGTGGTCAAGCGCGACAAGAAATGCTCGACCTCCTACATCCAGCGCCGCCTCGGCATCGGCTACAACCGCGCCGCCTCGCTGGTCGAGCGTATGGAGAAGGAAGGCTTGGTCGGCGCCCCCAACCATGTCGGCAAGCGTGAGATCCTGACCGGCCGGCGCGAGCCTGCGCCGGAACGCGACGAGACGGATTGAGCAGGGCGTGGATCGGGCGAGTGGAGTCCGATCCAAAGATGGCCGCAGGAAGGGTCTTCAGCCGCCGTTCGCCACCAGCGCGATCGCCGCGCGCAGCTCCTCGAGCCCTGCGGCTTTTTCCGAAGAGGTCGCCAGAACCGCCGGAAACGCCGCCGGCCGCTTCCTGATCTTGGCCAATGTCTCCTCGATCAGCTTCGGCACGCCCGCCGCCTTGATCTTGTCGGTCTTGGTCAGCACGATCTGGTAGGACACCGCTGCCTTGTCGAGCAGCGACAGCACTTCCTCGTCCTTGGCCTTGATGCCGTGGCGGGCGTCGATCAGCACATAGACGCGCTTCAGCGTCACGCGCCCCTGCAGATATTCGAAGATCAGCTTCGTCCAGGCGTCGACCTTGTCTTTCGGCGCGCTGGCATAGCCGTAGCCCGGCATGTCGACCAGCGCCATCGGCGGCAGGTCGGCGCCTTCGCCGGAGAATCCGTCCGGCACGAAATAGTTTAGCTCCTGCGTGCGACCCGGCGTGTTGGAGGTCCGGGCCAAGCCTTTGTGGCCGACCAGCGCATTGATCAGCGACGACTTGCCGACGTTGGAACGGCCGGCAAAGGCGATCTCCGGCGGCCCTTCCGGCGGCAGGAACTTCATCGAAGGCACGCCGCGGATGAAGATCCACGCGCGGCTGAACAGCTCCGGACTTATCGCAGTTTCGGTCGTGGTTTTATCCTGCGCGTTCAAACCGCGGCCTCCAGCATTGAAATGTCGGCGCCACGGATGGCGTCGAGGTTGCGGCCGATCTTGTCGACCGGCCAATCCCACCAGGCCGCCTTCAAAAGCCGTCGCACCGTAAAATCGTCGAAGCGCATCTTTACCACCTTGGCCGCGTTGCCGGCGACGATCGCATAGGGCGGCACGTCGTGCGTGACAACCGATTTCGCGGCGACGATGACGCCGTGGCCCACCTTTACGCCGGGCATGATCACCGCATCCATGCCGATCCATACGTCGTTGCCCACGATCGTGTCGCCGCGGATCTCCTTCGACCATGTCTGCGGGTCGAAACCTTGCTCCCAGCCATGGCCGAAGATGTTGAACGGATAGGTCGAGAAGCCTGACATCGCGTGGTTGGCGCCGTTCATGATGAAGCGTGCGCCCTCGGCGATGGCGCAGAATTTGCCGATGATCAGCCTGTCGCCGATGAAGGGGTAGTGATGCAGCACGCATTTTTCGGCGAATTTGTCGGGACCGTCGGGGTCGTCATAATAGGTGAAGTCGCCGACCTCGATGTTGGGCGCGCTCACCAGTCCTTTCAAAAAGCCGACGCGCGGATGCATCGGGATCGGATGCTTGATATTGGGATTGGGTCCGGTCATCGGCTGGCTCCGTCCACCCTTGCAGGGGATGGAGCTTATAGCGATGCGCGACCGGTGGTCTACCTGGCGCAGACAGGCGCGATGAGTCGGGATCCCGCGAAGCAGCGCGGGACCCCTGCCGCACGGCCTCCCAAACACCGGCGACGCTGCGCCGGAAGCCGTCGCGGCCTTAGTGGGGAGGACTGGAAAGCTACGAGAGATGGCGGGCCGGAGTTTCAGCCAAGGCTATTCCAGCATGAGTAATGTCGTCCGTGCGGGAATTGCCTCGAGGAAGCGACGACAGCAAAAACCCCGGTCGAGCCGGGGTTCTTGCAATCGAGGTTCTCGGGGGCCGGCTACTCCGCCGGCGATGGTTTCTTGCGAAAGATCGCCGCCAGATTGTCCCACAACTCGATCTTGGCGCCCTGGCGCTTCATGATCACGCCCTGCTGTAGGATCGAGAGCAGGTTGTTCCAGGCCCAGTAGATGACCAGGCCGGCCGGGAAGCTGCCCATCATGAAGGTGAAGACCACCGGCATCCAGGTGAAGATCATGGCCTGGGTCGGGTCCGGCGGCGCTGGGTTCATGCGCATCTGCAGGAACATGGTGATGCCCATCACCACCGCCCAGGCGCCCATATGCGGCAGGAAAGCCGGAGCCGCGAAGGGTAGCAAGCCGAACAGGTTGAAGACCGACGTCGGATCGGGCGCCGCAAGGTCATGGATCCAGCCGAAGAACGGCGCGTGCCGCATCTCTATGGTGATGTAGAGCACCTTGTAGAGCGAGAAGAAGACCGGGATCTGCAGCGCCACCGGCCAGCAGCCGGCCAGCGGATTGATCTTCTCCGTCTTGTAGAGCTCCATCATCGCCTGCTGCTGCTTCATCTTGTCGTCCGCGTATTTCTCGCGGATCTCGAGCATCTTCGGCTGCACCTTCTTCATGTTCGCCATCGACGCGTAGGACTTGTTGGCGAGCGGGAAGAAGATGGCCTTGACGATGACGGTGGTGGCCAGGATGGCCAGGCCGAAATTGCCGAAGAATTTGTACAGCGTGTCGATCAGCCAGAACATCGGCTTGGTGATGAAATAGAACCAGCCCCAGTCGATCAGCAGGTTGAACTGGCGAATGTGCCGGTCAGCCTCATAAGCGTTGATCTTGGCGACTTCCTTGGCGCCGGCGAAAATCTCCGTCTCGACAGTCGCGGACTGGCCGGCGTCGACATTGATCGCGTCGGTGAGGAAGTCGGACTGATAGCGGTGGCGCCCGTCCTCGAAAAACCCGTAGCGCGGCTGGAAGGGCTGCTTCTCGGTCGGCACCAGGGTGACGGCCCAGTATTTGTCGGTGATGCCCAGCCAGCCGTCGGTCGACTTGCCTGGCTTGACTTCCTTGTCCTTTTCGATCGCCGCGTATTTGTATTCCGTCAGCCCCTCCGTCCCCGTGACGCCGATCAGGCCTTCATGCAGCACATAGGTGCTGGCGACGGCAGGCTTGTCGTAGCGTGTGACGCGCCCATAGTTGAACAGGCTGACGGCAGCGGTTCCCGAGTTCTGCACCGTGTCGGACACGGTGAACATGTAATCATTGTCGACCGAGATGGTGCGCTTGAAGGTCAGGCCCTTGTCGTTGGTGAAGGTCAGCGTCACCGGCGACGATGCCGTCAGCGTCGGATTGCCGTCGACGCTCCACACCGTGTCGGCGCCCGGCACCGTGCCGGTCTTGTCGCTGCCGACGAAGCCGATCTCGGCGAAATAGCCGGTGGGCAGCGCCTGCGGGTTGAGCAACTGGATCTCGGGCGAGTTCTTGTCGACCGTCTCGGTGTAGTGCTTGAGCTTGATGTCGTCGAGGCGCGCGCCGGTCAGGTTGATCGAGCCCTCGAGGCTCGGCGTGTCGATCCTGATGCGCTTCGTCGCCGCAATAGCCTGGTCGCGGCTGGCCGCCGTGACGGCTTCGCCGCCCGGCGCGTTGGGGATGGCGCCCGGCGCCGGAGCCTGCGTCGAGGCGGCGCCGGAATTGGCGGTGCCCGCGTCCTTCTTCTGCGCCTCCACGCGCTGCTGCTCGATACGGGCCGCCTCGCGCTGCTGCTCCATTTTCGGGTTCATGTAGAACACCTGCCACAGCGTCAGGATCAGCACCGACAGCGCAATGGTGATGAAGAAATTGCGGTTGTTTTCCATCGAAAGCCTTGGCCTATCGTGTGCCGCGCAGCCGGCGGGAAAGTTCGGCCTTCAACTGGCCGAACGGAATGGCGAGCACGTCTTCGCGCCCGACGATGACATAGTCATTACCGGGCGCCATGTCATCGGCGGCATGGACGCGCACGGCTTCCCTGAGCCGCCGCCGGACGCGGTTGCGCACCACGGCGTTGCCGACCTTCTTGGTGACGGTGTAGCCGACGCGTGGCGCAAGCTGGTCGCCGCGGTCGAGAACCTCGACGAGAAAAAGCCGTCCGCGGCGCTTTTCGCCGCCGCGCACAGCTAGGAAATCCGCGCGTTTCAGAAGCCGCCCGGGAGTTTGTCCCTTTGGCTTGCCGGTTGCGGGCAACGATCTCGTCTTTCGTTCAGGCGCTGAGCCGCTTGCGGCCGCGGTTGCGGCGGGCAGCAACGACGCCGCGGCCACCCTTGGTAGCCATACGGGCACGGAAACCGTGCCGGCGCTTGCGGACGAGTTTGGACGGTTGGTAGGTACGCTTCATTTGTTTTAATACCGCGGCGTGCGGCCCTTCTTGATTCTGTCACTGTGTAACAGGAGCTTCGCCGGACCTTGGGCGCGATCGAAACCGCGCCGGACGAACGGCCCGAGCGTGAGCGGGCTTATAGAAAGAAGGTTTTTGGAAGTCAATCCGGCCCCGCGGCGGGGAATTTTTCATAACGCCAGGGACAAAATTGGAAAAAAGCCGCAAATCGCATAATCTTGGCGATCAAGCCTTCGTGAAGACCGCGTCATGACCAGCGAAGCTCTGCCCACGGATGAAAAGCAACGGCTGCCGGCGGCAAACGCGGCGCGCCGGGTGCCGCTGTCGCGCGGCCTGTCGACCAAGCTTCTGCTGCTCACCATCGTCTTCGTGCTGCTGGCCGAAATCCTGATCTTCCTGCCCTGGATCGCCAGCTACCGTGTGAGCTGGCTGAAGGAGCGGCTGAACACCGCCGCCGCGGTGTCGATCGTTTTGCTGCAGGGCGAGCCCAACTCGCTGTCGCATGCCGCCCAGAACGACGTGCTGATGGCCATCGGCGCCAGGGCGATCGCGGTGCGCGACGGCGGCGTCTCGCGGCTGTTGGTCGTGGCCGACATGCCCCCGCAGGTCGACGAGCATATCGACATCGCCAATGTCGGGCTGGTCAACGGCATGACCGGGGCGCTCGACACGCTGTTCTTCGGCGGCAATCGCATGCTGCGCGTCTTCGGTCCGGTCGGCGACAGCGACAAGGAATTCGAGCTGATCATGCCGGATTACAGCCTCCGCAATGCGATGCTGCGCTATTCGCGCAACGTCGCCGTCGTCTCGCTGCTGATATCGCTGTTCACCGCCATGCTGGTCTATGCCTCGATCGACCTCATCATGATCGGGCCGATCCGCACCATGACGCGCTCGATCCTGTCCTTTTCCGAAGCGCCCGACGATCCCGGGCGCATCATTCGTCCCGCTGCCCGCGCCGACGAGATCGGCGTCGCCGAGCGCGAGCTGTCGCAGATGCAGGAGCGGCTGCAGAAGATGCTGTCCGAGCAGAAGCATCTCGCCGACCTTGGGCTGGCGGTCTCGAAGATCAACCACGACATGCGCAACATTCTGGCCTCCGCCCAGCTGATGTCGGACCGCCTGCGCCAGGTGAAGGATCCGACCGTGCAGTCCTTCGCGCCGAAGCTCTTGCGCGCGCTCGATCGCGCCGTCGCCTATTCGGAGGGCGTGCTCGCCTATGGCCGCACCCAGGAGCCGGCGCCGTCGCGCCGCCGCCTGCGGCTGCGCCAGCTGGTCGATGATGTGCATGGCCTGCTCGACATCGAGGAAGGCATCGAGTTCATCAACGCCGTCGAGCTCGCCTTCGAGGTCGACGCCGATTCCGACCAGCTGTTCCGCGTGCTCACCAATCTTTGCCGCAACTCGGTGCAGGCGATGGCCGCCGACACCGAGAGCGCGGTGGTGCGCCGCTTGGCGGTCTCGGCCGAGCGCGTCGGCAGCGTCAGCCGCATCACTGTCACCGATACCGGCCCCGGCCTGCCGCCCAAGGCGCGCGAGAACCTGTTCGCGGCCTTCCGCGGCTCGGCGCGCAGCGGCGGCACCGGTCTCGGCCTGGCGATCGCCCATGAGCTGATCCGCGCCCATGGCGGCACGGTCGAGCTCGTCGAATCGATCGGCGGCCGCACCACCTTCGCCGTCACCATTCCGGATCAGCCGGTGCGGCTCGACCAAGCGCGAGGCAGTCTGCGCCGCCCGGCCTGAGGTGTGTCGACCTGATCCGCGCCGCCAAAACGCCTGCTACAAAACTTTTGCCGGATCGGCTTGCTTTTCCGGAATTCAGTCGTTAGGGAACACGTCTCGTCGCGTCCGGTCGTCACGATCGGATCGCGGGGCTTGTGTCATCCACGGCCTGTTGCGCGCCCGTAGCTCAGCTGGATAGAGCACCAGACTACGAATCTGGGGGTCAGGAGTTCGAATCTCTTCGGGCGCGCCATTTCGTTTCCAACTCGTCGAGTTTGTTGGCGGACGACCTTCTAGATTTGCTCTCATTGCGAACGCTGAACGCCGCCGATTGCGGCGCTAATTCCAGGTGAGGCGCCTCATCATTTGGCGATCTCCCTTATGAAGAGGTGAAGCGTGTGCCTCATTGCCTCCGAGGGAGGCTCGGCGACATGCCACTCCGGAAAATGGCCGTCGATCGCCATTCGTGCCAGACCATAGACCAGAGCCCGCGCGCCAAGCAGGAGGTGATCGAAATTCAGGCCGCTCGAAATCTGCCCCTGCACGCGCGCCTCGGTCAGCAGTTCGACCATCAGATGACGAATGGCATTGTTCTGCTCACGCAGGCTGTCGGATGAATCGAAATCGATCAGTGTTCGGGAGCTGAGGATCTCAAAATGCGTGGGATTGGCGAGCGCCCACCGCAAATAGCCGTGACCGATAGCCTCGAAAGCCGTCAGGGGGTCGCAGCCGCCGGCATTTGACTGAGCTTCTGTGACCGCTTCGGTCAGTCTGCCCATGGCCTGCTCCGCTACCGCAGTCATCAGAGCCGTCTTTGAACGGAAATGGCGAAACGGAGCTCCGGGCGAAACACCTGCCCGCTTGGCCGCTTCGCGAACGGAAACATGCTCGACGCCCCGTTCTTCGATGATCTCTACCGTCGCCGCGACGAGAGCCTCGACCAAGTTCCCGTGATGATAGCGTCTGGTGCTTTCCTTGCTCATCTGATGGTTCGCATCCATGCGGGGACGGCTATCACAGAATAGCGATGTAAGCACCGATTATTTTCCTTGCGCCCGGATGCGCACGAATGTAATCGATGATTACAACATAGGAGGTTCCCAATGCTTCGTTCCATCTCGATGGTCGGCTTTGCATTCACGGCGCTTTGCCTGGTGACCGCGCAAGCGCAGGAAGTTCCGACGCTGGAAATCGTCTGGCCTCAAGCCGAGACTGTGGTCCGGTTGAGCAGCGATCCGGAAGGCGTGATCGGTGTCGTCGTGAAAAGCAACTTCGCGCTTCTTCCTGCCGGGCAATGTGGAGCGAACCGTCAATGCGGCCACATACACATGAAGATCGATCCCGAGGGCAACACATGCAACATTCCTGGCCGTCCCTACAACAGCATGAACAGCGACTTCGGCGGTGATCTGATCAAGGCGCGCTTCGGCCATTGCCCCAGCCCGACCGGTAGGCACGTCATCGGCATTCTGCTTGCAGACGATCGTCACCAACCAATCCTTGCGGATGGCAAGCCGGTCACCGCTCTGGTCGAGGTGACAACCGAATAGATGCAGCGGCTTGAAGTCAGAGGCAGGGGTCTTCCTGTAAGCTGACGATCGCAGGCGACTGCGCTTGAGGCCGGGTTGAGCCGATCGGCCATCCCGCCGGTGGCCGTTCGGAACGGAGGCTGGCAGGGCCGTCGACAGCCAAAGCAACGAAAGGGCAGTCTGGGCGTTCTGATCAGCCGCTTAGCGGAGCATCCGAAGAATGACCACGCCGCAAATTCTGTCGTTCGCCGTCACCTTCGTGATGATGGCAGCGTTCGTGTGGGGTCGCTATCGATATGATCTCGTCGCGGCGGCGGCACTCCTGCTTGCTCTCGCCGTTGGCATTGTGCCCTTCGACGAAGCCTTCAGCGGCTTCAGCGACGATATCGTGATCATCGTCGGCAGCGCTCTGCTGGTGAGCGCAGGCATAGCGCGCTCGGGCATCATGGAAGTTGCCATCGAGCGCTTTGCTCCGAAATTGTCGGGTGTTCGGTCGCAACTGGCGCTGCTGGTGATCGTGGTGACCTTACTGTCTGCCTTCGTCAAGAATATCGGTGCGCTGGCCATCATGATCCCGATCGCCTTTCAGTTCGCGCGCCGATCCAGCATTTCACCGTCGATATTCCTGATGCCGATGGCGTTCGGATCACTGCTCGGCGGTCTCATGACGCAGGTGGGAACTTCCCCCAACATCGTTGTGTCCCGAGTGCGAGAGGAGTTGACCGGAACCGCGTTCACCATGTTCGACTTCGCACCCGTCGGAGCTGCTGTAGCCGTCGCAGGAATGATCTTCCTGCTGTTCTTCTATTGGCTGGTACCGGCGCGCGAAAAGCTCGGCGCGGCGCTGAATGAAGCCCTCGACATCAGGAATTACCTCACAGAGGCTCGCATTGTCAGCGATTCCACCGTGCTTGGGAAAACCGTCGCCGACCTCATAAAACTCGCCGGCGGCGATGCCGTCGTGACATCGATCTTGCGCAATCGAACTATGCGGATGACGCCGCTGCCCGATGCCGTCCTGAAGGAGAATGACATCCTGTTGCTCGAAGGCGACCCGGCGGCGCTCGATCGCCTTGTCTCGCAGGGTAAGCTAAGCGTCACCGGGGATCGGGTGGATGAGGACGCCACCACCGGCGAAAGGGTAGCTATCGAGGCCGTAATCGGCGAAAGCTCCTCGTTGATCGGCTGGACCGCGCAGCGCCTTGCCCTTTACGATCGCTTCAATGTCAATCTGCTGGCCGTCAGCCGCCGCGGCCAGCGCCTCGACCGCAGGCTCGCCAAAGTCGAACTCAGGCTCGGCGACGTCGTCGTGTTGCAGGGCAACGCAGCGACAATGCCCGAGATCCTGCGCGAATTCGGCTGCCTGCCACTGGCGGAAAGGCCGATCCTTCTTGGCAGCGTCCGCAAAGGCGTCGTGCCGGTAGCAATCCTTGCTCTGGCGATGGTGGCGACGGCCTTTGGTCTGCTGCCTGTTTCCGTCGCCTTCTTTGCGGCGGCGGTGGGGATCGTGCTTTTCCAGGTCATCCCGCTGCGGGACGTCTACCAATCGCTGGATGGTCCCATTCTCATCATGCTCGCCGTGCTCATTCCGGTGAGCGACTCGCTGCGCAGCACAGGGGCGACCGGACTGGTTGCCGGAGAACTAGCCCAGCTCGCGAGCATTCTTCCAGCGCCCGGCGCACTGATGCTCATCCTTGTCGCCGCCATGGCCGTCACGCCATTCCTCAACAATGCCGCCACCGTTCTTGTCATGGCGCCTGTCGCCTCAGAATTTGCCGGCGATCTGGGCTACAGGCCGGAAGCATTTCTGATGGCGGTCGCCATCGGCGCCGGCTGCGACTTCCTCACTCCGATCGGACACCAGTGCAACACCCTCGTCATGGGGCCGGGAGGTTACCGTTTCAGTGACTATCCGCGCCTGGGACTGCCGCTGTCGTTCCTGGTCATCATTGTCGCCGTGCCGATGCTGACGATCGTGTGGCCGATGAACTGATCAGCGAAAAAGCAGACGGCGAATCCCAGGGTCAGCGCCGCGGCGGCCATCAAATCCGCGACAAGATAGGGGATCGCATCCGCGGCGCGGCAATGGCTGTGAAAGCGGCCCGACTGTTCCGTTTCGAATACGCGCCGACCATCACGGCAAGTCTTGGGAGCAGATTCTCGTCGGGCTCGATGAGCGGCTTGCCAACGGTCGATAAGCGACTGAGAGATCGCAACGAGGGGCCTGTGCTTGTGGTTGGGAGATCGACGAGATCAAACGTCCGGACAGTTCAAGGTGGAGCTGGGATCTCCTGCTCTATCGAACCTGGTTGTTCCGCCGCGGCAGCGAATGGGTCGCCCGTCGCCAGCCCGTTATTGGTCACCGCTCGGCAACGTCATGGCTCCTCGGCTGCTCCGCCAAGCAGCTTGACGTTGAGCCGGCCGCCCGTGAACAGCATGTCGTCCAGGGCCTCGGCGAGGTCCTTGGAGGTGACGGCCTCGCCGTCGCCACGCATGATGCTCGTTTGCGCGGTACGGCGCATCAGCTCCTTGATGAACGCGGCGCTGACGCCCTTCGTGCGCATAACGGCTTCGTTCACGATCTTGTCGGACAGTTTCAGGCCGCCGCCGTAAAGGCGGACCAGCTTCTCCCGGCTGCCGTCGTCCGGCAGCGGCACCTCGATGGCCTGATCGATACGCCCCGGCCGCGCTGTAAGCGCAGCTTCCAGTTGTTCGGGCCGGTTGGTGGTCAGGATGAACAGGATGTCGGCGTTGTCCTTCAATCCGTCCATCTCGTTGAGCAGCGCGTTGAGGAGAGACTCTTCGCACGGGCTCCCCATAGTCTCGCGGTCGCGGGCAACGAGGTCCACGTCCTCGATCACCACCGTAGCCGGCTGCAGCAGCCGCGCAAGCGTCATATAGTGCGACAGCAAGCCCATCTGGCCGGCCGTTATGATGAGCGTCGTATGGCCGGGCAGGTTGGCGGCGAGATAGCGAATGGTGTGCGTTTTGCCGGTGCCCGGCGGCCCGTAAAGCAGGATGCCCTTGCGTGTCGATTGCCCAAGTCGCCTCAGGGCTTCCCGGCTCTCGATGAACCGGATCACGTTGCGGTCGAGAAGCTTCAGGGTGCGTTCCGGCAGGATGACCGCCTCGCGCGGAACTTGCGGCAAGCGATGCACCATCACGCCCTTGGAGCGGCCGCTATAGTCGCTTTCGGTCTCGAGCGAGAGAACCTTGCCGCGATAGGAGCGCGCGGCATTGATCGCGGCCTCCAGCTCCGAAAAGCAGCGGTTCACCAGCGCCACGCCGCCCTCGCCGGCCGGGATGGCGATCTCGACGCAGGTTCCGGCCTCGCGGCCGTACTCACGGTGAAAGGACAGCACCACCGCGTAGGGCAGGTCCTGGTCGCGATTGAGCCACAAGCCGTTGGTGAGACACCTTATCGGTTCGTCCTCGCCGATATCGACATCCTGGTATTGCGCCGCCGAGATGGTGACCGCGTACTGTCCGTCTTTTGTCAGCGCGGCATAGGTCAGCGTCTCGTAGCGGTGTTGCTCGTAGAGGCCGAAGAAGCGAATGGGCGAGGTCGAGAACAGTTTGTCGAGCGCGACCTGCACGTCGGCGCGCATATGGCCGGGAAACTGGCGGGACGTCGCGACGATCTCGTCCTGCGCCAGTCCCGCGAAATGCCAGGCGATGGCCTCATAGGCATATTTGAACTTTCTGTCGCGCAAAGTCTGTGCCGGAGGACCGTCCTTGGACGTGGTTTCGCTTCCGCCGGCAGCGGTCGTGATGCGAAGCGGGTGGCCGGCTGCCTTGATGCGCTGCTGCGCCGTATCCAGCATCGCCTTTGCGACGGCGACAGGATAGCTGCCGCACACCGCCTTTCCCTGCTGCGTCACTATTGCGGCAAAGGCTTCAGCCTCCGCCTCCGATCGGTCGAAGATCGAGCGGACGAGGTCGACGACGAACGGCCACGGAGTCTCATCGTCGTTGTGGATGACAAGCTGCAAATTGGTCGCTTCGGCAGGGCTGTCGCGCAAGGGAAGAGCTCATCTGTCAGACTTCTTCAGGCCGACAATACTGCGCCACGCTGCATGAATTGTTAATGACTTGGTGGCTGAACAGCCGGGTGCTTCGGCCTCGCTGGGAGGCAGCGGCTCCAAGCAAACTAGACAGGCAGAAGCATCACTTATGTCTTGAATTCAAACAGCTCGATCAGATTGCCCGAGGGATCTTCCAGGAGCCTGGCGCGCCCGGCTCCCGCCTCGCTGATTTCTCCTCTGAAGTCTGCCCCGCCGGTGTTCAGCCGGCCGACGAGGCCATCCAGGTCTTTCGTGACGATCATGAACCGGTTCCACCCGCCAGGCTCCGGATCGCCGCCCGCAGTTCCGCCACTGCCCGCACCCCGGGGCGCTCAAATAGAGCGTCAGATCGTCACGAACAAGCGCTGCGAACTTGCCGGGATTGTGCATGTTCACCGAGAAATCGAGCTTGTCGCGATAGAATGCGACGGATTTATCGACGTCCGTCGCAATGTATCGGATGGAGGCCATTGTGCGCGCACTCCGTCTTCACCGCCGCGGCTGATGTCCAAACGCACAGACCTGCGTCGCGTTCCAGGGGGAAAGAGCCGCGAAAATTCGATCGACTGCATGGCGTCAAGAGTGCCGCGCCTTGTCGTCGATCGGTAGCCTCCAGACGCGCCGAAGAAGTCTCGGTGCTACTAAAGCGCGCCGGCTGAAGCCGCTTCAGCGCGACGCGCTTTTGGACACAGTCTGGACGGTCTTTCATCCGGCTCTCCGCCGTGAGGTTTTGGGGGTCAGCAATTCCGACGCTATGAAGATCAGGTTCTCGCCGCTCACAAGGCTGTCGATGCTCCTTTCGGTCAGCGATGCGTAGACGAACGAGAGGCAGCCGCGGCCGGGAAACAGGAAGTCGTGCGGCTCCACAATGATGCACGGCGCATCCCTGAGCAGCTTGCCGCAGTCACGCGTGACCTCCCGCTCCGCACCTTCGATGTCCATTTTCAGGATCAGCAGTTTGGCCTTGGGCACCTTGGCAAGCAGGCTCTTCAGGGTGATCGAAGGCACACCTTGGCCTTCAGATACGGCGCGTGCCCATGAGGGGCGATCGGTGTTGACCAGTGCAACCTGGCCGTCGTGGCGCCACAGTGCGCCGTAGACCGACACGATCTGCTCCGATTCGGCGCAGTTCGAAATCAACGCTTCGAAGGCCCGGCGGTCCGGCTCGACAGCCATCACCAGGGCATCAGGATACTTGTCGCTGAAGAAGATTGACGAGTAGCCGACATTGGCGCCGGCGTCGACAATCACAGGGACGAAGCCTTTTCTTCGCCACTCCTTCGCGAGGCGGTTGAGCGCGTTCTGGCCCGCTTCGCCGATCTGGTATTCGCAGTGCCCGAAGACCTGCGAGATCACGAACAGGTCGCTGTCGGTGGGCCTGACCAGCAGGTCATGTCCACCGCAACGGACTTTCATGGGCGCTCCGATGCCCAACACACGGCGGAGCAGTACCGAGATCGATTTCTTCCACCCGATGGCCCGCGCGAGGCCCTCAATATGATAGAGCTTCGAGTAGTAGCTCACCTGAATTTTCAATCCTCCACCATGCCAAGGGCGGTCGGGCGCCCGATTGACCCAGCAGACGGCGCGTTAGATCGGCGGCACCGAACTCACGTTCGCAAACACTTATGCGCTTTTGCTAATGTTAGGAACACAGCCATATGGTGGAGCTTGGCGGCATCCATTCGGAATCTTCGCGGGTTCACGCCGCAGCGCGTGCCGCCGCCCGCCCGGCGCTGCGGCCGGAAAAGATGCAGCCGCCGAGGAAGGTGCCTTCCAGCGCCGCATAGCCATGCACCCCGCCGCCACCGAAGCCGGCGGCTTCGCCGACAGCATAGAGTCCCGGCACCGGCTCGCCCTCGGCATCGAGCACGCGGCTGTCGAGATCGGTCTGCAGGCCGCCAAGCGTCTTGCGGGTGAGGATATTGAGGCGCACCGCGATCAGCGGGCCGTTTGCCGGATCGAGCATCTTGTGCGGTTTGGCGGTGCGGATCAGTCTGTCGCCGAGATAGGCGCGCGCGCCGCGCAGCGCCGTCACCTGCATGTCCTTCGAGAACGGATTGTCGAGCTGTCGGTCGCGGGCGCGGATCTCACGCTCCACCTGCGTAACCTCGAGCAGCGGCTCGCCGCCGGCCAGCGCGTTCATCCGCGCCACCAGTTTCGGCAGCTCGGCCTCGACGATGAAATCCTCGCCTTTTTCCATGAACGCCCTGACCGGGCCGGGAATGCCCGACGTCGCGCGGCCGAGCACCTGTCGCCAGCTTTTTCCCGTAAGATCCGGGTTCTGCTCCGAGCCCGACAGCGCGAACTCTTTCTGGATGATCTTTTTCGTCAGGATGAACCAGGAATAGTCATGGCCGGTTCTCATGATGTGGCTGAGCGTGCCCAGCGTGTCGAAGCCCGGATAGAGCGGCACCGGCAAGCGCCTGCCGTGTGCGTCGAGCCAGAGCGACGACGGGCCTGGCAGAATGCGAATCGCGTGATCGGTCCAGATCGGCGCCCAGTTTTTGATGCCCTCGACGTAATGCCACATGCGGTCGCGATTGATGATCGAACCTCCGGCGGCTTCGGTGATCGCCAGCATGCGGCCGTCGACATGGTCGGGCACGCCGGTGATCATGCGCTTGGGCGCTGGGCCCAGCCGCTGCGGCCAGTTCTTGCGCACCAGCTCATGGTTGCCGCCTATGCCGCCGGAAGCGACGATCACCGCCTGGGCGCCGAGCTCGAAGTCGCCGGTCACTTCCCGCGAGCTCTTGCAGCCGCGCCCGACGCTGCTTGGTTCGAGCATGTCGCCGCGCACGCCGGTGACGACTTTGCCTGTCCGCGTGATCTCGCTGACCCGGTGGCGGAACCTGAACTGCACGAGCCCGCGCTTTTGTGTCTCGCGCACGCGCTGCACGAAGGGCTCCAACACACCGGGCCCGGTGCCCCAGGTGACGTGGAAGCGCGGCACCGAATTGCCATGCCCGACGGCATTGCCGCCGCCGCGCTCGGCCCAGCCGACGACGGGGAAGAATTTCAATCCCCTCTCGACCAGCCACGAGCGCTTCTCACCGGCGGCGAAGCCGACATAGGCCGCCGCCCATTGGCGCGGCCAGAAATCCTCAGGCCGGTCGAAGGCGGCGGTGCCCATCCAGTCCTCGAGCGCCAGATCGTGCGAATCGCGGATGCGCATGCGCCGCTGTTCCGGCGAATCGACGAGAAAGAGCCCGCCGAACGACCAGAACGCCTGGCCGCCCAGCGACTGCTCCGGCTCCTGGTCGACAATGATGATCTTCCTGCCGGCTTCGGCGAGCTCAACCGCGGCGACGAGCCCGGCCAGGCCTGCGCCGACAATGATGACGTCAGCGTCGTCAGCCATCTTCTCCTCCCCTCAAAGATGCCGGCAGATCGATTCCGAGTCAGACCGGCTCCCAGCCGTCCCTTTCGCCGGCGCGGAAGATGGCGTCGATGACCTTCTGGTTGAGCACCGATTCCTCCAGCGTGAAAACGCGGTCCTTGCCGCCCTGGGCTGCGCGCACGAAGGCCTCGCATTCCAGCCGGTATTGCTGCGTGCCGGGGAAGCGGAAGACCTGCGCCTCGGTGTGGTTCTGGTTGTGCAGTTCGATGCGGTGGTGGTCGTAGAGCCCGGCATTGAAGGGCGAGAGCACCTCGATGAACCCCTTCTCGCCGTGGAACACCATCACCTGCCGCGCTGCCAACTGCGTCGACAGATAGAAGGACAGCTCGAAGTCGCCGAAATCCGCGCGCACCGAGGAATAGATATCGGTGCCGAAGGTCTTGTCACGCTCGATGTTGGCCTGGATGCGCACCGGCTCCTTGCCGGTCGAAAAGCGTGTCGACACCGTCGGATAGACTCCGATGTCGGGCAGGGCGCCGCCGCCGAGGTCGAGCTTGTTGCGCATGTTGTTGGGGTCGACATTGTAGTAGGAGAACGCGCCCTGCACATG
Source organism: Mesorhizobium sp. M3A.F.Ca.ET.080.04.2.1 (assembly GCF_003952525.1). NCBI lineage: Bacteria > Pseudomonadati > Pseudomonadota > Alphaproteobacteria > Hyphomicrobiales > Phyllobacteriaceae > Mesorhizobium > Mesorhizobium sp. M3A.F.Ca.ET.080.04.2.1. The sequence goes on along the minus strand of NZ_CP034451.1, from coordinate 3,234,326 downwards.
ACGCAGCCGGCCGATGGCGCCGCTGGCGATGAGATCGCGAACCTTGATCCATTGCGGGTGGTAGACGACCATGAAGGCCTCGCAGACCAGCACCTTGTGTTGGTCACGCAGCTTGATCAGCGGCGCGATGTCCTTGGCATCGAGCGCCAGCGGCTTCTCGACCAGCACGTGTTTGCCGGCCTCGATGGCCTTCGCCGTCCATTCGACATGCTGCGAGGTCGGCAGCGGAATGTAGACCCCATCGACGACCTTGGATGCGAGCAGCTCTTCATAGGAGCCGAAGGCATGCGGCGCGCCGAAGCGGTCGGCCAATGCCCGCGCCTTCGCCAGGTCGCGGCTGGCGATCGCCGACAGCACGCCGTTTTCCGAGTCGACGATCGCCGGCAAAAGCTGCTCACGGCCGATCTTGGCCGTCGACAGAACACCCCATCGGAACATTGTGCTTCTCCATGTCGATTAACAGGCGACGAGGTTTGCCCGAAATCGCTGGAAAAGCCAATGCGGGACGCCGGTCACAAAGCACCTTCGTCATCCTCGGGCTTGACCCGAGGATCCATTCCGTGACTTCGGTAGCAGGGTGGAGCGGTGCAGAATTCTGTAATTGTTGCAACGCCTTAGCGTCACAGCATGGATCCTAGGGTCTACGCGCGTCGCTTCGCTCCTTGCTTCGCCCTAGGATGACGAACCCGAGGACGCGCGACCGGAACTAGCCCCTCTTCCCCATCAGCGTCATGTCGAAGTCGACGACATTTGAATAGATCGGCGTGCCGACATCCATGCCGTAACGTGACCGCAGCACCTTGCCGGTGACGTGGAACCTGATCGTGCCGCCCTTCAATCCATTGAGTTCAGCGGTGAATTTTTCCGAAAACGTCTTGCCGCGCGCCGTCAGCCGGCCGCTGACCACGGCCGTCGTCTCCCCGGTGCGGGTCACGCCTGTCGAGCGGAACTCGATCTCCGGATTGTTGGCGCTGTCGAACACCGCGTCGGAGCGCAGGAAGGCGTCGATGCGCGCCTGGCCGGTGCCGACGCTTTCCGGATAGATGGTGAGGTCGACCTTCGAGCGGCCGACATCGGCATTGTCGATGCGGATCGTGCCCTTGAAGCGGCCGAAGGCGCCGTCGAAGCCGCCACCGCCCGCCTTGCCGATGGTGAAGCGGATGCTGGAGCCCGCCGGGCTGATCGCGTAGCTGCCGGCCGCGTCGCTGAGCGCCGCCGCCGCGTAAACGGGCACGGCAAGGCAAGCGGCCAAAGCCGCCAATCCGAGGCTGCGCGCATGCATGGGATGGTCCTTTCCTGAGGCAGCTCATTGCTGTCGTCTCGCCACCAACGAACCATGGGGCCCTTCTATTCCCCGCCCGATGAAGGCGTGATCATGCGCGTCAGCACCGTATCGCGGAGCAGGAAATGATGGCGCAGTGCCGCCATTGCATGCAGCGCCACCAGCGCGATGCCGGCATAGGCGAGATACCAATGCGCGGCCGACCAGAAGCTTTCGGCGGCGTCGGATTCGGTGAGCGGCAGGTTTGGCATTACAAACAGGTTGAACGGCATGCTCGGGATCTCCAGCGTCGACACCGATACCAAGGCCCAGCCGGAAAGGGGGAGCGCGATCTGGAAGGCGTAGAGTGCGAAATGCGCCAGCGGCGCCGTGCGCCGCTCCAGGGTGCCGACCGAGGCCGGCAGCGCCGGCGCCGCATTGCCGAGCCGCCAGGCGATGCGCAGGATGATCAGCCCAAGCAGCAGGAAGCCGAAGGACTTGTGCAGCTGGATCAGCTCGAAGGCGGTGCGCTGGCTAGGCGTCCGCATCATGACGAAACCGAGCCCGAACTGGCCGATGAAGATCACCCCGATCAGCCAGTGCAGCACGATGCTTGGCCATCCGTAGCGGGTCGTGGTGTTGGTGATGGTTGGTCGCATGGCCCAAAAACGCTAACGGCTTCGGCTTTCTTCCAAGGCATCCCAGGCCTGGTTCTCAAAAAGACTCCAGACGCCAGCGCCGCGCCTCATCGCCCTGCCGGGCATTTCTCCCCGTGTAGTGACTGTATAGTGACGGGGAGAAAATAGCCTGCGCCCTGTCGCTGGTGTCTGAAGTCGCAACAAGGGCGCCGGCGTTGCGGTCAGCCCCTTCTCCCCGTTCAACGGGGAGAAGATGCCGGCAGGCAGATGAGGGGCAGCGCCGACGTGCGACAGGATTGCGAGCGACGCCGAAACGATTTGCCTGCTACCGGCCCGCCGCGCGCCTACCCGCTCACCCTGAAGAAATCCACGAAAGCCCTCAGCGCCGGCCGCATCTGGCGGCGGCTCGGATAGTAGACGAAGAAGCCTTCGAAGGACGGGCACCAGTCCTCAAGCACCCGGATCAGCCGGCCATCGGCGAGCGGGGCGCGGACATAAGGCTCGAAGACGAAGGCCAGTCCTGCGCCATCGATGGCGGCCTGGGCAATCAAATGGTCCTCGTCGAGGATCAGCGGCCCTTGCGCGGCGAACTCGATTTCCTCGCCGTCCTTCTCGAATTCCCAGCGATAGAGAATGCCGCTGGAGAAGCGGAACCGGATGCAGCGATGCTCGGCGAGCTCACGCGGGTGGCGAGGTCTGGGCATGGTCGCGAAATAGGACGGCGCGCCGACCACTGCTCCGCGCATATCCGGCCCGATGCGCACCGCGATCATGTCGCGCTGCAGGCTTTCGCCGAGCCGCACGCCGGCATCGAAACCGCCTTCGACCACGTCGGTGAAGCGGTCCTCGATGACGATCTCCAGCGCGATGTCGGGATAGGCGGCGGCGAAAGCGCCGAGACGCGGCGTCAGCACCAGATGTGCTGCCGTGCGTGGCACGCTGAGCCTGAGATTGCCGGCCGGCTGGTCGCGCGCCTCGACCGCCGTCTCCAGAGCGAGGTCGATCTCGGAAAGCGCCGGCCGCAGCCGCTCCAGCAACTGCGTGCCTGCCTCGGTCGGGGCGACGCTGCGTGTGCTGCGTGACAAAAGCCGCACGCCGAGCCGCGCCTCCAGGCTCGACACCGCGTGGCTCACGGCTGACGGCGCGATGCCGAGCTCGCGCGCTGCGCCGCGGAAGCTGGCGCATTGAGCCACGGTGGCGAGCACGGCAAGCTGCGAGAGGTTGGCGCGATTCATTGATCTATTCTTTAGAACAAGTCGTGCAACAGAACCATGGTTATCGAACGATACCCAAGCCGCTATTTCCTTCTCGTCGAAACAAGGAGATGCGCCATGCAAGCCCGCAAATTAGGAACTGAACTCGAAGTCTTTCCCGTCGGCCTCGGCTGCATGGGCATGAGCTTCGCTTATGGCGGCCAGCCGGAAGCCGAGGCGATCGCCACGCTGCGCCGCGCCGTCGAGATCGGCGTCACCTTCTTCGACACGGCCGAGGTCTACGGGCCCTACGAGAACGAAATCCTGGTCGGCAAGGCGCTGAAGCCGGTACGCGATCGTGTGACGATCGCCACCAAATTCGGCTTCAAGATCCTCGACGAAGGCACGGGCACCGAGCGCATGGCCGGGGTGGACAGCCGACCCGAGCATGTCAAGGCGGTGGCCGAAGCCTCGCTGAAGCGGCTGGATACCGATGTCATCGACCTCTACTACCAGCACCGCGTCGACCCGGACGTGCCGATCGAGGACACGGTCGGCGCCATGGCCGAGCTGGTGCGCGAGGGCAAGGTGCGCGCGCTCGGCCTCTCGGAGGCGAGCGCGGCGACCATTCGCCGGGCGCATGCCGTGCATCCGATCGCCGCCGTGCAGAGCGAATACTCGCTGTGGACCCGCGATGCCGAGGACGAGGTCTTCGCCGTCTGCCGTGAGCTCGGCATCGGCTTCGTGCCTTACAGCCCGCTCGGCCGCGGCCTGCTCACCGGCACGATCGCCAAGCCCGACACTCTCGGCGCGGGCGACTGGCGCCTCGGCCAGCCGCGTTTCCAGGCCGAGGCTATGGAAGCCAACAACGCCGTTATCGCGGTGCTGGAGAAGATGGCTGCCGCAAAGGGCGTGACATCCGCCCAGCTGGCGCTCGCCTGGGTGCTGCACCGGGGCGATTTCATCGTGCCGATCCCCGGCGCGAGGAAGATACGGCACCTGGAGCAGAACACCGCGGCTGCCGGGATCGAGCTGAGCGCCGCCGAGGTCGCGGCCATCGGTGATGCGCTGTCGCCCGACAAAGTGGTCGGCAAGCGCTATACCGAGGAACTGCTGGCGCTGGTGAATGGGTGAGCGACGGCAAGGGAAAGGGGCGCTTCGGCGTCCCCTTTCTAGCGCCGCGAGTGCAGCGATGTGAGACGTGGCGCGAGGCCTCGCACCGACATTTCCTATTTCGATGGTACTACCACGGCACCACGCGAATCTCCGGCCAGGTCTCCCTCGCCCTCTTCCCCTTCGCTTCGTGCGTCCGCTGGTTGTCCAGCACCCGGTTCGGGGTGATGCGGAACGAAAAAATATCGTCGAGCCCGAACGGCGCCACCAAATCCAACTCTCCGGCGTCGTTGAACCGCACCCCGACCGCATGCGTCTTAGAGGCAAAATAGCTGACGGATTCGCTGGCGCTCGTGTAGCGCGGACACTCCCGTCCGAACTTCGCCGGATACCACAGATGCACCCGCGCCTGGTTGCGCACCTCGACCGGCAGCGCCAATCCCTGGAGCTGCTTGGCCGCCCGGCGGATCACCGCATCCTCGGCTTCGTAAGAGAGGTCGGCATCGTCGAAATAGAACAGATCGACATCCTTGATGCCGTAGCCCGGCGGCTTTCCGGTCAGATGGTTCCACACGCTGTTGTAGAGCGCGCCGGAAACCACCAGCCAGTCGGGCAAGGCCAGCGCGCGTACCCGCGCCAGCGTCTCGCTAAGCAGGGGATCGGACGCGACGATGGCGAGGAACGCCGCGCGTTGCTCCTCGAAAGGCAGGCCGGAATAGCGCAGATGGTGCATCGCCCAATGGAGGGCGATTCGCCACCGCTCGGCAATGCCTTACGCGCGCAGAACGCCGCCCGTCTGCTTGTTGACGTTCTCGACGATGCGTTTTGCCAGCGCCTCGAAATCCTCGTCGGTCAGCGTCTTCTCGACCGGCTGGATCGAGACTTCGATAGCGATCGACTTCTTGGCGGCGCCGAGCGCGGCACCCTCGAAGACGTCGAACACCGACACGCCGGTGACCAGTTTCTTGTCGGCGGCTAACGCTGCCCGCACCAGCGTGCCGGCCTCGACCGCCTTGTCGACGACGAAGGCGAAGTCGCGCTTCACCGCCTGGAAGGGCGACAGCTCGAGCTTCGGCTTGGTGCGCGTCGGCTTGGCTTTCGGCTCCGGCACGGCGTCGACATAGATCTCGAAGCCGCAGATGGGGCCGGAGACATCGAGCGCCTCAAGCGTCTTCGGGTGGAATTCGCCAAAAGTGCCGAGCACCGTCTTCGGCCCGAGCTTGATCGTGCCCGAGCGGCCGGGATGATACCAGGCCGGGCCGCCGGGCTCGATCTGCAGCCGGTCGATCGGCGCGCCGCAGGCTTCGAGCGCCGCGATCGCGTCGGCCTTGGCGTCGAACACGCCGACCGCGCCGGCATTGCCGGCCCAGCTGCGGCCCGAGCCGTCGAGCTTGGCCGTGCCGCGCCGCACGCCGGCGGCGACACGCCGCTGCTGGTCGGCAGCGTCGCCCTCATAGGTGCCGGAGACCTCGAACAGGGCCACATCGCCGATGCCCTTGTCGGCATTGCGTTGCGCGGCACTGATCAGCCCGGACAGCAGCGACGGCCGCATGTCCGACATGTCGGCGGCGATAGGGTTGGCGAGCTTGAGCGCGGTCTGGCCGCCGCCGAACAGCTCGGCGTGCCTGGCCGGGATGAATGACCAGGTGACGGCCTCCATCATGCCGCGCACGGCCAGCGCGCGCTTGGCCGCTCGGGTGCGCACCTGCAGCGTGGTCAGGATCTTGCCGTTGACTGCGCCATGAGAGGTGAGCGGTTGCGGCGCGATGTTGTCGACGCCGTGAATACGCATCACTTCCTCGACCAGGTCGGCCTTGCCGTCGACATCCGGCCGCCAGGACGGCACCTTCACCTGGACGAGGTCGCCCGCGCCCTGCGGCTGGAAGCCGAGGCGGGTCAGGATGTCCAGCGCCTCTTCACGTGGCACTTCAATGCCGGTCAGCCGCTTCACTTCCGAGAGCGGGAAGGAGACGATCTTCGGCTTATGCCCGGCATAGCCGGCCACTTCCATTTCGCTCGGCGTGCCGCCGCAGAAATCGAGCACCAGCTTGGTTGCCAGCTCGACGCCGGGAACCATGAATTCGGGGTCGACGCCGCGCTCGAACCGGTAGCGCGCGTCGGTGATGATGCCGAGCGTGCGGCCGGTGCGGGCCGTGGTGATCGGGTCCCAGAGCGCCGATTCGATCAGCACATCGGTGGTGTTCTCGTCGCAGCCGGAATGCTCGCCGCCCATGATGCCAGCGATCGATTCGACGCCGTCCTCGTCGGCGATGACGCACATTTCCGGCGTTAGCGTGTATTCGCGGCCGTCGAGCGCCAGCACCTTTTCGCCGTCCTTGGCGCGGCGCACGGTAAGATTGCCGGCGACCTTCGCGGCATCGAAGACATGCAGCGGCCGGCCGCGGTCGAAGGTGACGTAGTTGGTGATGTCGACCAGCGCGCTGATCGGCCGAAGCCCGATGGCCATCAGCCGCTGCTGCAGCCATTTCGGCGACGGGCCGTTCTTGACGCCCTTGACCAGCCTGAGCGCGAAGCCCGGGCAGAGTTCAGGCGCCTCGATCTTCACCTTGACCGGGCATAAGCCCTCGCCGGCATGCGGCATGATCCCGCCGCCGGTCAGGCGGCCGAGCCCGCTCGCCGCGAGATCGCGGGCGATGCCGTAGACGCTGGTCGCGTCCGGCCGGTTCGGCGTCAAGTTGATCTCGATCACCGGATCGTCGAGATGGGCATAAGCGGCGAAGCTGGTGCCGACCGGCGCATCCGCGGGCAGATCGATGATGCCGTTGTGCTCGTCCGAGATTTCCAGCTCGCGCTCGGAGCACATCATGCCGTGGCTTTCGACGCCGCGGATCTTGCCGACCGACAGCGTCACGTCGATGCCGGGAACATAGCTGCCGGGTGCAGCGAAGGCCCCGATGAGGCCGGCGCGGGCGTTGGGTGCGCCGCACACGACCTGCACCGGCGGCTTGCCGTCGCCGGTGTCGACGGTGAGCACGCGCAGCCGGTCGGCATCGGGATGCTGCACCGCCGTCAGCACCTTGGCGATGACGAAGGGTTTCAGCCCCGCCTTGTCGTCGACACGTTCGACTTCGAGGCCGATCGCGGTCAGCCGCTCGACGATCTCGGCAAGCGAGGCGTCGGTCTCGAGATGGTCCTTGAGCCAGGAGAGGGTGAATTTCATGACTGTGTTTCCGAAGGTCTGGGCACGCTCGTCTTCAAATGACGCGGCAGTGAATCGGGCATATGCAGGAAGGGCAGCTGCTCGCGCACATGCGCATGCAGCGTCGGCCTGAAATAGGCTGGCATGTCCATGGCGCCGAGCGTGAAGTAGATGTGGCCGGCAAGCCGCTCGTCGGTATAGGCGATCGGCGAGCCGCAGATGCCGCAGAAGCTGCGCTCCACCGGGCCGTTCTGATAGCCCTTCAGCGACTTGCCTTCGAGCGCGATCTGGTCGGTCATGAAGCCGACGAAGGCTGACACCGGCGCCCCGCTGGCGCGCCGGCAGTCGCTGCAATGGCAATAGCTGATGTGGTGCGGCTCGGCCGAGGCCTCGAAGCGAACCGCCCCGCAGCGGCATCCGCCGGTGTGTGGGGCCGTCATGCGGAGAGCCCTCCGAACAGCGTCGGCAGGTCGAGCGGCCTGAAACCGTAATGCGACAGCCAGCGCACGTCGGCGTCGAAGAAGGCGCGCAGGTCCGGCATGCCGTATTTCAGCATGGCGATGCGGTCGATGCCCAGGCCCCAGGCAAATCCCTGGTATTCATCGGGGTCGAGGCCGCCGTGGCGCAGCACGTTGGGATGCACCATGCCGCAGCCCAGGATTTCCATCCAGTCGGAGCCTTCGCCGAAGCGCACTTCGCCGGGCCGCGAGCGGTCGCACTGGATGTCGACCTCGAGGCTGGGCTCGGTGAACGGAAAGAAGGACGGCCGGAAGCGCATTTTCACGCTCGGCACCTCGAAGAAGGCCTTGCAGAATTCCTCCAGCACCCACTTCATGTTGGCGATGTTGGCGGTTTTGTCGATCACCAGGCCCTCGACCTGATGGAACATCGGCGAGTGCGTGGCGTCGGAATCCTGCCGGTAGGTCTTGCCGGGGATGACGATGCGGATCGGCGGCTTCTGCCGCTCCATGGTGCGGATCTGCACCGGCGAGGTGTGCGTGCGCAACAGCTTGCGCTCGCCCTTCTCGTCCGGCTGGAAGAAGAAGGTGTCGTGCATCTCGCGCGCCGGATGTCCTTCCGGGAAGTTCAGCGCGGTGAAATTGTAATAGTCGGTCTCGATGTCCGGACCTTCGGCGATGGCGAAGCCGAGATCGCCGAAGATCGCGGCGATCTCGTCGATCACCTGGCTGATCGGATGGATGCGGCCGCGCTCGGCCGGCGATTGGCGCACCGGCAGCGTCACGTCGACCCTCTCGGCCGCGAGCCGGGCCGTGATCGCCACGTCCCTCAACTCCGCCTTGCGCGCCGCCAGCGCATCGCTGACGCGGTTCTTCAGGCCGTTGATGGCAGGGCCCTTCACTTGCCGTTCCTCTGCGCTCATCGCGCCGAGCGTCTTCAGCATCTCGGAGACCGATCCCTTCTTGCCCAGTGCCGAGACCCGCACCGCCTCGATCGCCGGCTCGTCGGCCGCCGCCGCGATCTCGGCAAGCAGGGAGGCTTCAAGGGTTTCAAGATTTCCAGCGGTGGCGTTCACGGCGAAACTCTCTTCGGTCGGGCAACCACCAGGAGCCGGTGCGTCGCCATTTTGGTTACATCGGGCATAAGAAAAACCCGCGCCAGCCGTGCCAGCGCGGGTTCCCCAAAGTCAGAATTGCGAATGCTTGGGAAGCGCTGGCTTAGGCGACAGCGCTCTCAAAGGCATTCGGCGTGGAGTTCTTCAGATATTCGAGCGCGACCTTGGCCTTGGCCACAAGCGCGGCGAAAGCCTGCGGCTCGTGGATGGCCATGTCGGAAAGGATTTTGCGGTCGATCTCGATGCCGGCCTTGTTGAGGCCGTCGATGAAGCGGCCATAGGTCAGGCCGTGCTCATGCACCGCCGCATTGATGCGCTGGATCCACAGCGCGCGGAACGAGCGCTTGCGGTTCTTGCGGTCGCGGTAGGCGTACTGCAGCGACTTCTCCACCGCCTGCTTGGCGATGCGGATGGTGTTCTTGCGGCGGCCGTAGAAACCCTTGGCGGCTTTCAGGACCTTCTTGTGCTTGGCGTGGGCGGTAACGCCTCTCTTTACGCGTGCCATGTCATGATCTCCTTAAAAGCAATTCCAGGAAAAGTGCTTAGCGGTTTTCCGTTCGGAATTGCGTAAAAACAAAAAGCTGTCCAGGCCGAGGGTTTAGAGGCCGTTCGGCAGAAAATTCTTGATGACCTTCTTGCCGTCCGGTTCAGCCAGAACCATCGTGCCGCGGGCATCGCGAATGAACTTGTTGGAACGCTTGATCATGCCATGGCGCTTGCCGGCGGCGGCCGACAGCACCTTGCCGGTGGCAGTAATCTTGAACCGCTTCTTGGCGGCCGATTTGGTCTTCATCTTGGGCATTTTGCTACTCCGTAATGTGGCGCACCATCGCGCTTCTTTCTCGCTTCGGGCCGACCAAAGCCCGAAAAGCAAATGAAACCGCCACGGCATGCCCTGCCGGGCGGTTTTCTTGGAACGGCGGTCCTATAGATCAAACAGGGCCGCTGCGCAACACCTCAAGCCATGCGACGCGGTGTCCTCGCGATGCACCGACAGGATCGTTTGGGATTCAGGTGAGGCCGCCATTTGCAGGCCGACGCCACCTGAAGATCATCCGTTCCTAAGGCAGCGTGAACCACACCGGCAGCATCCCCGACTGCTGCATGCCGTCGATCAGCTCGAAGGCCGGCAGCGCCACCAGGAACACCAGCCCGTCGAGCAGCGTGTTCAGAAGCAGGCGCGGCTTGAAGCTGCCGGTGTCGCCCTCGTCGTAGAGCGAGAGGTTCGGAAAAAAGCGCGGCACGCGCGCCAGATAGGCCTCGTAAGGGGCGCCGAGCACCTGCTTGAGAAATTTCTCCTCGCGCAGGATGACGATGTGGAAGGCGCCTGCGCACAGCAGCGCGAACAGGATGATCCCGGTGAACGAGCCGATCTGCGCGCCGACGCCGGCGGCGGCGACGGTCGAAAAGACATAGAGCGGGTTGCGGGTAACGGAGTAGGGCCCGCCGGTGACCACTTCGGAGGATTTGCGTCCGCCGATATAGAGCGTCGCCCACAGGCGTCCGACGACGCCGAGGAAGATCAGCAGCACGCCGAACATCTCGATCGACTCATGCACCCATGTATCGGGCGGGAAGGTCGACTGGCCGAACAGCAGCGCGGCGAACAGCACCGCGACCAGCACCGCCAGCACCAGCCTGCGCATCTGCTGGTAGCCGCCCAACCCATCCACCTGGCTGGCGGCGGAGACCTTCACCTCATCGACCATGATCCAATTCCGATCGTCCAGATTGCCGGCGATCGGATTGAAAACAGGCGCCCCGCCGATCGTCGGGACGCCGTGCCCGGCGATTCGGGCGGATATTAGAGCGCAAGCGCGGCGGTTACGGTCAATTCTGTTCCCGAAGCCGTGATCGGCGCAAGGATTGTGACGGTCACGCCGGCACGACTCCTGCCGCAGGCGCAGGCGCGGCGCGGTCAGCGCGGCGCCAGCACCATCATCATCTGCCGGCCTTCGAGCTTGGGCTCGGCTTCGACCTTGGCGATCTGCGCCACTTCCTCGCGGACCTTGTTCAGAAGCTGCATGCCCAGCTCCATATGCGCCATCTCGCGGCCGCGGAAACGCAGCGTCAGCTTGACCTTGTCGCCGTCCTCGAAGAAGCGCCGCACGGCCTTCATCTTGGTCTCGTAGTCATGGCTGTCGATGTTCGGGCGCATCTTGATCTCCTTGATCTCGATGACCTTCTGGTTCTTGCGCGCCTCGGCCGCCTTCTTCTGGTTGGCGTATTTCAGCTTGCCGAGATCGAGGATCTTGGCGACTGGCGGCTGCGCGTTGGGAGAAATCTCGACCAGATCGAGCCCGGCCTCCTCGGCCAGCAGCAATGCGTCGTTGATGGAAACTTCGCCACGGTTGTGGCCTTCTGCGTCGATGAGCTGGACCCGGGGCACCCGGATGTCTCGGTTGGAGCGCGGGCCGTCCTTGGTGGGCGCCGCTGCTTTGAAAGGTCTGCGAATGGTCGTGGTCTCCTCGGCCGTTTCGTTCTGGGTTGTCTAGATTCAAACAGGTGGACGCGCCAATGTGGTGAGCGCGCGGGCGGAGTCAATAGCACAGGCTTATCGGAAAATCACCTGCAAGCTTGCCCCAGAGGCTTGCCCCAGAAGCTTGCATCCTCTGCACCAGCAAGAAAACACGCGAGCACTTTTCGTTGAACCGTCGGTTGTGTCAAAAGACCGGCCAGGAAGGATAGAGTCATGAACGCCAGCGCGCCAGTTTTCATCGACGTGGACGGGTCAAGTATCGCCGTCAGGCAGATGCCGGGTGCCGCGCCGGGCGTAGTCTGGCTCGGCGGCTACAAGTCCGACATGCTGGGCACGAAAGCGCAAGCCCTGTCGGACTGGACGAGCCGCGAAGGGCGCGCCTATCTCCGCCATGACTATTCCGGCCACGGGGAATCGGGTGGTGCTTTCGCCGACGGCACGATCTCGAAATGGCTGGCCGAGAGCCTTGCCGTCTTCCGACGGTTCAGCCAAGGCAACCAGATTCTCGTCGGCTCCTCGATGGGCGCATGGATTGCGCTGCGCATGGTGCAGGAACTGCGCAAGGCGGGTGACAGCCGCGTCGTCGGCCTGGTGCTGCTCGCCCCCGCGCCGGATTTCACACTCGAACTGATCGAACCTGTGCTGACAGACGCGCAGCGGCAGGATCTCGAGGAAAAAGGGTTCTTCGCCGAGCCGTCCGACTATTCGGACGAGCCCTATATCTACACGCGCGCGCTGATAGAGGACGGCCGTGCGAACCGGGTGATGGCCGGGCCGATCGACACCCACTGCCCGGTGCATATCCTGCAAGGCCTGGCCGATCCGGATGTGCCGTCGGGCCATGCGCTGAAGCTGGCGGCCTTGCTCCCGGCCGACGACGTCACGCTGTCGCTGATCCCCGATGGCGATCATCGCCTGTCCCGCCCCGAGGATATCCGGATGCTGTTGCGGGCGGTGGGCGACATGGCGCGACGGACCGCCTGACCGATGCGCATTTCCATTCCCATATCCGCCTTCGTTGCGGCGATCGTCGGCTTTGGCGGCACGCTGGCCGTCGTCATCGCCGCCGCCAAGGCGGTGGGCGCGACGCAAATCGAGACGGCAAGCGGAGTGACGGCGCTCTGCCTGGCGATGGCGTTCGAATGCCTGTGGCTGTCCTGGCGCACCAGAATGCCGGTCATTTCCGCCTGGTCGACGCCGGGCCTGGCGCTCGTCGCCGCCTCCAGCGGCTTCTCCATGGCTGAGGCCGTCGGCGCTTTCGTCATCACCGGCATTCTGCTGGTCGCCACCGCCCTGTTGAAGCCGCTGGCCCGGCTGATCGCCAGCATCCCGGCCTCGGTTGCCTCGGGAATGTTGGCCGGCATCCTGGTCAGTTTCGCCGTCAACGCGATCAAGGCGGTTCCGGCCGATCCGTGGCTGATCCTGCCGCTGATCGCCGCCTTCTTTGTGATCCGGCTGTTCAATCCGGCTCTGTCGGTGCTCGTGGTGCTGGTCGGCGGCGGCCTTGCCGCCTTCCTCACCGGCCGCGTCGGCGGCTTGCCGGCGCCCGAACTGTCGACGCTGACCTGGATCATGCCTGATTTCAGCACCGGCGCCGTCATCGGCCTGGGCCTGCCGCTCTATCTCGTCACCATGGCCTCGCAGAACCTGTCCGGCCTCGCCGTGCTGCGGGCGGCCGGCTACCACCCCGATTCGCGCCTGCTGATCGGCGTCACCGGCCTGTTCTCGCTGCTGTCGGCGCCCTTTGGCGCCGGCACCACCAATCTAGCGGCGATCTCGGCGGCGCTCTGCACCGGGCCGGACGTCCATCCCGATCCGGGGGAACGCTGGAAGACCGGTCCGTTCTATTCGTTGGCCTACCTGATCTTCGCCGTCTTCGGCGCTTCGCTGGTGGCGGTCTTCGCCGTCCTGCCGCACGGCCTCATCGTTCTGGTCGCCGGCCTGGCCTTGCTGGCGCCGCTGGCCAATGCGCTCTCGATCGCGCTGAAGGACGAGGCCGAGCGCATGCCGGCGACCGTCACCTTCGCCGTCACCGTCTCCGGCCTCACACTGTTCGGTGTCGGTGCGGCGTTCTGGGGCCTGGTTACCGGCATGGCGGTGCTTTTCCTCGAAAAGCTCAAAAAGCGATAATCCTTTCAGGCTCTTCGCCGGTTTTGGCCGGACTTGTCTTGAATCGCCGATTTCGCCTTCCCATTTCGATTCCACGCAGCCGGTTTGGCTGTCTCCAACGGAAGGATTGGAAGGAAATGAACACATCTGCATTGATCCGTCCGGCCTGGACGCCGGCGACCATCGCACTGATGGTGATCGGCTTCATGGTGTTCTGGCCGCTCGGCCTCGCCATGCTCGCCTACATCATCTGGGGCGACCGGCTCGACGGCTTCAAGCGCGACGTCAACCGCGCGACCGACGGCATCTTCGCCGGCTGCCGCCGCGGTTCCGACAGGGCCGCCCGCTGGGGCCATGGCTCGTCCCGCACCGGCAACGTCGCTTTCGACGAGTGGCGCGAGAAGGAACTCGAGCGCCTCGCCGAGGAGCGCCGCAAGCTCGACGACATGCTGAGCGAGTTCGACGAATATGCCCGCGAACTGCGCCGCGCCAAGGACCAGGAAGAGTTCGACCGCTTCATGGCCAATCGCAACAAGTCGACCGCGCCGACCACTACGACCGGCCCGACCGGAGCGACAGGACCGAAGCGCGGCAAGGGCGAAAACCTGCTTGACGACTGAGGCCCGTGTCTACCTAGCGTTATGAAATGCGGCGTCGCGCCAGCGGCGCCGTTTCTTTTTTGTTCTCCATGTCGCTTCCCTGCTCTGGCCGTTTTCCTCGAATCGCGTATCGTCCAGCCATGACCCTCGGCTTCTTTCGCAACCTGACCAAGCCCAAGCCTGTCGTCGAGCGCGAGCATTGCGTCGCCGGCCGCACGCTGCCGCTCAAGATCGTCGAGAGCGCGCGGGCCCGGCGGCTCACGCTGCGCATCGATTCCGGCGGCCAGGGCCTGCGCATCACGGTGCCGCCGGGCCTGCGGCGCGGCGAGGTGGAAAAGTTCCTCGACCGTCATCAGGACTGGCTGGAGCAGCGCCTGGCCAAGGTGCCGACGCGCCCGCAGGTGCGGCCAGGCATCAAGATCCCGATCCGCGGCGTGCCGCACCGCATCGTCCATGAGCCGGCAAAGCGCGGCACCGTCACCATTGTGCGCGACGAGCGCGGCCCGCTGCTGGTCGTCCATGGCGAGCGCGTGCACCTGCCGCGCCGCATCGCCGATTATCTCAAGCGCGAGGCCAAGCGCGAGATCGAGAAGCTGGTGGTCAAGCACACCGAGGCGATCGGCAAGCGCGCCAAGGCGATCCGCTACAAGGACACGTCCAGCCGCTGGGGGTCATGCACCTCGGAGGGCAATCTCTCCTTCTCCTGGCGCATCATGATGGCCCCGCCGCCGGTGATCAACTACCTGGTGGCGCATGAGGTGGCGCATCTGAAAGAGATGAACCACGGCCCGAAATTCTGGAAGCTGTGCGAGAAGCTCTGCCCGGAGACCGACCGCTGCAAGGACTGGCTGAAGCGCAACGGCGGGGCGTTGCAGGCGATTGTATTTGAATAGGGTCGGTAGGCGGTGGCCCAAGCTATTTGCCATAGCGGGAACGTCGAAGATTGGCCTATCCCCGTGACGTCGTCATACTCGGGCTTGACCCGAGGATCCATTCCGTGGCCTCCGCGCAGAACGCGACGGCGCAGAATTCTGCAACCGTGGCAACGCCTTAGCGTAACGGAATGGATTCTAGGGTCTGCGCGCGTCGCTGCGCTCCTTGCTCCGCCCTAGAATGACGAAGGCACTGTTGCCGAGCCCCGAGAACCATCAATCGTCATTCGCCGCGTTCAATTCCTCCGGCCTGAGCCCCTCTTCGCCTGAATGCGGCCACGGCAGGAAATTCCGGTCGAAGGCATCGCTGCCGAAATAGTCGAGCGCCCGGTGCGCCTCGGCGCCGTTGAAGGCGGCTTTGTCCATTAGAAGCGCGATCACCTCGCGCGCCTGCGCGATCTTCTGTCTGAGTTCGGCGACGGTCTGGTCGGCCATGGTCGTCTGCTCCCGCCTGCATGGTTTATTTCAAAGTTAGCGCATTGCGCTCGCCCGGCAACAGCATGCTTTTTCTCGACTCTTGCGGCTTTTCGTGCCAATCCCGCGCCATGACGCTCGACATCAAGATCTGCGGACTGAAGACCGACGCCGCGATGGCCGCTGCCCTTGCCGGCGGCGCCAGCCATGTCGGCTTCATCTTCTTTGCCAAGAGCCCGCGCTATGTCGACCCGGCCGAGGCCGGCCGCCTGCGCCAGGCGGCAATCGGCAAGGCCATGGCCGTCGCCGTCATCGTCGATGCCGATGATGGCTTCCTGGATGAGATAGTCGCCCAGGTGCGGCCCGACATGCTGCAGCTC
Source organism: Mesorhizobium sp. M3A.F.Ca.ET.080.04.2.1 (assembly GCF_003952525.1). Lineage (NCBI taxonomy): Bacteria > Pseudomonadati > Pseudomonadota > Alphaproteobacteria > Hyphomicrobiales > Phyllobacteriaceae > Mesorhizobium > Mesorhizobium sp. M3A.F.Ca.ET.080.04.2.1. The sequence continues at coordinate 3,218,475 of NZ_CP034451.1, read as the reverse complement.
CACGGCGCCGAAACGCCGGAACGGGTGGCGGAGATCAAGGCCCGTTATGGCTTGCCGGTCATGAAGGCGCTGTCGGTCGGCGAGGCTGCGGATATCGAACGGACAAAGCCGTACATCGGCGTCGCCGATCGCTTCCTCTTCGACGCCAAGCCGCCGAGGGGATCGCAATTGCCCGGCGGCAACGGGATTGCCTTCGACTGGCGCATCCTTGCCGGCCTTGACGCCGGCGTCGATTACATGCTTTCCGGAGGGCTCAACGCGGCCAATATCGGCGATGCCCTGAGACTGGCCAATCCGCCCGGAATAGACGTTTCGTCGGGTGTGGAGAGTGCTCCGGGCGTCAAGGATCCGGCGCTGATCGAGCAGTTTTTCCGGGCCGTCAGGGCCGCGCGCGACGACCGCGCCGCCTGAGCGGCCTTTTCAAACCGAGCATGTCCCGGAAAAGTGGAATCCCCGGTATGGACATGCTCGCAAGTCAAGAATTTAGGAGATCGGCGATGAACAGGCCGGCCACGCCCAATTCCTTCCGCACCGGACCCGACGAGCAGGGCATGTTCGGCATTTTCGGCGGCCGTTTCGTAGCCGAGACGCTGATGCCGCTGATCCTCGATCTCGAAGAGCAGTGGAACAAGGCCAAGACCGATCCGGAATTCAAGGCCGAGCTGCAGAACCTGTCGACCCACTATGCCGGGCGGCCCTCGAAGCTCTATTTCGCCGAGGGGCTGACGAAGCATCTTCGCGAGGTTTCCTCGGCGAAGGGCCTCGGCGGCGGCGCCAAGGTCTATTTCAAGCGCGAGGACCTGAACCACACCGGTTCGCACAAGATCAACAACTGCCTTGGCCAGATCCTGCTCGCCAAGCGCATGGGCAAGAAGCGCATCATCGCCGAGACCGGTGCCGGCCAGCACGGTGTCGCTGCGGCAACCGTTGCGGCGCGCTTCGGCTATCCTTGCGTCGTCTACATGGGCGCCACCGACGTCGCCCGCCAGAGCCCCAACGTCTTCCGCATGAAGCTGCTCGGCGCCGAGGTGCGGCCGGTCACCGCCGGCCACGGCACGCTGAAGGATGCCATGAACGAGGCCCTGCGCGACTGGGTGACCAATGTCGAGGACACCTATTATCTGATCGGCACCGCCGCCGGCCCGCATCCCTATCCGGAGCTGGTGCGCGATTTCCAATCGGTGATCGGTTGGGAAGCCCGCGCCCAGGTGCTGGAGCAGGAAGGCCGGCTGCCCGATGTCATCATCGCCGCCGTCGGCGGCGGCTCCAACGCCATTGGCCTCTTCCATCCCTTCCTCGACGACAAGGATGTGCGCATCATCGGCATCGAAGCCGGCGGACGCGGCCTCGACGGCGTCGAGCATTGCGCCTCGATGAATGCCGGTGCGCCCGGCGTGCTGCATGGCAACCGCACCTATCTGTTGCAGAATTCCGACGGCCAGATCCTCGACGGCCATTCGATCTCGGCCGGTCTCGACTATCCGGGCGTCGGACCCGAACATTCCTGGCTGCGCGACAGCGGCCGCGTCCAATATGAGCCGATCCTCGACGACGAGGCACTGGAGGCCTTCCAACTGACGACGCGCGTCGAAGGCATCATTCCGGCGCTGGAATCCGCGCATGCCATCGCGCATGCGATGAAGATCGTGCCGGCAATGCACAAGGACCAGATCGTCATCGTCAACCTGTCCGGCCGCGGCGACAAGGACGTGCATACGGTGGCCAAGATGCTGGGCATGGAGATCTGACAATGACCACCCGCATCGACCGCCGCATGGCGAAGCTCAAATCCGAGGGCCGTCCGGCTTTGGTCACCTATTTCATGGGCGGCGATCCGGACTACGAGACCTCGTTGGCCATCATGAAGGCGCTGCCGGGGGCCGGCAGCGACATCATCGAGCTCGGCATGCCGTTCTCCGATCCGATGGCCGATGGTCCGGCGATTCAGGCGGCTGGCCTGCGGGCGCTGAAGGGCGGTCAGACGTTGGTCAAGACGCTGAAGATGGCGTCCGAATTCCGCGCCGGCGACGACGAGACGCCGATCGTGCTGATGGGTTACTACAACCCGATCTACATCTATGGCGTCGACCGGTTCCTCGCCGACGCCAAGGCCAGCGGCATCGACGGCCTCATCGTCGTCGACCTGCCGCCGGAAATGGACGAGGAGCTCTGCATCCCGGCGCTCAAGGCCGGCATCAACTTCATTCGGCTGGCGACGCCGACCACCGATGACAAGCGCCTGCCCAAGGTCTTGGAGAATACCTCCGGCTTCGTCTACTACGTATCGATGACCGGCATCACTGGTTCCGCGCTCGCCGACACCGCCAAGGTCGCTGCGGCGGTCAAGCGCATCAAGGGGCATACCGCGCTGCCGGTCTGCGTCGGCTTCGGCGTCAAGACCGCCGAGCAGGCGCGCACCATCGGCGCTTCGGCCGACGGCGTCGTCGTGGGCACGGCGATCGTCAACGCTGTCGCCAACGTGCTGGGGCCGAAGGGTGAGAAGACCGCCGATCCGGCCGAGGCCGTCGCCACTTTGGTCAGCGGCCTCGCCCAGGGCGTCCGCTCGGCCCGCCTTGCTGCCGCCGAATAAGTCTGCCTATTTGTCGTTACGCAATTCCGGACGGAAAACCGCCACACACTTTTCCTGGAATTGCTCTAGGTTTCTTCTAGGACGGGAGCCGAAGCCATGAACTGGATCACCAACTACGTTCGCCCGAAGATCAACTCGATGCTCGGCCGGCGCACCGACATGCCGGAGAACCTGTGGATCAAGGATCCCGAGACCGGGGAGATGATCTTCCACAAGGATCTCGAATCGAACCAGTTCGTCATCCCGTCATCCGGCCATCACATGAAGATTTCGGCCAGGGAACGGCTGAAATACTTCTTCGACGACGGCAAATACGAGACTCTGGAAAACCCCAAGGTCGTCCTGGATCCGCTGAAGTTCCGCGACGAGAAGCGCTACACGGACCGCCTGAAGGAGGCCAAGGCCAAGACCGGGCTGGATGATGCCATCCTCAATGCGACCGGCACCATCGAAGGCCTGCCGGTGGTGGTGACGGTGCAGGACTTCGCCTTCATGGGCGGCTCGCTCGGCATGGCTGCGGGTGATGCCATCGTCCACGCCTTCGAGGTGGCGCTGCAGCGCAGGCGGCCGCTGATCCTGTTCGCGGCCTCGGGCGGCGCCCGCATGCAGGAGGGTATTCTGTCGCTGATGCAGTTGCCGCGCACTACGGTCGGCGTCGACCGGTTGAAGGAAGCCGGTCTGCCCTACATCGTCGTGCTGACCAACCCGACCACCGGCGGCGTCACCGCTTCCTATGCCATGCTGGGCGACGTCCATATCGCCGAGCCCGGCGCGCTGATCGGCTTTGCCGGACCGCGCGTCATTGAGCAGACCATCCGCGAGAAGCTGCCGGACGGCTTCCAGCGTTCCGAATATCTGATGGAGCACGGCATGGTCGACATGGTCGTCTCGCGCCTGGAGATGCGCCAGACCATCGCGCGGCTGGTGAAGATGCTGCTCAAGGTGCCGGAAGCGCAGAAGCCGCTCGAACCGGAAATCCTGCCGCCGACGCTGGTCGGCGCCGAGGCGCGGCCGCAGGCCTGAAACGACATCGTTCGCCGAGCCCCGCTTTGCGCGGGCGGCCCTCATATGCCTGGAGCGCTACAGCTTGGTAGAGTAGCGACCCGCTCTGATTTTCTCGTTTTACGCAATTCCGGAGGCACTTTTCCTGGAATTGCTCTAGGATTCGGCCCATGACAACGCTCGCCGCCGACCGTGAAATCGAACAACTGATGGCGCTCCATCCGAAAGGCTTCGACCTTTCGCTGGATCGCATTACCCGCCTGCTGGAGCGTCTCGGCAATCCGCAGGACCGGCTGCCGCCCGTGATCCACATCGCCGGCACCAACGGCAAGGGTTCCTGTGCCGCCTTTTCGCGCGCGCTCCTGGAAGCGGCAGGCCATCTCGTCCATGTCCACACCTCGCCGCATCTGGTGAACTGGCATGAGCGCTACCGGCTGGCGGCCGAAGGCGGCGGAAAGCTGGTCGATGACCAGGTCTTCGCCGAGGCGATCGCGCGCGTCGCCGAGGCCAATGCGGGCCAGAAGATCACCGTCTTCGAGATCCTCACCGCCGTCACCTTCATATTGTTTTCCGAACATCCGGCCGAAGCCGCCATCATCGAGGTCGGCCTCGGTGGCCGCTACGACGCCACCAACGTCATTGCCCGGCCGGCTGTCTCGGTGATCATGCCGGTGTCGATGGACCACGAGGCCTATCTCGGCGACCGGGTCGAGCTGATCGCCGCCGAAAAGGCCGGCATCATGAAGCGCGGCTGCCCGGTGGTCATCGGCGCGCAGGAAAGCGGCACGGCGCTCGAGGTGCTGATCGATACGGCCGAGCGGCTCGATTGCCCGACCGTCGTCTACGGCCAGGATTTCCTCGCCTTCGAGGAGAACGGCCGCATGGTCTATCAGGATGAGCAAGGCCTGATGGACCTGCCGCCGCCGCGACTGCCCGGCCGGCATCAGTTCGCCAACGCCGCGGCGGCGATCGCCGCGATCAAGGCCGCGGGATTCGAGATCGGCCACCGTGCCGCCGAGCGGGCGATGACGCAAGCCGCCTGGCCTGCCCGCATGCAGAAGCTGTCGCAGGGCAGACTGGTGGAGCTGGCGCCGAAGGGCGCCGACATCTGGCTGGACGGCGGCCACAATCCGGGCGCCGGCGTCGTCATCGCCGAGGCGCTGGCCGAGCAGGAGGAGAAGAACCCGCGTCCGCTGTTCCTGATCTCCGGCATGATCAACACCAAGGACCAGACCGGCTATTTCAGCGCTTTCAAGGGCCTTGCGCGGCATGTCTACACGGTGCCGGTGAGCAACAGCGATGCCGGCGTGCCGAATGACGAATTGGCCTTGCGCGCCACCGAGGCTGGCCTGTCGGCCGAGCCGGTCAGCTCCGTCGCCAACGCGCTGATGCTCCTGCGCGACACATGGGACGGTCCGGCGCCGCGCATCCTCATCGGCGGCTCGCTCTATTTCGCCGGCGCAGTATTGGAGGAGAACGGCACGCCGCCGACCTGACGCAATCGGTCCAAGAGGCGGCTCAGAAATCCCACGGTGAGATCAGGTCAAGGTTGGCGGAGCCAAAATCGGGCAGATTGCGTGTTGCCAGTCGACCACCGTTGACGCGTGCGATCGCCGCAATCATGCCATCGGGAGCCGACATGCCACGGCCTTGGCGCAAGGCGGTCCCCATGATCTCGCCATAAGCCAGGGCAGCCTCTTCCGTCAGTCCAAAAATGCGGTCGGCAAAGCGGTGGCGCCACTGAGAAAGCCCTTGCTCCAGGCGAACGGCACGCTCATCGGGTCGTATCTTTTGGATGCCGAAGGCGATTTCAGCAATGGCCACGGTAGGAAGGGCCAATTCGGCATCGTTGCGGACAAGCCAAGCCAGAACGGCTGGGTCCGGTACCTTCTTGAGCGTCTCAGAAATCACGTTGGTGTCGACGAAAATCAAAGATCAGGTCCCGTATGAACCTGACGGCCTTCGCGGATAATTTTCTCCAGATCAATGTCGGTGCCACAGCTCGCTGCCAGGCGAGCATAGAAGGTGGATGCGGGTTCGCGCCCTGCCTCACGAATTTCGTAGGATTCAAGCGCGCGTTCGACGACATCGGCTATGGACCGATTTTCGCGACGAGCAAGTCGATGTGCGAGATCCCGTGCTTTTGCGCTACGGACTGAGAGCTGTGGTTCGGCCATACAGACCTCCGTTATTAATGCATGTCGCCCAGAAGTGTGTAGCGGTTCTGGGCAACGACATGCATCAAATCAAAGACTTAAAGCGCGTCGCCCGGATACGTTTCAGCGCGACGCGCTTTAGGAGAATATATAGGTCGATCAGCAATTGCCATCAAGATGGCAGTTGATGGCTCGCCATCTCACCTCAGCTCGATTTCGATGAAGGCAAATTCCCCGTCATTGGCACTGATGACGTCGTGCTCGACCCCTTCCTTGCGGAAATAGGGGGCACCCTTCTTCATCTCGGCGAAGGACTCACCCTCCTTGGTCAGAAGCTTCACCTTGCCATCCATCAGCGGCACTATGACATAGTCGTGGCCGTGGCGGTGCCAGCCGGTGTTGTCACCCGGTTGGAAACGGTATTCGGTGACGATGACCCGCTCATTGTCGATGAAGACGGTGGCCTTGGCTGTTCCGGTCATGGGGTTCTCCTTTTCGCGTAGAAGAGGAGGTGGATGGCCGCGTCGGCAGTGCCAGAGCGCCGTCAGCGATGGCGCCAAAGAAAAGCCCGGCGCGATGGCCGGGCTCGTTCGTTCGAATGTTTGGATTGGCTCAGGCGAGGCTGCCGTTGATCCAGTGCGAGAGCGCGGTCTTCGGCGCCGCGCCGACCTTCATATCGGCGACTTCGCCGCCCTTGAAGATCATCAGCGTCGGGATCGAGCGCACGCCGTACTGCGCGGCAAGCTCGGGATTCTCGTCGATATTGAGCTTGGCAACCTTCACTTTCGAACCGAGCTCCTTGGCGATGTCTTCCAGCGCCGGGGCGATCATCTTGCAGGGACCGCACCACTCGGCCCAGAAATCCACCACGACCGGCTCCTTGGCGTTGAGCACATCGGCCTGGAAATTGCCCTTGTCGACCTTGACGGTGGCCATGCTGAAATCCTTTCGAAAACTCGGGTTGCACCAAATGTGGTGGTTGTGGTGGCGATCTTCAAGCAGTTCTTGTGTCACGCTGCCGTGAGTCGAGCAAGGGCGTCGTCCATGGCCGCGGCCGGCAGCTCGATCAGCCTGGGCGCCTCGGTGAACAGCAGCGCCGCCGACACGTCGCGGCCCGGATAGAGCGGTTGGAGCAGCGCGCGGTAGAGCGCCAGCTGCAGCACATAGGCCGGCGGCACTTCCGCCAGGCTCGTCGGCGCCGGCCGGTTGGTCTTGTAGTCGACGATCGCCAGCTTTTCCGGCGTGACCGCCAGCCGGTCGATCTTGCCGGAAATGGAGCGCAGCTTGCCCTTGACCTCCAGGCTGCCCATGACCGCGACTTCGGCCCGCGACGATGGCGAGAACAGCACATCGAACCGGCCGTCGGAAAGGATCGACAGCACTGCTTCCAGCGCCTTTTCGCGCTCACCGTTCGGCCAAGCAGCACCGGCACGTGCCAGATAGCGTTCCGCTGCATCCTGCCTTTCGCCCTCGGCGATCCCGGGCAGCATCTGCAGCAGCTTGTGCAGTGCCAGCCCGCGCATCACCGCGAAGCCGGGCTCGGCCTCGGCGTCCAGCACCGGCGAGCGCGTGTCGGGCAGTGCTTCGGTCGTTTCGTCGATCAGCGCCGACGCACCGGAGGGCGACAACGGTCGCGGCAGGTCCTCGTAAGGCGGCAGCGGTCGGAACAAGCCGTCCGGCAGCGGTGCGGCATGTTCGAACGTCGCCGTCTCGTCGGTCCCGGTGTACGCCACCGGCGGCAGCTTCGTCATATGGAAGCGATGCACCGCCACATCGGCCGTCGCGGGGTGCCGCCGCTCCGTGCTTTCCGGCGCGCCGGTCAGCGCGCGGCTGACGACCGAATGCCAGGTGCCGGTGCTGGGCTGGCGCTTGCCGTGATAGCCGCAGACGATCAGCCGGTCCTCGGCGCGGGTCATGCCGACATAGAGCAGCCGGCGGTACTCGTCGTCCGCCAGTTCGCGCGCCCGCGCCGAGGCCGCCCGCGAAACGCCATTGGCGACGTCGCCGGCCGAGCGCCACAGATAGCCCTTGCCTTTCCATTGCGCACCCGAGCCTTCGAACGCCATCAGCCGCGGCAGATGCTGGTCGCTGAAAGGTGCCGAGCCGCCGTCGACCAGGAAGACGACCGGCGCTTCAAGACCCTTAGCGGCATGCACGGTCATGACGCGCACCTCGTCGCGGGTCTGGTCCATCTCGCGCTTGATCTCGGGGCCGCTGTTTTCCAGCGTCGACAGGAAGGATTCCAGCCCAGGCAGGCCGGTGCGCTCCTCGGCCAGGCAAAAACTCAGGAATTCGTCGAGGATGTCGCCGGCTTCCGGCCCGAGCCGCGCCGTCATCTTGCGGCGCAGCCCGTCGCGCGCCAGCGCTGCGGCATAGAATTCGAACACGGGCTTGAAAGCGGCCTCGTTCGCCCAGCCATCGAGCCGGCCTACGATAGCGGCCAGCGCCTCATCTGCAGCAGCGTGCTGGCGGAGCGAGCCGATCAACGACTGGCTCCTGGGCCTCTTGCCGGCGAGCGCCAGCAAGGTTTCCTCCGAGACGTCGAAGATCGGGCTGCGCAGCACCGCGGCCAAGGACAGGTCGTCCTCGGGCTGGATCAGGAAATGGCCGAGCGCGATCAGGTCCTGCACGGCGATATGGCCGGGCAGGCTCAGACGATCCGCACCGGCGACCGGGATCTGCCGGTTCTTGAGGCTGCGCGACAGCGCATGCACGAAGCGGTCGCGCTTGCGCACCAGCACAAGGATGTCGCCGGCAGTCAGCTTGCGGCCCTTGCCCTCGATGACCTCGCCGTTCCTCAGCCAGTGCTGGATGGTCGCGGCAACATGCTCGGCGACGCGCACGGCGGGTGCGCTGGCGTGGTTGACCGGGAGGGTCCAGTCGTCTGGCTCCTCGACCATTTCGGCGCCGATCGAGGGCCACACCTCGACATAGCCCGGCGCGTCGGTGCGGATCGCCTTGTGGCTCAGCGGATCGGGATCATGGCTGATGCCGCGCCGCACGCCCGGTTCGGCAAAGACCCGGTCGACTGCCGCCAGCACGTCGTCGCTGGAGCGAAATGACCAGGTGAGTTTTAGGTTGGCGAAGGAGGCCTCCGCGTCGCGCACGCGCCCGGCAAACAATAGCCGGCTTTCGGCAAAGGAATCTGGGGCCGCCCCCTGGAATGAATAGATCGACTGCTTCTCGTCGCCGACGGCAAAAACGGTACGCCGCACCGCCTCGCGCTGGCCGAGCCCGGCGAAGAATTCTTCGGTCAGCTTCTTCACCACTTCCCACTGGTCGGGGCTGGTGTCCTGCGCTTCGTCGAGCAGTATGTGGTCGATGCCCTGGTCGAGCTTGAACTGCACCCATGGCCCGGCATCGGGCCGCGACAGCAGGCTGACGATACGGGTGATCAGGTCGTTGAAGTCGAGGAAGCCGCGGCTTCGCTTCAGCTGCTCATAGCGGGCGATCAGCCAGCCGCCGACGGTCAGCGCGGCCGCCGTGCCTTCGAGCATGCGGAACAGCGCCAGCCGATCCGACACCTCCAGGATCGCCTTGGCCGCTTGGAGGTAGCGCTCCGAAAGGTCGGGCAGCCGATCGACCAATGCCTTCTTGAACACTTTCGGCGGGTCGTAAGGATCGCCGTCGGAGCGCAGGAAGGCCTTGCCGAGCAGCCGCAGCCGCCGGATCGGATCGGCTTCGGCAAAGGCGCTCTCTGCGTAAGGCAGGACGTTGTTCAGCACCTGGCGCGCGTCGGCTGCTTCGGCAGCACGCGCGAATTCGGCGAATTGGCTTGGCGCAAAGCCCGTCAGCGGCCAGACCGACGCGGCGATGTCATCGGCAGTCTGTCCGAGCCGGAAGCCGAACTCGGCGAAAAGCGGCCGGAAGTCCCGGCCCTTGCCGAGCTTTTCGATGAAGGCACGCAATTCGTCGCGCTTGCCGACGATTTCCGAAAGCAGCGCGTCCAGCCCGGACTCGCCGCCGCGCTCCAGCACCATGGCGAAGGCTTCCGCCAGGCCTTCGACGCCGGCGCTCGCGCCCGAGATCATGTCGCGACGGGCATCCGCGAACAGCGAGGCCTCCATCTGCGGATCGAGCATCTCGAAATGCGCGGGGATGTTGGCCTCGAGCGGAAACTGGTGCAGCACCGATTCGCAAAAGGCGTGAATGGTCTGGATCTTCAGGCCGCCCGGCGTCTCCAGTGCCTCGGCGAACAGCCGGCGCGCGCGGCGCAGGGTATCGCGGTCGGCGCCGCGGCCGTCCAGCGCCGCGATCCTCGCCGCAAGCTCAGCATCGGCAAGTGCTGTCCACTCCGACAGGGTCGAGAACACGCGGTTCGACATGTTGGCGGCGGCGGCGCGCGTATAGGTGAGGCACAGGATCTTCGAGGGATCGGTGCCGTTGAGCAGAAGCCGGATGACGCGCTGCGCCAGCACATGCGTCTTGCCCGATCCGGCATTGGCCGACACCCAGGCGGAATTGCCGGGATCGGAGGCGCACGCCTGGCTGGCGGCGGTATCGGAGGGGATCGGATATTTCATCCTTCCGCCTCGTCTTCGCTTGCGCCGCCGGCCGACCATTCGAGCACGCGCGCCAGATGATCGTAGTCTCCATCGGCCTCGCCCTCGCGGAAGGGCAGCGCGCGTGAAAGATAGCCGGTGTTCGGATCGGCATAGTGGAAGAGCAGCCGCTCCAGCCGCGCCCAGGCTTCCTCGGACAGGTCGTTGGCGGTCCTTGGCTTGCGGTTGTATTCGAGGATCGATTCCTCGAACACCTCGCCGTTGGGCTTCAGCCGCACGAAGGCAAGCTGCGAGGGCTCGCAGATACCCAGCTCCTTGAACGCGCCGCGTCTGAGAAGCGCGCCTTCGAGCGCCAGCTGCGGCGACAGCAGCGTGTGCGCCTGTGCCTTCGAGGGCGATGAGCCGGTCTTGTAGTCGAGGATATCGGCCATGCCGCCGGCAAGCAGGTCGACCCGGTCGGCATAGCCGGAGAGCGTGACGCCGGTGCGACCGACAATCGTCTTCTCCGCGCGCTCCTCGGCAAAGCGCCTGGCCACCGCTTCGGCGCGGCCATGCTCCCATTCGATGATGTTGGCGGCAAGCTTTTCGAAACGCGGCCACCACACCGCCTCGATGTCTGGCGGCAGTGCTGCGTCGGCAAAGCAAAGGCGCCCGGCCTCGATGAGAGCTGCCAGCGCGCCAGGCTCCCGCGGATCCTCAACCCGTCGGGAAAAGAGATGCAGGATTTCGTGGAACAGGGTGCCGCGTTCGGCGGCGCCGGGATCGCGGATGAGCGGGTCGAGCGGCATTAGGCTGAGAACCCGCCTGGCATAGATCGCATACGGGTCGCGGCGCAGCGTCTCGATCTCGGTGACCGAGAAATGCTGCGGCCTGAGGCTGAGCGGCGGCTTCGGCTGCGGGCGGGTTGCGAACTCTTGTCTTTCGCCGGCATCCAGCGCGCGCGCCCAGACAAGCAGCGCATCGCCGCGCTGGCGAAGCCCCATCGCGGGATCCTTGCCGATGAAGGTAAGGATGCGCTGCAGCCAGCGCGACGGAACAGCCGGCGCGTCGCCGGATCGCGCCGAGCGCGTCAGCACGACTTCCTTGCTGCCCATCGCCATCTGGAAATCATGCGCGGCAAGACCGATGCGCCGCTCCGGCGGCTCGAGGTCGATGCCGGTCTTCATCAGCCGCGACATGAAGCGGTCGCTCTCAGGCTTCCGGGGCCAGACACCTTCATTGAGGCCGCCGACGACGAGCGTGTCGACGCTCTGCAGGCGGGCTTCCAGCGCACCCCAGATGGCGATGTTGCGGTCGGTGCCATGCGCCGGCTTGACCGTTTCCGGCGCGATCAGCGCTTCCAAGACGTCCGGCCATTCGCCGGCCGCAAAGATGAAGGGAGAGGCCGCGGCAATCAACCAGCGCAAAAGGTCCGCCAGCTTTTCGCCGGCGTCGCCGCCATAGAGCCCGGCGAGGCTGCCGTCGGGCGCGCGGCCAAGGCTTTCCAGCGTTTCGACGCTTGCACGCGTCAGCGTCGCGATGTCGGCGTCTTTGTCGCCGCGCATCGCCGTGAGAGGGGCGAGCGCTTCGGCAAGGCGGCCAAGCACATCTTGCGCTTGCTCGATGCCGTTGACGGTCAGGCGTGGGAACCAGAAGGGCGGACGGCTGTCGTCGCCGAGGCCGGCGAGCCGCGCCTCGAAGAGCGCACTGAGCGAGGCAATGTCCGGCCGGCCGGTGCCGCCGCGCAACGCCACCAGCTCGATCAGTTCGGCCGTCTTGCGCAGGGCGTGGCGTTCGAGGCCGAGCCCAAGCAGCGGATGCTTGAGCAGCGACAGCAGGCCCACCGGGTCGCCGGGCCGGAACGCTGCCTGCAATGCGAGCCTCAAGAGACTGGCCGCCGGCGTGTTGACGAGCGGCGTGCCGCCTGAGTCGTCGGCTACGACGCCGAAGCGCAGAAGCTCGGTCGAGACCCGCCGCGCCAGCGCGCGGTCGCCTGTGACGAGCGCCGCGCGCTTGCCTGGCATTTCCACGGCGCGCTTCAGCGCGATCGCGATCGCCGCGGCCTCGTCCCGCTCGTTGGCCGCCTCCACCAACGTCACGCCGGCCAGCGCCTGCTCGAGGTCTGTTGCCGTGAAGCGCGGCCTCGTTTCCGTCCAGCGCTCGGTGGTTTCGGCCGGCCGCAGCGCCTCGCCGACCAGAGCCGCACGCAATGCCAGCGGCGTCGCCGCTGCGCCGATCGGCTCGACATCGCGCCGTGCGATGCCGATGCCGCCGATCAGCTTCGCCAGGCCGTATTGCGGATGGCCGAGCGTCGCCGGTCGCGCGCCCAGTGCCGAAATCGCCGCAAAAGACGCATCGTCCAGCTCGCGGTCGAGACCGGGCAGCACGACGGCGCCGCTGGGCAGACTGGCGATCACGGCAAGCAGCTCCGCCGTCGCGGGAATCGAGCCGGTCGATCCGGCGGCAATCACCGGTCCGGCCGGCAGATTGCGCCGCAGCCGCGCCGCCTCCAGCCGGATCAGCGCGCTGCGATGGGCCGCCGGATTGGAGCGGTTGCGCTCGGCAAGCAGCTTCGGCCAGTTGTCGGTGACGATGCCGAGGAAATCGAGGGTCACCTGCCACCAGCCTGCGAGGTTGCCGCTAACCAGCGTCGCGAGCTTGCCCCAATCCGTGCCCTCGGTCTCGATCTCGTCCATCAGCCGCGCAAGGTCGCGCGCCAGCCAGATGGCGTCGGCGGCCGAGGTCGGCACGACGAACTCTTCGTTGAACCGAGCCGCGACATGCGCCGGCAGGCTCTCCTTCCAGGCGCGCACCAGCGGCGCCAGCAACAGGAGCCGCTCCTGCGCGGCGATCGGCGGTGCAAGTTCGATTGCCGGTGCGGCCTCGGCGTCAAAGGCCGCCTCGTCCTCATCGAACTCGCCGAGCGGCCGCACGGTCGGCAGGATGGCCGACCGGCGCCCGAGCACATCGACGAAGACGCCGCGCAGCGCCCGCGCAGCGCGACGCGTCGGCACATAGATGGTGGCGTCGGCCAATGCCAATGGGTCGCCGTCGAAGCGGAAGCCGGGAATGAGGCTGCCGTCGAGCAACGCCTCCGCCAGCGTCGGCAAGAACGGCGCTCCGGGCGGGATGGAGAAGACGCGGCGCGAGCCGCTCATACCGCATGGGATCGCCGTGTGCCCGTTGGGGCGCACAAAGGACGATCTAACTTTTTGAATCTACGCATCGTGCCTTCCAAAAATCGGAGCCGATTTTTGGGCCGATGCGGTCGCTAGAGCGCCGGCGACCGCCGCCTCGGCGGCCGGAATGGCGTCGGGGGTGCCGACCGTGATCCAACGGCCGCTCATCGCCATCCCGAACAGCCGGCCGGCGGCGATCGCCTTGTCGAAATAGACATTGAGAGAATGTGAGCCCGTCGGGGCGTCCTTGAAGATGCGGGGATGGATGATCGCGGCGCCGGCATAGATCAGGCCGGCCGAATCGCCCTTCGAGCGGCGCAAGGCGCCATCCGGCGCGACCATGAAATCAGTGCCGACGCCGTGTCCGGTCGCTGAGTCGAGATCGGTGAGCATCAGCAGAATATCCATTCTGGCGGCGTTCCATGCAAGGGCAAGGCGCTCCAGGCTGGGCTCACCGCTGTCGATCCAGAACGTGTCGGCGTTAATGACATAGAAGGGCTCGCTGCCCAAGAGCGGCAGCGCCTTGACGATGCCGCCCGCCGATTCCAGCAAGGCCTCGCGCTCGTCGGAAATGACGATCTCCGGTTCCCGGCGCCCGGCGACATGGGCGATGATCTGCTCCGGCAGATAGTGCACGTTGACGATCGCCTTGCTGATCCCGGCAGCTTCCAGGCTGTCCAGCCCCCAGTCGAGCAGGGCCTTGCCTGCGATCTTCACCAGCGGCTTCGGCATCGTGTCGGTGAGCGGCCGCATGCGCTTCCCCAGCCCCGCGGCCAGCACCATCGCGGTCGTCGGCCTCATGGCGAGCGTTCCTCCAGCAGGCCGTGAGCCATGTAGAAATCCCTCAGGCCGGTGAGCGCCGGATGCGCCAGGGCCCGCCTCAGATAGTCGCGGATGCGCGGCAGATGTTTCAGATAGTAAGGCTTGCCGTCGCGCTTTTCGAGTCGCACGAAAATGCCGAGGATCTTCGAATTGCGCTGCGCCGCCATAATCGCATAGGCCTCGGCGAAACCGGCCTCGTCGAAGGCGCCCGCAGCATACCGCGCCGCGACATAGGCCGCGACCGTCCGCTGCTCGATCTCGGGCGAGACGGTGACGCGTGCATCCATGGCAAGCGAGGCGACGTCATAGGCGGCCGGGCCGATCAGCGCGTCCTGCACGTCGACGATGCCGAGCCTGTCGAGGCCGGAGCGCTCGCCGCGCCAGATGATGTTGGGGGAATGGAAGTCGCGCAGCATCAGCGAATTTTCGCTTCCAGCGAGCCGATCGAGCACCGCATTCCATTCCTTGTAGTAGCCGGCCCGCAAGGCATCGCTTGCCGGCTTGCCGGTCGCCATCGGCACATACCAGTCGACCAGAAGGTCGGCCTCTATCAGCATGGCGTCGCGATCGAATGGCGGCACCTCATGGAACACGCCGGGCGCGGCCTCCATGCGCTCCGGCCAAGCCTTGCCATGCATCGCGGCCAGCAGTTCCGCGGCTGCCTCGTAGCGCTCGGCGATTGGCTGGCCGTCGGTTCCCAAAAAAGCTTCCGAGCCGAGATGCTGGAGCAGAAGAAAACCCTGGTCGAGGTCCTGAGCATGGATCACCGGCACGCTGACACCGGCCGCAAGCAGCGCCCGGTCGATGGCGACGAAGGCGGTCACCGACTGCGCCGTATGGGCGATCACCGCATATGGCTTGCCGTCGCGCACCGGCGGGCCGAGCACGAGGCGCGGCGAGTTCATCAGCACGCGCCGCGCATGCCCGGAAAGCGAGACGATCTCGTAGGAGCGGGCGGACGCATCGCCGACGAAATGGCGGCGGCTGGCTTCGCCCCATCCGGCCGTGGCGAGAAAATCGCGCATCGCCAACGACCGTGCGGCGCGTTCGAATACGGCATCTTGTCCGGCGATTGTCGCAAGCCGCCCCTCGCCGTGCTCTGCAAGCTCCACCTGGAGCGCGCCCGCCGGCAAACGGTCTCCGGCCCGTTCCGGCCATTCGATCAGTGCCGCGCCTTGCTCCAGCGCATCGTCGAGCCCAAGCTCATCGAGTTCGTCCGGGGAGGCAAGGCGGTAGAGGTCGAAATGATGGACCGGTATGCGCGTGTCGTAGCTCTGCAGCAGCGTGAAGGTAGGGCTCGGCACTTCGAGGCTGGCATCATCGGCAAGCGCCCGGATCAGGGCACGGGCCAGCGTCGACTTGCCGGCGCCGAGGTCGCCCTTCAGCGCGATCACATCGCCGGCGCGCACCGCCATGGCGAGGTCCTCGCCAAGCCGTGCCGTCGCCGCCTCGTCGGCGAGAAAACGCTCCACCACCATCCCTGCCAAACTGTTACTCGGCCGCTTCGCGGATACCACCGGAAGGCGTGTCGGGGAAGGTGCACACGACGGTGGTGCCCTGGTCCCTGCCGGTCTCGATGCGCACGCTGCCGCCATGCAGTTCGACGAAGCTCTTGACGATCGAGAGCCCCAGCCCGGCGCCGCGCCGCCGCCCGCCATTGGCGCGCGGCTCGAAGCGGCGGAACACCGATTCCAGAACATCCGGCGGCATGCCGGGTCCGTCGTCATGGACGGAGAACTCGACGCCTTCGGCCAGTTGGCGGCAAGACAGGATGATCGTGCTCGCCTCCGGCGCGTAATTCGCGGCATTGCTCAACAGGTTGTAGAGGATCTGCCGGATGCGGATCTCGTCGCCATGGAAACTCTTGGGGGCCGCCGCCGCATCGACCTTGAGCTTGATCGAATGCTCTTCCAGCCGATCGGCAACCAGCTCGGCCGCCGCCGTGATCGTCCTCTCGATGCTCATCTCCGAAATGTCGAGCTGCATGATGCCGGCATCGACCGTCGCCAGGTCCAGTATGTCGTTGACGATGGTGAGCAGCACCGAGGACGACGAGCCGACATGCTCGACATATTCGCGCTGCTTCGGCGTCAGCGGCCCGGTCGCGGGCAGCGACAACAGCTCGGTGAAGCCGATAATGTTGGTCAAAGGCGAGCGCAGCTCGTAGGAAACATGCTGCACGAACTCGTTCTTCAACTGGTCCGACTTCTCCAGCGCCTCGTTCCTGTCCTTCAGCGCCCGTTCGACATTGACGGTGTCGGTGACGTCGACGAAGGTCATCATCACCTGCCCGTTCGGCAAATGGATCACCGCATAGCTCAGCACCGTGCCGTCGACGAGTTCGGCCTGGCCGTGACGATCGCGCCGCTCGTCGTCGAAGCCGGTGATGGCGGCGACGAAGCCTCCCCACGGACTGTCGGCCGCGCGCCGATCGCAAAGGTCGCGGATCGCCGAGACATGCACGTTGGGCTTGATCGCATCAGGCTCCAGCCCCCACAGCGCGACGAAGGCGGGGTTGGACAGCCGGAGCCTCCCGTCAGGCCCGAACACGGCGACACCCTCTGCGAGGTTGTCCAGCGTCTCGCCCTGCACGCGCACCGCGGTCTGGTAGCGGCTTTCGAGATCGATCTTCTCGGTCAGGTTCTCGAACACCCAGGTGACGCCGCCCTTCGGCTGCGGGTTGGCGACCACGCGGATCGTCTTGCCGTCCGGCAGGTGCCACCAGTGCTCCTGCGATTCGACCGCCCGGTAGGCGCCAAGCAGGTTCTCCTTCCAGCGGCGCCACTCCGGCTGTTCGGCGATCTTGCCCTCGCTGCGTAGCCGGTCGAGCAGCATCGCATTGGAAGGGGCGCTGTGCAGGAAGCCGCTGTCCAGGCTCCAAAGCTTCTGGAACGCCTGGTTGAAGAAGCGCAGCTTCTCGTCGGTGTCGAAGATCGCCACCGCCGTGTTGAGTTGATCGAGCGTGTCGGCGTGGCTGCGCACCGTGCGCTCATATTCGGCGCGGATCGTCTCCATGGCGCTGGTGTCGCAGGCGAGCCCGGCCGCGCCCTCGGCGCTCGCGAAGTCGGTCACCGAAAACATCCGGCGGTCGCCCTCGATCACCGTCGACAGCGTCTGCTCGAAGACCGCGCGCGACTTGTGCTGCTCGACGATCTGCTCGCGCGCCTGGCCGCCGAGGAACTCCTTCGCCTCGCGCACGGCCGCTTCGGCGCTTTGCGCCTCTACAGCCTCGGCATAGGCGCGGTTGACCCATTTCAGCCGCCCGTCGGCCGCGCGTAGCCATGCCGGCATCTTCAACGCGTCGAGGAGGCCGAAAATGATGTCGTAGTCGGCGTTGAGCCGCTGGTTCTCGATCTTCAACCTGGCCTGGCTGCGCAGCGTCTCGGACAGCGAGATGAAGCGCACCAGCACATGCGCGGCGCTCTTGCGGCCATGCACTTCGAGCGGCATGCCGGCCTGCGTTTCGATGACGAGATCGAAGGTCTTGGCCTTTTCGCGCAAGGCGGCGACCGCGTGTTCCAACGCGGCTGCCGAGCGCGGCATCAGCCAGCGGCCGAAGGCCAGGAAGGCGGCACGGTCATCGGGCGCGCCGCTTTCGAGCGGCAGACTGCCGATGAGTTCCGGTTTCTTGTTGTCCGAGGTCCAGACGACCACGCGCTGGTCGCGCAGGTTGAGCAGCGCCTCGGAACGCTGCAGCGCCGCGTTGACGTCGGCGATACGCGCCCTGAGCTCGGCGTTCTGCGCCGCCGTGCGCGCCCGCTCGCGGATCAGGAATATGGCCGACAGCAGCGCCGCGCCCATGACGCCGGCAAACATGGCGAGCTGCATCACCTCGACGGTGCTGACCGACAGCTTCGCCGCCTGCGCGAAGCCGGTTTGCGCCTGCGCCGCCGCGCAGAGCAGCGGGCCGGCAAGCACGAAGGTCGCGACAAACGCGCCGATCCGCGCGGCGCGCCGCGGAAACCCGCCACCGGCGGCGGAGCCGCTCATCCTCGAATCCTCGTGGCCGCCGGAAACGGCCTCTCCCGCGCTTGGCGGGTATTCCCCCGGCATGTCTTGGTCCTCTTCGCCGCTTGAATGCAAGACCGCCCTGATGCGTCCCCGGCCCATCTGTCCCCGGACCGCGAATCACAACAATAAACCCTGCCGGAATCGGCGTGAAGAATCATTGACGCAAAAATAAAGCCGGGCGGAAAGTCAACCACCCGGCTTCAATATATGGTAGATTATTGCGTCTTGGTTAATAGCGGTAGTGTTCCGGCTTGAACGGTCCTTGGGGCGTCACGCCGATATAGGCGGCCTGCTCGGAAGACAGCTCCGTCAGCCTGGCGCCCAGCTTGCCGAGATGCAGCCGCGCGACCTTCTCATCGAGATGCTTGGGCAGGACATAGACCTGGTTCTGATACTGGCCGTGCTTGCTGAACAGCTCGATCTGCGCCAGCACCTGGTTCGTGAACGAGGCCGACATCACGAAGCTCGGATGCCCCGTGGCGTTGCCGAGGTTGAGCAGGCGGCCCTCCGACAGCAGGATCATCCGCTTGCCGTCCGGGAAGGTGATCATGTCCACCTGCGGCTTGACGTTGGTCCACTTCAGGTTGCGCAGCGACGCCACCTGGATTTCGTTGTCGAAGTGGCCGATGTTGCCGACGATCACCATGTCCTTCATCGCCCGCATGTGGTCGAGCGTCACGACGTCCTTGTTGCCGGTGGTGGTGATGACGATGTCGGCGGTGGGCGCGGCGTCTTCCAGCGTGACAACTTCGAAACCGTCCATCGCCGCCTGCAGCGCGCAGATCGGGTCGACTTCGGTCACCTTGACGCGGGCGCCGGCGCCGCGCAGCGAGGCGGACGAGCCCTTGCCGACGTCGCCATAGCCGCAGACGACCGCGACCTTGCCGGCCATCATCGTGTCGGTGCCGCGGCGAATGCCGTCGACCAGCGATTCCTTGCAGCCGTATTTGTTGTCGAACTTCGACTTGGTGACGGAGTCGTTGACGTTGATCGCCGGGAAGGGCAGCAGGCCCTTCTTCTGCAGCTGGTAGAGGCGATTGACGCCGGTGGTCGTCTCCTCGGTGACGCCGCGGATCGCATCCCTCTGCTTGGTGAAGAAGCCCGGTGAAGCCTTCATGCGCTTCTTGATCTGCGCGAACAGGATCTCTTCCTCTTCGCTGCCGGGATTGGACAGCACGTCCTCGCCGGCCTCCGCGCGGGCGCCGAGCAGAATGTACATGGTGGCGTCGCCGCCATCGTCGAGGATCATGTTGGAGGTGCCGCCATCGGCCCACTGGAAGATCCTGTCGGTGTAGTCCCAGTAATCCTCGAGCGTCTCGCCCTTGATCGCGAACACCGGAATGCCGGCTTCGGCGATCGCCGCCGCGGCATGGTCCTGGGTGGAGAAGATGTTGCAGGAGGCCCAGCGGATATCGGCGCCCAGCGCCTTCAGCGTCTCGATCAGCACCGCCGTCTGGATCGTCATGTGCAGCGAACCGGTGATGCGCGCACCCTTGAGCGGCTTCTTGTCGCCGAATTCCTCGCGGCAGGCCATCAGGCCCGGCATTTCGGTTTCGGCGATCTCGATCTCCTTGCGGCCCCAGCCGGCAAGCGAGATGTCGGCGACCACATAGTCCTTGCTACCCGTCATGGCAGTACTCCGGTGTGATTTGTCTCGAGCGCGCCGGCGCCGGGAGGCGCATGGAGGGGCGCGAAATGCCGGTCTGACTAGCAGATCGGGCGTCAAACGACAATGGGATATAAAGAAATCTTTATTCGTGCATGTCTTTCAGGCAATGCATGTCGCCCAAAACTGCGCAGGTTTTGGGACAACGACATGCATCAACCAAAAAGCATGTCGCCCAAAATTGCGCAGCGGTTTTGGGACAACGACATGCATCAACCAAAAAGCAGTCGCCCAAAACTGCGCAGCGGTTTTGGGACAACGACATGCATCAAATCAAAAAGCATGTCGCCCAAAAGTGTTCAGCGGTTTTGGGGTCACGACATGCGTCGAACCAAAAAGCATGTCGCCCAAAAGTGTTCAGCGGTTTTGGGGTCACTACATGCGTCGAACCAAAGACTGCCGTCAGATTTCCTCGCCGAAGCGCGAAGCGACCAGCTGTTCCAGCGCGTCCATGGCAGGTCCGGCTTCCCGTCCGGTGGCGGTGACACGGATCGAATAGCCGGGGCTTGCCGCCAGCATCATCAGGCCCATGATCGAGGTCCCGCCCACCTTCACGCCATCCTTTTCGACATGGATGGTGGCATCGAAGCCGCTTGCGACCTGGACGAACTTGGCCGAGGCGCGGGCATGCAGGCCGCGCTGGTTGACGATCGGAAACTCCCGCACCACCTCGTCCTTCTCCGGCGCCTGGGTGTTCATTTGCTGCTCAGAAGCTGGCTGGCGACGTTGATGTATTTGCGGCCCGCTGCCTGCGCCTCGTCGAGCGCGGCGGCCATGTTGTCGCCCTTGCGAACCGACGACAGCTTGATCAGCATCGGCAGGTTCATGCCGGCGATCACCTCGGTGCGGCCGGATTCCATCACGGAGATGGCGAGGTTGGAGGGCGTGCCGCCGAACATGTCGGTGAGCACGATGACGCCGGCTCCGGTATCGACGCGCGCGACTGCGTCGACGATGTCAGCGCGGCGCTTCTCCATGTCGTCGTCGGCGCCGATCGCAACGGTTTCGAAATTGTCCTGTGGTCCCACCACATGTTCTACGGCATGCCGGAACTCGTTGGCGAGTTGACCGTGCGTCACGAGCACGAGTCCGATCATTCGTTGAAGGCTCCCGTCATCGCCGTTTTCACAGGCGTATCTTATGTTCGCCGGCCATTCCAGGCGGCGGGAGCGCTATCTTGTCGACGCGCGGCCGGTTGACAAGCCCAAAATTGCGCCGGCCCGAGCCATTTTGACGCATTGCAACAAAAAAATCCGCGCCGGGTCATGAAAAAAGCCGGGCCGAGAGCCGCGCCATCACAACCGGCAGCGCGGATGTGGCGTTTTGTCGGACAACATCGACAATCGGAACCGCACAACCGGCGAACTCCTCGGTCGCTTCGTCCTGCAGACGCGCCGTCTCGCTCCGTTCCACCAAGCGCACGGCGAGGTCGATTACAGCGGCCGGCTCGAAGGGCACTGGCTGCGGTCCGATGCCGGGCACCTCGACCAGGCCGGCGATGGTGGCGGGGGTACGGCAGACTAGCCGGCCGCCGTGACAGCTTGCAAACAACTGGTCGTCGCCGACCAGCCGGGCGAACTGCGCTCGCGCGCGGCAATGGTCGATCAGCGCCAGGGCCAATGTCGTCTTGCCCGAGCCGGACGGCCCGACGATCAGCACGCCGCGCTCGCCGATCAGGATCGCCGTCCCATGGATGTTGAGTGGCTTCGCGGCTGGATCTGCCATAGCTCGCCCGAGGTCAGCCTTCGGCGGGCATTGTCACGACGAAGCGCGCGCCCTTGATCTCGCCGGGCTTGGTGCCTGGGATGTTCTCGGCTGTCAGCGTGCCGCCATGCGCCTCGACGATCTGGCGGCTGATCGACAGGCCGAGGCCGGAATTCTGCCCGAACGCCTCGCCGGCCGGCCGGTCGGTATAGAAGCGCTCGAAGATGCGGTCGATGTTCTCGGCCCGGATGCCAGGACCGTTGTCGTCGACGGTGATGATGTTGAACTTGCCGGCGCGCGCCAGCGACACCGTGATGTGGCCATGCTCTTCGGGCACGAAGGAACGCGCGTTTTCGATCAGGTTGGTGATGACCTGGCCGATCCTGAGGTCGTGGCCGACCACGAAATAGCCCTTGACCCCTTGCGGCAGCTTGCCGATCTTGAGCTCGATCTCGACCGCCTTCTTGTGGCGGGTCGTCTCGCGCGAGACGGCGATCAGATCGGTGACGAACTTCTTCAGGTCGACCGTGCCGGCATCTTCGCGCGCCAGCTCGGCGTCGAGACGCGAAGCGTCGGAAATGTCGGTGATCAGCCGGTCGAGCCGCTTCACGTCGTGCTGGATGATCTCCATCAGCCGCCCGCGCGAATTTTCGTTCTTCGCCAAAGGCAGCGTTTCCACAGCGCTGCGCAGCGACGTCAGCGGGTTCTTCAGTTCGTGCGACACATCGGCGGCGAAGCTCTCGATCGCCTCGATGCGGGCATAGAGCGCGTTGGTCATGTCGCGCACCGCGATCGACAGATTGCCGATCTCGTCCTGCCGGTCGGAAAAGTCGGGTATCTCCTCGCGGCTCTTGATGCCGCGCCGCACGCGCACCGCAGCGGCGGACAGCCGCCGCAGAGGGTTGGCGATGGTCGAGGCGAGCAGCATCGACAGGATCGCGGTGACCAGGGCGGCGACGCCGAAGACGCGCAGGATCGCCTTGCGCTCCGCAGCGACGATCTTGTCGATGTCGCCGCCTTCGGTCGACAGCATCAGCACGCCGAGCACGGCGCGGAAGCGCTGGATCGGCACCGCGACCGAGACGATCTGCTCGCCCTGCTCGCTCACCCGCACGATGGTGGAAGGGCTGCCGGTCAGCGCCTTGACCACTTCCGGGAACGCCGCGCCGTTGCCGCCGGGTTGCTCGTGATAGATCGGCAGATCCTTGTTGCGGAAGAAGTCGAACACGAATTTTTCGACACGTTCCAAAACCCCCGGTTCCTCGTCGTCGACGGGCGGCAGGTCGTAGCGCAGGATCTGGCCGCGCGAATAGAGGTGGCGCGAATCGAGCAGAAGGTTGGCGTCCCGGTCATAGATGCGGGCGCGCGTCCGGGTCGGCGAGATCAGTCGCCGCAGCACCGGGGCGACGCGCTCCGGATTGATCGGGAAATCGAGATTGTCGAGCTGGTCGGAGCCGGGCCCCAGGCTTTCGCCGGCCTGCAGCTCGAGCAGCTTTTCCGGATCGATGCTGATCGAATCCGTCTCGACCGTCGCCGAGGCGGCGATGGCGCCGGCGATGATCTCGCCTTGCGTCATCAGGCTTTCCACCCGCGCGTCGATCAGCCCGTCTCGAAAGGTGTTGAGATAGAGGATGCCCGTCACCAGCACGGCGAGGCCGGCCAGGTTGAGGAACA
Source organism: Mesorhizobium sp. M3A.F.Ca.ET.080.04.2.1 (assembly GCF_003952525.1). Lineage (NCBI taxonomy): Bacteria > Pseudomonadati > Pseudomonadota > Alphaproteobacteria > Hyphomicrobiales > Phyllobacteriaceae > Mesorhizobium > Mesorhizobium sp. M3A.F.Ca.ET.080.04.2.1. Next base: position 3,195,190 of record NZ_CP034451.1, on the reverse strand, counting down.
GAATGCGCCGCGTCAGGCTGGAGAAGATGTGGTGGCCGAGGAAGCGGCGCATCGGCACCGTGACCTTCGACACGAAGGCGGGCAGAATCCGCGATGGGCGCTTCCCCGCGCCCATCCGCCTGACTCGCTCTGTCTCCACTGCCATCGAATAGCAGTCCCTGTCCTGGTTAAGGGTGAATGGTGAATGGTGAATGGAACAATGGGCGCTCAAGAGAGCCGGATCATAGGTGCCGCTCGCACCATTCACCATTCACCATTCACCATTCAAGCTTCGCGGAACCGGTATCCCACTCCGTAAAGGGTTTCGATCATCTCGAAGTCGTCATCGACCGCCTTGAACTTCTTGCGCAGCCGCTTGATGTGGCTGTCGATGGTGCGATCATCGACATACACCTGCTCATCATAGGCTGAGTCCATCAGCGCATCACGGCTTTTTACCACACCTGGCCGTTGCGCCAGCGAATGCAGGATCAGGAACTCGGTCACCGTCAGCGTCACCGGCTCGCCCTTCCAGGTGCAGGTGTGCCGCTCTTGGTCCATCACGAGTTGGCCGCGCTCGAGCGAGCGCGCCTGCTGGCTTGGCGCCTTGGCCGCCGCCTCGCGGGCGCTGGTGCGGCGCAGCACCGCGCGCACCCGCTCGACCAGCAGGCGCTGCGAGAAGGGTTTGCGGATGAAATCGTCGGCGCCCATCTTGAGGCCGAACAGCTCGTCGATCTCATCGTCCTTCGAGGTCAGGAAGATCACCGGCAGGTCGGATTTCTGCCGCATGCGCCGCAGCAGTTCCATGCCGTCCATGCGCGGCATCTTGATGTCGAGGATGGCAAGGTTCGGCGGACGCGCCGCCAGGCCTTCCAGTGCCGACGCACCATCCGTGTAGGTCTCGACCCGATAGCCCTCGGACTCGAGCGCGATCGACACCGAAGTCAGAATGTTGCGGTCGTCATCGACAAGCGCGATTGTTGCCATTTCAAGCGGCTCCCTCATGGGCTGTCCCTTCTGTCGTCGAGAAGGGGCTTTTGCAGGACAAATTGGGTACAAAATGTGGCATAGGCGCCGTCCGAAGTCACGGACAGCCTGCCGCTACACACGATCGCACCCGACTCGGGATTGGACGATCGAAGCCTGCCAATCCTTTGGGCAACCTCTGTGACTTTTTGCACATTTAAACGATTTAAACAACTTTCAAATTTTTTAAATCGATTAATGATTTGATATCATTCGGCTTTTCTGGTTCTCACCATCTAGGCACCCTGGCCGGCCTTGAGACATTCGCCAAGCTGGCGCGGCCAATCCAGAGAGGAACAGTTGATGTTGGAAGCCGGAAAACGCAACCCCGACTGCGCGATTGATGCGATCGGCCTGACGACCACGGGCATGGTGCGCTACAATTTCGGACCAGCACTTCTCTATGAGGAATCGATCCGCCGCGGCGAGGCCAGATTGACCGCGCATGGCGCGCTGGTCGCGGAAACGGGGCAGCATACCGGCCGCTCGCCCAAGGACAAATTCGTCGTGCGCGACGACAGGACCGAGCCGCATGTCTGGTGGGACAACAACAAGGCGATCTCGCCTGCTCAGTTCGAGGCGCTGCTCTCCGACTTCCGCGCCCATGCCGCAACCAAGGACCTCTATGTCCAGGACCTTGTCGGCGGCGCCGACGCCGATCTCAGGCTGCCGGTTCGGGTCGTCACCGAATTCGCCTGGCATTCGCTATTCATTCGCAACCTTCTGATCCGTCCGCAACCGGCCGAACTCGAGCGCTTCGTGCCGGAAATGACGATCATCGATCTGCCGTCCTTCCGCGCCGACCCGACGCGCCACGGCACCCGCACCGAAACCGTGATCGCGGTCGATCTGACGCGCAAGATCGTGCTGATCGGCGGCACCTCCTATGCCGGCGAGATGAAGAAGTCGGTATTCACCATGCTGAACTACCTGCTGCCGGAAAAAGGCGTGATGCCGATGCATTGTTCGGCCAACGAGGGACCCGCCGGCGACGCCGCGGTCTTCTTCGGCCTCTCCGGAACCGGCAAGACCACCCTCTCGGCCGATCCTTCGCGCACGCTGATCGGCGACGACGAGCATGGCTGGGGTCCGCATGGCATCTTCAATTTCGAAGGCGGCTGCTACGCCAAGACCATCAGGCTGTCGGCCGAGGCCGAGCCGGAGATCTTCGCCACCACGCAGCGTTTCGGCACCGTGCTGGAGAACGTCGTGCTCGACGCCGGCCGCCTGCCGGATTTCAACGACGGCAGCCTCACCGAGAACACCCGTTGCGCCTACCCGCTGGATTACATTCCCAACGCCAGCCGGAGCGGCCGCGCCAGCCACCCGAAGAACATCATCATGCTCACCGCCGACGCCTTCGGCGTGATGCCGCCGATCGCCAGGCTGACCCCTGCGCAGGCCATGTACCACTTCCTTTCCGGCTATACGGCAAAGGTCGCTGGAACCGAAAAGGGCGTCACCGAGCCGGAGGCGACCTTCTCGACCTGCTTCGGCGCGCCCTTCATGCCGCGCCACCCGTCCGAATACGGCAATCTGCTGCGCCAGCTTATCGCCGGCCACGGCGTCGCTTGCTGGCTGGTCAACACCGGCTGGACCGGCGGCGCCTACGGCACCGGCCGGCGCATGCCGATCAAGGTGACGCGCGCCTTGCTCGGTGCCGCGCTCGACGGCTCGCTGAATGCCGCAGCCTTCCGGACAGACGCGAATTTCGGCTTCGAGGTGCCGGTGGCGGTTCCGGGCGTCGACAGTGCCATCCTCGATCCGCGCTCGACCTGGGCCGATAAGCCCGCCTACGACCGGCAGGCGGCGAAGCTGGTCAGCATGTTCGCCGTCAATTTCGAGAAGTTCGAGCAGCATGTCGACGCCGCCATCATGGGCGCCGCGCCGCGCCTGCAGGAAGCGGCCGAATAGCGGCCGTCGCATTGTTGCCGATTCGGGCCCGGCTCCGGCCGGGCCTTTTCTTTTTCTCGCCGCCGCGTCATGACTGCGCGCATGAACGCCGACGACAAGATCATCATCGCCGACGAGGCTGTCATCAGCCCCGGTGATCTGCGCGAGGATTTCATCCGGTCCTCCGGCCCGGGCGGCCAGAATGTCAACAAGGTGGCGACCGCGGTGCAACTGCGCTTCGACGCGGCGAACGCGCCGGGCCTTTCCGAGCGCGTGCGGCAGCGAACGATCAAGTTCGCCGGCCAGCGCGCCACCAAGGACGGCGTCGTCGTCATCGAGGCCGGCCGCTTCCGCACCCAGGAGCAGAACCGCGCTGACGCCAGGGCCCGGCTGACCGCGCTGGTCATGAAAGCGGCTGAGCCGCCACCGCCGCCGCGCAAGAAGACCAAACCTTCGAAAGGCGCCGTCGAACGCCGCCTCAAGACCAAGGCCGGTCGCTCGACGGTCAAGAAGCTGCGCGGCCGGGTCGACAGCGACTAGGCCATTCCAGGAAAAGTGCGTAGCGGTTTTCCCACCGGAATGGCGTAAAACAAAACCTGGAGCGGTGAACAGCTGAACCGCTCGATCCTCGAAGGGCAAGCTCTTTCGGGTCGCGGTGCCTCTCGCCGGGTGGCATGATCCGGCAAAATTCATCGGATCAACTCGCATGCTCGTTCTGCCCAAGGGCGTTCGCCATATGCCGGCTTATCTTTCCCGCCCGGCCCAGGAAGCTCTGGTCGAAGAAATCAGGCGCGTGGTGCAGGCTGCACCCCTTTACGTGCCGGCCATGCCGCGCACGGGCAAGGAAATGAGCGTGCGCATGACCAATTGCGGCGCGTTGGGCTGGGTGACCGACAAGGAGCGCGGCTATCGCTACCAGCCGACGCATCCGGTCACCGGCCAGCCCTGGCCACCGATCCCCGAGGCCTTGATGCAGCTTTGGCGCGAGGTGTCGGCCTATCCGCACCCGCCGGAAGCCTGCCTCGTCAATTTCTATTCGAGCGACGCCAAAATGGGCCTGCACCAGGACCGCGACGAGCAGGATTTCGCCGCACCCGTGGTCTCCGTGTCCCTGGGAGACGACTGCCTTTTCCGCGTCGGTCAGACCACGCGCGACGGTGCGACGAAGTCGTTCAGGCTCAAAAGCGGCGATGTCGTCGTGCTCGGCGGCGAGGGGCGCCTCGCCTTCCACGGCGTCGACCGCATCTATCCGGCGACCTCGGCTCTATTGAAGAACGGCGGCCGCATCAACCTGACGCTGCGGCGGGTCTGCCGCTGAGTGTCACCCACTCGCGCCCAGTTTTCGCGAACCGCTGCGAATATAGACACCTACGCTTTGATCCTCGGTAAGCAATTGATAGTCCTTCATGAAGTTGGCGAAATCGCCACGCTTCATCACTTGCGCGATCCAGAAGGTGTCCGCCTTCTGGATAAGGATCAGATCAGGTTTCTTTGTCTCGAAATTCTTGATCTTGGCATTGAGATAACTGCGTTCGAGCGCCTCATGCCGAGCTGCGTCGACTGCGTCTCCCCGGGCGCGTTCCGATTGCGCGAATGCGCTGGCGAAGCTGCCAAACCAATCACTGCAATAGGCCGATATCCATCGTCCGTCGAGCATTCGGGTGAGCGGGTGGCCGATTTGAACGCCGGAGCCGATTAGGCCGACCGTGGGATGATCGACGGCGGCACGTATGGTCGCAACGAAATCCGATCCAGGCTTCTGGGTCGTCGCGAAGGGCAGCCAATTTGATGCAATCACAGCCCCCAAGAGGATTTTCTGCGCAAGGGACATGCGCGTCATGCCGGGTGGCCGTGTGGCGACGCTGCATAGGATCGAGCCCAGGAGCAGGACGACGGCCGGATAGGCATGATAGGGCCAGCCTTTTCCTTGGTAGATCAGGGGCACCAAGGCGGCAGCGGATGCGACCGCCGGCACCATCACCAGAGGCGGCAGCGCCCGGCCGGTTTGCAAGCGCATGAGAAAGCAGAGGGAGACCAGGTATGCGCCGCCATAGGTAAGGATTGTCGGCACGTACCACTTGTAGCGCAAATATGTGTCGGCGAGCTTCGGATAGAGGTCGCGGATGAATTCTGGGTAAAGGCAAAATACCGCCGTCAGGTAAGTCAGACAGGCAATGCCAGCGACCCAATATTCGATGGCGAACAAGTGTCTGATGCTGCCCCGGCGCCAGGCGACGTAGAGCGCCGGCGCCACGACCATGAGCGCGTAGTAAGGTTTCACCAGAACCATGATGCTGCCGGAGAGGCCGGCCGCCGCCGCCAACCACCAATCGGGCTCCGACCTCCGGTCCTCCGATGCGCGCCATGCATCAAGGACCAGCAGCGGCAAGAACATGGCTATTCCCAAATTCTCGCGCTCGCTGAAACTATTGCCGGGAAACACCACAAGCAGGGCCAGGAACATCGGGAGAAAGGCGGAGAGTTCGGAATTCCCGGGAAACTGGGCGCGATGGGCTACAAAGCCGGCAAAGCCCAAGCCGAAAATGCAGATGGCGTAAGAGTAGCCATGGACCACATATTCGGGAGCCACGCCAAGGATGTTGGCGAGATAAACCGCCGGCAGGTACAGCCATATGGTAAAGGGCGGATTGGTCTCTATGAGGTCGACGTACAAGCGATCCCCAGCCAGCACGCGCTCGCACATGGTGATGATCCAGCTTGTGTCGGGTATCGTACCCCACCGCGTTTGCCATGGCACAGCAATCGCCAGAACCAATAGGCAGGAAACCATGACCCATAAATGGCGCACCCGGCCGGTGACGTTCGAAAGACTCGCCACCGTGCGATCCTGGACTGCGGACATCGCGCGCTGCTCCGCAAGTGCCTCGGCCGCAGCATACGTTCTTTGGGATTCCATAGCCTGTCCCAACGTCAGCCGAAGCGCTGCTCGCGCGTCGCCGTCGGCCGATCCTTCGAGGCTTCGGCATTGGTCATCGCGGAGATCGCTTCCTCGAAGCCGTTCAGGCGATCGATCACATAGAGGGGCCTGCGCTTCACCTCGGCGTGGATGCCCCCGACATAAAGGCCGATGATGCCGGTCATGAAGAGGTTGATGCCTGACAGGAAGGAGATGATCACCACTGTCGACGTCCAGCCATGGACGACACCGCTGACGAAAAGCCACGAAAACAGGGCATAGAGGCCGAGCAGGGCAGCGACGCCGGCAATGGCGAGGCCTACCCACAGCGAAAGGCGCAGCGGTTTGTCTGAAAAGCTCATGATGCCGTGCACCGCCAGCCGCGTCATTTTCCAGAACGGATATTTGGTTTCCCCGGCCGCTCGCATCGGCCGCTCGAACGGCACCGCGGTCTGCCTGAAGCCCATCCAGCCGAACATGCCGCGCACGAAGCGATCGCGCTCGGGCATGCTCTTGAAGGTCTCCAGCGCCTTGCGCCCGACAAGTCGGAAATCGCCTACATCGCGCGGGATGGTGACCGAGGTCATGTGTTCCAGCACGCGGTAGAACAGCTTGGCGGTCATTCGCTTGAACAGGGACTCGCCTTCGCGCTTGACGCGTCGGGCGTAGACGATCTCGTAGCCTTCCTTCCACTTGGCAATGAGATCGAGCACCACTTCTGGCGGATCTTGAAGGTCGCCATCCAGGACGATCACGGCGTCGCCAGCGGCGGCGTCCATGCCAGCCGTGATCGCGATCTGATGGCCGAAGTTGCGAGACAGCTCGATAAGACGGAAGCGCGGCTCCTCGACGACCATCCCGCGCAGGAAAATGGCGCTGGTGTCACGGCTGCCATCGTCGACGAAGATGGCTTCGCCGCTTGCGTCCAGCCTGTCGAGCAAAGCCGTGATCCGGCGCACCAGCAGCGGCAGCACCGCTTCTTCATTGAAGATAGGAATAACCAGGGAATAGGCCGGGGTCCTGCGGCCCGCGGCATTGCTCACCTTGTTCACCAGGTTGCTCCCGACACCCGCTAAAGTTGCCGGCCGGAAGCTAAGCCCGGATTGCCTAAAGCCCCGTTAACCCAGTCGTCACAATTTCCGCAGCGCCACTTCCTCGACAAGGTGGTTGGCGCCCTTGCGCAGGATAAGGTCGGCCCGCGCCCGTGTCGGCAGGATGTTCTCGCGCAGGTTCTTCAGGTTGATATTGGCCCACAGACCTTCGGCGATGGCGCGCGCGGCGTCCTGCGACAGTTGCGAATAGCGGTGGAAGAAGGATTCCGGATTGCGGAAGGCCGTCTCGCGCAGCCGCATGAAGCGCTGGATGTACCACTGGTGGATCAGCGTCTCGTCGGCATCGATATAGATCGCGAAGTCGAAGAAATCGGACAGGAACGGCACGATCTTGCCGTCCTTCGGCAGCTTGCCCGGCTGCAGCACGTTGATGCCCTCGAAGATCAATATGTCCGGCCGGTCGATGGTGACGAATTCGCCGGGGATGACGTCATAGGTGAGGTGCGAGTAGACCGGCGCCCGCACATTGCGTTGCGCCGATTTGATGCCCGACAGGAAGCGCAGCAGCGCGCCGACATCGTAGCTTTCAGGAAAGCCCTTGCGCTCCATCAGATTGTCGCGGCGCAGGATCTCGTTCGGCAAAAGGAAACCGTCGGTGGTGATGAGATCGACCTTGGGGCTCGAGGGCCAGCGCGCCAGAAGTTCCTTCAGCACGCGTGCCGTGGTCGACTTGCCGACGGCGACCGAGCCGGCGATGCCGATGATGAAGGGCGTCTTGGTCGCATCCTCGGCGTTGAAGAAGGCCTGGCGCTGGCGAAACAGGAGCTGGCTTGCCTCGACATGCGCCGAGAGCAGGCGCGACAGCGACAGATAGATGCGTTTGACCTCTTCGAGGTCGACCGGATCGTTGAGCGAACGCAGCCGGTGGATCTCGTCCTCGGTCAGTGTCAGCGGCGTATCGGCGCGGAATTGTGACCATTGCTCGGCGGAAAAAAATCGGTAGGGGGAATATTTCTCGGTAGGAGCAAGCTGGTCCATCGAGTTCCTGCCCTCCTAGAGCATGATGCCGAAAAGTGAGAAGCGGTTTTCGGGCGACATCATGCTCTATCCGTCCCTTTGAGCATGATGCCGAAAAGTGAGAAGCGGTTTTCGGGCAACGTCATGCTCTATCCGTCTCTTTCGGTCAGCCCTTGGGCCGCGACGCCTTTTCGGCGAGGCCCGAGCGACCGGTGCGTCCCTCGAGCTCCTTCATCACGTCGTCCAGCGGAACGCCCGCAATGCCAAGGACGACCAGCCAATGATATAGAAGATCCGCACTTTCCGAAACGAGGGCGGCGCGGTCGCCGCGGATGGCGGCGATAACGGCCTCGACCGCTTCCTCGCCGAGCTTCTGCGCCGCCTTGTCCATGCCCTTGGCGAACAGCTTCGCCGTCCATGATTCCGGGTCGCCCGAATGGGCGCGCTGATGGATGATCGTTTCCAGCTCGGCGAGCGAAAATTGAGCCATAGCAGCGGTTTAAGTCCGATGGGCGGCCGAGTCCAGCCGCATCGGCAGGCCGGCCTTTGCCATATGCGCCTTGGCTTCGGCGATGGTGTAGGTGCCGAAATGGAATATCGAGGCGGCCAGCACCGCGCCGGCATGGCCGTCGCGGATGCCTTCCACCATGTGATCGAGCGTGCCGACGCCGCCCGAAGCGATGACCGGCGCTCGCACCGCATCGGCGATGGCGCGCGTCAGCGCGATGTCGTAGCCGGCCTTGGTGCCGTCGCGGTCCATCGAGGTCAAAAGGATCTCGCCGGCGCCGCGCTCCACCATCCGCGTCGCGAATTCCACCGCATCGATGCCGGTCTTCTCGCGGCCGCCATGGGTGAAGATCTCCCAGCGGTCGGCCTCGCCGGCCGCCGACACCTTCTTGGCGTCGATGGCGACGACAATGCACTGGTTGCCGAACTTGTCGGCGGCTTCCGCGACGAAATCGGGGGTCTTCACCGCGGCCGTGTTGATCGACACCTTGTCGGCGCCGGCCAGCAACAGCTTGCGGATGTCGGCCACCTGGCGCACGCCGCCCCCGACGGTGAGCGGCATGAAGCACTGTTCCGCCGTGCGGGCGACGACGTCGAAGATCGTCTCGCGATTGTCCGACGAAGCGGTGATGTCGAGGAAGCAAAGCTCGTCGGCGCCAGCCGCGTCATAGGCCTTGGCGGCCTCGACCGGATCGCCCGCATCGATGAGGTCGACGAAGTTGACGCCCTTGACGACGCGGCCGTTCTTGACGTCGAGGCAAGGGATGACGCGGGCCTTCAGCATCAGCGTTTCTCCAGCGTCGCGAGCAGGTCGACAAGCAATCCGCCCACCAGCGGCGGCACCTCGCCCTTGGCGTCGAAAGCCGGGTCATAGGCGGAGATGGTGAGGCCGGCGATGCTCAGCCGCCCTGCAAGGCCGCAAATGGCCGAACGCACCTGTTCCGGCGCCGGACCACCGGGCGTGCTGTAGTGATTGGCCTGCAACTCCTCAGGGTCATGCACATCGAGATCGAGATGCATATGGACCCGCTCGGCGCCGGCTGCGTTCAGCGTCTCGGCCACCCCCGCCCAGCCTGGACATTCGGTGCGAAGAATCGGCTGCCTATCCAGCAGCTCTTTTTCCGCGGGGTCGAGGTCGCGCGCATCGACCAGCACGCAACGAGCCGGATCGATCGGCTTGAACCCCGGAATCTGCATCGCCAGCCGCCGCCAGCAGAGGCCAAGCACGGTCGCCAGCGCCATGCCGTCGAGAAGGCCGGAGGTGGAGGTGTCGGGCGTGTTGAGGTCGCCATGCTGGTCGGCCCAGATGATGGCGTCTGCGCCCTCGCCGGCCACGGCACCCGCGCTGGTCAGGCAGTTTCCGGCCAGAACGATGGGAAATCGCCCGTTGTCCAGCGCGATGCGAACCTCGCCCGAGACGGCATTGCAGACGGCAAATCCGGTGCCGATCTCGCGCTCCTGTTCGTCCTCGACGACCTTGCCGATGTCGTGCACGTCGACCTCGTGGCCGGCCAGCCTCAGGGCGTCGGCCAATCCGCCGGAGATCAGCGCGTCGGGACCCTGGCCCCAGCCGCCGTGATAGTGGCCGCTGTCATAGGACGCCAGGATGATCGAAACCTTCACGGCCTGGCCTCCAGGCTCTCGCCGCGCAGGATCGCCAGCGCCTCGGCCGGATCGATGCGCCCGTCATAAAGCGCCCGGCCGGAGATTGCGCCTTCCAGCTTGGTCGCGTCGGGCATGGTCATGCGCACGATGTCGGCGATCGAGGCGAGCCCGCCGGAAGCGATCACCGGGATCGATACGGCCTCGGCGAGGCTGATGGTCGAATCCCAGTTGATGCCGGTCAGCACCCCGTCGCGGTCGATGTCGGTGTAGATGATGGCGGCGACGCCCGCGCCTTCGAATTTTTGCGCCAACTCGATGACGCCGAGTTCCGAGGCTTCCGCCCAGCCTTCGACGGCGACCTTGCCGCCCTTGGCGTCGATGCCCACGGCGATCCTGCCGGGAAAGGCCTTGCAGGCTTGCTTCACCAGCTCCGGCTCGCGCACTGCGATGGTGCCCAGGATGACGCGCGCCAGCCCGCGGTCCAGCCAGTCTTCGATCTGCGGTAGCGTGCGGATGCCGCCGCCGAGTTGCACCGGGTTCTTCGTCGCTTTCAGGATGGCGCCGACCGCGGCGGAATTGACGCTCTGGCCCTTGAAGGCGCCGTTGAGGTCGACGACATGCAGCCATTCGAAGCCCTGCTCCTCGAAGGCTTTCGCCTGGGCCGCCGGATCATCGTTGTAGATGGTGGCGGTCGCCATGTCGCCATGCTTCAGGCGCACGCATTTGCCGTCCTTGAGGTCGATCGCGGGAAACAGGATCACGGTCAGGCACCCTCGACGATGACGAAATGGCCGGTCGACGCAGCTAGCCGGAATTTGGAGGCTTCCTGGTATTCGGGCGAGTCATAACAGGCGAGCGCTGTCTCGTAGGACGGGAATTCCACCACCACGTGACGATTGCCGGTCGGCCCTTCCGGATTCGAATAGCGGCCCGCCCGCACTGGAAACGTCGCGCCATATTTGGCGAAGGCCTTCGCGTTGGCCTCGATATATTTCTGGTAGACGTCGGGATCGCGGACGTCGATCAGGGCGATCCAATAACCCTTCTTGCTCATGCCTAGGGCCTCCATCTGAGGAAATTGGCGATCAGCGCCAGACCGAGCGCCTGGCTCTTCTCGGGATGGAATTGGGTGCCGACGAGGTTGTCGCGTGCAACCGCGGCCGTTACGGGGCCGCCATAGTCGGCCGTCGCCAGCACCTGGTCTGGCTTCGTGGCTTGAAGATGATAGGAATGCACGAAATAGGCGTGCAGCCCTTTCGGACCGGTCTCGATGCCTGAGAACAAGGGGTGCGGACGGGCAAGCTCGATCGTGTTCCAGCCGATCTGCGGGATCTTCAGCGCCGGATCGGCCGGCGCGATCTCCTCGACGTCGCCGGCAATCCAGCCGAACCCCTTGGTGATCGTCTTCTCAAGACCGCGTTCCGACATCAGCTGCATGCCGACGCAGATGCCGAGAAACGGCCGTGCTTTGCGAAGAGCCACCTCTTCCACCGCTTCCCACATGCCGGCCACGGCATGCAGGCCGGCGGCGCAGTCGGCATAGGCGCCGACGCCCGGCAGCACGATGCGGTCGGCGGTGCCCACCCGCTCGGCATCGGCGGTCAGCTCTATGGTTGCGGCAATGCCGCCCTCATGCGCGGCCCGCTCGAAGGCTTTTGTTGCCGAGCGCAGATTGCCCGAGCCGTAATCGATGATCGCAACCCGCATGTCAGGGCCGTCCCGGCGTGTGGGTCAGTCCCAGCGCCAAGCCCGTCTGGGCCGGTCGCGCCAGCTGCGTGTCCGGAACGATGCGCGGCAAAGGCGCCTGTTCCTCGGCCCCCGCTTCGGCTTCGAGCGCGTGACGGATCTCGGCGTCTGCGAGCCAGCCGGCCTCGACCACGCCCCATTCGCGCCAGCCACGGCGGCGGAGCGCCGCGATACGCAGGGCCTGCCCTTCCAAACCGACATAGAGCGACACCAGCAGCGACAGCGCTGAGCCGGCCCACTCAAGCCCGAGTTTCTCGGCCAGCAGAGGCAGCACGGCCATCACCGCGAAGGTGAGGGCCGCTTCGATCCAGAGCCGGTGCCAGGCGAGCCACAGCGGCGAAAACAGGAAGCCCAGCCAGGTGAAGCCGTCGCGCACGAAGCGCGTGGCGTCGCCTCTGCTGGCGCCCGCCGGCGGGTCCATCACGACATAGATCGCCATCGCCTAACCTTTCAGCGAACCCTTGGTGGAAGGCACTGCCTCGGGCTGGCGCGGATCGCGTTCCAGCGCTGCGCGCAACACCCGCGCGACCGCCTTGAAGCAGGTCTCGGCAATATGGTGGTTGTTGGCGCCGTAGTGGTTGGTGACATGCAGCGTGATGCCGGCATTCTGCGCCAGCGCCTGGAAGAACTCGCGCACCAGCTCGGTGTCGAACGTGCCGATCTTCGGTGACGAGAAAGCGACGTTCCAGACCAGGAACGGCCGCCCTGAAACGTCGATCGCCGCCCTGGTCAGCGTCTCGTCCATGGCCAGGTCGAGCGAGGCATAGCGCATGATGCCGCGCCGGTCGCCCAGCGCCTGGCTCAGCGCCTGGCCGATCGCGATGCCGGTATCCTCGACCGTGTGGTGGTCGTCGATATGCAGGTCGCCCTTGGCGTTGATGGTCATGTCGATCAGCGAATGGCGCGACAGCTGGTCGAGCATGTGATCGAAGAAACCGACGCCCGTCGAAATCTCGGCCTTGCCCTTGCCGTCGACATGGACCGAGACCGAAATCTCGGTTTCCTTGGTCTTGCGGCTGACTTCGGCGGAACGGGGCGGCATAACTCTGTCCTGACTGTCCTGCCCGGGGGCTCGGGCTTGAAAACGAAAGCCTTCTATCAGCATGATCCGGCGATTGCCAGTTGCCATTCCAGACGGTATCGGCGTTGCCGGAGAGCGGTTTGCAATCACCCGCCGCATGCATACATATGGCCGATCAAACTCACTCGTACCGCGCCAATCGCCTTTCAAAGGGATAGCGCGAATCGGAGCTGGAAATGTCGAATGAACTGACCATGCACGCCACGACCATCGTCACCGTGCGCAAAGGCAACAAGGTCGTGATTGCCGGCGACGGCCAGGTCAGCCTTGGCCAGACCATCATGAAGGGCAACGCCAGGAAAGTGCGCCGCATCGGCAAGGACGGCAGCGTCATCGCCGGCTTTGCCGGCGCCACCGCCGACGCCTTTACCCTGCTCGAGCGGCTCGAAGCCAAGCTGGAGCAATATCCGGATCAGCTGACGCGCGCCTGCGTCGAGCTCGCCAAGGACTGGCGAACCGACCGCTATCTGCGCCGCCTGGAAGCAATGATGCTGGTTGTCGACAGGTCGGTTTCGCTGGCGTTGACCGGTACCGGGGACGTGCTCGAACCCGAGCACGGCGTCATGGCCATCGGCTCCGGCGGCAACTATGCGCTGGCCGCGGCCCGCGCGCTGATCGATACCGAAAAGGATGCCGAGGAAATCGCCCGCAAGGCCATGCAGATCGCCGCCGACATCTGCGTCTACACCAACAGCAACTTCGTCGTCGAAACGCTCGATGCCGCCTGAGCCGGCGTCGGCATGATGCCCAATCAAGCCCATGTCTACGATTTTCGGCCGGTCACTGAAAAAGACCTGCCGATGATCGCCGGCTGGTTGGCAGAACCGCATTTGGCTGAATGGTGGGGCGATCCGGACAAGGAAATCGCCGAGATCCGCGAGCACATCTCGTCGGTTTCGGTCGAGCCCCTGATCGTCGAGCTCGACGGCAGGCCGATCGCGTATCTGCAGAGCTACGATCCGCATCTGGAGGACGACCACCCCTATGCCGACCAGCCGTTCGGCACGCTGGGCATCGATCTGTCGATCGGTCCGCCGGAGCTGGTCGGCATCGGTCACGGCTCGGCCATTGTCCGCCAGTTCGTAGAGGCGCTGTTCGAGGAAGGCGCGCCGCGCGTCATCATCGATCCGCATCCCGATAACGGCCGCGCCATCCGCGCCTATGAGAAGGCCGGCTTCAGGCCGATAGGCCGCAGGCAGTCGGAATATGGCGACGTCGTGTTGATGGCCGTCGATGCGGACGAGGCCGATTTGGAAGAGGGGGAATGACCAGATGACCGCATCCGAGGAAGACAAGACACTTTCCGCCTATGAGGACAGCTGGCGCATGGGGCTGCTGCTGGTGCTGGCTCTCGTCGTCTTCCAGGCCGGCGTTCTCTATGGCATGGGTCATCCGCCGATCTGCACCTGCGGCTATGTCAAGCTCTGGCACGGCGTGGTGAACAGCTCGGAGAACTCCCAGCACATTTCCGACTGGTACACTTTCTCGCACATCATCCATGGCTTCCTGTTCTACGCGCTCGGCACCTTCCTGTTCCCGCGCTCGCCGGTGGGGCTGCGGCTGGCCTTCGCCGTCCTCATCGAAGGCGGCTGGGAACTTCTGGAGAACAGCCCGTTTATCATCGAGCGCTACCGCGCCGGCACCATCTCGCTCAACTACTACGGCGACAGTGTCATCAACTCCGTGTCCGACACGCTGTTCATGGTGCTCGGATTTGTGATGGCGCGAAAGCTTCCTATATGGGTGGTCGTTGCCCTGGCGCTCATCTTCGAGTTCGGCACGGGCTACATCATCCGGGACAATCTGACGCTCAACGTGATCATGCTGCTGCATCCGTTCGAGTCCATCAGGCAGTGGCAAAGTGGAATTTGACTGATATGAGCACCTTCTCTCCCCGCGAAATCGTTTCGGAACTCGACCGCTTCATCATCGGTCAGAAGGACGCCAAGCGCGCCGTCGCCATCGCCCTGCGCAACCGCTGGCGCCGCCAGCAACTGGACGGCCAGATGCGCGAAGAGGTGATGCCCAAGAACATCCTGATGATCGGCCCGACCGGCGTCGGCAAGACCGAAATCTCGCGCCGCCTGGCGCGGCTTGCCGGGGCTCCTTTCGTCAAGGTCGAGGCGACCAAGTTCACCGAGGTCGGCTATGTCGGCCGCGATGTCGAGCAGATCGTGCGCGATCTCGTCGAGGTCGCCATCGGCCTTGTGCGCGAGAAGATGCGCGAGGACGTCAAGGCCCGCGCCCACATCAACGCCGAGGAGCGCGTGCTCGAGGCGCTGGTCGGCAAGACGGCGAGCCCGGCCACGCGCGACTCGTTCCGCAAGAAGCTGCGCGACGGCGAGCTCGACGACAAGGAAATCGAGGTCGAGGTCGCCGATACGGGCACCGGCGGTATGCCGGGCTTCGAGATTCCGGGCATGCCCGGCGGCAACATCGGCGTGCTCAACATCAACGACATGCTGTCGAAGGCCATGGGCGGCCGCAGGACCAAGACCCGCAAGACGACGGTCAAGGAATCCTACGAGCTTCTGATCAGCGACGAGTCCGACAAGCTGCTCGACCAGGACGAAGTGGTGCGCCGCGCGCTCGATGCCACGGAAAACGACGGCATCGTTTTCCTCGACGAGATCGACAAGATCGCCGCCAGAAGCGACATTTCAGGCGGACCGTCGCGCGAAGGCGTGCAGCGCGACCTGCTGCCGCTGGTCGAAGGCACCACCGTTGCGACCAAATATGGGCCGGTGAAGACCGACCACATCCTGTTCATCGCCTCCGGCGCCTTCCACGTGTCGAAGCCGTCGGACCTGCTGCCGGAGCTGCAGGGCCGGTTGCCCATCCGCGTCGAGCTGCGCGCGCTGGAAAAGCAGGATTTCGTCCGCATCCTCACCGAGACGGAAGCAAGCCTGATCAAGCAGTACATTGCGCTGATGAAGACGGAGGGCGTCGATCTCAGCTTCACCGACGATGCCATCGATTCGCTCGCCGGCATTGCCGTCGATCTCAACGCCAGCGTCGAGAATATCGGTGCCCGGCGGCTGCAGACGGTGATGGAGCGCGTCCTGGACGAGATCTCCTTTGACGCGCCGGACCGGAACGGCACCGCGGTCACCATAGATGCCGCCTATGTGCAGAAGCATGTCGGCGACCTGTCGCGCAACACCGACCTGTCGCGCTTCATCCTCTGACAAGCACCGTTTCAGGCCGGCGCAACTGCCGGCCTGATGCGCAAGGTGTGGCCAAATGGAAGCATCCCGCCGCCATTCTTGGTGGCGGGCGATGGCCTTCTCTCGACTCTCCCGCGCGCTTTACCTAGTTTGCCGCCCGATTCCGGAGGCAATTTCAGGAAAAGTGCGTTTTCCGTCCGAAATTGCGCAAAAATGAGTGGTTGGAACAGGTCGGCGACCCGTTGATGGCTGGTCCGTTCCAAAGTGGCG
This sequence comes from Mesorhizobium sp. M3A.F.Ca.ET.080.04.2.1, assembly GCF_003952525.1. NCBI lineage: Bacteria > Pseudomonadati > Pseudomonadota > Alphaproteobacteria > Hyphomicrobiales > Phyllobacteriaceae > Mesorhizobium > Mesorhizobium sp. M3A.F.Ca.ET.080.04.2.1. The sequence continues at coordinate 3,178,930 of NZ_CP034451.1, read as the reverse complement.
GCGGCGCATGAAGAAAAAAGTGGTCCTCTTTATCGGCCTGGCATTGGCTGCTCTAGTGGCAACGGCCGATGCGGCTACCATGGTGCCGCCCGGCAACCGCAACGCGGTGCAGCCCGACATTCCCGGCGCTTCCAGCCGCCGCACCCAGGCCACCAACACCACCTTCCAGGCCAAATACCGCAAGGTCTACGCGCTGTTGCAGAACGACGCCGAGCTTCGCGCCAAGATCAGGAAGGCGGCCGCGGCCTATGGCATCGATCCGATGCACATCGTTGGCGCCATCGTCGGCGAGCATACCTACAATGTCGACGCCTACGACCGGCTGCAGACCTACTACGTCAAGACGATGTCGTATCTGTCGAGCAAGCTGACCTTCGCCTACGAGGGCGAGGACGTCAGCGATTTCGTGCAGCGGCCCGAGTTCAAGAAATGCGCCGGCGTGAGCGGTAGCTATGACCTCTGGGAGTGCCGCGAACAGGTCTGGAACCACGCCTTCCGCGGCAGGAGCGTCGGCGGGACAAGCTTCCCCAACGACCGTTTCGGCGCCACCTTCTTTCAGCCCTACTATGCCGGCCAGACCTTCGGCCTCGGCCAGCTCAACCCGCTGACGGCATTGCAGATGAGCGACCTCGTGCACGAAGTCTCGGGGTTGCCGAAGCTCGACGTCGAGGATCCGAACGCGGTCTACAAGACCATCATGGACCCGGACCTGACATTGCCTTACGTCGCCGCCACGATCAGGAAGTCGATCGATGCCTACAAGAGCATCGCCGGCTTCGACATCTCCGACAATCCCGGCCTGACCGCCACGCTTTACAATGTCGGCAATCCCGAGCAGCGCGCCTATGCGCTGAAGGAGGAGAACGAGAAGCGCCGCGCCGCCGGCGAGCCGGAAAAGCTGCCCGAGGAAAATTATTACGGCTGGCTGGTCAACGACAAGCTGAACGAGTTGAAGGCGCTTTTCTGACCGGCGGATGCCGATCTGGCCCGGCTTGGCGGATCAGCCTTCGGACGCCAGGAAAGCTTCGAATTTGCGCAGTTCCTCCGCATCCGCCTCGACGATGTGCCGTGGCGCCGGATAGGCGCCGGACTGGATATCTGCGGCATATTCGCGGAAGGCGGCGATGCGCTCGTTCTGAAGACGGTCGAATTCCGCCGCGAAGTCGCGATAGCGCTTGGCATGGCGCGGATAATGGCCGCGATTGCTGCCGAGCACGTCTTCCGAGAACAGGTATTGCGCGTCGCAGCCGGCACCGGCCCCCATCGAGATCATGATCAGCGACGTGCGCCGCGAGATCGCGCTGGAGACACCAGCCGGCACCACCTCGATCTCCGCGGCGAAAGCGCCGGCTGCTTCGAGGTCCTTGACCTGCTTCCAGACGAACGTCGCGCTCTCGGCCGTCTTGCCCACCGCCTTGAAGCCGCCCGTCCAGGTCGCATGCGCCGGAATCAGGCCGACATGGCCACAGACCGGAATGTGCTCGTCGCGCAGCCGGCGAATGGTCTGCAGGCTGGCCGAACAATACATGGCGTCGGCACTGGCCGCGCGCAGCTTCACCGCCATGCGCAGGATCTCGTCGGTGGTCGCGCCGAGCTTCACGCGTTCGTCGCCGGGAATGGCAAAGCAGGTTGGCGCGGCGTCGCGGAATCGCGGATCGAACATCAAATCATAAGGTACCGAGATGAGGTCGATGCCGGCGCGCTCGGCGGCCTCGGCCTCCTCCAGCGAGAAGACGCGCAGCTTGGAAAGCTGGCGCTTGCCCTTCAGCGACTGCAAATCGGCGACGGTCGGTCTGCTGCGTGCCATTTCCACCCCTCGATGTGTCTGTTGATGTGGCCGCTTACGCCGCCAGCAGTGATTTCAGCTTGACCGTCTGCGACCCCAGCGCCTCCGGCGCCGGCTTTGCCCGCTTGGCAATCAGCATCTCGCCCAGGCGGATGTCGCGCGCCACCGCATTGCCCGGGCCGATGCCGCTCGCCGCCACCAGCCGCCCATCCTCAGCCAGGTGGAACAGGATGAAAGCATCGTCGTCGAGGTCGCGACGCACGATCGAGCGGCCTTCGTCGGAAAGTCCGGCGATCTGCAGCGTCAGGCCATATTGATCCGACCAGAACCACGGCACGGCGGCATGATCCTCGTTTGCCCCCAGCATGTTCCTGGCCGCGAGCGCGCCCTGTTCCTGCGCATTGCGCCAGGCCTCCAGCCGCACGCGTCGTCCGCCATAGATGGCGAGCGGAAACGAGCAGCAGTCGCCGGCTGCGAAAATATCCGGATCGGCGGTACGCAATTGCCGGTCGACGGCGATGCCGTTGTCGATGGCAAGTCCCGCTTCGGCGGCGAGCGCCGTCACCGGCACCGCGCCGATGCCAATCACTGCTAGATCGGCAACGATCTGCTGGCCGTCGGCAAGCGTGATGCGGACCTGAGTGCCGTCATCGGCTATCGCCGTGATGCCCTGGCCGGTGAGGATTTTCACGCCTTCGGCCTCATGCGCCTGATGGATGATTTCGGCGATGTCGGCCGGCACGCCGCGCATCAGGATTCGCGGCTGCGCCTCTATGACGGAGACCGTGGCGCCAAGCTTGCGCGAGGAGGCGGCAAGCTCGAGACCGATGAAGCCGCCGCCGATGATGGCGACGCGGTTGCCCGCCCGAAGATGAGCGCGGATGGCGAGCGCGTCGTTGAATGTCCTGAGATAGACGCAGCGTCCGCCCAGGCCCGGCATCGGCAGCCTGCGCGGCACCGATCCGGTTGCAAGCAGCAGCTTGTCATAGGGGAGTGAGGAGCCGTCCGAGAGAGTTACGAGATGCGCGGCGCGGTCGATGCCGACGGCCCGCACGGAATGGAGGTGCCGGATCGACCGCTCGGCAAGAATTTCGTCGCTGGCGATCGCCTTGATGGCCGGCGCCTCACCGGTCATGGCCTCTTTCGAGAGCGGCGGCCTTTCATAGGGCAGGTGCGGCTCGTCGCCGACCAGCGTAACCGGACCTTCGCAACCGAGATCGCGCAAGGTGAGCGCTGCGCGCCCGCCGCATTCGCCGGCGCCGATGACGACCATTCCTCCCGCCATCGCGTCACCCGACCTGAATGAGGACTTTGCCCGCGTCGACCTTGACCGGATAGGTCTTGAGATTGACGCATACCGGCGCGCCCCTGGCGTCGCCGGTCTTGTAGTTGAAGCGCCCATTGTGCTTGGGGCATTCGATGATGTCGTCCATCACCAGCCCGTCGGCCAGGTGCACCTTCTCATGCGTGCACAGCCCGTCGGTCGCGAAATATTCGTCATCGGGGCTGCGATAGATCGCGTAGGTTCTGCCGCCGTGGTCGAACCGCATCACGTCCTCTTCGTCGATGTCTCCGGCCGTGCAGGCCTCGACCCAGTCGCTCATTTTGTCCTCCGGCGAAATTGAATTGCCCGGCATTCGTGCCGGGCGGTCACTCGGCCGCCGCCGCAGCGGGATCATCGCTGTGCAGGTCCTCCCGATAGGGCCGCGCCGTCGGCGGCAGCTCGCGCTTGATGAAATAGTCCTCGTAGCGCAGCTGGCGCAGGAAGGCGGGGATCATCTCGCGGTAACCGGCCAGGATCGACGGCGTCGGCGCCGGCAGGTCGTGCTTGATCATCTCATGCAGCTTCGACAAGGCGTGGTAGGGCACCATCGGGAACATGTGGTGCTCCACATGGTAGTTCATGTTCCAGTAGATGAAGCGGCTGATCGGGTTCATGTAGACGGTGCGGCTGTTGAGCCGGTGGTCGGTGACATTGTCGGCGAGGCCGCCATGCTGCAGCAGGCCGGTCATGACGTGGTGCCAGGCGCCGTAGAGCCGCGGCAGGCCGACCAGCATCAGCGGCAGGAACGATCCGAAATAGAGCGCCAGGGCGATCGTGGCGGCATAGATCGCCGTCCAGATCCGGGCGATGCGGATCGCCCTCGGCTGCTCCTGCTCGGGAATGAAGGTCTTTTCCGCCGCGCTGATGTTGCCGGCCGCGTTGCGCAGCATGTCGCTCATCGCGTGCCAGGCGTCGAGAATGCCGACGAAGGCCAGCACGGTGCGAACCAGGTCCGGCGGCCGCATCACGGCGATTTCCGGATCGCGGCCGACAATGATGGTGTCGGTGTGGTGGCGCGTGTGGCTCCATCGCCAGGTCACCGGATTGCGCATGATCATGAAGCAGGCGATCTGGTAGACGGCATCGTTCATCCACTGCGTCCGGAACGCCGTGCCGTGGCCGCATTCGTGCCAGCGGGAATCGGTCGAGGAACCGTAGAGCGTCCCGTAGACGAAGAAGAAGGGCACGCACCACCAGGTGCCCCAGAACCAGGCGCCGCCTGCGGCACTGATGATCAGGGCGCCGAGCCAGATGATGGTGTCGCGGATCGCCGGCTGGTCCGAGCGCTGCATCAGTTCCTTCATCTGCTTGCGCGGGATCTCGGTGTGGTACCACTCGGCCGATGCCAGTCCGTTCTCGACCGCGAGCTTGGCATCACGACCGACCAGGCTGTAGTCGCGGCGGGACGGTGCTGCGTCCATCGTTGCCGTCATGAGGTTCCTCCGTCAGCGCCTGGCGAGTCGCCCGCATGCAAAACGGGCGCTATGGCGGGCGTCGAGGCGCAAAATAGCGCTAATGGATGATAGCCTCAATATCACAAAGATAGTTTCTATCATTTCACATCAGAATGATGTAACGTGAATGGGCAGCAAACGGAGGTTTCATGGCAAAGCGGCCAACCATCATCGATCTGGCTCGCGTCTCCGGCGTCAGCGTCGCCACCGTTGACCGGGTGCTCAACAACCGTCTGCCGGTAAAGGAGGAGACGGCGCGCCGTGTCTACGAGGCCGCGACCGACATCGGCTATCACGCGGCCGGGCTCATCAAGCAACGTATGCGCCAGGAATTGCCGGAATACCGGCTGGGCTTCCTGCTCCTGAGGGGCAATGATATTTTTTACAACGATTTTGCACGCGAGCTCGAACTGGCGGTCTCGCAATCGCAACGATTCCGCGGCGTCGCCACTATCGATTTCGCTGCCTCCCTCGCGCCCAGCGAGATTGCCGCCCAGATGCGAAAGCTGGCGGCGAAATCCAGGGCGATCGCCGCTGTCGGGCCGGATCATCCGACGCTGACGGCGGTCGTGGAGACGCTGAAGGCGAGAGGGCAGCCGGTCTTCTCCCTGCTCTCCGACTTCGCCGCCGGCATCCGCGAGGGCTATGTCGGCCTGGACAACCGCAAGGTCGGGCGCAGTGCGGCCTGGATGATCGCCAAGGCGGCACGCAAGCCCGGCAAGGTTGCCCTGTTCGTCGGCAGCCACCGCTTCCATGGCCATGAGCTGCGCGAGATCGGCTTCAGATCGTTCTTCCGCGAGCATGCCCCGGAATTCACGGTGCTGGAGACGCTGGTCAACCTTGAAGCCAACCAGGTGACGCATGATGCGATGCTCGATCTTCTGGCGCGCTATCCCGATCTTGCCGGCTGCTATGTCGCCGGCGGTGGCATGGAAGGCGCGGTCTCGGCGCTGCGGGCCGCAAAGCCCGCGAATATGCCGGTGGTCATCTGCAACGAGATCAACGCCGAGTCGCGGGCTGCGCTCGCGGACAACGTCCTCACCATGGTCATCTCGACGCCGCTGCCGGCGCTCTGCCGCGAGCTTGTCGGATTGATGGCGCACGCCATCGAAACCGGAGCCGCGAATGCTCCGGGTCAGACCTTCCTGCCGTTCGACATCTACCTGCCGGAAAACATCTAGGGATTAGCGACCGGCCAAGGGTGGCCGTCAATGATGATGGGATCCATCACCCTGATAGAATGTTGCAGGGTCCGCCTGCGAAAATCCGGCGCTCCATTTTGGAATCGCCCTTGACGCCGTCCCACGAAATGGAATAAATATTTCACTAGCAGAGCATTTTGGTCCTTTCGTTCCGGGAACATTTGTTTCAAGCGGGAGCCTGGCGTTCCAGCCGTCGGAAAACGTCGCCGGAGCCGAAATGATCGTCGGGAGAGATTCCCCGCAGGATCGGGGATTCCGGTTCAATCGGTGCAGCCGGACACCAAGTGGAGGAGAGAGATAAAATGAAGAAACTGCTTTTGGGCCTCGCGCTGTCGGCGCTGATGTGCTCGTCGGCCTTTGCCGCCAAAGTCGGTGTGTCGATGGCCAAGTTCGACGACAACTTCCTGACCGTGCTGCGCAACGGCATGATCGCCCAGGCCAAGGGCATGGACGGCGTCGAGCTGCAGGTCGAGGACGCGCAGAACGATGTCGCCAAGCAGCTCGACCAGATCAAGAACTTCGCCGCCTCGGGCGTTGACGCCATCATCGTCAACCCGGTCGACACCTCGGCCACGCAGGCGATGTCGGACGCGGCCGCCGCGGCCAAGATTCCGCTGGTCTACGTCAACCGCCAGCCGGTCAATGTCGACTCGCTGCCGGACAACCAGGCCTTCGTCGCTTCGAACGAGGCTGAATCCGGCACGCTCGAGACCCAGGAAGCCTGCCGACTGTTCAAGGAAGCCGGCAAGAAGGAAGCCAACGTCTATGTCATCATGGGCGAGCTTTCGAACCAAGCCGCGGTGCAGCGCACCAAGGACATCGAGGAAGTGATCGCCACGCCGGACTGCAGCTTCATCAAGATCATCGACAAGCAGACCTCGAACTGGGACCGCGACCAGGCGCAGAACCTGATGACCAACTGGCTGTCGTCCGGCAAGCCGTTCGATGGCGTCATCGCCAACAACGACGAAAGCGCTATCGGAGCCATCCAGGCCATGAAGGCCGCCAACATCGACATGAAGTCGGTCGTGGTCGGCGGCGTTGACGCCACCCAGGACGCGCTGGCCGCGATGCAGGCGGGCGATCTCGACGTGACGGTCTTCCAGGACGCTGCCGGCCAGGGTGCCGGTGCGCTCGATGCGGCGTTGAAGCTCTCCAAGGGCGAGAAGGTGGAAAAAAAGGTCTATATTCCGTTCCAGCTCGTCACGCCGGCCAACATCGACAAGTTCCTGAAGAAGAACTGAGGCTGCGCGAGAGGCAATTCCAGGAAACGAGCTGAGCGGTTTTCCGCACGGAATTGCCAGGAAACTTCCACGGCGGGTCACCTTTCCATCGAAAGCTGACCCGCCCTGCAAGGAGCGGCGCAGGAAGGCATCGGACCGGCTGACATCGGCTGCTGGTGAAGCGCCGCCGCCCTTCCTTTCTCCGCCCACAGCGCGGGAGAGCGGGGCGCGGCCATTCGGAGGAAGAAGACGTGTCACAGACATCGCATGGCATTGGCGGGCTGAGCTACGATGCCAAGAAGCGCCCCTGGCCTGCCGAGTTCAACGTGCTCCTGGCGCTCGTCATTCTCGTCGGCGCCTTCGAGCTGATCGGCCGCGTCTTCCTCGGCGACAGCTTCCTTTTCAACACCCGTGAAAATGTCGACGCCATCTTCAACGAGCAGCGCCTGCAGATCATCATCCTGCAGGTCTCGATCGTCGGCATCATCGCCATCGGCGTCACCCAGGTCATCATCTGCGGCGGCATCGACCTGTCCTCGGGCTCGGTCGTCGGCGCCACCGCCATGATCGCCATGAGCTTCGCCCAGGTGGCGACGGTCAACGGCAATCCAAATCCCAAGGCGATGTTCATCGACTATGGCTGGACCGACTTGCCGGTCATCGTGCCGCTGCTGGTGGCCATCGGCTGCGGGTTGATAGCCGGGCTGATCAACGGCCTGCTCATCGCCTACACCCGCATCCCGCCCTTCATCGCCACGCTCGGCATGATGGTCACCGCGCGCGGCATCGCCAAATGGTGGTCGAAGGGCCAGCCGATCTCGTTCCCGACCGACAGCTTCGCCACGATCGGCAAGGGGCTGATGCCGGTCATCATCTTCATCTCGCTGGCGATCCTGTTCCAGCTGATCCTGAGCTACACGAAATACGGCAAGCACTGCTACGCCATCGGCTCCAACGAGGACGCCGCGCGCATGTCCGGCATCAAGATCGCCAACCACAAGGTGCTCGTCTATGCCATCGCCAGCATCCTGGCGTCGCTCGCCGCGGTGGTGCTCTGCTCCAAGAACCTTACCGCCCAGGCCGGCATGGGCGTCATGTACGAACTCGACGCCATCGCCATGGCGGTCATCGGCGGCGTCTCGCTGTCGGGCGGCCGCGGCTCGATCATCGGCACGGTGATCGGCGCGCTGATCTTCGGCGTCATTATTTCCGGCTTCACCTTCCTGCGCCTCGACGCCTACTACCAGGAGATGGTCAAGGGCGTCATCATCGTCGGCGCAGTCGTTCTCGATCAGTGGCGCCAGCGCCGCCGGGCGATAGGAGCTTGACCATGTCGGACATCGTTCTGAAGACCGAAAACCTCACCAAGCACTATGGCGGCGTGCATGCGCTGCAGGAAGCGAATTTCGAGCTGCGCAAGGGCGAGCATGTCGCCATCATGGGCGACAACGGCGCCGGCAAGTCAACCTTCGTGCGCCAGATCACTGGCGTCGAGCAGCGCACCGACGGCAAGATCTGGTTCGACGGCAAGGAAGTGAATTTCGCCGGCCCGATCGAGGCGCGCGAGGCCGGTATCGAGACAGTGTTCCAGAACCTCGCGCTGGCCGATGACCTCGACGTGCCGTCGAACCTGTTCCTCGGCCGCGAGAAGGTGCTGTTCAACCTCGGGCCGTTCTCGATCCTCGACCGCAAGGCGATGCGCAAGGCGACCGAGGCGGCACTGATCCGCACGGCGGTGAAGATTCCCAACCTTTCCAGCACCATCCGTCACATGTCGGGCGGTCAGCGCCAGTGCGTGGCGATCGCCCGCACCGCGACCTTTGCCTCGAAGCTGATCATCATGGACGAGCCGACGGCGGCCCTCGGCGTGCAGGAGACGGCGCAGGTCGAAAACATCATCCGCACGCTGAAGGAGAATGGCGAGCCGCTGATCCTGATCAGCCACAACATGCGCCAGGTGTTCGACCTGGTCGACCGCATCGTCGTCTTCCGGCGCGGCCGCATCGTCGCCAATCTGCGCAAGCAGGACACTGACGGCAACGACATCGTCGCCTACATCACCGGCGCCAAGACCGGACAGGCGGAACTCCAGGCCGCCTGACCGGCGCCACGCCAAGATCACCCAAATCGTCCGCGCCGGCAGGCGCGGACACGCATTAGAACCACCTCAAAGGACATTCCATGACTCTCCGCTTCGCTCTTCTCGGCGCCGGCCGCATCGGCAAGGTGCATGCCCGCGCGGTTGCCTCCAACCCGCAGGCCAGACTGGTGGCCGTGGCCGATGCCTTCGAGAAAGCCGCAACCGAGCTGGCCGGCGCCTATGGCGCCGAGGTGCGCACGATCGACGTCATCGAGCAGGCCAAGGACATCGACGCCGTCATCATCTGCACGCCGACCGACACCCATGCCGACCTGATCGAACGCTTCGCCAGGGCCGGCAAGGCGATCTTCTGCGAGAAGCCGATCGACCTCGACGTCAAGCGGGTCGAGCAGTGCCTGACAGTGGTCGAGAAGGCCGGCGCCACGCTGATGGTCGGCTTCAACCGCCGCTTCGATCCGCATTTCGCCGCCGTCCGCAAGGCGATCGACGACGGCGCCATCGGTGACGTCGAGATGGTCACCATCACGTCGCGCGATCCGGGCCCGCCGCCGCTCGACTACATCGCCCGCTCCGGCGGCATTTTCCGCGACATGACCATCCACGATTTCGACATGGCGCGCTTCCTGCTCGGCGAGGAGCCGGTTGCCGTCAGCGCCCACGCCTCGGTGCTGGTCGACAAGAAGATCGGCGAAGCCGGCGATTTCGACTCGGTCAGCGTCATCCTGGAAACCGCATCCGGCAGGCAGGCCGTCATCTCCAATTCGCGCCGCGCCACCTATGGCTACGACCAGCGCATCGAGGTGCATGGGTCGAAGGGCATGGTCGCCGCCGAAAACCAGCGGCCGGTCTCGATCGAGCTTGCCAACGACAAGGGCTACACCCGGCCGCCGCTGCACGACTTCTTCATGACCCGCTACATCGATGCTTATGCCAATGAGATCGCGTCCTTCATTGCCGCCAACAGCGCCGGCAAGAAGGCGGCGCCGAGCGGCAGGGACGGGCTGGTCGCGCTGAAGCTGGCCGACGCGGCCTTGCAGTCGGCAAAGACGGGCAAGACCGTCCGCGTCGATTGAACCTTTGAGTTGATTACAGGAGCAGAGCGATGAGCGGTTTGGCCGGTCGCAATTCAGAAACGCGTGCCATCGTCACCGGCGGCGCGCAGGGCGTCGGCTTCGCCGTCGCCGAGGCGCTTGCCGACGAGGGCTGCCGGGCACTGGCGCTGGTCGGCCGCTCGCAGGAAAAGGGCGACAAGGCGGTCGCCGCGCTGAAGAAGAAAGGCGTCGACGCCATCTTCATCAGCGCCGACGTCGCCAAGGTCGCCAACTGCAAGCGCGCCGTCGCCATGGCGCTCGCGCATTTCGGCACCGTCAATGCGCTCGTCAACGCCGCCGCCACCTCGGCGCGCGGCTCGCTGGTCGAGACCACAGAGGAGCTTTTCGACCAGATATTCGACACCAATGTGCGCGGCCCCTTTTTCCTGATGCAGGGCCTGGTCGCGCATCTTCTCGAGCGCAAGGCGCCGGGCTCGATCGTCAACGTGCTGTCGATGTCTGCCCATGCCGGCCAGTCCTTTCTGACGGCCTATTCGACCAGCAAGGGCGCGCTGATGACCTTGACCAAGAATGTCGCGAGTTCCCATCGGCGCAACCGCATCCGCTGCAACGCCGTGCTGCCCGGCTGGATGGACACCGAAGGCGAGGACATCGTGCAGAAGAAGTGGCATGACGCGCCGGACGACTGGTTGGCGAAGGCCGAGGCCGCTCAGCCGATGGGCCAGTTGGTGAAGCCTGCGCAGCTTGCCCGGCTGATCACCTATATGCTGAGCCCGCAGGCCGGCGTCATGACGGGGTCGCTGGTCGACTACGACCAGAACATCGCCGGCGTGATCGGCGAGTAGGTGCAACCGAGTAACCTCGCGTCCACAAGCAGTTCGGCCGTCCGTGCAGCAGTGATTGGCCTCGCGCGCCTGCCAGGGCGTCCTGGGCCCTGTAAGCCCTGTTGCCGCGACATCGCTATTCCCATATAGTCAGGATGGTCAGAATAGGCATGAGATTGAAATGCTGCCTGGACCCAAAGAAGATGTGAGCTGGACGGTCGCTGGGGCAAAAGCCCGGCTCTCGGAGGTTATAGATCGGGCACAATCGTCGCCGCAGACGATCACCCGAAACGGCAAACCAAGCGTCGTCGTCGTGTCGGTAGACGAATGGCGGCGCAAGACCGCACGGAAAGGCACCCTCGCTGAGTTCCTGCTGGAGTCGCCGTTGCGCGGCTCCGATTTGAACCTTGAGCGTCAACGCGACGAGCCGCGTGACCTGCCGCTGTGAGGATACTGCTTGATACGAATGTCCTGTCCGAAGTGACGAGGCCGGCTCCAGACACACGCGTGTTGGGTTGGCTGGACGAGCTTGACGAGGACCGCTCGTTCATCAGCGTTGTGTCGATCGCCGAGATCCGGCGCGGCGTTGCCCTCATGGATGACGGCCGCAAACGCGAGGCACTGGCTGAATGGCTCGCTCGGGACTTGCCGCAGCGCTTCGAGCAGAGGGTTTTGCCGGTGGATGAAGCGGTTGCGTTGGCCTGGGGCGACCTAATGGGGCTTGCCAAGCGCCGCGGTCGCGGTCTGTCGTCGATGGACGGCCTGATCGCGGCCACCGCGATTGCGCAGCAGCTCACCTTGGCAACGCGCAACACAAAGGATTTCGAAGGCTTTGGAATCGAAATTTTCGATCCCTGGACTGCATGAACAGGGCATGTCGGGCTCGAGAGCGCCCATGTTCCCTCGCCACAAGAGAATGTCTCGATGCACCCATATTGGATCACGGTAAGCGGCCATCTTGGGGTTGGCGTCACCGCGCGGTCGGAAGCCGACGCTCTACAACTGTTCTCGCTAGCCTTCGGATCCGTGCAAAAGGTCGTCAGCATCGAGATGATCAAGAACATGGATGATCTCGATCAAAATCACGTCATACCGAATTTGGGATGGGCAACTGGTTTCGTCGTGGCATCTGGTTTCCCCAAGGCCACGAGCACATTTCAAGCTGAGACGAGGCCCGCACCGAAAGAAAGGTGTCTCAATTGAGTGATCCTCAACCCATCACGAACGAAAATATCCTGAGGATTCTCGGCATCGTCCTCGTCGAAATTCGCGCGACCGATGAACTACGTACAGCACGTATGCTTGCAGACTCATTTCACAACGCGCCGGCCATGATCGCCCGCGGTGCTGATCCGCAGGATACGTGGACAAGCGTTCTCAATACCGCTCGCAGGCTTGAGATGGAACGATATGTCGTCTCACTGTTGAACCACGTTCAGGCGAGACAAACTTCAAGTCGAGCCCCTACCGACACGTGACAAGCGCCTCGACTTCGACTATATGAGCCGCATGATCCACCTGACCGCCTCGTTTTGGTACTTTAGCTACGGTAGCTCGCTGGCGGCGGGAGGATTGCGCTCGATCTGAAGATTGCAGCATAAAAATCCGACAAGCCGCCAGACCTGGCGGCTTTTTTGTTTCAGCCGGCAGGTCTCCTAAACCAGGAGCAGAAAGCCGTGTTGACCACCACAGACGACCTTCGGGTCACCGAACTCAAAGTCCTGAGCACGCCGGACGACGTGATGCGCGAGATACCGCGCTCACTCACGGCGACGCGCACCGTTGCCGCCTCGCGCAACGCCATCCATTCCATCCTGACCGGGGCCGACGATCGACTGGTCGTCATCGTCGGCCCTTGCTCCATCCACGATCCGGTTGCCGCCGTGGACTACGCCAGCCGTCTGGCGGCGCTGCGCGAGGCCTTGGCCGACCGGCTCGAGATCGTCATGCGCGTCTATTTTGAGAAGCCGCGCACCACGGTCGGCTGGAAGGGCCTGATCAACGATCCCGACCTCGACGGCAGCTTCAACATCGACAAGGGGCTCAGGATGGCGCGCAACGTGCTCTCCGCCGTCAACAATCTCGGTCTGCCGGCGGCGACCGAGTTCCTCGACATGACGACGCCGCAATACATTGCCGACCTCGTCGCCTGGGGTGCGATCGGCGCACGCACGACCGAGAGCCAGATCCACCGCGAGCTCGCCTCCGGCCTCTCCTGCCCGGTCGGGTTCAAGAACGGCACCGACGGCAATCTCAGGATCGCCGGCGAGGCAGTGAAGTCGGCCGCCCAACCGCATCACTTCATGGCGGTGACCAAGGGCGGCCGCAGCGCCATCGCGGCGACCACCGGCAACGAGGACTGCCACGTCATCCTGCGCGGCGGCGTTGTGCCCAATTTCGATGCGGCAAGCGTTGACGCCGCCGCGGCCGAGCTCGCCCGCATCGGCGTCGCGCCGCGGCTGATGATCGATGTCAGCCACGCCAACAGCGCCAAGAAGCCGGAGAACCAGCCGAAGGTCGCCGCCGACGTGGCGGGGCAGGTTGCCGCGGGTGACGAGCGCATCATCGGCCTCATGATCGAAAGCAATCTCGTCGCCGGCCGCCAGGACGTCGTGCCCGGTAAGCCGCTTGTCTATGGCCAAAGCATCACCGATGGCTGCATCGACTGGGCGACGACCGAGACGGTGTTGCACGGGCTTGCCGGCGCCGTCGAGTGGCGCCGCTCGATGAAGCGCGAGGCGCTCGCCATCCGGCAGGGCGCTGCGTGACCGGATCGCGAGGGCGGCGGCCTCTTTTCACGCCGCCCTCAGCCCCTCCCATGCGGTGAACACCGAGACCGCGAACAGCAGCAGCCCCGCCGCGCGCCCGGCTATGATCGTCGCCCGGGGATTGTCGACGAGCAGTTTCCGGCTGCGTCCGGCGGTGATGGCGAGCCCGCCATAGATCGCCGCCTGCGTGGCCACTGTGAGCAGGCCCATCACGGTCGCCTGCATCCAGATCGGACCGTAAGCCGGCTTCAGGAATTGCGGATAGACGGCAATCACGAACAGATAGGCCTTCGGGTTGATCAGGCAGGTGACCAAGCCCTGGCGAAACGCCTTCCACGCAGTGCGGCTGCCCGGTGGGCCATTGTCGTCGACAGTGATGGAGCTGCGCATCAGCGTGATCCCGATATAGGCCATGTAGGCGGCGCCGGCGATCAGCAGCGGCGTGAACAGGATCGGCACGAAATGTATGAGCAGGCCGACGCCGATCGCGCCGTTCAGCGTATGCGCGACGCCGCCGAGCATGATGCCGCCGGTCGCTGCCAGACCTCGGTCGCGCCCGCCGGTCAGCGCATTGGCCAGCACGAACAGCATGTCCATGCCGGGCACGACGATGATGCCGAACAGCAGGACGAAGAACAGCCAGAGATTTTCCGTGTAGCTCATGTCAGTTGCGTGCACTCCCATACGGCCAAGCCAGCGAGCAATCCGTTGCTTTTCAAGCCGATGCACGCTCCTATAGAACGCCCCAACTGACGAGGGTGTGTCAGTTGCGTTGAAAGCCGGTGGGAAAATGCGCAAGGCGTCGCGTCTGTTCGAGATCATCCAGATCCTGCGCTTGGCTCGGAAACCAGTGACGGCGGCCATGATCGGCGAGCGGCTGGAGGTGACGGTGCGCTCGGTCTACCGGGACATCGCAGCGCTGCAGGCGATGCGCGTGCCGATCGAGGGCGGGCGCGGCATTGGCTATATCCTGCGCCCCGGCTTCGACCTGCCGCCGCTGATGTTTTCGATCGAGGAGATGGAGGCGATCGTGCTGTCGCTGGCGCTGCTCGAACGCACCGGTGACGAGGAGCTCAAGCAGGCCGCCAAGCGCGTCGGCGCCAAGATCGCTGGCGCCGTGCCGCCGCCCTTGCGGCAGACGCTCGACGCCAATGCCTTGCATGCCTGGGGGTTCGCGGCACCGTCGGCGGGCGCGATCGATCTCGCCTTGGTGCGCCGCGCAATTCGCGACGAGGAGAAGCTGGATTTGTCGTATCGCGACGAAGCGGGCCGGGACACAAAGCGCATCATCCGTCCGGTAGCGCTCATCTATTACGCGGAGACCGCCAACATCGTCGCCTGGTGCGAACTGCGCCAGGCCATCCGCAACTTCCGCAGCGACCGCATCGAGGACTGCAGGACGACGGGCCTGTGGTTCAAGGGCGAAGGCGACCGCCTGCGCCAGACCTGGGTGGAGGGCTGGGAGGTCGATGCCTCGGCGAGCACCACCTGACGAGGGGCTAGCTTACCTTACATCCATCCAACGCTGTTCCTGGAACGAACGCGCCATCGCATGCACCGTGCGCTCGATCTCCAGCCCCTCGTCGAAGTCGATGATCCGCGCCGGCTTGCCGGCGATGCGCATCAACAGCTCGCGGCACTCGATCATCTTGAGGTCGTTGAAGCCGAGGCCGTGGCCGGGCGCCGGCACGAAGGCACCGTATGGTTTGTGGTGCGGCGCCACCAGGATGGTGCGGTAGCCCTGTTCGGTCGGCCGGTCGGCGGTGAGGTAGAGCTGGAACTCGTTCATCCGCTCCTGGTCGTAGAGGATCGAGCCCTTCGAGCCGAAGATCTGGATGGCGATGCGGCCCTTGCGGCCCCAGGCCGAGCGGTTGACCAGCAGCGTGCCGGCGACGCCGTTCTCCAGATGCATCAGCACGCTGGCGATGTCGTAGGTCTCGACCGCGCGGCGCCCGCCGGACGCGACCTGCCGGTCGGCATAGGGTTTGACCATGTCGCACATGACGCGGGCGACGCGGCCGAACAGCACCTTGATCAGCGACAGCGGGTGCACGGCGAAATCGTCGAGCGCGCCATAGCCGGAGGCGGCCTCATGCTTCCAGAAGAACAGCGCGTCGGGGTCGGCCATGAAGTCCTCGTCCATCTCGATCCGCACGAGATTGACCTCGCCGATGACCTTTTCCTCGAGCAGCGCGCCGATGTGCCGGATCGCCGGGTTCTGGATGTAGTTGTAGCCGAGCGCGGCCACCTTGCCGGATGTCCTGGCCGCCTTCGCCATCGCCTCGGCCTCGTCGAAGCCCGGCGCCATCGGCTTCTCGCACCAAAGATGTTTGCCGGCTTCCAGGATGGCGATCGCCATTTCCGGATGGAACTGGTTGGGCGTGGTCAGCGAGACGACCTCGACTTCCGGATCGTTGACCACGGCCCGCCAGTCGCCGGATCCCTTGGCGAAGCCGAACTCGCCGGCCTTGCGCCGGGCAAGCTCGTCGGTCACCTCGCCAAGATGCACCAGCCTCGGCTTGTCGACATCAGGGAAGACGGTGCCGACCGCGTTCCATGCGATGGCGTGGCACTTGCCCATGAAGCCCGTGCCGATGAGGCCCACTCCGACCATGTCGATGTCTCCGAGATAGGGGTAGATGACATGGATGAATTAATCCATTTTGGTAGAAAATGGAACGTCCAAATCATTTTTTATGGTGTTCTTGCGCGAAGCCGCTATGATGAGGCAGGAGAGGAACACCAGCATGGCCGTGGGCGGAGCGACGATGGACGAACGGGTGCCTCGCGATTTCGAAACGCTGCGCACGACGATCCTGGAACGGCGTGCGAGCCTGCCGAAGCGCATCGCGCAGATCGCCGCCTATGCGCTCGACAATCCCGACGACATCGCCTTTGGGACGGCGGCAAGCATCGCCGCTTCGGCCGGCGTCCAGCCCTCGACGCTGATCCGCTTCGCCCAGCAGCTTGGCTTCGATGGCTTCACCAGCCTGCAGCTTGTGTTTCGCGAGCGCTTGCGTGAACGCAATTCCTCTTATGACGAGCGGCTTGCGGCACTGCGCGCCAAGGCTGAGGAAGGTGCCGGACACCGGGCGATCTTCGACGGCTTCGTCGCCGCCGCCAGCACCTCGCTTAGCGACATTTCGCGTGCGCTGAACGATGCGCATTTCGAGCAGGCGGTTGCCTTGCTAGCCAGGGCCGAGACCATCTACGTGCTGGCCAAGCGCCGTTCCTACCCGGTCGCGTCCTACATCGCCTACGCGCTGGGCAAGCTCAAGATCCGCAACCAGCTCGTTGAATCCGCGGCTGGCCTCAATGCCGAAATAATCGGCTTCGCCACGCCGCGCGACGCGGTAATCGCCATCAGCTTCTCGCCTTACGCACCGGCGACCATCGAGGAGACACGCTCGATCTCGGAGCAGGGCGTGCCGATCGTCGCCATCACGGACAGCTCTTTCTCGCCGCTTGCCCAATTCGCCCGGGTCTGGTTCGAAGTGGCCGAAGCCGATTTCGGCGGCTTCCGCTCGCTGTCGGCGACGATGGCGCTCGCCATGGCATTGACCGTTGCCGTTGGCGAAAAACGTCGCGACGCCGGCCGCAAACGCAGGGCTTGAACGGCATCGCCGTCGCCGTTTTTCCATCCGGGAACACTCATTCCATATTGACTACAGATTGGAATTATTATTTCATATTGACGGCGCCACGCTGCCGTCCGCGCGTGCTGCCCAAAACAGCGCTGCTCTGCACAGCAAGGCCGATGGGAGGTTCGAATGGGCGAAGCCGTGGAAGCGAAACATCCGCCGCTCGACGTCATCACGATCGGCCGCGCCTCGGTCGATCTCTACGGCCAGCAGATCGGCTCGCGCCTGGAGGACATCACCTCTTTCGCCAAGTCGGTCGGCGGCTGCCCGGCCAATATTTCCGTTGGCACTGCAAGGCTTGGCCTGCGCTCGGCGCTGCTCACCCGCATCGGCGACGAGCAGATGGGCCGCTTCATCCGCGAGCAGCTCAGCCGTGAAGGCGTCTCTGTCGACGGATTGAAGACGGACAAGGAGCGGCTGACGGCGCTTGTGCTGCTGTCCGTCGAGGACGAAGGCGTCTCGCCGATGATCTTCTACCGTTCCGACTGTGCCGACATGGCGCTGTCCGAAGAGGATATCGACGAGGCGTTCATCGCCTCGGCACGCGCCGTCGTCGTCACCGGCACGCATTTCTCGCGCCCCAATTGCGATGCCGCCCAGCGCAAGGCGATCCGCCTCATGAAGGCGAAAGGCGGCAAGGTGGTGTTCGACATCGACTACCGTCCGAACCTCTGGGGTCTTGCCGGTCACGCCGAGGGCTTCGAGCGCTACGTCAAGTCGGACCGCGTCTCGGCGCAGCTGAAGACGGTGCTGCCGGATTGCGATCTCATCGTCGGCACCGAAGAGGAGGTCATGATCGCTTCGGGCGCCGACGATTGCCTGAGCGCGCTGAAGACGATCCGCTCCTTGTCCTCGGCCACCATTGTGCTGAAGCGCGGCGCCAAGGGCTGCATCGTCTATGACGGCCCGATCAGCGACGATCTCGAGGACGGCATCGTCGGCAAGGGTTTTCCCATCGAGATCTATAATGTGCTCGGCGCCGGCGACGCCTTCATGTCCGGTTTCCTGCGCGGCTGGCTCGGCGGCGAGAGTTTTGCCACGGCCGCCACCTGGGCCAATGCCTGCGGCGCCTTCGCCGTGTCGCGCCTGCTCTGCGCGCCGGAATATCCGACTTTCGAGGAGCTGCAGTTTTTCCTGAAGCACGGCAGCAGACATCTGGCGCTGCGCAAGGACGACGCGATCAACCACATCCATTGGGCGACCACGCGCCGGCGCGATATCCCATCGCTGATGGCGCTCGCCTGCGATCATCGCGTCCAGTTGGAAGATGTCGCCGCCAAGGTCGGAGCCGACGCGTCGCGTATCCCCGACTTCAAGGTGCTCACCGTCAAGGCGGCGGCCAAGGTCGCCGCCGGCCGAGATGGCTACGGCATGCTCATCGACGAGAAATACGGCCGCGACGCCATGTTCGAGTTCGCCCGCCACCCCTTCGCCTGGCTCGGCCGCCCGGTCGAATTGCCGGGGTCGCGGCCCGTGCGCTTCGAGTTCTCGCAGGACATCGGCTCGCAGCTGATCGATTGGCCGGTCGACCACTGCATCAAATGCCTCTGCTTCTACCACCCGGACGATCCGGAAGCGCTGAAGAGCGAGCAGCAGCAGAAGCTGAGAGCCCTGTTCGAAGCCGCGCGCAAGGTCGGCAGGGAACTTCTGGTCGAGATCATCGCCGGCAAGCACGGCAAGCTCGACGACACCACCATTCCTCGCGCGCTGGAAGAACTCTACGCGCTCGGCATCAAGCCCGATTGGTGGAAGCTCGAACCGCAAGCCTCGGCAGGCGCCTGGGCCAAGATCGAACAGGTGATCGTCAGGAACGATCCCTGGTGCCGCGGCGTCGTGCTGCTCGGCCTCGAGGCGCCGCAGGACGAACTGGTCGCGGCCTTTGCCGCAACGGCCAATGCGCCGGTCGTCAAGGGATTTGCCGTCGGTCGCACCATCTTCATCAACGCCGCCGAACAATGGCTTGCCGGCAAGATGTCGGATGACGAGGCTGTCGCCGACATGGCCTCGCGCTTCGAGCAGCTGACCGAGGCGTGGCTTGCCGCGCGCGGCCGCAAGGCAGCATAACAAGGCGGCATCCGGAGGAAACGACAATGACCAACACCGTTCGCCTGACGATGGCGCAGGCAGTGACCCGCTTTCTGTCCCGCCAGATGACCGAGATCGACGGCAGGAAGCTGCCGCTCTTCGGCGGCGTCTGGGCGATTTTCGGCCACGGCAATGTCGCCGGCATCGGCGAGGCGCTCTACCAGGTCCGCGACGAGCTGCCGACCTTCCGTGCCCATAACGAACAGGCGATGGCGCATGCCGCGATCGCCTATGCCAAGGCGAATTTCCGCCGCCGTTTCATGGCCGCGACCACCTCGATCGGCCCCGGCGCGCTGAACATGGTGACCGCTGCTGCCCTTGCCCATGTCAACCGGTTGCCGGTGCTTCTGCTGCCCGGCGATGTCTTCGCCAACCGCTTGCCCGATCCGGTGCTGCAGCAGGCGGAAGATTTCTCCGACGGCACGGCGAGCGTCAACGACTGCTTCCGCGCCGTCTCGCGCTATTTCGACCGCATCACGCGGCCGGAACAGATTATCCCGGCCCTCAATCGCGCCATGCAGGTGCTGACCGATCCGGCCGAGTGCGGCCCGGTCACGCTGTCGCTCTGCCAGGATGTGCAGGCCGAGGCCTATGACTATCCCGAAAGCCTGTTTGCCGAGCGCGTCTGGACGCTGCGTCGGCTCCGCCCGGACCGCCACGAACTGCAGGTCGCGGTGGCGGCGCTGAAGGGCGCCAGGAAACCGCTGGTGATCGCCGGCGGCGGAGTGCTCTATTCGCAGGCTTCCGCAGAATTGGCCAAGCTGGTGCAGGACGCGGGCATTCCGGTCTGCGAGACGCAAGGCGGCAAATCCTCCCTGCCCGATGATCATCCGCTTAACATGGCGGCGGTCGGCGTCACCGGCACCTCGGCCGCCAACCGGCTGGCCGAAGAGGCCGATGTAGTGCTTGCCGTCGGCACCCGCCTACAGGATTTTACCACCGGCTCCTGGGCGCTGTTCAAGAATGCCGACCGCACCATCATCGGCCTCAACACGCAAGGTTTCGACGCCGGCAAGCATTGGGCGCTGCCACTGGTCACCGACGCGGCCGAAGGTTTGGCCGAACTCGCCGCTGCATTGAAGGGATGGAAGGCGCCGACCGCCTGGACCGACAACGCGCTGAGCGGCAAGAAGGATTGGCAGGCCGCGGCCGCCAAGGTGACGGCCTCGACCAATGCCGCCTATCCTTCCGATGCGCAGGTGATCGGCGCCGTGCAGCGCGCCCTGGGGTCGGGCGTCACCCTGCTGCACGCTGCCGGCGGTTTACCGGGCGAATTGCACAAGCTGTGGCAGGCGGGCGCGCCCGGTTCCTATCACGCCGAGTACGGCTTCTCGACCATGGGCTACGAGATCGCCGGCGGTCTCGGCGTCAAGATGGCGAAGCCCGACCAGGAAGTCGTCGTCATGGTCGGCGACGGCTCCTATCTGATGCTGAATTCCGAGATCGCCACATCGGTGATGCTGGGCCTGAAGCTCACCATCCTGCTGCTCGACAACCGCGGCTATGGCTGCATCAATCGGCTGCAGATGGCGACCGGCGGCGCCAACTTCAACAATCTGCTCAAGGACGCCCGCCACGAGGTGATGGCGGAAGTCGACTTTGCCGCGCATGCTGCAAGTCTCGGCGCGATTTCCGAGAAGGTGGCCTCGATCGCCGAACTGGAGACGGCGCTCGCCAAGGCGAAGGGCAACGACAAGACCACCGTGCTGGTCATCGACACCGACCCGCTGGTCTCGACCGAGGCCGGCGGCCACTGGTGGGATGTCGCCGTGCCGGAAGTCTCGTCGCGACGCGAAGTGAACGCCGCGCGCAAGAAATATGAGGACAAAAAGCAGATGCAGAGCATCGGTGATTGAAGCCGGCGCGGCCCCTCACCCATACCCTCTCCCCGTGAAGAACGGGGAGAGGGGGCGTCAGCGCTGGAGCTAGTCCTTCTCCCCGTCACTATACGGGGAGAAGGTGCCGGCAGGCGGATGAGGGGCAGCGTCGACCAACGAAAATTGGATAATCCGAATCTGGAGTGACGACTTGAAAGCCAAACTGGGCATGTCCCCCATCGCGTGGTGGAACGACGATCTCGTGGAATTGAGCGACGACGTGTCGCTGGAGGAATGTCTGCGGCAGTCGCGTTCGGCCGGCTTCACCGGCATGGAGATGGGCCGCCGCTTCCCCAACGACCCGAAGGTGATGCTGCCGATCCTGAAGGAGGCCGACGTCACGCTCTGCGGCGGCTGGTTTTCCGGCACGCTGGTCAACGAGGACATGTCCAGGAACAAGGACCGCATCGAGCCGATGATCGACCTGTTCAAGGCCGTCAACGCGCCCTGCATTGTCTATGGCGAGGTCGGCCGCTCGATCCAGGGCGACCGTTCGAAGCCTTTGGCCACCAAGCCGAAGCTCACGGGCGACGAGATGAAGGCGTACGGCAGGCGTCTCACCGAGTTCGGTGAATGGTGCGCCGAGCAGGGCATGCCGCTCTCTTATCATCATCACATGGCGGCGGTCGTCGAGACCGAGCCGGAGCTCGACGCCTTCATGCGCCACTCCGGCGAAGGCATTCCGCTGCTGCTCGATGCCGGCCACCTCGCCTTTGCCGGCGGCGATGTGCTGCGCGCCATCGACAACCATCACAAGCGCATCAACCACGTCCATGTGAAGGACGTGCGCATGGGCGTCATCGACGCCCTTGATCGCACGAAGCAGTCGTTCCTCGATGCAGTCGCGCTCGGCGCCTTCACCGTGCCGGGCGACGGCTCGCTCGATTTCGGCGCCATCGTGCAACGCTTCGCAGATCACGGTTATGAGGGTTGGTTCGTCGTCGAGGCCGAACAGGATCCGAAGAAGAACCCGCCGCTGAAGATGGCTGAGGTCGGCCACAGAGAGCTGATGCGGGTGATGACGGCCGCCGGCTATACGGTGGAGACGCAAGGCTTCCCGAATGCCTGACTGGTGGATTTGCCGGGGCGCTCGCTCTATCTGAGGCGCTTGGAAAAAACCTGGATTGGCGCGATGAAAGATTATGAGCACCCCTTCTTCCGGCCGCTGTGGCGACGCATCGCCGTCGTCGCCGTCTGCCTGGTCTGGTCGGTGATCGAGTTCGCCTCCGGCACACCTTTCTGGGGCGTCATCGCGCTCGGCTTCGCCGGCTATGCGGTGTGGCAGTTCTTCTACCTATACAAGCCGGCCGAGGAGAAGCCGCCTGTTGAGCCGAAAGAATGATCGGAACCATGGCGCAGAAGCTTTTGTGGATTGGATCCTGCGTGTCTGAGGGATCGCATACGTTGGCGGTTGGCCGAAACGCCTCTCGCTCCGTCATCCACGGGCGAAGCGACGCGGCGCAGACCAGAGGATCCATGCCGTGACGTCAACACAGCCGCCGCGGTACAGAATTCTGCTCCGCTGCGCCTTTCGACCGAGGTTACGGCATGGATCCTAGGGTCTCCGCGACGGAGCTTCGCTCCTGCTGCGCCCTAGGATGACGACATTGAGAGGGACCGGCCAATCTCCAAGCTTTGTAAATAGTCCATCGAACGATGCGATCTCGGCTGCAAACAGACTGAAAAATCGGAATGTCCCGGAACTAAGGAGACAAAAAATGTCGAAACTGCTCGTCAAGGCCGACAAGGGGCACGGCCGCGTCGCTCACGTCACGCCGCAAAGCGCCGGCTGGACTTACGTCGGCTTCGACCTCCATCGCCTGAAGCCCGGCGAGACGGCATCCGGCGAGACGGGCAACCGCGAGGTCTGCCTGGTCTTCGTCACCGGCAAGGGTAGCGCATCGGTCGGCGGCAAGGGTCTCGGCCTGCTCGGCGAGCGCATGTCGCCCTTCGAGGGCAAGCCCTGGTCGGTCTATGTGCCGCAGGGCTCCGACTGGTCGGTGACCGCCGATACCGAGCTCGAGCTCGCGGTCTGCTCGGCGCCGGGCCTCGGCGGTGGGCTTCCAGCACGCGTCATCGGACCCGAGGATCTCGGCCAGGAAGTGCGCGGCAAAGGCACCAACACGCGCTACGTCACCAACATCCTGCCCGAGGGCAAACCCGCCGACTCGCTGCTGGTGGTCGAAGTCATCACCCCCGGCGGCCACACTTCCAGTTATCCACCGCACAAGCACGACCAGGACAATCTGCCGGCCGAGTCCTATCTCGAGGAGACCTACTATCATCGGCTCAACCCGCCGCAAGGCTTTGCCTTCCAGCGCGTCTACACGGATGCCAACGACAACGGCGAGCGCGATCTGGACGAAGCAATGGCGATCGAGGACGGCGACGTCGTGCTGGTCCCGAAGGGGTACCATCCCTGCGCGGCCTGCCACGGCTACGATCTCTATTATCTCAACGTCATGGCCGGTCCGAAGCGGACCTGGAAGTTCCATAACGCGACCGAACATGAGTGGCTGATGAAGGCTTGAGGTCCGACGCCGCCCGAACTGTTGGTCCAGCGCTAAAAAAGTCGCCGGCTAAGCACCGCCAGGGTTTATTTGCCTTCGAAAACCCACGAAAGCTTCGTCAATCCGTCATGGAAATCACCTATGGCGGGCTGACGAGGATCTTTCATGCGTTACGCCATCTATTACACGCCACGGCAGGACGAGCGCCTGGCGCGCGTCGCCGCCAACTGGCTGGGACGCGACCCTTTCGGCGCGGCGACGCGCCCAGTCGAGGCCGTGGGTGATCTGTCGGCGGCCGAAGTGGCCTTTCACACCGCTTCTGCCAGGCGCTATGGATTCCACGCAACGCTGAAGGCGCCGTTCCGGCTGGCGCCGAACGAGACGGAAGCCTCGCTTCGCGTCGCCCTCGACAGTTTCGCCGAAGCGGCGCCACCAGTCGTCATTCCGCGGCTTGTCGTCGGCCAGATCGACGGTTTTTTCGCGCTGGTGCCGGAAGCCCCGTTTGCCGCCCTCAACAGTTTCGCCGGCGAGGTCGTGCGCGGCTTCGACCGGTTTCGCGCGCCGCTGACGGAAGCCGAGATCGAACGGCGCAGTCCCGACTCGCTGAAGCCGGAGGAGTTCCGCAATCTTTGCCAATGGGGCTATCCCTACGTTTTCGAGACTTTCCGGTTCCACATGACGGTGTCCGGCCGCGTTGGGCCACAGGAAAGCCGCCGTCTTCGTGCAGCAATCGACAGCCTGTTCG
The DNA here is from genome assembly GCF_003952525.1 of Mesorhizobium sp. M3A.F.Ca.ET.080.04.2.1. Taxonomy (NCBI): domain Bacteria; kingdom Pseudomonadati; phylum Pseudomonadota; class Alphaproteobacteria; order Hyphomicrobiales; family Phyllobacteriaceae; genus Mesorhizobium; species Mesorhizobium sp. M3A.F.Ca.ET.080.04.2.1. The sequence goes on along the minus strand of NZ_CP034451.1, from coordinate 3,154,338 downwards.
CGGACGTGCTGCTGCATCCGGTGCCGGTGGATGCGCTGACGCTGTTTGTCGAGCCGGAACCGGGCGCGCCGTTCATGGTGCTCTCCCACCATGCGCTCAGCCGCCGCCCCGCCAGAAAAACCGCCTGATGCCAGTGCCTGAGACCATGGACCGCCTGAAATGACCGCCGAAACCGTGCTCGCCAATGCCCGCATCGTGCTTGCCGACGAGATCGTCGAGGGCTCTCTGCTGCTGCGCGAAGGCCTGATCGCAGCGATCGAGCCGGGCGCTACCCGCGCCGGCGAGGACATGGGCGGCGACTATATCCTCCCGGGTCTGGTCGAGCTGCACACCGACCATCTCGAAGGCCATTACGCGCCGCGTCCCAAGGTGCGCTGGAACCCGATCGCCGCCGTGCTTGCCCATGACGCGCAGGTGGCGACCGCCGGCATCACCACCGTGCTCGACGCCCTGCGCGTCGGCATGGACGAGGATGCCGACCTGAAGTCCGACGACATCCGCAAGCTCGCCGACGCGATCGCCGACAGCGTCAAGCAGGATCGGTTGCGGGCAGAGCACTTCATCCATCTGCGCTGCGAGGTCTCGGCGCCGGACTGCCTGAAAGCCTTCGTCAATTTCGAGGCCGACGACCGGGTGAGGCTCGCTTCGCTGATGGACCATGCGCCGGGCCAGCGCCAGTTCGTCGACATCGAGACCTATGCCTCGTATTACCAGCGCAAGCTGAAGCTGACGGGCCGCGATTTCCAGGAATTCTGTGACAAGCGCATGGCGGAATCGGCGATTAACTCTGGCCCGAACCGCGCCTTCATTTCCGCCGCCTGCCGCGAGCGCGGCATCGTGCTCGCCAGCCATGACGACGCTACCGCCGGCCATGTCGAGGAAGCGGTGGAGCAGGGCGTGCAGGTTGCCGAGTTCCCGACCACCGAGGAGGCGGCAAGGGCTTCCAAGGCGGCGGGCCTCGGCGTGCTGATGGGGGCGCCCAACGTCATGCGCGGCGCCTCGCATTCGGGCAACGTCTCGGCGAGGTCGCTCGCCGGCGACGGCCTGCTCGACATATTGTCATCCGACTACATTCCCTTCAGCCTGATCCAGTCGGCCTTCTTCCTCGGCAATGTCGTGGAAGGCATCTCTCTGCCGCAGGCTGTCGCCATGGTCTCCAAGAACCCGGCCGAGGCTGTCGGCTTGACTGATCGAGGCGTCATCGGGTCGGGCCGCCGCGCCGACCTGGTGCGCGTGCGCGTCGACGACCACGTCCCGGTCGTGCGAACCGTCTGGCGCGAAGGGCGCCGGGTGGCATGATGGTTTCGGCACTGATCGAGCGCGAGCTCACCGAAGCGCATCCTATCCGCACCGGCGTCTTCGTCGCGGTGGTCGGCCCGAGCGGCGCCGGCAAGGACACGGTGATCGGCTATGCAAAAAGCCGTTTTGCCGGCGAGCCTCGGCTGCATTTCGTGCGCCGGGTGATCACCAGGCCGAGCGACGCGGCAAGCGAGGATCATGACACGCTGGCCGATGCTGCCTTCGCCGAGGCCGAAGCCGACGGCGCCTTTGCCATCTGCTGGGACGCGCACGGCCTGCGCTATGGTCTGCCGGCCGATGTCGATGGAGCGATTGCCCGCGGTCATGTCGCGGTAGCCAATGTCTCCCGCGCCGCCATCACGGCGCTGCGCGCGCGCTATTGCAACCTTGCCGTGGTCGAGATCACCGCCGCGCCCGAGATCCTCGCACAGCGCCTGGCGGCGCGCGGCCGTGAATCGCGCGGCGAGGTGCTGGCTCGTCTGGCCCGCAGCACCAGCGTTGCGCTCGCCGGGCCGGACGTCACCTCGATCGACAACAGCGGCGCCATGGAGATCGCCGGCGAGCGCTTCGCCGAGGTGCTGCGCAAGGCAATGGCGTTCTCCGACCTGTCCGGGATGATCTGAGGCAGCCTTTCCCTTTTGCCGCAAGGAGAGAAGGACGAGGCAGAGCTACTCCGCAGGCGCGCCGGCGACGTTCCTGCGCGTCGCTTCCATCATCCGGCGCCGGGCGCGGAACACGCCCCATTGCTGGTCGACCAGCACGCCGATCAGGATCACCCCGCCCATCACCGCGAAGTTCAGCGAGGAGGGGATGCCGAGCAGGTTGACCAGGTTCTGCAGTTCCTGCAGCAGCACCGTGCCGAGCAGGACGCCGATCAGCGAGCCCTCGCCGCCGCGCAGCGAGAAGCCGCCGAGCACTGCCGCGGCGATGGCGTAGAGTTCGTAGAACTGGCCGTGGCTGGCCGGCGAGATCGAGCGGGTGTACATGGCGAAGTAGATCGCCGACAGTGCCGTCAGCACGCCGCAGATGACATAGGCGGCGATCACGACCCGTCCGGTGCGGATGCCGGAATACTTCGCCGCTTCCTCGTTCTTGCCGATGGCGTAGAGATAGCGCCCGAACACCGAGCGGTGCAGCACCACCCACATCACCATGGCGATGACGATGAGCGCGATGAAGCTGTTCGGCACGCCATAGGAACGGCCCGCGGTCAGGAATTCGAGGTCCGGGAAATTCTGCCCGAAGGCGAAGCCCGCCGTGCCGTCGGCGGTGTAGAAGCGCGCCACGCCGCGGTAGATCAGGAGGCCGCAGAGCGTCACCACGAAGGGCTGCATCTTGAGCCGCGTGATCAGCCAGCCATGCACGAAACCGATGACGGCGCCGAGCACGATGATCAGCACGAAGGCCAGCGGCCAGTCCATCTCGCGCACGGCGATGAAGTCGATGAACAGCGTGCCGAGCAGCGCCACCAGCGAGCCCACCGAGAGCTCGATGCCGCCGGTGATGATGACGAAGGCCTGGCCGATGGACAGGATGCCGAACAGGCCGATCAGGTTGGATGTGTTGGCGAGGTTGATCGGCAACAGGAAGCGCGGGTTGATGGCCGTCACCACCGCCCCGACCACCAGGATCAGGACCAGCAGGCCGAGATCTTTCTTGCTCATTGCACTCCTCCCACGGCGTGCGCCGGCAGGGGCTTCTTGCCCACCGCCAACCGAAGCACGTTCTCCTGGCTGAAATCGTCCCGGTCGAGAATGCCGGAGATCTGCCCCTCATGCATGACGGCGATGCGGTCCGAGACGCCGATCACCTCTTCCATGTCGCTGGAAATCATCAGCACCGCGACGCCGGCATCGGCCAGTGACCGCATCAGCCCGTAGATCTCGGCCTTGGCGCCGATATCGATGCCGCGCGTCGGCTCGTCGAGAATCATCAGCCTCGGGTTCATCGCCAACCATTTGGCCAGCACCACCTTCTGCTGGTTGCCGCCCGACAGGGTGCCGGTGCGGGTCAGCACTGACGGCGCCTTGATGCCGAGGTTCCTCTTCTGCTTTTCGGCCGTGGCGATCTCGGCGCTGGTCGAGACCATCGCGCGTTTGGCATGCGCCGGCAGGTTGGGCAGCGATATGTTCTGCGCGATCGACAGGTCGAGCAGGATGCCGGTCAGCTTGCGATCCTCCGGCACCAGGAAGATGCCGCTCGCCACCGCGTCCGCCGCGGAGCCGACATCCAGCGCCTTGCCGTCCAGCGTCACGCTGCCGCCGAGCCGCTCGTCGATGCCGAACAGCACCCGCGCCAGTTCCGTGCGGCCCGAGCCGACCAGACCGGCAAGCCCGAGGATTTCGCCGTGCCGCACATCGAGATCGACGGGGCGGTCGGGATAGGCGCTGGAGCGCACGGCCTTCGCCGAGAGCGCGACGCCGCCAGGCGCGCGCGCCGCCTCCGCAGCCTTCTCGCGCTCCTTCAGCATGCGCCCGATCATCAGCTTGACCATCTGATCGTGGTTGATCTCGGATTTCGGCAGCGTGCCCGCGAGCATGCCGTCGCGCAGCACCACGACGCGATCGGCGACGCGCTCGACCTCGTGCAGCCGGTGCGAGATGAAGATGACGCTGATGCCTTCCGCCCGCAGCCCCTTGATGACGTCGAGCAGTTTGTCGGTCTCGGCGATCGGCAGGCTGGAGGTCGGCTCGTCGAGGATCACCAGCCGCGCCTTGATCGACAGCGCCTTGGCGATCTCGACCATTTGCTGCTGCGCCAGCGACAGCGAGGCGACCGGGGTGTCGGCCGAGAAATTGGCGCCGACGCGCTTCAACAGCGGCGCTACCATCTCGCGCAGCCTGGCGCGGTCGACCAGCCTCAGCGGCCCGGCCTTCAGCGGCTCGCGGCCGAAGAAGATGTTGGCGGCGACGTCGAGGTTTTCGAACAGGTTGAGTTCCTGGTGCACGAAGGCGATGCCGGAACCGATGCTGGCTTCCACGGTAAGGCCGTCATGCGCTGTGCCGTCGACGGTGACGCTGCCGCTGTCCGGCCGCGTCACGCCGCCCAGGATCTTCATTAGCGTCGATTTGCCGGCGCCGTTCTCGCCGACCAGGCCGATGACCTCGCCCGGCCTGACCTCCATCGAGAACCCGTCCAGCGCCACGACGCCGGGATAGATCTTGCGCACGTTCTCGAGGCTCAGGAACGGAGCGGATTGGACGATGGATGGGTCGGAATAATTCATCACGCCATAATTCATCGCGCGCCACACTGACGGCGCTTGTCGGCAGCCTGCGGCAACAGACTGACGGGCCTTGGCAGACCCGTCAATACGGACGCCGGCTCGAGGTCGAGCTCGAGCCGGCGCAAGCCCATTGGGCTTATTTGCCCGCCATCGCCTTGAGGTTGGCGGCATAGGCGTCGACGTCGTCCTTGCCGATGATCTTGGTCGGCACGATGATCAGGCCGTTGGCCGGGATGCCCGACTTGTCGCCCTTGAGGTAGGAAGCCATCAGCTTCATGCCCTGATAGGCCCATTCGAACGGCTGCTGCACAACGGTCGCGGCCACCGTGCCTTCCTTGACGCCGCCCAGCGTGATCGGATCGTCGTCAAAGCCGACGACGGTGATCTGGCCGAGCTTTCCGGCGTCGCGCAGCGCTTCATAGATGCGGGGCGTGTTGTAGGAATAGAAGCCGACCATGCAGGTGATGTCGGGGCTGGCGACCAGCGCGTCCTCGACATTCTTCTTGGCCCGCGCCTGGTCGATGTCGTCGCCGCGCACGTCGACCAGCTCGATTTTGCTGCCGGCAAGGCCGTCCTTCATGCCCTGGATGCGCTCCTTGGCGTTGTCGGCGCCGAGCAGGCCGACGAAGCCCAGGCACTTGCCGCCGTTCGGCATTGCCTTCTTGGCGATCTCGGCCGCCTGCTTGCCGGCGTCGACATTCGACGAGCCGATATAGGCGACGCGCTTGGTCTGCGGCGCATCGGAGTCGGTGGTGAACAGTGCCGTCTCGGAGGCGATCTTGTTCAGCCCGTCGGTCGAGGTCTTGGGGTCGACGGCGGAGACCATGATACCCTTGACGCCTGCGGTCACCAGATCGTCCATCAGCCGCTGCTGGATGGCGACCGAGGACTGCTCGGGATATTTGAGCTCGAGATTGTAGTCGGGCAGTTCCCCTTGAGCCTTCTTCACGCCGGCTTCCGCCGCCTTCCAGAAGTCGGACGCGCCGTTGACGACGAAGGCCAGCGTCGGTTTGTCGTCGGCACGCGCGATCGCGCTCGCCGACAGGCCGAGCGCCAGCGCCGCCGCGGCGATGGATGCGTTACGGATCACAGATTTCATGTTCAACCTCCCTTTTGAAAACTGATCGCGGAAATCTCGGCTGCGGCCCCGACGCCTCTCCTCCCAAGCCCTGGTATGCAAAAGGGGTCGGGCAACCAAAGTTCAGGGCCCCTCCAGCCGCGACCGGAACACTAGACACTGATTTGCAGTTCGTAAATAGTCCGATTTGTCTGACATTTTCGTGAGAGTGCGGCTGCCCTGTTCCGGATCCCTGCCGGCCTCGTGGCGTGCCGCAATCGCACCTGCCGGGGCCGGCGAAGCTGGGCCGGCCGCGACGAATTGACAGTAGAACGCTTACAGATATTAGTAAATAGTATTAGTAATGGAGTCGCTGGGCGGGCGCCAGCAGCGGAGATGCCGGGACCTGAGGCTGTCAGGGAAGAAGAACCGACGGCGTCGAGAAGCCGCCATCTGGCGGGAATTCCGCCACGAATCGTCAGTCTTGCTGACCCTTCGGCCATTTCGTCGGTAGGCGATGCGGCTGGCGCGGAACAAGTTGCGTCTGATAATAGTTATAACCAAAGCCGGCGCGCCGGACGAAAACCTTCTTGCCGTTGCGGCCGGCCTTGCTTAACAACCGGCCGGGTTTGGGAAACGACCATGAGCGAACCGACGGAACTGCGCGACCCTCCGGATGCCTCTCGGCGCCGCAAGCCGTCGGCGAGGCCGAAGGGCCGCGTCACCATGACCGACATTGCGCGCGCCGCCGGCTGCTCGCAGGCGACGGTCTCCTTTGTGCTCAACAATTCGCCGGGCATCCGCCTGTCGCAGCAGACGCGCGACCGGGTGATCGAGGCGGCCCGCTCGCTCGGTTATTCGCCGCCGGTCTTTTCCGCTCTGCGCCCGCCGGTGACGCCCTTCGAGGGGTTGGACGGCGTCATCGGCTTTGCCGTCGACCAGCTCGCCACCAGCCCGGAGGCGGTGGTCGCCATCGAAGGCGCCCGCCAGGCCTCGTGGAATGCCGGCAACGTGCTTCTGGTGGCGCAGACGATGGGCGACGCCGTGATGGAACTGCGCGCTATTTCAGCCCTGACGAAGCGCGGCATCTCGGCGCTGATCTACATGACCATTTTCACCCGCGAGATCACCGCCCCCGAGTTCCTCTACAGCCTCGACATTCCGGTGATCCTGCTCAACTGCTACACCGCCGATTATGCCTTTCCGGCCGTGGTGCCGTCCGAGATCGCCGGCGGCCAGAGCGCGACCAGGCATCTGATCGGCCATGGCCACCGTCGCATCGCCACCATCACCGGCGAGCCGTGGATGCAGGCCGCGCAGGATCGGTTGAAAGGCTACCGCCGCGCATTGGCCACCGCCGACATCCCCTTCGATCCCGAGCTGGTTGTCGAAGGTGACTGGTCGGCCAGCGCCGGCTATGCCGCCACGGTGAAGCTGCTGGCGCTGAAGGACCGCCCGACCGCCATCTTCTGCCAAAACGACCGCACCGCGATCGGCTGCTACGAGGCGCTGAAGGAAGCGGGCCTGCATATCCCTGGGGACATTTCCGTCGTCGGCTATGACGACGAGGAGATCGCTCGCCACCTGTTCCCGCCGCTCACCACCTCGATCCTGCCGCATCTGGCGATGGGCCAGTGGGCGATCGAGCAGCTCGAGACCCCGCCGGTGCCCGGCCGCGGCCGCTATCCGATCACCAAGCTGGAATGCCCCTTGGTGGAACGGGAGAGCGTGGCGAGCGTGCCCGCACAATTCCGGTGACCGGGACCTGACACAGGCCTATGCTGGCGCGCTACACCGGAAACGCGCTCATGTGGCCGAACCATCGCCTATGCGATCTGCTGAACATCGAACATCCCATCATCCAGGCGCCGATGGCCGGCTCGGCGACACCGGAACTCGCGGCGGCGGTAAGCAACGCCGGCGGGTTGGGATCGCTCGGCTGCGCATTGATGCTGCCGGACGGCCTGCGCAGCGTCACGCAGCGGCTGCGCGCCCTGACCAGCCAACCGATCAACCTCAATTTTCTCGTCTGCCCGCAGTCCAGCACCAGCGATGCCGTCCTGGCGGAGGCCATTGCCAGGCTGCGGCCTTACTATGAAGAACTGTCTCTCGAGCCGCCGACTAGGCTTCCCCCGATCGGGCCGGGTTTCGATGACGAAAAGCTCGACCTGGTCCTCGATATAAAGCCGCCGGTCGTGAGCTTTCACTTCGGCATGCCGGACCCGGCCAAGGTCGCCAGGCTGAAGCAGGCCGGGATCGCAATCATCAGCACCGCGACGAACGTTGCCGAGGCACGCAAGCTCGCCGACAGCGGTGCCGACGCGGTCATAGCGCAGGGATGGGAAGCGGGAGGCCACCGGGGTTCGCACGCGCCCACAGGCCCTGGCGATGGCGTTGGAACGATGGCGCTGGTTCCCCAGATCGTCGATGCCGTCAAGCTTCCGGTCATCGCAGCCGGAGGGATCGCCGATGGCCGGGGCATTGCGGCCGCCTTCGCTCTCGGCGCCAGCGGCGTGCAGATCGGCACCGGCTTTCTGTCGTGCGACGAAGCCGGCACCGACCCACCGCGCCGAGCATTGATCCGTGCGGCGACGGACATGGACACGATGGTCACCGATGCCTATTCGGGCCGGGTCGCCCGCGCCAGGCGCACACGCTATGCCCTGGAGATGGAGGAAAACCGGACGCGCCTCCCCGATTTCCCGCAAATGTATGCGCTGAGCGGGCCGCTTGGCGATGCCGACCAGGCAAATTTCGCCTTCCATCTCTACGGGCAGGCGGCCGCGCTGAACCGGGAGCTTCCGGCGCAGGAACTGGTGCGAACGCTTGTTGCTGAAACGGGCAGGGTGTTCAACGCCCTCTCGGCCCGCAAGACCACGCATGCCTGAGCGAGGTTCCCCGTTTTGGGGTTTGGCGAAATCGCCTGCTGCAGCCCTTTCGCCCCGTTTACAGGGCGAAATGTCCAGCAGGACAATGAGGGGCGGCGCCGGCCTGTCAAGCAAAACGATGCCAGCCCGAAGCAATCTAAAGCGTCGCGCTGAAACGGATTCAGGCGACGCGCTTTAAGTATTTGATTTGATGCATGTCGTTGCCCCACAACCGCTACACACATGCATTTGCCTCGGGCGGTCGCCCCGGCACTCGCGGCTTGGCATCCTTCCCCTCGCGGTTTAGCCTGAACCAAGCGCCTGAACCAAGCGAAGGGAGGGCGAAATGACCTCGAGCTTCACCGTTCACGCCGCCTCTGGCTATGAGCAGCTCATGGGCCGCTGGAGCCGCAGGCTGGCCCCCAAATTCATCGACTTCGCCGGTCTCGGCGCCGGCGAAAAGATCCTCGATGTCGGCTGCGGCACCGGCAGCCTGACCTTCGAGCTGGCGAAATCCGCCGCTCTCGCCGAGATCCAGGCGATCGATTTCTCGCCGGTGTTCGTCGAGTCGGCGAGGCAGCGCAACAGCGATCCGCGCATCACCATCGCCCAAGCCGACGCCACCGCCCTGCCATTCGAGGACGACGGCTTCGACCGCGCGCTGGCTTTGCTGGTGCTCCACTTCGTGCCGGAGACCGGCAAGGCGGTCGCCGAGATGCGTCGCGTGGTGCGGCCGGGCGGCGTGGTCGCGGCCGTGGTGTGGGACCACTACGGCGGCATGCCCGGCATGCGCATGATGATCGACACGGCTGCCGCGCTGAGCGAAGCCGGCCGCCAGATGCGCAGCCGCTATTGCTTCCAGCCGATGATGCAGCCCGGCGAGATGAAGCGTACCTTCGTCGAAGCCGGTCTTGCCGACGTCACCGAGACCGAGCTGATGATCCGCATGGACTACGAGAATTTCGCCGACTACTGGGCCCCGATCGGCGCCGGCGAAGGTCCGCTCGGCAAGTACATGACCACGCTGGGGGGCGATGAGAGGGAGCGCGTGGAGGCGGCGGTCCGGGATGCCTATGAGGCAGGGCGGCCGGATGGGCCGCGATCGTTTGCCAACGTGGCTTGGGCTTGCAGGGGTATGGTTGGGCGGGAATAGCGCCGCATCGATGGCCGGGCGGCGGCCCGGCGAAGTGGGATTTCCACAACCGGGACCGTGTGTCAGCCGATGAGGATTGCGAGGCCCGAAGCTTCGCCAGTTGGCATCACAGCCGCAATCAATTCGGAAGCGGCAACGGCGCGTCGCTCAAGGTCCGCAGGTAAGCAATCAGGTCCGCTCGCTTCTTCTCGTCCTGTAGGCCCGGGAAAATCATATCTGTCCCAGGAAAGGTGAATGCGGGGTTTGAGATAAAGGAATTGAGCTCCTCAAAGGTCCATGTGCCGCCGGCGTCCTTCAGAGATGACGAATAGGGGACATCGCTTTGTGAAGCCTTCGGGCGCCCCACCACGCCCCACAGATTGACCCGTTTGGGAATCTTGAGGCTCGGCGATGCAAGATGACAAGCCCCGCAGATACCGTCGAAAATCTCTTTGCCCGATTCAGCGCTTGCCGATGCAAGTCGTGCCGAAATCGGCGCAACGGCCGGTCGTCCGGCGCCGTGCCCGCGTAAGTAGGCCGCGATGTCTTCATGACCACTGAGCTTGGCCAGATGTATGGGCGGATTTCCATTCGATGTCAGTGCATTGACGTCTGCGCCAGCATCCACAAGATAGATGACGCACTGAAGGCAGCCATTCTCGGCAGCCACGTGCAGCGGGGTTTGCGCTTTCGCCACCTGATTTGGATTGGCCCCATTGTCGAGCAACAATTTCACGACGTCGGCATGACCAGCCTTGTTGGCGGCGTAGAGTGGCGTCCTTTGCCAGCTGACCGGCAGGTTGACGTCCGCCCCGCGATTGATCAGAAGTTTTGCCAACTCGGCATTGCCGGCTTCGCAGGCGATATAGAGCGCAGTAACACCGTCTACTTCGTTGATAGCGGCTCCTTTGTCCAAGGCGGAAGCCACCCCTGCGACGTCGCCATGCCTGACAAGATCACCCAAGGCGCTCGCCTGGGCGGGCAGTGTCAAAAGCCAAAGAACCCACGAAACCCCTATCCCCCACATGCGCCGCTTGATCATTGCATCCTCTCTGATGAGTTCTGGGATTTTCAACGGCGAGACGGCATCATCGACAGCGTTGGCCGGGGTGCAATTACGCAGCCACCCGACATCGCTGCCGCGCAGAAGCTTGGCTCGCATTGCGGCACCGGCTCCCTGCAGGAGCGAATTTTAGCAGACGCTTATGTAAAGGCCAAGGAGTACGGCAGGTTATTCTTTGGTTTGTCGGCTTGAACTTCCGCGCGATGAACTCGAACAGAATATCGCAAATTCATCGAGACGCCGTGGGGGAAACTGGTGTCGCCCACACACACAATAGCTAAGCACTTGATTTTTTGGCGCACCCGACAAGATTCGAACTTGTGACCTCTGCCTTCGGAGGGCAGCGCTCTATCCAGCTGAGCTACGGGTGCTTCCCGGGAAACCGGAAAACGAACCGGCCAGTGAGCCGGCCAGCCACGGCTTCTTAGCGGAAGCAGACGCGCGCTTCAACGGCCAATTGGAATGGCGAGGCATTGAGGCCCGTGACCGCCAGCTTGGGCTTCGGCAGCAGCGGGCGACATCCCGGCGCCCGAAGCGAACGATCTCTCCGCCGCCGTTCTGGCAAGCGCGGCCTGGCTTGAGCGCGCTATCTCCTGAGCGAATGCCGCCGTCTCACCCCGCCATCTCGCTCTTCACCGCCCGCCGCCGCACCCCCCGCGCCGCGCGCTTCGGCTTCTTGGCGCCGGTAAGTTCGTGCATGGCGTCGAGCTGCATCTGCTGCATCTCGGCCAGCCGCTGCCATTGGCGCGAGATCAGGTAGTCGAGCTTTTCGTGCAGGTGCCGCACTTCCAGCTCGGCCTTCAGATTCACCCGGTAGTCGTTGAAGGAGCGCAGCCGGTCTTTTGCCTCCTGCCGCTTCTGGCTCATCATGATCACCGGCGCCTGGATGGCGGCGATGCAGGAGAGCAGGAGGTTGAGCAGGATGAATGGGTAGGGATCGAAGGCGGACGCCATGCCCTCGAACAGGTTGATGCCGATCCACAGGAACAGCACGCCGGCGAAGGAGATCAGGAACCACCAGCTGCCGCCGAACTCGGCCATGTTGTCGGAGACGCGGTCGGCGAAGGAGCGGTGCTCCTCGAATTCCTCTTCGGAGTTCTCCGAGATGGTGTCCTGCCTGGCGATCGATTCCACCACCTGGCGGTCGAGCTCGGAGAATTCGCCGTGCTCCTGCTGCAGCAGTTCCTCCATGTAGCGCATGCGGTAGCGGCCCAGCTCCTCGCGGCTGATGCGGGCGCCGCGCGGCAGGTCGGGATGGTCGGAGCGGATGCGGTCGGCAAGGCTCGGCCTGAGATCGTCGATGCGCACCAGGTCGCGCTTGCGGAACTTTCGGCCGCTGATCGCCGACGGCTTCTTCTTCGGCTTGACCCGCACTGCTCCCGGCACATGCGGTTCCGAATCCGGCACCTCCGGCGCTTCGAGGATCTCGTCGGCAGCCTCCTGCGCGTCTTCCGGAACGGTGGCCGCCTCGAAATATTCGCTGCCGGTCTCCTGCTGCTCGTTATCTTTCTGCTCGGGCGCTTTGGGGTCGCTGGCCATCGTCGGTGCTCCTGTCTTTCCGATACGATACGCCAAGCCGGCGCGGCATATCCATTGTCACGGTGAAATGCCGCATCTCTGTAAAGTTCTTGTGATGGGCGGGCGACGCAGCATGGCGCCCAGCAGCGATATGCATGCAGCACTCAGAGTGGCGCTGCCCTCCTCCGCCTCGAGCGAAAGAGATCCTTCGCCGGCGATTTGTTTTGTGACGATCTACTGTGATGGCAAACCCGGCAAACCGGACGGCGTCGAATCGGGAAGCGGAGAACCCGTCGGCTGCTGCCCGGCATACATCAGCCTCGGCTGCGCATCCGCCACGGTCGCCGTAAGACTGCGCTGGATCAGCGCCTCGACATGGTCGTTGCGCTGCCGTGCGCTGTCGGCGCCCATCACCACCACGATCAATTGGCGGCCGTCGGCGCTGTAGGACGTCACGATGTTGTAGCCGGAGGCGCGGATAAAACCTGTCTTGATGCCGTCGACGCCGCGCACGCGTCCCAGCATGTCGTTGTGGCCGCGCACCAGCCGGCCGCGGAACATGAAGTCGCTTTCGGAGAAATAGTGGAAATGCTGCGGGAAGCGGTGCCTGAGCGCGATTCCCAGCACCGCCATGTCGCGCGCGCTCGTCACCTGGCCGCCATCGGGCAGGCCGGAGGCGTTGCGGAAGATGGTGCTCGTCATGCCGAGCTGGCGCGCCTTGGCCGTCATCATGGCGGCGAACTGGTCCTCGCTGCCGCCCAGATATTCGCCCACCGCCACTGCCACGTCGTTGGCGGACTTGACCACGATCGCACGGATGGCGGAATCGACGTCGATCGTCTCGCCGGGCCGGAAGCGCAGCTTCGTCGGCGGCTGCGAGGCGGCGTGCCCGGAGACCGGAATCTGCGTCTCCTTGCTCACCCGGCCGCTCTCCAGCGCCTCGAACAGCAGATAGAGCGTCATCATCTTGGTCAGCGAGGCGGGATAGCGCTGCGCCGTCGAATTCACCTCGAACAGCTGCTTGCCGGTGCTGGCGTCGACCACGATCGCCGCATATTTCTGCGGCGCCGCCGGCACGGCCAGCACGCTTTCCGGGGGTGCCGCGGTGGTGCAGCCGGCGACCAGCATGAACAGCGCAAGCATGGCCAGCAATTTCTGGATGAGCGGAAAGGAACGCAGGTAGGACAAGACTGTTCTGGACGCGGCTGTTGCTGAGACGAGGCGAAGCTAGCCTAACCCGCCCGCCGCGTCCAACTGGTTAACCGCTGTGGCGGCGAGTTTGCCCAGCTTTCATGGCTTGTGCCGGGTTACTTTGCTTCCATGCCAAATCTAGGGCATTGGCGGTCACCGGCCCCCACTTTGCCTTCCACCCCAGCTTCCCGCTATGATGCCTTCATCGATTTGGGGGAATCGGCATGTCGGAAATCGCCACCGGTACGACCTCGCTGCTGCGGGCATCGCTAAGCCGCACCGGCAAATGGGCGGCGAGCTTTGCCTTTGTCAGCGGCGCGATCGGCGACGTGCTCAACCCGCTCGGGCCTTTCGCCGCCTATATTGCGCTGGGCGCGGCGGTCGCGGCGTTGGTCATCGCCATCGCCATGGTGCTGCGGCTGGTTCTGGCGGCGAGGGCCATGCCGGCGCTGATCTTCGCCACCAGTGCGGCTGCGATCGCCGCCGGCTCTATGGCATCCAGCAGGAAACCAGTTCCCAGAACGGCGTCATCGCCGCCCTGGTGCCGGCGGTGGCCGAGCTGCAGCAGTCGCTGGGCATCGTTTCCGAGAAGGTGGCCAAGATCGAAAAGACCGTCACCGAGACGCAAAAGACGGTTGAGGCGGTGAAGCAGACCACCGACACGGTGGCGCAGAAGACGCAAGAGATCGCCTCCGCCCAGCAGCAGCAGGCGGCCCAGGGCGCCGAGACGCAGAAGACGGTCGAGGCGGTCAAGCAGACCGCCGACACCCTGGCTGCCGGGCAGAAGCAGCAGCAGGCCCAGGCCGACAAGCTGCAGGCGACGACCGAGCAGATCGCCGCGTCCATCGACGCAATAGCCAAGGGCTTCGCCCAGCTGTCCGCCCAGGGCGGCGCGATCGCCGACCCCAAACGCCCCGACGAGTTCTACCACAACGCCCGCGTCTATGAGCTGGCCGGCGATATGCTGAACGCCCGCCGCTCCTACCTCGCCTTTGCCGGCTTCGACGTCGACGCCATCGACCCCTACACGCGCTTTGCCACGCTGCTCCGCGTCCAGGACGGCAAGGCCGGCGCGCGCGAAGTGTTCGGCACCTTGGCCGAGAAGGCCAAGGCGCCGTCGATCAAGCTTGTCCATTTCCTGCAGTTCGACGACGCTCAGCGCCTCGACAAGCTCAACGCCTTCATATCGGCCAATCCGGACTATGCGCCGGCCTATTTCCTCGAGGCGCAGGAATTCTCCGAGGACCGTCTGGGCAGTCAGACGCTGGCCGACAAGCGTAGCGAGGCGCAGGCGCTGACCAAGTTCGTCTCCTATGAAAAAGACGGCGGCCTGCTCAAATATTTTGTCGACCAGACCCAGTTGGCCGACTGGCTGGACCGCAGCCGGACCCGGCTGGCCGCGCTCGGCGACGTGCTCGATCCGTCACGCTTCAGGCCGACGCTGACGCCGACGCGCTCCAATGCCGGCTGGTCGATGACGATCTCGCTGCCAGAACCGGCCACCGCTATTTCCTGGCGGCTCGGCGAAAGCGGCCCGTTCACCGACACCGGGCTGATGGCGATGAACGACCAGCGCACCGGCAAGCCGATGCCCAATCCCAGTTTCGAGCTGCCCGACAGCACCGCGGCCACCAGCATCGCGATAAAATATCTCGACATCAGGGGCCGCGAGACTGGTCCGTTCGACATCCGCTTCGATCCGGACACGGCCCTGCAGCAGGGCAACAAGCAGATCCTCGACCAGTTCTGGACCTCATGGATCGCCTTCGACGCCAGCGGTAACCACGGGCTGGTCTATTTCACGCAGATGCTGTCCTTCCGCTGCGCCATCAAGGAAGTGCGTTACAGCCTGAACGGCACCGCGCTCGACAAGACGCTTGCCATGCCGCCCTGCGATGCGAAGGACCCCTACGCCATCCCCGCCGACTACCAGCCCTACTTCAAGGTCAAGGACGAGGTGAATTCGATGGCCGTGCAGGTGACTTACACCGATGGCACGAAGTCGCCGGTGCGGGAGTATAAGCGGTAAAGGGCGGCGGACGTTGGGTGAGGCCGGGATCATGCAGCGCCGGCGGTCGACCGTGATCGACTCGCGCTACCGCTGCTAGACAAGCAATGATGCAAATTGCCAATCACCTCGCTTGCGCCGAGCGCCCTCAGCAGGCTTTGCTGGCGCCCCGAACGATTCGAGGTAGAACGATGGACGCGGTCACGATCGGTGCAAAGGGCATTTCGGTTTCGCTCGATCTGACGGTAGGCCATATCGCCGCCATGGAGGTCGAGGCCGACGGCCACGTCCTCAACCCGCTGCACCGCGCGCCCTGGGTCGGCGCGCCGCGCGAGACGCTGCCGCAAAACCTGCCTGAGGGCACGGTGCGGCTTTCGGGCGATTTCCTCTGCGCGCCGTTTTCCACCAGCGATGTCGAGGCCGCACCCCTGCATGGCTGGCCGGCCAACAGTGCGTGGGACGTCGTCGAGAACGGCGCCATTGCCGACGGCTGGCGGGCCGTGTTCCGCCTGCGGCGCAAGGTAATGGGCGCCAGCGTGGACAAGATTTTCACACTTCGCGACGGCAATCCGTTCCTCTATCAGGAACATGTCTTTTCCGGCGGCTCCGGCGCCATCTCCGTTGCGCATCATCCGATTACCGTGATGCGGGGCGGCGGGCGGCTCGGCTTCTCGCCGAAGCGCCTGGCGGTGACGCCGCCCACCCCGCTCGAGCCCGATCCGGCGCGCGGCCGTTTCCGGCTCGCCTATCCCGCCCGCGCCACCGATCTGACCCGGTTCCCGCTCGCCGCCGGCGGCACCACCGATCTTACCGACTACCGCATGGAGGACCGGCGCGAGGATTTCATCACTTTGGTCGAGGCCGATCACGGCGGACCGGGCTGGACGGCGCTCGCCCGCCGCGCCGAGCAGGACCTGGTGCTGGTGCTGAAGAACCCGGACGAGCTGCCGGTGACGATGCTGTGGTTCAGCAATGGCGGGCGCGACTACGCGCCCTGGAGCGGCCGCCATCTCGGCGTGCTCGGCATCGAGGACGGCCGTGCCGCGGTCGGCCATGCCGCGTCGCTCGGCGACAACTGGCTGAAGCATGAGGGCGTGGCGACGGCCTTCGCGCTGAACGAAGGGCGCAGCGTCTCCTTCCGCCATGTCATAGGCGTGGTTCCGGCTGCCGATACCGAGGCGCCGGTGAGCATCGAAACCGATAGTGGGGGAATGCGCATCCTTGGCTCTGATGGCACGGAGAAGGCGGTGCCATTTGACGGCGACTTCCTGCGTATCGGCCGTTCGGCTCCGGCTTGAACATTCGGGCCAGCCTTGAGGTCGTCATTCCAGGGCGAAGCAGGAGCGAAGCTCCGTCGCGCAGACCCTGGAATCCATGCCGTGACTTTCGCCGAAGGGCGCAACGGCGCAGAATTCTGAATCGCGGCGGAACATCCGAAGTCACGGAATGGATCCTCGGGTCTGCGCTGCGTTGCTACGCTCCTTGATCCGCCCATGGATGACGAAGGGATGGGCGCTCCAGCTAGTCGCGAAGGCACCGACTGGCCCGCAAGCGATCGAATCCCATCACCAAAGAGCAGGTTTGAAATTTCCGCCGACTGCCGCCAAGATGCGGCCGAAATCGCTTCCGGAAAGGCGCCGAATGTCCGAAATCGCCCATATCGCAGCCGCCATCTTCAAGCGTGCCGGCAAAGCCAAGCGCTTCATCGTAGCCATCGCCGGGCCGCCGGGATCCGGCAAGTCGACGCTGTCGGCGAACCTCAATGAATTGCTGCCCGAAGGCACATCCGAGGTCGTGCCGATGGACGGCTTCCACTATGACGACATCGTTCTCAACCGCCGCGGCCTGCGCTCGCGCAAGGGCGCGCCGGAGACCTTCGACTTCGCCGGCTTCGAGACGCTGTTGAAGCGCATCCGCTCCGGCGAGCCCGACATTGCCATTCCGGTCTTCGACCGCAGCATGGAATTGTCGCGCGCCGCCGCCGAGATCGTTTCCGCCGACACCAAATTCATCCTGGTCGAGGGAAACTACTTGCTGCTCGATGAGGAGCCGTGGTCGCGGCTGGCGCCGTTGTTCGACTTCACCATCTTCGTCGACGTGGCGCGGGGCGAGCTAGAGCGCCGGCTGATGGAACGCTGGCGCGGCCACGGCCGCTCCGACGAGGACGCCCGCGCCTGGATCGCCTCCAACGACATGCCCAACATCGAACGGGTGCTGGCACGGCGCAGGGCAGCCGATCTGGTTATTGGTTAACCCGCTCAATTTTCAATATTTTCGGGCGGGAACCTTAAGAGTTCCGGGCCGTTATGGCCGATAAGAAAAAGGGAACCGTCCGATGGCAGCCAAGACCAGAAAACCCGCGCCTGCAAGAAGCAGGACCAGTCAGTCCAGGGCGACGCAGGCGAAGGCCGGCGCCGGCCCGGCGGTTGCCGAGCGCTCCAAGGACGCCAAGCCGAGCTTCGGCAAGGCGGCGCCCAAGAAGGTAGTGCCCGGCGCCACGCACAAGGTCGCCGCGAAGCCGGCAAAGCCGCACAAGCCGGCGGCGAGCAAGGCCGGACCGATCCGGGCCGTGGCAAGCGCTGCAACCGGCGCGGTGGTCGCCACTGCGCGCCTTGCAGCCTCCGTGCTCGGCCGCGGCGGTGCCAAGGCCAAGACCAAGTAAAACCGGCTCTCAGCCTCGCGCCGGGACGGTCAGGCCTCTCTGCACGGCGGGTCGGGCGAGGCCGCGCTCCAGCCATGCAGCGACACCAGGAAAATCATCGAAGCCGACGAGATCGCGCGCCTCGTAGAAACCGATCAGGTTGCGCATCCAGCCGAGGGTCGACACGTCGGCAATCGTGTAGTCGTCATCCATGATCCATTGCCGGCCCTTCAGCCGCGTCTCCAGCACGCCGATCAGCCGCCGCGACTCGTCGCGGTAGCGTTCCAGCGGCCGCTTGTCGGCGATCTCGCGCCCGGCGAATTTGTTGAAAAAGCCGACCTGCCCGAAGATCGGCCCGATCGAGGCCATCTGGAAGAACACCCACTGGATTGTCTCGTAGCGCCGGATCGGGTCGGCCGGAATGAGCTTGCCGGTCTTGTCGCTGAGGTAGAGCAGGATGGCGCCCGATTCGAACAGGCCGATCGGCCTGCCGCCGGGGCCGCCGGGGTCGATCATGGCCGGTATCTTGCCGTTCGGGTTGAGCGACAGGAATTCCGGCGTCCAGCTCTCATTCTTGCCGATGTTGACCGGATGCGCCTCGTAAGGCAGCCCGATCTCCTCCAGCGCGATCGAGATCTTCACGCCGTTCGGTGTCGGCCATGAATAGAGCTGGATGCGGTCGGGATGCTTGCCCGGCCAGCGCTGGGCGATCGGGAATGCGGACAGGTCGGTCATCGAAGGCTCCAGCTTGCGCGGAGAGGCGCGGGGCAGCATCGCAAGGAACTACCGCATGTCGCGCAAAGCTGTGCAGCGGGTTTTGCGAAAATGACATGCACAAAAATGAAGCCCGGCTGGGCGGTATCAGACCGCCTTGAAGGCCAGCACCGCATTGGTGCCGCCGAAGGCGAAGCTGTTGCTGAGCGCAGCACGCACCTTGCGCTCGCGCGCCGTGTTCGGCGTCACGTCGAGATCGCAGTCGGGGTCGGGCTCGCGGAAATTCGCCGTCGGCGGCACGACCCCGTCGCGGATGGCCATGATGCAGGCGATCATCTCCAGCCCGCCCGACGCGCCGAGGCAGTGCGCGTGCATGGACTTTGTCGAAGAGACCGAGAGTCCGCGCGTGTGCTCGCCGAAGACGCGCTTGATCGCCGCCGTCTCGATCTGGTCATTGGCCTTGGTGCCGGTGCCGTGCGCGTTGAGATAGTCGATATCTTCCGGATTGAGCCCGGCATCCGCCAGGCAAAACCGCATCGCCGCCTCCGGTCCCTCGACGGTCGGCGCGACGATGTCGGAGGCGTCGGCCGACAGGCCGGTGCCGGCGATCTCGGCCAGGATGGTGGCACCGCGCGCCGTGGCGTGATCGTAGCTTTCCAGCACCGCCATGCCGGCGCCTTCGCCGAGCGACAGGCCCTGGCGGTCGGCCGAGAAGGGCCGGCACGTATCGGGCGAAAGCACTCTGAGCGCTTCCCAGCCCTTGAGCACGCCCCACACCAGCGGCGCCTCGGTGCCGCCGGCGACCATCACGTCGGCGCGGCCGAGCCTGATCTGGTCGACGGCGCTGGCGATGGCGTGATTGGCCGACGAGCAGGCCGAGGTGACGCCGAACACCGGGCCGCGCAGGCCGAGATTCATGCTGACCTGGCCGGCTGCCGCACCCGGCATCACCTTCGGCACGGTGAAGATGGCGGCGCGGCTGCGCCCATCCACCAGGATCGCGCGATAATTCTCCTCGATGGTCTCGAAGCCGGCGACGCCGACGCCGACGACGGCACCCATCCGGTAGGTGTTGTCGGCATGCGCCGCCAAGCCGGACTGCCGCATGGCTTCCCGGGCGGCGATCACCGCCAGCAGGCTGAAGCGGTCCATCGACACCAGTTGCTTGCGGTCGATGCCGTGGTCCGGCAACGTCTTGACTTCGCAGCCGACCTTCACCTTCAAATCATGCAGGAACGGATTCTCGATCGTGCCGATCGCCGAGCGGCCGGCGCGCATTTCGTTCCAGATGGCGGGCACATCGTTGCCGAGCCCGCATATCCCGCCAATGCCGGTGATGACGACGCGTTTCAGCATGCAGTCAGGCTTTTTTCGCGATCAGCGCGCGAACCGCCTCGACCATGTCGCCGACGTTCTTCAGGTTGCTCCAGGCATCGACCGTGTTCATCTCGATCTCGATGCCGTATTTCTCCTCGAGATCGAAGATGATCTCGGTGAGCTCCAGCGAATGGATTCCCAGCGTGTTGAGGTCGGTGCTGGTGGTGATTTCCTCGCCCCCGGTCTCGGCATGAGCCTTGATCTTCTCGATGATTTCGGTCGCCAGCTGGTCAGCCATTCGGTTCCTTCCCCTGTCGTTTCCCGACGCCAACGGATCAGCGCCCTTTGATCCCGGATCTGCGAACGTCGTCGCCTTCTACCTCGCCAGGCACCGCGTGACGCTCCAGGGTGGCTTCCCTCTATAGAAACCGAAACAATGTCAAGCAACAAGCTCTATATCGACAAAGCGGCCGGAGTGCTTAACGTTGGCGCCGTGGACATGATCGACGATAGCTTGCCTCGCTTGACCGCGAACCCGACGCCGGCCACTCAACGGGTTGCCGGGCGAGCCAGGCTTTTCTGCGGCAGAGCCGGCGGCCGCACGCGTCTTCAACGGCTTTATCAGGACGGATCGGCCAAGATCCGCATGCCCGCCGTGCGGGGTGATCCGCTGGAGGCCGTGCTGATCAACACCGCCGGCGGGCTGACCGGCGGCGACCGGCTGGCCTGGGAGGTGAAGGTCGATGCCGGCGCGTCGGTCTCCATTACCACCCAGGCGTGCGAGAAGGTCTATCGGGCGGCCTCGGACCGGGCCGAGACCCGCGTCGATCTCGGCGTCGGCGCTGGTGGCCGCCTCGCCTGGCTGCCGCAGGAGACAATCGTCTTCGACCGCGCGGCCTTCGCCCGCACGCTGGATGTCGAGCTCGCCGCCGGCGCCGAAGCGCTGCTGCTGGAGGCCACGCTTTTCGGCCGGCTCGCCATGGGCGAGCGCATGATTGCCGGCAGCTTCCATGACCGTTGGCGGATCCGCCAGGAAGGCGCCCTGGTCCATGCCGAAGATTTCCGCATCGAACCTGAGATAGCGGCCAGGCTTCAGCACCCGGCGGTGGCTGGCGGGGCGGTGGCCATTGCGACGCTGCTCCTGGTCTCACCGCGCGCCGAGATGCTCCTCGAGCCGGCACGCACGATCATTGCAGACCGGGGCGGCGCCAGTTTCTGGAGCGTCGGCCGATCTGGCAAGCTTCTTGCGAGGCTTGCCGCCGGCGATGGCTACCGGCTCCGCAAGCGGCTGGTACCGCTCATCGAGCTGCTCAACGGGCAGGCTGGCCTGCCCAAATTATGGTCACTCTGACCTCGAATGGTTTGGTTTTGAATACTGGAAAGACGCATGAATTTGACGCCGCGTGAAAAGGACAAGCTGCTCATCGCCATGGCGGCGATCGTGGCGCGCAAGCGGCTGGAACGCGGCGTCAAGCTCAACCACCCCGAGGCGATTGCTTTAATCACCGACTTCGTCGTCGAGGGCGCCCGCGACGGCCGCCCCGTGGCCGAGCTGATGGAAGCCGGCGCCCATGTCGTCACCCGCGCACAGGTCATGGACGGCATTGCCGAGATGATCCACGACGTCCAGGTCGAGGCGACGTTTCCCGACGGCACCAAGCTGGTGACAGTTCACGAACCGATCAGGTGAGGAGAAGCGCAATGCTGGAGCTCAGGCCTAACTGCGAATGCTGCGACAAGGACTTGGCACCCGATGCCACGGACGCCGTGATCTGCACCTTCGAATGCACTTTCTGCGCCGACTGTGCCCAGAATGTGCTGGGGGGCGTCTGCCCGAACTGCGGCGGCAATTTCTCGCCCCGGCCGATCCGGCCGGCGGCAAAACTGGAGAAATATCCGGCCTCGACCAGACGCGTGCTCAAGGCCGAGGGCTGCGGCCCCGCCAAGGCCGCCTGACCCGAAAACGTTCAGAAGGAAGGCTATGATGATCTTCGGTTCGACGATACGCACCACGCTTGCAGCCATCCTGCTCGTGGCAGCCGTGATGCCCGCCTATGCCCATGTCGGAATCGGCACCACCTCCTCTTTCACCGCCGGCTTTGAGCATCCGATGTCCGGCCTCGACCATGTGGCGGTGATGATCGCCGTCGGCCTGTGGGCAGCGCTGAAAGGCGGCAGGGCAGTTTGGGCATGGCCGCTTGCCTTCGTCGGCGTCATGCTGGCCGGCGCCGCGCTCGGAATGCTGCAGGTGCCGGTTCCCTTCGTCGAGCCGGGCATTCTCGCCTCCGTCGTGGCGCTCGGCCTGCTTGTGGCTCTGGCGGTAGACCTGCCGGTCTCGGCAGGTGTCGCGATCATCGGCCTATTTGCTCTCTTCCATGGCCATGCGCACGGCACCGAAGTGCCGGAGACAGCAGCCGGCCTCGAATACGTGGCCGGCTTCGCCGTTGCGACGGCGCTTCTGCACGCCGTCGGCATCACGGCAGCACTCGGGCTCGGGACGCGGTTTCGTGGCCTGACCCGCGCCGCCGGTGCCTCCTGCGCGGCGGTCGGCATTGGCCTCGCCTTCGGCGTGCTGTGAGGTTCGTGATGATCCCCGGCGAAGTCGTCACGGCAGAAGGCGAGATCGAGCTCAACAAGGGCCTGCCGACGGTCACGCTGAAAGTCGCCAACAGCGGTGATCGGCCGATCCAGGTCGGCAGCCACTATCATTTCTTCGAGACCAACGCAGGCCTGAAGTTCGCTCGCGAACGCGCGCGCGGCATGCGGCTCGACATCGCCGCCGGCACGGCCATGCGCTTCGAGCCTGGGCAGGAGCGCGACGTGACGCTGGTGCCGCTCGGCGGTAAGCGCGAGGTCTTCGGATTTCAGCAGAAGGTGATGGGCAAGCTGTGAGGTCTGCCCCGATGCTTCGATCACTTCGCCGGCTTGGCAGCCGCGTAGATGACGATCTTGCCGGGATCGTCGAATTCGACGGCGAGGACATCCTCGGTCAGCACGCGGCGGGAATCGATGGCGTTGAACAGCAGCGCGTTCGCCTCGATCTCCTGGCGCAGTTGCGCGACGTCGTCCTTGTGCTGCCGTACCTTGCTCTCGATCGCCGGCGGCGGACCGCCTTCGCTGCGCGCGGCGTCGGTCAGGAACACGATATCGACCTTGTCGAGCTTGGACGTCTTGCGCACCGCGCTGATGTTCTCGCGCGTCCGGTCGATCGCCGAGCTGACTTTTCCGATCTCGGCGTTCGTGCTGGCCTCTTCCTGGTTGACGGCGGAGCCGACGATCCTGTTGACGGTCTCGGTGCTTTCCGGGCCCTGCGCGAAGGCAGGTGTCGCGAGTGCCGCGACGAAGGTCGCGGCGATAAAAGGTCGGCTCTTGAACGGGCTGATCGCCATCGTCCGCTCCTGACAGGGTTCGTTGCGGGGCGCGAGCTGGCGCGAAAAAAGCAAAACGATTCCTCTCGGGCGAAGGTTCCTTGCGTCGTTGGACGGGCGGGCCGAAATCCGACCCGCCCCGGCGCGCGATCAGCTCGCCTTCTTGGTGATCAGGGTCAGCGCCCCGTTCGGCTGCATGCTGGCGGCGATCACCTGCGCCGACGTGATGCCCTTGGCTTCCAGCGCGGACTTCACCTTGGGCGTGGCGTCGATCGACTTGCGCAATGTCTGCAGGCCGGCGTCGCCGCGCTGCGCGACGATCTGGTTGACCTGGGTCTGCGTGTCCTTGGGCAGTTCGGTGATGTCGACGATGCTGACGCTCTGGATGGATGGCACGCCCGGCTGGGCCTTCGGCGTGGCCGGCTCAGCCGGCGCTGGGCGGGGTTGCGGGGTCGGCTGTTGCTGAGCGTTTGCAGCGCCCGCCAGCATCAGGGTGGCGGCCGCGGCCAAGAGTATCGTCTTGCGCATGGATATTCCTTCCATCGGTTGGGCAAACGGTTGTTTTGGGCTGACTCGGCCACCTCAACCGCCAAATGGGTACGCAAAGTGTCGCCGAGCGGGTCATTGCGTGACCATTGGATGGCGACAATGTGCGGCCCAAATTCGATCGAACTTCATTTCGGGAGCAATCGCTGATGGCCAGAATTAGCCGCGCCGCCTATGCGCAGATGTACGGCCCGACCGTCGGCGACAAGGTACGGCTGGCCGACACCGAACTCTTCATCGCGGTCGAGGAGGACTTCACCGTGCATGGCGAGGAGGTGAAGTTCGGTGGCGGCAAGGTCATCCGCGACGGCATGGGCCAGAGCCAGGCCGCGCGGGCTGAGGGCGCGGTCGACACCGTGATCACCAACGCACTGGTCGTCGATGCGCTGGCCGGCATCGTCAAGGCCGACATAGGGCTGAAGGACGGGCGCATCGCGGCCATCGGCAAGGCCGGCAATCCGGACACCCAAGCCGGCGTCACCATCATCATCGGTCCCGGCACCGAGATCATCGCCGGCGAGGGCAAGATCCTGACCGCCGGTGGCTTCGACGCGCATATCCACTTCATCTGCCCGCAGCAGATCGAGGAAGCGCTGATGAGCGGCATCACGACGATGCTCGGCGGCGGCACCGGTCCTGCGCATGGCACCTTGGCGACCACCTGCACGCCGGGTCCCTGGCACATGGCGCGCATGATCCAGTCCTTCGACGCCTTCCCGATGAACATCGGCTTGGCCGGCAAGGGCAATGCCTCCCGGCCGGCAGCGCTCGAGGAAATGGTGCTTGCCGGCGCCTGCTCGCTGAAGCTGCATGAGGACTGGGGCACGACGCCGGCCGCGATCGACTGCTGCCTGTCGGTCGCCGACGCCTATGACGTGCAGGTGATGATCCACACCGACACGCTGAACGAATCGGGCTTCGTCGAGGATACGGTCGCGGCGATCCAGGGTCGCACCATCCATGCCTTCCACACCGAAGGCGCCGGCGGCGGACATGCGCCCGACATCATCAAGGTCTGCGGCCTGCCCAACGTCATTCCGTCCTCGACCAATCCGACCCGGCCCTACACGGTGAACACCCTCGCCGAGCATCTCGACATGCTGATGGTCTGCCACCATCTGTCGCCCTCGATCCCCGAGGACATCGCCTTTGCCGAAAGCCGCATCCGCAAGGAAACGATCGCGGCCGAGGACATACTGCACGACCTCGGCGCCTTCTCGATCATCTCCTCCGACAGTCAGGCCATGGGCCGCGTCGGCGAGGTGGCGATCCGCTGCTGGCAGACCGCCGACAAGATGAAGCGCCAGCGCGGCGCGCTGCCTGAGGAAACCGGCGACAACGACAATTTCCGCGTCCGCCGCTACATCGCCAAATACACCATCAACCCGGCCATCGCGCATGGCCTGTCGAAGGAGATCGGCTCGGTGACGGTGGGCAAGCGCGCCGACCTCGTGCTGTGGAATCCCGCCTTCTTCGGCGTCAAGCCGGAGATGGTGCTGGTCGGCGGCTCGATCGCCGCAGCACCCATGGGCGACCCCAACGCCTCGATCCCGACGCCGCAGCCGATGCATTACCGGCCGATGTTCGGTGCCTATGGCAAGGCGCTGACCAACTCCTCGGTGACTTTCGTCTCCAGGGCCGCCTTCGATGCCGGCCTGCAGGGCAGGCTGGGCGTGGAGAAGGCCATGGTCGCGGTCGAGAACACGCGCGGCGGCATCGGCAAGCGTTCGATGGTGCTGAACGACGCCACGCCGCATGTCGAGGTCGACCCGGAAACCTATGAGGTCCGCGCCGACGGCGAGCTGCTGACCTGCGAGCCGGCGACGGTGCTGCCGATGGCGCAGCGGTATTTCCTGTTCTAACGCTGTTCGATTTGGTCCATCTGCGGCTCTTCGACATCTTCATTTGACCGCCATTGGTCTGACGGCTGGGATGGTCTAGGGTCCGGAAAAAGGCAAAGATTCAACAATGTACAAAGCTGTCGGATCGCGAGGCTCACGGGTCAGCCGTGTGCTGTGGATGCTCGAGGAACTCGGTCAGCCCTACGAGTTCGTCGAGGTCAAGCTGCGCTCGCCGGAGGCCTTTGCGCTCAATCCTTCCGGCAAGGTGCCGATCCTGATCGACGGCGATCTGAGGATCACGGATTCGGCGGCGATCTGCGTCTATCTGGCGGACAAGCATGCGGAAAAGGGCATGGGCGCCGGTCCCGGTCTCGCCGGCCGCGCCGAGATGGATTCCTGGATGCATTTTGCCCAGTCGGAATTCGAGGCGCCGTTGTGGAACAAGCTGCGTCACCGCTTCATCTTGCCCAAGGAGCTGCGGGTCGATGTCGGCCCGGCCGCGGCCCATGATTTCGCTTCCGAGGTGAAGGCGCTGAATCGGCGGCTTGGCGACAAGCCGTTCGCGCTTGGCGACCGCTTCTCGGCCGTCGATGTCCTGCTCGGCGACATGGGCGGTTGGGCACGCGCCGGTCGATTCCCGATCGAATCCGAACGGGTCAAGGCCTATTTTGATCGCGTGCTGTCGCGACCCGCTCGTGCAAGATCGCAGGCTAATGGCGGAGCCATGAAATGAAGCTCAACATCACCACCGATTTCACCAAATTCCCGCGCGCCGTCCGGGTGTTATCCGCCGGGGCGGCGGAAGCGGTGGCACCCTATGACCAGGCCGTGCTGGCGCATGACGAGCGGCATCTGCGCCGCCGCGCCATCGAAACGGCAACTGGCAGCAAGGTGTTGGTCGATCTGCCCGAACCGGTGGCGCTCAACAATGGCGACCGGCTGGTGCTGGAGGACGGCCGGCAGCTCGAGATTATCGCCGCGCCGGAAGAGGTCTACGACGTCCGCGCCCGCGACGCCGTGCATCTGACCGAACTCGCCTGGCATATCGGCAATCGCCATCTCGCAGCGGCGATCGAGGAGGACCGCATCCTCATCCTGCGCGACCATGTCATCAAAGCGATGCTGGAAGGGCTTGGCGCTGTGGTGCGCGAAGTGTCCGAGCCGTTCAGTCCGGTACGCGGCGCCTATTCCGGACATGGTCACGACCATGGCGGCCACGCGCATGACCATCATCACCATCATCACGGTCATGACCGCCATGAGCATGGTCATGATCACCATCACCATGACTGAGCAGCCGTCCGGCATAGCGCTGCTGCGGCTGATGGCCTGGCTGTCGCCGTCCTTTCCGGTCGGGGGCTATTCCTACAGCCATGGTATCGAGCGCGCCGTGCATGACGGGCTGATCTCAGATCGCGACGATCTTGCCGGCTGGCTGGAGACGCTGGTCGAGATGGGCTCCGGTTGGAACGATGCGGTGCTGTTCGCCGAAAGCTGGCGGCGGGCGCGGGACGGCGGCGATCTGGCGGAGCTTGCCACGCTTGCAGAGGCGCTTGCCGGTTCAAAGGAGCGCCACCTCGAAACCATGCTGCAGGGCGCGGCCTTTCTCAAGGCCGCATCCGCATGGCCATGCCCGGCGCTGGAACGCCTGCCGAGCGACTGTCCCTATTGCGTTGCGGTCGGCGCCGTTGCCGGCAGCCATGGCATCGGCCTTGCCGAGGCGCTTTCCGCCTTTCTGCAGGCGTTCTTCTCCAATCTCCTGCAGGCCGCGATCCGGCTCGGCGTCCTCGGTCAGGTTGATGCCACATCATTGTTGGCCGGCTTCGAGCCTTTGGCACTTGCGACGGCGACCCGCGCGGCGAGGTCCTCGCTTGACGATCTCGGCGGCTCGGCCTTCGTGTCGGACATCATGGCCATGCAGCACGAAACCCAATATTCGCGACTGTTCCGCTCATGATCATCCTTGCCTTGATCATCTCCTTGGTTCTGCTTCTGATCACCACGCTGCATGTCTATTGGGGCCTCGGCGGCATCTGGCCGGGCACGGACGCCAAATCCTGCGCCCGTGCCGTCGTCGGCTTTCGCGGCGTCGACGAGATGCCGTCGCCCGTGGCGAGCTTCGCGGTTGCCGCTTGCCTTGCGCTTGCTACGCTCTGGCCGCTGGCGCTCGCAGGTCTATTCGCCACGCCCTTTCCGAGAGAGGGGCTCGCCACCACCGCCTTGCTCATCGGCCTCGTCTTCCTCGGCCGCGGCATAGCCGGCTTCACGCCCTGGTGGCGCCGGCTTGCGCCGGAGCAGCCTTTCGCCCGGCTCGACCAGCGCCTTTATTCGCCGCTCTGCCTGCTGATCGGGGCAGGCTTCGCGGTTCTCGCCATCACGGAGTTTCCGGCATGAGCCAGCCCAACGGTCCCCTTCGCATCGGCATCGGCGGCCCCGTCGGTTCCGGCAAGACGACGCTGACCGAAAAGCTCTGCAAAGCTCTGCGCGACCAGTTCTCGATCGCCGTCGTCACCAACGACATCTACACCAAGGAGGACGCCATGATGCTGGCGCGCCTGCAGGCTCTGCCGGAGGATCGCATCGTCGGCGTCGAGACCGGCGGCTGTCCGCATACGGCCATTCGTGAGGACGCCTCGATCAACCTGCGGGCCATCGCCGAGCTGAACAAGAAGTTCCCCGGCCTCGACATTGTTTTCATCGAATCCGGCGGCGACAATCTCGCCGCCACCTTCTCGCCGGATCTCGCCGACCTGACGCTTTACGTCATCTCGGTCTGCCAGGGTGAGGAGATCCCGCGCAAGGGCGGCCCGGCCATCACCCGCTCCGATTTCCTCATCATCAACAAGAGCGACCTCGCGCCCTATGTGAACGTCAACCTCGACGTGATGGAGGCGGATGCCGCCCGCATGCGCGGCAAACGGCCGTTCGCCTTCACCGATCTATCGCGCGGCAAGGGCTTGCAGGAGGTGATCGACTTCATTGTCGAGCATGGCGGGCTGCAATCGGCGCGGCTTGGAGCGATCCCGGAAAAAATGCACAGCGGTTTTCCGTCCGGAACTGCGTAAAATGACTATTGGAAGCAGCCAGCGTCTTCGGACACCGAACTGCGTGACGGCCTGACCCACCAGTTTGCGGTTGCTGGCCACCGCCTTGCACGGCATGCTCCGGGACACCGGAGGATTTGCGATGAGCCTTGCCCGCCTGCAGAAGACCAACCTGCCTTACTACGAAGAGCGTGTCGATCTCGCGGCCGCCTTCCGCTGGACCGCGCGCCTGAACATGCATGAGGCGGTGGCCAATCACTTCTCGCTGTCCGTCAACGAGGACGGCACCAAGTTCCTGATGAACCCGAACCAGGTACATTTCTCGCGCATCAAGGCGAGCGACCTGCTCCTGATCGACGCCAGCGACCCCGACACGCTGTCCGGCCCCAACGCCCCGGACCCGACCGCGTGGGGCCTGCACGGCGCCATTCATCGCAACGTGCCGCATGCGCGCTGCGTCATGCATGTGCATTCGATCCACGCTACGGTTCTTGCCTCGCTGGCTGACTCGACGCTGCCGCCGATCGACCAGAACTCGGCGATGTTCTTCAATCGCCATGTCGTCGATGCCAACTATGGCGGGCTGGCTTTCGAGGAAGAGGGCGAGCGCTGCTCGCAGCTTCTCAACGACCCAAAGGTCAAGGTGATGGTCATGGGCAATCACGGCGTGATGGTCATCGGCGACACTGTCGCCGACACCTTCAACCGCATGTTCTATTTCGAGCGCGCCGCCGAGACCTACATCAAGGCGCTGTGGACCGGCCGCCCGTTGCGCAGGCTCTCCGACGAGATCGCGGAAAAGACGGCCAGCGAGATGGACGACTATCCCGGCCAGGCCGAGCGCCATCTTTCCGAGCTGAAGGCGATCCTCGACGAGGAGGAGCCCGCCTACCGGAATTGAAGCTTCTTGCTTCTCCCGTCACCATACGGGGAGAAGGTGCCCGAAGGGCGGATGAGGGGCGGTAGCGACCTTGCGACTCGTTCAGAGTCCGAGTTCGGCTCGCAGCTCTTCGGCGCTGTTGATGACGATGGCGCCGGGGGGCCCTTCCATCGGCGCCTCCGGCCAGAAGATCGTCTTCATTCCCGCCGCAAGTCCCGCCATGGCGCCGGTATGGCTGTCGTCGACGGCGACCGCATCCGCCGGATCGACACCGGCGAGGTAGGCGGCGCGCAGGAAGGGCTCCGCATGCGGCTTGCCTTGGCGCACGTCGTTGCGGCTCACCGTATGCATGCCGGGATAGACGAGACCGACCGCGCTGAGATTGGCGTCGACGATCAGCCGGTCGGAATTGGACACCACGGCCTGCTCGATTCCCTGCGCCCGCAATTCGTGGAACACTTCGATCGCGCCCGACCGTGGCCTCAGCGTTTCGGCCAATGGCAGGTAGTGGTCGTATTTGCGCACGATCCAGTCGTCGAAGGGCAGGTCGAGGCCGAACTCGTCGCGCAGCATCTCGTACACCGGCCAGGCGGCGATGCCGAGCACGCGCTCATGCAGGTTGGTCGGCGGCGCGATGCCGACGCTGCGCAGCGCGGCGATCAGCGCCGCCTCGTGCAGCGGCTCGCTGTCGACCAGCGTGCCGTCCATATCCCAGAAAACCGCTCTCGGCGTCATGCAAGGCTCCTTTGCCGATCCCCTTAATGGGTTTCGCCACCGAGATAAACCGCCCTGCCGTCGATTGGCGGGCTGGAAGCGCCTTGATGCTGGAACTGGCTTGGTGACTCAGATCGGCCGGTCAGCCTTCCCGGTAATAGTAGCTGTAGCCGTTGAGTGCCGGCGCGCCGCCGAGATGGGCGTAGAGCACTTTCGAACCTGCCGGGAAGAAGCCCTGGCGTGTGAGATCGATGAGGCCCTGCATCGATTTTCCTTCATAGACAGGGTCGGTGATCATGGCCTCGGTGCGCGCCGCAAGCCGGATCGCCTCGTTGGTTTCCTCCGATGGCACACCGTAGGCCGGATAGGCGTAGTCGGGATTGATGACGATTTCGTCTTCGCGGACCTTGCGGCCGAGGCTGACCAGTTCGGCGGCGTTGTCGACGATCTGACGCACCTGGGCGCGGGTCTGCTCGAGCGTCCCTGAGGCGTCGATGCCGATCACGCGATCCGCCCGGTCCTGCGCGGCGAAGCCGACGATCATGCCGGCCTGGGTAGACCCGGTAACGACGCACACGATGATATAGTCGAACTTGAAGCCGAGTTCCGCTTCCTGTTGCGCCACTTCCTCGGCGAAGCCGATATAGCCCAGCGCGCCATATTTGTGCACCGAGGCGCCCGCCGGAATCGGATAGGGCTTGCCGCCGGCGTCCTTCACCGACTGGATGGCGTCCTCCCAGCTCTTGCGGATGCCGATGTCGAAACCGTCATCGACCAGCCGGCTGTCGGCGCCCATCAGGCGCGTCATCAGGATATTGCCGACGCGATCATAGACGGCGTCGTAGTGCGGCACCCACTTCTCCTGGATGACGACGCACTTCATCCCGAGCTTGGCGGCCGTCGCCGCTACCATTCGCGTGTGATTGGACTGAACGCCGCCGATCGACACCAGCGTGTCGGCGCCCGAGGCGATCGCGTCCGGCACGATATATTCGAGCTTGCGCAGCTTGTTGCCGCCCATCGCCAGGCCGGAATTGCAGTCGTCGCGCTTGGCATAGACCTGCACCTTGCCGCCAAGCGCCGCGGTCAGCCGCGGCAGATGCTCGATCGGCGTCGGGCCGAAAGTGAGCTTGTAGCGTTCGAATTTCTCCAGCAGCGACATCGACCAGGCTCCGAAAAATGACATTTGGAAAGATAAGCAAAAGCTCGCGAAAGGTGCTCTCAATCTTCAAGGGCTCCTTTGCTTGCCAGCTATGCCGTGATACAGATTTCGCAGCATTCGATCATTTGGCAGCCAAATTTTGGAAGAATCTTTCACAACGACTCTCGATCGCGTCGACGTCAGGATTTTGCGCGCGCTTCAGGCGGAAGGCCGGCTCACCAATGCCGAACTCGCCGTGCGCGTGAATGTCAGCCCCGCGACATGCCATCGGCGTACCCAGCGGCTCTTCGAGGAGGGCTATGTCACCGGCGTCAGGGCGGAGGTTTCGCCGGCCGCCGTGGGGCTGGGAACGCTGGTCATGGTCGGCGTCGTTCTCGACCGCTCGACGCCGGAGAGTTTCGCCGCCTTCGAGAAAGCGGTGCTGACCATGAAGGACGTGCTCGATTGCAATCTGGTGGCCGGCGACTTCGACTACCTGCTGAAGATCCGCGTCCGCGACATGGCGGATTTCAACAAGCTGCACGGGCAGAAGCTGATCACGCTGCCGGGCGTCAGGCAGATACGCACCTTCTTCGTCCTCAAGGAGGTCAAGGAGAACGCGCGCCTGCCGTTTTGACGGCCCTATGCGGAGGAACGTCTCCCGCGGCCGCTGCAATTTCAGGCAAGCAAATGCTCTTTCAATAGACAATTGCGCATGGCTGCATTCGCTGTAAGCTATGCGCAGTTTCGGGGAGGCGGACGTGAACGCGCGACAGGAAGCCGGCAGCACAAGGTTGGACGACGCCGCGCGCGCCGGCTGGCTCTATTATGTTGCCGGCAACACGCAGGACCAGATCGCCGCGACGCTGGGTATTTCCAGGCAGACGGCACAGCGTCTCGTGTCGCTGGCCGTCTCCGAAGGGCTGATCAAGGTCAGGGTCGATCATCCGATCGCCAACTGCCTCGACCTCGCTGCACGGCTCAAATCACGCTTTGCGCTCGATCTGGTCGAGGTGGTGCCGAGCGATCCGACCTCGTCCTCGACCACGATCGGCGTCGCCGAGGCGGCCGCCGCCGAGATCGAACGGCGGCTGCGCTCGCCGACGCCCATCGTCATGGCGATCGGCACCGGCCGCACGCTGAAGGCGGCAATCGAGCAGCTTCCGCCGATGGAGTGCCCGCAGCACAAGGTCGTGTCGCTGACCGGCAACATCTCGCCGGACGGTTCGGCGGCCTTCTACAACGTCATCTTCACCATGGCCGACCGCGTCAAGGCGCGCTCCTTTCCGATGCCGCTGCCGGTCATCGCCTCCTCGCCGGAAGAGCGCGAGATGCTGCTCAACCAGCCGATGATCCAGCCGACGCTGGCGCTGGCGGCGGAGGCCGACGTCACCTTCGTCGGCATCGGCGATCTCGGCCCGAAAGCGCCGCTCTATGAGGACGGTTTCATTTCCGAAACGGAACTGAAGGCGCTGCAGAAGGCCGGCGGCGTCGCCGAGATCGTCGGCTGGGTGTTCGATCGCGAGGGTCGCATGATCGAGGGCATCACCAACGACCGGGTGTCGTCGGCCGCGCTGCCTTCGCGCGAGAAGTCCCTGGTCATTGCGCTCGCCATGGGCGAGCGCAAGCTGCCGGGTATCCTGGCCGCCGTGAACCGGCGGCTGGTCAACGGCCTCATCACCGATGAGCGCACGGCGGCGGCCTTGCTCGGGAGCTGATCGCTGATAAAAGAGAGCTGGCTACTTGTGGCGCCCGAGCGGATCGTTGCCGTCGAGAAAGCCCATGTCCCGCTGCAGATGCGGCGACAGTTCCCTGACGTCGATATATCCGCGCCTGCGGCGCGAAAATCGTGAAAACTCGCGCGTCAGCGCGGAAAACCAGCCATTCGCAGGGATCGAAACGAGCTTTTCCTGAAGCGTGGTCATGGTCGTCAGCCTCCGCTAGACTTGAATTGGACGGATCGTCGACCTCAGATATCGGCTCGATTGGCCATTGCTTCCAATCAAACGTCGATCATGACCCATAAAGAGGCCTTATGCCCGAACTCACCGCCCGGCAGAATGTCCAGCTCCCGCCGCTGCAGGCGATCCGGGTGTTCGAGGCGGTGGCGAGGCACCTCTCCTTCACCAAGGCCGCCGAGGAGCTCGGCATGACTCAGGCCGCCGCGAGCTATCAGATCAAGTTGCTCGAGGAGCGCATCGGCGCGCCCCTGTTCCTGCGCCGGCCCAAGCAGATCGAACTGACCGAACCCGGACAGCGCCTGGCACCGGCCGTCAGCGAGGCGTTCGCGCTGCTGAGCGGCGCCTATGCGGCGGCCCGAGCCGGCGCCGACGGCGTGCTCTGCGTCTCCACCTTGCTCACCTTCGCCTCGAACTGGCTGGCGCAGCATCTGGGCTCGTTCCAGGTTGCGCATCCCTCGCTGGCGGTGCGCGTCGACACCTCGAACCGGGTCGTCGATTTTGCCCGCGAGGACATCGACATCGCCATCCGTTCCGGCGGCGGCAACTGGCCGGGAGTGGAAACCCACATGCTGTTCAAGGCCGACTTCACACCGGTGCTGAGCCCGAAGCTCGCGGCCAGCATCGGCGGCGTCAAGGAGCCGGCCGATCTGTTGAAGCTGCCGATCCTCGATCCAGGCGACATCTGGTGGAAGGAATGGTTCGCGCTCGCCGGCCTGCCGACGGAAGAACTCGCCAGCCGGCCTGGCACCAGCATGGGTGCGCAGGCCTACGAGGCGAATGCCGCGATTGCGGGGCAAGGCGTGGCGATCGTCACCAAGGCGTTGTTCCAGAACGAATTCGCCGACGGCCGCCTGATCCAGCCCTTCGACCTGGTCGGCGACGACGGGCATGCCTATTGGCTGGTTTATCCCACGGCGCGGCGCAACGTGCCGAAGATCCGTGCCTTCCGCGACTGGATCCTCTCCGAGATCGCCTCCCAGTAAAGTTCCCGACATCAAGTCAGACCTCGCCCAGCGCCCCTCCGGGCCGCGCGGCGTCGATTTGTGCTGCGATGCAGCATCGATTCCGGCTTGACATAATTCACGCTAAGTGAGTAATTGCCCAAAGCCAAGGCAAATGCTCAACTTGGTTTTAGGGAGGAATTTTGATGAAACTTCGCACGCTCACCCTTGGCCTGTTATCGGCCAGCGCCTTCGCTTTCGCCGCGCATGCCGAATCCATCACCATCGCCACCGTCAACAACGGCGATATGGTCCGCATGCAGACGCTGACCGACGACTTCACCAAGAAGAACCCTGACATCCAGCTCAACTGGGTCACGCTCGAAGAGAACGTGCTGCGCGAGCGCGTGACCACCGACATCGCCACCAAGGGTGGCCAGTACGACGTCATGACCATCGGCACCTATGAGGTTCCGATCTGGGCCAAGCAGAAC
Organism: Mesorhizobium sp. M3A.F.Ca.ET.080.04.2.1; assembly: GCF_003952525.1. Classification (NCBI taxonomy): domain Bacteria; kingdom Pseudomonadati; phylum Pseudomonadota; class Alphaproteobacteria; order Hyphomicrobiales; family Phyllobacteriaceae; genus Mesorhizobium; species Mesorhizobium sp. M3A.F.Ca.ET.080.04.2.1. Next base: position 3,119,375 of record NZ_CP034451.1, on the reverse strand, counting down.
TGGCTCTTGCCGCTCGACAAGCTCGGCGACGATTACGACGTCAAGGACATCATCCCGGCCATCGCCGGCGGCCTCTCGGTCGACGGCAAGCTCTATGCGGCGCCCTTCTACGGCGAGAGCTCCTTCGTCATGTATCGCAAGGACCTGATGGAGAAGGCCGGGCTGAAGATGCCCGACGCCCCGACTTGGGACTTCATCAAGCAAGCCGCTGACAAGATGACCGACCGCGCCAACGGCGTGAACGGCATCTGCCTGCGCGGCAAGGCCGGCTGGGGCGAGAACATGGCCTTCCTGACCGCCATGTCGAACTCCTTCGGCGCCCGCTGGTTCGACGAGAACTGGAAGCCGCAATTCGATCAGCCGGAATGGAAGAACACGCTGCAGTTCTATGTCGAACTGATGAAGGCCGACGGCCCGGAGGGCGCTTCATCCAACGGCTTCAACGAGAACCTGGCGCTCTTCCAGCAGGGCAAGTGCGGCATGTGGATCGATGCCACCGTCGCCGCTTCCTTCGTCTCCGATCCGAAGGCCTCCAAGGTCGCCGACAAGGTCGGCTACGCGCTGGCCCCCGATACCGGTCTCGGCAAGCGCGGCAACTGGCTCTGGGCCTGGTCGCTGGCTATCCCCGCCGGCACGCAGAAGGCGGATGCGGCGCAGAAGTTCGTCTCCTGGGCGACGTCGAAAGGCTATCTCGAGCTGGTCGCTTCGAAGGAAGGCTGGGCCAACGTTCCGCCGGGAACGCGAACCTCGCTCTACAACAATCCGGAGTACCAGAAGGCGGCGCCGTTCGCGAAGATGACGCTGGACTCCATCAACGCTGCCGACCCGACGCATCCGACCGTCAAGCCGGTGCCCTATGTCGGCGTGCAGTTTGTCGCCATCCCTGAATTCCAGGGCCTCGGCACCACCGTCGGCCAGCTCTTCTCGGCAGCCCTCGCCGGCCAGTCGAGCGTCGACGACGCGCTGAAGCAGGCCCAGGACGCAGCCACCGCGGCGATGACCGAAGGCGGCTACATCAAGTAAGGCTCCTCCCGGTGCCGAACGCCGGTAGCGCATCATGACCGGCAACGGCCGCCCGAAACCCAGTTCGGGCGGCCACCTTCGCAGCTGAAAAATACTGGCACGGCTCTGAAAATCTGGCTGACCTTTGGAGGGTGACCGTCATGGCTACTCAGCAAACCCGTTCGCTTGCCCGTTTCATGATGGCGCCATCGGTGATCCTGCTGTTCATCTGGATGATCGTGCCGCTGGTCTTCACGCTCTGGTTCTCGTTCCTCCAGTACAACCCGCTCAATCCGATCCGCGATGGGTTCGTCGGCTTCGCCAACTACAAGCTCTTCTATTCCAACCCGGCCTTCCTGCAGTCGATCCTGAACACGCTCACAATCGTCGTCAGCGTGCTGGCTATCACCGTGATCGGCGGCATCCTGCTGGCCTTGCTCCTGGACCAGCCGATGTGGGGGCAGGGGATCGTGCGCATCCTCGTCATCTCGCCCTTCTTCGTCATGCCGCCGGTCGCGGCTCTGGTCTGGAAGAACATGATCATGCATCCGCAATACGGCGTCTTCGCCGATATTGCGCGCTTCTTCGGCATGCAACCGATCGACTGGTTCGGTCAGCACCCGCTGACAGCGGTCATTCTGATCGTCGCCTGGCAGTGGCTGCCCTTCGCGACGCTGATCCTGCTCACCTCGCTGCAATCGCTTGACGGCGAGCAGAAGGAGGCGGCCGAGATGGACGGCGCCGGCTTCATCAGCCGCTTCATCTATTTGACGCTGCCGCACATGTCGCGCGCCATCACCGTCGTGATCCTGATCCAGACCATCTTCCTGCTCTCGGTCTATGCCGAGATCCTGGTCACCACCAATGGCGGTCCGGGCTACGCCTCCACCAACCTGCCCTTCCTCGTCTATCAGAAGGCGCTTTTGGAATTCAAAATCGGCCAGGCATCCGCCGGTGGCGTCATCGCCGTCATTCTCGCCAACATCGTCGCCTTCTTCGTCATGCGCGCCGTCGGCAAGAACCTGGACAAGTAAAGGGAGGATAGGATGGCACGCGCAGTCACCACCCAGCACAAGACGATCGCCACGGCCGCGGCCTGGATCGTCGCCCTGCTGATCTTCTTCCCGATCCTTTACACGATCATCACCTCGTTCAAGTCGGAGCAGGAGGCGATCCAGGGCTTCGCCCTGTTCCCGTCCGGCACCACCGAAAGCTATGCCGAGGTGCAGGCGCAGAGCGGCTATTTCAAGTTCTTCCTGAACTCGGTGATCCTGTCGGTCGGCTCGACCGTGCTGGCGCTGCTGATCGCGATCCCCGCGGCATGGTCGATGGCCTTCTCGCCGACCAAGCGCACCAAGGACATCCTGATGTGGATGCTCTCCACCAAGATGATGCCGGCGGTCGCGGTGCTGTTTCCGATCTACCTGATCTTCCGCGACACCGGCCTGCTCGACAGCCGCGTCGGCCTGACCGTGATGCTGATGCTGATCAACCTGCCGATCGTGGTCTGGATGCTCTACACCTACTTCCGCGAGATCCCGGGCGAGATCCTCGAAGCGGCGCGCATGGACGGCGCCTCGCTGTGGAACGAGATCATCTATGTGCTGACGCCGATGGCGGTGCCCGGCATCGCCTCGACCATGCTGCTCAACATCATCCTGGCCTGGAACGAGGCGTTCTGGACCATCCGTCTGACCACCACCGACGCCGCGCCCCTCACGGCCTTCATCAGCTCCTTCTCCAGCCCGCAAGGCCTGTTCTGGGCCAAGCTCTCGGCGGCCTCGACGCTGGCGATCGCGCCGATCCTGATCATGGGCTGGTTCAGCCAGAAGCAGCTGGTGCGCGGCCTGACATTTGGCGCGGTGAAGTAACAGCGCCGCAAGCGGCGGACGAAATCCCCGGGGAGGAAACCATGGGAAATATCACGCTCAAGAACGTCTCCAAGTCCTTCGGGTCGACGACCATCATTCCGAATATCGACCTCGTCATCGAGGACGGCGAGTTCGTCGTGTTCGTCGGGCCGTCGGGCTGCGGCAAGTCCACGCTGCTGCGTCTGATCGCCGGTCTCGAGGACACCAGCGGCGGCACGATCAGCATCGATGGCCGCGACGTCACCCGCGAGGCGCCGGCCAAGCGCAAGCTTGCCATGGTTTTCCAGTCCTACGCGCTCTATCCGCATATGACGGTGGCCAAGAACATCGCCTTCCCGCTGAAGATGGCGGGCGAGGACCAGGCAACCATCGACAAGAAGGTGAAGGACGCCGCGCGCGTCTTGAACCTCACCAACTATCTCGAGCGCCGTCCGGGCCAGCTCTCCGGCGGCCAGCGCCAGCGCGTCGCCATCGGCCGCGCCATCGTGCGCCAGCCTTCGGCCTTCCTGTTCGACGAGCCGCTGTCCAATCTCGACGCGGCGCTGCGCGGCACCATGCGGCTGGAGATCAGCGAACTGCATCATCAGCTGAAGACGACGATGATCTACGTCACCCACGACCAGGTCGAGGCCATGACCATGGCCGACAAGATCGTCGTGCTCAATGCCGGCAACATCGAGCAGGTCGGCTCGCCGATGGAACTCTACAAGACGCCGAAGAACCTGTTCGTCGCCAGTTTCATCGGCTCGCCCAAGATGAACCTCATCGAAGGCGCGCCGGCCGACAAATACGGCGCCAAGACCATCGGCATCCGGCCGGAGCACATCAACATCTCGACCACGGCCGGCGACTGGAAGGCGACGGTCGGCGTTGCCGAGCATCTCGGCTCCGACACCTTCCTGCATGTCCAGACCGACGGCATCGGCACAATCAATGTGCGCGCCGACGGTGAGGTCGCGGTGAAGCACGGCGACACCGTCTATCTGACGCCCGACAGGGCCAAGCTCCATCGCTTCGGCGCCGACGGGAAGGCGCTCCTGCAATGAGGCTGAAAGGCAAATCGGCGCTGATCACCGGATCGGCGCGCGGCATCGGCAAGGCCTTCGCCGAAGCCTATGCGCGCGAAGGGGCAACTGTGGCGGTTGCCGATATCGATCTTCAGGCCGCGGAGAAGACGGCGGCCGGGATCGGAGGGAAGGCCTACGCCTTGAAGCTGGACGTCACCGACCAGGCCTCGATCGATGCCGCGGTGCAGGCGGTCGAGGCGAGGGCCGGCGGTCTGGACGTGCTGGTCAACAACGCGGCGATCTTCGATCTGGCGCCGATCGTGGAGATCACGAAGGCGAGCTATGAGAAGCTGTTCGCGGTCAATGTCGCCGGCACGCTGTTCATGCTGCAGGCCGCCGCCCGCTCGATGATCGCGGCTGGCCGGGGCGGCAGGATCATCAACATGGCGAGCCAGGCCGGCCGGCGCGGCGAGCCGCTGGTCGCCGTCTACTGCGCCACCAAGGCCGCGGTCATCTCGCTCACCCAGTCGGCCGGGCTCGACCTGATCAAGCATCGCATCAACGTCAACGGCATCGCCCCCGGCGTCGTCGAGAGCGACATGTGGGATCAGGTCGACGCGCTGTTCGCCAAGTACGAGAACCGGCCGAAGGGAGAGAAGAAGCGCTTGGTCGGCGAAGGCGTGCCTTACGGCCGCATGGGCAAGCCGGAGGACCTCGCCGGCATGGCCGTGTTCCTGGCCAGCGACGAGGCCGAATACATTGTCGCCCAGACCTACAACGTCGATGGCGGCCAATGGATGAGTTGAAGCGGATGAGTTGAGGGGGAAGGTGCTTCTCTCTTCCTCCGGAGAGAATGCGCCGCGGGGCTGGTGAGGGGCAGCGCGGAACAACCGCGCCGTCCCTCACCGCTCTCCCGATCGAGACGGAATTGTTGGGCTGCAGATCGGCCGAAGGGTAAGCAAGATGACCGTGAAACTCTCTTCCTCCAACCTCGCAACGCTTCCCTCGAAGGTTTCCGGCCCGAAATACGACCGCTCCTCGCTGAAAGCCGGCATCGTGCATTTCGGCGTCGGCAACTTCCACCGCTCGCATCAGGCCGTCTATCTCGACGACCTGTTCAATTCCGGGCTCGGACATGACTGGGCGCTGATCGGCGCCGGCGTGTTCGAGGGCGAAAAGCTCGGCCGTGCCAGGCTCGAGGAGCAGGACTGGCTGACCACGGTGGTCGAGCAGGACCAGGGCCATATGAGCGCCCGCGTCACCGGCGCCATGATCGACTTCCTGATGCCCGGGGATGCAAACGCGATCGTCGAGCAACTCGCCGATCCCGCGATACGGATCGTCTCGCTGACCATCACCGAAGGCGGATATTTCATCGATCCAGCCTCCGGCAAGTTCAACCCGGCCCATCCCGACATCGTTGCGGATGCTCAGCCAGGCGCGGTGCCGAAAACCGTCTTCGGCATCATCCTTGCCGGATTGCTGCGCCGGCGCGCCGACGGCATCGTGCCCTTCACCGTCATGTCCTGCGACAACATCCCTCACAATGGCCATGTCACTTCCGATGGCGTCATCGGCCTTGCCCGGCTGATCGACGAGGACCTGGCCGACTGGGTGCGGGACAAAGTCGCCTTCCCGAACGGCATGGTCGACCGCATCACGCCGGCCACCACCGACCGCGAGCGCGGCATCCTGGCCGGCGACTTCGGGCTGGACGACAACTGGCCGGTCTTCTGCGAGCCGTTCAAGCAATGGGTGCTGGAAGATCATTTCACCGCCGGCCGCCCGCCGCTTGAAAAGGCCGGCGTGCAGTTCGTCAAAGACGTCGCGCCCTATGAGCTGATGAAGATCCGCATTCTCAATGGCGGGCACGCCACCATCGCTTATCCGGCCGGGTTGATGGACATCCATTTCGTTCACGAGGCGATGCAGGAGCCGCTGGTGCGCGGCTTCCTCGCCAAGCTGGAGCGCGACGAGATCATCCCGACGGTGCCGCCGGTGCCCGACACTGTGCTGGAGGACTACTACCAGCTGATCGAACGCCGCTTCTCTAACCCGAAGATCGGCGACACCATCCGCAGGCTGTGCCTCGACGGCTCCAACCGGCAGCCCAAGTTCATCATCCCGACTATTGCCGACCGGCTGAAGGCGGGAAAAAGTATCACCGGCCTGGCGCTGGAATCGGCGCTCTGGTGCCGCTACTGCTTCGGCACCACCGACAGCGGCGCCGTCATCGAGCCGAACGATCCGAACTGGGACCGGATGCAGGCGAGCGCGAAAGCCGCCAAGGATGCGCCCGGCGCCTGGCTTGCCATGGAGGACATCTACGGCGATGTCGGCCGCTCCGCCGGCTTCGCCGGAGCCTTCGCCCATGCGCTGAACGCGCTGTGGGCGAACGGCGCGCGCGAAACCTTGACGCGCTATCTCGCCGGCAAGCTCTGAGTCCTGGAAACAGCCGGGATGACGCCCGATCTGGTCATCTTCGACTGTGACGGCGTGTTGGTCGATAGCGAAGCGCTGTCCGTCTCGGCGCTGCTCGACATGATCGAGCTTGCCGGCGGCACGGTCAGCGAAGATGCCGCCTATGAGCATTTCCTCGGCAAAAGCATGAAAAGCGTGCGCGAGATCCTCGGCCGCGATTTCGGGCTCGAAATCAGCGACCAGCACCTGACCGCCATGCGCTCCGAGCTGATGCGCAAATTCAGTGAGGAACTAGCGCCGATCCCCGGCATCAAGGAGATCCTGCCAAGGCTTGGTCTGCCTTATTGCGTCGCCTCTTCCGGCACGCTGGAGCGTATCCGCTACGCGCTCGACGTCACCGGCCTGCTGGCGTTGCTGGAGCCGCATCTTTTCAGCGCCGCCATGGTCAAGCGCGGCAAGCCGGCGCCGGATCTGTTTCTCCATGCCGCCGCCGCCATGCGCGCGCATCCGCGCAAATGCCTGGTCATCGAGGATAGCCCGGCCGGCATCGCGGCGGCACGGGCGGCCGGCATGCGGGTCTTTGCCTTCACCGGCGGTTCGCATGCCGACAACCCCGCCTTGAAGGCGCGGCTTGCGTCGACGGAACCGGACTCTATATTCGCTGACATGCTGCAATTGCCCGATCTGATTGCAGGCCTGGGAGCGAGAGTAAAAGCATCTTGACGACGAGTTTCGTTTGCGCGGTCGATGTCGGCACCGGGAGCGCTCGCGCGGGCATTCTCGACTCTGCCGGCAACCTGTTGGGGCGTGCCGAGCGGCCGATCGCCATGCACCAGCCGAAGGCCGATCACGCCGAGCATGATTCGCAGGATATCTGGTCGGCCGTCTGTGCCGCCGTACGTGCGGCGCGCGACAAAGCGAATGTCGCTGCCGCCGATATCGTCGGCATTTCCTTCGATGCCACCTGCTCGCTGGTCGTTCGCGACAGGCAGGGCGGCCAGCTCAGCGTCTCGGTCAGCGGCGAGAAGCGCTGGGACACCATCGTCTGGCTCGATCATCGCGCCATCGCCGAGGCCGACGAATGCACCAGGAGCGGCCATGCCGTGCTCGGCTATATCGGCGGCGTGATGTCGCCGGAGATGGAAACGCCGAAGCTGATGTGGCTGAAGCGCAACCTGCCCGGGACATGGAACGAAGCCGGCTATCTGTTCGATCTCGCCGATTTCCTGACCTGGAAGGCGACCGGCTCGCTCGCCCGCTCGCAATGCACGCTGACGGCCAAATGGACCTATCTCGCGCATGAGGAAACCGGTTGGCGACGCGATTTCTTCGCGCTCGTCGGCCTCGATGATCTCTTCGAGCACGGCAGCCTTCCGGAAAAGGCGAGCCCGGTCGGCGCCGATATCGGTCCGCTGACAGCGCAGGCCGCGGCCGAGCTCGGCCTGACCGAAAAATGCCGGGTCGGCGCAGGTCTCATCGACGCCTATGCCGGCGCGCTCGGTGTCCTCGGCGGCTTTGCCAGCGACGAGACGAATATCAGCCGTCATCTGGCGCTGATTGCCGGCACCTCGTCCTGCGTCATGGCGATGTCGCGGGACCCGCAGCCTTTCGACGGCGTCTGGGGGCCGTATTACGGCGCGGCCTTGCCGAAGCTGTGGCTGTCGGAGGGCGGCCAGTCGGCAACGGGCGCCTTGCTCGACCACATCATCCGCTGGCATGGCGCCGGCGGCGAGCCGGATGCGGCGATGCATGCCAGGATCGCCAGGCGCGTCACCGAGCTGCGCGCCGCGGAAGGCGAGGCGCTGGCGGCGCGGCTGCACGTCCTGCCGGATTTCCACGGCAACCGCTCGCCGCTTGCCGACCCGCACGCGGTCGGCGTCGTGAGCGGACTGACGCTGGATTCCTCCTTCGACAGCCTGTGCAGGCTCTACTGGCGCACCGCCGTCGGCATCGCGCTCGGCGTGCGCCATGTGCTCGAAGCGTTGAACGAGAACGGCTACCTGATCGACACGCTGCATGTCACCGGCGGCCACACTAAGAATCCGCTGCTGATGGAGCTTTATGCCGATGCCACCGGCTGCACCGTCATCGAGCCGCTGGCCGACGAGGCGGTGCTGCTCGGCACCGGCATGGTGGCGGCGACAGCTGCCGGTCTCTACCCCGACCTGAACGCGGCCTGCGTTGCCATGCAGCAGGGCGGCAAGACGCGTGCCTCGAACCCCGCCGCAGCCCCGCGCTTCGATCGCGACTACCGCATTTTCTTGGAAATGCACCGGCAGCGGCGCGCGCTCGACGCAATAGAATAGCGGACTTTCGCCGCCGGCCCACTCCCGCTGGCTCAATGGCTGGGCGCTCCTCCTGCTTGCCATTATGTCGCGTTTCGTTCACAAGACGACGCAAACGGCGCCCATTTTCGCCGTTTGCCTTGCGGCTTCCGGGCCTTTGTCCCGATGCGCCGCGGTCGGAAGAGCGGAAAATGTCTGTGATCGAAGCCGGCGCTCGCGCGCCGGAAAATCTTTGGCGTCAGGAAATCAGGGCGACGCTGGCGCTCGCCTGGCCGATGGTGCTCACCAATCTCGGCCAGACTGCCATGACCGCCACCGACGTCATGATGATGGGCCGTCTTGGCCCCGATACGCTGGCGGCCGGCGCGCTTGGCTCCAACATCTATTTCATGCCGCTGATCTTCGGGCTCGGCCTGATTTTGGCGACCTCGCCGATGATGGCGACGGAACTCGGTCGCCATCGCCATTCGGTGCGCGACCTGCGCCGCACCGTGCGCCAGGGTCTGTGGCTGGCGATCCTCGTTTCGGTGCCGATCTGGATCTTCCTCTGGCATGGCGAAGAGGTGCTGTTGGCGATGGGCCAGAAGCCGGAGCTGGCGCATCAGGCGGGCGTCTACCTGCATTGGCTGCAATGGGCGGTGCTGCCCTTCTATGGCTATATCGTGCTGCGCTCCTTCATCTCGGCGCTGGAGCGGCCGGGCTGGGCGCTGGCCATCGTCTTCGTCGCCGTCGCCTGCAACGTCTTCTTCAACTGGGTCTTCATGTTCGGCAATCTCGGCGTCCGCTCGATGGGCATTGCCGGATCCGGCCTTGCCACCACCTTATCCAGCACGCTGATGTTTGCCGGCTTGGCGGCGGTGGTGATGCTGGAAAAGAGGTTCCGCCGCTATCGCCTGTTCGGCCGTTTCTGGCGCTCCGACTGGCCCCGCTTCAAGGGTCTGCTTCGGCTTGGCCTGCCGATCGCCGGCATCCTCGCCTTCGAGGTGACGATCTTCAACGCCGCCGCACTCCTGATGGGCCTGATCGATGCGGACTCGCTGGCCGCGCACGCGATCGCCATTCAGATCGCCTCGATCAGCTTCATGGTGCCGCTCGGCCTCAACCAGGCGGTGACCGTGCGTGTCGGTCTCGCCCATGGCGCCGGCAATCCGCACGGCGTGTCGCGCGCCGGCTGGACCGCCTTTGTCATGGGCGTGTCCTTCATGGCGCTGATGGGGCTGGTGATGATCCTGTGCCCGCATCTTTTGATCAGCGCCTTCATCGACCTCGCCGATCCGGCCAATGCCAGGGTGATCACGCTTGCGGGGTCGTTCCTGGCCTTTGCGGCGCTGTTCCAGATCTTCGACGGCGCGCAGGCCGTCGCCGCCGGCATGCTGCGCGGCCTGCACGACACCAAGGTCCCGATGATCTATGCCGCGATCGGCTATTGGGGCATCGGCCTGCCGCTCGGCGTGCTGCTCGCTTTTCGTTTCGGCCTCCAGGGCGTCGGCATCTGGATCGGCCTGTCGTCGGGACTTGCCGTCGTCGCTGCCCTGCTGCTGGTGCGCTGGCTGCGGCGCGACCGCATCGCGCCTGCACTATCCTTCGGGCATTGAGAAACAAACGGCCGCGAGCCAACCCGCAGCCGTTTTCGTCTGGTCAGCTGCCGTCGGACGACATCGCGCCGAGCAGCCTGCGGATGTCGCCGAACCGCGCGATCGCGCCGAACACCAGCGCCGCCACCGCCACGAAGAACACCGACACCGCGGCCATGGTCGGCGTGTAGCCGTAGCGCAGCGCGTTGAAGATCTTGATCGGCAGGGTCTCGGTGGTGAAGCCGATCGTCATGTAGGCGACGATGTATTCGTTGAGCGACAGCACGAAGGCGAAGGCGTAGCCGGAGACGAGGTAAGGCAGGATCAGCGGCAGCACCACGGTCTTCAGCACCTTGCGGTCGTCGGCGCCCATGGTGGCGGCGGCCTCGACCAGCGAGCGGTCGATCGAGGCAAAGCCCAGCGACAGCGTCACCAGCGGCAGCGTCACGAAGAAGATCGCGTGGCTGATGATGGCGGTGAAGAACTGGCCGAACAGACCGACCGTCGCCCAGAAGCTGAGGAACCCGAGCGCCGTGATCACCGGCGGCAGGATGAAGGGCGCCAGCCCGAGCACCTGGAATATGTTCGCCCAGGGCGCGATCCGGCGCCACAGGAACCAGGCGAGCGGCAGCGCGATAGCGACTGCGATCGCCGCCGAGCACACCGCCAGTGTCACCGAATGGATCAGCGCCAGCCGCCATTCCGGATCGGTGAAGATCTGCGCATACCAGGCGAGCGAGAAGCCGACCGGCGGGAAGGTGAGTTCCTGCCGCGAGTTGATCGAGACGCCGGCGACGACGATGAGCGGCGCCGCCAGGAACAGCGCGACGACGGTGAAGTAAAGGCGGCGAAGCCAGGTGGCGGTCATAGCGCGTTCTCCTTGCGTCCGACGAGCAGCGTCATGCCGACCAGCGCCAATGAGATCAGCACCAGGAACACCGCCATCGCCGCCGCGAACGGCATGTTGGACTGGTAGATCGCCTGGTCGGTGATCAGCACCGACAGCGTCCAGTGCTGCGGCCGCCCGAGGATCTGCGGCAGCAGATAGGAGCCGAGCGCGAAAACGAAGACCATGATCAACGTCGCCACGATTGTGTTCCGGAGCGCCGGCGCAACGACGTTGAAGAAGGCCCTCACCGGCGAGGCGCCGAGCGTGCGCGCCGCCTCGAGCAGGGTCGGATCGAGGCGCACCAGCGCCGGGTAGAGCACCAGGATCGTGTAGGGCAGCGCCTGGTAGACCATGCCGGTCAGCACCGCGCCGAAGGTCGGCAGCAGCGCCACCGGCTTGTCCATCAAGCCGATCGCCACGAACAGGTTGGTGATCCCCGCGGTGCGCGAGAACAGCGTCGACCAGGCGAAGCCGATGATGACTTCCGACAGCGACAGCACCGAAAGCAGCCCGACCAGCCACAGGGTCTGCACATGGCGCGGCCGCTTGGTCAGGAGATAGGTGAAGGGAAAGGCGATCGCCACGCAGCAGACGGCGACCAGCACCGCCAGCATCAGCGAGAAACCGAGCACGCCGCCGAAGAAAGCGGACAGGAAGCGCGCGTAGTTGTCGATGACGAAATCCGGCGTGTAGAAGCCCGAGGGATTGCGCCTGAAGAAGCTCACCACGATCATCGTTGAGAACGGGATGACGAAGAAGATGATCAGCATCAGGCCCGGAAAGAACAGCGGCGTGTAGTCGGCTACCGACTTGGGGGTGTCGCGTCTCATGAGCCGAGCACCACGCAGCTTTCGGGCGGCAGCACGACGCCGACCTTGGCGCCGACCGGCACATCGTGACGCTGACGCGGTGTCGTCACCGCGACGATGCTGGTGCCGCCGACATCGATGAAGGTCTCGATCGTGCCGCCGAGATCGCGCACGAAGCTGACCTCGCCGTTGATACCACTGCCGGGCTTGCCCAGATGCACATCCTCCGGCCGGATCGACACCGAGGCTGTGCGCCACCCTGCCGGCATCGTGAGGCCTGGAATGGCGGTGCCGAGGATGGTGGTGCGCCCGGCGCTGTCGACCTCCGCCGGCAGCAGGTTGGTGATGCCGATGAAGTCGGCGACGAAGGCGTCGGCCGGCTTGCGGTAGATCTCGATCGGCGGCGCCGCCTGCAGGATTTTGCCGTGGCCCATGACCACGACGAGGTCGGCCATGGTCATGGCCTCGCGCTGGTCGTGGGTGACGACGATGGTGGTGATGCCGAGCCGCTGCTGCAGCTGGCGCAGTTCCACCTGCATTGCCTCGCGCAGCTTGGCGTCGAGCGCCGACAGCGGCTCGTCGAGCAGGAACAGCTTTGGCGACAGCGCCAATGCCCGGGCGATCGCCACGCGCTGGCGCTGGCCGCCCGACAATTTCGTCACCGGCCGGTCGGCGAAGCCGGGCAGATGGATCAGTGCCAGCAACTCGTCGACGCGCTTGCGCTGCTCGTCCTTGGAAGCGCCGCGGATGCGCAGCGCGTAGGAGATGTTGTCGCCGACCGACAAGTGCGGGAACAGCGCCAGCGACTGGAACACCATGCCGAGATTGCGCTTGTGCGTCGGCAGCGGCGTGATGTCATCGCCGTCGAGCAGGATGGCGCCGCTGGTCGGTTCTTCCAGCCCGGCGATCATGCGCAGCAACGTGGTCTTGCCGCAGCCCGATGGCCCGAGCAGGCACACGAAAGTGCCGTGCGGGACGTTCAGCTGGATATTGTCGACGGCGGCGAAGTTGCCGAATTTCTTGGTGATGCTGTTGATGTTGAGGCCGGACATGGCTCACCCCTCGTTGAACTGCGAGGACCGCCGGACAATGTCCGGCGGCCGGTCAGGTCGATGCTGTCAAGCGGCTCAGCCGACGATCAGCTCTGTCCACTTCTGGTTGATCCAGTCGGCCTTCGAGGTATAGAGGTCGTAGCGCGGGATGATCGGCTCGATGTCCGACGACACCGCGGCGAACTCTTCCGCCGTCAGGTCGAGCACCTCCTTCTTCAAGGTAGGCGTGGTGCCCACCTTGCGCGACATGACGCCTTGCATCGACGGCTCGCTCATGAAGTCGATGAAGGCGTGGGCCTCGTCGACCTTGGTCGAGGCGCGCGACAGCACCCAATTGCCGGAATCCTGGATGCCGCCTTCCTTCGGGAAGGTCGAGCGGACATGGAAGCCGTCGGCGGCGGCCAACCCGGTGACGTCGTGGTAATACTGGCCCATCGGGATCTCGCCCGACTTCAGCGCCTGCTCGAACTGCGCCTCGTCGCGATACCAGAGCCGCACGTTCGGCTTGACTTCGGCCAGCTTCTCGAACGCCTTGTTGAGCCCCTCCTCGGTATCGAGCGCGTTGGTGCCGCCCATGTATGTCTTGGCCGTCACCTCAAGCAGGAACGAGTTGGAGGCGAGCGCCAGCAGCCCGAGCTTGTCCTCATTGGCCTTGTCCCACAGGGCCGCCCACGACGTCGGCGCGTCCTTGTAGACGTCGGTGTTGGTGACCAGCGTGATCCACCAGGCCACCGCGCCGATGCCGGCGACGCGGCCGTCCGGATACTTGTTGACGAAGCGGGGCAACAGGTCGCCAAAGTGCTTGAACTTCGAGGTGTCGAGCGGCGTCCACAATTCGGTCGACTGGCCCTTCAAGGTCGAGGTCTGCGACATCATAGACAGATCCGCCGGCGCCTGGCCTGCCTTGGCCGCCTGCTCGAGCTGCACCAGCCAGGCTTCGCCGGTCGGCTCGGCGACGGATTCGATGGCAATGCCGGTCGCCTTGGTGAAGGCGGGGAAGACATGCTCGTCGAACGACTTCTTGAAGTAGCCGCCATAGACGCCGACCTTCAGCGACTTGTCTTGCGCCCGCAGGATCGCGGGCATGGCGAGCACGCCCGCCGCGGCCACGCCCGCGCCGAGCAGGCCGCGCCGCGTGATGGATTTTTCGATCAGTCCGTTCATCTCTATTCTCCTCTGTTTGTGCCGGTTGTCCGGCGGGTTCCCTCGGTTGCATTCCGCCGTCGGGCGGATCAGTGGGCCGCCGCTCGTTGCTCGAGCGCGCGGGCGTATTGCGTCAGTGGAAAGCACATGACGAAGAAGATCAGCGACACCAGCCCGTACACGGTGAACGGCTCGAATGTCGCGTTGTTGATGGCGTTGGAGGTCCTGACCAGTTCCTCGAAACCGATGATCGAGGTCAGCGCCGTCGACTTGATCAGCTGCACCAGGAAGCCGACGGTCGGCGCCCGCGTGATCGAGAAGGCCTGCGGCAGGATGATCAGCCTGAGTTCCTGCAAATAGTGCAGCCCGAGGCTGGCGCCGGCGTCCCACTGTCCGCGCGGCAGCGCGTCGACGCCGCTCCGCCAAATTTCGGCGAGATAGGCGCTGGCAAAGAAAGTGAGGCCGAGCACCGCCGCCGTCCACGGCTCGATGCGCAGTCCAAGCATCGGCAGGCCGAAGAACATCAGGAACAGCTGCATCAGCAGCGGCGTTCCCTGGAACAGCGCGATATAGCCGGAAGCGATGCGCCGCACCGTTCTGTTCTTGGCGATGCGGAAGAACAGGACCACCAGCCCGACCAGCGCACCGCCGACGAAGGCGGCGAGCGACAACAGCACCGTCCACCGGGCGGCGAGCAGCAGGTTGCGCAATATGTCCCAGAAGGTGAATTCGATCATGACACGCCGGCTCCAAGCGCGCGGCCGCCGCCGGCAACGAGCAGCCGGCGCAGTCCCATCGACAGGCCGAGATAGACCATGGTCACCACCAGGTAGGTCTCGAAGGCACGGAAGGTGCGAGCCTGCAGCATGTCGGCCTCATAGGTCAGCTCTCGCACCGCGATCTGCGAGACGACGGCCGACTCCAGCATCATGATGACGATCTGGCTGGTCAGCGCCGGGTAGATCACCTTGAGCGCCTGCGGCAGCACGATCTTGACGAACACCAGCCGCGGCCTCAGCCCGAGCGCGAGCGCCGCCTCCGTCTGCCCGCGCGGCACGGCGTCGAGCCCGGCGCCGACAATCTCGATCGTGTAGGCCGCCATGTTCAGCGTCATCGCCAGCATGGCAGCCAGGATCGGGTCGAGCCGCACGCCGAGGCTGGGCAGCCCGAAGAAGATGAAGAACAGCTGCACCAGAAATGGCGTGTTGCGCATCACCTCGACATAGACACCGATCGCCTGCCTGAGCAGCCGGGGGCCGTTCCTTTTTCCCGCCGCACCGAGGATGCTGAGGAACGTTCCCGCCAGCGTGGTGACGACGATCAAAAGCACCGTCGTCGCCGCGCCGCGCGCGATCGCGCCTGCCGCACCTGCAAGCCAGCCGAAGTCGAGGCTGTAGCCCATGGCGATGGATCCTGGCTTCCCTTCAAGCAATTCCAGGAAAATTGCGTCGCGGTTTTCCGTCCGGAATTGCGTAAAAAAATAGTTAGAGCGGTTCAGCGTTTCTTTGAAAGCTGAACCGCTCGAAGGCATCAATCCTTGAGGTTGTCGGGATTGAGCGGCGTCTTCAGCCAGGCCTTGGAGCTCTCGTCGAGCTTGCCGTCGGCCAGCATCTTGGCGACCGCGTCGTTGACCGCCTGCTTCAGCCGGTCCTCGTTCTTGTTGAGGCCGATATGCGAGGGCGAGGTCAGCAGCTGAAATTTCTGCTCCGGCTGCAGCGCGTCCTGCTTGGCCAGCACCTGGGCGCCGACGTCGTTGCCGACCACCATCAGCTGCGTCTGGCCGGCGATGAAGGCCTGGATGACCGAATTGTAGTTGTCGAAACGGCGGATGTCGGCGGAAGCCGGGGCCGCTTCGGTCAGCGAGGTGTCTTCCAGCGTGCCGCGGTTGACGGCGATCGACTTCTCGGCGAGGTCTTCCTTGCCTTTGACGGCGAGCGCGGCCGGGCCGATGACGGCGATGTAGTAGGGTGCGTAGGCGGCGGCGAAATCGATCACCTCGGCGCGCTCTTTCGAGTAGCCGACGCTCATCAGTATGTCGACGCGCTTGTCGGTCAGATACGGGATGCGGTTCTGGCCGGTGACGCTGACCAGGTTGAGCTTCACCTTCAGCGAATCGGCGATCGCCTGCGCGACGTCGATGTCATAGCCCTTGATGCTCATGTCGGCGCTGGCCGAGGAGAAGGGCGGAAAGTCCGAGAAGATGCCCACGTTGATAGCGCCGGCCTTGGTGATGTCGTCGACGGCATCGGCCCGCGCCTGCGTGGCGAGGCAGGCGGCCCCGAGCATCATGGCTGCTGCGAAGGCGGATTTCAGTGCGTTGTGAAAAGTCATGGTGGTTCCCCTGCTGGAAGCTTGTTGTTGAATCCGGCCGCCGGCTCCAGCGCGGCGGTCGTATTGGCTAGAGCAATTCCAGGAAAGTGGACCCGGTTCAGGCTTGGCGACTTCGCCATAGCTTCCGTCTGGAATTGCGTGAAAACAAAGAGTTGGTTCAGTCCTTCTTGATCGCCGGGCTGAACACCATCAGGCTCAGGATCTCGAACAGGACCTGGGCGCCGACATGGGCTGTGTTGGTGGTAGCGTCGTACTGCGGCGCCACCTCGACGACGTCGCCGCCGACGATGTTGAGGCCCTTTAGTCCGCGCAGCAGTTCCAGCACCTCGCGCGTCGTCAGCCCGCCGACCTCGGGCGTGCCGGTGCCCGGCGCGAAGGCCGGATCGATGCTGTCGACGTCGAAGGAAACGTAGGTCGGGCCGTCGCCGACTATTTTGCGCGCCTTTTCGATGATGGCGGGAATGCCGAGGCCGGTCACCTCCTCGGCGTGCACGACCGTCATGCCGGACTCGTAGGTGAACTCCCACAGATATTCGGCCGAGCCGCGGATGCCGATCTGGATCGTGCGCGACGGGTCGAGCACGCCGTCCAGCACCGCGTTGCGGAACGGCCCGCCATGGTGGAACTTCGTCATGTCGAACAGGCCGCTGGTATCGCAGTGGGCGTCGATATGGATCATCCCGACCGGAGCGTGCTTGCCCACGGCCTTCAGGATCGGGTGGCTGATCGAGTGATCGCCGCCGACCGAGAGCGGGATGACGCCGGCGTCGACGATCTGGTTCATTCGGCGCTCGATGTCGTCATGGCTGGTCTCCAGCCGGTACCGGCTCTGGAACGGCACGTCGCCGATATCGGCGACCTTCAGCTCATGCGTCGGTGCGCATTCCAGCACATGGTTGTAGGGGCCGATGCGCTCGATGGCGCGCAGCGCCCGCGGCCCGAAGCGCGAGCCCGGTCGGTTGGTGACGCCGAGATCCATCGGCACGCCGATCATCGCCACCTGCAGGTCGCCGAAATCCGGATTGTCGGCAGCCACCTGACGGTAGGGCGCGGCAAGGAAGGTCGGGATGCCCGAATAGGGCGCCAGCCGCGTCCCGCTCTTGTTGAAGATCTTGTCGGCGACCTTGCGGAACTTCGGATCGAACATTTCGCCGCCATGGCTCTCGCCATATTTGCGGCGCAACGCTTCGAGCTTGCCGCGATCGTAACCCATGCTCTGTCCTCCTCTACGACTGATGGATGCCTGTGCGGACCTCGCGGTGCCGACCACCATACGGGTCGGACCGCTGCGCGCAGGCTGCCTGCAGTTTTCACGTCATGAAGCTGTTATGGGCGAAGTGTCGGGCAGCTGCTTTCAAAAATCAATTGATATTGTTAGGGTGATCATTGTGAGAAAATCTCACAACCTTCTGGTGATTGCCGATGCCCAAACGCCTGCCGCCGCTGAACCCGCTGCGCGCCTTCGAGGCGACGGCGCGCCATGCCTCGCTGAGCAAGGCCGCGGGTGAATTGAATGTCACCCACGGCGCCATCAGCCACCAGATCAAGGCGCTCGAGCAGTCGCTCGGCGTCAGCCTGTTCGAGCGGGCCGGCCAGAGGGTCAAGCTGACGCCGCACGGCGCCGAGCTCCTGCCGGCCGTGTCGGCGGCCTTCGACGGCATTGCTGCCGCCACGCAGCGCATGACGAGGCCCGCCAGCGCCGGCACGCTCTCGGTCTCCTGCGTTCCGGCGCTGCTTCTGTTGTGGATGGCGCCGCGGCTGGGCTCCTTCACCGCCCGCTACCCGGACATCCGGCTGACGCTGATGCCGTCCAACGATGCCAGGGACATCCGCGCCCCGCACATCGACGTCTGCGTGCACTATGGCGATGGCAGCTGGACGGATTGCTGGATGCGCAAATGGTCGGGCCTCGAACTGTTTCCCGTGGTCAGCCCGACGCTGATCAACAACCGTCCGATCCGCAGCGTTCGCGACCTCGCCGACCATGTCTTCCTGCATGGCGACGATGGCCGCGAATGGCACACCTGGCTGGCCGCCGCCGATGCGCTCGATCTGGAACGCGGCCGCCGCCATCATCTGGGCGACGCACGCACGGCGGCGGAAGCCGCCGTCCACGGGCACGGCGTAGCGCTGGGGGACTCGGTAACGGCGCGTGCCCTGCTCGCCCGAGGCATGCTCGTCGCACCCTTCACGCTATCGGTGCCGGCGGTCGACGACTTCTACGTCGTCTGCCGCAACGAGATGCGCTTGACGCCGATCGTCCAGCTTTTCATCGACTGGCTGTTTGCCGAGAAGGAACAGGACGAAGGCCGCGCCGATGCGCCGGTCGCCGGCCGCCTGCCCAGCCGCAGGAAACGCCCAGCGCTCAAGGTCATCGGCGCCCGCACATCGTCCTGATCGCTGGACTTGCCCGGTTGCTTTTTGTCGGGCCAGCCCGCAAACCGGGCAGAACTTTCGAAAATTGGATGCTAAGAGGCTTTCGGAGCAGTTCCAGGAAATGTGTTTGGCAGGTTCCCTCCGGGGAATTGCTCAAACAAGAAGCTAGAGCGAACAGCGAAGGCGGCGGCAGGACATGGCAAAGACCGATATAGCGCGGCGCGTCTACAACCACACTTGGAAGCTCGATCCGATCGTCCGCAGCCTGCTGGACACCGACTTCTACAAGCTTCTGATGCTGCAGATGATCTGGGGCATGTACCCCAAGGTCGAAGCCACCTTTTCGCTGATCAACCGCACCACCTCGGTGCGGCTTGCCGACGAGATCGACGAGGGCGAATTGCGCGAGCAGCTCGACCATGCCCGCACCCTGCGCTTTTCCAAGAAGGAGATGATCTGGCTGGGCGGCAACACCTTTTACGGCCGCAAGCAGATATTCGAGCCGGAATTCCTGGCCTGGCTGGAGAACTTCCGGCTGCCGGAATACGAGCTTTCGAAGCGCGACGGCCAGTTCGAGCTCTCCTTCGCCGGCCCCTGGATGTACACGACGCTCTGGGAAATCCCGGCGCTCGCCATCATCAACGAGTTGCGCTCGCGCGCCGCCATGCGCTCCTTCGGCCAGTTCGCGCTCGACGTTCTCTATGCGCGCGCCAAGGCCAAGATGTGGGACAAGACCGAGCGACTGAAAGCCTTGCCGGGCATCCGCATCTCCGACTTCGGCACGCGCCGCCGCCACTCCTTCCTGTGGCAGCGCTGGTGTGTCGAGGCGCTGAAGGAAGGCATCGGCGAAGCATTCACCGGCACCTCCAACGTGCTTTTGGCCATGGACAACGACCTGGAGGCGCTCGGCACCAATGCGCATGAATTGCCGATGGTGTTTGCCGCTCTCGCCAATTCCGAGAAGGAACTGAAAGAATCGCCCTACAAGGTGCTGCAGGATTGGCAGCGCTACTATGGCGGCAATCTATTGATCGTGCTGCCCGACACGTTCGGCACATCTGCGTTCCTGCGCGATGCCCCGGATTGGATCGCCGACTGGACCGGCTTCCGCCCCGACAGCGCGCCGCCGATCGAAGGCGGCGAGAAGATCCTCTCCTGGTGGCGCGAGAAGGGCAGGGACCCGAAACAGAAGCTGCTGATCTTCTCCGACGGTCTCGAGGTCGAGACCATCGAGGAGACCTATCGCCACTTCAAGGGCAAGGTGCGCATGTCCTTCGGCTGGGGCACCAACCTCACCAACGATTTCGAAGGCTGCGCGCCGACCGAGACCAACAGCCTCGACGCCATCTCGCTGGTCTGCAAGGTCAGCGAAGCCAACGGCCGGCCGGCGGTCAAGCTCTCGGACAATCCGGCCAAGGCGACGGGCGACGAGAAGGAGATCAAACGGTATCTCCAGATCTTTGGCGAGAAGGATCGGGTGAGGCAGCTGGTCAAGGTGTGAGACCGCCAGCCAAATGGAAATCTCGCATAGCTTGAGTTCCCGCCCACCCCCCTCTGTCCTGCCGGACATGTCCGGCAGGACAGAGGGGGGTGCGAAGGATCTCGACTCGGCAGATAACTGCCCTTGGACATTCGCAGTAGTCGCTGCCCTCGTCCTCCCCACCCCCGCCTTCGCCCACGCCTCCGACCGCGGCCATGTCCTGCTTCTGCCGACCGGCTATTACATCGCCGGCGGTGCGCTGGCCGTGGCCGTCAGCTTCCTCGCTCTCGCGCTGCTGCCGCCTGCCGCCCTCGACCGCTTCTGGCGCAGACGCCTCGCCTTGTTCGTCTTCGCAGACAGCCCGCGCACGATCGTCAGCCTGCTTTCTTTTGCCGGCTTTGCACTTTTGATCGCTGCCGGCCTGTTCGGCAGTCGTGACCCGCTCTCCAACCCTTTGCCGCTGGTGATCTGGACCCTGCTCTGGGCCGGCTTCACGCTGCTGCAAGGCGTGTTCGGCGACCTCTGGTCATGGCTCAATCCCTGGTACGGACCGTGGCGTGTCGCTGCTCGCCTCTTCCGGCTTTCGGGCGACGGAACACAACAGTTACGCCTGCCGAGATGGTTCGGGGTCTGGCCGGCTTTCGTGCTGTTCTTCGCCTTCGCCTGGTTCGAGCTGATCGATCCGGCGCCCGACGATCCCTCCCGCCTGGCCTCGGCCGCCGGCGCCTACTGGTTGCTCAGCTTCGTCGCCATGCTTGCCTTTGGCTATGGCGACTGGAGCCGGCGCGGCGAATTCCTGACCATCTTCTTTTCCATGGTCGCCCGCTTCGCGCCTGTTCAGCGCGAAGAAGGCCGGCTCAGTCTCTGCTGGCCGGGCGCGAAGCTGCTCGCCGCCGAGCCCTTGCCGCTGAGCGGCATGGCCTTCTTGTTGCTGGCGCTGTCCTCGGTATCCTTCGACGGCCTGTCGAAGACGTTCTTCTGGCTTGGCCTGTTCGGCGTCAATCCGCTGGAGTTTCCCGGTCGCACCGCGCTGATCGGCATCGGCAGCCTCGGCCTGGTGCTCACCTTCGTCCTGCTCGCGGCCGTGTTCGCGCTCGCCGTTCTTCTCGGCCAGCGTCTTGTCGGTGGACGCTCGTTCAAGGAATCTGCCGGTCTGTTGGTGTGGTCGATCGTTCCGATCGCGCTTGCCTATCACATCGCGCATTACCTGACCGCGCTGCTGGTCGACGGCCAATATGCGCTGGTCGCCTTGTCGGATCCGTTCGCGCTCGGCTGGAACCTGTTCGGCACCGCCGACAGGCTGGTCGAGGCCGGCGTCGCCGCCGGCGCCGCGTCGGCCTGGTGGCTGTGGAATGTTCAGGCTGGCGTCATCATTGCCGGCCATGTGCTGGCCGTGCTTGTCGCGCATGGCCTCGCCTGGCGGCTGCATCCGCAGCCCTCGCGCGCCGCGCTCAGCCAGCTTCCGCTGACCCTGTTGATGATCGCCTACACCATCTTCGGCCTATGGCTGCTCGCCACGCCGACAGCGGGCTGAGAGTGTCCTTCGGGAAGCTCGCTTGCCACGTCGGAGCTTTGGTGATTTAGTTTGTACACATGCAATTTTCGTGTCCTCCGACAGAGGAGGATCGCGCCGCCTTATCGCTGGTCAGAACTGAAAAAACAGGGGAACGGACATGGCTGACAAGAACGGATTCTTCGACCTCTCCAAGACAAGGCTTTCCCGCCGCACCGCGCTGAAGGGCATCGCCGCCGGCGCCGGCCTTGCGCTTGCGCCCGGCTTCGTCCGCTATAGCCAGGCGCAGAGCTCGGCGCCGATCAAGATCGGCTTCCAGTCGCACCGCACCGGCATCGGCGCCGCCTACGGCCGTTGGTACGAGAAGACGAGCGCCGCCGCGGTCAAGGCGATCAACGACGCCGGCGGCATAGGCGGCCGCCAGGTCGAGCTGGTGATCGAGGATGACGGCACCGATCCCGCCCGCGGCGCCGAGGTGGTTGCCAAGTTCGCCACCCAGCACAAGACCGACATCGTCTTCGGCACGCTGTTCTCGCATGTCGTGATCGGCTCGGCCCCCGCCGCCGGCGAGAACAAGATCCCCTATTTCGTGGTCAGCGAAGGCCATCATGTCGCCTCGACCAAGCTCAATCGCTACGTCTTCCAGCCCGGCATCACCGATGTGAAGAGCCAGATCCAGTCGATGGCGCCTTGGATCGCCGCCAATGCCGGCAAGAAGGTAACGCAGATATTCCCCGACTTCGCCTTCGGCTACGACCATCGCGACTACCTGCCGCCGGCGTTGAAGGCGCAAGGCGGCGACGTCATCGCGCAGATCGCCATCCCGCCGACGGAGTCGTCCTTCACCAAATACTTCCCGCAGATTCCGGCCGAGACCGAGGTGATCTACCACGTCATGGTCGGCCCGGCCGTGCTCACCTTCGTCAAGGAGCTCGGCGAGTTCTACGGATCGAACCGTCCGCAGCTGTTCGGCTTCATGGACTCGCTCGAGGCGACCGACATCAACAGCCCCGGTCTCGAGTTCCTCGACGGCAGCCATTTCTGGGAGGGCTCGCCGCGCTATGCGCAGCCCGGTGACTCCGCCGCACAGAAGACCTACCGCGCCGCCGTCGGCATCGACGACAACGGCGCCGCCGTCGGTGATCCCAAGGACGTCTCCACCGCTTCGCACATGTTCGGCTGCTGGGAGACGCTCTACGTCGTCAAGAAGGCGATGGAGGACGCCGGCTACAAAGGGCCGGAAGACCGCGCCAAGCTGGTCGAGGCCACCGAAGCGCTGACCGAATTCGCCGAGGGACCGGAGCATCCGCAGGGTCCGAAAACCTTCAACGGCAAGATCCACCAATGCTTCGGCATCCAGAACATCTCCAAGGTCGAGGGCGGCAAGCTCAAGGTGGTGCACAAGACCAAGATCGAGGACGGCCTCTACGAGCCGGAAGGGGATTACACGACGCAGCCGCTGTGAGCGTTGACGTTTCACCGAGCGTGAGCGCCAAGCCACCCCCCTCTGTCCTGCCGGACATCCCGGCAGGGCAGAGGGGGGTGCACTCGGCGCCAGCCTGTGTGTAATCCATGCATTTCGGACCCCATCTCCTCCTTGCCGCGCTCGAAGGCCTCGTCACGTCCGCCGTGCTGGCGCTGACGGCGCTTGGGCTGTCGCTGGTGTTCGGTGTCATGCGCGTCGTCAACGTCGCACATGGCGAGTTCTTCATGCTGGGCGCGGTGCTTGCCTGGGCGATCTCGACGATGATCGCGGGCCATCCGGCGATCGGCTTCGTGGCCGCGCTCGTGATCGCGCCCCTGGTGGTCGGGCTGGTCGCGCTGATCGCCGAACGGCTGGTGCTGCGCCGGCTGAATTATAATCCTGAAGGCACCATCGTCGCCACCATCGGCATGCTCTACATCATCCAGCAGCTGGCGCTGACCTTCTACGGGCCGGAGGCGCGCCCGGTCGAGCCGCCCTTCAGCTATCGCATCCTGCTGCCGTGGTTCGGCTATTCCGGCTACAAGCTGTCGGTGGTTGCCGCCTCCGCGCTGCTGCTCGTCCTGACCTGGCTGGTGCTGACCCGCACCAAAATCGGCTTGGTCATGCGCGCCACCCAGTATGATCGCGAGACGGCGCAGGCCTTCGGCATCCCGGTCGAGCGCGTCTATGCCGGCGTCTTCGCCATCGGCGCCATGCTTGCCGCGACCGCCGCGGTGCTGATCGTGCCGATCAGCCAGGCGCATTACCTGATGGGGCAGGACCCGCTGCTGCTGTCCTTCATCGTCGTCATCATCGGCGGCTTGGGCTCGTTGCGCGGCACCGTGATCGCCGCCATCCTGATCGGCATCTCCGACGGCATCATCTCGGTGTTCTTCTCGCCGACTTTGGCCAAGATCATCGCCACGCTGGTGGTTGCCATGGTGCTGGTGTTCAGGCCGCAAGGGTTGTTCGGGACGACGCCGCGATGACGGAGACTTCGCCGGCAAAAATCTATGCGCTGCATATCGGCGTCATCGCGCTTCTGTTCGTGCTGAATTTCATTCTGCCGGACTACCATCAGGGTCTCTTTGCCCGCATCATGACGCTCGCAGTCTTCGCCACGGGCTATAATCTGCTCTTCGGCTATGTCGGCCTGCTCAGCCTCGGCCACGCCATGTTTTTTTCCGCCGGCCTCTACGGAGCGGGGTTGACCGTTTATCATCTCGGCTGGGGCGTACCGGAAGCCTTCATTGCCGGGATCGCCTGCGGCGCGCTGCTCGCCTTGCTCATCGGCCTGCTTGCGCTGCGCACATCGGGAGTGGCGTTCATGATCGTCACCATGATGTTCGCGCAGATCTTTTATCTGCTGATCCTGTATTTTGCCGCCTGGACCGGCGGCGACCAGGGCCTGGTCATCCAGCAGGCGGCGCGCACGCTGAGCTTCGGCGGCGCCTCGCTCGACCTCACCAACCCCAACGTGCGCTACATGAGCGCGCTGGCGCTGTTCTCGCTCGTGCTGATCGCTTCCCTTGCCGTCGTCCGCTCCCGCTTCGGCCGCGTGCTGGTCGCCATTCGCGAGAATGAGGAGCGCACCAAGATGCTCGGCTACGATACGGTCGCCAACAAGATCGCCGCCGTGGTCTTGTCCGGCACGATCTGCGCTGCCTCCGGCGCGGCCTATGCGCTGCTGTTCGGCTATATCGGCTCGAGTTTCGCCTCGGTGCAATATTCGATCCTGCCGCTGCTGTGGGTGCTGCTCGGCGGCGCCGCGACGGCGCTGGGGCCGCTCGTCGGCACGCTGTTCATGTATTACGTCACCGACATCGCCAGCAGCTTCACCTCAGCCTATCTTTTGATCGTCGGCATCGCGCTCATTCTGCTTGTGCTGTTCTTTCCGAAGGGCATTCTGGGCAGCATTCGCCAACGCTGGCTCGGGTGGTTGCCATGATGCCGCTGCTCACCACCAAGGGGCTGTCGCGCCATTTCGGCGGCCTGCGCGCCGTCGATGGCGTCGATTTCGCCCTGATGCCTGGCGAAATTCGCGCCATCATCGGCCCCAACGGCGCCGGCAAGACCACCTTCGTCAGCCTGCTCAGCGGCCGCATCCAGCCAAGCTCAGGCATGATCCTCTTCGATGGTGCCGATATCACCAGCATGGCGGCCTATCGCAGGGTTCGCCTCGGCGTCGCCTATACGTTCCAGATCACCAGCGTCCTCGCCAACCTCACGGCCTTTGACAATGTCGCGCTGCCGGTGCAGCGCACGCTGACCGACGGCCGCTCGAAGGGCGCGGTCAGGACCGGCGTCATGGCGGCGCTGGAGCGCACGGGGCTTGCTGACCGCGCCGGAACGCTTGCCGGGCACCTATCCTATGGACATCAGCGCTTGCTGGAAGTTGCGATGGGCCTGGCGCTGAAGCCGCGTCTGCTGATCCTGGACGAGCCGACGCAAGGCCTCGCCGACAGCGAGATCGACAATTTCATCGAGCTGGTGCGCGACATCGCCAAGAGCGCGACCGTGCTGCTCATCGAGCACAACATGCCGGTGGTCATGGAGCTTGCCGACCGGATCACGGTTTTCAATTCGGGAAAGATTCTCGCCGAGGGCACGCCGGAGCAGATCCGCGCCAACGCCCAAGTCCAGGATGCCTATCTCGGAGCGACCCATGGCTGATCCGCTCATGGTCGATCCCCTCATGGTCGACCAAGGTCTGCTCTCCATATCCGGGCTCGAATGCTTCTACGGCGAGGTCCAGGTGCTTTACGGCCTCGACCTGGTCCTCAACAAGGGCGAGGTGCTTTGCCTGTTCGGCCGCAACGGCGCCGGCAAGACGACGACGCTGAAGGCGATCATGGGACTGGTGCCGGCGGCGGCCGGCTCGATCAGGCTGGACGGCAAGGAGCTGACCGGGCTTGCCGCGCATGACGTGCCGAAGGCCGGCGTCGCCTATGTGCCGCAGGGCAGGCGGCTGTTCGCCGAGATGAGCGTGGCGGAAAACATCGAGATCGGGTTGATGGCGCGCGGCAAGGGCAAGGCGACGCGCGACAAAGTGCTCGATCTCTTCCCCTTGCTCAGGGAGCGGCTGAAACAGCGTTCCGGCACGCTGTCCGGCGGCGAACAGCAGATGCTTGCCATGGCGCGCGCGCTCTGCCTCGAGCCGCAGGTGCTGCTGCTCGACGAGCCGACCGAAGGGCTGATGCCGTCGATGATCGCCAAGATCCGCGAGACGGTGGCCAAGCTGCGCGGGCTCGGCGTCTCGACGGTCCTGGTCGAGCAGCGCGTCGACGCCGTGCTGTCGGTCGCCGACCGCGTCTGCTTCATCGAGAACGGCCGCAACCGCGAGACGGTCGACGTCGAGGAGCTGCGTGCCGATCCGTCGGCAGTCCGGCGATATGTGGGGGTTGGATAAGGCGTCGAGTTCGCTGTCCGTGCCAAGATTCTTCGAGCGTCGGGCTGCCCTCATGGCCCCTGCCGGGCATTTCTCCCTGTGAACGGTCTGTGAACGGGGAGAAAGAGGCTGGCTGCGGCCTCGGCGCCCATTCTACAGCGTCGGCGATGACAGTGCCCTTCTGTCCGTTCACGGGGAGAAGATGGCGGCAGCCAGATGAGCGGCGGCGCAGGCGGTGGAAGTTGAATAGCTCAGCTCACCCGAAAAACAAAAATCCCGCGATCAAAAAGGCCGGAATCAGCACCAGGCCCGACCAAGCCATGTAGGCGAAGAAGCCGGGCATCTTCACGCCGCTGTGTCGGGCAATGGCGTAGACCATGAAGTTCGGCGCATTGCCGATATAGGTGTTGGCGCCCATGAACACGGCGCCGGCCGAAATTGCGGCGAGCGTCGATGCGGCCTCGGTCATCAGGTGCTGCGCATCGCCGCCGGCCAGCTCGAAGAACACCAGATAGGTCGGCGCGTTGTCGAGGAAGGATGACAGCCCTCCGGTCAGCCAGAAATAGGCGAGGTCATTGGGCTGGCCATCGGCCGACGTGACCAGCGAAACCAGCGGCGCCAGCGCGCCGTCCATCCCGGCCCGCAGGATGGCGATGACCGGCACGATGCAGATGAAGATGCCGGCAAAGAGCTTAGCCACCTCGGCTATAGGCCCCCAGTTGAACCCGTTCGCGGCGCGATACTCCTTGCGCGAGACGGCGAGCGAGACGAAGGCGGTGATCAGGATGATTGCATCGCGCACGACGTTCTGCAGCTCGAGGTGAACGCCGAGGACCGGGATACTAACGCCCGGCTTCCAGCTCGCGGATAGCAGGATCGCGCCGATGACGCCGGCAAGCAGCGGCACATTGGGCAGGCCACGGATGCGCACCTTGGTGTCCGGGGTCGGGTCCTTGATCTTGGGCGCGCCGGCCTCGCGTCGGTGCAAGAGAATGTCGATCGCCAGGAACACCGCGAGCACCAGGCCGCCGACGAACAGCGTGTCGGGCAGAATGTGCACCGTGGTCCAGAAGAAGTCGACGCCGCGCAGGAAGCCGACGAACAGCGGCGGGTCGCCGAGCGGCGTCAGCGAGCCGCCGATGTTGGACACCAGGAAGATGAAGAAGATCACCACATGCGCGTTGAACGGCCGGTTGTCGTTGGCGCGCAGGATCGGCCGGATCAGGATCATCGAGGCGCCGGTCGTGCCGATCACCGAGGCCAGGATCGCGCCGACAAGCAGCAGGCCGGCATTGACCAGCGGCGTGCCGTGAATGTTGCCGGCAACGAGGATGCCGCCGGAAATGGTGAACAGCGCGAACAAAAGGATGATGAAGGAAAGATACTCGGTAAGCACCGTGTGCAGCACCGCCGCGCTTGCCGACGGGAGGCCGAAGGCAAGAGCAAGCGGAACGACGGCAAGTGCGGCCCAGGTGGCGGCGATCTTGCCGTAGTGGTGCTCCCAGAGATGCGCAAACAATAACGGTCCTGTCGCGATCGACAGCAGCAGTCCCGCAAAGGGCAGCGCCCACCAGAGCGACATCGCGGCGCCGGGGAGGTCGTGCGCCTCGGCGGCGAAGGCTGGTTGCGGAAAAACCGTCATGGCCGCGGCAATCGCGCCCGCAGCCAAAGCTCCCGCCATGTCTGTGAAGCTCCCTCGATGCCTCACAGTCGGGTCAGTCCGCCAAATGGTCTTCGAGCATCACGCCGGCATCGCGCATGCGTGAGAGCATCGTATTGACCGACCCGTTGAGATCGATGCCGCGGCAGGCGTCGAGCCGCACGGTCGTCCTGAAGCCCTGCTTCACCGCATCGAGCGCCGAGAAGGCAACGCAGAAGTCGGTGGCAAGGCCTGCCAAAGTGACCGCCTCGATCCCCCGTTCCTTAAGATAGCCGGCGAGGCCCGTCGGCGTCGTATGATCGTTCTCGAAGAAAGCCGAGTAGCTGTCGATTGCCGTGCGAAAACCTTTGCGGATCACCAGCTCGGCCTTGGTCCAGGCGAGGCCTGAATGGAAATCGGAACCGAGGCTGCCCTGGATGCAATGGTCCGGCCAAAGCGTCTGCGGCCCGTAAGGCATTTCGACGGCCTCGAAGGGCTGCTTGCCCGGATGGCTGGAGGCGAAGCTCGAATGGCCGGCCGGGTGCCAGTCCTGCGTCAGCACGACATGCTCGGACCGCCGGATCAGGTCGTTGACTAAGGGCACGATCTCGTCGCCGCCGGCGACCGCCAGCGCGCCGCCGGGACAGAAGTCGTTCTGCAGGTCGATGACGATGAGCGCTTCCTCGGCCATGGGGCTCCCTCTCGTTGGGCTGGGCTCCAGCAAAATGCCGCTGACGCGACCGGAGGCAGAACCTTGATCAGATGGCCGGCGGCGTCAACCTCTAAGGCATAACAAAGCCGTGGCTCTGGATCGGGACAGGTTCTTGCGCCCACATCGCTTTGACAATCGCGGCGAAGTTGATATCATTTGCATACGAATGAATTTGCTCGAGCTGGAGGCCGGCAGGTTCCCTCGGAAAGGCCCCTTTTTGGGAAGGCAAAGCGTGATCCGTTACGCGAAACCCACCACGGTCGACGAGGCGCTCGCTTTGCTTGGCGAGGACAGCTGGCGCATCCTCGCCGGCGGCACGGATTTCTATCCCGCGCAGGGCGCAAAACCTTTTCGCGACAACATCCTCGACATCAACGGACTGGCCGCGCTGCGCGGCATCGTCGAGACCGAAGAGCATTGGCGGATCGGCGCCCGCACCACTTGGACCGATATCGTGCGCCAGCCGCTGCCGCCGGCGTTCGACGCGCTGAAGGCAGCCGCCCGCGAAGTGGGGTCCGTCCAGATCCAGAACGTCGCCTCCGTTGCCGGCAACCTCTGCAACGCCTCGCCCGCGGCGGATGGTGTGCCGGCGTTGATGGTGCTGGATGCCGAGGTCGAGTTGCGATCGGCGCAGCAGACACGGCATCTGCCGCTCGACGGCTTCATCCTCGGCAACCGCCGCACCGCGCTGCACTCCGGCGAGATGGTCACCGCCATTTGTATTCCGAAGCGCTCCGCCGCCGGCGCATCTTCCTTCGTCAAGCTCGGCGCCCGGCGCTATCTCGTCATCTCCATCGCCATGGCTGCGGCTCGGCTCGTGACAGAGGGCGGCGTGGTCGCGGATGCGGCAATCGCCGTGGGTGCCTGTTCGGCCGTCGCCCGCCGTCTGGAGGGCGTCGAGGCGGCCCTGCGCGGCCAAGCCGTCACGCCAGCGCTCGCCGATGCGGCGTTTTCCGCACCGGTCGATGAGCTCTCTCCCATTGCGGATGTGCGCGGCAGCGCCGAGTATCGAGAGCACGCGGCGCGCGAGATCGTGGCCCGTGCTGTGTGTGCCGCCGCCGGCGTCGGTGGCGGCGCCAAGGCGGCGGCATGAGCCTCACCGATTCCAGCATGGAACGTGCCGACATTGCCTTCGAGGTCAACGGCGCTGCGGTCAGCGTGTCTGTGCCGCCTGTGCGGCGGCTGTCGCAGGTCTTGCGCGACGAGTTGCGGCTGACCGGTACCAAGGTCGGCTGCGACGCCGGCGATTGCGGCGCCTGCACCGTGCTGGTCGACGGCAATCCGGTCTGCGCCTGCCTTGTGCCGGCGGCCTCGGTGTCCGGTGCATCAGTCACCACGGTCGAGGGCCTCGCCAATGGCGGGCTCTCCGCGCTGCAGGCGTCGTTCCTCGAACACGGCGCCGCGCAATGCGGCATCTGCACGCCTGGCCTGCTGGTATCCGCAACAGCGCTGCTGCAACGCAATCCCACGCCGAGCGAGGCCGAAACCCAGGACGCGCTCGGCGGCGTGCTCTGCCGCTGCACCGGCTACAGGAAAATCGTCGCGGCGGTGATGGATGCCTGGCAGCATATGAACGGCGTCGACCATCGCTTGCCCGAGGCCGGGCGCGCTGTCGGCGCCTCGCTCATCCGGCTCGACGGCCTGCCCAAGGTTACCGGCGCCGAGAAATTTGGCGGCGACACCTTCCCGGCCGACGCACTGGCCGTTCTCGTGGTCCGCTCCCCGCACTACCATGCCCGCTTCAGTTTCGGCGATATCAAGGCCTGGGCCAAAGCCCATACCGGCGTTGCCGGCGTTTTCACCGCCGCCGACATTGCCGGCAAGAACTGCTTCGGCGTCATCGGTCCCTTTGCCGACCAGCCGGCCCTCGCCGAAGGTTTCGCCCGTTTCCGCGGCGAGGCGGTGGCGCTTGTCGCCGGGGAGCGTGAGGCGATCCTCGATCTCGACCTGACCGATTTCCCGATCGCTTGGACGGAGTTGCCGCATGTCCTGCAGCCCCACGAGGCGAAAGCCGAGCGCGCGGCGCTGATCCACCAGCACAGGCCGGCGAACCTGCTCACATCGGGCTTCGTCGAGCGCGGCGACCCCGACGCAGCGCTTGCCGCCGCCGCCGTCACCGTGTCCGGCGCCATCGAGACCTCGTTTGTCGAGCACGCCTACATCGAGCCGGAAGCCGGCTATGCTTACATGGATGACGACACGCTGGTCGTCGTCGCCTGCACGCAGGCACCCTATATGGATCGTGACGACACCGCCAAGGTGCTCGGCCTTCCTGTCGACAACGTGCGCATCGTGCCGACCGCCACTGGCGGCGGTTTCGGCTCGAAACTCGATGTATCGCTGCAGCCGCTGATCGGCCTGGTGGCGATGAAGACGGGACGCCCGGCGGCGCTCGCCTATACACGCAACGAATCGATGATGTCGACCACCAAGCGCCATCCTGCCGAGATGAAGGCGACCATCGGCGCGGATGCCGAGGGTCGCGTCATCGGCATGATTTTCGAGGGAGACTTCAACACCGGCGCCTATGCGAGTTGGGGACCGACAGTCGCCAACCGCGTGCCGGTGCATGCCTCCGGTCCCTATCTAACGCCGAACTACCGGGCGGAAGGCCGCGCCATCCACACCAACGGCCCGATCGCCGGCGCCTTCCGTGGTTTCGGCGTGCCGCAGGCGACGATCATGCAGGAGACCCTCTATGACGAACTCGCTGACAAGCTCGGCATGGACCGGCTCGATTTTCGCTTGAAAAATTGCCTTCGTAACGGTTCCGAAACAGTCACCGGTCAGCACCTTGCGTCCGGGGTTGGCATCGGCGATTGCCTGGAAGCGCTGCGCCCATGCTGGCAGCGCGCGCTGGCGGAATCGGAAGCCTTCAACGCTGCCAGCACGGCAAGCAAGCGTGGTGTCGGCGTCGCCTCCTGCTGGTATGGCTGCGGCAACACCTCGCTGCCCAATCCCTCGACCATCAAGGTCGGCATTTCGGCTTCCGGTGACGTCGTTTTGCACCAGGGCGCCGTCGATATCGGCCAGGGTTCGAACACGGTGATCGCGCAGATCTGCGCCGACGCGCTCGGGCTGCCGCTGGACAAATTCCGGCTGAAGAGCGCCGACACCGCCATCACGCCCGACGCCGGCAAGACATCCGCCTCGCGCCAGACTTTCGTGACCGGCAAGGCGGCGGAAAAGGCTGGCCGCACGCTGCGCGAAAAGATCCTGCGCTTCGCCAATGTGTCCGGACAGGCGACGATCGCGCTCGAGGGGGCCAGCCTCAATATCCGCGAGGGCGAGGCGACCCGGCGTGTCGATCTGTCGAGCTTGAAGATGGATGCCGACGGGTTGGTGTTCGTCTCTGAGGAGACCTACGACCCGCCGACATTGCCGCTCGACGCCAAGGGCCAGGGCAAGCCCTACGCCGTCTATGGCTATGGCGCGCAGATCGCCGAGCTCGAGGTCGATCTCAAGCTGGGCATCGTCAAGCTGATCAAGATCACCGCCGCCCACGATGTCGGCAAGGCGATCAATCCGCTGCTGGTCGAGGGCCAGATCGAGGGCGGCATCGCGCAAGGCATCGGCATGGCGCTGATGGAGGAATATATCCCCGGCCGCACCGAGAACCTGCACGACTACCTCATCCCGACCATCGGCGACGTGCCGCCGATCGAGCACATACTGGTCGAGGTTCCGGATCCGGAAGGACCCTTCGGCGCCAAGGGCCTGGGCGAGCATGTGCTGATCCCGACGGCGCCGGCGATCCTCAACGCCATCCGCCATGCTGCCGGCGTTCTGGTCACCAAGGTGCCGGCGACGCCGAGCCGCATCCTGGCGGCGATCCGCGAAAAGGAGGCACGCAGATGAGCGAGCTTGCCGAACGTTTCGAAACCCACGATCCCGGCGAGAAGCAGGTGGCGGAAAAGATCCGCTGCGACGCCTGCCCGGTCATGTGCTACATCGCCGACGGCCGCACCGGCGCCTGCGACCGTTACGGCAATGTCGGCGGCCGCATCGTGCGCATGGATCCGCTGACCATTCTCGATCATGCGGCCGAGACCGGCGGCGCGGTCGTGCCTTTCGTTGCCGAGGGCGAAGCCTGGAATGGCGAATTGGTCAACACCGGCCGCCGCTTCGTCACCGCAATAGGCGCCGGCACCACCTATCCGGACTATAAGCCGGCGCCCTTCATCGTCAGCCAGGAGGTCGAAGGCGTCGATCTCGTCACGGTCGTGACCGAAGGCATCTTCTCCTACTGCGGCGTCAAGGTGAAGATCGATACCGACCGCCACATTGGCGACGAGACGGCAACCGTGCGTTCCGAGGGCGAGGCGATCGGCCATGTCACCACCGGCGAATACGGTTCGCAAATGCTGTCGCTGGGCGGCGTCCATCACCTGACCGGCGGCTCGAAAGCC
The DNA here is from genome assembly GCF_003952525.1 of Mesorhizobium sp. M3A.F.Ca.ET.080.04.2.1. Lineage (NCBI taxonomy): Bacteria > Pseudomonadati > Pseudomonadota > Alphaproteobacteria > Hyphomicrobiales > Phyllobacteriaceae > Mesorhizobium > Mesorhizobium sp. M3A.F.Ca.ET.080.04.2.1. Next base: position 3,086,009 of record NZ_CP034451.1, on the reverse strand, counting down.
GAGGGCCGCGCCACCTGCGATGCAATGCTCAATCTGTGCAACAGGAAGCCGGTCGAGCTCACCATCGACGGCGGCGCGACGGTCGTTGTCGAGGCGGGCAAGGCGCCGGTCATCGACGGCAAGGTCGAGCACCGCATGCGCGTCGGCTGCGGCTCGGCCACCATCGGCATGTTCGCCACGCAATGGCGCGGGCTGGTCGACGAGGTGGTGGTGGTCGATGACCACATCACCGGGGTCGTCTCCGAGCACCAGGCCGGCAAGGTGTTGGGCTGGCAGGATACGGGGATAAAAATCATCGGCCGCCGCTCGACGCCCGGCCGCTACTTCAAGGTCTCCGAGCCAGGCCTCGGCTGGGGCGGCACCACGATTTCCGATCCGCTGTCGATCCTGGGCGACTGGAATGCCAAGAAAGGCGCCCGTCCCGGCCTGTCGCTGCTCATGGTTTCGACCACCGGCGAGCAGTTCGCGTATTACGAGCTCGACGACCAGCTCAAACCGGTGGAAAGGCCCTTCCCCGAACGGCTGCAGAAATCCGTCGGCCTCATCGAGGACAATTGCGAGCCGGCGCTGTGCACGGTTCTCTTCATCGGCGGCGCCGGCGGCTCGCTGCGCGCCGGTGTCACCGAGAACCCCGTCAACCTGACCCGCTCGGTGCAGGGCCTGAAGACCTATGTCACGGTCGGCGGCGCGCCGGTCTATGTCTGGCCGGGCGGCGGCATCACGCTGATGGTCGACGTCACTCGCGTGCCGGAAGGCGCCTTCGGTTACGTGCCGACGCCGGCGCTGGTGGCGCCGATCGAGTTCACCATGCGCCGCGACGATTATGTCAGGCTTGGCGGCTACGAGAGCGAGATCCGCAGCGTCGAGGACATTCTTGCCAGAGGCGGCGAATACCTCAACCCGCGCCGTGGTGCCGGCGCGCCGGCCGGCAATCCCTGGCCGCCGCTGGCGCAACTGCGCCGCGCCCGGGCCAGCGAGGCCGGGCAATGAACGGCCCGCAGGCGCATTGGCTCGCCGATGGCCGGCGGCTCCATCTCAACCATGGACCGATCGATCTAGTCATCGAGGCCTTCGGCGAGGAGGACGAGCGCAGGGCCGCCTATGGCCAGGCCGTCACCCGCTTCCAGACGATCCTGACCGAGTTGGTCGAGGAGCTCCCCGAACTGCGCCGACCTGCATCTTTGCGGCCGCGCGCTTTCGCCGGACCGACGGCGCTGCGCATGGAGGCTTCCGTGGTGCCCTTGGCAGAAACCTTCATCACGCCGATGGCAGCCGTTGCCGGTTCGGTAGCCGACGAAATTCTGGCCGCGCTGCTTGCCGGCCGCCGCCTCGATCGCGCTTACGTCAACAATGGCGGCGACAGCGCCATCCATCTCGGCCGGACACAGTCGATGATATTGGCAATTGCCGGCACCGGGCACGGCCTTGCCGATCGCATCGCTGTTCGCGCTGAGGATCATGTGCGCGGCGTTGCCACCAGTGGCTGGCGCGGCCGTTCCTTCTCGCTGGGCATTGCCGACGCCGTCACTGTGCTTGCGCGGACCGGCGCCGAGGCGGATGCGGCGGCAACGCTAATCGCCAACGCCGTCGACCTCCCCGGCCATCCGGCGATCCGTCGCGTGCGCGCATGCGATCTAGTGCCCGACAGCGATCTCGGCGAGCGACTGGTGACGCAAGGCGTCGGCGCGCTTTCGCCTCGCGAGGTGACTCGCGCGCTGGACAACGGCCTTGCCGTCGCCGAAGATTTTCGCCGGCGCGGCTTGATTGCCGCATCGGCGCTGTTTCTCGCGGGCCAATCCCGCATCAGTGGCTCAGTGGCGCTGGCCGCGCCCAACAAGCATAAGGTGAAGGAAACTGCTCATGCCTGACTTTCCGATCCGCAAGGTCGCGGTTCTGACCGAGGAGATTTTTCACGACGGCGGGCCGGTGGCCAAGGAGCCACGCCGCCGCGCCGCCGCCCTTGCCGTGGTCAGGAATCCATTCGCCGGGCGTTATGTCGAGGATTTGCAGAGCGCGATGGAGGACCTGAAGCCGCTCGGGCTGCTTTTGACCGACAGACTGATCGCCGCGTTGGGCGGCGACGTGAAGAAGATCGACGGCTACGGCAAGGGCGCCATCGTCGGTTCCGCCGGCGAGCTCGAGCACGGCGCGCTGTGGCACGTGCCGGGCGGCTATGCCATGCGCGAGCGGCTCGGCGACGCCAAGGCGATCGTGCCCTCGGCGAAGAAGGTCGGCGGTTTCGGATCGCGGCTCGACGTGCCGCTCGGGCACATCAACGCCGCCTATGTGCGCAGCCATTTCGACGCGATCGAGGTCGGCATCAGCGACGGCCCGCGTGCCGACGAGATCCTGTTCTGCCTCGCCATGACCTGCGGCCCGCGTATCCATGACCGCATGGGTGGGCTGGCTGCGAGCGACATCAAGGCATGGGACGGACTGCGGTGAGCGGCGAGGACAATCTGCTGCGGCTGGTCGAGGCCGAAGAGCCGGACGAGAACGGCTATCATCTGCAGGATCAGGTCGGCTTCATCCTGCGCAAGGCCCATCAGCGCCATGTCGCCATCTTCGCGGCCCACATCGCCGATCTGACGCCACCGCAATTCGCAGCTTTGGCCAAGCTCCACGACATCGGCGAGACCTCGCAGAACCAGCTCGGCACGCTGATCGCCATGGATGCCGCCACGGTGAAGGGCGTCATCGACCGTTTGAAGGCACGCGGCCTGGTCGAGCTCTCCAAGCACGAGGTCGACAAGAGGCGGCTGCTGGTCAATCTCACGGCCGAGGGTCGCGAGGCGATCGAGCGGCTGATCCCGCTTGCCCGCACCATCACCGAGGAAACGCTGGCGCCGCTCTCGGCCAAGGAAGTCGCGACGTTCCTGAGGCTGCTGGCGAAGCTGGCGTGAACGGATGCCGTGCGCGGAATGCCGCATCCAGGATGTCAGCCCGCAGGACTCGCGCCCGCTAGAGCTTCCGGCGAGGGGTGCAATGCCGGCATCGAACCGGCGGCGCCGAGTTTGGCTTCTATGCCCGCGGTGCGATGCCAGATCACGGCGACGACCAGCATCGCGATGTAGCCGTCGACTTCATAGTGCCAGCCGGTATAGACCGAACCGAACAGGATGAAGATCGCGAATGCCCATCCGGCCACGCCGAGCCAGCGGTTGAGCCGCGCAAGATAGAACGCGTTCAAAGTGGCGATCGCCACATGCATGCTGGGCATGGCGGATATGCCGGTGCCAAGAGCCGGCAGGTCCGCCCTGTAGCTGTCGAGCAGGTAGTCGGAATAGAGCAGCACATGCTGGTTGCCCGGTCGCTGCTTCAACACCTCCACGAGTTCCGCAAAGCGGGTGCCGCCAAGAAACTCATCGTAAAAGATCGGTCCGACGGAGGAAAACAGCGTCGCCAGAAGGGTTCCGACCACCATGGTGACAAGCGCAAGAGCGGTGAGATAGCGCAGGTGCACCAACTGATTGGCGCCTAGCGCCGCAAAGAACAGCAAACCGAACCATTCGACGAACCAGATCTTGGCATAGGCGACCGCCACCAGCATCGCCAAGGTGTCGGAATCGAATGCGTGAGCGATCCGCCATGGCGCTTGGCCGTGCAGGAACTCCCCGATATCGGCCAGAGCCCTGTCGCAATAAAATGGCACGATGTCCGGTATGTTCACCTTCCACGTCGTGAACGCCGCAAGCGACAGAATGAAGATCACAACGACAAGTGCCGCCCGCAGCCCGTTCGAGCGAAACAATCTCACCATGAACCCGACCGGCGCGTCCGGTGACAGGATCACGGCCGCCAGGATGATCATGACGAGGAATGAGAATGATCCCCGGACAGCCAGTTCCGACAAATACATCTGCGCCACGTCGGCGTATGCCGAAGGCCAGGCCAGAGCCGCTCCAAGGACATAAAGCAGGCACAGAGCGAGCAGTCTGCGTGAGACGGTGTCGACTTTTGTGGCGTCCACCGGCCGGCCAGTCTGAGCCGGCACGATGGCATGCCCCGCTACCCCACTGGATAAGTCCATGAACGCCCCCAGCGCTGTTCACCTTTTCATCTATGGGTGCAGAATTAATATCTCCTTATCCGGGTAGCTTGGTTTTGAGGCGCCTTTGGGCAACTGCTTGGTCTCGCGTGAGATAACCGCGAATTCACTTTTCGAGATCAAGGCCCCATTCGTCCCTGACCTGCTCGGCGGTATAGTAGCCAAGCCTGACATCTTCCGCGATCAGCTTCGGATCACGCTCCCGCGGGTCGCCATAGCCGCCGCCGCCTGGCGTGCCGACGCGCACGCGGTCGCCGGCCTTGAGCGCGATGTCTTGTTCTTTGGACAGATGCGGCGGCACATGCGCTTCGCCGCCCCGGAACACCGTCACGCTGTTCGGCGCGCCATCCCTGCCGCCGAGCGCGCCCTGCGGCCCAAAGCGGCCGTGGTCCATGACGAAGGAGGCCCGCGCCTCTCCGCGCAGGATCTCCACCTCATAGGCAAGCCCGAAACCGCCGCGATGCTTGCCCGCTCCGCCGGAACCTTCGCGCAGCGCATAATGCCGGTAGAGCACCGGAAAGGCCTGCTCCATGATCTCTACCGGCGGCGACTTCGAAATGCCGATGGTCGAGCAGCCGTTGCTCAAGCCGTCATGGCCGGCATTGCCGCCATAGCCGCCGCCGGAGATCTGATACATGACGTAGTCGCGCCCGCGCGCCGGGTCGTTGCCGCCGAGCGCGAAGTTGCCGCTGGAGCCGGCGGGCGCGGCCGTCACCTTCTCCGGCAACGCCTGCACCATGGCCGCGAACACGGCTTCCGCGATACGCTGCGAAACCTCGGCCGCGCAGCCCGACACCGGCCGCGGATACTTGGCGTCGAGGAAAGTGCCCTCCGGACGCTTGACGACCAGCGGCTCGAAGGCGCCGGCGCTGATCGGCACTTCCGGGAAGATATGGCGCATGGCGAGGTAAACGGATGACAAGGTCGTCGCCAGCACGCTGTTCATCGGCCCGGCGCAGGGTCTCGACGAACCGGCAAAATCGAAGGTCAGCGTGTCGCCCGTCTTCTCGACGGTCAGATTGATGTTCAGCGGCTCGTTCACCACTCCGTCGGAATCGACGAAGGCCTGCGAGCGGTAGACGCCGTCCGGTATGACCGCGATCGAGGCGCGCATCTGCTCGGCGGCGCGGCGGCGCAGTTCCGCGATCGCCTCGATAACGGTTTCGTCGCCGTAACGATCCAGGATTTCATTGAGTCTGTCCTGGCCGATCAGCAGCGCCGCCGCCTGCGCGCGGATGTCGCCGATGCGCTGGTCCGCGACCCGGATGTTCGAGCAGATGATGGCGTAGATCTCTGGATCGAGCGCGCCCTTCTTGAACAGTTTCACCGGCGGCAGCCGCAGGCCCTCCTGCTCGACCGCCGTGGCCGAAGCCGAGAAGCCGCCCGGCACCGAGCCGCCGATGTCCGGCCAGTGACCGGTGTTGGATAGCCAGCAGAAGATTTTTCCGTCGCGATAGACCGGCATGACGAAGCGCACGTCCATCAGATGCGTGCCGCCGAGATAGGGGTCGTTGACGATGTAGATGTCGCCGGGCTCCGGCGCCAGGCAGCGACCGTCGGCGATCATCTCGATCACCGTCTTGGTCGAATATTGCATGACCCCGACGAACACCGGCAAGCCCTGGCTGCCTTGCGCGACGAGCGAGCCGTCGGCGGCCGAATAGATGCCGTCGGAGCGGTCATTGGCCTCGGCGATGACCGGCGAGAAGGCGGCGCGGGAAAACGTCAAATCCATCTCGTCGCAGACCTGCTGCAGGGCCGCCTGCAGCACCGAAAGCGTGATCGTGTCGAGCTTTGCTGCTTCGACGGCCATTGTTCAGGCCTCGCCGATGTCGATGACGATGTTGCCGTCGGCGTCCGAGCGCGCCCGGTCGCCGGGTTCGAGCACCGTGGTGGCATCCATCTGCTCGAGGATCGCCGGCCCCTCGATGACGGCGTCGAGCGGCAGCTGTTCGCGGGCATAGACCGGTGTTTCGCGCCAGGCGCCGTGATACCAGACCGGCCTGATCTCTCGCCTTGCCTCGTCAAGCGTTGCCGCGCGCCCCGCCGGGTCGATCAGCCGCGACAGGTCGACCTGCGGCCGCACGCCGGTGACCGAGGTGTTGAGATTGACGAGGTTGGCGCGGATTTCCGGCAGTTCGACCTTGAAGCGCGCGAAATAGGCCTTCTCGAACAGCTGCTGCAGTGTCGTCCGCGTCACCGACGACGACGGCAGCGGCACGTTGATGATGTGGGTCTGGCCGACGAACTGCATGTCGGCGGAGTGCGTCACGCGGATCGCATCCGGCTTCACCGCTTCCTTGGCGATCAGCGCCTCGCCTTCGTACCGGTGCCGTTCCAACAATTCGCGAAGCTTTGCTTCGTCGAGACTGCCCACCGGCTGGTTGACCGTGTTGACGAAGTCGTGGCGCAGGTCGGCGACGACGCAGCCGAGCGCGTTGGTGATGCCGGGCCGGGCCGGCACCAGCACTCGTGGCAGACCAAGCTCGCGTGCGAGCGCCGTCGCATGCAGAGGGCCGGCGCCGCCGAAGGCGAACAGCGCGAAATCGCGCGGGTCGTGGCCGCGCGACACCGAAACCATGCGGATGGCGCCAGCCATCTTCATGTTGCCGAGCCTCAGCACGGCGCCCGCCGCCTCGACGCCGGAGAGGCCGGTGGGCTTGCCGATCCTGTCCGCGAAGATTGCAGTCACGCTTTCGACGGTCACCGGATTGTCGACGGCCAACAGCTTGTTCGGCGCCAGCCGGCCGAGCACCAGGTTGGCGTCGGTGATCGTCGGTTCCATGCCGCCGCGTCCGTAGCAGTTCGGCCCGGGATTGGCGCCCGCGCTTTCCGGGCCGATCTGGATCAGCCCGGCCGCATCGACGCGCGCAATCGAACCGCCGCCGGCGCCGACTGTGTGCACCGCCACCATCGGCACGTGGATCGGCATCGCATACTCGATCTCGATCTCGTTCGACACGGCCGGTTCGGCGTTGCGGATCAGTGCCACGTCGGTCGACGTGCCGCCCATGTCGTAGGTGACGAGATTGCCGAAACCGGCGCGCTTGCCGGTGTAGGCAGCGGCAATCACGCCGGAAGCCGGACCGGACATCACCGTCTTCGCCGATTCCCGGGTGACGAAACGGGCCGAAATCATGCCGCCATTGCCGTTCATGATCAGGAAGTCGCGGGCATAGCCCTTGGAGGCCAATTCCGCGCGCAGCCGCTCGACATAGCGTTCCAGGATCGGCTGCACCGAGGCGTTGACCGCGGCGGTCACGCCGCGCTCGAACTCGCGTGCTTCCGACAGCAGTTCATGGCCGCTGGTGATGTGACTATTCGGCCAAAGCTCTGCCGCGATCTCGGCTGCCCGCCGCTCATGCGCGGGATTGGCGTAGGAATGCAGGAAATGGATGACGAGCGATTCGCAGCCGGCGTCTAGAAGCCGCTTCACCGCCTCGCGCATCTGCGTTTCGTCGAGCGGCACACGCACGGCGCCCGAGGCTTCGACCCGCTCCGACACTTCGAGCCGCAGATCGCGTGGGATGACCGGCACGAAGATGCCGGTCATGCCATAGGCTTGCGGCCTCGTGCGCCGGCCAAGCTCGATCACGTCGCGAAAGCCGCGCGTGGTGATCATGCCGGTCCGCGCCAGCCGGCGCTCCAGCACGGCATTGGTGGTGGTCGTCGTGCCGTGCACGATGAGGTCGATGCCATCGACCGGGAAACCGGTGGCGGCCAGCGCCGAGACCACGCCAAAGGCCTGATTTTCCACCGTGGTCGGCGTCTTGGCGATATGCACCTTCCCGCCCGCCTTGCCGTCGATCAAAAGCAGATCGGTAAAGGTGCCGCCGACGTCGACGCCGGCAACGACACTTCCCGCCGACGCCGAAAATTTCTCATTCATCGCCGAAACCCGAAATGCCAGGACTACGGATATGCCTCGGTTTGGAAAGGCGTTTTACGCTGCCATCTTGACCTGAAGATCATTTGTATACTAATAAATTCACGACACAAGAGCTTACCGCTTGGCAGTGTGTGAGGAGCACGTCGGAACCTGACCGTTCGGACGCGCAGGGAAAAGTTTGGCGCCGGGGCCCAGCGTCTGCGCCGGAAGGTTGGGTTTTATGAACACGACATCCGCGGTCAACATCGCCGGCGCCCGCCCGCTGAAGTTCCCGATTCCGGCCAATGTCTATGCCGAGACCGTCGTTTCGGTGAAGCACTACACCGACCGGCTGTTCTCGTTCCGCATCACCCGCCCGCAGTCGCTGCGCTTCCGTTCCGGCGAGTTCGTCATGATCGGCCTGCCCAACGCCGAGAAGCCGATCTTCCGCGCCTATTCGGTCGCGAGCCCCGCCTGGGACGACGAGCTCGAATTCTTCTCGATCAAGGTGCCGGACGGCCCGCTCACCTCCGAACTGCAGAAGATCCAGGTCGGCGACACCGTCATCATGCGCCAGAAGTCGACGGGCACGCTGGTGCTCGACGCGCTGACGCCGGCAAAACGCGTGTTCATGATTTCGACCGGCACCGGCATCGCGCCTTTCGCCAGCCTGCTGCGCGATCCCGACACCTATGAGAAGTTCGACGAGGTCATCCTCACCCACACCTGCCGCGACAATGCCGAGCTCGTCTACGGCCAGGAACTCGTCGCCGCGCTCGAGACCGACCCGCTGATCGGCGAGCTGACCGGCGGTCGCGTCACGCTGTACAATTCCACCACGCGTGAGGAATCCGCGCGCATGGGCCGCATCACCGCGCTGATCGGCTCCGGCAAGTTCTATTCCGATCTCGGCATCGACAAGCTCAATCCCGAGACCGACCGCATCATGATCTGCGGCTCGATGCACATGCTGAAGGACGTCAAGGAACTCGCCGAAAGCCTCGGCTTCCAGGAAGGCTCGCTCAGCCATCCCGCAAGCTTCGTCGTCGAGCGCGCCTTCGTCGGCTGAGGCGCGTCGCAGCCTGTCAACATCGGTGCTTTGACCATACGGTCAAAAATCTGCTGCTTCGGCGGCCTTTTTCCGATATGACCCCTTGAAAGACTCGTGAAGCGTCGCTTCACGAGCTATCTTCCTGCGTGCCGACAGGCACGAAGGCATAAGGCGCGCTAGCGCGCTGAAATGAAAGGGCAGGAGATGAGCAGCACCATCCGCGAGGCCGGCGCCGGCGCGTCCAAGGTCATGCCGCTGCCGGCGCGGACTGCCGCCAACACGCCGCTGCCGCTGGAACACGGTTTTGCCCGCAATCCCGGCATGAAGCTCGATCTCGGCTTCCTGGAGTCGGTGCGCAGCGTCAACCGCTCGGCGCTGGAACGTCGTGTCGCCACGCTGACCAAGCGGCGCTCGATCAAGGCCGACAACCAGGCGGCCTGGCTGCTGCGCGCCATTGCCTGCATGGACCTTACCACGCTGAACTCCAACGACACCGATGAGCGCGTGCGCCGGCTTTGCGCCAAGGCGATCAGCCCGCTGCGCAGGGATATCGTCGAGGGTCTCGGCATTGCCGGCGAAAGCATCCGTCCGGCGGCGGTCTGCGTCTATCATACCTTCGTCGCCACCGCGGTCGATGCGGTACGCGGCACCGGCATCCACGTCGCGGCCGTCTCCACCGCCTTCCCGCACGGGCTCGCGCCGCTCTCGACCCGACTGCAGGAGATCGAGGCCTCGGTGCGCGACGGCGCCGACGAGATCGACGTCGTCATTCCGCGCGGCCTGGTCTACGGCGCCAAATGGCGCGAGTTGTTCAACGAGATTGTTGCCATGCGCGCCGCCTGCGGCGATGCCCACCTCAAGGTCATCCTCGGCACCGGCGACCTCGCCACGCTGCGCAACGTCATGCTGGCCTCGATGGTGGCAATGATGGCAGGCGCCGATTTCATCAAGACTTCCACCGGCAAGGAAAGCGTCAACGCCACGCTTCCCGTCGGCCTGGCCATGGTACGCGCCATCCGTGCCTATTTCGAGGAGACCGGCTATCTCATCGGCTTCAAGCCGGCCGGCGGCATCTCGACCGCCAAGGTGTCGCTCGACTGGCTGGTGCTGATGAAGGAGGAACTCGGCCGGCCGTGGCTCGAGCCGGATCTGTTCCGCTTCGGCGCCTCCAGTCTCCTCACCGACATCGAGCGCCAGCTCGAGCATCACCTGACCGGCCATTATTCGGCCAACCATCGCCACGCGATGGCTTGAACCGGGCTAGCAACCTTGAACGTCGAGTTCCTTCGCGCCCCCCTCTGTCCTGCCGGACATCTCCCCCACTTGTGGGGAGATTGGCTGTCATCGATGATTTCGCCAATCGCCGACATTGCAGGACAGCAGCAGACAGGCGCGAAGGCTGATCTCCCCCCTCGTGGGGGAGATGTCCGGCAGGACAGAGGGGGGCGCGAAGGAACGCCAGCCTTCAAGAAAATCTCCCCTTACGGAGCCGCCGCATGAACATCCTCGAACGCTATCACGCCATGGAATATGGCCCGGCGCCGGAGGCCCGCAACGAGGCGGATGCCTGGCTTGCCGGACGCGATTTCGCAAAAGCGCTGTTCATCGACGGGGCCTGGAAGGCGGCCGCGAGCGGCAAGACCTTCGACACCAGCGAGCCGTCCTCCGGCAAGCTGCTCGCCAAGGTCTCCGACGCCGGCGCTGCCGACATCGATGCCGCGGTTGCCGCCGCCGCCAAGGCGCTGCCGAAGTGGAGCGCCAGTTCGGGCTATCAACGCGGCAAGGTTCTCTACGCCATCGGCCGTGCCATGCAGCGCCACCAGCGGCTGTTCGCGGTGCTGGAATCGATCGACAACGGCAAGCCGATCCGCGAGAGCCGCGACATCGACGTGCCGTTGGCGATCCGCCATTTCATCCATCATGCCGGCTGGGCGCAGACGCTGGAGAAGGATTTTCCCGACCACAAGCCGGTCGGCGTCGTCGGCCAGGTCATTCCATGGAATTTCCCGCTGCTGATGCTGGCCTGGAAGATCGCGCCCGCGCTTGCGGCCGGCTGCACCGTGGTGCTGAAGCCGGCCGAGTTCACGCCGCTCACCGCCATCCTGTTCGCCGAGATCTGCGAGCGGGCAGGGGTGCCGAAGGGCGTCGTCAACATCGTCCAGGGCGGACCGGAGGCGGGTGCCGCCATCGTCAATCATCCCGGCGTTCAGAAGATCGCCTTCACCGGCTCTTCCGAGGTCGGCAAGATCATTCGCAAGGCAACGGCTGGATCGGGCAAGAAGCTGTCGCTGGAACTCGGCGGCAAGTCGGCCTTCATCGTCTTCGAGGATGCCGACCTAGACAGCGCCGTCGAGGGTCTTGTCGACGGCATCTGGTTCAACCAGGGCCAGGTCTGCTGCGCCGGTTCGCGTCTCCTGGTGCAGGAAGGCATCGCCGAGGCCTTCATCGCCAAGGTCAAGGTCAGGATGAGCCGGCTGCGCGTGGGCAGCCCGCTCGACAAGAACACCGATATCGGTCCGCTGGTCGACCGCACCCAGCTCGATCGCGTCAAGGGCCTGATCGCCGAAGGCGCGAAGCAGGGCGCCATCTGCTGGCAGCCGGACGCCGCCCTGCCGTCCTCCGGCTATTATCACCTGCCGACGCTCGCGACTGGCGTTTCGCCGGCTAATATCCTGGCGCAGGAAGAGGTCTTCGGACCGGTGCTGGCGACGATGAGCTTCCGCAACACCGAGGAAGCGATAGAGCTTGCCAACAACACGCGCTACGGTCTTGCCGCGTCCGTGTGGAGCGAGAACGTCAACCTGGCGCTGCATGTCGCGCCGCAACTGAAGGCCGGCGTTGTCTGGGTCAACGGCACCAACATGTTCGACGCCGCCTGCGGCTTCGGCGGCTACCGCGAGAGCGGTTTTGGCCGCGAAGGCGGGCGCGAAGGTATGTTCGAATATCTTGCGGCGAAATTGCCCGTCGGTCCGGTGATCAAGCCGGCGGCGCCGTCCGCCTCACCCGTCGAGCAGGCCGACGGCTCCCTCATCGATCGCACGGCAAAGCTGTTCATTGCCGGCAAGCAGGTGCGGCCGGACGGCAATTACTCGCTTGCCGTCGCCACCGCCAAGGGCAAGCTCGCCGGCGAGGTCGGCCTCGGCAACCGCAAGGACATCCGCGACGCTGTCGCCGCCGCGCGCGCCTGCAAGGCCTGGCCGGAGGCGACGGCCTTCAACCGCAGCCAGGTTCTGTACTATCTCGCCGAAAACCTGTCCGGCCGCGCCGAGGAGTTCGCTGCGCGGCTCGTGCAACTCACCGGCGCCACCGCAAAGGCCGCGCGGGAAGAAGTCGAGCAGTCGATCGAGCGGCTGTTCCTCTATGCCGGGCTGAGCGACAAGTTCGAGGGCCGCGTGCACCAGCCGCCGGCCCGCGCCGTCACGCTGGCGCTGCATGAGCCGGTCGGCGTCATCGGCATCGTCGCGCCGGACAATGCGCCGCTGCTTGGGCTGATCTCGCTGATAGCGCCGGCGCTCGCTATGGGCAACACCGTGGTGGCCGTGCCGTCGGAACGCCATCCGCTGCTTGCCACCGATCTCTACCAGGTGATCGAATATTCCGATCTGCCTGCAGGGGCCATCAACATCGTCACCGGCCGCAGCGCCGAGCTCTGTGGGGTGCTGGCCAAGCATGACGACCTCGACGGGCTCTGGGTCTTCGCCGACGCCGACACCTGCGCCAAGGCGGAGGCCGATTCCATCGGCAACCTCAAGCGCGTCTGGACCGGCAACGGCCGCAGCCTCGACTGGGCTTCCAACGATGCCGCCGGCGAGGTCTTCCTGCGCCGCGCCATCGAGGTCAAGAACGTCTGGGTGCCATACGGCGACTGACTGCGTTCGGCACGTTGGAACAGCTTCGATCTTCCCGTGTATCTCGCCGCGCCACCTGTACGTCCGCTGCGGCTTGCAGTATCGACGGCGGCGGGGCGGTCCAGGCAATCTCACTGAGGAGTAGAAGAAGATGAAACTGCTGCGCTATGGCGAGGTGGGGAGCGAACGTCCCGGCCTGCTCGATCAGGACGGGAAGATCCGCGACCTCTCGGCCCATGTCGCCGATATCGCCGGCACGGCGCTTCATCCGGCCTCGCTCGACATGCTGTCCAAGCTTGACCCGAAATCGCTGCCGGCGGTCTCCGGCAAGCCACGCATCGGCGCCTGCGTTGCCGGCACCGGCAAGTTCATCTGCATCGGCCTCAATTATTCCGACCATGCCGCCGAGACCGGCGCCCAAGTGCCGTCGGAGCCGATCATCTTCATGAAGGCAAGCTCGGCGATCGTCGGGCCGGACGACGACGTGCTTATTCCGCGCGGTTCGGTCAAGACCGATTGGGAAGTGGAGCTCGGCGTGGTCATCGGCAAGACCGCCAAATATGTCAGCGAGGAGAACGCGCTGGACTATGTTGCCGGCTATTGTGTCGCGCACGACGTTTCCGAGCGGGCTTTCCAAGCCGAGCGCAAGGGCCAGTGGACCAAGGGCAAGTCCTGCGACACCTTCGGCCCGATCGGCCCGTGGCTGGTGACCAAGGACGAGGTCGCGGACCCGCAGAACCTCGATATGTGGCTGACCGTCAACGGCAAGACGATGCAGAACGGCTCGACCAAGACCATGGTCTACGGTGTCAGATATCTGGTTTCCTATCTCAGCCAGTTCATGTCGCTGCATCCCGGCGACATCATCTCCACCGGCACCCCGCCCGGCGTCGGCCTCGGCATGAAGCCGCCGGTGTTCCTCAAGGCCGGCGATGTTGTGGAACTCGGCATCGAAGGCATGGGCCAGCAGAAGCAGACGTTCAAGGCGGACGAGTAGGGCGCAGACTTCCCCTTCTCCCCTTGTGGGAGAAGGTGGATCGGCGCGCAGCGCCGAGACGGATGAGGGGTGCTCCAGCGGAGTGCGCCCTCGAAGATTGAAGGATCCCGGGCGCTTAATTCTGCTACGGCGAGATCCTTCCAACACCCCTCATCCGGCCGCTTCGCGGCCACCTTCTCCCGCAAGGGGAGAAGGAGAAGTCGGCGCTACCTCAACACCTTGCCGTCCGCACCGAACCGGTACGTCTTCGCCGGATCCGGCGTCGCATAGAGCGTGGCCCCGGGTTCGGCATTGTAGACGCCGAAGATGCGCACGGTGATCAGCCCGGCCTTCTCGCAGTCGAGGTAAAGATTGGTGTCGGCGCCGAGATGCTCGGCATGCACAACCGTGCCTTTCCAGGCGCCCGACGTCGCATCGACGGTCAGATGTTCCGGCCGCACGCCGATGGTCTTGGCCGTTTCGCCCAATTTGGCGCCGTCGATGAAGTTCATCTTCGGTGAGCCGATGAAACCGGCGACGAATTCGTTGGCCGGCGAATTGTAAAGCTCCATCGGGCTGCCGATCTGCTCGATGCGGCCGGCGCTGAGCACCACGATCTTGTCGGCCAGCGTCATCGCCTCCACCTGGTCGTGGGTGACATAGATCATCGTCGCTTTCAGCCGCCGGTGCAGTTGCGCGATCTCCAGCCTTGTGTTGACGCGCAGCGCTGCGTCGAGGTTGGAGAGCGGCTCGTCGAAGAGGAACAGCTTTGGCTCGCGCACCACGGCGCGTCCGATGGCGACGCGCTGGCGCTGGCCGCCCGACAGTTCTGCAGGCCGACGCTCCAGATAGGGCTCGAGCGACAGCATTGCCGAAGCGATCTTGATGCGGCGCTCGATTTCGGCCGCGGGCGTGCCGGCCTGCTTGAGGCCGAGCGCCATATTGTTCCTCACCGTCAGATGCGGGTAGAGCGCATAGGTCTGGAACACCATGGCGATGCCGCGCTTTGCAGGCGGCGTCACCGAGACGTCGTCGCTGTCGATCAGCACGCGGCCGGAAGTCGAGTCCTCCAGTCCGGCGATCACGCGCAGCAGCGTCGATTTCCCGCAGCCGGAGGGACCGACGAAGACGACGAATTCGCCGTCATTGACCTCGAGGTCGATGCCCTTCAGCACCTCGACCGGCCCGAAGGCCTTCTTCACATTCTCGATCTTCAGCGAGCCCACGGCGTCGTTCCTGTTCTAGAGTTTTACGGCGGCGGCGCTGCGCACGCTTTCGTCGGCGGCAAGGCAGACCGCGAGCGACTTCACCGCGTCGTCCATGTGCCGGGTGAGGTCGAGATCCTCGCGGATGGCCCTGAGCAGGAAGGCCTGTTCGCGGTCGCATAGCTCCTGGTGGCCCGGCTCGCCTTCCATCGACAGCAGCTCGTCCTCTTTGGCGAACCTGCCGTCCGGCCCGGTTGCGGCGCTGTGCAGGCGGATGCTCGAAGTCTTGGTGTGGGTATCGATGTCGTCGGATTTGATACCCTCCTTCATCACGATCGACACGCAGCCCTTGGGCGAAATCACGTCCTTCACGAAGAAGGCGGTCTCCGAGATCATCGGTCCCCAGCCGGCTTCGTACCAGCCGACCGAACCGTCGTCGAACAGCACCTGCAGATGGCCGTAATTGTACATCGAAGGCGCGACCTCGTCGGTCAGCCGCAGGCCCATGCCGCGTACCTCGACCGGTCTGGCGTCGGTGATCTGCAGCATCACGTCGACATAGTGGACGCCGCAGTCGACGATCGGCGACGTCGTCTGCATCAGTTGCTTGTGCGTCTCCCAGCTGTGGCCGGAAGACTGCTGGTTGAGGTTCATGCGGAACACGTAAGGCCCACCGAGCTTGCGCGCCTCGGCGATCAGCCGCATCCAGGACGGATGGTGGCGCAGGATGTAGCCGATCACCAGCTTCCTGCCGTTGGCTTTGGCCGCGTCGACGACGCGCCTTGCGTCCGCCACCGTCGTTGCCAACGGCTTCTCGACGAAGACGTGGCAGCCGGCTTCGAAGGCTCGCACCGCGTAGTCGGCATGGCTGTCCGAATAGGTGGCGATCGCGGCCACGTCCGGCTTCTCGTCGCGCAGCGCGTCCTCGAAGGAGCGCCGGATGCCGTAGCCCGACAGCCCGTCCGGCAGAGGCACGTCGGAGCGGTTGACCAAAGCCGCGATCTCGAAGCCCGGATTGGTGTGATAGGCGAGCGCATGGCTGCGGCCCATATTGCCGAGGCCTGCGACGACGACGCGAAGGGGCTTTTCTGAACTCACTTGACGGCTCCCGAGGTGATGCCGCGGATCAGCTGCCGCGAGAAGATGACGTAGAGGATCAGCACCGGCAGGATCGCCAGCGACAGCGCCGCCAGGATCGCGTTCCAGTTGGTGACGAACTGGCCAAGAAAGAGCTGCGCACCCAGGGTCACCGTCTTGGTCTCTTCCGAAGGCGCCAGGATCAGCGGGAACCACAGATCGTTCCAGATCGGGATCATGGTGAACACGGCGACGGTTGCCATCGACGGGCGCACCAGCGGCAGCACCAGCCGGAAGAAGATCGTGTATTCCGACAGCCCGTCGATCCGGCCCGCATTCTTCAGATCGTCGGACACCTGCTTCATGAATTCCGACAGGATGAAGATGGCGAGCGGCAGCCCCTGCGCCGTGTAGACCAGGATCAGCGACGTCAGCGTGTTGACCAGCCCGCTCGCCACCATCAGCTGTAAAATGGCGACGGTCCCGAGCCGGATCGGGATCATGATGCCAAGCGCCAGGTAGAGTCCCATCATCGTGTTGCCGCGGAAGCGGTATTCCGACAGCGCGAAGGCGGCCATGGCGCCGAACAGCAGCACGAAGAACAGCGACGCGACGGTGACGACGAGGCTGTTCTGGAAATAATGCAGGAAGTCGCCCTGGCCGATCACGGTGGTGTAGCCGATCAGGTCGAAAGTCTTCGGCGTCGGCGGCGTCAGCGGCGCGCCGAAGATGCCCGCGCGGGATTTGAAGGAATTCATGATGACCAGGACCACCGGGAACAGCGCGATCGCCGTATAGGTCAAAAGGACCGCATGGGCGCCGATGGTGCGGGGAAGCGAATGGGTCGCGGTGCTCATTGGAAATCCTCCTGATGAGCTGCTTTCCCAGAGGATGACGCCAAGGCACCCCCCTCTGGCCTGCCGGCCATCTCCCCCTCAAGGGGGGAGATCGGCAGCGTTGAACTTGGCACCTGTTCTGCAGCGCTGAAGGGTTGCGAAAGCGACGACGACATCTGATCTCCCCCCTTGAGGGGGAGATGGCCGGCAGGCCAGAGGGGGGTAGCTAGGCACAACATCTCCAACCCTCAGAACTGATAGCGACGCAGGCGCGTCTGGATGAGGAACAGATAGACGCAGACGCCGGCAAGGATGATCAGAAACATCATCGTGGCGATCGTCGCGCCCATGTTCGGATCGCCGACTTGCAGCTGGAAGCCGAAGAAGGCGCGGTAGAGGAAAGTGCCCAGGATGTCGGTCGAATAGTTCGGCCCGGCAAGCGCCCCTTGCGCCGTATAGATCAGGTCGAAGGCATTGAAATTGCCGACGAAGGTCAGGATCGAGATGATACCGATCGAAGGCAGGATAAGCGGCAGCTTGATTTTCCAGAACTGCGCCATGCCGGTGACGCCGTCGCATTCGGCGGCCTCGATCACCTCGTCGGGGATCGACAGCAGCGCGGCATAGATCAGCATCATCGGGATGCCGACGAACTGCCAGACCGAGACCAGGCTGAGCGCGGTCAGCGCGTATTCTTCCTTGCCCAGCCACGGCGTGAACAGGCTCTTCAGGCCGACGAGGTTGAGCATGTAGGGCGCCACGCCCCACAGCGGCGACAGGATCAGCTTCCAAGCGAAGCCGACGATGACGAAGGACAGGATCGTCGGCACGAAGATCGCCGTGCGATAGAAGGTGGCGTAGCGCAGTCTCGGACTGGAGAGCAGTGCGGCCAAAAGGATACCGATCGGGTTCTGCACCAGCATGTGGATGATGAAGAACCAGACGTTGTTCCTCAGAGCATTCCAAAAGCCCGCGGACCAGTTGGGATCGCCGAACAGCGTGCGGAAGTTTTCCAATCCGACGAATACCTGGGACTGGCTGATGTTGCGGAACAGCGAGAGCTGCAGCGTGCCGAACAGCGGCAGGATCAGGATCGCCGTGTAGACAAGCACCGCCGGCGCCAGAAAGACGCCGATATGCCAGCGGATCGGTCTTTTGGGTCGTATTTCGGCCATGAGTTCGGTCTCCGCCGGCTCTCGGTTCCAGGTCGAATGATGCTCTAGCTGATGCCCCGATGCACGGCCCGATGGTCCCTCGGGGAGGACAAGGCCCGCTAATTGCGGCTTCGTCTTCCCCGCAACGATGAGGGTAAGACCGAGAGGCGGCGCCGACAATCGCTATTATGGGAGGCCGGCCGGGCAGGCGCCCGGCCGGTCCGATGCGAGTTACTTCGCCGGCTTGTACCAGCTATCGAGACCGTCTTGCAGCTTCTTGGCCGCGGCCTCCGGCGTGTCTGTGCCATTAATCACGTTGGCCGATTCAACCCAGGTCTCGTTCTCGAGGTTCGGCGTGCCGCGCCCCAGGATCTGGTAGGTCGAGCGGATCGTCGACTTGCACTTGTCGCGCCAGGAGACGAATTCCTGCGCCAACGGATCTTCCATCTTCACCGGCGTCTTGTTCAGGCTGAAGAAGCCCGGCAGCGCGTTGGCATAGATGGTGGCGAAGTCCGACGAGGCGACCCAGGACAGGAACTTCTTGGCCTCTTCCGGATGCTTCGAGGCCGCATTCAGGCCCATTCCGATGTCGGTATGGTCGGAAATGTAGCACGTGTCGCCTGCCTTCTGTACCGGCGGCGGGAAGGCGCCCATCTTGAATTGCGCCTGGGTGTTGAACAGCGCGATTTCCCACGAGCCGGCCGGGTAGATGGCGGCGCGGCCGAGCGTGAACAGGTTCTGGCTGTCCGGATAGGTCTGTGCCTCGAAGCCGTCGCCGAGATAGGGCTTCCACTTGGCCAGTTCCTTATAGGGCTCGACCCAGTCGGCATCGGTCAGCTTCTGCTCGCCCTTGATCAGCGCCAGGCGCCCTTCTTCGCCCTTCCAGTAGTTCGGGCCGATGTTCTGGTAGCCCATGGTAGCAGCTTCCCAGAGATCCTTGGTGCCCATAGCCATCGGTATATAGGTGCCGTCCGCCTTGATCTTGTCGAGCACGGCGTAGAACTCTTCATTCGTGGTCGGCACCTTGAGGCCGAGCTTGTCGAAGGCATCCTTGTTGTAGATGAATCCGTGGATGACCGAAGCCATCGGCACGCAGAACGTCGCCTTGCCGTCGTCGGTCTGCCAGGCCGCCTTGGCGACGGGCGAGAAATTGTCCATGCCGGGCAGCGACGAGAGGTCGGCGAGGTTGCCCTTCTGGAACAGCACCAGCGACTTGTCGAACGGCCGGCAGGTGATCAGGTCGCCAGCCGAGCCGGCGGTGAGCTTGGCGCCCAGCGCTGCATCGTATTCGGTCGGCGCCGACGGCGCGAACACCACCTTGATGCCGGGGTTCTTGGCTTCGAAGGCCGGGATCAGCTTGTCCTTCCAGATGGTGAGGTCGTCGCCGCGCCAGCTTTCGATGTTGAGCGTCACGTCCTCGGCCAGAGCCATCCCGGTCGTGCCGAGGATGCTCGTGCCGAGCAGAAGGGCCGTCAGTAGTTTGGTCGTCATCTTCAGTCTCCCTGTTGACCTTTTGCAGGTTCGGTTTTGATGAGAACGGAGGCCTAGCGCCCCTTGCTCCCCTCGATCGCGGAAAGCGCCGGCCTGAGCTTCTGGCCGGCTCCTTCCAGTATCTTCTCGGCCGCATCGGCGTTGGCAGCGCCCGCGGCGAGCAGAATGGCAGTCTTGACCACGCCGCCGCTCTCTTCGAGCAGGCGCGCCGCATCGTTGCGGCTGCGCCCGCTGATGGCGGCGACCATGCGCACCGCGCGCTCGCGCAGCTTAATGTTGTCGGCGGTGAGATTGACCATGTAGCCGTCATGGACATGGCCGAGATGGACCGCGGCCAGCGTCGACAGCATGTTGAGCGCGATCTTCTGCGCGGTGCCGGCGCCCATGCGCGTCGAGCCGGCGATCAGTTCCGGCGGCGTTTCGAGCAGGATCGCGACGTCGGCCTGCCCGAACAGCGGCGCGTCCTTGTTGTTGGCGATCGCGATCGTCGCCGCGCCCCGGCGCCGCGCGTCGCCGATGGCCCGGACGGCGTAGGGCGTCGATCCGCTGGCGGAGATGGCAATCAGGCAGTCACCCTCGCCGATGTTGGCGTTTGCCACCGCAGCGGCGGCTTCCTCGGTGTCGTCTTCCGGCCCGCCGGCGAGCGTGCGGAACGCCTCGTCGCCGCCGGCGATCAGGATGGCGATCCGGTCACGCGCGATGCCGAACGTGCCCGGAAGCTCCAGCGCGTCGGCAACGGCCATGAGGCCGGAGCTGCCGGCGGCGGCGTAAGCGAGCCTGCCGCCGCGCTTCAATTGCCTTGCTATGATCTCGGCCGCTTCGGCAAGGGCCGGAATGGCGCCGTGCACGGCCTTGGCGGCCTCGATCTGCGCATTGGCCAGAGACATCAGAATGGCATCAGGGCTCTGGATATCCAGTCCCTCGGCATTCTGGTGGAGCGCTTCGGTGCGCGTCTCGGCCATTTGTTGTCCTCCGACTGAGCGAACAATACCAAAAAAATACCACTTGTCCATATCGATTAACGAATTCCCTGTCGGGAAATCGACTGCTCGGCAAATTATCGCGCGTTATCAATAAAATATGCCTTAATCTTTTTGAAACCGAAATTAACTCTTGGCTATTGGTATTTTATTGGTATTATCCGTTCGGAGGAGAAATCGCGTGACTTTCGTGCTTGGCATCGATGGCGGCGGCACCAGCTGCAGGGCGGCCCTAGCGACCGTGGACGGCGTTGTCGTCGGCCGCGCCAAGAGCGGTGCGGCCAACATCCGCACCGACCTTACCGGCGCGCGCACCAACATCGTCGAGGCGGCGAGGCAGGCTTTCCTTGCCGCGGGCCAGGATCCCGAACTGATCCCGCACACGCCAGCCATTCTCGGCCTTGCCGGCGCCAATGTCGGCACCTACAGGCAGCAGCTGCAAGCGATCCTGCCGTTCAGCAAGAGCCGGGTCGAGACCGATGCCGAGATCGCGCTGGAAGGCGCGGTCGGCTCCGGCGACGGCGCCATGGCCATCCTCGGCACCGGCACCGCCTATATGGCGCGCAAGGGCGGCAAGTCGCGCGCCATCGGCGGCTGGGGCTTCCAGGTCGGCGACCAGGGCAGCGGCGCCCGCATTGGCCGCGACCTGCTCGAGCAGACGCTGCTTGCCTATGACGGCATCCGCCCGGCTTCGCCATTGACGGAGGCGATGCTTGGCGTCTTCCGCAACAATCCCGAGGACGTCGTCGAGTTCACCACCAAGGCCAAGCCCGGCGACTTCGGTGGTTTCGCGCCCAAGGTCTTCGAGCATGCGGCCAAGGGCGATCTCGTCGCCAACTGGATCCTCGACAAGGCGGTTGCCGACGTCGAGGCGTCGCTCGGGGCGCTCGACCTTGCCGGTGATGCGCCGCTCTGCCTGCTTGGCGGCCTGGCACCGCTTTATGCGCCGCGCCTGTCGGCGCGCTACCAGGCGCTGCTGAAAGCCCCGCTCGACGATGCGCTCGGCGGCGCGGTGCAGATGGCCGTGCGCATCTTCGCCCGTGATTCGGAGGCCGTCCAATGAGCGCCGCCGACCAGACCTTCGCCATGCTGCCGGAGGCGCCGCAATGAGCGCCGCCGACCAGATCTTCGCCATGCTGCCGGAGGCGCCGCGATGAGCGCCGCCGACCAGATCTTCGCCATGCTGAAGGAGTCCTCGCAAAGCGGCGCCCCGCTCTACCTGCAACTGCGAAGAAGCATCGAGGAAGCGGTCAATCGCGGCCTGATCGGTCCGGGTGACGCGCTGCCGTCCGAGCGCGACATCGCCAGCAAGGCCGACATCTCGCGCGTCACCGTACGCAAGGCGGTGCAGGATCTCGTCAAGGGCGGCATCCTCGTTCAGCGCCATGGCTCCGGCACCTTCGTCGCGCCGCGCATGGAGCGGGTCGAGCAGTCGCTGTCGCGGCTCACCTCCTTCACCGAGGACATGGCGCGCCGCGGTATGGCGGTACGCTCGGCCTGGCTCGACCGCGGCCTCTACGCGCCCTCTCCGGACGAGATGATGGTGCTCGGCCTGTCGTCGAACGAACTGGTGGCGCGCGTCGCGCGCCTGCGCATCGCCAACGACACGCCGCTGGCGATCGAGCGCGCGGCAATCTCGGCCAGCGTGCTCCCCGACCCTGAAGCGATCGGCTCCTCGCTCTACGCGGCGTTGGAACTGACCGGCAACCGCCCGGTGCGGGCGGTGCAGCGCATCTCCGCCGCCAATCTCGGCGACGAGGACGCGCAGCTCCTGGAAGTGCTGCCGGGGGTTGCCGGCCTGCACATCGAACGTATTTCCTATCTGGCGAGCGGCAAGGTGATCGAATTCACCCGCTCGATCTACCGCGGCGACGCCTATGACTTCGTCGCCGAACTCCGGCTGACCGGGCCGGGCGAGGAGGGCCGGCCATGAGCGCAACCGTCACCCATATGCGGCGCGAGATCGACGAGATCCCCGAAGCCACCGCCCGTCTGCTGGACGGTTCGGCCAAGGTGCTTGCCGAGGCCGGCCGCGCCATTCGCGAGCGCGATCCGCATTTCGTCGTCACCGTCGCGCGCGGCTCGTCGGACCATGCCGCAACCTTCATGAAATACGCGGTCGAGCTGACCGCCGGCCTCGCCGTCGCCTCGGTCGGCCCGTCGATCGCCTCGATTTACGGCGCGAAGCTGAGGCTGGCCGGCTCGGCCTGTCTGGCGATCTCGCAGTCGGGCAAGAGCCCCGACATCGTCGCCATGGCCGAAACGGCAAGGGCCGGCGGCGCCTTGACCGTCGCCATCACCAACACTGCCGATTCGCCGCTGGCGCGCGCTTCCGATTATGCCATCGACATTCTCGCCGGGCCGGAGCGCAGCGTCGCCGCCACCAAGACCTTCGTCAATTCGGCCGTGGCCGGTCTGGCGCTGATGGCGCACGCCACCGGCGATCAGGCGCTGCTTTCGGCACTCGCCCGCCTGCCCGAGCATTTCGGCAAGGCGATCGCCTGCGACTGGATGGCGCTTGCTGGCGCTTTGGAGACGCCGCGCTCGCTGTTCATCCTCGGCCGCGGCCCGTCGGCCGCGATCGCCAACGAGGCGGCGCTGAAATTCAAGGAGACCTGCGCCATGCATGCCGAGGCCTACAGCGCCGCCGAGGTGATGCATGGGCCTTTGGCCTTGGTCGGGCCGGGCTTCCCGGTACTGGCGCTTGCCGCCCGCGACGGCTCCGAGCCGTCGGTTGCCGAGGCCGCCGACAGTCTGGCCGGCAAGGGCGCTGCCGTGTTCGTTACCTCGAACAAGGCGACAAGCGCGCAACTGTTGCCGCATGTCGCGACCGGCCATCCGCTGACCGATCCGCTGACGCTGATCGTGTCCTTTTATGGCTTCGTCGAGAGCTTCGCCCGCCATCGCGGCCTCGACCCGGACACGCCGCGCAACCTGCGCAAGGTGACGGAAACCGTATGAGCGACCGTTTCGCCCTCACTGGCGCCCGCATCTTCGACGGCGCCGATTGGCACGACGATGCCGCCCTTGTCGTCAGGGACGGCCTGATCGAGGCCATTCTGCCCGAGACCGCCATCCCAGCCGGCGCCTTGCGGGTCGAGACCGGCGGCGGCCTGCTGGCTCCCGGCTTCGTCGACATCCAGGTCAATGGCGGCGGCGGCGTCATGCTCAACGACCATCCGGATGTCGCCTCGATCGAAACCATCTGCCGCGCGCATGCGCCTTTCGGCACCACCGCGCTGCTGCCGACATTGATCACCGACACGCCGGCCATAACCGCCGCCGCGGTCGCCGCCGGCGCCGAGGCCGCGCGGAAGAAGGTGCCGGGCTTTCTCGGCCTGCATCTCGAAGGGCCGCATTTGTCCGTCGCCCGCAAGGGCGCGCATGATCCGGCGCTGATCCGGCCGATGACCGATGCCGACGAGGCGGCGCTGATCGCCGCCCGCGAGCGCCTTCCGGTCCTGCTCACCACCATCGCGCCGGAATCGGTCGCGCTTTCCCGCGTCACGGCGCTCGCCGAAGCCGGTCTCATCGTCAGCCTCGGCCATTCCGACACCGGCTACGCCACGGCGATTGCCTTCGCCGAAGCCGGCGCCAAGGTGGTCACCCACCTCTTCAACGCCATGAGCCAGGTCGGCAACCGCGAGCCGGGGCTGGCTGGCGCTGCAATCGAGACAAATAGCCTCTATGCCGGCATCATCGCCGACGGTATTCACGTCCATCCCGCCACGATGATGCTTGCTCTGCGCGCCAAGCAGGGACCCGGCAAGATCCTGCTGGTCACCGATGCCATGGCGACCATCGGTACCGACATGACGTCGTTCACGCTGAACGGCCGCACCATCTACCGCAAGGACGGCAGCCTGCGTCTCGCCGACGGCACGCTGGCCGGCGCCGACCTCGACATGATTTCCGCCGTGCGCTTCGTTCATCGCGTCGTCGGCGTCGATCTCGACGAAGCCCTGCGCATGGCCTCGCTCTATCCGGCCGAGGCGATCGGCCAGGCGCACCGGCTCGGCCGCTTCGCCAACGGCACCGCCGCTGACATTGTCGGCCTGTCGGAAGGGCTGGAGGTCAGGAACGTCTGGATCGGCGGTGAGAAGGCTTTTGGAGCCTGAGCCTATTCCTTCTCATCCTCGGGCTTGACCCGAGGATCCATGCCGTGACCCCAGCCGAAAAATGCAGCGGTGCAGAATTCTGGACCGTCGCCGTGCTTTGAAGTCACGGAATGGATCCTATGGTCTGCGCCGCGTCGCTGCGCTCCTTGCTTCGCCATAGGATGACGAAGCGACAGGCGTTTCGGCCAATATCCGAGGTCTCGACGCGCTAACCGTTAGCCGGCTTTGACCGCCGCATAGATATCCTTGTACGTCTCGCGCAACACGTTTTTCTGCACCTTGCCCATCGTATTGCGCGGCAATTCATCGACGAAGATCACGCGTTTCGGATGCTTGTATTTCGCCAGCCGACCGGCGATGGCGCCGGAAATGTCGGCGGCGCTGACTGCCGATCCCGGCTTGCGCACCACGACCGCTGTGACGCCTTCGCCGAAGTCCGGGTGGGCAACGCCGATCACCGCGCTCTCCGATACCCCGTCGAGCGCGTCGATCTCGCTTTCGACCTCCTTCGGGTAGATGTTGTAGCCGCCCGAGATGATCAGGTCCTTGCCGCGACCGACGATGTGGACATAGCCATCGGCATCGATCAGTCCGAGATCGCCGGTGATGAAGAAGCCGTCGCCGCGAAACTCGGCCTTGGTCTTTCCCGGCATCCGCCAATAGCCGGCAAAGACGTTCGGACCCTTGACCTCGATCATGCCGATCGCGCCTTGCGCGAGCGGACTGCCTGTTTCGGGCTCGGTGATGCGCAGCGAAACGCCCGGCAGCGGAAAACCGACCGTGCCTGCGCGCCGCTCGCCGTCATAGGGGTTGGAGGTGTTCATGTTGGTTTCGGTCATGCCGTAGCGTTCGAGAATGGCGTGGCCGGTGCGCTTGCGCCAAGCCTTGTGCGTCTCGGCAAGCAGCGGCGCCGAGCCGGAGATGAACAGCCGCATGGCCTTGGTCGCATCCTGCGTCAGGCCGGGCTGCTGCAGCAGCCGCACATAGAAGGTCGGCACGCCCATCAGCACGGTCGCGCGGGGTAGAAGCGAGATGATCCGGCCCGGATCGAACTTCTGCTCGAACAGCATCTTGGCGCCGGCCATCAGGAGGACGTTGGTGGCGACGAACAGCCCATGCGTGTGAAAGATCGGCAGCGCATGGATCAGCACGTCGTCGGCGCCGAAACGCCACTGCTCGACCAGCACGCGGGCGTTGGAGGCAAGGTTCTCGTGGCTGAGCATCGCTCCCTTGGAGCGGCCGGTTGTGCCGGATGTGTAGAGGATGGCGGCAAGGTCGTCCGGTCCGCGCGCGACATTGTCGAAGTTCGTCGGCTGCGTCTCGGCGCGGTCCGCAAGCGTGCCCCGTCCATCGTGACCGAGCGTCAGCGTCGCAGCCCCCGCCGAGGCGGCAAGCGGGTCGATGTCGGCCGCTCTTTCCGGGTCGCAGACAACCAGCTGTGGCTCCGCGTCGCGGAAGAAATAGTCGAGCTCAGGCAGCGTATAGGCGGTGTTGAGCGGCAGGAAGACAGCGCCGGCGCGCACGCAGGCGAGATAGAGAAGCGCGGCTTCGGGACTCTTCTCGACCTGGACGGCAACGCGATCGCCAGGCTTCACGCCGGCCTGAACCAGCGCATGCGCCAGTTGCGCCGATCTCGTCAGCATGTCGCCATAAGACATCGAACGACCGTCGTCGGCCTCCATCAGGAGACGATCAGGCGCCGGCATGCGGGCGCGAAAGGCATCGAACAAATGGTTGATCATGATCCATCCTGGCCGTTGGGCTGGCGAAGCATTCGGCGCTCGTCGTCCCTCACGGGCAATATCAGATTTGCCCTTGAACGACAGCCATTTGCGACTGTGGCGCGCCCTGCCGGAGCCGGCCGAGCAAATCGGCCGCTTAGATGGCGGCCTTGTCGGCTGCCGAGCGGATCGCCTCTATGTTTGCCCGATAGGCCTCGACGCTGCCGCCCTTGAAGATCGCCGCGCCCGCCACCAGCACGTCGGCGCCGGCTGCGGTGACCAGCGGCGCCGTGTCCGGCGAGATGCCCCCGTCGATCTCGATGCGGATCGGCCTGTCGCCGATCATCGCCTTCACCCGCTTCACCTTGTCGACGATGGCCGGAATGAAGGCCTGACCGCCGAAGCCTGGGTTGACGCTCATGATCAGGATGAGGTCGAGCCGGTCGAGCACATATTCGATCGCCGATTCCGGCGTTGCCGGGTTGAGCGAGACACCGGCCCTCTTGCCGAGGCCTTTGATGGTCTGCAGCGAGCGGTCGAGATGCGGCCCGGCCTCGGCGTGCACGGTGATGCCGTCGCAACCGGCATCGGCGAAGGCCGCCAGGTATGGGTCGGCCGGCGCGATCATCAGATGGCAGTCGAAGAAGGCCTTGGTGCGGTTGCGGATCGCCTTCACCACCGGCGGCCCGAAGGTGATGTTGGGCACGAAATGGCCGTCCATGACGTCGAGATGAATCCAGTCGGCGCCCGCCGCCACGACGGCTTCGACCTCGTCGCCGAGCTTGGAGAAATCCGACGCCAGCACCGATGGCGCGATCAGGGTCTTCTTGCTCATGCTGTGGCTTCTCCAGGCATCTTTTCCATGCGCCTCCTCGCAGGGCGCCTTGTCTGCGCGTCTGCCTAGACCATCGGCCCGCCAAGGGGAAGCATGTTTGGCAAGCCGATGCCCCGCCGGCTTCTGGTCCGGCGGGGGTGGGCCTGCTACTGGATGTCGTTCGTCGCCGGATCCTGCTGCAGTCGCTGCGGCCGCCTCGGCACCACCTGCTGAAGGATGTTCGGGTTGAGCAGCAGGCCACGCTCGAACTCCAGGCTTGGCCGTCTGCGGATCGGGAAGCAGTCCGGATACTGTCCGGTCGTGCCGGCCGGACAGCGCCGCCTGATGATCGGCTGGCATATGCCGTCGATCATCTGCGAGCCCGGGGCGCATTCAGCGTCTTCAAACCTGCCGCATCTGCCGTCGATCACTTCGGTCCCGCGCGGGCACACGCAGGCGCCGCGCTTGTTGAGGACCTGGCCGCGGATGGAACACGTCTGCGGCTTCTTGACCGGCACGCAGGCTTTGCCCTTCAGCGCCGTCCCCCTCGGGCAGACGCAATCGCCGTCGGCATTGCGCACCTGGCCGCGGATGCGGCACTGGCTCGGCGGCTGCCGGTCGGGCACGCAGGCCTTGGCGACGCGGTCGAGATGCGTGTTGTCCGGGCAGGCGCAGCCGTCCGGTGTCGGCACCGCGCCGCGGATCGAGCATTTCGGCGGGACGACCTGGCACACGCCATTCACCAGTTCGCCACGCCGGCACACACAGTTGCCGTCCTGATCGCGATACTGACCGGGACGCAGCGTGCACGGCGGTTCCTGCGGCTGCTCGCTTGCCACGCACCTGCCGTTCTCCAGTTCGGTGCCGCGCGGACAGACGCAGCGACCATCTGCCGTGCGGATCTGGCCCTTGAGCAGGACACAGCGCTCCGGCACCGGAAGCGGCAGCAGCTTGGGGCCGCCGGAACACTGGCCGTTGCGGAAGCTGGTGCCTTCCGGACAGACGCAGCGCCCGGCCGCATTCAGCACCATGCCGTTCGAGCATTGGGCCTTCACCTCGCGCCTGATGCTGAAGGGATGGCACGCATAGGCCTTGCCGCGATCACCCTGGATCTGGCTCGGCTCAGACAGCACCTCGCCGCCGCCCTGCACCGGCGTGTTCGGAGAAAGCACGCCAACGCAGTTCTGGCCGTTGAGGCTGCCTTGCAGACTGGCGAGGCGTCCGTCATCGGGGAGGGTGACCGTGACCTGGTGCGTATGGCTTTCGCCGGCACCGAGCGTCAGGCTGGCGATGCAGGATGCCGGCAGCGTCGCCGGCTCCGGCGAGCAGCCGAAGGGCGGGTCGATCGAGGTGATCGCAACGCCCTCCAGGCGGCCGAGGCCGTCGATGCCGATCGCATCACCGATGCGAACCGGACCGGAGAAGGCGTTCGGCCCCTCATTCGTGATGGTGATCTCGAACGCGCAAGGCTGGCCCGGCCGGCACTCAGCATCGCCGGTCTTTTCGACGCGCAGCGTTGAACCGCCGCCGCCCTTGTCGCAGGCGCGGCCGATCGGATAGACGATGTCGTCTCCCGGTGCCGGCCCGTAGGAGCCGCGCGCGCAATTCTCGAATTCGCCCCTCGCGGAAACGGTCACGTCGAAATGCCGGCTCGCTCCGGGCGTCATCGCGGCGCCTGGAATCTGGCACGACAGCGTGTTGGCAGGGACCGGACCGCACATCCATTCCGCGCCGTCGGGGTTGACGGTCTGGATCGCGACCGGCGCGCCGCCCGCCACCAGCGTGGCGGCATCGTTGACCCGCACTGGGCCGGTGGGGGCAGCGGTGCCGGCGTTGCTGACGGTGATGCGGCATGAAACGGCGGCCGCGCCGGCGAGCGATCCCTCGCATATCTTGGTGATGTGCAGGCCCGGCTGGCCGTTCGGTCGGCGGATGCGTTCGCTCGCGCAGGCCCGGTTGTTGGTGAGGTCGACCTCACCGGGAATGGCCTTCACCTCGGCGCAGTTCTGCACCGCGTCCAACCGATAGTTTGCCGGCATGACCGCCTTGACCACGATCGACGCCGACGCGCCCGCGGGCAGCGTGATGCCGGCATTGTCGCAGCGGAACTGGCCGGGGCCGTTCGGTCCGCACGTCCAGGGCGGGCTCGGCCCGAAGGTCGAGGAGGTCGGCGCGCCGCCGGGATAGCTGTCGATCACCGTCAGCGGCCCGTTATAGCTGTTGGTGCCGTTGTTGATGATGTCGATCACGAAATAGCAGACACCGTTCGGCGTGCAGACCGGGACCCGGGCGCGCTTCTTCAGGATCAGGTCGACCTTCTTCTCGACCGGAGGCTGGCACTGCGGATCATGGTCGCCGCGGCGGCAGATCGGGATCGAGGCGCAGCCGCGGTCGTTCTGCTGGCTGCCGAACAGCGGCTTGCCGCTGGCGCGGTAGTCGTAGGTGGCGCAGTTGCGCAGCGCGCTACCCTGCCAGCCTCCCGCCGGCTTGAAGCCGAGGCTGAGGTCGACGGAGGCGCCGGGGCTGAGCGTGGTCACCGGATGGGTGCAGGTCATCGGCGTCGTCCCTGGCGCGCAGACCCAGGGCGCGTTCGGGCCCGAGGAGAGCACCGAGCCGGCCGGCAGCGTCACCTCGTCGAGCACGATCTTGCCGTTATAGGGACCGTCGCCGACATTGGTCACCGTGATGGTGAAATCGCAGCCGCCGGCCATCGTGCAGCGCGGAACGTCGGCGTGCTTCTCGACCTTGAGGTCGGGTTCCTTGTCCTTGGGCGGACATCTCTGATCGCTCGGAATGACGATGTCGATCGTCTGGGTGCAGCAGAGCCCCCAGCCCTGCTTCGGGCCGGCATAGGTCTCGATGCCGGTGACGACGAGATGGATGGTCTGGCCAGGCGAGGCGCCGATGATCTTCCAGTTCAGCACGCCACCGCCGGCAGGCACCGGCTGTATGTCGGGAACGATGCTGACGCCGGGCGTCGTCGTCGACACCTGCACCCATTTCCCGCTCATCTCGGGGCCGACCGGCATGTGATAGAGGAAGGCGCCGCCGCCGGGCACGCAATCGACCGTGCCGCGTTCGACCTTGAAGCATTCCTTGGCAGGAGGGGGAGGCGGCGGATTGCACTTGGTTGGGGCGATCTTGACCGAGGTCTTCACGCCGGTGAGGAAGTCATCGTCGTCGGGCTTGTCCGGGTCCTGCGAGGGGATGACGGTTGCCGGACCGCCCCTGAGCGACACCTTGATCTGGCCCTGGTTGTCGACTGCCGACGGCGCAGGAAACACCGCATGGTCTATCTTCGCCTTGATCCGGAAGGTGATGACGCGCTCATGTGCAGCGCCGACGCCGTCGAGGTTGGAAGCGCTGATCCTGAAATTGGAGACGGTCGCGGTGTCGTTCGGATCGGCCGACGTGGCGATCGAAGCGGCAGGCAGCGGCCCTCCCGAAGCGCTTGTGCCGTCGCCCGCGACATCCACACTGACGATCTGGAGGCCATGTGGCAGCTGGTCCTTGAAGTCGAGCCTTGTCGCCTTCAGCAGCGCCGCCACGCTGGGTCTGTCGAAGTCCTTCGGGTCGCCGCGGATGCCGAAGGTCAGGACATATTCGACCTCGTCGCAGCTTCTCTGGCCGCCCGATTTGGTGAAGAAAGGCACGATCCGGCCGAGCTCCGGATTGATGCCGCGCGGTCTGTCGCGTCCGCCAACGGATTCCGGACTGGCCGCCTGACTGGTCGCGGCCGGAGCCTTGTCCTGGGCGAGCGCCGACAATGCCGGCATCATGGCGAACGCGAGACCAGCCGCCATCAGCCAGCGCGCGCCGCGCCTGGCATATGACATGGGTTTCGAGATCGTCTCCATGACGGTTTTCGCGCTGTTCGAGGCGAAGCGGGGAAGGGCGAGAGTCTTCATCGATCCCTCCTCAGCGTTCGCAACTGACGGCCGGCGTTCTGAGCGGCAGCGTCATCTTGCAGCAAGGATAGTAACCGCCCTTGTCCTGGTCCGACTTCTTGTAGAAACACAGCCCGACATTGACGGTGTCGCCCGCATTGTGGCCGATGATGCCGATCCTGTAGGGCTTGCCCGGCGCATGCGACAGGGGTGGCGAGACCACCTCGACGCCAGGCGTCTTGGACAGGGCCTTGATCGAGTCGCCGCCGAAGCCGGCTGTGTCCCGAAGATAGAGATCGGCCGCAAGTCCGCGCGGCGTGCAGAAATAGTGAACATCATCGACGTCCAGGCAGGGAGGCAGGTTGCCGGGCGGCGGGAACTCCGGCGGATAGAAGGGGGGCAGGTAGCCGCCGGGGATTTCCTCATAATAGCCGGCGCGGCCCTCGCAGGGGCGCCACACCCTGACGTCGCCGACATGGCCCTCGACATCCGAATCTTCGAAAAAGCCGTCGAAATCGACGAACCACGAGCCGAAGGGCGGCATGTTCGCCGGCTTGACCTGCGCGTTTGGCGTCACCTGCACGCCATGTACGGCGAAGGGACCGCCGGCGGCGAGCCGCTCGGCAAGCTCGGGATTGTCGCGCAGCCTGTCGCCGGTGTTGACCAGCGTGTCGGTGCAGACGCTCGTGTCGAGATTGCCGTCGGCATCGTAGCCATATTGCAGGTCGACGCCGCCCGCCGACTGCCGGTTGCCCTGCGGGAAGCCGATTGCATATTCCTGCGGTTCTTCGACCCAGACCGATTCCGTCGCCGGATCGTCCGGATCCTCGCGTCCGTAGCGCATGACCTCGCCCTCGCCGGAATCGGCAAAGCGGCTGTAGTCGTAGCGGTTCTCGACCGGCCCGCGCTGAGCGAGATAGATGAAGCCCTTGTTGTCGAAGGCGATGTCGGTGACGGCATAGTCCTTCTCGGCCTTGACCGTCAGTTCCCAGCGAGGGTCGCCGGCGAAGCCTCCGTCGCTGGCGATGCCGACCGACCAGATCTCGGCTTTCTCGCCGACCGAATAGTAGAGCCGGCCGCCATGATAGGTGACGGCCCAGACACGCCGCTCGTCCTGGGTGTAGCCCCAACTGGCAGGATCTTGAGCATCGAAGGCGGCGGACTGGATGTTCATCACGGCGCCGTCGTCGGCGACCGGGGCAAGCCCATGCTTGGGGCGCCCGGCAACGCCATGGTCAAAGCTGTCGATCAGGTTGCCGTCGAGGTCGATGCGATGGATCAGCCCGGTGTCGAGATCCGAGGCGAAGAACTCGCGGTGCGTCGGATCGAAGGAAAGGTTGCCGATGCCGGGGCCGCTGTTGGTTTCGATGTCGGCGAATTTCGACACGGCGCCGGTGATGCCGTCGATCTTCCAGATCGTCCCCGGCCCGCCGCCGCTCTCGGCGCCGAACTGGCCCTCCATGAAAACGGCGCCCGCGGCGCCGTGGCGTTGCCGCTCGGGGCGTCCGTCATCATCGGCGTCGGGCTTCACGATCTGGATGCCGTGCAGCGAGGTCGCGGCCGCATAGAGGTTCGGAATCCCGGACGGCTCGCCGTCGCGCACGCCGTCGTCATAGGTGAGCCCGAACACCTCGCCGATTTGGCCGGCGGTCACCTCGAAAGGCGGCGGGGTGTAGACGAGCTGGCCGGAAGCCCGGCCGCCCAGATGCGAGACATCGAAGATGCGCAACGAGGGACGCGAGGTGTCGATGAAGGTTTCATCGACCGGATCGACGCCAGGCGGCAGGCCGCCCTTTTCGGAATCGGCAGTGTCGAAACCGGGAATGATGGTGCCGGGGAAGCCGGTCACCGCCATCGAGCCCGGATAGATGATTTGCGTTTCCTGGGCTTCGGCCGCGCCACCGAGCCAGAGGCCGGCGGACAGCGCGAGCGCAAGAATTCCGCTGCCTGTCGCGATTGTTCGGCGCAAGCGGGCGCCACGAGAATGCCTGAACGAGCCATGGTCGCAAGACATGGAACTCCCCCCGAAGTCGTCGGAAGAACCATCCGGTTTTGCCGCGCAAATCAGGGCAAGGCGCGGCGTTCCGGCTCGTTCGTCCCTGATAGAATTGTCTGTTTTCCGCCTGTTCACGATACGACGGCTCCCTGGCAGGGTCAACGGAATCAGCCGAAAGCCCAGCGCATCGACCCCGTCGCGCAGACGGTGTTCTGTTCTTCCCCGAGATCTCGGAGGCTCCAGGTTTTGGGTCATGGCGGTCCTTCCCGGTCGCACCGATGCGGCGCATTCCGTCAGTCGCGGGCAGACGCGAAAAGGTTCAATGCAGGGAGATCGATGAGCCGGGAAAGCAGGCGTCGCCGGTTGCGGCGCTCACCAGATCCAGCCGCCCTTGCCGAGCACGGTCACCGCCTCGACGATGCGCGTGAAGCTCGACCGCGCCCGGCCGACCGTGTGCCGGGCCCTCAGATAGCCGTGCACCAGCCCCGGCTCCTCGAGCCAGTAGGCATGTCCGCCGGCGGCGACGACGCGGTCGCGATAGGCCTCGCCGTCGGAGGACAGCGGATCGCATTCGGCGGTGATCAGCACGGTCGGCGGCAGGTAGGCGAAATCGGCATCGGCCAGCGGCGACAGCGTGATGTCGCCCGTGCGGTCCTCACCACCGGTACGGATATGCTTGTAGAACTCGACATCGCGCATGCTCAGCATCGGCGCCTCGGCATGCGTGACATAGGAGCCGCGGGAATGGTCGCCGCCAAGGCTGGGATAGATCAGCGCCTGGCCAAAGGGCTTCTTCTTGTGGCCGCGCGTCGCATGGGCGACAGCCGCACAGAGATTGCCGCCGGCGCTGTCGCCGCAGAGCAGGACGGGACGATCGTAGGTGCTGGCAGCCCACTCGAAGGCGCTCATGGCGTCGTCGAAGGCCGCCGGATGCACATGCTCCGGTGCCAGCCGGTAGTCGACCGATACGACCTCGTAGCCGGTGCGCGCGCAAAGCTCGGCGCAGACGTCGTCATGGCTGTCGAGCCCGCCAAGGATGAAGCCGCCGCCATGGACATAAAGCACCATCGCGGCCCTGTCCGGCGTCGCATTGCGATAGACGCGGACCGGGATGCTGTTGGCCGGCGTGGCGATGGCGGTGGTTTCGGCGCTGACGCCCTGCGGATAGCCGGCAAAGAATTCCCGGCACATCCGGTCGTAGATTTCGCGCTGCTCCGCGATCGTGCAGTCGATCGTGTCAGGCGGATAGTAGGAGTTGGTCCTCTCGATGAAGGCCCAGGTCTCGGCGTCGATGAGGGAGTTGTAGTCGGTCATGCTGGCCGGACCGACTGGCAAGGTTGAGCCCAGGTACCCCCCTCTGTCCTGCCGGAGATCTCCCCCGCAAGGGGGGAGATCGGATGTCGCGTTCGCTTTCGCCAATCGCCAACGTTGCAGGAAGAGCCCGGGCGATGAAACTGCCAATCTCCCCCCATGCGGGGGAGATGTCCGGCAGGACAGAGGGGGGTGTGACGGAACGCCATCGTCTGCGGTCTATCTGCCCTTCCACACCGGGTCGCGCTTCTCTGCAAAGGCGCGAAAACCTTCCAGATTGTCCTCCGAGCCGTAGAGGATATCGACCGTCGGCAGCTGCCGGCGCGTCACCTTGTTCATCGCTTCCTGGAAGGTCAGCGCTTCCGCCACGCGCGCCGTCTCCTTGATCGCCGCGAAGACCAGCGGCGGGCCGCTGGCCAAAAGCCGCGCGACCTCCCAGACGCGGTCTTCGAGCTTTTCCTTGGGCAGCACCTCGTTGACGAGACCCCAGCGATGCGCCTCCGCGACGTCCATCCAGCGGCCGGTGAACAGCAGGTCCATGGCGACATGGTAGGGAATGCGCTTCGGCAGCTTGATCGTCGCCGCATCGGCCAGCGTGCCGGCGCGAATCTCGGGCAGCGCGAAGGAGGAGTGGTCGGAGGCGTAGATGAGGTCGCAGGACAGCGCCAACTCGAAACCGCCGCCCACCGCCATGCCGTTGACGCAGGCGATGACCGGCTTGTTCAAGTCCCGCAGTTCCTGCAGCCCGGCGAAGCCGCCGACGCCATAGTCGCCGTCGACCGCATCGCCGCCCGCCGCCGCTTTCAGGTCCCAGCCGGCGCAGAAGAACTTGTCGCCGGCCGTCTTGACGATGGCAACGCGCAAACCGGGATCGTCCCGGAACGCCTTGAAGGTCTCACCCATCAGCCGCGACGTCTTGAGGTCGATGGCGTTGGCCTTCGGCCTATCGAGCGTGACTTCGAGAATCGTGCCCTCGCGGCGGGCGGTGATGACGTCAGCCATTCTTCTTTTCTCCAAGCACCAGCAGCGCGTCGGCGATCCAGGCGCCCTTGCCTTCGGCGCAGACGATCAGCGGGTTGATGTCGAGTTCCTCGATCTCGCCGGCGTTCTTCTGCACGAAGTCGGCAATGCCGGCGATCGCGTCGATGGCGGCCGCGACATCGGCCTTCGGCCGGCCGCGATAGCCTTCGAGCAATGGATAGAGCTTCAGTCCGCGCAAGGCGGCCTCGATGTCGTCGCGCGTCGCCGGCAGCATCAGGGTGACGCTGTCGCGCAAAAGCTCGACCAGCACACCGCCGGTGCCGAGCGTCATCACCGCGCCGAACATCGGGTCGCGGGTGAAGCCGACGATCAGTTCGGCGACGCCGTCGCGCACCATGCGCTCGGCATAGAGCCCGGTGCCGAGCGGCAGGAGGTCATGCGCGGCGTTGCTGACGGATTCGGCGTCCTTGAGGTTCAGCAGCACCGCGCCGACTTCCGACTTGTGGGTGACGCCCAGCGCCTTCAGCGCGACCGGGAAGCCGAGCGCCATGGACGAGATCACCGCCTCGACCGCGTTGCTCGCGCGCTCGCCCTTCGGCACCGGCAGGCCGGCCTTGATCAGCCGGTCCTTGGCCTCCGCTTCGTCGGGGGTTACATGCCCGCCGTCGGTCGCGCCGGCGGCCGTGGTGTCGACCGGCTGCGCCTCGGGCTCGCGCCAGGCCCAGCCGATGAAGGCTGCCGCCTGGGCGGCGTCCATCGCTTCCGAAATGCCGAAGAGCGGAACCATGCCGCGCGCCATCAGCCCGGCCGTGTATTCCTCCGGCAGGTTCTCGGGCAGCGAGGAGACGATCGCGCCCTGCGCCTTGTTGGTCTTCAGCGCCGCCTCGAAGGCGCGCAGCGTCGCCCACCAGTCGGTATCCGAGCAGCGGTCCGGACGCGGGAAGTCGAGCACCAGCATGTTGAGGTCGAAGCCGCCCGACACCATGGCGGTGAAGGTTGCCGTCATCGCCGGCTCGTTGTTCCAGATGAAGGTGTGGTAGTCGAGTGGATTGGCGACGGCGACAAGCGGCCCGAGCGTCGATTTGACATGGGCGCGATGCTGGCCGGTCAGACCTGGAAAATGCACCCAGCGCCCTTCCGCGGTGTCGGCCATGACCGAAGCTTCGCCGCCCGAGCAGCTCATCGACGACAGCCTGTTGCCGGGCAGGGGCCCGGTGATGTGCAGCAGCTTCAGCGCTTCGATGAAGGCCGGAATGGAATCGACGCGCGCGATGCCGAGTCGCCTCAGAAAGGCGCCCGACGCGGCGTCCGAACCGGCGAGCGACGCGGTGTGCGTCACCGTCGCCTGCCGCGCCTGCTCCGAGCGGCCGACCTTCATGGCGATGATCGGCTTCTTCAACTCGCGCGCTCTCGCTGCCAATCGCTCGAAGCCGGCGACCGAGTCGAAGGCCTCGATGTGCATGCCGAGCGAGGTGACGCGCTCGTCCTCGATCAGGCCGAGCGCCATTTCGGAGAGGCCGGTCTGCGCCTGGTTGCCGGCCGTCATCAGGAAGGCGATCGGCAGCCCGCGCTTCTGCATCGTCATGTTGATGGCGATGTTGGAGGACTGGGTGATGATAGCGACGCCCGTGTCGCCTTCCGGCAGCCGGATGCCGCCATGCTGGTCGGGCCACAAAAGCGCGCCGTCGGCATAGTTGATGAGCCCGTAGCAGTTCGGGCCGATGATCGGCATCTGGCCGGCGGCGGCGACGAGCTCGGCCTGCAGCCGCTCGCCGTCCTCGTCATAGGCCTCGGTCTCGAGAAAGCCGGCGGCAAAGCAGACGGCACCGCCGGCGCCGCGCTCGGCCAGGGCCTTGACGACCTCGATGGTGAGATGCCGGTTGACGCCGACGAAGGCGGCATCGGGCGCGCCCGGCAGATCGGCGACCGAGCGGTAGGCCTTGCGGCCCGCGACCTCGTCCTTTGTCGGATGCACGGGCCAGACCTCGCCGGCAAAGCCCATCTTGATCGATTGCGCCACCACGATGGCGGCCTGCGCTCCGCCGAACACGGCGATCGATTTCGGGCGCAGGAGACGTTCGAGTTTATGCATGGCCATCTTTTCGTTTGAGCGTGATTTTTTCCAAAAACCGGGTCCGGCTTTTGCTGATCATGCTCTAAGCGCCGAACGGACGCAGCAGCGCCCGCGAAATAATATGTCGCTGAATCTCCGAAGTGCCCTCCCAGATGCGCTCGACGCGCGCGTCGCGCCAGATCCGCTCCAGCGGCAGGTCGTCCATCAGCCCCATGCCGCCATGGATCTGGATCGCCTCATCGGCAACGAAGGCCAGCATCTCGGTGGCCTTCAGCTTGGCCATCGCCATGTCCTGATCGGTGACGGTGCCCTGATCGTACTTCCAGCCGGCTTCGAACACCATCAGGTCGGCCGCCTTCAATTCCGTCGCCATGTCGGCGAGCTTGAATGAAACGCCCTGGAACTTGCCGATCTGCTGGCCGAACTGCTGGCGTTGCGCGGCATACTCGATGGCGTGCGAAAGCGCGCGCTCGGCGCGGCCGAGGCAGGTGGCGCCGACCTGCAGGCGCGTCGCGCCGAGCCAGGAGTTCGCGACCTCGAAGCCTTTATGCACTTCGCCCAGAACCTGACTCGCCGGCAGCCGGCAGTCGTCGAATTCGAGGATGGCGTTGGTGTAGCCTCGATGCGAGACGTTGCGGTAGCCGTCGCGCACCGAAAAACCCTTGGTGCCCTTGTCGACGAAGAAGGCGGTGATCTTCTTGCGCTTGCCGCGCGGCGAATCCTCTTCGCCGGAAGCCATGAACACGATCGCGAAGTCGGCAATGTCGGCGTGACTGATGAAATGTTTCGTGCCGTTGAGCACCCAGTCGTCGCCGTCCTGCACGGCGGTCGCCTTCATGCCGCGCAGGTCGGAGCCGGCGCCGGGCTCCGTCATCGCCAGGCAGTCCCACTTCTCGCCGCGGATGCAGGGGAAGAGATATTTCTCGCGCTGCTCCGGCGTGCCGGCGAGCAGGATGTTGGAGGGACGCGCGACACAAGTCCAGTGCAGCGCGTAGTTGGCGCGGCCGAGCTCCTTCTCGTAGAGCAGCCAGCTGACCGTATCCAACCCCGCGCCGCCGACGTCGGCCGGCATGTTGGCGGCATAGAGCCCGGCCTCGATCGCCTTGGCCTTCAGCTCGTCAATCAGCTCGCGGCGCAGCACGCCGGTGCGCTCGACCTCGCGCTCATGCGGGTAAAGCTCATTCTCGACGAACGCGCGCGTCGTCTCGACGATGAGTTTTTGCTCTTCCGAAAGCCCGAAATGCATCGCCTCAGCCCTTCTTCTTGCCGACTTTCTTCGACTTTTCGGCCTTCACCGGCTTGGCCGCTTTTGCCTTTTCGGCAGCCCTGGAAACAGGCTTCTTCGCCGCCAGCCTGGCGAGCTGCCTGGTATAGCCCTTGTGCAGCGCGCCGGCGCCCCAGCCCTTGCCCTTGTTCTGCTTCGACAGCGCGTCCATGATCGCGACCAGATTGTCGTCGCGGATCTTTTCCAGCTCCCGGATCGACAGGCCATTCGCCTGCTCGTCCGACTGCGTTGCGATAAGGTCGACCAACTCGTCGTTGAACTCCGGCACGTCCATCAGCTTGGTCCATGGCCATTTCAGGCAGGGTCCGAACTGCGCCATGAAGTGGCGCATGCCGGCCTCGCCGCCGGCGACGCGATAGACCTGGAACATGCCCATCTGCGCCCACCGCAGGCCGAAGGAATAGCGCATGATATCGTCGAGTTCCTCGACGGTGCAGATGCCATCCTTGACCAGCCATAGCGCCTCGCGCCAGCAGGCTTCCAGAAGGCGGTCGCCGACAAACGCTTCGATCTCCTTGCGCACCACCACCGGCTTCATGCCGATCGAGGCGTAGAGTTCCTTGGCGACCTCGATTGCTTCCGGGAAGGTTTGCTGGCCGCCGACGATCTCGACCAATGGCAGCAGATAGACCGGGTTGAACGGATGCCCGACGACCAGCCGCTCCGGATGCTTCTTCATCGCCACCTGCATGTCGGTCGGCTTGATGCCGGAGGTGGACGAGCCGACGATGGCGTTCGCCGGCGCATGCAGGTCGATCTCGGCCAGCACCTTGTGCTTGAGGTCGAGCCGCTCCGGCACGCTCTCCTGGATGAAATCGGCGTCCGCGACCGCCTCGGCGATCGTCTTGGCAAAGGTGAGCCTGCCTTCCTTCGGCAGGCCGCCGGGCAGCATCTGCTTGTAGGCGCGTCGCGCGCCCTTCATCACCTCGCCGACCTTGCGCGATGCCTCGGGATCAGGATCGAAGATCGACACGTCGATACCGTTCAGGAGCAGCCGCGCCACCCACCCGGCGCCGATGACGCCGCCGCCGATGGCGGCCGCCTTGTTGATGATGCTCATGCTCAGGCTCCGGTTCTTGTCTTGGCTGTTTCGGGATCGGTGAGCGGCACGCGCTCGCCCGCGCGGATCACCGCAGGGTCGTAGGCCTTGCGCGCGAAGACTTCGAGCACGAAGGGCCGGAAGAAGTCTATCGGCAGCGTCTGGTAGTCGGGATCGAAGCTCGACTGGTCCCAGCGCTCGCAGAACTGGTCGCAATCGTCGAAATAGAGATGGCCGGCAAAGCGGTCGCGGGCATGCCGGTTGCCGCCGAGATGATGCGCGTAATAGAGGCGTTGGAAATCGCCGTGCTTTTCCACCACCCAGGTGCATTGCTCGCGCACGAAGGGCTTCAGGATCGTGGCGGCATATTCGTCATGATTATAGGGCGCGTAGATATCGCCGATGTCGTGCAGCAGCGCCGAAACGATCCAATCGGTATCGGCGCCGTCGCGCCAGGCGCGCGTCGCCGCCTGCAGCGAATGGCCGAGCCGGGTGATCTTGTAGCCCGACAGGCCCTCGTCGAGCTGCACAAGGGCATCGAGCAGCCGGTCGCCAGTCCTGGCGGCATAGTCGATCTCGTGGGCGGTCAGGAATTCGTAGTCTTCCCTGTCGCCGTCCTTCATCGCGGTGAACTTTACGGTACCCATATCGACACCCGACACCCGTTGTTCAATCTTGTTGGAGCATGATCTTTTCCGAACCGAAGGTCAGCGAAGCAAAAACCCGCTCCCACTTTTCGGGATAATGCTCATGCCGCGATCGGCGCCCGCTTGGTGAGGTTGAGCTTCTTGCGCACTTCGTCCGGACCAAGCACCCGCGCGCCGAGATTCGAAACGATGCTCACCGCCCGTTCGACGAGCTGCGCGTTCGTCGCAAGCACGCCCTTGTCGAGCCAGAGATTGTCCTCGAGCCCGACGCGGACGTTGCCGCCGGCGAGCACCGCCGCCGCCACATAGGCCATCTGGTTGCGACCGATCGAGAAAGCCGACCAGTTCCAGGTCGAGGGCACGTTGTTGACCATCGCCATGAAGGTGTTGAGGTCGTCCGGCGCGCCCCACGGCACGCCCATACAGAGCTGCACCAGAGCATCCGGCTTCAGCACCTGTTCTTCGACGAGTTGCTTGGCGAGCCACAGATGGCCGGTGTCGAAGGCCTCGATCTCGGGCTTCACGCCCATCGCCGTCATCATGCCGCCCATGGCGCGCAACATGCCGGGCGGGTTGGTCATGACATAGTCGGCCTCGGCGAAGTTCATGGTGCCGCAATCGAGCGTGCAGATCTCCGGCAGGCACTGGCGCACATGCTCGACACGGTTGGAGGCACCCCCCATGTCGGTGCCTTTTTCGTTGAGCGGCAGCGGACTCTCCGGCGAGCCGAACACCATGTCGCCGCCCATGCCGGCGGTGAGGTTGAGCACCACGTCGACGTCGGCCTCGCGTATGCGCTCGGTCACCTCGCGGTAGAGATGCACGTCGCGCCTGGGCTTGCCGGTCTCCGGGTCGCGCACATGGCAGTGGACGATCGCTGCACCAGCCTTGGCAGCCTCGATCGCCGAATCGGCGATCTGCTTGGGCGAGCGCGGCACATTCGGGCTGCGGTCCTGCGTGCCGCCGGAGCCGGTCACGGCACAAGTAATGAAGACCTCACGGTTCATCGCGAGCGGCATGGTCTTTCCTCCCAAATTCATATCAGACACCAACAATGCCCGACTTGCCGGAAACTGTTTTGCGTTTTACGAAGGCATCATGATAAAAAGCGAAAAGCCGACGATCTTTCGCCCCGAGCACGAGACGTTGAAAGTGACGTTCCTGGTGTTCTCTGGGGCTTCGATCATGTGCGTCGCCTCGGCCGTCGACCCGCTGCGCGCCGCAAACCGCATCTCCGGCGATACGCTATTCGACTTCAAGCTGGTCTCGGTCACCGGCGAGGCGCCGGTCACCACCTGCGGTCTGCCGGTGGCGGTCAGTGGCCGCTTCGACGCCGCCGAGCCAACCGACATGCTGGTCGTCGTCGCCGGTTTCGGCACGCAGAACTATGCCACGTCGGCGCTGATAGCCGGACTGCGCCGCGCCGCTCGTGCGGCGCGCGCCTGCGGCGGCGTCGAGGCCGGCACATGGCTGGTGGCGCGCGCCGGACTGCTCGAAGGGCGCAGCGCCACCACGCATTGGGAGGACATGGAGGATTTTTCCGCCGCGTTCCCCGGTGTCGACGTGCGGCCGGACCGCTATGTCATCGACGGGCCGGTCTTCACCTCCGGCGGCGCCTCGCCGACCTTCGACCTGATGCTGCATCTGGTGCGCACAAGGCTCGGCATGGCGGCCGCGCTCGATGTGGCGAGCGTCTTCATCTACGACCAGGCGCGGGCCGCGACCGACGCGCAGCCGCTGGTCTCGCTCGGCCGGCTCGACGGCTACGACCCGCGGCTCGCCCAGGCGATCCGCCTGATGGAAGCGCATGTCGACCAGCCGCTGACCATCGACGCGGTGGCGAAGCGGGCCGGCGTCACGGCACGCACGCTGGAGAGCATTTTTCGCAAGTCGATCGGCGAGACACCCGGCGCCTATTATCTGCGGCTGCGCCTCAGCGCCGCCCGCCGCCTGGTGGTCGACACGCGCATAGCGATGGCCGACATTGCCGGCCGTACCGGCTTTTCGTCCGCCGCGGCATTTTCCAGGGCTTTCTCCAGGACCTTCGGCGAAGCGCCGGTCAGGTTGCGGCGTGGCTAATGCATGTCGCCCAAAAGTGCGCAGCGGTTTTGGGGACACGACATGCATCAACCTAATGCATGTCGCCCAAAAGTGCGCAGCGGTTTTGGGGACACGACATGCATCAACCTAATGCGATGTCGCCCAAAGTGCGCAGCGGTTTTGGGGACACGACATGCATCAACCTAATGCATGTCGCCTAAAAGTGCGCAGCGGGCAACGACATGCATCGAACAAAGACTTCAAAGCGCTTCGCTCTCAGCGCGGCGCGCTTTTGAGTATCCAGTCGGCCGCGGCGGCAAGGTCGTCGACCACGGCCGTAGGCGCCGGCTCGAAACGCGTCTCATCATTCACGCGATACTTACCCGTCCGCACAAGCAGCGCGGCGCCAAGTCCGGCGCGCCGGGCGCCTGCGACATCGCTTTCGGCATCGTCGCCGACCATGACCGCATCGGCCGGCGGGCAGTTCAAGCCGGCGAGCGCCGAGAGGAAGAAATCCGGCGACGGCTTGCCCAGCACGACCGGGCTGCGGCCGCTGGCG
The DNA here is from genome assembly GCF_003952525.1 of Mesorhizobium sp. M3A.F.Ca.ET.080.04.2.1. Taxonomy (NCBI): domain Bacteria; kingdom Pseudomonadati; phylum Pseudomonadota; class Alphaproteobacteria; order Hyphomicrobiales; family Phyllobacteriaceae; genus Mesorhizobium; species Mesorhizobium sp. M3A.F.Ca.ET.080.04.2.1. The sequence goes on along the minus strand of NZ_CP034451.1, from coordinate 3,043,003 downwards.
AATTCGAGCGCCGCCACGAAGGCCCCTGCGTCGAGGCTGAGCTGGCCGTCGGTATCCTTGAAGGTGCGGTTGGTGGCCAAAGCCACGAAATCGGCGCCGGCAATGAGTTCGCGGAAGGCGCGGTTGAGGCTGGCATGGTCGAAGACCTCGCCGGCATCGCCGACGACGACAGCGCGGCCGCTGCCGTCTCCCACTTCGGAAAATTCGGCTTCCAGGTCGGGATGGACGAGCAGATGCGGCCGCCTGTCATGCATGCGCAGCCAGTCGACGGCCGCACGCGCCGGCGTCAGCAATTCCGCGTCCTCAACCGCAATACCCATGCCGGCGAGCTGCGCGATGATCGCGTTGCGGGCAGAGCGTGTCGTGTTGCTGACGAAGCGGAGAGGCAAGCCTGCCTTGCGCAGACGCTCGATCGCGGCCACGGCCCCCGGGATCGGAGCGTCGCCATCGTAGACGACACCCAGAAGATCCAGAAGCACCGCGCGTATCATGTCTGAAGGATGGAGAAACAGTCTCCGTTCGTCAAACCACGGAAGAATCAGACTACTGAAGAATCAGTCACGGAAGGCATCAGGCCGCGTCGCGATTGTCGCGCACAATGCGCGAGCGCATGCTCTTGGCCAGTGCTGTTTCGAGCCGCACGGCGACCGCGCGATCCCATTCATTCGTTTTGCGGGCGCCGTCCTTCGAATGCGGCAGCGCCATCAGCCGATCGATGATCGAACCGGCCTCGCCTGGCGAGAGCAGGGCGTCGATTTCGCGTTCGTGCTGCATGTGTTCGCCTCCTTCTATCCTTCCCGCCACATGTGCACACTATACGAATTCCGTGACGGCTGTTTGAAGGCAAGAGCGGGGCGATTGGAGGGCGGCGCGGGGCAAAACCTTGTCGTGGAGTCTTGCCCGGCGCAAAAAGGCAATTGCAGCCAGCCGCGCCCCGCGAATTGATGCGGGGACAGGCCATGAGCTGATTCGTCAGACGTAACGGTTGACGATGTTTTCCAGAAGCTCCTGGCGGCCGGAGCGCGGCTGCGGTTCGATCTTCTTCTTGACCACGCGCTCGGCGATGTCCTCCAGCGTGCGCTTGCCCGAGAGCATGGCCTTGCCTTCGGCCGTGTTCCAGCCGGCGTAGCGCTCGGCGAGCGGGCCGGACAGCGCCTTGTCCTCGATCATTCTTGTTGCCGCCTTGAGGCCGCGCGCGCAGGCGTCCATGCCGCCGATATGGGCGATCAGCAGATCCTGTGGATCGAGCGACTGGCGGCGCAGCTTGGCGTCGAAATTGGTGCCGCCGGTCTTGAAGCCGCCGCCTTGCAGGATCTGGTAGTAGGCCAGCGCCATTTCCGGCACATTGTTGGGGAACTGGTCGGTGTCCCAGCCCGACTGGTAGTCGTTGCGGTTCATGTCGATCGAGCCGAAGATGCCGAGCGCATTGGCCACCGCCAGCTCATGCTCGAAGGAATGGCCCGCCAGGATCGCGTGGCCCTGCTCGATATTGACCTTGACCTCCTTCTCCAGCCCGAACCGCTTGAGGAAGCCGTAAACAGTGGCGACGTCATAGTCGTACTGGTGTTTGGTCGGCTCCTGCGGCTTCGGCTCGATCAGGATCGTGCCCTTGAATCCTATTTTGTGCTTGTAGTCGACGACGAGGCTGAGGAAGCGGCCGGCCTGTTCCTGCTCGCGCGCCAAATCGGTGTTGAGCAGCGTCTCATAGCCCTCGCGTCCGCCCCACAGCACATAGTTCTCGCCTTTCAGCTTCTTGGTGACGTCGATGCATTTCTTCACCGTCGCCGCCGCATAGGCGAAAACGTCCGGATCGGGATTGGTGGCCGCTCCCGCCATGAAGCGGCGATGCGAGAACAGGTTCGCCGTGCCCCAGAGCAGCTTGACTCCAGTCTGCTTCATCTTGGCCGAAAAGTAGTCGGCGATCTCGTCGAGGCGCGCCGCGCTCTCGGAGAAGTCCTTCCCCTCGGGGCGAATATCGGCATCGTGGAAGCAGAAATAGGGCACGCCGAGCAGTGAGAACATCTCGAAGGCGACGTCGGCCTTGAGCTTGGCCAGTTCCATCGTGTCGACGCCGCCGGGTTTGGCGAACCAGGGCCGATCGAAAGTCTGCCCGCCGAAGGGGTCGCCGCCCTGCGCGGCGAAGGAGTGCCAGTAGGCGACGGCGAAACGCAGATGGTCTTCCAGCCGTTTGCCGGCCACGACCTCGTCAGGATTGTAGAACCGGTAGGCCAGCGGATTGGTCGAATCCGGCCCCTCATAGTTGATCTTCTCGATGTCGCCGAAAAAGCCGCTGCTCATGGTTTCTTCCTCTCCAGATGGTTCGCCCGATTACCTCAGGCGTAATTGGTTCAAGTAAGCGGGACGCCTCAGCTGATCTCCCCCCTTGAGAGGGAGATGCCCGGCAGGGCAAAGCGGGGTGCCTCGCGCCTCCCCATTCGACTACAGGGCCTCGCGCCCGCTCACGCCGTTGCCGCCCGGATCGCTGGATAAAGCGCGCGGTAGCGCTGATAGGCGTCGGCAAAGGCGCCGCCAAGGCCGGCCTCCGGCTCGATGGTGGCATCGGTCGCCGGCGCGGTGCAGACGGCAAGCGGATCGGCGCCCGTCGCGGCGATCAGGCCGAGCCGCGCCGCGCCGAAGGCGGCGCCGAAATCGCCGTCGGCCGGAATGTCGACCGGCAGCTGCAGCGCCGTGGCGATCGCCTTCAGCCAGTAGCGCGAGCGCGAGCCGCCGCCGATCGCGGTCACCCTGGTCAGCGTCGTGCCGGCCGTCCTCAGCGCTTCGAGACTGTCGCGGAAGGCGAAGGCGACGCCTTCGAGCACCGCCTGCGTCAGCACGGCCCGGCTCGATTGATGCGCCAGCCCGGCAAAGGATCCGCGAATGGCGGAATCATTGTGCGGCGTCCGCTCGCCCGAAAGATAGGGCAGGAAGGTGACGCCCGTCGGCGCCCTCAGCGTGTCGCCGAGTTCTCCGGTCAGGTCGCCGGCGCTCTTTCCGGTGATCTCCGACAGCCAGTTGAGGGAATCGGTGGCCGACAGGATGACACCCATCTGATGCCAGGTGTCGGGCAGCGCATGACAGAAGGTGTGCACCGCGCTTTCCGGATTCGGCAGGTAGGATGCGTTGGCGGCGAAGAGCACGCCTGAGGTGCCGAGCGACACGAAGGCGTGGCCGGCGCCGACTGTGCCCATGCCGCAGGCCGACGCTGCATTGTCGCCGGCGCCCCCGGCAACCGGGATGCCCGCCGCAATACCCCATTTCGACGCGAGTTCACCGCGCAGGCCGCCGGCCTGGTCCGTGCCTTCCACCAGCGACGGCATCTGCCTTTCGTCGAGCGATGTTGCTGTAAGCAGGTCGGAAGACCAGCGCCGCTTGCCGACTTCGAGCCACGACGTGCCGGCCGAATCCGACATCTCCGAAATATGCTCGCCAGTCAGCCAGAGCCGCAGATAATCCTTGGGCAACAGCACCTTGGCCACCTGGGCGAAGAGCGCCGGCTCGTTGTTCTTCACCCAGGCCAGCTTCGGCGCGGTGAAGCCCGGGAAGACGATGTTGCCGGTGAGCGTGCGGAAACGCGGATCGGCATCGAGCGCGGCCGCCTCGACATGGCTGCGCGTGTCGTTCCACAGGATGCAAGGGCGCAGCACCTTGTCGCCAGCATCGAGCAGGGTGGCGCCATGCATCTGGCCGGAAAGGCCGATGCCTTTGATCGTGGCGAGTTCCTTTGGGTGGGAGGCCTTCAGCTCGGCGATCGCGGTCTCGCAAGCCTCGAGCCAGTGCGCCGGGTCCTGCTCGGACCAGCCTGGATGCGGCCGCGAGACGTCGAGCGAGCCATGGCCGGAACCGATCACCTTTTGCCCGGCATCGATCAGCAGCGCCTTGACGCCCGATGTGCCCAGGTCGAGGCCGAGATACATGCTGTCCTCCTACTGCCTTTAATTTTTTCGGATCTCGAAAAAATCTGGCCAGCCAGTTCTTATGCCAAGATCCGTCTCGGGTCAATTCTCCGACAAATCGGCCGTTGTGTCTGGCTCTCGATAAGAACGAAAAGCGGGATTCGGCACCCCGGCCAGGCCCGGCCGAACGCCTCCATCGCCACGCCTCATCCTTGTGGTTGCGATTCGCTGATCGGGATCCGGCCGCCGCCCGGCCTCAATTTCCCGAGCGCATCGCCACCGTGGCGACGCCGGCGCCGACCAGCAGCGTCCCGCCGGTTCGGTTGAAGATGCGAATCGCCTTCGGATTGCGCACGATGACGCGCGCCCTCGATGCGATCAGCGCATAGCCGAAGGCATTGCTGAAGGCGAGCGCCAGGAAGGTCGTCTCGAAGATCAGCATCTGCGCCCAGAAATCGGCATTCCGGTCGACGAACTGCGGCAGGAAGGCGACGAAAAAGGTGATGCTCTTCGGGTTGAGCGCGGTGACCAGCCAGGCATGCGCCATCATCTTGGCCGCCGACACGGCGTCGGTGCGCGGCTCGGCTTTGAGCGCGCCGCCGGCGCGGAACAGCTTGATGCCGAGATAGATCAGATAGCCCGCGCCGATCACCTTCAGCACCGTGAACACCGTGGCTGACGCGGCCAGCAGCGCGCCGATGCCGAGCATCGACAGCGTCATCGCGGTGAAGTCGCCGAGCGCGACTCCGACCGCCATCGGCAGCGCGGTGCGCCAACCCTGGCCGAGCGCATAGGAGACGACAAGCAGGATCGTCGGCCCCGGGATGACGAGAAGAATGCTGGAGGCGAGGGCAAAGGCAGCCCAGTTTTCGAAGGACATTTCCCTACTCCTTGAGCGCAAAGAACAGGATAAATCCTGGGCTTGGCACGATTGTAAAGAGGCTTATGGAGAAAATCTGTCGCGCCGGCTTGGGCACTCAGGCCAAAGGCCTAGTAGCCGGTTAGGGTTAAGTCCGGTTCGAGGATTTTCACGCTTTTTCAACCATGACTGACGAAAATGCCTGCCATTCGGCCGGACCGTGCTTCCCGCCGACAGCGTAGGGTTTGGTGCATGCGCGCGTTGCCGCAGAATGAGCCGCCGCCTTCGAACGGCGGCACAATCGAGACCGAAGTTCAGCTGTCCCGCCGCGCCATGCTTTCCGGCGCCGGCGCGATGGCGTTGCTCGGCATGGCCGGCTGCAGCACCACCGATACGCTGCAGCTGCCGCAATTCCAGCTCGACGATACCACCACAAGTTCCGTTCCGATGCGCCCGGCGATCAGCGTCGACAGGAACATTACCGGCTCGGACGTCATGTATGCCTCGCTCACGGACGGCGGTTTCGAGGTGCCGGCCGTGCCGTGGCAGAAGGTCAAGCCGGAGTTCCGCCGCCAGATCGTCGTCGACAAGACCGGCGAGGCGCCCGGCACCATCGTCGTCCATCTGCAGGAGCGCATGCTCTACCTGGTCCAGCCGGGCGGCGACGCGATCCGCTACGGCGTCGGCATCGGCAAGGACGGTTTCCGCTGGTCGGGCCGCGCCAACATCCAGTACGGCAAGGAATGGCCGGTCTGGACGCCGCCGCCTGAAATGGTCAAGCGCAAGCCCGAGCTGGTGAAATGGCAGGGCGGCCAGCCCGGCGGCCTGACCAATCCGCTCGGCGCCCGCGCGCTCTACATCTACCAGAACGGCAAGGACACCGGCTATCGCATCCATGGTTCGCCCGAATGGTGGAGCATCGGCCAGGCGATGTCGTCGGGCTGCGTGCGCCTGATCAACCAGGACATCATCGACCTCTACAATCGCGTGTCCAAGAAGAACCCGGTCGTCGTCGTCTGATCCACGCCGCCTGTCTTCTTTTCCGACGCGTGCCGTTATCCCAAAACCGCTGCGCATTTTTGGGCGGCACGCATGAGCTTCTTCCGTTGCGCGATGCAGCAAGACAGGCCAAGGTGCTTTGGAAAACCTTCGCCTAGGGAGACATAAAGCATGGCCGGAACTTTCGTCATCGCGCAGGGCGGCGGCCCGACCGCCGTCATCAACCAGACGGTCGTCGGCGCGACGCTGGAAATCCGCAAGCGCCACCCCGGCGCCAAGGTGCTGGGCTCGATCCATGGCGTGCGCGGCATCCGCGACGGCAACTACGTCGACCTCTCCGCCATTCCGGAGGACCGACTGCAGCTGATCGCCGGCACGCCGAGCGCCGCGCTCGGCTCGACCCGCGATAAGCCCGACGCCGCCTATTGCGAGCTCGTTCTCAACGGCTTGAAGAAGGCCGGCGCCGATGCCTTCATCTATATTGGCGGCAACGACACCTCGGGCACGCAGCAGATCCTGACCGATGCTGCCGGCGGCAAGATCGCCTTCGTGCATGCGCCGAAGACCATCGACAACGACCTCGAGGAAAACGATCACACGCCGGGCTTCATCTCGGCGGCCGAGTTCGTGGCCGGCGCTTTCCTCTCGGTCGATCTCGATTTCCGCGCGCTGCCCGGCATCTATGTCGGCATCGTGATGGGCCGGCATGCCGGCTTCCTGACCGCCGCCGCGGCCGCCTGGCAGCTCGACCCCGACAGCGGTCCGCATCTGGTTTATGTACCGGAGCGCGCCTTCTCCGCCGAGCGGTTCATCGACGACGTGCGCAAGACGCTCGATCGCCACAAGCGCTGCATCGTCGCCGTGTCTGAAGGCGTCAGCACCGCCGACGGCAAGGCGCTGGTCGAGAGCCTGGTGCCGCCGGAGAAGCTCGAGCGCGACCAGCACGGCAACGTCAAGCTGTCGGGCAGCGATCTGCCGGCCGCGCTCGAACGCGCGCTCGCCGAAGGCCTGCCCGGCAAGCGGGCGCGTGTCGACGCGCTGGGCTACATGCCGCGCGGCTATGTCGGCGCGATCAGCGCCGTAGACGCCAGGGAGGCCTTCGACGCCGGCGCCTTCGCGGTTGCCGTCGCTGAGGAAGGCGGCGGCTCCGTGGCGCTGCAGTATGACGGATCAAAGACGGTGCTGAAGAAGGTGCCGCTGAAGGCCGTCGCCGGCAAGACGCGGCACATGCCGGATGATTTCATGAAGCCGGACGAGAATCAGCTCTCCGAGGCCGGCATGGCCTATCTGAGGCGGCTGGTGCCGGAGAAATACAAGGTCGGCAAGCCCTTCGTCTGATGGGCGACCTTGTGGTTGGCGACTGGTTCGGCAAGGCCGTCGTCGATGCCGCGACGACGATGCTGACCGAGCCCTTCGTGCATGATTTCGTGCGCGCCAACATTTGGCACGTCAAAGGCCGCGACGCCGATCTCCTGGTCGACACCGGCATGGGCATCTGCCCGCTGGCGCCTCACATCGAGACGCCGGCAGGCAAGCCGCTGATCGTCGTCGCCACCCACATCCATCTCGACCATGTCGGCTCGCTGCACGAATTTCCGCTGAGGATGGGGCCCAAGATGAGCGCGGCGCAGTTCGACGGCATGGATGACGCCGTCACCTACGCCTACATGTTCCACACTCTCGACAGTGCCGTATCGCTACTGCCGGCGCCGGATTGGAAGGCGGCCGACTACCGGATTTTGCCGGCGCCGCTGACGCGCGCGCTCGATGAGGGCGACATCGTCGATCTCGGCGACCGCAAATTCCGCGTGCTGCATCTTCCCGGACATTCGCCGGATTCGATCGCGCTGTTCGACGAGGCCGACGGCCTGTTCTTTGCCGGCGATGCCATCTATGACGGCATGCTGATCGACGATCTGCCGGATTCCGACCGCGCCGCCTACTGCCGTAGCATGCAGCGCCTGCTCGAACTCCCCATCCGGGTCGGTCATGGCGGCCATGGCCCGAGTTTCGACCGCGCCAGGATGCGCGAGATCGCCTCTGCCTATCTGCGCCGCAGGCAGCGGTTCATGAGCGCTTCCGGGATTAAATCTTCGTAAGGTCACGCCGAAACCCTAATTCGGGCCATTCCGGACCCTACATGCTTGGCGGTCGATCAGGCCGGCCGCCTGCATGGCGAGACGGGCATTCCCGGTCCTCGACACGCCGACGGCTGCCTCGAGAATCCCGCGGCGCAACGTCAACTCTCGCCCGGACAGAACGACCATGTCACCATCAAGCATTCTTCGCAGACATCGCGTCGCCGCCCTGCTGGGCGCTGCGCTGATCATTTCGCCCGTTGTCGTCACCTTCGCGCAAAGCGGCGGCAACGCCGGTCTCAGCAACGCGGCTGCGACGACCCAGACGCCCGTCCCCGGCATCACGGCTCCGAACGGCTCCTTCGCGCCGATCATTGCCACAACCAAGCCGGCGGTCGTCACGGTCACCACGGTCATGAAGGCGCAGCCCGAAGCGATGGGCGAGGGCTCGCCCTTCGACGGCAATTCGCCCTTTGACCAGTATTTTCAGCAATTCTTCGGCGATCAGGGCATGCCAATGCCGAAGACGCCGCCGCAGCAATCGCAGCGCGCCGAAGCCTTGGGCTCCGGCTTCATCGTCAGCTCCGACGGCATCATCGTCACCAACAACCATGTCGTCGACGGCGCGACCTCGATCAAGGTGACGCTCGACGACGGCACCGAGCTTCCCGCCAAGCTGGTCGGCCATGACGCCAAGAACGACCTGGCGGTGCTGAAGATCAAGGCGGACAAGCCATTGCCGACAGTGAAGTGGGGCGATTCCGACAAGCTGATGACCGGCGACCAGGTGCTGGCCATCGGCAATCCGTTCGGCATCGGCACCACGGTCACCGCCGGCATCGTCTCGGCGCGCGGGCGCGATCTGCACAGCGGGCCTTTCGACGACTTCATCCAGATCGACGCGCCGATCAACCACGGCAATTCCGGCGGTCCGCTGGTCGATGTGAGCGGCCGTGTCATCGGCATCAACACCGCCATCTATTCGCCCAATGGCGGCAGCGTCGGCGTCGGCTTTGCCATCCCCTCGGATCAGGCCGAAAAGGTCGTCGCCAAGCTGATGAAGGGCGGCGACATCGAGTATGGCTATCTCGGGGTCCAGATCCAGCCGGTGACGCAGGACGTCGCCAGCGCGATCGGTCTCGATCATCCCGGCGGCGCGCTGGTCTCGGCGGTCACCGACGGGTCGCCGGCGGCCAAAGCGGGCATCGAGACCGGGGACGTCATCACCGGCTTCGCCGGCCAGGAGATCAAGGACCCCAAGGACCTGTCACGCGCCGTCGCCGATGTCTCTCCCGACGTCAAGGAAACGGTGAACGTCTGGCGCAACGGCAAGGTGATGCAGATCTCCGCCGATGTCGGCCGCAACACCGAGGACCAGAAGACGGCGTCCAATGGCGACAGCGGCAAGCCGTCGGCCGAACAGGGCCTGCGCGTGCCTTCGCTCGGCCTTGGCCTGACCGATCTTACGCCCGATATCCGCGAGCAGCTCAACCTGGCCGACAATCAGCGAGGAGCCGTGGTCGAACGCGTCGACCGCACGCCGGTGAAGAGCGCCAGGCAGGCAAACCAGGCGATCGCGGAAGCCGGAAAGTCGGGCAGAAGGTCCGTGCTGCTGCTGGTCGACCGCGGCGACGCGCAGATCTTCATCGCCGTTCCTTTCGCAGCAGGCTGACGCGAGCAGGCCTGCCGGTGCGGCCGGCAGGTCACCCAATGTGGCGCTGGCCGAATGCTCTCGGCTTGCCCGCCATCGTGCCTGGACGCGGCCTCAAGGCGGCGCAAGGTATCCAAAAGTGACTATTAGCACATTCTAAAATCGAACCGAACGGTTCGTTTCTGTTGACGGAGCGTGCAGGACGGGTGAACACCGGCGGTGCGACTCCGCCGGTGAGCCAAACCGCGAACTTGACCAACGGATTGAAACAAAAGCGAAAATTGGAATTGGTGGGAGGCGCAGGTACAATTTCAAGATGTGGATTCTTGGTCCAGCCGGAACAACTTCGTGATTGGAATTGGCCATTCGGCTGACCCACATCGGGGCTGTCCGAACGACGCGAATTCATTCCCAAGACACGCCGCTAGACGGACGGAAATAATGATACTGGAGTACCAAAAATGAAAAAGATTGTTCTCGCTGCCGCCGCCCTTCTGGCAATTTCCGGCAGCGCCGTCGCCGGCAGCGACAATTACGGTTCCAAGGGTGCCGATCAGCAGGCTGTCGCCGTCGACAGCTCCTACACCGCTTCGATCAGGAAGTCCGAGCCCGCCGCCCAGCAGGGTGTGACCCAGGGCGCCGATCGCAACCTCTTCGGCAACAACTGACGGCGATTTTTCGGACAGCTGGCGGCTTTGCCCGCTGCTGTCGATTGAAGAAATTCAGGAGTAGCAAAATGAAGAAGATTGTTCTTGCCACGGCCGCCCTTCTGGCCGTTTCCAGCGCGGCCTTCGCGGCCAGCGACAACTACGGCGCCAAGGGCGCCGATCAGCCGGCCGCCACGGTCGACACCACGCGCACCTCGTCGGTCGGTTCCGACTCGCCGGTCTACAAGCTGCTGAACACGTCTGGCGACGTGCATAAGTCGGCCCAGCAGGGCAGCGACCGCAATCTCTTCGGCCGCTGACCGACCCTGGACAGTGCACCAATCGGAGCGGCGGGCCTGGCTCGCCGCTCTTTGTTTTAGCCGGACAGGATGCGGCTCCCGCCGCAATCGGCGACGTCAGGCCGCCTTCGCCTCAGGCCGATGCAGCGTGAAGGAATGGCCGTCTGCGTCGAAGATGTGCAGGTCGCCGGCGCTCGCGTTCAGCCGCAGCGTCTCGCCCCGCTTGACCTCGACATTGCCGGGCAGCTTGGCTACCAGCGGCAGGTCGGCACGGCCGATATCGACATAGACGAGCTGAACCTCGCCGAGCTGCTCGATATAGTCGACCTTGCCCTCGAACAGATAATCGGTGCCGGTCGCGATCGCGAGATCCTCCGGCCGCACGCCGAAGCTCACCGCCGTGCCACTCGCCGAGGCGGGCGTGGCGATCGGCACCGTCGCCTTGCGCTCGCCGACATGGCTGACCAGGGTCGGGTTGCCGGCTCTCTCGATCTTCGCCGGCAGGATGTTCATCGCCGGCGAGCCGATGAACTGGGCGACGAACAGATTGCCCGGGCATTTGTAGAGCTCCATCGGCGTACCGACCTGCTCGATGCGGCCCTCCTTCAACACCACGATCCGGTCCGCCAGCGTCATCGCCTCGACCTGGTCGTGGGTGACGTAGATCATCGTCGTGTTGGGCATCGATTCCTTGAGCTTGGCGATCTCGATGCGGGTGGCGACGCGCAGTGCGGCGTCGAGGTTCGACAGCGGCTCGTCGAACAGGAACACCTTCGGATTGCGCACGATCGCGCGGCCGATGGCGACGCGCTGACGCTGGCCGCCCGACATCGCCTTGGGCAGCCGGTCGAGATATTTGGTGAGCTGCAGGATTTCGGCGGCTTGGCGCACCCGCTTGTCGATCTCGGCCTTGCTCTCCTTTCCGATTTTCATCGAGAAGGCCATGTTGTCGTAGACCGTCATATGCGGATAGAGCGCATAGGATTGAAACACCATCGCGATGCCGCGCTTCGACGGCGGCACGTCGTTCACCACCTCGCCGTCGATCTGCAGCACGCCCGAGGTGATCTCCTCGAGCCCGGCAATCGATCGCAGCAGGGTCGACTTGCCGCAGCCCGACGGTCCGACGAAGACGATGAACTCGCCCGATTTGATGTCGAGGTCGATGCCGTGGAGAATGTGGATGTTGCCGTAGGATTTCTGCACCTGGTTCAGCGTGACATCGGCCATGATTTCGTCCTCCCAGTTGTCTGTTGCAAACTCAGTCGATACGCCCGAACCAGGCGCCATAGCCGCCGAGGCGGATGGGCCCTGAGCCAGTCTGTCCCGAAAAGCCGTGTCCCGACAAGGGCTTCAGCGTGGCTTTGCCGAGATCGACCTCGGCAGGCTTGCTGCCGAGGTTGAAGACGCAGGCGATGCGCTCATTGCCCTCGCGGCGGGTGAAGGCAACGGTGTCGCCATCGCTTGCGATGAACTCCATGTCGCCCTTGGCAAGCGCCGGGTGCTGGCGCCGGAAGGCAAGAAAGCGCCGGTAATGCTCGAGCAGCGAGTTCGGGTCGCCCTGCTGCACGTTGACCGCTTGCGACAGGTGCTTGTCCGGCACTGGCAGCCAGGGCTTTGCGCCCGAGAAACCGGCGTTCTTTGCGGTTGCATCCCACACCATCGGCGTGCGGCAGCCGTCGCGACCCTTGAATTCCGGCCAGAAGCGAATGCCGTAGGGATCCTGCAGGTCTTCGAATTGAAGTTCCGCCTCGCCGAGGCCGAGCTCTTCGCCCTGGTAGATGCAGACCGATCCGCGCAGCGACATCAACAGCGCCGAGATCACCTTGAGATAGGCGGTCGGATCGGCCTCGTCGGCAGCCCAGCGCGATGCCGGACGCATAACGTCATGGTTGGAGAAGGCCCAGCACGACCAGCCGTCGGTGGCGACCTTGCCGAAGGCTTCCAGCACCGTGCGCACCTTGGCGGCGCTGATCTTCTCGGGCGCCAGGAAGTCGAATGAATAGCACATGTGCACGCGCTTGCCGCCGGCCGTATACGCGGCGACCACTTCCAGTCCGCGCTGGGAGTCGCCGACCTCACCGACGGCGGCCTGGGCCGGATATTGCTCGAGCAGCGCGCGGAACCGCTCGAGGAAGCCGAGATTCTCCGGCCGGCTCTTGTCGTAGATATGGTCCTGGTAGTTGTAAGGGTTTACCGCCGGCGCCGTCTGGTCGTTGCGCTCTTCCGGCGGCAGCGGCGGATTGTCCTCCAGTCCCTGGCTGTGGAAATAGAAGTTGATGGTGTCGAGCCGGAAGCCGTCGACGCCGCGCTCGAGCCAGAAGCGGGTGACGTCGAGCAGCGCGTCCTGGACTTCGGCGTTGTGGAAGTTGAGGTCCGGCTGCTCGGCCAGGAAATTGTGCATGTAATATTGCTGGCGGCTGGTGTCCCACTGCCAGGCCGAGCCGCCGAAGATCGACAGCCAGTTGGTGGGCGGCGTGCCGTCGGGCTTCGCGTCGGCCCAGACATACCAGTCGGCCTTGGGGTTGCCGCGGCTCGAGCGGCTTTCCTTGAACCACGGATGGATGTCGGCGGTGTGCGACAGCACCTCGTCGATCATCACCTTGAGGCCGAGCCGGTGGGCTTCCGCCACCAGCGCACCGAAATCGGCGAGCGTGCCGAACATCGGATCGACGTCGCAATAATCCGACACGTCGTAGCCGAAATCCCGCATCGGCGATTTGAAGAAGGGCGAGATCCAGATGGCGTCGACGCCGAGCGAGGCGATGTAGGGCAGCCGCCGCACAATGCCTTTCAGGTCGCCGATGCCGTCGTCGTTGGAGTCCTGATAGGAGCGCGGGTAGATCTGGTAGATCACCGCCCCCCGCCACCAGTCGCGGTCGACAGCGGGGTCTGGTCTCGAAGTCGCCTTCAAAGCCGATTGCATTGTCTCAACCTCCTTTCACCGAGCCAGCAAGCAGCCCGCGCACGAAATAGCGCTGCAGCGAGAAGAACACGATCAGCGGCACGATGATGGTCACGAAGGCCGAGGTCGTGAGGATTTCCCAATTGCCGCCGCGCGAACCGAGCAGCGCATTGAGCTTCGCCGTCAGCACGATCTGGTCGGGTGCCGTGCCGAGGAAAACCATCGCCACCAGCAGATCGTTCCATACCCACAGGAATTGGAAGATGGCGAATGAAGCGAGCACCGGGAACGACAGCGGCAGCACGATCTTGACGAAGATCTCGAAATCGCTGGCGCCGTCGATGCGGGCCGATTCCATGATCTCGCGGGGCAGACCCGCGATATAGCTGCGCAAGAGGTAGATGGCGAAGGGCAGGCCGAAGCCGGTATGGGCCAGCCAGATGCCGAGATAGGTCTTCGACGGCACGCCGAAGAAGGCGCCGACGCCGTTATAGAGCTTGAGCAGCGGGATCAGCGACATCTGCAGCGGCACCACCAGCAGGCCGATGATGACGGCGATCAGCAGCGCGCGGCCCGGAAAGCGCATCCAGGCCAGCGCGTAAGCCGCGAAGGCCGCAATCAGGATCGGAATCACGGTCGCGGGGATGGTGACCGTCAGCGAGTTCATGAACGAGCGGCCGATGCCTTCCGAAAACAGCACGGCGTCATAATTGTCGGTGGTGAATTTCGGCGGCGCCGAAGAGGCGAAATAGACGCGCTGGCCGCGCTCGCCCTCGAAGGCTTTCGGCGAGGCAAGCACGAAACCGCCGTCGGCGTTCACCTGCAACGTCACGCCCTCGCCGAGATCGGCCGCCGTGCCGGCGGCGTATTGCGTCGGCGCTGCCGCCTTGACGCCGAAGGCGCTGATGTCGCGCTTGGGGCCGTCGCCGAAGATGTTGCCTTCGATGACATACTTGCCGTCCTTCTGCACCTGCGCCGAGGCGGCCGGCAGGCGGCCGGCCTCGGTCTGGCTGGAACTGGCGAAGGAATTCCACCAACCCGAGGCGATGATCTGGTCCTTGTCGCGCAGCGACGAAACAAGGATCCCGAGCGTCGGGATGGTCCAGATCACGACGAAGACGAGGACCGCGATGTGGACGCCGAAGCGGCTGGCGAAGGACTTTCCGGTCTTGGCGGACATCTTAGTGCCCTCCCGTCTCTTTGTTGGCCTGGCGGATGTTCCAGACCATGATCGGAATGACCGCGATCATGATGATGATGGCGATCGTGGCGCCGCGGCCGAAATCGCCGCCGCCGCGGAACATCCAGTCGAACATCAGATTGGCCAGCACCTGGCTGTTCCATTGGCCGTTGGTCATCGTCAGCACGATGTCGAACACCTTGAGCACCAGGATGGTGATGGTGGTCCAGACGACAGCGATGGTGCCCCAGATCTGCGGCACCATGATCTTCCAGAAGATCTGGAACGGATTGGCGCCGTCGATCACCGCGGCCTCCAGCGTCTCTTCCGGAATGCCGCGCAGCGCTGACGACAGGATCACCATGGCGAAGCCGGTCTGGATCCAGATCAGGATGATCATCAGGAAGAAGTTGTTCCAGAACGGCAGTGAGATCCAGACCTGCGGCTGGCCGCCGAAATACTGGATGATCGCGTTGAGCAGGCCGATCTGGACCTGCCCCTCGCCGCGATACTCGTAGATGAACTTCCAGATCACGCTGGCGCCGACGAAGGAGATGGCGAGAGGCAGGAAGATCAGGCTCTTGGCGATCGTACCCCACCAGATCTTGTCGGTGAGCACGGCAATGATCAGCCCGAGAAAGGTACAGGCCGCCGGCACCACCGCCAGCCACAGCACGTTGTTCAGGATGGAGTTGCGGAAATCGTGATCGCCGAACGCCCATTCGTAGTTGGCGAGGCCGACGAAGTTGGCGCCGCTGCGGTCGAGGAAGGAGAGCCGCAACGTCTCGATCACCGGATAGATCAGGTAGATGGTCAGGATGATCATCGCCGGGCCGACGAACAGCCACGGCCGCACCAGCCCCTGCCGGCGCAGATTGTCGACCGCCGCGGTGCCCGAGACCCCGCGCGAGGGGAAGATGATGTCGAGCAGTTTGTTGGCGCCCCAGAAATAGGCGACACAGCCGCCGACGCCGATGATGATGACGAATATGGCCGAGAAAATCTGAGCCGCCATGGGTCCCTCTCCCTGCGCATGATCGGCCGGGCCGAAGCAGCCCTGGCGATAAGGATGCGCCGATTCAGTTTATTCGGAACGAGCGAACGCAAACCGGTCCGGCGTCCATTGCCGGTCGGATCCGGGCCGTAGCCCGGATCCAGTAGGAGGATCAGGAAGGTCTAGCGTCAGGTCGCCACCGGCGGCCTACTTGATAGCATCCCAGCTCTTCTGGATGTCGGTGGCGACGTCCTGGGCGGACTTGCCGCCGACCAGGTCGATCATGCCGGTCCAGAAGGAGCCCGCGCCGATCTTGCCGGGCATCAGGTCCGAGCCGTCGAAGCGGAAGGTCGAGGCGTTGGCCAGGATATCGCCCTGCTTTTTCAGCGCGTCGCTGGCATAGGCTTCCTTGTTGACCGCCTTGAACGGCGTCACGAAGCCGCCCTGCGCCATCCAGATCTCATGCGCCAGCGGCATCTTCAGGAATTCGATGAAGGCGCGCGCCGCCTTGGAGTCCTTGGTGATCATGGCCAGCGTTCCGGCGCCGAGCACGGGCGTGCCGAGATCGGGCTTGGAGGCATAGGGCGGGAAGTAGAAGAAGTCCGCGTCCTGACCGAGCTTGGTGCCTTCCGGGAAGAAGGTCGGGATGAACGAGGCCTGGTGATGCAGGTAGCATTTCGGCGGCACCGCGAAGAGGCCCTTCGGGCTGTCGCGGAAGTCGGTCGCCGCGACCGCCTTGGCGCCGCCGTCGACCATCTTGTCGTCCGTGGCGATCTTGCCGAAAATGTCGATGGCATTGACCACGGCCGGATCGTTGAAGGGGATCTCGTTCTTCACCCACTTGTCGTAGACATCGGGGGTCTGCGTGCGCAGCATGATGTCTTCGACCCAGTCGGTCGCCGGCCAGCCGGTGGCGCCGCCCGAACCGAGACCGATGCACCACGGCTTGCCGCCGTCGGCGATGATCTTCTTCTCGAGGTCGGCGAGTTCTTCCTGCGTCTTCGGCACCTTGTAGCCGGCTTCCTCGAAATTGTCCGGCGAGTACCAGACCAACGATTTCACGTCGGCTTTGTAAGGGAAGGCGAAGAAGCCGGGCTTGCCGTCCTTGTCCTTGAACGTGCCGAGGTCGACCCAGGACTGGCCGGCGCCGTAATTGTCCTTGATCCACTTGGCGGTGTCGTCGCCGAGCGGCGTCAGCAGGCCCTTGGAGGCCAGGTCCTGGATGAGGCCGGGCTGCGGCAGAACGGCGATATTGGGAGGGCTGCCGGCCTGGGTGTCGATGACGATCTGCTGTTCGTAATTTTCGGACGAGGAATATTTGATCTCGGCGCCGGTGGCCTCCTGGAAATATTCGAGAACGGTGCGCACCAAGGTCTCGTCTTCGCCGCGCCACGGCCCGAAGATCGTCAGCGTTTCGCCCTTGAGGTCGACTTTCTTGAGGTCGTCGTAATTTGCCCAGTGGAAGCGCGGGTCCTCGCCCGGCTTGAACTTCAGCTCGGCATGCGCCGGCAGGCTGAGGGCGAGTGCGGCGAACGCGGCACCCAAGAGAAGCATCTTCTTCATCGCTGTTCCTCCCAGTGGTCATGAATGGTTCGGACAAAACCTCCATTTCGTCCGCCGACGCCCGCGGAAACTGTGACTCAGCGAGAGGAGAACCGCAACCTTTCGAAGAGCCTTCCAAAGCGCTTTGGCTTTTTTGATCTCGCCATTGAATCGACCGGAAGTCAAGGGGTCGCGGACATTAATCGATTTAAATTTCATCGCGGAGAGTACGAAAGTGCAGTGCAGCATGCTTTTTTGGCGGTGCAGCAGCAATTTCGGCTTCAAACGGGTCCACCCGGCCCCTATGGTCGAAAAGTCCAGCAGCGTCGTGGGGCTGTCATTGGATTGATTCAAATTGAAAGCGCTTTGAGGTGTCGGGGGCCTCCGTGAACCTGAAGCAACTCGCCCATATGCTGTCGCTCTCGCAGACCACGGTGAGCCGGGCGCTGAACGGCTATCCAGAAGTCAACGAGGAAACGCGGCGCCGGGTGATGGATGCCGCCAAGCGCCATGGCTACCGGCCGAACCCCAGCGCGCGCCGGCTGGCCACCGGCAAGTCGGGCATGATCGGCTACGTGCTGCCCACCGGCAATGCGGTCGACATCGATCCGCATTTCGTCGAGTTCCTGTCCGGCCTAGGCGACTATGCCCGCTCGCATGAGCTCGACCTCGTGCTCTCGCCGGCTGATGCCGACGACCAGGAGACCACCTACCGCCGCATCGTCGCCAACCGCCAGGTCGACGCCGTCTATATTTCATCGCCGCGTCCGGCCGATCGGCGGCTGGCGCTGGTCAACACGCTGGGTATCCCGTTCCTCGTTCATGGCCGCAGCGAGGGCCTTGATTTCAACTATCCTTATCTCGACATCGACAATGAGGGCGCCTTCCATGAGGCGGCAAGGCTTCTCGTCCAGCTCGGCCACAAGCGGCTGGCGCTGATCAACGGCGACGACCGTGAGACCTTCGCCATTCACCGCGAGCGCGGCGTGCGCCGGGCGCTGGCCGCGAGCGGGCTCGCGTTTGGCGAGCGCCACATCTGTTCCGCGACCATGACCGAGGAGAACGGCTACCGCGCCGCCCGCCGCCTGCTCGAGCAGGGCGAGCCGCCGACTGCGATCGTCTGCTCCAGCCTGATCATGGCGCTGGGCGTGGTGCGTGCCGTGCGCGACCTCGGCCTGACCATTCCGGGCGACCTGTCGCTGGTCGCCCACGACGACGTTTTCCCCTGGCTGCGGCCGGAGAATTTTCCGGTGCCGCTGTCGACGACGCGCTCCTCGATCCGGCTCGCCGGCGCGCGCGTCGCCGAACGCCTGGCGGCACGGATATCGGGGCTGGAGGAGGGGGCGCGCGGTGAGGTCTGGCCTGTCGATCTGGTGGTGCGAGGATCGGTCGCCGGCGCGCCGGGTTAGTGAGGGCGGCGGCGAAGATCATGGCCTTGAGTTCTTCAAGGGCCGGTCGAAGGCGCTGACCGTTGATGCATTTGACCCGCGGGGATCGCCGAAGCGCCGTTGCTTTTTTGGAACGCGGGGCATTGGTGAGGGTTTTCCGCTTTATAGTCGAATGAGTTCGGCATCATGCCGACAACCGGGACTTGGGAGGAAGATCGAAGCAAAGGTGACAACGCTATGCGTGTGCTGGTTCGAGTTGCGGCTATTGTCATCGTACTAGTGGCACTGCTGTATCTGGGATTGTGGTATTCGACCGGCGACTCGGGTTTTCTGCTTATCCTCGGCGGCACGCCAGCCCAATAGCTCCCCCGCACCCCGAAGCGTCGAGCGCCGACGCTTCGGGTCTGGGATCCTCGACCAATCGAAGAAAGCGCCTGCCCAGCCGGCACGAACCGCCGGTCAACGAAGGGGAGGCTCACATCCAGCCGACTTGCGCACTAATCAATGTGCAGATTGCGAATGCTCGCCGCCCGGCCGCGAGATATCGCGCAAAGCGTCTCCAGTCTCTGCAGTTTTGCCATTTGTCGCCAGATCGCCAATGGAAACGATGCCGACGAGCCGCTTGTCTCGATTGAGGACGGGGAGTCGGCGCACTTGCAAGTCGCCCATGTTTTCGAGCACACGCTCGACATCATCGTCATCAAAGCAGTATTTGACCTCCGGGCTCATCACATCCCCTACCTTGGCGTCAGGTCCTTTACCCGCCGCCACCCCACGGATGGCGATATCGCGATCGGTTATCATGCCGACCAGCCGATCACCGTCGGCCACGGGGACGGCCCCCGCGTCAAGCCTTTCCATCATCTGCGCCACGTCGCGAATTGACTGTTCGGGATTGGCAATCGTTACATCCTTTGTCATGCAACTGCGGATCTTCATTGTTCTCTCCCAGGTACGAAACCCTCCGCCGGATCGGTATTTGACCAGGAACTAATTGTTCGGCGGTAGCGTTCCATCACAAACTGGGTCTCCTGGTTCATCGCGACGAGCGAGCTATTATCCGGCGTCGACTCGCCGCCGCCGCTCGGTGGAGGCGGGTGCCAAAATCGCAAAAAGCACCGAACGACCGACTAGCTACTGACTTGGCATGAAACCGCAGCTTTCGCCGAAGTTGTGCAGGAAAGGGATCTGTCCGATGCCGAAATCAACGAAACAGGAAAAAGCACGGAAACCAATACCAGATAACCCCAATCCAAAGGACAAGCCGCCGAGGGACACGCGTGAAAACCCAGCCCCGAACCCAGATGGTCCCAGCGAACTACCTGATGCGAGCATGCGAGAAGAGGTCGAGGCCGTCAGTCCGAAGCGCCAGTGACCAACGGTGGTGCCGGTGCGCGTCGCCGAACGGCTGGCGGCGCGCATATCGGGGCTGGAGGAAGGGTCGCGGGGCGAGGTCTGGCCGGTCAATCTGGTGGCGAGGGGATCGGTGGCGGGGGCGCCGGTATAAAGTCAGATACGCCGGGCCGTCCTGGATTCCTTGCGAACGATAGCGTGCCAGTGCACATTGCCTCATGCATATGGCCGGACGCTACATCCTGCTCATCTCGGCAGCGCTCGCTCCCAGCGCTTTCCCAACATTTTCCGTTGCGGAGGAGGCCTCGCCTCCCATCCTTGCATCACCAACCACCCGCCTGATAGGCATCACCGCCACGGGGCCGCAAGCCGATTTGGATCGATTGCAGGCATTAACCCGGAAAAGCAGCTTTCCGAGCAAGCAAATGAACTCGCCCGAAGGATGGGAACTCTTTGTCGTATTTCCAGCAGGCAGCGATCCCTCTGCCGTTGCGGCTTTCCTCGATCGGTTGCGAAGCAGTGAGTTTGCGACGCTTCAGTTTGGGGCCGCAACCGCGCCTTTGGACCAGTGACCCAAACCGGCAAACGGTCCGTCTGACAACGCTACTTCGCCGCCTCAGCCGCCTTCGTGTCGATCAGCCCATAGCCGAAATCATTGTCGCGTCCCTTCGGCCCGAGATCCTTCGCGGTGGCGGCGAGCGCCTTCTCGATCTCGTCGGCCGACCGGTTGGGCGCGGCATGCATCAGGTTGGCGATGGCGCCGGACACGATCGCTGCCGCGAAGGAAGTGCCGGTCACCACCTCGGAGCCGGCGCCGCTCGGCGCCACCATCTCCACGCCCGGCGCCGAGATGAAGACATAAGGGCCGCGATTGGCCTGCGGCATCAGCCCGTCCTTGGCGTCGGTGGCGGTCACCGCGATGACGCCGTCGAAGGCGCCTGGATAGCCGTACGGCGCCTTCGGCCCGTTGTTGCCCGCGGCCGCCACCAGCACCATGCCGAGCGCGCGCGCGTTGCGGCAGGCGGTGCCCAGCAGGTCGTTCTTCGGGCCGACGAAGCTCATATTGATGATGCTCACATCCTGCTCGGCCGCCCAATCGAGCGCCGAAAGGATGACGTCCATGGTCGACTTGCCGCCTTCGAAGGCGCGCGCGTGAAAAATCCTGGCGCCCGGCGCCATGCCCTCCAGCGCGCCGACGCCGGCAATCAGCCCGTCGACCGAGGTGCCGTGGTCGCGCTTCTCGATCGGCACGTTGGGCATCGCGTCGAACTGCCCGGCGATGACCCCGGCCAGCGCCGGATTGCTGTCGTCGATGCCGGTGTCGATGACGGCGATGCGGACATTCTCCCCGCTCGCCTGCTTTGAATCGAGCGCGATGCGCTCGAAGGCATAATTCACGATGCCGGCCGCCTGCTGCAGCGAATAGATATGGTTGGGTTCGCGCCGCTGCGTGCGCCCGTCGGCGGCAAGCTGCGCCAACACCACGCCGACCGGTCGCCCGTCGGTAATGCCGAATCGCACCAGCGTTGAGCCGAGCAGCCGCGACTGGCGCTGCGAACGCACCTGCAGGCCGAAGGCGGTGGCGATCTGCTGCACCGCGCCGGCATCGCCGTTCACCGTCACCAGCACCTCGTCGGGCACGAACTCGCCGGACACGGCGCGCGGCGGCGCGGCCAGATTGAGACCGGTGGGCACTGTGACCGGCCCGCTTGGCGGGGACGCGGGTGGCAGCGCGTCCGTCGCGCCGCCCGGCTGCTGGGTTCCGCCCGGCGGGCCTGACGGCGCCGCACTCGCCGGCGGGTTTGGAAACA
This sequence comes from Mesorhizobium sp. M3A.F.Ca.ET.080.04.2.1, assembly GCF_003952525.1. Classification (NCBI taxonomy): domain Bacteria; kingdom Pseudomonadati; phylum Pseudomonadota; class Alphaproteobacteria; order Hyphomicrobiales; family Phyllobacteriaceae; genus Mesorhizobium; species Mesorhizobium sp. M3A.F.Ca.ET.080.04.2.1. The sequence goes on along the minus strand of NZ_CP034451.1, from coordinate 3,021,404 downwards.
GATCGACGATCAGCGCCGGGATGAACACCGCGCCCCCGACAGCGCCGCCCTTACTGGTGCCGCCATTCTTGGCGCCACCGTCCTTGTCACAGTCCGCGCCCGCTGCGGTGCCCCGGTCGAGGCAGTCGACTTGTGTCTGGGTGAGCTTTGAATCATTGGTCTGCGCAAAGGCGGGCGCGGCGACGAATGCCGTCGCCGCAAGGATTGCCGCATGCAGAATGACCGCCTTAGCCGCCATCGGCCGGTTTCCTTCCCTGCACCACAGCCTCCGCGAAAGGCTGGGCGGCAATAAGGCCGACGAGCTTCTCGTAATCGGCTGCGCTGCTGGCCGGAATGGTCAGGTGGAACACGCCGTCGGCAGTCGGTCCGCCGGCGATCTTCAGCCCGTTCTGGCCAAGGAAGGCGGCGATCTCCGACATCTTGGCGTCCGCCTTGAACTTGACCAGCGCGAAGGGCAGCTTCGCCAGATCGTCCTGGGCGCCGGCGATCTCGAAATCATTGCCCTTGCCGCCCGGCTGCTCGAAGGACTGTACCAGGACAAGCGCCAGCAGCGCCGCGGCCGCGGCCCAGGCGACGCCGGCGGGCATTGCCGTCACCCGGCCGAAGACCTTGGCGAGCCAGGACTGGCCGGCAGGTGCGCGGGCCGGACCGGCTTCGGCGTCGAGCGCCCGGGCGAAACGCGAGAGCGCATCGGCGGGAGGGCGGAGCGCTTCGTTGGCGGCCGCGGTGCCGGAGAACTCTGCTTCCGCCTCGCCAAGCGCGGCAAGGGCGGCGGGATCCGTGGCCAGCCATTCCTCGACGGCCTCCAGCTCGGCGCCTTCCAGAGAGCCGTTCAGATAGAACGGCAGCAGCGTCTCCATCTCGTCGCGGCGCGACATCTTTTCAGCGGCGCTCATGGCCACCCCCTGTCGTAACCGGCGGCCTTCAAGGCCTCGCCGAGTTTCTTGCGGGCGTAGAACATCCTGGTCTTGACTGTCGCCACCGGAATGCTGAGCACCTCGCCGATCTCGGTCACCGACTGTCCGTGGTAGTAGGCAAGGTCGATCACCGTGCGGTGCTCTTCCGGCAGGGCGTTGACGAAGCGGCGCAAGGCGGCGGCCTTGTCTTCCTTCATGGTGACGACCTCCGGCGTATCGGCGCTGTCGGGAACCTGCGCCGCGTCATCGTCGTCGATCCAGTCTTCCTTCTTCTTGCGCAGCATCGACAGCGCCTTGAAGCGGGCGATGCCGAGCAGCCATGTCGAGACTTCGGAGCGGCCTTCGAAGCCGGGCGCCTGGCGCCACAGCTCGAGGAAGACCTCGTTGGTGATATCGTCGGCCATCATTTCCGATCCCGTCTGCCGCGCCACGAAGCGGTAGATCCGCGCGTGGTGACGCATGAACAGGAGCCGCACGGCAGCCCGGTCGCCCTTCGCGACCCGGTCTACGAGCGCGCGATCGGTTTCGGTCGCCGCATTCATGGCCGGTCGAGCCGCCTGGCTCCTCGTGGCTGTGTCGCTGATTGGATCAAAAAGGTTCATCCTCCGCCAAGGAATTTCCGGAAGCTAGCCGAAGAGCAGGGAGGTTGCCAGAGTGTCTCTCTTCTTCCCGTCACTATACGCGGAGAAGGTGCCGGCAGGCGGATGAGGGGCGGCTCCAGCGTTCCTGTCTACGCATCGACGCTGGCGCTGCCCTCACCCTCTCCCCGTATGGACGGGGAGAGGGCGCGCCGACGCTACCTTCATTCCAAAAACACCTTCGCCTTCATCGTCGGCGGTATCGCCACGCCGAGCCGGCGCAGCACCGTCGGCGCCAATTGCAACTGGTCGAGCAGCGTATCGGCTTCCGGTCCTTTCGCCGGGCCGAAATAATAAAGCGCGAAATCCTGCATCTCGTCGTCGTGACCGCCGTGGTGGCCGCGGTTCGTCTGGCCGTGGTCGGCGGTGACGATCACCTCGTAGCCGGCCCGCCGCCAGCCGGGCAGGAAGGCGGCAAGCATGCCGTCCGCCGCGTAGCAGGCATGGTCCATCTCGTGGCAGTCATGGCCGAAGCGATGGCCCATCGAGTCCAGCGTGCAACTGTGCAGGATTCCGTAATCGATGCCGTAACGCCTGGTCAGCATGGTCAGCGTCGCGAACAGGTCGACGTCGCTCGGCGTCATCTGGTTCTTCAGATTGTAGCCGGTCATGGTGTGGAAGCGGCCATGCGTGATCGGGCCGCCCGGCTCGTCATATTCCATGTCCTCGACCAGGTCGAAAGGACAGGAACGGAAGAACTCCGACCAGTAGGAATGGGCGACGGCGCCAGTCTTGCCGCCGGCCTTGCTGACCTCGGAGAAGATATCGGGCTGCTCGACCCGGAACCGGTTCTCGTTGGACAGAATGCCGTGCACTTGCGGCGAAACACCGGTGTGGATCGAGGCGTAGCAGCAGGCCGAGGTCGACGGCAGCACCGAGCGCATCCTCCACACCTGCGCCTCGCCCGACTGCACCCAGCCTTCCAGATTGCCCATCAGCCGGCGCCAGTTCCGGTAGGGCACGCCGTCGAGGATGACGAGCAGCAGTCGGGATTTGAGCGCCACGGGCTGCTCCATGCGGGCTTGCGAGAGGGCTGCGTCTGGGCCGAATGATCAGGTCCAAACGCTGAGAAAGACCTGGGCCCTAGTTGCCGGCGCTCGCCATGCGCCGCCCCGAGATGGCCTTCTCGAGCCAGCCAATCTCCATCTCCGGAACGGAGGACAGAAGGAGGTCCGTATATGCATCGAAGGGCGGCGTCAGCACCTTGCTCTTCGAGCCATAGCGGACCACCTCACCGCGATACATCACCGCGATGGAGTCGGCGATCGACTTCACCGTCGCCAGATCGTGGGTGATGAAGAGATAGGCGACCTTCTCGACCTGCTGCAGGTTGAGCAAGAGTTTGAGGATGCCGTTGGCGACCAGCGGGTCGAGTGCCGACGTCACCTCGTCGCAGATGATCAGCTTCGGCTTGGCCGCCAGCGAGCGGGCGATGCAGACGCGCTGCTTCTGGCCGCCGGAAAGCTCGGCCGGGTAGCGGTCGACGAAACCCTTGCCCATCTCGATCTGGTCGAGCAGTTCGGTTACGCGCTTGTCGCGCTCGCGGCCCTTGATGCCGAAGTAGAACTCCAGCGGCCGGCCGATGATGGTGCCCACCGTCTGGCGCGGGTTCATCGCCACGTCCGCCATCTGGTAGATCATCTGCAGCTGGCGCAAATCTTCCTTCGGCCTGTCGGCCAGCCGGTTGCCGAGCGTGCGGCCGTCGAACACGACGCTGCCCTGCTCGGGCGGCAGCAGGCCGGTTATGGCGCGCGCCAGCGTTGACTTGCCTGAGCCGCTCTCGCCGACCACCGCCAGCGTCTGGCCGGGAAAGATATCGACGGAAACATTCTTCAGCACCTTGATGTGGCCGCCGCCATAGGCAGCCGTCACGTTCTTCACCGACAGCATCGGCGCGTTGCCCGGCTGCTGCTCGTCATGCTTGATCTCATGCACCGAGACCAGCGCGTTGGTGTATTCCTGCCGCGGCTCCTTGATGATCTGGCGGGTGCCGCCCCATTCGACCAGCCGGCCGTGACGCAGCACCATGATCTCGTCGGCCACCTGCGCGACCACCGCGAGGTCGTGGGTGATGTAGAGCGCCGCCACATGGGTGTCGCGGATGGCATCCTTGATCGCCGCCAGCACGTCGATCTGCGTCGTCACGTCCAGCGCCGTGGTCGGCTCGTCGAAGACGATCAAGTCCGGCTCCGAGCACAGCGCCATCGCCGTCATCACGCGCTGCAGCTGCCCGCCCGAGACCTGGTGCGGGAAGCGCTGGCCGATCGTTTCGGGATTGGGCAGGCTGAGCTTCTTGAACAGGGCCACGGCACGCTTCTCCGCTTCGGCCCGCGTCGCCGTGCCGTGCAGAAGCGCCGCTTCCACCACCTGGTCCATCAGCCGGTGCGCCGGATTGAAGGCGGCGGCCGCCGATTGCGCGACATAGCAGACCTCGCGCCCGCGCAGCTTGCGGAAGCCTTCCTTGCCACCCTTCATGATGTCGCGGCCGTTGAGGATCACCTCGCCGCCGGTGATGCGCACGCCGCCGCGGCCATAGCCCATGGACGACAGGCCGATGGTCGACTTGCCGGCGCCGGATTCGCCGATCAGGCCGAGCACCTTGCCCTTTTCCAGCGTCAGCGAAACGTCGTGGACGAGCGTGATGGTCTTCGGCGCCTCGCCGGGCGGATAGACCGTCGCTTCGATGCGCAGATTGCGGATATCGAGCAGAAGGCCTGACTTCGCTTTGCCGTCAGCCATCAGCCGCGCCCTCCCTTCAGGCTCGTCGTGCGGTTGAGCACCCAGTCGGCCACGAGATTGACCGAGATCGCCAGCGCCGCGATCGCCGCGGCCGGGATCAGCGCGGCCGGAATGCCAAACACGATGCCGTCCTTGTTCTCCTTCACCATGCCGCCCCAATCGGCATCCGGCGGCTGCACGCCGAGGCCGAGGAAGGAAAGCGTCGACAAGAACAGCACCGCATAAATGAAACGCAGCCCCAGCTCCGAGACGAGCGGCGATAATGCGTTGGGCAGGATCTCGCGGAAGATGATCCAGCCGCTGCCTTCACCGCGCAGCTTGGCGGCCTCGACATAATCCATGACGTTGATGTCGACGGCGACTGCGCGCGAAAGGCGATAGACGCGGGTGGAGTCGAGAACGCCCATCACCAGGATCAGCGTCACCAGATTGGTTGGCAGCACCGAGAGCACCACCAGGCCCATGATCAGTGTCGGGATCGACATCAGGAGGTCGACGAGGCGCGACAGGATCGTGTCGAACCAGCCGCCGAACACCGCGGCCGAAAAGCCAAGGATGGCGCCGACCGAGAAGGACAGCGCGGTGGCCAGCACCGCGATGAACAGCGTGATGCGGGCGCCGTAGATCATGCGCGACAGCAGGTCACGGCCGAGATTGTCGGTGCCCAGCCAGTGGGCCGACGACATCGGCCCCCAGACGTCGCCAATGATCTCGGCATTGCCGTGCGGCGCGATCCAGGGCGCAAAGACCGCCATAAGCACGAATAGCGTTGTTAGCACGACGCCGACAAGAGCGGGGATGGGGATGCGTCTGATATCGAGCATATCGGTCGCCCCCTACTTCGGATGCCTGAGACGCGGATTGGCGACGATCGCCGCAATGTCCGCAATGATGTTGAGGCTGATGTAGACCGCGGCAAAGATCAGCCCGACCGCTTGCACGACCGGCACGTCGCGCTTGGTGACGTGATCGACGAGATACTGGCCCATGCCCGGATAGACGAAGATCACCTCGACCACGACGACGCCGACGACGAGATAGGCAAGGTTGAGCATGACGACGTTGATGATCGGCGCGATGGCGTTCGGGAAGGCATGCTTGCGGATGACGGCAAAGGCGGAAAGACCCTTGAGCTCGGCCGTCTCGACATAAGCCGATTGCATGACGTTCAGGATCGCAGCGCGCGTCATGCGCATCATATGGGCAAGCACCACCAGCGTCAGCGCCGAGGCCGGCAGCGCGATCGCCTGTATGCGCTCGCCGAGCGGCATTCCTTCATAGACGGTGGAGATGGCGGGGAACCACTGGTGCTGAACCGCGAAGTAGAACACCAGCAGATAGCCGATGAAGAATTCCGGGAACGAAGTCGAGGCGAGCGCCAGCCCGGAGATCAGCTTGTCGACCCAGCCATTACGGAAGCGCACCGCGATCAGTCCCAGCGTGATGGCCAGCGGCACGGCGACGATCGCCGCCCAGAACGCCAGGAACAGCGTGTTCCACAGCCGGTCCTTGATCGACGTCGCTATGTCCTGCCCGCTCGACATGGCTGTGCCGAGGTCGCCGGTGAGCACGCCGCCCAGCCAGTGAAAGTAGCGGATATAGGCAGGCTGGTTAAGCCCGAGCTGCTCGCGCAGGTTGGCGAGCGACTCCGGCGTCGCCGATTGTCCGAGGATGGCTTGCGCGACGTCGCCGGGCAGGATCTGGGTGCCGGCGAAGATCAGGACCGAAACGGCCAGCAGAAGGAGGATGCCCAGCGCAATGCGCTGGGCCACCAGTTTCACGATGGGCGAGGACATCTCCGCAAGGCCAGGCTCAGGCTTCGAGCCAGCACTTTGCCAGAGCGTAGCCGTTGCTCAGTTCCTGATGCGGATCGTCGACCCAGCCGCCCACCTTGGGGCCGGTCGCGTCGATGAACTGGTTGAACATCGGCAGGATCAGACCGCCTTCGTCGCGCACCATGACGGCCATGTCGTGGTACATCGCCTTGCGCTTTGCCTCGTCGAGCTCGGCGCGCGCCGCCAGCACCATCTTGTCGAAATCCGGGCGCTTGAAGCGGGTGTCGTTCCAGTCGGCGCTCGACAGATAGGCTGTCGAGTACATCTGGTCCTGCGTCGAGCGGCCGCCCCAGTAGGAGGCGCAGAAGGGCTGCTTGTTCCACACCTCGTTCCAGTAGCCGTCGCCGGGCTCGCGCTTGATCTCGAGCTTGATGCCGGCCTTGGCCGCGCTCTGCTGATAGAGCTGCGAGGCATCGACGGCCCCGGGGAAGGCGACGTCCGACGTCCTGAGAAGAATCGAACCGTCATGGCCCGACTTCTTGTAGTGGAACTTGGCCTTGTCGGGATCGTACTTGCGCTGCTCGATCTCTGTGAACAGCGGGTAAGACGCATTGATGGGGAAGTCGTTGCCGAGCGATCCATAGCCGCGCAGCACCTTGTTCAGCATCTCCTCGCGGTCGATCGCCAGCTTCAGCGCCATCCTGAGGTCGTTGTTGTCGAACGGCGCCGTGTTGCAGTGCATGATGAACACGTAGTGGCCGGGACCGGAGTGGTTGCGGATGGTGACGCCCGGCACGCGCTTGATCAGGTCGACGATCTTCGGCTCGACGCGGTTGATCATGTTGACCTGGCCGCCCTGCAGGGCCGCCGTGCGCGCCGTCGCGTCGTTGATGACGACGACTTCGATCTGGTCGGCGTGGCCCATCTTGTCGCCCTGCCAGTAGTTGGCGAAGCGCTCGCCGACATGGCGCACGCCGGGCTCGTTGACCTTGACCTTGTACGGACCGGCGCTGATACCCGCATCGGGCTTGTCCTTGCCGCCGTTCGGCTGGACGATCAGGTGATAGTCGCTGAGCAAATAGGGAAGATCGGCATTGGCCTCCTTCAGCGTCAGCACGACTTCCTTGCCGTTGGCCTTGATGGTCTCGATGCCCTTCATGTAGCCCAGCGCGCCGGACTTCGACTTCTCGTCGGAATGGCGCTCCAGCGTCGCTGCGACGTCCTGCGCGGTCACGGTCTTGCCGTTGTGGAATTCGACGCCGTCGCGGATCTTCAGTGTCCACACCTTGGCGTCGTCGGACGAGCCGATCTCCTCGGCGATGCGGTTCTCGAGCTTGCCGTCGGGCGACAGCTCGACGATCATTTCGCCCCAGCATTTGCCGAAGGCGAACGGCACCTGCGTCATCATCAGCGCCGGATCGAGGCTGTTGGTGGACTCGCCGCCGACGAGGCCGGCCTTCAGCGTGCCGCCCTTGACGGGACCGGCGGCGCGAGCCGCGCTCGAAAGCAGCGAATTGGCGAAGGGCGCGCTGATGCCGAGGGCGGCGGCGCGGCCGAGAAAGTCACGGCGGCTGAGCTTGCCGGCAGCGACGCGACGGCTGAGATAGTCGAGTTCATTGGACATGTTTTGGTTCCTCACTCTGATGGTTCGACCATGCGGTCGTTTCTTGTTCTTGTGAGGATAATGACCGCAACGGAAAGCTGTAACAAGACCGAATGCGACATACCGTGGCGTAAATGGCGCGTCGCAATTGGACTAACTTTGCCAGCGCTCAGACGAGGGCGCGGGGAATCGTCTGCTCGAAGTCGCGCTCGAAAACCAAAGTTTCTCCCTCATAGGCCTCGATTCTGGCCTTGAGCATGAAATTTTGCGCGTTCGCGCGCATCTCGGCAAAGGTCTCGGTCCGCACCCACCATTCATTTCGCGACAACGTTTGCGTCCAATGGGTGCTTCCCGTCGCCGACAGCGGATCGTCGGGATGGATCGTCCAGATCTCCCGGACGATGCTGCCATGGACCAGTCCATGTTCCAGGTCGCGCACCTCGCCGAAATCGTCGGTTATGGCGAGCGTGACCACACCGGTCTTTTCGTTGCGCTCGACACGGCGCTCGGAATTGGTCGGCCTGAGCGTTTCCGTTGCCCAGGGCGTGGCGCCTTCCGGGTCGGCGAAGGAGGTCTCGTCGCCTTTCGCCAGCGGGCGCAGCGGCAGCTTGAGTGTCGCCTTCGAAAGCTCGAGACGCACCGGCTCGGGCGATGGCCAGATCATGGGCCAGTAGGCATTGGAAACCGCGATCCTCAGCCGGTGGCCGGCCGGCATCCGGTAGGCGCACTGGTCGAGCACGACGCGCGCCGAGACGGTCTCGCCCGGTACCAGCGCTTCCGGGAATTCATGCGAGTTGCGATGCGTGAGGTTGAGCACGCCATAGGAGATCAGTTCCGAGGCGCCGTCGGGATGGACGTCGCAGAGCCGGACCGCGATGTTCGCCTGACGGCGATCGGAGGCGACCCGGACTTCAAGCTCCGGCGCGCCGACGATGTCGATCGCCGCCTCGAGTTCCGGCTGATCGAAGCACACCGACAATGCGTCGTCGGAACGCTGGTCGCCCGGCAGTTCCGGCCCGAAGGTGAACGGAAAATATTCGCCGCCGGCGAGCCCGCAGGTCTGCGGGGACGCCAAAATCGAAGGTCTGGTACCCTCCGGGATGAGCTCGACCGCCTCGACCTTGATGATGGGCGACGGCCACTCCTGTTCCGCAATCCAGCGGCCCGGCCGCTTCGGGTGCCACCGGGCGGGCCGAACGCTGTCCATCACATAGGCGCGGTAGTCGGGGTCGTGCTCGACGCCGGTCTCCTCGCCCTTCAACCAGCGGTCCCACCAGCGCAGCGCCTCCTGCAGGAAGCCGATGGCCGGCTTGGGGGCCGCGTAGTGCGGGTATTTGTGGATCCAGGGGCCGACGATGCCTTTGACCGGCGACTGGATGTTGGTGACCAAGTGCGAGATCGTGTTGCGGTAGCCGTCATGCCAGCCCCCGATCGACAGCACCGCCGCATGGACGGCCGAAAAATCCTCGCAGATCGAGCCGCGTTTCCAATAATCATCGCGATGCTGGTGGCTGAGCCATAGCGGCCCCAGGAACGGCTGGTTCTCCAGCCGGTTAAGCCAAAGATCGCGCCAGCGGTTGCCGCCGGCAATCAGCGGATCCGGCGGCCGCGACGAATAGGAAAGCATCGTCGAGGCCCAGCCGAAATTCTCCAGCAGCAGGCAGCCGCCCTTGTAGTGGATGTCGTCGGCATAGCGGTCCACCGTCGAGCACAGGCTGATCACCGCCTTGAGCGCCGCCGGCTGCTTCGCCGCCACTTGCAGGCAGTTGAAGCCGCCCCAGGAGATGCCCATCATGCCGATATTGCCGTTGCACCAAGGCTGCGCGGCCGCCCAAGCGATGACGTCGCAGGCGTCCTGCAGTTCCTGCTCGGAATATTCGTCGTCCATCAGCCCTTCGGAATCGCCGTTGCCGCGCATGTCGACGCGGATCGAGGCGTAGCCGTGGCCGGCGAAATAGGGATGGGTCAGTTGATCGCGCAGGATCGTTCCGTCGCGCTTGCGGTAGGGCAGGTGCTCGAGGATCGCCGGCACCGGATCGTCGGCCGCATCCTGCGGCATCCAGACCCGCGCCGATAGCCGGCAGCCATCCGGCATGACGATGCCCATATCGGGAAATTCGACGACCTTGCGGGGGAATTCAGTGACGGTTTTCATGGCAAGCACATGGTGGAGCCGCCGGCGCCGCGTCATGGGCCAGCCGGCGAAATCGGCTGGTCAACTCAGTTCCTGGTCAACTCTCAGTTCAACGGAATATCGTTCTCGCTCTTGCTCGCCTGATAGGTGCCGGAGAGTTCGTCATAGCGTGCCGAGATCTGGCCGATACGCGCCTCCAGCCGCTTGCGATCGGCTTCGGGCAAAGCGCGCACCAGCCTGCGGATCGAAAAACTCTTCCAGTAGGCGTTCTCCGCATTGTAGCCGCCGGGATCGAGGGTGAAGACCTCCTTCAGGATCTTCAAATCATGCGGGATGGCGAAGCTGTCGCGCGAATCCTCATGGCTGAAGAGATAGTAGAAATTGTCGAAGCCGGTCCAGGTGATCGCCGACAGGCAGAGCGAGCAGGGCTCGTGCGTGGCGATGAAAAGCGCATCCTTGGTGTCGACACGCTCGGCCCTCGGCATTTCGTAGAAGCGCTTCAGGCAATGCACCTCGCCATGCCAGAGCGGGTTTTCGATCTCATTGTTGGTTTCGGCGAGCACCAGCGAGCGATCGCTTTTTCGGAGGATCGCGGCGCCGAAGAGCTTGTTGCCGTGGGCAACGCCTTCGGCCGTCCTCGGCACGATGTCGAGCTCGATCACGTCGAGCAGGCGGTCGATCAGCGAAATGTCGGTCATGGGAAATCGGAGGCTTTCAGGGAAGGTGGATTTCGTAAGGGTGCGAGAAGTGAAACTCTTCGAGATTGGACCCCTCGCCGCCACGGTCCACGATCAGGAAATCCTGCTCCTCGCCGATCGGCGTCAGCACGCCGTGCCAGAGGTTGCGGCGATAGTTGATGCCCTGTCCGGGCGCGGTGATGAATGCATGCGGTTCGCCCGGTCCGTCCTTGGTGTCACGGCACACGACAACCAGGAACGGGCGCGGTGACAATGGAATGAAAGCCTGGCTGCCCAGCGGATGGCGCTCGACCATGGTCAGCTTCAGCGGCAACTCGTAAGGCGTGCCGCGCACCATAGAGATCAGCACGCGCGCATTCGGCCCGGCAGCCTCGGCCGTGGCGAGGTCGTGATAGCGCATCGCCTTGCCGCCATTGATCGGGTAGCGGTCGTCGCCCCCCATGTCGATGACGTCGCCGAACGGCGCGAAGTTTTCGCGCGTCAGCGGCCGGGCGACGATACGGGTCACCGCCCGCGGCCCCCAAGGGCGGCGCCGCCAAGCTTGGCGTGGCGGTTGACGTCCTTGTAGAGCAGGTAGCGGAAATTGCCGGGACCGCCGGCATAGCAGGCCTGCGGGCAGAAGGCGCGCAGCCACATGAAGTCGCCGGCCTCGACCTCGACCCAGTCCTGGTTGAGGCGGTAGACGGCCTTGCCTTCGAGCACGTAGAGCCCGTGCTCCATCACATGCGTCTCGGCAAAGGGGATCACCGCGCCTGGCTTGAGCGTCACGATGGTGACGTGCATGTCGTGGCGCATGTCGGCCGGGTCGACGAAGCGCGTCGTCGCCCAGCGGCCCTCCGTGCCGGGCATCGGACTCGGCGTCACCTCTTGGTCGCTGCTGAAGAAGGCTTCCGGTGTGTCGAGGCCATCGACGGCTTCATAGGCCTTGCGGATCCAGTGGAAGCGAACGGCAGTGGTGCTCTCGTTGCGCACCGTCCAGCCGCTTGCCGGCGGCAGGAAGGCGAAGCCGCCGGGGGCAAGCACGTGCGTATTACCGTCAAGCGAAACGCTGAGCTCGCCCTCGACCACGAACAGCACGCCCTCGGCGCCGGTATCGAGTTCCGGCCGGTCACTGCCGCCGCCGGGCAGCACTTCGACGATGTATTGCGAAAACGTCTCGGCAAAGCCGGAGAGCGGCCGCGCGATGATCCAGGCTCTGGTCTGGTCCCAGAACGGCAGCGGGCTGGTGACGATATCCTGCATCACGCCCTTTGGGATGACCGCATAGGCCTCGGTGAAGACAGCGCGTCCCGTCAAAAGCTCGTTCTGACCGGGATGGCCGCCATGCGGTGCATAGTAGGTTCGCTCGGCCACTTTCATCATATCCATGTGTTGAAACCTATTGTGGAAGCATGTCTCTCAGCCGAAGCAGCGCGATGCGCTCGACCTGTTTGCAGGCGGTGTCGAACTCCACACCGCGGCCATTGCCGATCCGTGCCTCGAACTCGGCCAGGATCTCGTCCTTGCTCTTGCCCTTGACCGCTATGATGAACGGGAAGCCGAAGGTGGTGACGTAGGCGGCGTTGAGTTTCGTGAACAGCTCGCGCTCCTTGTCGGTCAGCGCGTCGAGCCCGGCGGAGGCCTGTTCTCTGGCCGATTCCGGCGTCAGCCGCCTGGCCTTCGCCAGCTTGCCGGCAAGGTCCGGATGCGCATTGAGCACGGAAAGGCGCTCGGCTTCGGTAGCGGCGCGGAAGACGCGGCAGAGCGCATTGTGCAGGCCGCCGGCGCTGTCATGCGCCGGACCGAGCTCCAGCTCGTAGGCGCGCTCGGCGATCCACGGCGAATGTTCGAACACCCCGCCGAAGGCGTGCACGAAGGCCTCGAACTGCATCCGCGACGGACGCAGAACCGGCGCCTGGTAAGGATGCGTCTCGCGCCAGTGGCGCGCGATGTCGATGCGCCGGGTCAGCCAAACCTTATCGTGCGACCTCACATAGTCGACGAAGCGCTTCAGCGCTGCGGCGCGGCCCGGACGTCCGACCAGCCGGCAATGCAGGCCGATATTCATCATGCGCGGCCGACCCGCCTTGCCCTCGGCATAGAGCGTGTCGAAGCTATCCTTCAGATAAGCGAAGAACTGGTCGCCCGAATTGAAGCCTTGAGGCGTTGCAAAGCGCATGTCGTTGGCGTCGAGCGTGTAGGGAATGATGAGCTGAGGCTTTTCCAGCCCTTCGCGGTCGAACCAGTAGGGGAGCTCGTCGTCATAGGTATCGGAGACGTAGTCGAAACCGCCCTCTTCCGCCACGAGCCGCACTGTGTTGACCGAGGTGCGGCCGGTGTACCAGCCGGTCGGCCGCGTCCCGGTGACTTCGGAATGCAGCCGGATCGTCTCTTCGAGATCCCGCCGTTCCTCCTCCGCGCTATGGTCGCGATAGTCGATCCATTTCAGCCCGTGCGAGGCGATCTCCCACTCGGCCTCCTGCATCGCCGCCACCTGGTCGGGCGAGCGCGCGAGTGCGGTCGCGACGCCGTAACAGGTCACCGGTACCTGCGCTTCGGTGAACAGCCGGTAGAGCCGCCAGAAGCCGGCCCGCGCGCCGTATTCGTAGATCGATTCCATGTTCCAGTGGCGCTGGCCGGGCCAGGGCGCGGCACCGACGATCTCCGACAGGAAAGCTTCCGAGGCCTTGTCGCCATGCACAACGCAGTTCTCGCCGCCTTCCTCGTAATTGACGACGAACTGCACCGCGACATGCGCGCCGCGCGGCCATTTCGGGTCCGGCGGGTTGGCTCCGTAGCCGCGCATGTCCCTGTCGTAACGCATTGTCGCTCCTGCCCGGTGGTTGCACTGAAGATATCGAAAGCAGTGCTGGGACATTCCCTCGAAAATTTTTGAAAGTGCTTTTTGCCACGCTCCGCTCGACCGGGACTTATGCATCGCCTTTAATGGGCGCACAATTGATCTGAAAACATTCGACCGCACCGGCCAATCGGTCGTACTGGAAATGGGAGGCGGCCAGTGGCAGAAACGTCGAAAGCCGATGGCGGTCGCCTGACGACCCATGTGCTGGACACCGCGACCGGCAGGCCGGCAAAAGGCCTGTCGATCGAGCTTTTTCGCATCGAGCGCCAGGCCCGCACCCATCTCAAGACCGTCACCACCAATGATGACGGTCGCTGCGATACGCCGTTGCTTGCCGGCGCCGAGTTCCGCACCGGCGAGTACGAACTGGTCTTTGCCGCCGGCGATTATCTGCGCCGCCAAGGGACGAGCCTGCCGGAGCCGGCCTTTCTCGACACCGTGCCGATCCGCTTCGGCATGGCCGAGGAGCGCCACTATCATGTGCCGCTGCTGATCTCGCCTTATGGCTATTCGACCTACCGCGGGAGCTGAGACATGGCCAAGCCCAAGACCCGCAGCGAGATACGCTTCATCCTCAACGGCACCGACATTGCGCTGGCCGATGTCGCGCCCGACGCCACCTTGCTCGACTGGCTGCGGCTCGACCGCTCGCTGCGCGGCACCAAGGAAGGCTGTGCCGAGGGCGACTGCGGCGCCTGCACCGTGCTGGTCGGCAAGCTTTCCGCCGGCAGGCTGGTCTATGAAGGCGTCAATGCCTGCATCCGCTTTCTCGGCTCGCTCGACGGCACCCATGTCGTCACCGTCGAGCATCTGCGCGGCAACGCGGAAAAATTGCATCCCGTGCAGCAGGCGATGGTCGATTTCCACGGCTCGCAATGCGGCTTCTGCACCCCCGGCTTCGTCATGTCGCTCTATGCGCTGTGGATGCGCTCGCCCGAACCGTCGGACGCCGCAATAGAAAAGGCGCTGCAGGGCAATCTCTGCCGCTGCACCGGCTACGAGGCAATCATGCGCGCCGCGCGCGCCATCTCCAGCTACGGCAAGGCGGCCAAGGACCCGCTGGCGATGGAGCGCAAGGCGATCACTGCAAGGCTGCAGGCGATGCGCGACGGCGCCCGCGTCGAGATCGGCACGGGCAAGGCACGGCTCATCGTGCCGGCCGATGCCGATGATCTCGCCGGCCTTCTCGACAAGGAGCCGGGGGCGACGCTCGTTGCCGGCTCGACCGATGTCGGCCTGTGGGTCACCAAGCACATGCGCGACATCTCGCCGGTGATCTTCATCGGCGGTCTCGAGGGGCTTGGCACCATCGCCGAGGACAAGGCCGTGATCTCGATCGGCGCCGGCGTCACCTACACGGAAGCTTTCGCGACGCTGTCGAAGCGCATCCCGGCGCTCGGGCCGCTGTTCGACCGCATCGGCGGCGACCAGGTGCGCAACATGGGCACCATCGGCGGCAACATCGCCAACGGCTCGCCGATCGGGGACACGCCGCCGCCGCTCATCGCGCTTGGCGCGCGCCTGACGCTTCGCCGCGGCAAGAAGCGGCGCACGATCCCGCTGGAAGACTACTTCATCGCCTATGGCAAGCAGGATCGGCGTCCCGGCGAGTTCGTCGAGGCGGTTCATGTGCCGGTGCCCGCGAAGGGAACCAAGTTCGCCGTCTACAAGATCACCAAGCGCCGCGACGAGGACATCACTGCCGCCCTTGGCGCCTTCTATCTGACCCTGGCCAAGGACGGCAGCGTGGCCGATATCCGCATCGCCTATGGCGGCATGGCCGCGACGCCGAAGCGGGCCTTCGCCGTCGAAAAGACGCTGATTGGCAAGCCGTGGACGGAGGCTTCGGTTGAGGCCGCGATGGCCGAATACGCCAACGACTTCACGCCGCTTACCGACATGCGGGCAAGCGCCGAATACCGGGCGCTGGCGGCCAAGAATCTCCTCTTGCGCTTCTTTGTCGAGACCACCGGCACCAGGGCGCCGTTCCAGGTCTCACGCTACGAGGCTGCCTGATGACCAAGCACGTTCCCAACCTCAAGGCCCAAAAGATTTCGGGCGGTGTCGCCAGCGACCAGCGTCACGATTCAGCGCACAAGCATGTCAGCGGCACGGCACTCTATGTCGACGACATGCCGGAACCGGCCGGCACGCTGCATGGCTGCCTTGGCCTGTCCACGGCAACGCATGCGACGATCATCAAAATGGATCTGTCGGCGGTGCGCAGTGCTCCCGGCGTCGTCGATGTGCTGACGGCAAAGGACGTGCCGGGAGAAAACGACATCTCGCCGACCGGTCGCCACGACGAACCGGTGCTTGCCGAAGGCAAGGTGCAGTTCTTTGGTCAGCCGATCTTCTGCGTCATCGCCGAGACGCGCGAGCAGGCGCGCCGCGCCACCCGGCTGGCCAGGGTTGAATACAAGCAATTGCCTTTCGTCACCGACATCGGCGCGCTCGACCCCGTGAAGGACAGGCTGGTGACGCCGCCGCTGACGCTGAGGCGCGGCGACGCGGCGGCGGCGATCAAGGCGGCACCCCGCAAGCTCAAAGGCAAGATGCGCGTCGGCGGCCAGGAGCATTTCTATCTCGAAGGCCATATCGCCATGGCCGTCCCTGGCGAGGACCAGGACGTCACCATCTATTCCTCGACCCAGCATCCGAGCGAAGTCCAGCATATGGTGAGTCATGCGCTCGGCGTGCCGAGCAACGCTGTCATGGTCGAGATTCGCCGCATGGGCGGCGGATTCGGCGGCAAGGAAACGCAGGGCAACCAGTTCGCGGCGCTCGCCGCAATTGCCGCCAAGCGCCATCACCGCGCGGTCAAGATCCGGCCGGACCGCGACGACGACATGACCGCGACCGGCAAGCGCCACGATTTCCTCATCGACTATGAAGTCGGCTTCGACGACGACGGCAATATCCTCGGCGTCGACTTCATGTTCGCGGCGCGCTGCGGCTTCTCTGCGGACCTGTCCGGCCCGGTGACCGATCGGGCGCTGTTCCACTGCGACAACACATATTTCTGGCCGAACGTGCATGCGCAGTCGGCACCGCTCTACACGAACACCGTGTCCAACACCGCCTTCCGCGGCTTCGGCGGCCCGCAAGGCATGGTCGGCGCCGAGCGCGTGATCGACGAAGTGGCTTTCGCCGTCGGCAAGGATCCGCTCGAGATTCGCAAGAAGAATTTTTACGGCACCAATGACCGCAACCTCACGCCCTACCACCAGACGGTCGAGGATAACGTCATCCAGCGCGTCATCGCCGAGCTGGAGGCGAGTTCCGACTATGCGCGGCGGCGGCGCGAGATCAGTGCCTTCAACAACAACAGCCGCTTCATCAAGCGTGGACTGGCGCTCACCCCGGTCAAGTTCGGCATCTCCTTTACCGCCACGCACTACAACCAGGCCGGCGCGCTGGTGCATGTCTACACCGACGGTTCGGTGCATCTGAACCATGGCGGCACCGAGATGGGGCAGGGCCTCTACCTCAAGGTGGCCCAGGTCGTGGCGGAAGAGTTCCAGATCGACCTCGACCAGGTGAAGATCACTGCCACCACGACGGGCAAGGTGCCGAACACCTCCGCCACCGCGGCTTCCTCGGGCTCCGACCTCAACGGCATGGCGGCGCAGAACGCCGCGCGCCAGATCAAGGACCGGCTGGCCAATTTCGCTTCGGAAAAATACCAGGTGCCGCGCGACCAGGTGCTGTTCCTGCCCAATAGGGTGCGCATCGGCAACCAGGAGATTCCCTTCGGCGACCTGGTCAGGCAGGCCTACATGGCCCGCATTCAGCTTTCGGCGGCAGGCTTCTACAAGACGCCGAAGATCCACTGGAACCGCGACAAGGGCGAAGGGCGCCCCTTCTACTACTTCGCCTACGGCGCCTCCTGTTCGGAGGTGTCGGTCGACACGCTGACCGGCGAATATGTGGTGGAGCGCACCGACATCCTGCACGAGACCGGCCGCTCGCTGAACCGCGCCATCGACCTCGGCCAGATCGAGGGCGGCTTCATCCAGGGCATGGGCTGGCTGACCACCGAGGAGTTGTGGTGGGACGAGAAGGGCCGGCTGCGCACCCATGCCCCGTCGACCTACAAGATCCCGCTCGCCTCCGACCGGCCGAAGATCTTCAACGTCACGCTTGCCGACTGGTCCGAGGCGAAGGAGCCGACCGTGCACCGCTCCAAGGCGGTCGGTGAGCCGCCTTTCCCGCTGGGCATGTCAGTGCTGCACGCGCTGTCGGATGCGGTGGCGAGCGTGGCCGACCACAGGATTTGTCCGTGCCTCGACGCGCCGGCGACGCCGGAACGGGTGCTGATGACGATTGAAAGGCTGAAGCGGGAAGCGGCAAAGCCGGCCTGAAAGGTGCAATTCGGGTCGAAAAATCCTATATTTCGGCCCTGGAACCGCGAACGATGAACTCGAACTTGCAAAGTCTGAAGCAATTTCTCAGCCGCGCCGGCCATGTCGCGCATGTCGAGGTCGCGGCGACGAAGGGCTCGACGCCGCGCGAGACCGGCGCTTTCATGCTCGTCTCGGCATCGGCGACCTTCGGCACCATCGGCGGCGGCCAGCTCGAATATATGGCGATCGACAAGGCGCGGCAGCTTCTCTCCCCCGTTGAGGAGGAGATGGCCGCAAAGCGGCCAGCAGGGGTGCTCTCACAAGGCTCCCAAAGGGCGCCGAGCACTGCGCGGGCGACCGCACCCGTCGGCTCCGCCGCCACCCTCCCCGCGAAGGAGAGGGCAGCCCGTATCGAGGTGGACGAAGTCTGCGCCACGCTCGACGTGCCGCTCGGGCCGGAGATCGGCCAGTGCTGCGGCGGACGGGTCGAGGTGTTGATCCGCCTGGTCGACACTGCGCTCCAACAAGAGCTGGTCCGCGACGCCGAGGCCGAGGAAGCGCATCTGCCGCATGTTTATATCTTCGGCGGCGGCCATGTCGGCCAGGCGCTGGCCGCCTCGCTGGCGCTGCTGCCGATCCACACCATCGTCGTCGAGACGCGCGCCGAGGCGCTGGAGGGAATGCCGCAAACTGTCGAGACCAGGCTTACTCCAATGCCCGAATCCGTCGTGCGCGAGGCGCCGGCGGGCTCGGCCTTCGCCGTCCTCACGCATGACCATGCACTCGATTTCCTGATCGTGGCCGAGGCGCTGAAGCGCGACGATGCCGCCTATGTCGG
The DNA here is from genome assembly GCF_003952525.1 of Mesorhizobium sp. M3A.F.Ca.ET.080.04.2.1. Taxonomy (NCBI): domain Bacteria; kingdom Pseudomonadati; phylum Pseudomonadota; class Alphaproteobacteria; order Hyphomicrobiales; family Phyllobacteriaceae; genus Mesorhizobium; species Mesorhizobium sp. M3A.F.Ca.ET.080.04.2.1. The sequence goes on along the minus strand of NZ_CP034451.1, from coordinate 3,002,874 downwards.
CATGATCGGCTCGAAGACCAAGAAGGCGACATTCAAGAGCTGGTTCCTGAAATCCGCCGATGGCAGGGAGGCCGAGTTCAGCCGTCTCGTCTCCCCGATCGGCGGCAGTGCCGTCAAGGACAAGCGCCCGCCGGTGATTGCGGCGCTCGCCGCCGCCGAAATCATGACGGCGCTGGTGTCGCGCGCAGCACAAATGTCGGTGCCGAAGGTCTCGGAGAAGGTGATGGCCGGCTGAAGCCAGCCGGCCACTGTCAAAAGACCTATTCCCTTTCCTGCGTATGCGCTTCGAGGAACCACAGCAATTTGTCGAGCGACCGCGAATAGGCCGTGAAGATGTCGGCGGTGTCGCGATCGCCGGCGTCGTCCGCCTCGTCGATCGCCTCACGGGTCAGCTTGGCCGCCGTAGCATAACGGTCGATCAGCGCCGTCAGATGATCCTTGGTCTTGTGGATGTCGATCGGGTAGGGCTTCAGCTGCGTTGCCCTGGCCACCTCCTGCGAGGTGCCGTGCGCGGTGCCGCCGAGTTGCACGGCGCGCTCGGCAATGATGTCGACATGGCCGTCGATCTCTTCGCGGAATTCGTCCAGCATCTCATGGATGGCGATGAACTGCGGCCCCTTGACGTTCCAATGTGCCTGCTTGGTGATCAGCGCAAGGTCGATGGCGTCGGCAAGCCTGGCGTTGAGAAGATCGATCGATTCCTTCCTGGCATCGGATCTGAGGTCGTTCTTGGTGACGATGGCGTCCATGGTCGGCTCCTGTCGCGGATGCTTCACTTTGGATGAAAGCTGAGGACTGGTCTCGAAGGCGGCCTTGCGCGCCGCCAACCGCGAAAACGGCAAAGGGTCGAATTTCGTTCCGCCTGCGAAGACCACATTGTTGTGGCGCCGAGATATGAGCGAAGCTCACAGCTGCTCGTCGCTTTCTTCGTTTCCCAAACCGGCCTGGAACGTGTTTTCTGCGCGCCTGGCGAACAGGAGGCGAGCAACATGGACGTATTGCGCATAGCGGCATTTTCGGACGGCAGCACCGGCGGCAATCCAGCCGGCGTGTTGATCGGTGGAGTGCTGCCCGACGCCGCTGTAATGCAGCGTGTCGCAGCCGAGGTCGGCTTTTCAGAAACCGCCTTTGCCGCCCCTCAGGCCGACGGCTGGCGCGTGCGCTATTTTTCGCCGGAATCGGAAGTTCCCTTCTGCGGCCACGCCACCATCGCACTGGGGGCGGCACTTGTCCGGCAGCATGGCGACGGCGTCTTCCACTTGAGCCTCAACCAGGCCAGCATCACGGTGGAAGGGTTCCGCGACGGCGTCAACTTTGCCGCCGCCCTGCAGTCGCCGCCGACACGCAGCCGGCCGGCCCCGCCGGAACTGGTCGCTGAGATGCTTGCGCTGTTCGGCTATCAGGCAGGCGATCTCGATCCGGCGATCCCGCCGGCGCTCATCCACGGCGGCGCCGACCATTTCGTCCTGGCGCTGAAGTCGCGCGAGCGGCTCGCCGCCATGGCCTATGATCTGAAGCAGGGCCAGGCCTTGATGCGGCGCGAAGGGCTGGTCACCATCATGATGGCCCATGCCGAGACGCCGCGCCTCTTTCACACGCGCAATCCGTTCGCCTCCGGTGGGGTCTATGAGGATCCGGCCACGGGCGCGTCCACCGCCGCTTTTGCCGGCTATCTGCGCGACCTCGGCTGGCCGCATGGAGGTGCGATAGACGTCGTCCAGGGCGAGGACATGGGCATGCGCTCACGGCTTCATGCCGACATCCCGCCGATGCCGGGCAGCTCGATCAGGGTGTCCGGAACGGCTCGCCTGATGGACGCCGGCTAGATTGCAACTGCGCCGTCACCTGCCGGCCAGCCTCATTTGCCGGCAAGAATGTCCTTGATCAGCCGTTGGCAGCGATCGGCCATGAAGTCGAGCAGCAGGCGAACCTTCGGGTCCTGCAGCTTCTTGTGCGGGTAGACGGCGGCGAACTGCACTGGTGTCGGCGGCGTCTTGGCCAGGATAACCTTCAGCCGCTGGTCGCGGATGAACGGCTCGACCTCGAAGCGCGGCTTGTTGATGATGCCGCGCCCCGACAGCGCCCAGCCGGTCAGCACGTCGCCGTCGTCGGTGTCGTAGGGGCCGTGCACCTCGAATTTCTGCGGGCCGGTCGGCATCTGCAGCGTCCAGACATACTCACGGGCGCCGGCATAGCGCAGCATCAGGCAGTCGTGCTTCTTGCCGATCAGTTCCTGCGGCTCGACCGGCTCGCTGCGCGCCTCCAGATATTTCGGCGCCGCCACCAGCACCCGCTCGCATTCCATGATGCCGCGCATCCGGAGGCTGGAATCCTCGATGATGCCGAGACGGAAGGCGACGTCGATGCCCTCCTTCATGATGTCGACATTGTGGTCGGAGAGCCTCAGGCGCACCTCGATATCGGGGTATTTGTCGTGGAAGTCCGGAATGCCGGAGGCAATCAGCCGTCGCCCGAGGCCAAGCGGCGCCGTCACCTTGATGGTACCGCGCGGCTGGCCCGACAGCGCCGAGACGGCAGCTTCCGCTTCGGTGATCGCGTCCAGCACCTGCTTGGCGCCGGTATAGAACACCGTGCCGTGCTCGGTCGGCATCAACTGCCTCGTCGTGCGGTTGAACAGCCGCACGCCGAGATGCTTTTCCAGTTCCTTGATGCGGTTGGAGGCCACCGCCGGCGAAATGCGCATGTCGCGCCCCGCCGCCGACAGATTGCCGAGCTCGACGACGCGGACGAAGACGGCGATGTTGTCGAGATAGGCCATGCGGCTTTTGTGGCTCTCAAACGACTGCGCGAAGCAAGCCTATTATTTTCCAAATTTTTTTGAAAGTCATCGCGGACCTCGCCTCTTTTCGTTTCGGCGCCAGCCCGTAAAGTCATCGCTCGGCAGGGACGAGTTCCCCAAGGGCGACACGATGCTGGATTTTGCGATTTTCTGGGACTGGCTGAGCTTCGCCGTCCGCTGGCTGCATGTCATCACCGGCATCGCCTGGATCGGCTCGTCCTTCTATTTCGTCGCCCTCGATCTCGGGCTGCGCCAGCGTCCCGGGCTGCCCGCCGGCGCTTTCGGCGAGGAATGGCAGGTCCATGGCGGCGGCTTCTACCACATCCAGAAATACCTGGTGGCGCCGGCCGAGATGCCGGAGCATCTGACCTGGTTCAAATGGGAATCCTACGCCACCTGGCTGTCGGGCTTCGCCATGCTCTGCGTGGTCTACTATGCCGGCGCCGACCTCTTCCTGATCGATCCCAACGTGCTCAACATCTCGGTGCCGGTGGGCATCCTGCTGTCGCTGGCCACCATCGGTATCGGCTGGATCGTCTATGACCTGCTCTGCCGTTCGCCGCTGGGAAAAAGCGACACCGGCCTGATGCTGGTGCTCTACGGCGTGCTGGTGTTCATCGCCTGGGGGCTGACGCATCTCTTCACCGGCCGCGCCGCCTTCCTGCATCTCGGCGCCATCACCGCCACGATCATGTCGGCCAATGTCTTCATGGTCATCATCCCGAACCAGAAGATCGTCGTCGCCGACCTGATCGCGGGTCGCAAGCCGGATCCGAAATACGGCAAGATCGCCAAGCAGCGCTCGCTGCACAACAACTACCTGACCCTGCCGGTTCTGTTCCTGATGCTGTCGAACCACTATCCGCTGGCGTTCGGGACCGAGTTCAACTGGATCATCGCCTCGCTGGTTTTCATCATCGGCGTGCTGATCCGGCATTATTTCAACACCGTGCACGCCCGCAAGGGCAACCCGACCTGGACCTGGCTTGGGGCAGCCGTGCTGTTCATGATCATCATCTGGCTGTCGACCGTGCCGAAGGTGCTGACCGGCGAGCCGAAGGCCTCCGCCGCCTCCGCTGCCGGCCAGATCTACATCGCCTCGGCGCATTTCCCGGCCGTGCGCGACACCGTGCTCGGCCGCTGCTCGATGTGCCATACCGAAGAACCGGTCTACGAGGGCATCTACCATGCGCCGAAGGGCGTGCTGCTCGACACCGATGCGCGCATCGCAGAACACGCCCGCGAAATCTACCTGCAGGCCGGCCGCGCTCATGCGATGCCGCCCGCCAACGTCACCCAGATAACCGATCAGGAACGGGCCCTACTGGTGGCTTGGTTCGAAGACGCGGGAAAGTAGAGCATGACTTCGAAACTCCTGCGCGGCCGCACGCTCTCCTTCCTGCGCTGGCCCGAAACCATCGACGACCATTCCGCCTGGCGCTACGAGGAGGATGGCGGGCTGCTGATCGATGACGGCAAGATCATCGCCGCCGGCCCCTATGCCGAGGTCGCGAAGCGGGCCGGCGCCGGCGCCGAGACCATCGACCATCGCCCGCATCTCATCCTGCCAGGCTTCATCGACGCCCATGTGCATGTCCCGCAGATGCAGGTCATTGCCTCTTATGGCGCCGAGTTGCTGGACTGGCTGAACAAATACACCTTCCCGGAAGAGACGAAATTCCAGAACGCGCAGCATGGCCGCCGCATCGCGCGGCTGTTCCTCGACGAGATGCTGCGCCAGGGCACGACGACGGTCGCCGCCTATTGCTCGGTGCACAAATCGTCCGCCGAAGCCTTCTTTTCCGAGTCGCATGACCGCAACATGCTCAACATCGCCGGTAAGGTGATGATGGACCGCAACGCGCCGGACGGCGTGCTCGACACGCCGCAGGCCGGCTACGACGACACCAAGGCGCTGATCGACGAGTGGCACGGCAAGGGCCGCCAGCTCTATGCCGTCACCCCGCGCTTCGCCATCACGTCCACGCCCGAGCAGATGGAGATGGCCGGCGCGCTTTGCCGCGAGCATCCCGACCTGCACATGCAGACGCATCTGTCGGAGAACCACGCCGAGATCGCCTTCACCCAGGAACTCTATCCCTGGTCGCGCGACTACACCGACATCTACGAGCATTACGGCCTGCTGGGCAGGAGAAGCCTCTTCGGCCACTGCATCCACCTCTCCGAACGCGAGGCGGACGCGCTGTCGCAGTCGGGCTCGGTGGCGGTGTTCTGCCCGACCTCCAATCTTTTCCTGGGGTCCGGCCTGTTCGATTACCAACGCTATCGCAGTCGCGAAAAGCCGCTCAGGATCGCCGCCGCAACGGATGTCGGCGGTGGCACCAATTATTCGATGCTGCGCACCATGGATGAAGGCTACAAGGTGATTGCGCTGAACGGCGAGAAGCTGAACCCGTTCCAGTCCTTCTGGCAGCTCACGCGCGGCAATGCCGAAGCGCTGTCGGTTGCCGACAAGATCGGCACGCTCGATGAGGGCACCGATGCCGACATCGCCGTGCTCGACGCCCGTGCCACGCCGGCGATGCGGCTGCGGATGGAGACCGTGGAGACGCTGGCCGAGGAGCTGTTCCTGCTGCAGACGCTCGGCGACGACCGCGCGGTGCGCGAGGTCTATGTGGCCGGCCGGCCGGCGAAGAGCACCCTCGCGGCATAGCGTCATCCCTGCGTTCAGCCGCTTGACCCGGCGTCAGCCATCGGTCAAAGCGTGCCTCGACATTGACAGGGGAACGATATGGCTGTCGCCGACGACATCGCTCTGATCAAGAAGCAGGAGGCGACGCTGGTCTTCCCGGCCTTCGACGAGGCCGTGGCCTTCGAGATCGGCTCGGCGATCAGGGAGCGGGCGCTGAAGGAACACCTGCCGATCATCGTCGACATCAGGACCTTCGACCGTCCCCTTTTCTACGCTGCGATGCCGGGTTCCAACGCCTCCAATCCGGACTGGGCGCGGCGCAAGATCAATGTCGTGAAGCGCTACCTCAGAAGCACTTACCGCATGGTGCTGGAGCAGCAGCGGCCCGACCGCACATTCAAGGTCGGCGAGGGCCTGGACATTGCCGACTATGTGCTCGCCGGCGGCGGCTTTCCTGTCACCGTCAAGGGCGCCGGCGTCATCGGCGTCATCGCCGTCTCCGGCCTTCCTGAACGGCAGGATCACGGCGTCGTGGTTGATGCGCTCTGCGCCCATCTGGGCATCGATGCGGACGGGCTTGCGCTGCCTCCGGAGGAAAAATGACCGATCCCAAAGCCTTCCTCACCGCGATCTTCGAGGCCGCGGTCGCCGCCGCCGATCCGGAAAAGACGATCCGCAACCATTTGCCGGCGAAACCAAAGGGCCGCACCATCGTCATCGGCGCCGGCAAGGGCTCGGCGCAGATGGCGGCGGCTTTCGAGAAGGTCTGGGACGGCCCGATCGACGGGCTGGTCGTCACCCGCTACGGCTATGCCGCCAAGTGCGAGCGCATCGAGATCATCGAGGCGGCGCATCCGGTGCCGGATGCCGCCGGCCTCGAGGCCTCGCGCCGCCTGCTTGAGAAGGTGCGCGGCCTGACCGCGGACGACCTCGTCGTGGCGCTGATCTCGGGCGGCGGCTCGGCGCTGCTGCCGTCGCCGGCACCCGGCCTGACCCTTGCCGACGAGATCGCGGTCAACGAGGCGCTGCTTGCATCCGGCGCGCCGATCGCGGCGATGAATACCATTCGCAAGCACGTCTCGACCATCAAGGGTGGCCGACTTGCCGCCGCCGCCCATCCGGCCAGGGTGGTGTCGCTGGTCGTGTCCGACATTCCCGGCGACAATCCGGCCCTTGTCGCTTCCGGTCCGACCGTTCCTGACGCCGCCAGCCGCGAGGATGCGCTGGCGGCGATCGCCGCCTATGGCATGAAGCTCCCGGCCTCGGTCATGGCGCATATCAATTCGCCGGCCGCCGACGCGCCGCGCCCTGATGATCCGCGCTTTGCAGCGAATGAGGTGCATCTGACCGCGTCGGCTGGCGTGTCGCTCGAAGCAGCGGCGGCTGAGGCCAGGCGGCAAGGTATCGAGGCCGTCATCCTGTCGGATTCGATCGAGGGCGAGGCGCGCGAGGTCGGCGGCGTCCATGCCGCCATCGCCCGTGAGGTGGCGTCGCGCGATCGTCCCTTCGCCAAGCCGGTGCTGATCCTGTCGGGCGGCGAGACGACGGTCACTTTGCGGGCCAAAGGCAAGGGTGGCCGCAATTCGGAATTCCTGCTCGCCTTCGCCATCGGCATCAGTGGCGTGGACGGCATCCATGCCTTGGCGGCCGACACCGACGGCATCGATGGCTCCGAGGACAATGCCGGCGCTTTTGCCGACGGCTCGACGGTATCGCGCATGCGCGCCGCCGGCGTCGACGCCAAGGCGATGCTTGCCGGCAACAATGCCTGGACGGCGTTCAATGCGGTTGGCGACTTGTTCGTGCCCGGTCCGACCGGAACGAATGTCAACGATTTGAGGGCAATTCTCGTCCGGTAGCACCGAGGCCCACAGAACGTCGTCATCCACGGGCGAAGCAGGAGCGCAGCTCCGTCGCGGAGACCCGAGGATCCATGCCGTGACCTTGATCGAAGGATGCGGCGGAGCAGAATTCTGCACCATTGCAAGACGCCGAAGTAACGGAATGGATCCTCGGGTCTGCGCCGCGTCGCTTCGCTCCTTGCTCCGCCCGTGGATGACGAGGCGATAGGCGTTTCGCCCAATTTCAAGGCCGCGCGACCTCCGTACAGCGGGATCTTCTCGAACCCTTCTTTGGGTGCGCAGAACGACGATCAAGCAGCCATCAGTTGCTTCACCTTTCGCATATCCTTCAGGAAGCGTTCGCGCTCGGCCTCCTTGTCCTCACGCTCGCGGATGCGCAGGATGAAGGAGGGGTGGATGGTGATGAAGACGCGCAAGGCATCCTCGCGCTCGATGACGTCGCCGCGCATCTTGGTGATCGGCACCGCCTTGCCGAGCAGCGACTGCGCCGCGGTCGCGCCAAGCGCCACCACCAGGGTCGGCTTGACGAGATCGAGCTCCTTGTCCAGCCACCAGCGGCAGGCTTGGATCTCGCCGGCATTGGGCTTGGAATGGATGCGCCGCTTGCCGCGCGGCTCGAACTTGAAATGCTTGACCGCATTGGTCACATAGACCTTGCGGCGATCGATCTCGGCATCGTCCAGAATGCTGTCGAACACCTTGCCCGCCGGCCCGACAAAAGGCTTGCCGGCAAGATCCTCTTGGTCGCCCGGCTGCTCGCCGACGAAAATCACTTCCGCATTCTCAGGTCCCTCGCCGAACACCGTCTGCGTGGCATCCCGCCACAGCGGGCAGCGGCGACACCCCATTGCCTCCTCGCGCAGCTCCGCAATGTCTGTGCCCTCGGGCCCGACCACGTCGGCTGGTTCCGGCGTCGGCCAATGCCTGGCTTTGACCTTGGCATGGTGCGGTGCTGGCGTGGTTGGCATCCGGGCGATCATGGCTGACGCGGCTCTGTCCGCTCCTGCTATCAGATTTGGAATGAGCGAGGCCTGGGGAAGGTTCCGCCAATATTTCTTCGGCATCGCCTTCATATCGAGGCGGGCTGGGTTGAAGATGCTTTCGAAAAAGGTCCGCCGAAGCGCCTGACAGGCTGCCTGATCGGCTCACACCTCGTGCAGGTAAAGGTGGTAGTCGAGCTCGCTGACGGTGCGCGCGACGCGCAGATATTCCGCCTGCTTGATCGCCACGAAGGTGCGGTGGAGGTCCGGGCCGAGCGCCGATTTCAGGAAATCGGAGGTTCTGGCCGCCTCGATCGCCGCGCGCCAGTCGACCGGCATGGTCGATCTCTCCGAAGCCTGCTCATAGCCGTTGCCGGTCGTTTCCGGGCCGGGGTCCAACCGCTCGTCCAGCCCTTTGACGATGCCGGCCAGCACCGTCGCCGCGACCAGATATGGATTGGCGTCGACGCCTGACGGCCGGTGCTCGATGCGGCGGTTCTTGGCATCGCCGGCCGGTACGCGCAGCGCCACCGAGCGGTTGTTCGCGCCCCAACTCGGCGCCACCGGCGCATAGGATTGCGAGACGAAGCGCCGCCATGAATTGGCATGCGGCGCAAACACCAGCATCGATTCTGCCATTGTGTGGATCAGGCCGCCAAGCGCGTTCAGCAGGCTTGGCGACCATTTCTCGCCGTCAGCCTCGGTGAACACGTTCCGGCCGGCATCGTCCTGCAGCGAGACATGAAAATGCATGCCCGAGCCGGCATAGGTCTCGATCGGCTTGGCCATGAAGCAGGCGGTCACGCCGTGCCGGCGCGCCTGTGCCCTCACCAGCCGCTTCAGCATGACCAGGTCGTCGGCCGCCCGCATCACGTCCTTGCGGTAATTGAGCGTCAGCTCGTACTGGCCCGGCGCATACTCGGAAATCACCGTCTCGGCTGGAATGCCTTGCGCCTTTGCGGCGGCGTAGATGTCGGAGAACAGCGGCTCCATGCCATGCAGATGATCGACCGAATAAACTTCCGTCTTGGCCGAGCGGCGGCCGTCCAGCACGGCGCGCGCCGCCTGCACCTTGCCGTCGGCGTCGCGGTCGTTGGCGAGGAGGAAAAATTCCAGCTCGAAGGCGCCGGCCGGGCGCAGGCCTCTTGCGGCGAGCAAATCCACCTGTCTCGCCAAGATCAGCCGCGGGTCGGAGGTCATCGGCTGGCCGTCGAGATGGTACATCGACATCAGCACCTGGCCGCGCGGCGGATTGGTCCCATGCAGCGGCACCAGCGTGCCGGGGATCGGCCACGCCCTGAGATCGCCGTCGCCGGTGTCCCAGATCAGGCCGGTGTCGTGGACATCCTCACCGGTGATGTCGAGGCCGAGGATCGAGATCGGCATATGTCGCCCGTTCTCGAAAATCCCCATCAACTCGTGGCGGCGCACGATCTTGCCGCGGCCGATGCCGTTGGCATCGGTGAGCACGATGTCGAAGCCCTCGATCTCGGGATGAGCATCGAGAAAGGCTTTCGCCTCGGCGGGCGTCGAGCCTGAAGGCGAGATAGCAACTGCGTTCGGATTGTCCATGGCCGCTTGTCTCACGCCGTAAGCCTTGCCGCAACCGCGGCGAAAGCGGCGACCAGCCGGCTCACCTGCGCCGCCGTCGTCGCCGGCGAGATCAGCATCATATTGTGGAACGGCGCGATCAGCACGCCGCGATTGACCAGCGCGACATGGATGGCGGCCTCGAGTTCCGGTGCATGCGCCTTCTCCGCCTCGCCGCCATTCCGCAGCGGGCCGGGCGCGCAGACGAACTCGACGCGGGCGCCGACGCGCGCAACGTGCCAGGGCAAATGATAGCGGTCGATGACGGCGCTCAGCCCCGCGTCGAGGCGGCGCGCCAGCCGGTCCATATGCGCATAGGCTGCCTCGGTCATCACCTCTTCCAGCGTCGCGCGCATCGCCGCGAATTGCAGCGGGTTTGCCGACAGCGTCGTGCCCATGCCGGAATATCCCGGCTCCTTCGTGCGGCTGTAGGCGCCGTAGCGGGTGGCAACCTCTTCGGTCATGCCCCAGATGCTTGCGGGCACGCCGCCGGCCACCGGCTTGCCGAGCACGAAGAGGTCGGGTTCCAGGCCGTATTTGCCGCTGTAGCCGCCGGGCCCGGTGGAGATGGTGTGAGTCTCGTCGATCAAGAGCAGCGTGCCGGCCGCGCGGGTGAGGCGCCGCAGCGCTTCGTGAAAACCGGGCTCCGGCAGCACCATGCAGGAATTGGTCAGCACCGGCTCGGTGATGACGCAGGCGACGTCGCGGTCGGCAAGTGCGGCTTCCAGCGCCGCGACATCGTTGAACTCGACGATCTTGGTGGCCCGCGTCAGATCGCGGAATTCGCCGGCAAGGCCTGGCCGGTTCACCGCTCTGCCGTCGATCAGCCGCACCATCGTCTCGTCGACCGAGCCGTGATAGCAGCCGTTGAAGACCAGGATCTTCTCGCGGCTTGTCACCGCGCGGGCAACGCGCAGCGCGAACCGATTGGCGTCGGTGGCGGTGGTGGCAATCTGCCAGAAAGGCAGGCCGAAGCTCTGCCGCAGCAGCGGCCCGATGGCAAGCGCATCCTCGCTGGGCAGCATATAGGTCAGGCCGCGTGCGGACTGCCGGCGGATGGCGCGGGCGACCGGAGCGGGCGAATGGCCGAGCATCGAGCCGGTGTCGCCGAGGCAGAAATCGTCGAGCCTGTTGCCGTCGATATCGCTGATGGTGGCGCCCCTGGCGCCGTCGACCAGGATCGGGAACGGCGTCGGCCAGTCGCTCATCCAATGCATCGGCACGCCGCCGAGGAAGCCGGCGATGCCGTTGCCGAGCTTGGCCTCGGACTTCGGCCGTGCCTTGCGGAAAGCGGCCGCTTCCGTCTCGCGCAGTTCGGCGATGCGGGCAGCAGCGATGCCGCCGATGGTAGCGCCTGTATCCGATGCGTGCATGAAATCCCCTCCGTGCGGCGCGGCACTCTGCCAACCGGCCGGCAAATCCGCAATTGGCCGCGTAGGGGGGGCACATTGGGTCAGGGAGTAGGGGAGTAGGGGAGTAGGGGAGTGGGGAGTAGGGCAGTAGGGCAGTAGGGCAGTAGGGCAGTAGGGCAGTAAGGCAGTAAGGCAGTAAGGCAGTAAGGCAGTAAGGCAGTAAGGCAGTAGGTGTCTTTTCCCTACTCCCCTACTCCCTTAAGCAGTGATGTCTATCACGCCGCAGTCGCCCGCGACGCTGCCGAAGACGATGCGGCGCTCTTCCTTGTCCCACGCCATCGCGGTGATGGCGCCCTTGCCTGGACGGCGCAGCAGCACCTCCTTGGCGTCCGCGAAGCGCGCCGCGATCACCATGCCGTCCTCATAGCCGATGGCAACCACCTCTTGGCTGGGATGACAGGCAACGCAGGTCACCATCGAGTTGCCGCGCGTGCCGAGTTCCAGCGGCGCCTTGCCCATCGGACCGTCCTTGCTTGCGAACGGCCAGACGATCGCCGCCGGCGCGCCCGAGCTTGCCAGCCATTTTCCTTTGACACTCCAGGACAGGCTTTTCACCTTGCCGGGATAGCCGCTCATGCGCATGTGCTTGCCGTCGGCAAGCTTCCAGCCATGCAGCGCGTTCTCCTGCATGGTGGTGATCAAGAAGGCGCCGTCCGGCGAGAAGCTGATGCCGGTATGGGCGCCCGCCCATTCAAGCTCGACCGGCTTGCCCGCAGCCGCCGGGAAATGCAGCGTCGCGCCATTGTAGCGGGCCACGCCGAAACGCATGCCCTTTGGCGAGAAGGCAAGCCCCTCCACCGAGCGCGGATGCGCGAATTCCTTAGTCTTGCCGTCAGCGAAGCGCACGAAAGCGATCTTGCCCGAGGCATAGGCGATCGCGCCTTGCGGCCCGGCGGCGACGCTGGTGATCCACTTCCTGCCGGCGCTGGCGAGCTCTGTCGCCGCGCCGCCTGCCTTGACCGCAAACACCCTGCCGTCTTCGCCGCCGGTGATCAGCCGGTCATTGGCCGCGTCGTGGACCGCGGCAAGCAATCCGTCATTGGACTGAACCGTCTTATGCCCGTTGTCGAGCCGGTGAATCGTCCCGTCGGCCAAAGCGAAATGCGGCACGTCGTTCAGGAAAACGGCGGCGACGCAATGGCCTTCGAGATCAAGCGGGGCGACTGTGGGCATGCGAACTGATCCATTCGAGATTTATGATCAGCACCGTGCGGGCAACGCTAGCGCACCCAGATGCGGCCTGGCCCTCTCCCACAAGGGGAGAAGGAAGAAAGCGCAGCGCTACCGTCTCAAAGTCGGGAAATCAAGCCGCCTGGCAGGCCTCGAAACTCTTCCTTAGCCGCTCTTCGTCGAGATCGCGGCCGATGAAGACCAGGCGGCTCTCGTGCTTCTCGCCATCCTTCCAGGCGCGCTGGTGGTCGCCCTCGAGGATCATGTGCACGCCCTGCAAAACATAGCGCTCGTCGTCGCCCTTGAGCGCGATAATGCCTTTCAGCCGCAGGATGTTCGGCCCTTCCATCTGGGTCACCTTCTCGATCCAGGGGAAGAACTTCTTCGGGTCCATCTCGCCGCCGCGCAGCGACACCGACTTCACCGTCACGTCATGGATGTCCGATGGATGGGCGTGATCGTGGTGGTCATGCCCGTCATGATGGTGGTGATGGTGGTCGTGATCGCAATCCGGGCCGCATTCATGGTCGTGATCATGCGCCTCGAGGAAATGCGGATCGTTCTCGAGCGCGCGCGACAGGTCGAAGGCGCCGCGGTCGAGCACCTCGTCCAGCGCCACGCCGGCGCGGGTGGTGCGATGGATCCGGGCCGCCGGATTGATGGCGCGGATCGTCGCCTCGACCCTTTCGAGCTCTTCCGCATTAACGAGATCGGTCTTGTTCAGCACCACGACGTCGGCAAAGGCGATCTGGTCCTCGGCCTCCTTGGAGTCTTTCAGCCGGAGCGGCAAATGCTTGGCATCGACCAGCGCCACCACCGCGTCGAGCTTGGTCTTGGAGCGCACGTCGTCATCCATGAAGAAGGTCTGGGCCACCGGCACCGGATCGGCAAGGCCGGTGGTCTCGACCACAATGGCGTCGAAGCGGCCGGGCCGACGCATCAGGCCCTCGACGACGCGGATCAGGTCGCCGCGCACCGTGCAGCACACGCAGCCATTGTTCATCTCGTAGATTTCCTCGTCGGATTCGACGATCAGGTCGTTGTCGATGCCGATCTCGCCGAACTCGTTGACGATGACGGCGTAACGCTTGCCGTGGTTCTCCGACAGGATGCGGTTGAGCAGCGTCGTCTTGCCGGCGCCAAGATAGCCGGTCAGCACCGTTACGGGGATCTGCGTCTGTGCGTCGCTCATGTCTTGCCTCGAAAGTCTGGACCTGGAAAACTGCGGTCTCGAAAAGGGGGATTGTCGGCTCCATATAGGACGTGTGCCACGCTTTTGCACGCAGCAAACGATGGATCAGGCAACCCGTCAGAAAGGCGCCAAATGAACGACGAGTCGTCGTCCTTGTCGTTGAACCGCCGTCAGGCACTCGGCCTCATCGCCGTGACCGCCGGCGGCGGGGTATTCCTGTCATCCACAGCGCGCTCCGCGCAGAATTCGCCCTATGCCGGACTTGCCTTGTTCGACGCCGGCGCCGGCGTCTGCGCCATCATGCCAGAGGTGACCGAAGGGCCGTTCTATTTCGACCCGAAGCTCGAGCGCTCCGACATCACCGAGGGAAGGAGCGGCATCGGCCTCGCTGTCCGGCTGCAGGTGGTCGATGCCAGCTGCCGGCCGCTTGTCGGTGCTCGGGTCGACATCTGGCATTGCGACGCCCAGGGCCACTATTCCGGCTATCCCGGCCAAGGCGACGGCCAGGATGTCGATACCTCGGGACAGACCTTTCTGCGCGGTTGGCAGAAGACCGGCGAAGGCGGCGTCGTGTCGTTCGCCACGATCTATCCCGGCTGGTACCGCGGCCGCACCGTCCATATCCACTTCAAGGTGTTTCCGGACGACCGCTCGGTTATGACCGGCCAGATGTTCTTTCCCGATGCGCTCAGCGACCGCGTCTTTTCCACCGTCCCGCCCTACACCGAGCGCGCCGGCAAACGCGATACCTCCAATGCGCGGGACAGCATAGCAAGACGAGCGGGAACCCTGTCGCAGGCCGCCCTGCGTGAGGCGGCGGACGCCTACCAGGCGCTCCTGGTTGTCGCGGTGAAGGCCGGCTGAGCGACTCCATTCGTCCTTTGTCGCGCCCGCCTGAGAGTCTCCAGCCGGGAAAGTCGTTTGTCATCTAACTGAAATAAACATCTGGCATAGCCACGGCGAGCACGGAAATGCTTGCCGGCAAAGCGTTTGCAAGCCGGACTCGTCAAATCGTCATTTGCCTGCCGCTGGACAGCCTCTATGCTGGCCGGACCGGTTCGGCCGAAGAGGGAATGACCATGGCCAAGGCGGACAAGGCAGCGACAATGAGCCGGCTGCATTCGGCGGCGCGGCTGGCGCGAACGGCGCTGGCGGCGCGGCTCCTGGCGCATGGCTTCTACGCCGGCCAGGACCAGATCATGCTGGCGCTCGATCGTGAGGACGGCCAGACTCCGGGCAATCTGGCCGGGCGGCTGGGCGTTCGTCCGCCGACCATCACCAAGACCATCAACAGGCTGCAGGCACAGGGTTTCCTGGACAAGCGCGCCTCCAACGCGGATGCTCGGCAGGCCCATATCTTTCTGACCGATACCGGCCGCGAAACCATCCGCGCCATCGAGAAGTCGGTTAAGAAGACCGAGAAGCAGGCGCTGAGGGGCCTCGACAAGAAGGACCAGAAGGCGCTGTTCAAGCTGCTTGCCCGTATCGAGGCCAATCTCTCGAACGAAGACCTCGTGCTGATCGACGACGACGCCGAGTTGGATGATTGATGCGCCACGCGTAAGGCGCGACGCGCAAGCGTCGTCGCGGTGCAGTGCGCCAGCGTTGCCCCCAAAAGAGCGACGCGTAAGCGTCGTCTCGTGCGACATAGGCGAACGCGCAGCGTCGTCGCTTCACGCTCTACCCAAGCATCGGCGGCTTAGCGGAAAGGACGACGACGCTGCGGGTCGCGCCTAAGAGCTATCACCGGCCTCTTGCGGTTCGGCGACGACACTGCGCGTCGCGCTTCGCACCAGCCCTCCCCAGCGTCCCGGCGTCACTCCGAACGCCTTCTTGAAATGCCGGTTGAAATGGCTCTGGTCGCTGAAGCCGGCCGCCGCAGCTATTTCGGCCAGCGGCTCTCCCGCTTCGATCATGCGCCGGGCCCGCTGCAGTCTTCGCATCAGGAGAAAGCGATGCGGGCTGGTCGAATAGGTCGCGCGGAAATGTCGTGACAGCGCGTAGCGGTCGAGGCCGGTGACGGCCTCCAACTCGTCGGAACGGACCGACCGCTCGGCATTCTCTTCCAGATAGTGGCGCGCAAGGGCGGCGGCGCGCCATGCCGTCTTGCCCGTCGATCTTGCCGGCTGTCCGGCGTGACGCTGCAGATGCTGTGCCAACTGCGCAATGAAATCGGCGACAAACAGCTCGTCGAGTTCCTCGCCGAGCGGCGCCAAGGCTGAAAGCAGCGTGTCGCGCAGCGCCGGGTCGCTCACCACGGCGTCGCGGACGAAAGGCAGCGGCGCGCCGCCGAGGCAATCGAGCAGCAGCGACGGCTCCAGATAGAGGATCCTGTAGCGCAGCCCGTCTTCGGTTCCGGCGCCGCCGTCGTGCAGTTCGTCGGGATGCAGCACGATGACTTGGCCGGGCAGGCTGTGTTGCAGCGCGCCGCGATAGTGGAAGCGCTGTACGCCATCGAGCGTCACGCCGATGGCGTAGGTGTCGTGGCGGTGCAGGTCGAAGGCGTTGCCATGAAAGTGTGCCTCGATGCGCTCGAGGCCGGTAGCGCCGGGCGCCGAAACGATCCGGTCGCCCCGGGTGATCACATCCGCGCACGAACGTTCAAGACCTTGCTGCGCCTCACCGCCTAGACCGCGCTCCATCGCCTGCTCATCAAGGTCCATCCTGGAGAAACATTTTGGTGTTCGATACGAAATTTGCAATCGTGCTCAGGGAAGACCTCGCCGTCTGGCAGAAGCTCAACGTCACCGCTTTCTTGACCAGCGGCATCGTCGCGCAATGTCCTCAGATCATCGGCGAGCCCTATCGCGACCGCGTCGGCAACCTTTTCAATCCGCTCTCGATCCAGCCCGTCATCGTGCTCTCGGCCGACGGGCCGACGCTCGGCACCATCCATCGCCGGACCCTGGAGCGCGGCGTGACGGCGTCCGCCTATGTCGAGGAGATGTTCGCGACCGGCCATGATGCGGCCAACCGCGCCGTCTTCGCCGAGTTCGCGCCGGATGACGCCAAAGTGGTCGGCATTGCGCTGCGTGCCGAAAAGAGGCTGGTCGACAAGATCACCAAGGGCGCCCGCATGCATGCCTGATTGACCGCGAGACTGAGCCTGTCCTGAGCGCTTGTTGGGCCAGTCGCTTTTGGCTTGCCGCCCAGCGGCGATTGCCGCAAAAGGCGGGCATCTACCTTAGCTCGGCCCGATCTTGAACGTTCCCAAAAGCCACGACGAAAGCGCAACGCCGCCGGCGGCGATGCTGTTGATGCTGTGCGTCTATGTCTGCTTCACCTTCCTCGACACCTCAAGCAAGTATCTGGTGCTCGCCGGTGTCTCGGCGCTGATCGTCGCCTGGGCCCGCTTCACCGTCCATGTCCTGATTGTCGGCCTCTTTCTGCGCGGCTGGCGCGAGCCGTCGCGCTTCCGCGCCGACAACCTGCCGGCTCACATCCTGCGCGGCTTGCTCTTGTTCGGCTCGACGATTTTCAACGTTTTGGCGCTGCGCACGCTGCAACTGGCCGAAACCACGTCGATCTACTTCTTCGGCCCGATGGTGATCACGGCACTTGCGGGACCGCTGCTGGGAAAATGGGCGGGCTGGCGGCGCTGGCTGGCAATCCTCACCGGCTTAGCCGGCGTTCTCATCATTACCCGGCCGGGCGTCGGCGTGTTCGGCGTCGGGCATCTGTTCGCGCTCGGATCGATGCTGTCGAACAGCTTCTACGTCATCATGACCCGGCGCATGTCGTCGACGGAGACCCCGGAAAGCCTGATCCTGTTCTCGGCGCTGGCGCCGGCGGTGCTGCTCCTGCCGACCTTGCCCTTTTCGCTGTCGCTGCCGCAGGATGGCTGGCACTGGTTCATCCTGATGATGCTTGGCGTCTTCGGCGCCGGCGGCCACTGGCTGCTGGTGCAGGCCTACCGCCTGGCGACCACCACGGCGCTGGCGCCTTATCCTTATTCTCAGATGGTGTGGATGATCATTTCGGGTTGGCTCATCTTCCACCAGTTTCCCGACCGCTGGACGTTGCTGGGGGCCGCCATCATCGTCGCCAGCGGCCTCTATATCATCCATCGCGAGCATCGGTTGCGTCTGCGCAATTCAGCCTCCGTCGATACCGAAGCCGAGACCCTGGCAAAAAAACTTTGATTTGCCCTGGATCGATGGCATAAGGCCCCCTTTAAACAGTTTAAAAGTCCGGGGGACTGAGGGCTGGCACAGAAGATCAAGCTTTCTACGATCGCGGATGCGCTCGGCGTGTCCACGGCAACGGTATCGCTGGCGCTGCGCGACAGCCCATTGGTCGCTGGCACCACGCGCGAGCGCATCAAGGAACATGCCCGCGCCATCGGCTATATTTACAACCGCCGCGCCGCCAGCCTGCGCACCTCGCGCTCCGGCATTGTCGGCGTCGTGGTGCACGACATCATGAATCCGTTCTTTGCCGAAATCCTGCGCTCGATCGAAAGCGAGCTCGATCGCAGCCGCCAGACTTTCATTCTTTCGAACCATTATGACCAACTGGAAAAGCAGCGCACCTTCATTGATACGCTGCTGCAACTCGGCGCCGACGGGGTCATCATGTCGCCGGCCATCGGCACGCCGGCCGAAGACATCATCATGGCCGAGGAAAACGGCCTGCCGGCCGTGCTGATCGCGCGCACCGTCGCTGGAGCGGACGTGCCGGTGTTTCGCGGCGATGACGCCTATGGCACCGCCCTGGCCACCAATCACCTGATCTCGCTAGGCCACAAGCGTATCGCCATGATCGGCGGCACGGACCAGACCTCGACCGGCCGCGACCGCTACCAGGGCTATGTCAACGCCATGGAAGCGGCCGGGCTGGAAGTCAAGCCGTCCTGGCGCATTCCCGGGCCGCGCACCAAGCAGGCAGGCTTCGAGGCCGCCGGGCAGTTCCTGGCGCTCAAGGACAAGCCGACCGCAGCCTGCTGTTGGAACGATCTCGTCGCCATCGGACTGATGAACGGCATTGCGCGGGCAGGGCTCGTGCCGGGCGTCGACATCTCGGTCACCGGTTATGACGATCTCGAAGAGGCCGCAATCGCGACTCCGGCGCTGACAACGGTCTGGAATGGCCAGCGCGAGGTCGGCCGCCGCGCCGCCAGCGCGCTGCTCGACAAGCTGAACGGGCAAGCCGTGCGGCCCTCGCAGGAACTGATCAAGCCGGAGCTGCACGTGCGCCAGTCCACCGGCAAACCGATGGAGCGCCAATGACAAGAGCCGAAGCAAAATTCCCGGTCGCCATCCTGGTGCCGGGTCCTTTCCACGAACATGCCCGCGGCCGGATAGAGCAAGCCTTCCAATGCGTGCGTATCGAGCGCGCCGATCCGTCGCTGCTCTCCGAGGAAATGCGCCAGACGGTGCGCGGCATCGCCTCCTACGGCGGCATCGATGCTGCGATGATCGACGCGCTGCCCAATCTTGAAATCATCGCCAATTTTGGCGTCGGCTATGATTCGGTTGACGCCGGCCATGCGGCCGCGCGCGGCGTGATGGTCACCAACACGCCGGACGTCCTGACCGAGGAGGTGGCGGACACCGCGATCGGCCTGTTGATCAACACCGTGCGAGAACTCTACAACGCCGAGAAATGGCTGCGCGACGGCGGCTGGATGAACAAGGGCGACTACCGCCTGAGCCGGCTGACCTTGCGAGGCAGGCGCATCGGCATCTTCGGCATGGGCCGCATCGGCCTTGCCGTCGCCCGGCGCCTTGAGGCCTTCGGCCTGCCGATCGCCTACCACAACCGCCGCAAGGTGGAGGGCTTGTCCTATGAATATCACTCGACGTTGATGAGCCTTGCCGAGGCGGTCGACACGCTGATCTGCGTGGCGCCGGGCGGCGCCTCGACGGAGAAGGCCATCAATGCCGATATCCTCTTGGCGCTCGGCTCGAACGGCGTTCTCGTCAATATCGGCCGCGGCAGCGTGGTGGACGAGGCGGCGCTTGCCGCTGCCCTTGCCAACGGCACCATCGCCGCCGCTGGGCTCGATGTCTTTGCCGACGAACCGAACGTGCCGCAGGCCCTGCTCGACGCCCCCAACACATCCCTGCTGCCGCATGTCGGCTCGGCGTCGCACCACACGCGCCGCGCCATGGCCGATCTCTGTGTCGACAATCTGATTGCCTGGTTCGGTGAGCGACGAGCGCTGACCCCGGTGCCCGAGACCGTCAACGTCAAGGCGCGTCCCTGACGAGCCGGTGGCGACATTCTTAACCCACGCTTAACTCTTTGAAATCATTCTCCATACTTGGTTAACAAGTGGAGAATCAGGGTGAAGTTGCTGGTGGGCTTGGTTGCGTCCTTTGCGATGTTTGGGAGCACTCAGTTCCTGCCCGGCGGCAATGGCCAGACCACGGCCCCGGAAGCCGCGCCGTCAGGCATTTACCACCTGACTGCCAATGGCGAGGAAACCTGCGCCGTCGAGCGCGGCGCCGAGGTGTCGGCCGGCCTGTCGCGGCTGACCGTCGCTCCGAACTGCCGTGTATTGATGCCGGGCATCGAACAAGTGAAATTCTGGCGCGAGCAGGCGGACGGCTCGGTCGCTTTCAGCGAGAACGGCGTCGACCCGATCGTCACCTTCGGCGTTGCCGATGGCGATGGCTACGAATCCTACGCGCCCGCGACGCCGCTGCTGGCGCTTCGCAGCGATGAATAGTCTTTGAATTACTCGGCTGCGTCTATTCCGCCGCCGCTCGCGAGCCGGCCTTCGCCGAGGCATGCAGGCGCACCGCGTCGCCAAAGGCGCGGAAGATCTTGGCCGACGCGCTGTCGGACTTCACCCAATATTCGGGGTGCCACTGAACGCCGACCGCGAAAGCGCGGGAGTCCTTGACCGAGACGGCCTCGATCGTCCCGTCGCCGGCGAGCGCCTCGACTTGCAGCCTTGAACCGAGCAGCTCGATGCCCTGCCGGTGCACGGAATTCACCGTGATGTCGCCAACGCCGAAAACACTGGCCAGGCAGCTTCCCGGCTCGATCGAAACGGTCTGGCGGATGGCGAAGCGCTCGTCCTGATTGTCGCTCGCCGGCGCGCGGTGGTCGAGCGAGCCTTCGCGCTCTTGGATCTCCGTGGCCAGCGTGCCGCCCAGCGCCACATTCAGTTCCTGGATGCCGCGGCAGATGGCAAGCAGTGGCACGCCGCGCTCGATGGCCTTGCGAATCAGCGGCAGCGTCGTGGCGTCGCGCGCGGGATCGTAAGGACCGTTCCGTTCGTTCGGATCGCCGCCATAGAGCGAAGGATGCACATTGGACTTCGAACCGGTGATCATGACGCCGTCGACGGAAGACAGCAGTTCGTCGAGATCGAGCTGATCGCCGAAGGAAGGCACCACGAGCGGGAAGACGCCTGCGCCGGCGATCGCCGCCTCGAGATATTGCTGCGGGGCGGCATGCCAGGTGTAGTTGTCGAACTGGCGGACATCGGACGAGACGGCAACGAGCGGCTGCTGCATTTTGGACGCGGTTCCCAGAGCTAAGGAATTACTCTGCCTATTAAATAGGCGATCCGAGGGCACTTTGCCATGGCAAGTTCGCCTCTGCGGATGGGCCACGGCGGACTGGCGTTAGACTATGGTTGCAGCCTGCCCGCGATGCTGGACTCGACATCTCGCCCGTGTATTGTTCGCGCAGCCGATCAGGACAGCGAGGATGTCCGCGCGTCGGTGTGTTGATCCAAAACGGAGGAAACTGCATGGATCGTCGTTCATTCATCCGCAAGGCCGGTGCGTCCGGCGTCGGTGTCGCGGCGGCGGCCGCGGCGCTTGCCACGCCGGCCATAGCCCAGTCCAATCCGAAAGTGACGTGGCGGCTGGCATCGTCCTTCCCGAAATCGCTCGACACGATCTATGGCGGCGCCGAAGTCTTCTCCAAGATGCTGTCGGAAGCGACCGACGGCAATTTCCAGGTTCAGGTCTTCGCCTCCGGCGAACTGGTGCCGGGCCTGCAGGCGGCGGACGCCACCGCTGCAGGTACCGTCGAGGCCTGCCACACGGTGGCTTACTATTACTGGGGCAAGGACCCAACCTGGGCGCTGGGTGCTGCGGTGCCGTTCTCGCTCAACGCGCGCGGCATGAACGCCTGGCACTACCATGGCGGCGGCATCGACCTCTTCAACGAGTTCCTGGCCACGCAAGGGCTTTTCGGTCTGCCCGGCGGCAACACCGGGGTGCAGATGGGCGGCTGGTTCCGCAAGCAGATCAATACCGTCGCCGACCTTTCCGGCCTCAAGATGCGCATCGGGGGCTTTGCCGGCAAAGTGGTGCAGAAGCTCGGCGTCGTGCCGCAGCAGATCGCCGGCGGCGACATCTATCCGGCGCTGGAAAAGGGCACGATCGACGCCGCCGAATGGGTCGGTCCCTATGATGACGAGAAGCTCGGCTTCTACAAGGTCGCGCCCTATTACTACTATCCCGGCTGGTGGGAAGGCGGCCCGACCGTGCACCTGATGTTCAACAAGGCCAAATACGAGGAGCTTTCGCCGGCCTACAAGGCGCTGGTCCGCGCCGCCGCTCAGGCAACCGACGCTGACATGCTGCAGAAGTATGACTTCGTGAACCCGCCCGCGGTGAGGCGGCTGGTGGCCGCCGGAGCCAAGCTGCAGCCGTTCAGCCAGGAGATCATGGCCGCCTGCTTCGAGAAGGCGAACGAGGTCTACGCCGAGATGGAGGCCTCGAACGTGCCGTTCAAGAAGATCTGGGACTCCATCAAGGGCTTCCGCAAGGAGCACTATCTCTGGGCTCAGGTCGCCGAATACAACTACGACACCTTCATGATGGTGCAGCAGCGCAACGGCAAGCTGTAAGAGGCGATTAGCCCCTTCTCCCCGTCACCTACGGGGAGAAGGTCCCGGCAGAGGGGCGGCGCAGGCTTCGGCGATTAATCGCCATGGACGGCCGAAAATTCAACCTCGTGCCTCCGGCATTGGCGCCAGGCTCTACGTCAGTCCCGGCCGGGCAGCACCAGCACCTTGACCTCGCCCGAGGCGGCCGGGTTGGAGATCACCGCCGGAGCGTCTTCGAGACCGACCTGTCTCGATATCAGTTTGTCGATCTCGATCGCGCCCGAGGCGACGAGGTCGGCCGCGCGCCGGTGCGTGAAAGGATTGATGAAGGAGCCCAGCACCTTCAGTTCGCGGAACAGGACATCGAAGGGTTCGAAGGCAACCTTCTGCCCTTGAGGCATCACGCCGACGATCACCACAGTGCCGCCCGGCTTCGCCAGCCGCATGGATTGCTCGACCGTGTCGGGAACGCCGGCGCATTCGAGCACCACGTCGACGCCGCCAGGAACCACGCCGCCGGGTCCGGCGATGGTCTCGACGGGATCGGCGGAACTTGGATCGACCGTTGCCGTGGCGCCGAGTTCTTCGGCGAGCGCGCGGCGGGAGGCCTGCCTGGTCGACAGGATGACGGTCGCCGCGCCGGCGAGCTTCGCCAGTTGCACGGTGAGCAAGCCGATGACGCCGCCGCCGAGCACGACCACCGAGGCGCCCGGCCGGATGCCGGCGAGGTCGACGCCATGCAGGCAGCAGGCCAGCGGCTCGCAGAAGGCGCCGTGCGTCGGCTTGAGGCTGGCGGGCAGCAGGAAGGCCTGGCTTTGCGGCATCACGACATAGTCGGCGAAGCCGCCGTCGCGGTGGATGCCGATCGCCCGGAGATTGCTGCACAGATTGACCCGGCCGGCCCGGCAGTGGCTGCAGCGCCCGCAGGAAATGTTGGGATCGCCGGTGACGCGGTCGCCGATCGAGATGCCGGCAACATCTGGCCCGACGGCCTCGACGATGCCGCAGAATTCGTGCCCGAGCGTCACCGGCGGCTTCGATGGAAATTCGCCATGCAGAAGATGCCTGTCGGTGCCGCAGACGCCGCAGGCTTCGATCCGCACCAGCACATCGTCCGGTCCCGGAGCGGGCTTCTCCACCTCGCGCATTGCGATGCTGCCGATGGCTTCGAGCCGGACTGCTCTCATGATCGCATCACCTCAGAATTTTGGCGGCTGCGAAAGGTCCGGCGCAGGCGCGGCCGGCTTGGCTGGGGCCGTATCGCCGAAATTCGGCGGCTGCGAGAGATCGGGCGTGCCGGGCGCGGCGGGAGCGGCCGGCGTCGCGCCTCCATTCGCAGGCGCCGCGCCAGTGTCGGCCGGCGGCGCACCGAGCGGTGTCAGTCCCGGCATACCCGGCAGCTGGATGTCGATCGTGCTCGGCTCGACGGCAGCGCCCTTGTAGCGCATCACCATTTGCGGGAAGGCGATGGTGAGCGCGATCATGATCACCTGGATGCAGACGAAGGGCACCGCGCCCCAGTAGATCTGGCCAGTCGTGACCGGCGCGATTTTCTTGCCGGTGATGCGGTCGAGATAAGGCACGCGTGCCGCCACCGAGCGCAGGTAGAACAGCGCGAAGCCGAAGGGCGGATGCATGAAGCTGGTCTGCATGTTGACGCCGAGCAGCACGCCGAACCAGATCAGGTCGATGCCGAGCTTTTCGGCGGCGGGCGCGAGCAGCGGCACGATGATGAAGGCGAGCTCGAAGAAATCGAGGAAGAAGGCGAGCACGAACACCAGGACGTTGACGCCGATCAGGAAGCCGATCTCGCCGCCGGGCAGGGAGATTAGCAGGTGCTCTACCCATTTCTGTCCATTGACGCCGTAGAAGGTGAGCGAGAAGACCCGCGCGCCGATCAGGATGAACAGCACGAAGGAGGACAGCCGCGTCGTCGAGGCCAGCGCCTGCCTGATGACGTCCATGCTCAGGCGACCTTTGAACGCCGCCATGATGAGCGCGCCGACAGCACCCATTGCGCCGCCTTCGGTCGGCGTGGCGATGCCGAGGAAGATGGTGCCGAGCACCAGGAAGATCAGCGCCAGCGGCGGGATCAGCACGATTACCACCTGCTGCGCCAGCTTCGACATCATGTGGATGTTGAGGCGCTGGTCGGCGATCGCCACGATGTAGATCACGACGACGCCGACTGTGGCGCCGAGGATGTCGGCATTGTTGCCATGTGTCGGCGCGAGGTAGCGATAGGCGGCATAGGAGATCGCACCCGCGACCAGCAAGGCGACAATGAGCGAGATCACGCCGTGGCCGAGCGTGCGCGCCTCAACAGGCAGCGCCGGCATCGAATTCGGCCGGACGATCGACATGATCAGGATGTAGAGCATGTAGATGCCGGTCAGCACCAGGCCGGGGATCAGGGCGCCCGCATACATGTCGCCGACCGAGCGGCCGAGCTGGTCGGCAAGCACGATCAGCACCAGCGAGGGCGGGATGATCTGGGCAAGCGTGCCGGAGGCCGCGATCACGCCTGAGGCGAGCCGCCGGTCATAGCCGTAGCGCAGCATGATCGGCAGTGAGATCAGGCCCATGGCGATGACGGAGGCCGCCACCACGCCGGTCGTGGCGGCAAGCAGCGCGCCGACGAAGATCACCGCATAGGCAAGGCCGCCGCGGATCGGCCCGAACAATTGGCCGATGGTGTCGAGCAGGTCCTCGGCCATGCCGGATCGTTCCAGCACGATGCCCATGAAGGTGAAGAAGGGAATCGCCAGCAATGTCTCGTTCGACATGACCCGGTTGCCGTAGAAATTCTCCGGCAATGCGTAGAGAAGTGGCCAGGCAAGATTGATCGATCCGCCCGAATAGGGCGACAAGAGCACACCGATGAAGAAGAACAGGAGGCCGTTGGCGGCGAGCGAGAAGGCGACCGGGTAGCCGATCAAAAGGAAGATGATCAGCGAGGCGAACATGATCGGCGCCATGTTCTGCGCGATGAACTCGATCATGAGCGCACCTCGCCGGCCAGCGCCTTGGCTTCTTCGGCAAGCGCCTCGGCTTCGATCTTGGCCTGGTCGTGCGCGGATATGAATGGATTGGGATCGTCCATGTCGCCCCGCATGATGGCGATCTTCTTGATGATCTCGGAGATGCCCTGCAGCGCCAGCAGGAAGAAGCCGGCGAGCAGGATGGCTTTTGCCGGCCATACGATCAGGCCGCCTGCATTGGTCGACATCTCGCCGCTGCGGAACGACAGCGACACGTAAGGCACGAAATAGATCACCATCAGGACCACGAACGGCATCAGGAAGAACAGGTGGCCGAGAAGGTCGATCCAGTGCTGCACGCGGCGGGAAAACATGCCGTAGACGATGTCGATGCGGATATGGTCGTTCTGCTTGAGCGTGTAGGCGGCCGCCAGCATGAAGGCGGCGCCGAACAGGTACCATTGCAGCTCCAGCCAGGCGTTGGAGGAGGTGTCGAGCACTTTGCGGATGATGGCGTTTCCGGCGCTCACCAGGATCGCGAGCAGGATCAGCCACGACACCCATCGTCCGATGAACTCGTTCAGGCGGTCGATGGTCCTGGATAGAGCGAGCAGCCCTGCCATGCATTTCCTCCCTCGTGCCGGAGATGCGCCCTATTTTCCCCTTGGGGTGGCACCATCTGGTCCAACGGTATGCAGCGCGTGGTCCGGATGGTCAACAACGCAATGGTCGAGCGGCTGCGCCATCCAGCGCGCACCGCGCCAAACAGGCGGCCTCAGGGCACGCCATGCAACCAAAGTCTGATTGTGAATCAGGCGACCTTCGTTTGGTCGCGGCCGGCGCCGATCAGCACCAGCATGGCGACGAGGAACAGATACATCCACGCATCGCGCCATTCGAGCGGGAAATAGCCGGCCCAAAGCGATTCGGCCATGCCGAAGGCAGCCGCGCCGAGCGCCGCCCTGAGCGGCGAGAGATAGCCGCCGACCGCCGTGATGAACAGGATCTTCAGCCCGTAGACCAGGCCGGTGCCGAAGCTGATGTTGCCGTAATAGAGGCCGGCGAGCACGCCGGCCAGGGCCGCGCACAAGCCGCCGTAAAGCACCGCGCGGCGGAACACCGCGGTGACGTCGATGCCGCACATGGCAGCCGCCCTCGGGTCGTCCGACACGGCGCGCCAGGCGCGTCCGTAGCGCGAATGGGCGAAACCCCACGCCGCCAGCGCCACGATGGCCAGCACGCCGGCACAGTCGAGCAGTTGGATGAGCGTCAGCGTCACCTTGAAGCCAGCCTCCTCGGCGAAGACGACCGGCTGGGCCAGCATCGGCGGCAGCCACAGATCATGGGTGTCGGCGGCGATGCGGCTCGCTTCGGACAGGAACAAAAGGATGCCGAGCGTCGTCACCACGATGGCATTGGGTGAGCGGTCGGCGAGCTTTTCGAAGACGCTGCGCGACAGGATCTGGCTGATCAGCGCCGCATAAAGCAGGGCGGCAACGATGCCGAGCGCGACGGAGGCGAAGAGTGTCAGCCACAGCGCCTGGTAACCAAAGGCGGCGGTCAGGATCATCGTATGTCCGCAAAAGGCAAACAGCGCGCCATAGGCGAGATTGGTGCGGTGCAGGATGCCGTTGGTCAGCACATAGCCGAAGGCGAGCAGCGCATAGAGCGCGCCCGAATGCAGCCCGTTCAGCACCTGCTGGAGGAAGTAAAGCATGCAGCATCCTCGGGACCGCGCGATCCGGCCCCGATGGGAGCGTTGCATTCGGAATCTAACTTGTCAAATAGGTTTTATCGGTTAGATTTCCACCATGACTGTATCCTGGACCCCGCATCGCTTCACCGGCGGCATTCTCGCGCTCGACGCGGCGAACACGGTGGTGCTGCGCAACGATCCGCAAAAGACTTTCGACCGTTTCGACGATCCGGCCGAGATCGTACGTTTCGCCCAGGCGGCCAGCGGCTTTCGCGCCGCCGAGCTCGGCGGGCGGCGATTGGAAGCGGGCGCGCCCGACCGGATTGCACCGCTCGTGCTGTCGATCCGCGAGGCTACCGACCGACTGTTCCGCCATGCCGTTGCGCAAGGGGCCATTGCCACCGTCGATCTGCCGGCTTTCCTGTCGGCCTGCGCCGCGGGGCTGGCCGGCAGCTCGACCGAGGTCGGCGCGCCCGGGCGGCCATTCGGTGATCCGGCGACGCCGATTGCATTCGAGGCGGCGCTCGCCGTCTCGGCGCTGTCGCTGCTGCGTGACGAGACGGTGGCCAGGCTCAGGATCTGTCCCAACTGCAGCTGGCTGTTCGTCGATCGCAGCCGCAACTCCAGCCGCCTCTGGTGCGACATGAAGGTGTGCGGCAACAGACAGAAGGCAAATCGCCATTATCGCCGCCGCACGGTGGCCAGGGAGGCAGGCAATGTCTAGAAAGTTCGTCCGTTCGGTGGTTGTCGGCACGGCCTTGCTTGCGGCGACGGTGCTCGGCGCTTGCCGCGATTCCGGCAAGGAGCAGCTCTTCGCCATTTCCGGCAAGCTGTTCGAGTTCAACTACCGGCTTGGCATCGCCACCTATGTCATAACCCTCAACCCGCTGCGGCCGATGGGCGAGGGCCAGGTCGCAGTGGTTAGCTTCCAGAACCCGGCCGGCGGTGACCCGATCATCGTCAACCAGAAGATCTGGCCGAAGCTGCCGCATGTCACGCTCACCAGCCCGCCGCTGACATGCGTGGTGAAGGACAAGCCTTATTCGGTCTCGATCCGCATCGAGGATGCCAATGGCAAGCTGCTGCAGAGTTTCGAGACCACGCTGACCTCCTCGATGGATCAATCGGTGCTGCCCGACAGGCCACTTGTGATCGGCCCGGTCTACGAGCTCAACAAGGACATGGTCGGCCATCCCGACGGCAAGTTGCCCGACGAGCCGAAGCCTGACTGCCCCAAGCCTGCCTGAGGCCGCGGCCCCTGGAATTTTCTTGCTTGCGCGTGGCGTCGGCCTTGTCGTTCTGTGCTCCCACGAGCCCCGAGCGGACCGCTTGTTGCGTCTGGCTTGGCCCCTGCGATTTCGTTTGACCTCTCTAGCAAGCGGAGAAAGACTGCGGCATGGCACTCCGAGGAAGGCCGCGTGATTCCGCGCGCCTCCGCGAAGGAAATACCTGATGACGCTGCATGACGTCGCGCTCGACGACAAGTTCGACCTTGGCAAGGAGCGCATCTTCCTGTCCGGCGCGCAAGCCGTCATCCGCATGCTGTTGATGCAGCGCGAGCGCGACCGCCGCGCCGGCCTCAACACCGCGGGCTTCGTCTCAGGCTATCGCGGTTCGCCGCTCGGCGGCCTCGACATGCAGCTTTGGAGGGCCAAGAAGCAGCTTGCGCAGGCTGATATCGTCTTCCAGCCGGGGCTCAACGAGGAACTCGCCGCCACCGCCTGCTGGGGATCGCAGCAGACCGAATTGCTCGGCGAGGGCACGCATGACGGCGTCTTCTCGGTCTGGTACGGAAAAGGGCCGGGCGTCGACCGTTCCGGCGACGTGTTCCGCCACGCCAACCTCGCCGGCTCCTCCAAGCATGGCGGCGTGCTCGCCCTGATGGGCGACGATCACATGGCCGAATCCTCGACCAACGCGCACGCCACAGAATTCCTGTTCGTCGATACCATGGTGCCGATCCTCAACCCGGCCGGTGTCCAGGAGATCATCGACTACGGCCTCTACGGCTTTGCCATGTCGCGTTTCGCCGGCACCTGGGCGGCGATCAAATGCGTCAAGGACAACATCGAATCGACCGCCTCGGTCGACGCCTCGCTGGAGCGGCTGAACATCGTCGTTCCTCACTTTGACATGCCGCCCGGCGGTCTCAACATCCGCCACGAGATCGACATGCTCGGGCAGGAGGAGCGGCTGCACGAACATAAGCGCGCCGCCGCTTCCGCCTTCATCCATGCCAACGGGCTGAACCGCATCGTCTATTCCGGCGGCCGCAATCCGAAGCTTGGCGTCATCACCATCGGCAAGAGCTATCTCGATGTCCGCCAGGCGCTGGACGACATCGGCGTCGACGAACAGGCCGCCAACCGCATCGGCATCCGCCTGTTCAAGGTCGGCTGCCCATGGCCGCTCGATCTCCAGCACATTGCCGACTTCGCGCGCGGCCTCGACACCATCGTCGTCGTCGAGGAGAAGCGCTCGCTGATCGAGCTGCAGCTGCGCGAAAATCTCTATGGCACTGCCATGCAGCCGGTCATCATCGGCAAGAAGGACGAGCGTGGCGACTGGCTGTTCCCGGCCAAGGGCGCGCTCGATCCCAACGAGATCGCGATTGCGCTCGGCGAGCGCATCCTGCGCACCGTCGGTCGCTCGGAGGAGATCGCCGCACGTGTGGCGAAACTGCGCCAGTTCCAGGCCATGCTCGCCGACACCGTCGACATCGGCTCGCGCACGCCGTTCTTCTGTTCCGGCTGTCCGCACAATTCCTCGACCAAGGTGCCCGAAGGCTCGCTCGCCGCCGCCGGCATCGGCTGCCATTTCATGGCGCTTTGGATGGACAGGAACACAGTCGGCTTCACGGCGATGGGCGGCGAGGGCGCGCAATGGGTGGGCCAGGCGCCGTTCTCGAAGCGCGGCCACATCTTCCAGAACCTTGGCGACGGCACCTACAACCATTCCGGCCTGCTGGCGATCCGCTTCGCGCTGTCGAGCGGTGCCAACATCACCTACAAGATCCTCTATAACGACGCCGTCGCCATGACCGGCGGCCAGCCGCACGAGGGCGGCCTGACCGTCGACATGATCGCCAGGCAGGTGCGCGCCGAAGGCGTCGGCCGCATCGCCGTCGTTACCGACGAACCGGGCAAATATGCCGGCACGGCCGACTTTCCGACCGGCATCACCATCCACCACCGCGACGACCTCGATCTTGTCCAACGCGAGCTGCGCGATGTCAGCGGCGTCTCGGTGCTCATCTACGACCAGACCTGCGCCGCCGAGAAGCGCCGTCGCCGCAAGCGCGGCACCTTCCCCGACCCCGACCGCCGCGTCTTCATCAACGAACTGGTCTGCGAGGGCTGCGGCGATTGCGGCGTGCAGTCCAATTGCGTCTCGATCCAGCCTGTCGAAACCGAATTCGGCCGCAAGCGCAGGATCGACCAGTCGAGCTGCAACAAGGATTTTTCCTGTCTCAACGGCTTCTGCCCGTCCTTCGTCACGGTGCATGGCGGCAAGATCAGGAAGGCCGAGGGTGTCGCCGGCAGCAACGATCCGCTCGCCGGCGTCCCCGCTCCGGCCGAGTTTGCGCTTCACGAGCAGGGCTGGGCGGCGATCATCGACGGGGTCGGCGGCACTGGTGTCGTCACCATAGGCGCGGTGCTCGGCATGGCTGCCCACCTCGAAGGCAAGGGCTGCGGCATGATCGACATGGCGGGCCTTGCCCAGAAGGGTGGCTCAGTGTTCACCCATGTCCGCATTGCCCGCACCCCGGAGGACATCCACGCCATCCGCGTTTCGGCCGGCAAGGCGGATCTCGTGCTCGGTTGCGACCTCGTCGTGTCCGGGGCCAAGAAAGTGCTCGCGGCGGTGCGCGAGGGCCACACGATGTTCCTCGCCAACACCGCCGAGATCATGCCCGGCGAATTCACCCGTTCCGCCGATTTCTCGCTGCCGGTCGAGCGCCTGAAGAAGGCGATCCGCGCGGCGGCCGGCGAGGAAAAGTCGCACTTCTTCGACGCCACCCGCACCGCTGCCGTGCTGTTCGGCAATTCGCTCGGGGCCAACATGTTCATGCTGGGCTTCGCGTTCCAGCATGGCGGGCTGCCGCTGTCGGCCCAAGCCATTGAAAGAGCAATAGAATTGAACGGCGAAGCGGTCGCGATGAATGTCGCCGCCTTCCGCTGGGGTCGTCGCGCCGCGCATCAGCCGGACTATGTGCGCGGCCTGGTCAGCCAGTCAGGCAAGACCGCGCCGGCGGCTGCCGAGACGCTGGACGCCATGATCGCCCGGCGCGTCGCTTTCCTCACCGCCTACCAGAATGCCGCCTACGGCAAGCGCTATGCCGAGAGGATCGCGGCGCTGCGCAAAGCCGAGGCGAAGGCGGTGCCGGGCTCGACCGCCGTCACCGCGGCCGCGGCGAAGAACCTGTTCAAGCTGATGGCCGTCAAGGACGAGTACGAGGTGGCGCGGCTCTACTCCGACGGCTCCTTCGCCGCCGATCTCGCCAGGCAGTTCCAGAGCTATGACAAGCTCGAGTTCCACCTGGCGCCTCCAATTCTCGGCCGCCGCGGCAATGACGGCAGCCCGAGGAAATCGAGCTTCGGTCCGTGGATGATGAAGGGCTTCCGCCTGCTGGCGGCGATGAAGGGCTTGCGTGGAACGACCTTCGACGTCTTCGGCCGAACCGCCGAGCGGCGCATGGAACGGCAGCTGCTGGCGCAGTACGAGGCCGATCTTGGCCTGATCGCCGCATCGCTGGCGCCGGGCAGGATCGAAGCCGCCGCTGCGCTTGCCTCCGTGCCTGCGCTCGTCCGCGGCTACGGCCATGTCCGGCAGGCCAGTGCCGAGGTGGCGGCAGCCGAGCGTTCCAGGCTGCTGGAGCGTCTGCAAAAAACGCCTGAAAGCCCGGAATTGCAGGCTGCGGAATGATCGATACGGCTTATTTACCTGAAGCTAAAATTCCCAACCCTGCATTGCGGAAACCCGCTTGACTGCGGGGGCAAAAAAGCTCCCTCTAAACCTTTCTTAAGGCGGATATGACACTCCTTGGCTCCCAAGGGTTGGGATTCAGGCGTGAATCTGCGAAGAAAAAACGAGATCCCGGTCGACGTCTACATCCCGTTCGTGGAAACCCTGTTTCGCGACGGTCTGACGCTATCTATCGGATTCTTCGCCCAGACCTTGCTGGTCTTCCTGGTTTACTGGAAGACCAAGGAGCCCACCTACATCGCTGTTGCCGCAGGACTGCTGACGGTGGCTTTCCTTCGCCTGCGAAACATCAGCAAATACCGCAATGCGCCCTCGCCGAAGAACTGGGAAGAAGCCCGCCGCCGTGAGAACGACTACATTCTCTACGGTTCGATGCATGGCTTGATGTTGGGTGCCTTCTGTTTTGTTGGCATCTATTTGGCGCATGACAATTTCGCGGAGATCTCCGCCGTCTGCGTGACCCTGGCTTCAGCCACATCGATCGCCGGCCGCAATTATGGCTCTCCCCGCATGGTCATGATCTTCATCATGACGATGACCTGGCCGATTTCGCTGGGCTTCATCCTGCGCGGGGACCCATACCATTTCATTCTTGGTCTCCTATCGGCGCCTTTCTTGTTCGCCATCAAGCGCTTCGCGGACATGGTCCGCGAGGTGCTTTTTGCTGCGCTGTCGGAGGAAAAGAAGGCCAGTCGCATAGCCCAGCGCTTCAATCGCGCGCTCAACACCATGTCGCATGGCCTGGTCATGCTGGGGCCTGACGGACGCGTTGCGGTGGCCAATGCCGAGGCGGCGCATCTGATGTCGCTGAGATCGGCGGATGCCCTGCTGGGGCGATCGATCCATGGCCTGCTGATGCGCGGCGTGGCCGGCGGCATGCTGGCGCCGAAGGACTGCCGCTACATCGAGGCGCAGCTGACGCGCGCTTTGCGCGAAGGGCGCGACCGCAAGGTGCTGGTCTCGCTGGCCAACGGCCAGCACTACGAGTTCTCGGCGCGCGAAGGCAGCCAGGAACTCGGCGTGATCACCTTCGAGGACGTGACGGCCCGTGTCGAGGCGGAGGAAAAGATCCGCTTCATGGCGCGCTATGACAACCTCACCGGCCTGCCGAACCGCGCCTATTTCCACGAGCTGGTCGGCGAGGCGATGGCCTCCGGCGATCGCGACCGGCTCTGCGGCCTCGCCGTGCTCGACCTGGACGACTTCAAGAGCGTCAACGACACGCTTGGCCATCCGGTCGGCGACGGGCTGATCTACGCTGTGGCCGAACGGCTCTCGGCGATCGCAGGATCCGGCATCAATGTCAGCCGCTTTGGCGGCGACGAGTTCATGATCTATTTCGATCGTATCGAGGACGAAAGCCACCTCAACAACCTGCTGGACGAGATTTTCGCCGACCTGCAGGGCGAGGTCGACGTCGCCGGCCACGGCCTGCGCATCCAGGCCAGCGGCGGCGCGGTGCTGTCGACGGTCAGGGACACCGATGTCGACGCCATGATCGTCAAAGCCGACCTTGCCCTCTACAAGGCCAAGGAGCTTGGCAAGAACAGTTGGCGGCTGTTCGAGGCATCGATGGATGCCGCCTTCCGCAATCGCCAGCTGATGAAGGCCGATCTGCGCGCTGCCATTGAAAACAAGGGACTGCGGGTCGTCTACCAGCCCATCGTGGCGATGAGCTCGATGCGCATCGCAAGCTGCGAAGCGCTCTGCCGCTGGGATCACCCCGACCTCGGGCCGATTTCACCCGGCATCTTCATCCCGCTGGCCGAGGAGATGGGCATTATCTCCGAGATAAGTAGCTTCGTGCTCCAGGCGGCCTGCGCGGAATGCGCGAAGTGGCCGGCGCAAACCAGCGTTTCCGTCAACCTCTCGGCCAGGGATTTCCGCAACCGCGACGTCGTGCACAAAGTGCGGGATGCGCTGGTGACCTCGGGCCTTTCGCCCCAGCGCCTCGAGATCGAGGTCACCGAGACGGCGCTGCTCGACGACAAGTCGCTGACAAGACAGTATATCGAGGAGTTGAAGCAGCTGGGCGTGCGCATTGCGCTTGACGACTTCGGCACCGGCTATTCGAGCCTCAGCTATCTGCACAAGCTGCCGCTCGACAAGATCAAGATCGACCGCTCTTTTCTCATCGACGTTACCCAGAACATCCGATCGCTGGAGTTGCTGCGCGGCATCGTCAGTCTGTCGCGGCCGCTCGGCCTCGCGGTGACGGTCGAAGGCGTAGAAACCTTCGAACAACTCAAGATCTTGGCGCTGGAGGTCAAACCGGATTTGGTGCAGGGTTTCCTGTTCGGCTCGGCGCTGAGCGCATCCGGTATCGAGACGATGTCGACCACAGTCTGGCCTTTCGCCAAGGACATCGAGACAGCCGGAAAAGCGGCACGCCGCTAGATTTGCGCCAAAGCGCGGCATTTTATTGCAATTTTACCGAATATTAACCTTAACCCTCGGTAAACGACCTCTGTCTCATTTTCATCTTTACATCCTGCCGCCCTGTCGTAGGGTTGCAACGCGGCGGCAGTTTACGGGGACAGTGCATGGATGCGCAGATGAGTGCGCTTCGCCAACGTGCGAGCGCAAGCGAAGTAGATGCGTCTTACAACACATCGAGTTTCGCCCGTCATGTCGCAACAATCCTGGAGCGGACCGAGTATCGCCGTTGCGACAAGGGCGAAGACCTCGAAGACATATATAGGTTGCGCTACAAATCCTACCGCATGAGCGATATGGTGCCGGAAAATCCCGCCCACATCGTTCATGACGATCTCGACGAAGCAGAGAACTGCTCCAAATTTGGCATCTACATAGACGGAACTTTGGTAAGCACGCTGCGCATTCACCATGCCTGCAGCGCGACGCCGCAATCGCCTTCGACGACGGTCTATGG
This sequence comes from Mesorhizobium sp. M3A.F.Ca.ET.080.04.2.1, assembly GCF_003952525.1. Taxonomy (NCBI): domain Bacteria; kingdom Pseudomonadati; phylum Pseudomonadota; class Alphaproteobacteria; order Hyphomicrobiales; family Phyllobacteriaceae; genus Mesorhizobium; species Mesorhizobium sp. M3A.F.Ca.ET.080.04.2.1. Next base: position 2,967,862 of record NZ_CP034451.1, on the reverse strand, counting down.
CGACATATTGCGGCCAATGCTCGCGGCCGGCGCGCATTTCGTCGACCCGAGCCGCTTCGCTGCTGATCCGGACTGGTCGCGCGTATACCCACAAATTCCTTACCTGACGCTCAGACTTGCCGGCATGGCGTGCTTCTATTTCGATGCGCCTTACTGCCTCTCTACCATCCGGCCGGAACATGCCGGATTCTACCGCCGCATCTATTGTTCGGAACAGATCGGCGAGCTCCGAGACTACCCGGGCCTGAATTATCAAGTCGTGCTCTATCGCGCCAATGTCGCGGCCATTCGCGAACGCTCCTTCTCGCGCTTCCCTTTCTTCCGTTCGACGCCGATGGAGCAGCGCATGCTGTTCGACACTCCCAATGCCGGCGAACTCGCGCCACTGACCATCCTGCCGACGGCAAAATACTTCCACGAGGCGGCCTGAGACCTCACGGCTGAGTGATGGCCCCAGCGGAGCTTTCCGGCGCGATCCGCGTTTGGGGGCGGGGCAACTTGCCTTGCAGGCAGCAATCCTCGAAAGGACACCGACATGACCATCCATTCGCTCGCGCTCACGCCGCTGATCTCGCTGATTGCCGGCGTGCTCATCCTGGTGATGCCGCGCCTGCTCAACTACATCGTCGCGCTCTACCTGATCGTCGTCGGCTTGCTCGGGCTTTTCCCGCATCTCGCGGCCTGAAAGACCGAGGAATCGCGGCGCATAACGCCGGTCGCCGTCCTCTCCCCAATTTCAACTTTCGTTTGACGCTGTTGTCGCCTGCTGTGCGGCAATAGCGCCATTGCTCTCCGTTCGGCTTTTCGCTATGTGCCTCGAAGATATCTTCGAAGGGGTACTCCTAATGGCCGAACACACGCCGACCGGTCCTGTCGAACTGGGCGCGAAGATGGACTATGCCGAGCACGACCGCACCTACGCGGCCTTCCTGGCGCTCGCCAAATACGGCTCGCTCGTCTGCGTCGCCCTGCTCGTGGCGATGGCCTTCGGCTTCTTCGTTGGCGGCTTCTTCTCGGCGACCATCCTGTTCATGCTGATCATGGCCGCCGGCGCCTTCATTCTGCGATAGATTTCCAAAGCCCATTGCCAATGACGTCCCGCCGGGAAACCCGGCGCACGCCTTGCGCAAACAGGTTCCAGCCGAAAGGATCATGCGGTGGGACAGACGGTATTCATCCCTCGTGAGGTTGACCCGAACGAGCCGCGCGTCGCGGCTTCGCCTGAGACGGTGAAGCGCCTGGTGGGCCTCGGCTTCGATGTGGTCGTCGAGAAGGGCGCCGGCCTCGGTTCGCGCATCGTCGATCAGGATTTTGCCGCTGTCGGCGGCACGATCGGAACGGCCGCCGACGCCAAGAAGGCCGACGTGGTCCTGAAAGTGCGCCGGCCGACCGACGGCGAGCTGACGGGCTATAAGTCGGGCGCTGCCGTCATCGCCATCATGGATCCCTATGGCAACGATGCGGCGCTTGCCGCGATGGCCAGGGCCGGCATCACCGCCTTTTCCATGGAGTTCATGCCCCGCATCACCCGCGCGCAGGTGATGGACGTGTTGTCCTCGCAGGCCAATCTCGCCGGCTACCAGGCAGTGGTCGATGCGGCCGCCGAATATGACCGCGCGCTGCCGATGATGATGACGGCGGCGGGCACCGTGCCGGCGGCCAAGACCTTCATCATGGGCGTCGGCGTCGCCGGCCTGCAGGCGATCGCCACCGCGCGCCGGCTCGGCGCCGTGGTCACCGCCACCGACGTGCGTCCTGCTGTGAAGGAGCAGGTGCAGTCGCTCGGCGCGAAATTCCTGGCGGTCGAGGACGAGGAGTTCAAGGCGGCCGAGACGGCGGGCGGCTACGCCAAGGAAATGTCGAAGGAATACCAGGCCAAGCAGGCGGCGCTGACCGCCGAGCACATCGCCAAGCAAGACATCGTCATCACCACGGCGCTGATCCCCGGCCGTCCGGCGCCGAAGCTGGTCTCGGCCGCCATGGTCGCCTCGATGAAGCCGGGCTCGGTGATCGTCGACCTTGCGGTGGAGCGCGGCGGCAATGTCGAGGGCGCGGAGGCCGGCAAGGTCGTGACGACAGAAAACGGCGTCAAGATCGTCGGCCATCTCAACGTGCCCGGCCGCGTCGCAGCGTCCGCCTCGCTGCTCTATGCCAAGAACCTCTATGCCTTCCTCGAAACGATGGTCGACAAGGCGACGAAGGAGCTTGCCATCAAGCGCGACGACGAACTGGTCAAGGCGACCATGCTGACCGACGGCGGCAAGGTCGTGCATCCGAACTTCGCCAGGGCGGTCGAGGCGCCGCGCACCGAACCGGCCGCGATCCCGGCCACGACCATCGTCGCCGACGCCTCCGAGAAGCCAGCTGCTAGGAAGACAACGGCGAAGAAGTCTGCCGCCAAGCCAAAAGGGACAGCGTGATGGAACAGCTGCAGAAAGCCCTCGACCAGCTCGATCAGGCCACCGCCGCCGTTCGCCTTGCGGTCCAGGATCTGGCCAACGCCCCCGCCGCCGCGGACGCTGCCGGCGGTGCCGCGCATGCTCTCTCCGGCGGCGTCATCGATCCCTTCGTCTTCCGCTTCGCCATCTTCGTGCTGGCGATCTTCGTCGGCTATTACGTCGTGTGGTCGGTGACGCCGGCGCTGCACACGCCACTGATGGCCGTCACCAACGCCATCTCCTCGGTGATCGTCGTCGGCGCATTGCTTGCCATCGGCATTGCTGCCTCCGGCCTTGCAGCGGGCTTCGGCTTCGTCGCGCTGGTGCTGGTCTCGGTCAACATCTTCGGCGGCTTCCTCGTCACCCAGCGCATGCTCGCCATGTACAAGAAGAAGGATAAGTGACGTGACCGTCAATCTCGCTTCCTTCCTCTATCTGGTCTCCGGCATCCTGTTCATTCTGGCGCTGCGCGGTCTGTCGCATCCGACCACCAGCCGTCAGGGCAATCTCTACGGCATGATCGGCATGGGCATTGCCATCGCCACCACGCTGGCGCTTGCGACCCCATCCGCCGGCCGTTTCGGCCTGATCGTGTTGGGCCTCGCCATCGGCGGCGGCATCGGCGCCGTCACCGCGCGCCGCATCGCCATGACCTCGATGCCGCAGCTGGTCGCAGCCTTCCACTCGCTCGTCGGTTTCGCCGCCGTCATGGTGGCCGCCGCCGCCATCTACGCGCCGGAAAGCTTCGGCATCGGCACCGCAGGCGACATCCATGCGCAGGCGCTTGTCGAGATGAGCCTCGGTGTCGCCATCGGCGCCATCACCTTCACCGGCTCGGTCATCGCCTTCCTGAAGCTCGACGGCCGCATGTCCGGCAAGCCGATCATGATCGGCGGTCGCCACCTCATCAACATCGCGCTCGGCGTCGCCCTGGTGGTGCTGATCGTGCTTTTGGTCACCACCGAATCCAAGCTCATCTTCTGGCTGATCGTCGCCGCCTCGCTGGTGCTCGGCGTGCTCTTGATCATCCCGATCGGCGGCGCCGACATGCCGGTCGTGGTGTCGATGCTGAACTCCTATTCCGGCTGGGCGGCAGCGGCGCTCGGCTTCACGCTCGGCAACCTCGCGCTGATCATCACCGGCGCGCTGGTCGGCTCTTCCGGTGCGATCCTGTCCTACATCATGTGCAAGGGCATGAACCGCTCCTTCATCTCGGTCATCCTGGGCGGCTTCGGCGGCGAGACCGCTGCGGCAGCCGACGACGGCATCGAGCGCACCGTCAAGCAGGGCTCGGCCGACGACGCCGCCTACCTGATGATGAACGCGCAAAAGGTCATCATCGTGCCCGGCTACGGCATGGCGGTCGCCCAGGCACAGCACGCGCTGCGCGAGATGGCCGATAAGCTCAAGGCCAACGGCGTCGAGGTCAAATACGCTATTCACCCGGTCGCCGGCCGCATGCCCGGCCATATGAACGTGCTCTTGGCCGAAGCCAATGTGCCTTATGACGAGGTGTTCGAGCTGGAGGACATCAACTCCGAGTTCGCACAGGCGGACGTTGCCTACGTCATCGGTGCCAACGACGTCACCAACCCGTCCGCGCGCGATGACAAGAGCAGCCCCATCTACGGCATGCCGATCCTCGATGTCGACAAGGCCCGCACCTGCCTGTTCGTCAAGCGCTCGCTCGGCTCCGGCTATGCCGGCATCGATAACACGCTGTTCTACAAGGACGGCACCATGATGCTGCTCGGCGACGCCAAGAAGATGACGGAAGAAATCGTCAAGGCCTTCGATCACTGATCGGCCGCAACCTTCTGCAGAAGGTTGTCGGCCATGCATCAAATTCCAAAGCTCGGCCGATGCCGGGCTTCTTACGTTCCGAGACCGCCGGCGGGATGCGCCAGTCGCGCGCCGAACTCCGCTTTTCACCCCGGCTTGTTGATCATCGGAGCTTCGCCGACTACCCGACGATGATCACCTTGCCGGTGATGGCTCCTTCCACGCTTCTTGCATAGGCAAGCCCCACCCGTTTCGACGAAACCGGCTCATGGCCAGGGAACCATTCGCCATATCTCGGCACGGACACATCAAGAAGTCCGGGGCTTACGGCATTGATGCGCAGACCGCGCGGCATCTCGATCGCCGCGCCGAGGACAAAGGCTCCGAGGGCGCCATTCGCGGTTGCTGCCGCCGTTCCCATGCGAATGGGATCGCGGTCGAGCACTCCGCTTGTCAAAGTGAATGAGCCTCCGTCGCTTACGGCAGCCAACCCTGCCAGCACCAAATTGACCTGTCCCATGACCTTATCGCGCAGGCCCAGCATGAAGGTCTCTTCGGTGTATTCGCCAAGCGCTCCGAAATGGACATTGCCAGCGGTCGAGATGACGGCGTCCACCTGGGCGCATTTGGCGTACATGGCCTCGACCGATGCGCGGTCGGCTATGTCGACCTGAATGTCGCCGCTCGTCCGTCCTGCCTTGATGACCTCGTGCCGGCAGCCCAACTCGCTGCAGACCGCTTTCCCGATATCGCCTCCGGCGCCCACGACGATAATTCTCATGACACTGCCTCTGTCATCTCGTCATACCGTCTGAGCTTGTAGGCAAGCAGCTCGGCACAGCGATCCAACCCAGCACGCCGCATATCCAAGTGCTGAGCGTGGTCGAGAAGAACCGCCTTGCGTTCGGACAGGGTTTCGTCACCCCTCCGATAGAGCTGCGCGAAATATCGCATCCGCTCCATCGGCATTCCCGTCTCGCGCAGCGAGGACAGTAGTATGAGCCAGTCGACATTCTCGGCCGAGAAGTCACGCCTTCCGTCCCGCCTTCGGGCGATCTTTGGAAGCAAGCCCAATTTCTCGTAGTAGCGGATGGTGTCGATAGTCAGCCCGCTCGCAGAAGCCGCCTCAGAGATAAGCATATGTCGCCCATAGCCTGCAGATCTTGCGTCAGGCTACCAAGCTGGAGCAGCTCCAGGTCAAGCGGGAATTTTCACCGCAAACGCCTCGGGCTGAACAGAGCGAGGCGTGCTTCAGTTTCGTTCGGCGACATTTATATGAGCATAGGCAACGATTTCGATACGAGCGCCGGGGATGACGAGCTTGCTCAAAAGAGTCGCGCGCTGCGGATAGGGTTTCGAAAAGTAACGCGCGTAAACCTCGTTCATTCCCGCGAAGTCTTCTGCGTAGGGCATGTAGACGAGGACTTGCACGACATCGTCGAGTGAGCCGCCTGCCGCCTCAACAGCGCTCCGCAGATGATTTAAGGTAATCTCGGTCTGCTTCTTGATGTCGCCGGTTTCGAAGCTGCCATCTGGGTACACCGGCAACAGAGTTGCGTAGAGTATACCATCGGCCAATATGACCCATTCCAAGGGCCGGCCGACATCCGGCAGGCCAATGTCGATAACGCGCTTCATATCGCGGGTCCCAAGCTGGTTCGCCTCCGCCAAAGCGCGTCAGGCTCAACGCATTCAGCCGACACGCTTCGAATGCCTGGATCCTGGTCAGATATCCAGATTGGCCACCGACAGCGCATTGTCCTGGATGAACTCGCGCCGCGGTTCGACCTCGTCGCCCATCAGCCGCGAGAACAGGGAGTCGGCATCGGTGGCGTCGGCGACCTTGACCTGCAGCAGCGAGCGCACATTCGGGTCGAGCGTGGTTTCCCAGAGCTGCTCGGCGTTCATCTCGCCAAGGCCCTTGTAGCGCTGCATGGTCAGGCCCTTGCGGCCGGTCGCGAACACCGCGTTGAGCAGCGCCAGCGGGCCCGAAATGATCTCGGAGAGCTCTTTGCGGCGCAGCACCGGCGGTTCGCTGTAGATCTCGGCCAAGCGCGAGGCATAACGATCGAGCTGGCGCGCATCGGCCGAATTGATCAGCCCGGCGTCGAGCTGCACGTATTCCTTGACGCCCCGCACCATGCGTTCGAACACATAGCCGCCGGCGCCGTCGTTGGAAGTCGACAGATGCCCGGTCCAGCCGCGCTCGGTCTCCTCGGCGATGAGATCAAGCCGCCTGGCAACGCGTTCGGCCATGGCATTGGCGCGCCCCAGATCGGCAAGCACGTCGGCGTTGAGCGCGCCGGCGATCGCCGCCTGCTCGACAACGCTGCGGTTGTAGCGCGTATGCAGCCCGTTGATCAGGTGCCGCACCGCAAGCGCGTCGTCGATGGCGCCCCGCAGGTCCTGTCCGGTCCGCACCTCGCCGGAAGCCAGCGTCAGCGAAGCCTCTTCCAGTCCGGAGTCGATCAGATATTCCTCATAGGCCCCTTCGTCCTTGAGGTATTGCGAGCTCTTGCCCCGCGTCACTTTGTAGAGCGGCGGCTGGGCGATGTAGAGATGGCCGCGCTCGATCAGCTCCGGCATCTGCCGGAAGAAGAAGGTGAGCAGCAGCGTGCGGATGTGGGCGCCGTCGACGTCGGCGTCGGTCATCAGGATGATCTTGTGATAGCGCAGCTTGTCGGCGTTGAACTCGTCCTTGCCGATCGAGGTGCCGAGCGCGGTGATAAGCGTGCCGATCATGTCGGACGACAGCATACGGTCGAAACGGGCGCGCTCGACGTTGAGGATCTTGCCGCGCAGCGGCAGGATGGCCTGGTTCTGGCGCGAGCGTCCGCCCTTGGCCGAGCCGCCGGCCGAATCGCCCTCGACGATGAAGATTTCCGACTTCGCCGGGTCGCGCTCCTGGCAGTCGGCAAGCTTGCCGGGCAGCGAGGTGACGCCGAGCGTGCTCTTGCGGGTTATGTCGCGCGCCTTGCGCGCGGCCTCGCGCGCCGCGGCCGCCTGAATCACCTTCTCGACCACCACCTTGCCCTCGGCCGGATGCTCTTCCAGCCAAGTGCCGAGCGCCTCGTTGACCAGGCTTTCGACGACCGGACGAACCTCGGACGAGACCAGCTTGTCCTTGGTCTGTGAGGAAAACTTCGGGTCGGGAACTTTCACCGACAGCACCGCGGTCAAGCCTTCGCGGCAGTCGTCGCCGGTCAGTGAGACCTTTTCCTTCTTGGTCTGGCCGGAAGACTCGCCATAGCCAGTGATCTGCCGCGTCAGCGCCGCGCGGAAGCCGGCCAGATGCGTGCCGCCGTCGCGCTGCGGGATGTTGTTGGTGAACGCCAGCACATTCTCGTGGTAGCTGTCGTTCCACCACATCGCCACCTCGACGGTGATCCCGTCGCGCTCGGCACGGATCGCGATCGGCTTGTCGATCAGCGGCTTCTTCACGCGGTCGAGATATTTGACGAATTCCTCGAGGCCGCCGTCATAATGCAGCTCGTGGCGCACGAGGTCGGCATGGCGGGCGTCGCTCAGCACGATGCGCACGCCGGAATTGAGGAAGGCGAGTTCGCGCAGCCGATGCTCCAGCGTGCTGTAGTCGAACTCGATCATGCTGAAGGTGTCGGCCGACGGGAAGAAGGTGATCTCGCTGCCGCTGCGGCCCTCATAGGTGCCGGGCCGCCTTTCCTGCTCGTAGCTACCCGTCACCTTCAGCGGTGCATCGGCGTTGCCGTGCGTGAAGCCCATCTCGAAGATCTCGCCGTTGCGGCGGATCTTGAGCTTCAGCCAGGCCGAGAGCGCATTGACCACCGAAACGCCGACGCCGTGCAAGCCGCCCGAGACCTTGTAGGAGTTCTGGTCGAATTTGCCGCCGGCGTGCAGTTGCGTCATGATGACTTCGGCTGCCGAGACGCCCTCGCTGGGATGGATATCGGTGGGAATCCCGCGGCCATTGTCGATAACGGTCACTGAACCGTCGGGGTTGAGCGTCACCGAAACGAGATCGGCGTGGCCGGCCAGCGCCTCGTCGATGGCGTTGTCCACCACCTCATAGACCATGTGGTGCAGGCCCGATCCGTCGTCCGTGTCGCCGATATACATGCCCGGGCGCTTCCGGACGGCATCCAACCCCTTCAAAACCTTGATGGAATCGGCGCCGTACTCGGCTTCCGCGCCGCTGGCGCCTTCGGTCTGGTCGCTCATGAAAACCTGTCTGATTGATGCTGCTGGCTCGGCGCAGAAAAATGACCCCGAATCGCGCCGTTTTGATGTCCTAGATATAGGCGCAAATGGCGGGTTTTCCAAGGTTTGCGGGCATTTTGACGGCTTGGCGAGCAGCCTCTCCCGGACCTTGTCGCAACATCACGCGGTACTGCTGCGAAGGAGTCCCTTTGACTCTAACCACCTCCGGCCCGGGACCGTAAGAAAGACGTCGAACATTTCCGTACCACAGCGAGGACAATCGACGAGTTCTGAAAATGGTGGGCCGACGGTCGGGCCCAAACCTGACCTTTCGTATTTGAGGCCCAATCTTGTTGTCAAATAGTCGGAACAAACCGGCTTTTCATCGGGGTCAGCACTGCATATCACGCCAAGAGCGTGCCCATACTTATGAAGATGACCACAGCCTATGTTGTCAAATTCCAAGCCCATTCCGTAAGCCTCCCGCAACATCCACCAAAGGCTCACGCTCGCCAAGCCCCCAGCTACATTAGCCCCTCCCCCGACATCGCTGTGGTAACCAGGAAACCAGACCTGCCCAAAGGTCTCTTGGTTGCCCGTATTTTCGAATAGTATCGGCCTAAACGACCAGCGCCTCTCGTGGATAGCCATTGCGTGGCGAAAATGCTTGATTCCGGGCTCCAGCTGGGGCCGATTAAGATGACTAGAGCCGTCTTTTAGTACATATATCTGATTGCCTGGCACACAATCAAACAGGCCGAGAAAATATACCTCGGCACGTGGGAGGGTACATGGCTTTGCCACGGAGACCCGCCATTTCCTAAATTCTTCTTCGATGTTGCCTTGCCATCCTTTCAGGCCATGTCTGACGATCATTCCAGCAAGATGCCGCGCGGCGAACGCACCCCTACTAAAGCCAAAGATGTAAATCTTGTCGCCGTCTTCATGGTTACCTGCCACCCATTTCCATGCCTCTCTGGCGGTTTGAAAGACACCCTTTCCGGTAGCCCCAAACACCCACCTTCCGAGAGTCCCTGCATGCTCGCCCACGCCATGGAAATAGTTCTTTGCTTGATCTCTTTTTGACAGAGACTGGTATATCGCATCGATGTTTGTGCCACTGCCGCTTTGGCTTGCTGCATTATTCCATGTGCCATCGATACACACGATAATTCTCTTACCCATGAATCCTCCCAAGTCAGGAATGAGTTCTAGGTTAATCCAGTTTTTGTTTATCTAGAAGACATCCAATAGTAGTTTTTGCGCCCCACACCAACTTGGACACAGATAGTCGACCCCCGAGTGGTTGAGGCGCAACCGACGGCCATGATTGCACAACTGTGTATCACCGGATAAGAGACATTCTGTCTGAAGGTAGAGATACATCGATGTCCGATGACACCATCAGCAGTCTAATCGAAATTGCCGCTGGTATCGTCGCCGCTCTACGTCCAGAAGAATCCAGTGCCAGTGACTGGGCTGCCCCGATCTGATTTACCATCGAGTTGGGAGATTCCGACTGACGCGGCGGCAATAGAAGCTGCGGTCGAGAAGCATGACAACGATCCTACCGCTCCTGCCAACCTATTGCGCTCGGCGCCCTTGCGGTTCGGTCACATGGACGGCCGCCTTGCAGCGCACTACATTCGCGGTGCCAGCGGAGCATGCCATGGACACCAAACCTGTCCCCTTCGTGCCGCCCGCGCCGAGGCCGCGCACCTCGCCGCCCTCGACGCTGGAGATGATGCGCATCGTTTACCGCAACCCGCTCGAGCTGTGGGGCGAGCCGACCTACAACGAGCCCTGGATCTCGGTGACTGGCATCGGCGGGCCGCTGGTCATCGCCAACCATCCCGGCCTCATCCGGCACGTGCTGGTCGACAATGCCAGGAATTACAAGATGGCGACGGTGCGCCAGATGATCCTGCGCCCGATCCTGCGTGACGGGTTGCTGACCGCAGAGGGGGAGGTGTGGAAGCGTTCGCGCAAGGCGATGGCGCCGGTCTTCACGCCCCGCCACATCTTCGGCTTTGCCGAGCCGATGCTGAAACGCACGGTGGAGTTCGTCAGCCGCTACGAGGCCGGCGGCACGTTCGACATCGCCCATGACATGACGCTGCTGACCTTCGACATCCTGGCCGAGACGCTGTTTTCCGGCGAGATTGCCGGCGAGCCAGGCAGCTTCGCCAAGGAGATCGACCGGCTGTTCGAGACCATGGGCCGGGTCGACCCGCTCGACCTTTTGCGCGCGCCGGAGTGGCTGCCGCGTCTCACCCGCATCCGCGGCCGCAAGACCATGACCTATTTCCGCAACATCGTCGCCAGCACGGTCAGGATGCGTGAAGAGCGCATGCGGCGCGATCCCGACGGCGTGCCGCAGGATTTCCTGACGCTCCTGCTGAGAGCCGAGGGGCCGGACGGGCTGACGCGCGCGGAAGTCGAGGACAACATCATCACCTTCATCGGCGCGGGCCACGAGACCACGGCGCGCGCGCTCGGCTGGACGCTCTATTGCCTCGCCGAGGCGCTCTGGGAGCGCGACAGGGTCGAGCGCGAGATCGACGCGGTGTTGGCAAGGGAGCCCGATCCGACGAAATGGCTGGACGCCATGCCATTCACCCGTGCCGCCTTCGAGGAGGCGCTGCGGCTCTATCCGCCGGCCCCCTCGATCAACCGCGAGCCGATCGAGCCGGAGACCTGGAACGGCCTCACCATCCCGAAATACGCCGCCGTGCTGGTGATGCCCTGGGTCGTGCACCGCCACCGCAAGCTATGGGACAGGCCGGACGCCTTCATGCCGGAGCGCTTCCATCCGGACAACCGCGACCGAATCGACCGCTTCCAGTATCTGCCGTTCGGCGCCGGCCCGCGTGTCTGCATCGGCGCCAGCTTCGCCATACAGGAGGCGATCATTGCGTTGGCGATCCTGTTGTCGCGCTTCCGCTTCGACGTCACATCCGAAACCCGGCCCTGGCCGGTGCAGAAGCTGACCACGCAGCCGCAGGGTGGCCTGCCGATGCTGGTTTCGCGCCGCGCCTGAGCCGAGCAATTCCAGGAAAAACGTGAAGCGGTATTCCGTCTCCGGAATTACCGGTCGGCTATCGGCTTGCGCTGCTGGAACTGGCCGGCCGCACGGAAGCGCCAGAGATAGCTGGGCAGGATCGCTGCAATCGACTGCGATTGGATCCCGAGGCCGCCGAGCGTCCTGTTCGCCTTGGCGGCGGATTCGGAAACGACATTGTGCTCGCGCAGCTGCAGCACCTGGTCCTTGGTCAAGAGCGGATTGGGAAGCAGGCCGAGGATCGAGGCCTGGATGTTCGCCATCCACCACGGCACCGGCACCAGCATCCGCCGGCGCTCGATTACGCTCAGCATCTCCTCCATGCATTGCTTGAAGGTCAGCACCTGCGGCCCGCCAAGCTCGTAGATCTGGCCGCCCTTGACCTTGCCCTCGACCGAGCGCGCCACTGCCTCGGCGACATCGCCGACATAGACCGGCTGGAACCTGGTCTGTCCGCCGCCGATCAGCGGCAGCACCGGCGAGTAGCGCGCCATGTTGGCGAAGCGGTTGAAGAAGCTGTCCTCCGGCCCGAAATTGATCGACGGCCGGAAGATCACCGCATCTTCGACCGTTTCCAGCACGGCCTTCTCGCCGAGCGCCTTGGTGCGTGCGTAGCTCGACGGCGAGTTTGCGTCTGCGCCGAGCGCCGAGATATGGGTGAGGCCGGCGCCGACCGAGCGTGCGGCTTCCGCCACGGCGCGCGCGCCGAAATCATGCACGGTGTTGAACTTCTGCCGGCCGGTCTCATGCAGAATGGCGACCAGATTGATCACATGATCGGCGCCCTGCACGGCACGGTCGACCGACCAGCGCACGCGCACATTGGCCTGCACCGGCTGGATCTGGCCGACATTGCCGAGCGGCTGCAGGTGCCCGGCAAGGTCTGGCCGCCGGCAGGCGACGCGGATGCGATAGCCGCGCTTGGCCAGCGCGCGCACCACATGGCGGCCGACAAAGCCCGAGCCGCCAAACACGACGATCAGCTTCGGGGTCTGCAGGATTTCGGTCATGGCTGGCTCCGCGCAAAAGCTTGGCTGAAGCCGCTTCTTAGTCGGTTTCGCGTCAAAGGCAAAGAGCGACCGGGGGTCACCGCGGCTTTGTTTTTGTCCGTGCCCGGAAGGCGGTTTGCCGCCTGCTATGAGGAAAACAGAAAACCCCGCCGCAGCGGGGTTTTCCGGGCAACGCTCGCGCCGAAACAGGACCAACGAGGCGGCCTGACCTGAGACGGCATCAAGGCGGCGTGAAGCAAGCACGCCCGCCCGCGGCCCTGGACGCCCGGCGCGGCGCCACCAACCGCAAGCCGCAACCCACGCCCACCCCGTGCGGCTCGCGTTGTGAGGTGCCGAAAATGGGTCGCAATGGGACAGGAAAAGGTTCAGCGGCTGCGCGAAGAAACGCCCAGCTTTTTGCTGTCTGTCGTCTCGATCAGGCCGAATAGCGCTCAGCGAACTCGGAAATGCGCTGCACCACTGCCTTCGGCACGTCGACGCCGCGCGCCGTCGCTTTCTCCGCTGCCTCGGCGCGGGCGCGGCCGGGGATGTGCACGCCGTAGCGCCGTCGCAGCCGGTCGAGCTGGTCCCGCATGCGGCGCTCGAAATCCGGATCGAGCAGCTTGGGTTCCACCGCGAGCACGAACAAACCGGTTCCTGGGCTGTCTGGCCCGCCGGTGAACCACGGCGCGTCGACCGACCAGTTGGCGCCGGAAATACCCGCCGCCAGCACCTCGACCATCAATGCGATGTTGGCGCCGCGCTGGCCGCCGAAAGCGAGCATCGCGCCTTTCATCGCCGCCGCCGGATCGGTGGTCGGATTGCCGCTCGCATCCAGCGCCCATCCCTCGGGGATTTTCCTGCCTTCCTCGGCCGCCTTGCGGATGTTGACGAAGGCGGTGGCGCTCGACGACTGGTCGATGAGGAGCGGCGGCCCGTCGGCGGCGGGGGCGGCAAAGGACATCGGATTGGTGCAGTAGACCGGCTTGACGGAGCCCGAGCCTGCCAGCACGGCCGGCCCGTTGGTGGCGGCGAAGGAAACCAGTCCTTGCCCGGCCAGGCGTCCGGTGAAATAGCCGAGCGCGCCGCAGGTATAGGCGTTCTTCTGCGAGAAGATGGCGACGCCGAACAGCCTTGCCGCCTTGGCGAGATCGCCGATCGTGCGGTCGAAGCCGGTATGAGCGAGCCCGCCGCGGGCGTCGGAGAGATAGACCGCGAGCGCCGGCCGCGTGACGACCGGATCGGCATTGCCGTCGATGCGGCCGGCCTCGATCGCTTCCAGATAGTCGATGAAATGGGCGAGCCCGACCGCGGTGAGCCCTTCGGCCTCCGCAGCGATGATCGAAGCGACCAGCGACTGGGCAACCTCCTCATTTGCCCCAGCGCCGAGCGCCGCCATCCGGCACAGTCCTGTTGCCTGGTCGAGACTGAGTTGCATGGTGCCTCTGGTGAATGGTGAATAGTCAATGGTGAATGGGGACAGTGAGAAGCCATAGCTAAGGCGAACCGAAGGCCTATTCACTATTTTTCCATTCACCATTCACCATTCACTACCCGATCTTAACGGGAATCCGCGCCTCGATCCTGCTGAAGGCGAAGACGAGAATGCCGGTGATCGCCATATAGATCAACGCCAGGAGCAGCAAGGGCTCGTAGGTCAGGTAGGTGTCCTGCCGCACCTTGGAGGATACGGCGAAGATGTCGATGACGCTGATCGTCGCCACCAGCGGCGTCGACTTCAGCTGCAGCACGGTTTCGCCGGTCAGCGTCGGCAGCGCGCGGTAAAAGGCCTGCGGCAGCCAGATGCGGCGGAAGATCTTCCAGCGGCTCATCCCGAAGGCGCGGGCCGCCTCGAGCTGCCCTTTCGGCACGCCGGCGAAGGCCCCGCGCATCACCTCGCCCTCATAGCCGGCGAAGGAAAACGTCAGCGCCACGACGGCATAGGGCCAGGCTTGTCGCAGATATGTCCACATCCAGGACTCGCGGATCCAGGGATATTGCGGAAACAGCGAACCGAGCCCGTAATAGAGCAGCCACAGCTGCAACAGCAGCGGTGTTCCCCGGATGATGGTGCAGAAGACTCTGGCCGGCGCAGCGAGCCAGAACGGCCCCCCGGCCTGCGCCAGGCCGAGCGGCACGGCCAGCAGGAAGCCCAGCGCGCAGGTGACGGCGAGGATCCACAGCGCCCGCCAGATGCCGATGAGCCCCAATTGCCAATATTGCGGCAGCCAGTCCCAGCGCATGAAGAAGGCCGCACTAAACACCATTGCCAGCGCTATCAGGATCAGCACGACGCGGTGCGGTTGAAGCCACAGCGACGCGCGCGCCGCCACATTGATCACGGCGGCTTCACCAGCCATCAGCGCGCCTCCTTGACAGAGGGCATGCCGCGCCGCGACCAGGCTTCGACACGGCCGATGATCAGGTTCGAGAACAGCGTCAGCGCGAGATAGAGCGCGCCTGCCGCGACATAGAAGATCAGATAGGCCTTGGTCACGCCGGCGGCCTGCCGGGTTTCGAGCGTCAGCTCGTTGAAGCCCACGACCGCGAGCAGGGCGGTGTCCTTGGTGGCGATCAGCCAAAGATTGGCAAGGCCGGGTATGGCGAAGGGCAGCATCGCCGGCAGCGTTATGCGCCTCAGCATCAGACCCGGAGACATGCCGTAGGCGCGGGCCGCCTCGATCTGTCCCTGCGGGATCGCCAGGATGGCGCCACGGATGACTTCCGTCGAATAGGCGCCCTGGACAAAGCCGAGGACGAAAATGCCCGCCGCCAGCCCGCTGATGTCGATGCGCTGGTAGCCGATCGCCTCCAGCACCTGATTGATGAGGTCGGTGCCGGCATAATAGAGCAGCAGGATCAGCACCAGCTCCGGCACGGCGCGCACCACGGTCGTGTAGACGGCCAGGAGATCGCGCGTCACCGGGCCGCCATAGAGCTTGCCATAGGCGCCGCTGGTGCCGATCAACAGGCCGAGGCAGGTGGCGCCGATGGCGATCTCGACGGAGTGGAGCAGGCCGCGCAAGAGGTTGCCGCCCCAGCCGGGCGGCACGGGCGACAGGAGTTCGATGATGCCGGCCGCCGAGGCCGGAAGAAAGGCGTCGATCAGCTTCGCCCCCGGATTGCTGGCAAGCCGCTCAGGCAACGCCTGGCGGCGAGCATGCGTGGGAAGGAAGGGGCATGGCGCTGGCGCCATGCCCCTTGTTCATGGGGCAAAAGTCAGTTCGACTGCGAAGGCCCGCCATAGATGTCGAAATCGAAATATTTCTTCGTGATTTCGTCATATTTGCCGTTGGCACGAATGGCCTTGATGCCGGCGTTGATCTTTTCCTTCAACGCCGTGTCCTCCTTGCGCACGCCGGCGCCGATGCCTGGCCCCAGCACCTCGTCGTCCGGCGCGACCATGCCCTTCATATCGCAGCAGGCCTTGCCCTGGTCGCTCTTGAGGTATTCCGTCATCGCGATGGAATCGGCCTGAACCGCGTCGAGACGGCCGGCGGCGAGATCCTGGTTGGCCTCGTCCTGGGTCTGGTACTCCTTGATCTCCTGCGCCCCGGTGAAGTGCTTCTTGGCGTAGGCCGCGTGGGTGGTCGACACCTGGACCCCGATGACCTTGCCTTTGAGGTCGTCCGGCGTGGACCCGAATTTCTGGTCTTTCGGGCCGATGATCGCCGGCAGCGTGTTGTAATACTTGTCCGAGAAGTCGATCGTTTTCTTGCGTTCTTCTGTGATTGTCATCGAGGCGACGATAAGGTCGATCTTCTTGGTGGTCAGTGCGGGAATGATGCCGTCCCAGGCAACCGGCGTGATCACGCAGTCGAGCTTTTCCTCGGCGCAGACGGCGTCGATGAACTCGATTTCCCAGCCGACCCACTTGCCCGAGGCGTCGGGCGAGGTGAAGGGTGGATAGGGTTCGGCGGCGACGCCGACCTTGACGGGGTCGGCTTTGGCGACCCCCATCGCTGCGACGCCGAACAGCAGCGCCGCGGCGAAAGTCTTGAGAACAGTCTTCATTTCACAACTCCCAGTTTGTTGTTGTTCCCGGTTTTCGCTCCGCTTCTCGCCGGCGCTAGCCGACGTTGCGGAGGAATTGCTTGAGCCTTTCGGATTTGGGCGCGCCGAACAGCTGTTCCGGCGGACCTTCTTCCTCGACCAGCCCGTTGTAGAGGTAGACGACATGCGTCGCGACCTCGCGGGCAAACTTCATTTCATGGGTTACCAGAACCATGGTGCGCCCCTCGCGCGCCAGATCGCCGATCACCTTCAGCACCTCGCCGACCAATTCCGGGTCGAGCGCCGATGTCGGCTCGTCGAACAGCATCACGCGCGGATTGATTGCCAGCGCGCGGGCAATCGCGGCGCGCTGCTGCTGGCCGCCCGACAGGAAGGCCGGATAGACATCGCGCTTTTCGGCGAGCCCGACGCGGGCGAGCAGCTTCTCGGCCTGGGCGATCGCCTCGTCGCGCTTGACGCCGAGCACATGCACCGGAACCTCGATCACGTTCTCGATCAGCGTCATGTGGCTCCACAGGTTGAAGTTCTGGAACACCATGCCGAGCCTGGAGCGGATGCGCTCGATCTGCCTGCGGTCGGCCGGCACCGTGTGGCCGTAGCTGTCGGCCTTGAGCTTGATCTCCTCGCCATTGACCCGGATGATGCCGCTGGTGGGGTTTTCCAGACAGTTGATGCAGCGCAGCAGTGTCGACTTGCCGGACCCGGAGCCACCGATGATGGCGATCACCTCGCCGTCGCGCGCCGACAGCGAGACGCCCTTCAGAACATGCAACTGGCCGAATTTCTTGTGCAGGTTCTCGACATGGATGGCTTCGGCTGCACTGTTCTGCGCCTTACCGGATGAGACTGCGGCAGCTTCCACCGCGCTCACCGGAAGACCTCAATTTGGGCGAGGGCAGCTCGTCGAACGTCCATCCGGCTAATCAACATACGCTCTACTGCCCCGCTTTGGATTTCAGCATGGACCCGACGGCGCGAGCCCGTCAATCTCGCTCATTACGGCACTTGCGGCCTTGTTGCGCAAGTGTATAAATAGCCCTTCATGAAATTTTCTCGTGTTTTTTCATCCTAAAAGGGCATCGATGAGCGCTTTCGGATCACAGTCCATGGCGGCGCCGCTGCGGCGCGTGCTGATGCGGTCGGCGGCCAACGCCATGCGCGACGCCGACAGAACTGCCTGGCATTATGGCCCGGGGTTCAACCCGGCCAAAGCAGTGTCGCAGCACACGGTCCTTGCTGAACTGGTGGCGGCTTCCGGCGCCGAAATCGAATGGATCGAGGACAAGGCCGACGGCCTTTCGGATTCGGTGTTCACGCACGACCCGTCGCTGATGACCGACCGCGGCGCGCTGATCCTGTCCATGGGCAAGTCATTGCGCGCCAGGGAGCCATCGCTGCATGAGGAAACCTACAGAAGACTAGGCATTCCGATCCTCGGCCGCATCGAGGCTCCTGGCCAGGTCGAAGGCGGCGATTGTGTATGGGTTGATGGCCGCACGCTGGCGATCGGGCGCGGCGTCCGCTCCAACCAGGAAGGCATCCAACAGGTTTCCAACCTGCTGACGCCGCTGGGCATTTCCGTCTACGGCTTTGATCTGCCGCTGTGGCAGGGCGAAGAGGCATGCCTGCATCTGATGTCGGTAATCAGCCCGCTGGCCGACGACCTGGCATTGGTCTATTCACCGCTTTTGCCGGCTCCCTTCTACCAGATGCTCAAGGCGCGCGGCATCCGTCTGGTCGAAGGCGATGCCGAAGAGTTCGCCGCTTCCAACGGCCTCAGCCTGAACGTGCTGCCCACCAGCCCGCTCAAGGTTATCGCCGTTGCAGGTTTTCCCAAGACCAAAGCCGCGATGGAAGCTGCCGGCTGCACGGTTGAGATCTTCGAGGCGGATGCGCTCTGCATCGCCTGCGAAGGCGGGCCGACATGCCTGACGCGGCCGATCCTGCGCCAATGAATGGCCGCCGCAAGTTCCGTCGCGAAGGCGAGGAGCGGCGGCGGCAGGATTTGATCGAGGCGACTCTGGACAGCGTGGCGGAATATGGCCTGCAGGGCGCCACCTTACGCACCATCGCATTGCGTGCTGGCGTCACCGCCGGGCTGATCCGGCACTATTTTCCCGGCAAGGAAGAATTGCTGCAGGAGGCCTACACGACGCTGGTCGGCCGCATGACCGAGCAGGCGAAACGAGCATTGGTCATGGAAGATGCCTCGCCGCGCCAACGCCTTGCGGCTTTCGTCACCGCCAACCTCAACCCGCCGATCATCGACTCGCGGGTGTTTTCGCTCTGGGCAACCTTCCTTGGCCGCGCCAATGCGGATCCGACCCTGGCTCGTGCCCACCGCGAAGGCTACCTTGGCTTTCGCAATGAGGTGGAAGCGGTTGTGGCCGAAGTGCTTGCCGCCGAACGGCGCAAGACGGACGCAGGCCAGTTGCGCCATCATGCGATCGCCATCAATGCGATCATCGACGGGCTCTGGATCGAAGGTTGCCTGGCCGGCGAGATGTTCTCGCCCGGCGAATTGGCGGCGATTGGCATCAAGGCTGTGGAGGTCGAACTCGGCCTCTCGCCTCTGGAGCAATCCCAGGAAAAGTGAGAAACGGTTTTCCGTCTGGAATTGCGCAAGAAACAAAGAGATAGAGCGGATCACTGTTTCCGCTAAACAGTGATCCGCTCTAAGGGGAGATATCCAATGACCACGCTCGGCGAAGCGCTCATCACCTTGCTCGAGGCGCATGGCGTCGACATCGTCTTTGGCATTCCCGGCGTTCACACGGTCGAGCTCTATCGCGGGCTGGCGCGCTCGAAGATCCGCCATGTGACGCCCCGCCACGAGCAGGGTGCCGGCTTCATGGCAGACGGCTACGCGCGGGCCAGCGGCCGGCCGGGCGTCGCTTTCGTCATCACCGGTCCGGGTCTGACCAACACCATCACCGCCATGGGGCAGGCGCGCGCCGATTCCGTGCCGATGCTGGTGATCTCGGGGGTCAACGCTACCAACACGCTGGGCAAGGGACTTGGATACCTGCATGAACTGCCCGACCAGCGCGGCATGATGGAAAAGGTGGCGCTGTTTTCGGAACGCGTCACCGAGGCCGGGCAGTTGCCCGGTGCGCTCGCCCGCGCCTTCGCGCTGTTTTCCTCTTCACGCCCGGGACCGGTCCATATCGAGATCCCGACCGATGTCATGGCGACGCCGGCGAACGCAATCTCGGCCGTGCTCGGCAATGCAGCCCCGCCCGCTCCTGCGGCAAGCGCGATCGCGGAGGCGGCGCGGCTTGCAAAGCAGGCCCGCCGTCCGCTTATCCTCGCCGGCGGCGGCGCGAAGAAGGCCGATGCGGCGCTCACGCTTGTCGCCGAGACGCTCGGGGCGCCGGTGGTCGAGACCACCAATGCGCGCGGCCTGCTGCACAATCATCCGCTCTGCGTCCCCGCAAGCCCCAGCCTGAAGGCGGTGCGGGCGCTGATGGCCGACGCCGACCTGGTGATCGCCGCGGGGACGGAGTTCGGCCAGACAGACTATGACGGCTACGGCGACGGCGGCTTCGTGCTGCCGCCCAACCTGATCCGCATCGACATCGGCGCCGATCAGCTCGCTCGCCGCCCTGCGACCGTCGCGATCCAGGCCGATTGCGCCGAGGCACTTCGTGCCCTGCAAGCCGAGCTCGGCGCGGGCGACGTCGCCGTGAAGGACGGCGAGGCCCGTGCTGCCGCAGCGCGTGCGGCTGCATTGGCCGAGCTGAGGCCGGCCCATGTGGCGCAGATGCGAGCCGTGGAAGCGATCCGCGACGCCCTGCCGGGCGCCATTATCGTCGGCGATTCGACGCAGCCGATCTATGCCGCCAATCTCTATTACGACCATGACCGGCCAGGCGGCTGGTTCAATGCCGCGACGGGGTTCGGCGCGTTGGGCTATGGTCCGCCGGCGGCGATCGGCGCCGCGCTTGCGGTTCCCGAGGCGCCGGTCGTCTGCCTGACCGGCGATGGCGGCTTCCAGTTCACCTTGCCGGAACTGGGCGCCGCGCTCGATGCAGGCGCGCCGGTGATCTTCGTCGTCTGGAACAATCGCGGCTATCGCGAGATCGAGACGTCGATGCTCGACGTCGGCGTCGAGCCGGTCGGCGTGTCGCCGGCGCCGCCGGATTTCTGCAAGCTCGCCGAAGCCTATGGCGTAGAGGCCGAGCGGCTGCCGGACGTCGGCGATCTTCCCGGGGCGCTGAGGCGAGCCCGAGCCGCCGCAAAGCCGCGTGTGGTCGAGATCAGGGTGGACTGACGACATGGCGCCACGCACGCACGATTTTTCGGAGAGTTCGTTTTTCAGCGAAGCGCCGTTCAATGATCCGCTGAAGCGCCCCTATCTTGCGCCGCTGCGTTGGGCGGCGTCTTCGCAGGTGCTGCCATGGTCGTTGCGCGCGTGCGCCGCCAAGACCTGCGCGACCTTGGCCCGGCGCCGGGACTGGCGCGCACGCAGCGCTGCGGTCGATCATTCGAAGTGGTGCTCCACCAGCACGCCGTCCAGCAGTCTCGGTCCGATCTGGCAGTATTGGGCGCAAGGCGTCGACGACGCGCCACCGGTGGTCAAGGCCTGCCTGCATTCCGTACAGCTCCACAAGGGCGGGCGCGAACTCGTCATCCTCGACGACAGGACCGTTGGCGACTACATCGATCTGCCCGGCCATGTCTGGGACAAGCGACGGCGCGGCCTGATGAACCGCCAGCATTTTTCCAACTTCATCCGGCTGAGCCTGCTCGCCCGCCACGGCGGCACATGGCTCGACGCGACGATCCTGCTCAGGCAACCCGTTCCGGCGCAGATCGAAGACGAAGAGTTCTACATCCTGCGCGAAACCAGTCGCGCCCCGCGGCTCGTGGAAACGTGGTTCATCCACGCCCGCAAGGGGCATCCGCTTGTCGAAACCGTGCTGCACAACCTCGCCGACTATTGGAAGACGCATGACAGGCTTCTTCAATATTTCATGTTTCCGCATCACATGGAGGCCGCCCTTCTCCTGCATCGCCGGCTGCGGTGTGACTTCCTGCGCATGCCCCAGGTAGGAGCCGACCGGCCGCATGGACTGCAAAGGGCGCTCCTCGAGCCGTTCGACGAGGCGGTCCACCGCGAGATCTACGACGGCTTCTGGCTGCACAAGCTCACGCACAAGTTCCAGCGGCCGGCGATCGGGGGACGACTGCTCTGGGACGCCATCATCGATGGCTGGCCTCACACCGCATGAGCTTCACATCGGCCCGGCGCCAAGCCGAAGCATGCAAAGACGCGACGCCTGCCATGTCGATATTTCAATTGAGTGACAGCGCGAAAGGCGCGACGGTCTATCCTGGGGCGGAATGACCAAGAAGAAGCAAAAAGAAGCGACAGGAGCGGTCGAAGTATGACGGAAACGCTGAATGGCAGGCATGTCGTGGTGACCGGCGGCACCGGTGCCCTTGGTGGCGCGGTTGTCGGCAGGTTGCTGGAGCAAGGCGCCATCTGCCATGTGCCCAACGCCCATGCAGCCGCTCCGCCGAACTTCCCCTACTCCGCCCATGCGAGCGTCCATCTGGCGCACAATGTCGACCTGTCGGATTCCGCCAAGGTCGAGGCTTTCTACCATCAGCTCCCCGACCTTTGGGCTTCGATCCATCTCGCCGGCGGGTTCACCATGGCGCCGGTGGAGAAGATCGAATCGGCATCCTTTGCCGAGATGATGGACACCAACGCCCGCACGACCTTCCTCTGCAGCCGGGCGGCGGTGCGCTCGATGCTGACATCGGGAACCGCGGGCCGCATCGTCAACGTCAGCGCGCGCGCCGGGCTCGATCCGAGACGTGGTTCCGGCATGGTCGCCTATGCGGCCAGCAAGGCAGCCGTGGCCGCGATGACGGTCGCGATGGCCGAGGAACTGAAGCACAAAGGCATCCTGGTCAATGCCGTGGCACCGTCGACGCTCGACACCCCGGCCAACCGAGCGGACATGCCAGATGCCGATTTCGCCAAATGGGTGAGTCTCGAAGCCGTCGCCGAGGCGATCGCCTATCTCGCCTCGCCCGCCAACCAGGCGATGAGCGGCACGCTGGTGCCGCTCTACGGCAGGGCCTGATCGGATACCGCCGACGCGGGGCAGGCGGCTTGGGAACCGTCCGGATTGCGGTAGCTGTAGATTCGCAGCGGCGATGAAGGATCGGTGGGGCACTCCCTCAACCATGCCGGCGGCTTGCCTTCGATCAGCGCTGCCGCGAATGGATAGTTGGTTTCCAGTTTCGGCAATGGCGGACCTCGCCAGGCGCAAACCGCTATATGCGTCGCCCTGGACGCATCCAGATACATGCGCGGGTCGGCGGTCGACGGATCAAGGAAACGATAGCTCCGCTCGATACCCTTTGCCGACGGATGGTTGGGGATCGTCACCACCCTGGGACCTGTGGCGAGGGCGACGAGATGGCCTCCGATCAGCGGTGGCGAGAGGACGATGGCGCCGGCGGGCCACCCCGGCTGCGGTTCCAGACGGCTGAGATCGCAGCTGTCGGCCACCTCTCCAGCGGGAATGGCTGCCTGGGACGTTCGCACCGACAGGTGGTATAGCGCAATTGCCGCCGACAGGATCAGGCCGGGCAGGATCAGGGCGTATTTGCGCGATGCCACGGCGACATCAGGTGTCAGGGAGCGTGCCAGTCGCGAGTCTGCCGGCAGGAACTTCGCCACCGCGAAAACCAGGCCGATGCTGGAAAAGAGGGGAACATAGCGAAAGTAGCGCAGATAGCCGATCCCCAGCACCAGGGCGAGCATCGAGAACAAGGCGAGGATGACGCGCGGCCGGGTTCGGCTTTCGGCGTCGAGGCAGATGACGGCCGGGGCAAGCGCGCCCACAAGTATCAGCACTGCGGCGGAGAATGTCCACGACAGAAAGCGCGGATGCCGAAACAGGCTCATTTCCTGAAGGATTCTGTTGAGCATGTTGTCGCGCACATAGGCGTCGATCGAGGCATAGGGGCCATGCAGGCATTGCGGGAACAGCATCGTCAGCGTCGCCACGCTAGCGGCCGCGAACACCGCCAGGATCGTGGCCCGCATTGCCCACCTGCTGCGCCGGCCGGCCAGCAACGGTGAAACGGCAAAGGAAAGCCCGGCGGCGACCAGCGCCGTCGCATATGGCGCCGAATAGGTGTCGCACTTGACCGCGGCATAGGCCGAAGGCGGTTGGACTGCGGCGAGCAGCGCGATTGCTCCCATCGCCAAGCTCAGGCCGAAACCGGTGAGCCTGGCTGCGCCCTGTTCACGGTCCGTGATCCAGTCAAAGGCGTAGACGGCCATCAACAGCGCATAGAAAGGCGCGAATTCGGCGCTGATCGCGAACGCCAGGGCTGTGAGCAGCCCGTTGATCAACGGAGCAGCGCGTTTCTGCGACAGCAGCAGCACCAACGCAGCCAGTAGAAGCAATATTTGCAGATTGTGATAGTCGATGCGCTCTGGGGCGTATTCGCAGAACGTGCTCGAGGCCAGGATCAGCCCCAGCGGCAAGGCAACGGCCGGACTGCCGATGTCCACGGCAATCATCAGCCGCCTGTAGAGATACAAGGCGGGCGCAAACAGCAGCACCGGCACGACAAAGCTTGCCGCCGCCAACGCCGGCTCGGCGCCCAAAAACGGCGCGAGCAGCCACGCGAAGGCGGCATAGGGCAAGTCCACGATCCACGGCCAATGCGAGATATAGGGCTCCGGCTGGACAATGCCGGGCAGGGTCCGGTCGAAGATATTTCCCGTCTCAAGGAAGGTGCGGACTTCATAGAGTTTGATGTAGTCGTCCATATCGCCATCGAGCCTGAAGCCCAATGATCGGAGGGCGATCATCACCAATGCCGTTGCACAGTAGCAGAACAGGGCCGGCGACTTGCCGTAGAGATGCAGCACCCGCGAAGATGGCGTAGCGGGACGATAGTCGCCCATGTCCATGGAAGCCCTTCCCTTCGGGCCCAAGGCAATACGCCAGGAAGTTTATCTTGCCGTAAAGAAAAACCCCGCCGGATCGCTCCGGCGGGGTTTTCTTTGGCCTTGCGAAGTGGAGCTTAGTTGCCCTGCTTCTTCAGCGCCGCGCCCAGGATGTCGCCAAGCGAGGCACCGGAGTCGGTCGAGCCGTACTGGGCGACTGCTTCCTTCTCCTCGGCGATTTCCAGCGCCTTGATGGAGACCTGCAGCTTGCGGGTCTTCTTGTCGAAGGCGATGACGCGGGCATCGACCTTCTGGCCGACGGTGAAGCGCTCGGGGCGCTGCTCGTCGCGGTCGCGGCTGAGGTCGGAGCGCTTGATGAAGGTCTCGAGGCCGCTGTCGACCAGCCGCACGTCCAGACCGCCGTCCTTGACGCCGATGACCTCGCAGGTGACGACGGCGTTCTTGCGCAGCTCACCGCTGCTTGCCGCCTCACCGACGGTGTCCCTGGCCAGCTGCTTGATGCCGAGCGAGATGCGCTCCTTCTCGATGTCGACGTCGAGCACCTGCGCCTTGACCATGTCGCCGCGATTGTACTCCTCGATCACCTGCTCGCCCGGACGGGTCCAGTCGAGGTCGGAGAGGTGGACCATGCCGTCCACATCGCCTTCGAGGCCGATGAACAGGCCGAACTCGGTCTTGTTCTTGACCTCGCCCTCGACCTGGCTGCCAACCGGATGGTTGCGCGCGAACGCTTCCCACGGGTTCTCCAGCGTCTGCTTGAGACCGAGCGAGATGCGGCGCTTGGCCGGATCGACCTCGAGCACCACCACGTCGACTTCCTGGGTCGTCGACAGGATCTTGCCGGGATGCACGTTCTTCTTCGTCCACGACATTTCCGAAACGTGGATGAGGCCCTCGATGCCCGGCTCCAGCTCGACGAACGCGCCGTAGTCGGTGATGTTGGTGACGGTGCCCTTAATCTTCTTGCCGATCGGGAACTTGGTGCCGATCTCCGACCACGGATCGCTCTCGAGCTGCTTCATGCCGAGCGAGATGCGGTGGGTTTCCTGGTTGATGCGGATGATCTGCACCTTGACCGTCTGGCCGATGTTAAGGATCTCGGTCGGATGGTTGACGCGGCGCCATGCCATGTCGGTGACATGCAGCAGGCCGTCGATGCCGCCGAGGTCGACGAACGCACCGTAGTCGGTGATGTTCTTGACCACGCCTTCGACCACCTGGCCCTCTTCGAGGTTCTGCACGATTTCCGAACGCTGTTCGGCGCGGCTCTCCTCGAGCACGGTGCGGCGCGACACCACGATGTTGCCGCGGCGGCGATCCATCTTGAGGATCTCGAAGGGCTGCGGGTTGTGCATCAGCGGCGAGACGTCGCGGATCGGGCGGATATCGACCTGGCTGCGCGGCAGGAACGCCACGGCGCCGTCGAGGTCGACGGTGAAGCCGCCCTTGACCTGGTTGAAGATGACGCCTTCGACGCGCTCACCCTTGGTGAACTTCTCCTCCAGGCGCACCCAGCTCTCCTCGCGGCGCGCCTTCTCGCGCGACAGCATGGCTTCGCCAAGCGCGTTCTCGATGCGCTCGACATAGACTTCGACGGTGTCGCCGACCTTGAGGGAGGACTCCTTGCCCTTGGCGCCGAATTCCTTCAGCGGCACGCGGCCTTCGACCTTGAGGCCGACATCGATGATGGCCATGTCCTTTTCGATCGCGGTGATCGTGCCCCGGACAACCTGGCCCTCGCCGGAATGGCCGGCGGTGAATGATTCTTCGAGCATGCTCGCGAAATCATCGCGAGAGGGATTTGCAGCAGACATTGTTTCTCCTGAAGTGCCCCGCATCTCGAGCGGGACGGGCGCCGTGGGTTAGCATTGCGTGAGCCTGCCGGCGTTCCGGGCTAAGAGCCCTTGGCCGCTCAAAGCGGCAAGTCCGGCGCATGAAGAATGCTGGCAGGCTGGTTCGTGCCCGATATGGGTATCTTTTGCGCCGCCGACAATCGGCAGCGATGGGAAACCCGGCTCAGGCCTTGTTTCTCTTGGCCAGGACGTCGTCGATGATCGCCATGGCCGCCAGGAACGCGGCCTCTATAGCCATTTCGGACGTATCAAGCAAGTGCGCGTCTGGGGCGGGCTTGAGTGGCGAGTCGGCTCGGCCCATGTCGCGTTCGTCGCGGCGCTCGATGTCGGCCAGGATCGTGGCGAAATCGGCTCTGCCGCCCATGCTCTCGATCTCGGCCAGCCGGCGTTGCGCCCGCACCGCAGCACTTGCCGTCACATAGAGCTTGATGTCGGCGTCGGGACACACGACCGTGCCGATGTCGCGGCCGTCGAGCACGGCGCCTGGGGGCGCCTTGGCGAAGGCGCGCTGCTTGTCGACCAGGATGCGCCGCACAGTGGGAATGACCGCGACCTTGGAAGCCGCTTCGCCCACCGCGTGCGCCGAAAGCACCGTGCGGTCGAGATTCGAGAGGTCCACCTGCCGTGCCGCGGTTTCGGCCGCCGAGACATTGTCGAGCGGCAGGCCGAGCTCGAGCAGCTTGTGGGCAACCGCGCGATAGGTGAGACCGGTGTCGAGCAGATTCAGCCGGTAGTGGTCGGAGAGCCGCCGGGCCAGCGTGCCCTTGCCGGCGCCGGCCGGGCCGTCGATGGCGATGGTGAAGGTTGCGCTCATTGGCCGCCCATGAGGCGCGATGAACAAGACGAGCGCCGCTGTCCCGCCAGCATTTCAGTTTGGTTCCAGCCCATCTCCCGTCACTCGATCTCCGCGCCCAGCCCCTTCATCAATCCCATGAACTCCGGAAAACTCGTCGCGATCATGTTGGCGTCGTCGATGGTCACCGGCTTTTCGGTCGCCAGTCCCATCACCAGAAAACTCATGGCGATGCGGTGGTCGAGATGCGTCTTCACCGCCGTGTCCAGCCCGTTGGGATGAGCGCCCAGTCCCTTGCCGCCCGGCTTGCCGCGCACGGCGAGCGAGGCCTCGCCTTCGGTGCAGTCGACGCCGTTGAGCTTGAGCCCATTGGCGACCGCCGACAGCCGGTCGGATTCCTTGACCCGAAGCTCCTCCAGCCCCTGCATCAGCGTCTCGCCCTCGGCGAAGCTGGCGGCGACGGCCAGCACCGGATACTCGTCGATCATCGACGGCGCCCGCTCCGCCGGCACAGCGACGCCCTTCAATTTCGAGGAACGCACGCGCAGGTCGGCGACATCCTCGCCGCCGGCATTGCGCGGGTTGAGTATGTCGATGCGGCCGCCCATTTCCTGCAGCGTCAGCAGCAGGCCGGTGCGCGTCGGGTTCATCAGCACGTTTTCGATCACAATATCGGAGCCCGGCACGATGAGCGCCGCAACCAGCGGAAAGCCGGCGGAGGAGGGGTCGCCCGGTACGGCGATGGTCTGGCCCGTAAGCTTGCCCTGTCCCTCGATGAAGATGTGGCGCACGCCGCGCTCATCGGTCTCGACCGTCAGGTTCGCGCCGAAGCCTTTCAGCATCTTTTCGGTGTGGTCGCGCGTCATCACCGGCTCGATGACGGTGGTGATGCCCGCCGTATTGAGGCCGGCGAGCAGCACCGCCGACTTCACCTGGGCGGACGCCATCGGCACGCGGTAGGTGATGGGCGCGGCGTGCTTGGGGCCGCGCAGCGTGATCGGCATGCGGTCGCCCGGCGAGGCCTTCAGCACCTGCACGCCCATCTGGCGCAGCGGTTCCAGCACGCGGGCCATCGGCCGGCCGGAGAGCGATGCGTCGCCGATGAAGGTCGTCTCCATGTCATAGGTGCCGACCAGGCCCATGGTGAGGCGCGAGCCGGTGCCGGCATTGCCGAAATCGAGCGGCCCTTCGGGCTGAAGCAGCGCGCCGTTGCCGGTGCCGCGGATCACCCACTCGTCGCCCTTCTTTTCGATGTGCGCGCCCATCGCCTTCATCGCAGCGCCGGTGCGCATCACGTCCTCGCCTTCGAGCAGGCCGGTGATGCGCGTCTCTCCGGAAGCGAGGCCGCCGAACATGAAGGAACGATGCGAGATCGACTTGTCGCCCGGCACCCGGGCCACGCCGGCAAGGGCAGGGGATTTGCGGGCCGTGGCCGGCTTCGGAGCGGCAGCGTGAGACATGATTTCTTCCAAGCAAGATGCCGGCGGGCCGGCTCAATTCGTCATGTTGCGGCGGTCTCGTATCACGGCGCGCGGCGATGGTCATCCCCTCGCGCAGGCCTTCGAATGCAAGGTTTTGCGATGCCGGCTTTTGGCTTTGACAGCGCCGTAAACTGCGGTTAAGGGGACCATTCTTTTTTTGACGAGGCTTGCCGTGGCAAAACCCGAACTTGGCACCAAACGCATCGACCCCGAAACGGGTCGGAAATTCTACGACCTGAACAAAGATCCCATCGTCTCTCCCTATACTGGCAAGAGCTATCCGCGTTCCTATTTCGAGGAAGGCAAGATTTCCGCCATCGAGGAAGATGAGGATGTCGCCGACAAGGAAGTGGACGAGAACGAGGAGGAAGGCGCCGAGCTCGTCTCGCTGGAAGATGCGGACGACGAAACCAAGGGCGGCGGCGACGATCTTCCCGATCTCGGCGACGACGAGGATGTCGACCTCGGTGACGATGACGACGACACCTTCCTTGCCGATGAGGAGGAAGAGGACGACGACGTTTCCGATATGATCGGCGTCGGCGACGACGAGGACGAGGTCTGAGTTTCAGCCTCTGCGCGATCGATTGCCGGCCATTTCGGCCTGTGACGAAAAAGCGGCTTACAAGGCTTGATCTTGACCGAAGGCGGCGCTAGAAGCCGCCAGCACTAAACGACGGCGCGGTTCCCATCTGCGCCGGATCTCTTCGCCGGAAACGGCGCCGGCCGACTGCCGGGAGTGGGGCCATAGCTCAGTTGGGAGAGCGCTTGAATGGCATTCAAGAGGTCGTCGGTTCGATTCCGATTGGCTCCACCAGTCATCCTTCCGGATTAATGTTTCTTTGATGTCCACGAATGCGGCTCGCATCCGTGGGCAAAAACTACCGAACCTCGCCGCCAGTGCAGTGGGTGATCACACCAGCGCCATCAGGCGGTAGCCTTCGAGGACGGCGGCGTGAATGTTGCGGCTGGCGACCGCATCGCCGATCCGGTAAAGCTGGAATCTTCCCTCGGGGTTTCTTGAAACGGTCTGAGGCATGGCCGCCACAAGAGATTTATGGTCCACCTCGCCGCGGTTGATGGAGTGGTCTTTGAGGCCGAAATAGAGTTCGTCCAGCGGTGTCGTGCCGTACTCCACCACAACGTGGTCGGCTTCCTTCTCAATCCGCCGCTTCGCATATTCGTCCTCGAAGATTGCCGCAATCTTGTTGCCCCTGCGTTCGAGCCGTTCCAGGCGCAGGTTGAGGGTGATCCTGGCGTTGGCGGCGTTCAAGGCCCGGAGATAGACCGGATAGTTCGTCGCGCCGATATCCGGCGCCAACGTCCGCTCAGGCGTCACAAGCTCCAGATCGACGCCGGTCGCGGCGATGAACTCCGCTATGGTCATGCCCTGGTGAGAACCGTTGCTGTCGCAGATGAGCACCGATCCCGTCGGCGTGACGGCGCCGCTGAGCACGTCCCAGCTTGTCGTTGCGAGATCCTCGCCACCGCTCAGCAGTTCGAGATTGGGTATGCCGCCGGTCGCGGTGACGACGTAATCCGGTTGTTCCGCCAGAACGTCGTCCACGCCTGCATAGTGATCGTATTTGATTTGCACCCCGAGCCTTGCGCACTCTTCCAGCCGCCAGTCGATGATCCCCATGATCTCGCGTCGGCGCTTTAGGGCGGCTGTAAGCACTACCTGACCACCGGCCTTGGAACCCGCCTCGAAGACCACGACCTCGTGGCCTCGCTCGGCGGCGACGCGTGCCGCCTCCAGGCCACCGGGACCCGCACCGACAACCACGACCTTCTTCCGGCCGTTGGAGCTTCGGCCGACGGTGTGCGAGAGGGTTTCCTCACGCCCGGTTGCGGCGTTGTGGATGCAGACAGCCTGCCCGGAATAGATGGAGTCGATGCAGTAACCCATGCCGACGCAGGGCCGGATCTGATGCTCGCGTCCCTCGATGAGCTTGTTCGCGATATGCGGGTCCGCCATGTGCGCGCGTGTCATCGCAACCATATCCAGCTTCCCGCTCGCAATGGCATGGCGCGCCGTTGCGACGTCCTGGATCCGGGCGGCGTGGAAGGTCGGCAGGTTGATCTGCGAGCGCACGTAACCGGCGAAATCGAGATGGGGCGCCGACGGCGATCCCATCGTCGGAATGACCCGGCTCAATCCCTCGTCAGTGGCAGCCCGGCCGCGAATGACGTTGATGAAGTCGATCATGCCGTCTGCATTCAACCTGCGGGCGATCTCCACCCCTTCATCCGCCGAGAGGCCCTTTTCCCATTGCTCGTCGCAGACCATTCGCACGCCAACGACGAATTCACGTCCGATCCTGTCGCGGATTGCCGACAGGATGTCGCGCACCAGCCTCATGCGGTTGTCCAGCGAGCCGCCATACTCATCCTCGCGCTTGTTGGTTCCTTTCGACCATGACTGGGCGATGATGTGCGAGGCGCACTCCAGTTCGAGCCCATCCAGCCCGGCGTCTCTGACGCGCTCCGCGGCGTCCGCGAACGACTTGACGAGCCGTTCGATATCCCAATCCTCCATGGCCTTGGGAAAGCTGCGGTGCGCTGGCTCCGGAATGGAGGACGGAGCAATCATGGGCAGCCAGTCAGCTTTGTTCCAATTCGTCCGGGCGCCCAGATGCGTCATCTGGATCATGACGGCTGCGCCGTGCTCGTGAACGTCGTCGGCCAATTCGCGGAGCCATTTCACGCAATCGTCCCTGTGGAGTTGGATGTTCCCGAATGCCTGGGGACTGTCGATGTCGACCACCGAAGAGCCGCCGATCATCGTCAGGGCGATGCCGCCCTTCGCCTTCTCGGCGTGGTAGAGGCGGTAGCGATCTTTCGGCAGGCCTTCTTGCGTATAAGCCGGCTCATGGGCGGTCGACATGAGTCGGTTGCGAAGCGTCAGGTGCTTGAGCTGCAAGGGCTGAAGAAGCGGATCAGTTGACACTCTGGAATCTCTCTGATCGGATTGTTGGCAGGAGCGCTCGAATGGTGGCCTTCGATCACATCAAAATTCCGTCGCGGCCGGGTTGGGTAAAGAGCAATTAGATTCATGGACGTATGAGCCACGACCGCCGCACGATCCGCCATTCAGTCCCTTCGCTGCACGGTTTGATTTTGTTCGAGGCGGCAGCGCGCCATCTCAATTTTTCCACCGCCGCCAGCGAGCTCTCGATAACCCAGCCTGCGGTCAGTCATGGCATCAGGCAGCTGGAAGTGACGCTCGGCCATCCATTGTTCGTGCGCGAGCACCGTACGCTCAGCCTTACCACCCAGGGCCTGCGCCTGTACGCGGCGGTGGCAAGCGGCTTTGGCACCATTTCCGAGACGCTCGCGGAGATTTCCGGTTCGGCGCATCGCGACAAGATCGTTGCCAGCGCTTCCACGGTTCTCGCCACCGAATGGCTGCTTCCGAAGCTGGCGGGGCTTCGGCAGGAGCATCCCAATCTGCAGATCGAGATCCGGTGTCTTGATCGCGACCCGGAGCTCGCATCGTCCGGGATCGATATTCACATTCGACTGGGCGACGGCAACTGGCCTTTTTGCAGCAGCACCCAGTTGTGGGCCGAGCAGATTGTTCCGGTGTGCAGCCCGGCGTTTCTCGAACGTCACGGACCGTTCGGGTCTGTCGCGGAATTGCTGTCGCATCCGCTCATCCACTATGTCGACCCTTACCGATTGAGGATTGGCTGGGCCGAATGGTTGCGAGCTCTTGAATTGCCGGTGCCGGCGAATTTGCCCGTCGCACTGGAGGTCAACGATTCGCTCTTTGCCCAAAAAGCGGCCGAGATGGGCGAGGGGATTTCGCTGGGCTGGCGACCGATCGTCGACCATGCGCTTGCTGCCGGACGGCTTGCCATTGCTTTTCCCCGGACGTTGGAAACGGGTCGTCACCACTATGCCGTGATCGCTTCGGGTCCTGGAATCAGAAGAGCCGTAGCGCAGTTCAGGGATTGGCTTTCGGCAAGATCTTCCGCCTGAAGCCAGGCCGGCATCGCGCCGGAGCGGATGCTCGCCAAACACTTTCCGTGACGGTGGGGGCGTTGCTGAACCGGCGGCCGTTGGTGCGCCCACGCTCATACATGCATGAATCGAATTGCCCTTTACCGGGCCGACGGCGGTCGGAATGCTGGTCCGAGCGACGCTTGTTTTCGAAATCGTGCATACCCTCAAAACGGCCGAACATCGTCGAGGGGAACGGTTTCACCTGGACAAGCGCAAGCACGCCATTCGTGCCTAGACCGCACGCCAAGCCTGGATGATGCAATGACCGCTCTCGACATTCCCGCAAGCCGCCGTCGCGGCGGGCGCTCTTCAGTTATTGCCGCACGGAGCGGCCACCAGCCAAAACCCGTGGCGGCCGGCACTTTCGTCGAACAGCCGCCAGCGGCCCCCAAACGAAACTGCTATCTGTTTTTCATCGCGTCTGACGTCGGCGAAACTTGAGTTTCGCGACCGAGGGATGCTATACAATTGAAGTACACTATGCGCGATATGCGCAGCTAAGCGTTGTTGTTGTTACATTTCGCAATTGGGTTGGTCTCGATTGGCTCCGGCACACAGACTTTCTTCTCTGACGCTTGGTTTTGCGACATTCGCGCTCGTTGCCTGCCAATCGGCCTCCGAGACACCACCACCTCCTCCGTCCCAACCTCCGTTGGCTGCCGTTGCGGCCCCGGCTTCCCCGGATACGGCGGTGCTGGATCAATCCTTGACGGTCACTCCTCCCGGCAAGGGCGTTCCGGCCAAGTATGCCGCGTTTTCAGGCATATGGGCCGGACGGCTGGATGGATTGTATGAAGGCAAGCTCGCCGTGCTGACGGTGTCTCCAGGCGGGCAGGCGACGGTAAGCTACGCCTGGGGCGACGTGGCCGAGAACAAGCCGGGGGTCGCCGACGGCGCCGGCAGAATTGTCGGGAACACATTGAAGCTCGGGCGCCTTCCGAACGGCGCCGACGCCACCTTCACCATGCTGCCCGATGGAACTTTGGCCGCCACCTATGCGCTTGCCGGCCAGACTTTTAAGGGCCAGTTCGCAAAGCAATAGGCAGAACTCTCCTGATGCAGGCGGACCAGAATTGTGCAGCGGTTCTGGGACAACGGCAAAAGCGCGCCGTCTGAATCCGTGTCAGCGCGACGCGCTTTGGCGCATGGCCCCCTCGGTTTGTCGGTCATGGTTCAGCACGCTCGCCGGGCTTCGCTTTACTGTCGAGCGAACTTCCGCCGGCCACAGGACGAATCCGCATGATCCAATTGCCTTTTGCGCTTGCCGAGTATCGAAGCAGGCTTGCCGCCATCCGCGCCGAGATGGCGCAGCGCGGTCTCGATCTGCTGATCGTCAATGACGTTGCCAACCAGCACTACATCACCGGTTACGACGGCTGGTCGTTCTATACGCCGCAGGTGGTCCTGGTGCCGCTTGGCGACGAGGAGCCGGTCTGGATCGGCCGGGCCATGGACGCGGCGGGCGGGCTGCTGACGGCCTGGATGAAGCCGGAGAATGTCGTCGGCTTCCCTGAAGACCATGTCCAGCGCCCGGACCGCCATCCGATGGACTGGATTGCCGGCTGGATCGACAAGAAGGGCTGGGGGCGCGGCAATATCGGCATCGAGCTCGAGGCCTATTACTATTCGCCGAAAGCCCATGCCCGCCTGACCGCCGGCCTGCCCAACGCGATGTTCCACGACGCCGACCTCCTGGTGAACTGGATCCGCAGTGTCAAGTCGGAGGCCGAGATCGCCTACCTGCGCAAGGCCGCGCGCCTGGCCGAGGCGGCGGTCAGTGCGGCCTATGAGGTGATTGCGCCGGGCGTCCGCGAATGCGACGCCATCGCCAAGATCCAGGCGGCACAAATAGCCGGCTCGCCGGACTTCGCCGGCGACATCACCGCTTTGCCGCCGACCATCCTTGGCGGCGAGAACGCCTCGGCCCCGCACATCATGTGGAGCGACCGCCGCTTCGGCGAGAACGAAACCGTCGCGCTGGAACTCGCCGGTGTCGTGCGCCGCTACGCCGCCGGTCTCGCGCGCACGCTTCAGCTGGGCGCCATGCCCGCCAAGGTCGGCGACACGGGCAAGGCCGTGCTGGAAGGGATGGACGCCGTGCTCGCCGCGATCAAGCCCGGCGCGGTGGCGGAAGACGTCGAGGCAAGCTGGCGCAAGGTCATCCAGCGCTACGACCTGAAGAAGGAGTCGCGCATCGGCTATTCGATCGGCGCCGCCTATCCGCCCGACTGGGGCGAGCACACGATCAGCCTGCGCCAGGGCGACAAGACCATCCTGAAGCCTGGCAACGTGCTTCATTCCATTCTCGGCATGTGGATGGACGGCTGGGGCATCGAAATCAGCGAAACGATCTTCGTCACTGCCAATGGCTGCGAGACGCTGACCAGCTTCCCGCGAGAAATCCATGTCAAGCGCTGAAGCCGGCAATGGCTTGATGGACCCCGCTCTGGAGCGCCGGATGATCGAGATCCGGCGCCATCTCCACCGCAACCCGGAGCTCTCCAACGAAGAGCGCGAGACGCAGGCCTATCTCAAGCATGCGCTGGAGGAAGCCGGATTGCATGGCGTGAGGCCGGTGGCCGGCTTCGGTCTCGCCGTGGAGATCGTCGGCACGGCGGCGCCTTCGAACCGCAAGGTGGTGATCCGGGCCGACATCGATGCGCTGCCGATCACGGAAGCCTCCGGCGTGCCGTTCAGCTCCGAGCGTCCAGGCGTCATGCATGCCTGCGGCCATGACGCCCACGCGGCAATGGGCTATGCTGCCGCCGCTATGCTGGAGCGCCAGAAGCAGTCCTTCAGCGGCACGGTGAGGATCATCTTCCAGCCTGCCGAGGAGGCGGAGCCGCTGGGTGGTCGGCGCGTCGTGGCGGAAGGGCTGCTCGACGATATCGACGCCGCGATCGGCATCCATGTCGATCCTTACACCACGACGGGCAAGATCGCGGTGGGCCCGGGGCCGTATACCCTCGCCTGCGACACGTTCGACATCAGGGTGACCGGGAGTTCCGCGCACGCGGCCAAGCCGTCGGAGGGCGTCGACGCCATCGCCGTCGCCTGCTCGATCGTGACGGAGCTGCAGAAGGTCGTCTCGCGCGAGATCGATCCCTACGATCCGCTGGTCGTCTCCATCACCGGCATCGAGGGCGGCGGCGCCTATAATGTGATCGCGGCCGAGGCCAGGTTGAAAGGCACGATCCGCAGCGGCCACGAGGCGACCCGCCAGTATGCTTGGAGGAGGCTGCGCCAGATCGTCGAGGGCGTGGCGGCATGTCATAACGCCAGCGCCGAGGTGAACCTGCAGCGCGGTGAGCCGCCGGTGATCAACGACCCCGACATGGTCGAGATCATCCGCAAGGCTGGCGCCGATCTGCTGGGACAAGAGGGCGTGGTCGGCGCGCCGGGCTGGACCGCCGCGGACGATTTTGCTTTCTACAGCGAGAAGTGCCCGTCGGTCTATTTCCGGCTCGGCATCCGTAACGAGGAAGCCGGCGCGGTCTATCCGCTCCATCATCCGCGCTTTCGCGTCGACGAGGCGGCGCTCTCCATT
Organism: Mesorhizobium sp. M3A.F.Ca.ET.080.04.2.1; assembly: GCF_003952525.1. NCBI lineage: Bacteria > Pseudomonadati > Pseudomonadota > Alphaproteobacteria > Hyphomicrobiales > Phyllobacteriaceae > Mesorhizobium > Mesorhizobium sp. M3A.F.Ca.ET.080.04.2.1. The sequence continues at coordinate 2,931,775 of NZ_CP034451.1, read as the reverse complement.
GGGGCTACCCTGCTTTCCGCCGCCCCCGCGACTTCCTGCGGCCGCCTCATGAATCGAGTTTCGTCCAGCCTCACCTGATCGCTTCAACCTGTGCCGGGTGAAGGCGAATCGGCTATGCCTCTGCAATGCAGGAGACGTCCCTCTACGCCCCGGTGAAGCGCTTCCTCGAGAGCCTCGACTTCACCGTCAAGGGCGAGATCGGCGGCTGCGACGTCGTTGGGCTGCGCGGTGGTGAGCCGCCGGTGGTGGTCATCTGCGAGCTGAAGCTGCAGTTCAATCTCGAGCTCGTGCTACAGGGCGTCGATCGCGCGGCGGCCTGCGACGAGGTCTGGCTCGCTGCTCGCATGTCGGCGCGCGGCAAAGGTCGCGAGCACGACCGCCGTTTTCGCGCGCTTTGCCGGCGGCTCGGCTTCGGCCTGCTTGGTGTCGGCGGCAAGGGCGAGGTCGAGCTGCTGCTCAGCCCCGCAGCCCTGCCGCCACGGCGCGATCCGCGACGGCGCCGGGCGCTCGCGTCTGGTCGAGGAGCATCAGCGCCGCAAGGGCGATCCGGCTACCGGCGGCAGCACGCGAAAGCCGATCATGACCGCTTACCGGCAGGAAGCGATCGCCTGCGCCGCCGCCATGGCCGACGGCCCCAAACGGCCGCGCGATCTGAAAAGCATTTCAACACGCGCGGCCAGCATCCTGCTGCACAATTATTATGGCTGGTTCGCCAGGGCCGAGCGCGGCATCTACGCGCTGACCGAAGCCGGCCACGCCGCCATCCAATCACATCGGGTCCTTGAAGGCTCGCTGCAGGTCGCTCCGTATCAGGCCGACCAGCTCGGCGTGAAGGTCGGCGCGTGACCGGCTGCCGCCGTCGGCGCAGATCGGGTCGACTTCACCGGATTCCTTCAGCAGTTCGGCGCCGCCCGGCTTGCATTCCTGCAGGAAGCTGAAGTGGATTGCGCCCTTGACGGTGGCATAGGTCCCGCGCGGCGTCAGCGCCGCCAATTTATCGGCAATCACCCCGTCGGGGATCGTGTCGGCGCTGCCCAGATTGATGAAATCCATCGGGATCGTGACCGCCTTCAGGCTTTCGGCATCGTAAGCCAGGGCAAGGCCGGGATCGATCAGCACGGCCGATTTGACGCGGGGGTCGAGGTTTGATTGATCGAAGCGTGTCTTGTCGATCGTCCGCAGGTCGAGCTTGTCGACATGCACGACCACGTCGTTGAGATAGCCGATGCCGCCGGCATACCAGGCGCAGTCCCATTTCTTGTATTCGTCGCAATATTGGGCATAGGCGTCGAGGCTGGCGCGGGCGCCGGCAATCTCCATCGCCGCCGCGCCGCCGAGCGAGAAGCCAAGGACACCGATCTTGCCGCTGTCGACGGCGCTGCTCCAGGTCGGGTCGGTCGTCATCGTGTCGATCACCGCGGAAAGGTCCTGCGTGCGTTCCCACACCTTGGGCGTGTTGACTGGGGTCGAGTCACCGCTGGTCGTGCCGGGGTGATTGGGACCGGCGACTATAAAGCCCGCCCTGGCGAGTTCCGTTGCCAGCCAGGCCATTCCCTGGACACGGCCGCCCGACCCGTGCGACAGCACGACGAGTGGAAAGCGTCCTTTGACGAGCGGCGCATTCTTCAGGGCCGGCACGCCCTTGAATACCTTGTTGTCGCCCAGCAGAACGGCTTCGCCGCCGGCCTCGGCCGGATACCAGACAAACACCTGGAGGTCGCGGCCGCGTTCTGGCGCGGCCACGAAGATTTCGCGCATGCCGATCTCGGCAGCCTGGCTGGCTGCGGAGAACGCGACTGTAAGCACTACCGCGGAAAGCAAACGGGAGAGTGTCATGAAAACCTCGCTCGGTTGAAAAGACCGGCGATGATTTGCCGATAATGTCCCTAAGCTGCGTCCTCGATCGCGATCGAGGTCGTTCTCGATCGCGATCTGGGCCATTATCCGTGCCTCCCGATTTGTCTCGAGACTGCCGTGATTTTCGTTCCTCTGCCCTTCGTCGTCGCCCTGCTGCTGCTGATCCTGCTTGTCAGGATCCTGCAGGGCGAGCAGTCGTCGCAAGCCAACCGTCCATTCCTGGCCCTTGTGGGGTTGTGCGCTGTGCAATCTATCCTCGTCGGCTTGCGCTGGGGCTATGATGTCCTGGATTTGCGCTTTTTGATGCCTGTGGTGGCGAGCTGCCTGCCGCCGCTGGTCCTGGCGAGCTTTCGCAGCTTGATCCATCACGATGCGGCGGAAGCGGACGGTGTCCGCTGGCTTCATGCCGCACCCCCGGTGGTCATCGTCGGGCTGTTGCTGCTGGCTCCCGCGTTGATAGATGCTGCCTTGATCGTGATCTTCGTGGGCTACGCATTGGCTGTGCTCAGCCTTGGCCGCGCCGGCCCGGACGCGCTGGACGAGGCACGCTTCGACGGCGCAATAGCCGCGCATCGCGCGCTCGTCATCGCAGCCGCATCGCTTTGTCTGTCGGCCCTGTTCGATTTGGTGGTGCTCCTGGATTTCGAATGGAGCAGGGGCAAGAACGCGGCCTTCCTGGTCAGCAATGCGAACCTTCTCGGTCTCTTTCTCTTCGGTATCACTGCCATTGTCGCTGCCCGCGCACGGGCAACTCCGATGCCTCCCATCGAAACTGAGGCCGCATCCATCGCCGCGCAGGATCGCGAGGTCCTCGACCGCATAGACAAGCTGCTGGTCGAGCAGAAACTCTCGCGCGACGAAAACCTGACCTTGTCGCGCCTGGCGCGGCGCGCTGGCGTTCCGGCCCGCCGCATATCCGGCGCGGTCAACCGGCTCGCCGGCAAGAACGTTTCGCAATACATCAACGATTTCCGCGTCGCCGAAGCCTGTCGGCTGCTGCACGAAACCGACCTGTCCGTGACGGCTGCGATGCTGGAATCCGGCTTCCAGACCAAATCGAATTTCAACCGCGAGTTCCGGCGCGTTACCGCGCTCAGCCCAGCCAACTGGCGCGAGAAGGCGCGGTCGGCGGCGACCTGACCGGTTCAGCCGTGACCGATCTGAACTTCACGGTCACTACATCAGGTGACGACTCCAGAAAAAATGATTGACTCATGTCGTAGTGCGTGCAGAAATTGGTTGGACCATTGAACCACTTTAGGTTTTGGCGTGACCGATCTCCTGCCGCCCATCCAGACCACGGCCCGCGACGACGCGGTGCTCAAGGCGTTGGCGGGCTTCGTCAGGCAGGAGGCCCTTGGCCCGGGTGAAAAGCTGCCGACCGAGCGCATCCTGGCGGAGCGTCTCAAGGTCAGCCGCAACACGGTGCGCGAAGCGCTCACCCGCTGGGAAGGGTTGGGCCTGGTTGAGCGGCGGCAGGGCAGCGGTACCTATCTCAAGGCGGCCGTCTCGCCCGATATGTTGCACATGCCGCTGACATTGGCCGGCGGCAATGATTTCGCCGGCCTGATGTCCACGCTGGAGATCCGCCGCGCGCTGGAGGCCGAGGCCGCCGCCCTTTGCGCCGTCCGCGCCGGCAAGGCCGAGATCGCAGAGATCGAACGCAAGCTCGACATCATGGAAGAGGCCTTCCACACCCGCGCCGGCATGTCGTCGGAGGAGGACTGGGAATTCCATCAGGCGGTCTTCCGTGCCTCGGGAAATCCGCTGTTCGAGCAGATCATCGCCGCCATGTACGAGATGTTCCACCGCTTCTGGGAACATCCGCTCGGCGTGCGCGACTTCGGCCATGCCAGCTTTCCCTATCACCGCACCATCTTCGACTGCATCGCCGCGCACGATCCGGACGGGGCCCGCGACGAGGCGCTGAAGCTCATCGCCACCGTCGAGGACGACCTGAAGCGCGGCGCCGCCAACCTCAAACTTTCGGACCGCAGATGAACGAGCACCCGACCGGTTTCGACCCGGCTTCTCTGGCCAGCGACTATCTCGGCGAGGCCGCCACGCTTCTCGCCCATGACGATCCGTTTCCCGGCGGGGCGGTGGTGCCGCCGATCTACCAGACGTCTCTGTTCACCTTCGACAGCTATGCCGACATGGCCGACACCTTCGCCGGCCGTCGCCGCCAGCCGATCTATTCGCGCGGCGACAATCCGACGGTGATGGAGTTCGAGGCGCGTGTCGCGGCGCTCGAAGGCGCCGAGGCCGCGCGCGGCTTCTCAAGCGGCATGGCGGCCATCAGCGCCACGGTGCTCGCCTTCGTCGGCGCCGGCCAGCGCATGGTTGCCGTACGTAACTGCTACGGCGATGCCTACCGGCTGTTCGAACGGCTGTTCCCGCGCTTGCAGATCAAGGTCGACTATGTCGACGGTTCCGATCCCGACGCCGTGGCGGCGGCGCTTCCCGGCGCCAAGCTGCTCTATCTCGAAAGTCCGACCTCGATGATGTTCGAGTTGCAGGACATCGCCCATCTGACGCGGCTGGCGAAGGAACAGGGCATCGTCACCACCCTCGACAATTCATGGGCCACGCCTGTCTTCCAGAAGCCGATCTCGCACGGTGTCGATCTGGTGCTGCATTCGGCTTCGAAGTACCTCGGCGGCCACAGCGACACCGTTGCCGGCGTGGTGGCCGGCTCGGCCGCGCATATCAGGCACATCAACGAGCAGACCTATTCCTCGCTCGGCGGCAAGCTGTCGCCTTTCGAGGGCTGGCTCTTGCTGCGCGGGCTGCGCACGCTGCCGCTCAGACTGCCGCATCATATGAAGAGCGGGCTCATGCTGGCCGAGCGGCTGAAAGCACATGGCAAGGTTGAGCGGGTCAACCACCCTGCCTATTCCAACCATCCCGGCAAGCAGACACTTGCCGGCTATGCCGGGCTGTTCTCCTTCGAGGTCGCCGAGGATGTCGACATTCCGGCTTTCGTCGATGCGCTCAGGCTGTTCCGCATCGGCGTCAGCTGGGGCGGCCACGAAAGCCTGGTCGTGCCGGCAAAGGCTTCGCTCGAGCAGACGCCGGGTCTCAATTCGATGGCGCGCTTCGGCGTCAGCCCCCGAACCATCCGCTTCAATGTCGGGTTGGAGAATGTCGAGGACCTCTGGACGGACATCGCCCAGGCCTTCGACAAGGCAAGAAGATAACCAGAGTACAAAATGGGAGTTTCGAACATGAAAAGACTGACATTCATGCTTGCCGCCGTTGCCGGCCTGGCGATCTCCGCCGGGGCCGCGCTGGCCGACACCACCATTAAGATAGTCGAGGTCATCACCAGTCCGCCGCGCACCGAATTCCTGAAGAAGCAGATCGCCGAGTTCGAGCAGGCCAATCCCGGCATCAAGGTCGAGCTCGTCTCGCTGCCCTGGGGCCAGGCGTTCGAGAAGTTTCTCACCATGGTCCAGGCCGGCGACACGCCCGACGTGGTCGAGATGCCGGAACGTTGGATGGGCCTCTACGCCAACAACGGCCAGCTCGAGGATCTCGGCCCCTACATGGCCAAATGGGACGACGCCAAGACGCTCGGCGACCGCGCCAAGCAATTCGGCTCTACCGTCAACAACACGCAGTTCATGATCCCCTACGGCTACTATGTGAACGCGCTGTTCTGGAACAAGAAGCTGTTCAAGGAAGCGGGTCTCGACCGTCCGCCGGCAACGCTCGACGAGTTCGTCGAGTTCTCCAAGAAGATCTCCGCCATCCCCGGCAAATACGGCTACTGCCTGCGCGGCGGCCCCGGCGCCTTCAACGGCATGCACATGTTCATGAACATCGCCGACGGCAAGGGCGGCTATTTCACCGAGGACGGCACCTCGACCATCAACGACGAGGGCTCGGTCAAGGGCCTGCAGATGCTGGCCGACATGTACAAGAACGGCCTGGCGCCGAAGGATTCCGTGAGCTGGGGCTTCAACGAGACGGTGACCGGTTTCTATTCCGGCACCTGCGCCATGCTCAACCAGGATCCCGACGCGCTGCTGGGCATCGCCGACAAGATGAGCGCCGACGACTTCGCCGTGGCGCCGTTGCCGGTCGGACCGAGCGGCAAGTCCTACCCGACCTTGGGCTATGCAGGTTGGGCTATGTTCGCCAACTCCCAGCACAAGGAAGAGAGCTGGAAGCTGATGGCGACGCTTCTGTCGCCCAAGGACAATCTGGAATGGGCAAAGGAAGTCGGGGTCGTCCCGATCCACAACGGCGCCGACCAGGACGCTCACTTCAAGACCGAGCAGTTCAAGGGCTGGTTCACCGAGCTGAGCGACAGCTCCAAATATGAAATGGTGACGCCGCCGACGCATCTGGAAAACCTCGGCAACTTCGTCGACCAGGTGGCGATCAAGAACTTCCAGGAAGTGCTGCTCGGCCAGAAGCCCGCCAAGCAGGTGGCCGACGAATGGGCGGCGTTCCTGACCAAGGAGCAGCAGGCCTGGCTGGCGAAAAATAAGAAGTGACGCCCACTCTGCCTTCTCCCCGTTCAACGGGGAGAGGTGTCACGAAGTGACGGATGAGGGGCAGCGCCGAGTTCCGAGAAGCTGGCTCCGCCCCTCATCTGCCTGCCGGCATCTTCTGCCCGTGAACGGGGAGAAGGGCGCTGTCGTCTGCGCCGGCACCCACTACTTACCGCGAGCACCGCATGACCTACGCCGTGTCCGAAATCCGATCCGCCGCCAGGCCGCGCAACAAGCGGCTGAGCAAGGCGGCGATCGAGCCTTGGCTCTATCTGTCGCCGGCAATCGTCCTGCTGGTCGTGGTGCTCCTGGTGCCGCTGATCATCGGCATCGGCTATTCGTTCCGTAAGTTCTCTGCCTTCAAATCGGAATATGTCGGCCTCGGTCAGTATGAGGCGATGCTCTCCGACGCCGTGCTCGGCCAGGCGCTGGTCAACACGCTGTGGTGGACGGTCGCCAGCCTGTTCTTCCAGTTCTTCCTCGGGCTCGGCCTGGCGCTGCTGCTCGACAAGCCGTTCCATGGCCGCAGGATAGTGCAGGCGGTGGTGTTCCTGCCCTGGGCGGTGCCCTCCTTTCTGTCGGGCCTCACCTGGGCGTGGCTGTTCAACCCGATCATTGGGCCGCTGCCGCACTGGCTCTTCGCGCTCGGGCTGAAGGCCGAGCCGACCAATGTGCTGTCCGATCCCGCCACCGCCATGTGGGGGCCGATCGTCGCCAACATCTGGTTCGGCATTCCCTTCTTCGCCATTACGCTGCTGGCGGCGCTGAAGTCGATCCCGTCCGAATTGCACGAGGCCGCCGCCATCGACGGCGCCTCGCCCTGGCAGCGCTTCACCAAGGTGACGCTGCCTTTCCTGGCTCCGACCATCGTCATCACCGTCATGCTGCGCACCATCTGGATCGCCACCTTCGCCGACCTCATCTTTGTCATGACCGAGGGCGGACCGGCGGGCTCGACCAGCACGGTGCCGGTCTACATCTATGTCAGCGCCTTCAAATCGCTGGATAAGGGCTATGCCTCGGCGGTCGCGGTGCTGCTGCTGGTGCTGCTGATTGCTTATGCGATCGGCTTGATCGCCATCCGCCGCACGTTGGTGAGGCACGTCTGATGATCGCCGGACGCTCCACCTCCTCGCGCATTGCCGGCGGCATCGGTCTCTACGGCGCGATTGCCGCCTACGTGATCTTCGCGCTGTTCCCGATCTTCTGGACGCTGAAGATCTCGGTGACGCCGGAGCGGCTGCTCTACTCCGAAGGCATCACCTTCTGGCCGTCTGAGATGACGCTGCGCAACTTCGACACCGTGCTCGAAGCCTCCGACTTCCCGCGCTATTTCCTGAACAGCGTCATCGTCTCGGTATCGACGGCGGCACTGGTCACCGTCATCGCCACGCTGGCTGGCTACGCCATGTCGCGCTTCGCCTTCCGTGGCAAGGCTACCTTGGCCATCCTGCTGCTGCTGACCCAGACCTTCCCGCTCGTCATGGTCATTCCGCCGATCTATCGTATCATGGGCGATCTCGGCCTCACCAACAGCCTGACCGGCCTGATCATCATCTACACCGCCTTCAACACCGCCTTCGCCACCTTCCTCATGCAGTCCTTCTTCGACGGCATTCCGAAGGATCTGGAGGAGGCGGCGATGATCGACGGCTGCACGCGTGCCCAGGCGATGCGCCGGGTGATCGTCCCGTTGACTTTGCCCGGCATGGGCGCGACGCTCGGCTTCGTCTTCACCGCCGCCTGGAGCGAGTTGCTGTTCGCGCTGATGCTGATCTCCAGCGATGAGCAGAAGACCTTTGCCGTCGGCCTGCTCACCTTCATCGGCAAATTCGCCGTCGACTGGGGGCAGATGATGGCCGCCTCGATCCTGGCGCTGATCCCGGTCTGCATCTTCTTCGCCTTCCTGCAACGCTATCTCGTCACCGGCCTCACCGCCGGCGCGGTCAAAGGATAAAAGATGGCTTCCGTCACCCTGCAACATGTCGAGAAGGATTACGGCGCGCTGCGCATCCTGCACGGCGTCGATCTCGAGATCGCTGACGGCGAGTTCGTCGTCCTCGTCGGTCCGTCCGGCTGCGGCAAGTCCACGCTGCTGCGCATGATTGCCGGGCTTGAGGAGGTCACCGGCGGCGAGATCCGCATTGGTGAGCGCCTGGTCAACGACGTCGCGCCGAAAGACCGCGACATCGCCATGGTGTTCCAGTCCTACGCGCTCTATCCGCACATGGACGTCTCCTCGAACATGGGCTTCAGCCTGATGCTGAAGAAGGCCGAGAAGACCATGATCGATGGCAGGGTCGGCGCCGCGGCCAAGCGTCTGGGCCTGGATAGCTTCCTCGGCCGCCTCCCGCGCCAGCTCTCCGGCGGCCAGCGCCAGCGCGTCGCCATGGGCCGCGCCATCGTGCGCGACCCGAAAGTGTTCCTGTTCGACGAGCCGCTGTCGAACCTCGACGCCAAGCTGCGCGTCCACATGCGCGCCGAGATCAAGGCGCTGCACCAGCAGCTCAAGACCACCTCGGTCTATGTCACCCACGACCAGGTCGAGGCGATGACCATGGCCGACCGTATCGTCGTCATGCATGACGGCTATGTGCAGCAGGTCGGCCACCCGCTGGAGCTCTACGACCGCCCGGCCAATGCCTTTGTCGCCGGCTTCATCGGCTCGCCGGGGATGAACTTCCTGCCGGCCAAGGTCGCCAAGGGCGGCAAGGTCGATGCGGTGCTGGCCGACGGCCACAAGCTCAGGCTGCCGGACGGCCTGCCATTGACGGATGGCGATGCGCTGACCGTCGGGCTGCGGCCCGAGCATATCAAGCTGATCGACGACGGCGCCCTGAAGGCCGAGGTCGAGGTGGTCGAGCCACTGGGCCTCTCGACGCAGTTCTATGTCAGGCTGGCCAATCAGCAGGTCTGCGTCTTCGTCATGGGCCGCAGCAATGTCAGGCCGGGCGACACCGTGCGGCTGTCAGCCGATCCGGCCGCGCTGCATCTGTTCGACCCGGAAAGCGGCGCTCGCATCGGATAGGTCAGCGCCAGCGGAAGGCGTCGAGAGTGTAATCGGGCCACGCGCCAAGCTCTCGGTACAGTCCGGCCAGATCGCCGCTATCGGCCAATATCCCGGACAAGACCAGCACGGTCGCCACGCCTGCACCGGCCCCGCCTGCGATGTCGTGCTCGATGCTGTCGCCGACGCAGACAATGTTGTCGCGCGCCGGATTTCCGGCCGTCCCCAGCGCCGCTTCAAAGATCGCCGGGTAAGGCTTGCCGATGCGGCTGACGCTGCCGCCGAGGCGCTCATAGAGGCCGGCGATCTCGCCGGCGCCGAAACGCGGGCCAACCGCGGTCAGCATGATCCGGTCGGGATTGGTGCAGAAGCACGGCACCCGCCGCGCTGCGGCCGGGCCAAGCAGCGCGCTGTAATGATCGAGATCGTAGCGATCGCCCTCGCTGGCCGAGAGCAGCACCAGCTCCGCGTCGTCGCCGCTGTCGGTTACGGTCAGGGGGAGGCCTTCGATTGCCGAACGGTCGCCGTCGCGGCTGACCAGCAGGCATCTTGTGCCGGGCTTCAAGGCGCCCGAGCCCACCATGCCCTTGAACCTTCGCCAGGCCACCTCGCCGGACGACACGAAATGGTCCCAGCTCCCGGCCTCGAAGCCGAGCTTGAGCAGCCGCCGCTCGTTGGGCGCCGCCCGCTTGCCGGAATTCGAGATCAGCACCACCGCCTTGCCGGCGCGCTTCAGCGCCGACAAGGCTTCGACCGCGCCGGGATAAGGCTCTCTGCCGTCATGCAGCACGCCGAACTGGTCGAGCAGGAAGACCCCGTAGCGTTCGGCCAGCGCTGCGATCCCGTCGAGATGTTTGGCCTGTTTCGCGCTCAAAGCAGCCCCGCTTCCTTTGCGCCCATCAGGGCCAGCCGCGCGGTGCCGGCGGCGGCTTCGTTTGAGAGCGCGGGCAGGAAATCGACTCCGAGCTTGCGCCGTCGGATCGCGGTCCAGGCGGCATTTGCGGCGCCCCCGCCGACGCTGCGCACCGAGGTGAGCTTCGGCGCGCCGAGTTCGGCAAGCCTCCGATAGCCGAGCGCCTCGATGGCCGCGATGCCTTCCAGCATCGCCTTGAGATAGTCGGCGTCGGATGCCGGCCTCGGCAGCAGGCGCGGCTGCAGCGAAGGATCGGCAATTGGGAAACGCTCGCCGGGTACCCCGAGCGGATAGTAGTCGAGGCCGGTCTGGGTTGCGGGATCGATCGCGGCGCTGAGCTCGACGATGCGGTCCAGCGTGAAATGCTGGGCAAGAACCTTGCCTCCGGTGTTCGAGGCGCCCCCCGCTAGCCAGGCGTCGCCCAGCCGATGGCTGTAGATGCCATAGCGCGGCGCAAAGATCGGCCGGCCGGACAGGATCTTGATGGTCAGCGACGATCCGAGCGCGGTGACACCCTCGCCCACGCCTGTGGCGCCCGTCGCCAGGAATGAGGCGCAGCCATCCGTGGTGCCGGCAACAATCGCCACCTCGCGCGGCAGCCCGAACAGGTCGGCGGCGGCCGTAAGGGTGCCGGTGACGCTGCCCGGCCTGACGACCGCGGGCAGCAGCGCCATGCGCATGCCGGTCGCCGCGATCCAGTCTGGCCAGCGTCGCGCCTCGGCGTCATAGCCGGTCTTCAGGCTGTTGTTCTCGTCGCTGACGTCGAAACGGCCTGAGAATTGCCCGGCGATCCAGTCGCCCTGGTGAAGCACGGCATGGACGCCGGGCAGCCGCTGGAACCAGAGCGCCTTGGCGAGGCCCGATGTCGCCCCATGCGCGGCGCTTGTTTCCGGCGCCCAACGGGCGATCGCGGCGAGGACCGCGTCGTCCGGAACCCTGTCGTTGTACATCAGCGGCTCGGCCAGCGGCAGCCCGGCGCCGTCGACCGGCAGCAGGGTGCCAGACGTGCCGTCGACGGCGATCGCGCGCACCGCCGCGCGGTCAATGCCGGAGAGCAGCTCCTTCAGCGTCGCCTCGACCGCGGCCCACCAGACGGCGGGATCGCGCCCGTTCGCGCCGAAGCGTTCGAGCGGTGCTGCGGCATGCGCTGCTATTGAAAAATCCGGCCGCATCGCGACAGCCCGCGACCCGGAGGTGCCGACGTCGATGCCTATGGCAAGCGGCGCCATGCGCCTAGCCCGCCGCGTTGAGTTTCTGGCGATACTGCTCGGCATCCCAGTTGATCAGTTCGTCATTCTCGGCGGCGGTGAGGTAATTCAGCCGCGCCGTGATGTCGATCCGGACAGTCACGTCGGCAAGGCAGCGCTGCATGGCGTCCGCGCCCGAGCTGGCGTCGCCGCGCATCAGCACGCCGGCGCCGGGAAAGAGGACCGCGACCGGGTCTTCGCCCAGCCGCGCGGCGACATCGGCAACCTGCTCGCCGGGTCTTGCCAGCACCGAGCCCTGGCCGAGGAAGATGACATGGTCCGGATAGAGGCTGCCGGCTTCGGCCATGCGGCAGCTGTCCACGTCGAGCGCCACCGCATGCGCCTCGGCATCTGCCGGCAATCTGTAGCCGCTGTCTCCGGCAAGCGCCGTCAGGGCCTCGACATCCGGTCTCGCCATCACTCGCGCCGGGCGCGCCAGAAGCGACCTGACCCGATGCAGCAGACGCTCCGCCTCGGCCACGGTCTCGGCGGCCACGACCAGCCCGTGATTGCCGAGGATCAGCACGTCGACTCCGGGCCGGAGCCGTTCGGCAATGCCCTGGGCAAGCGGCAGGCCCGGCCGGCGATAGGGAACATAGGCCCATTCGATGCCCTCGAGACGCCGCGCGGCCTCGCTTTCACAATCGGCCTGGACCGCGAGCGAGATGGTATCCACGCAATGGACATGCAGCACGACCCGCTGCGGCATCAACGCGTGCACCGTGGTCTCGATCGACGGGCGCAGCCCGCGCGGATTGAGCGCATCGATGGCGAAGGCCTGCGGCTTGTCCGCGGCCGGATCGTGCCGTTTGACGGCCTCGATCAGCGGCGTCATCGCCACCGGCACCATGATGTCGTCGGATAGGGCATCCTTCAGCCAGGTTCCGGAAGCCTTGATCCACAGCGTATCGCCGGCTTTCAGCGAAGTGTTGCCGCCGGCCGCCTGGGTCAGATGCGGATTGCTGCCGATCCTTGCCGAAAGCGCCCGCAAGGCGGCCAGTTCCTGCGCGTCAGCTTCAGTCGCCATGGCGCTTGTCCTCCGATGGCTTGATCGGGTCCGGCATCATCTCCCGTCGGGGAGCGTTCGGCGCTGATATCGCAGATGCGAGCGACTTACGTCAACAGTGATCTAGTATCGTCAAAATAACTTGCATTCCGCCTGGTGTTGAGTAAGTTGCGCCAATTGCCGTGGAAAATGGCATCTCGGGAGGGAAAGACTTGAGCGACTCCGGCCGCCAGCGTCAGATCGTCGAGCTGTTGCGCGACCGCCCCTTCGCGTCGGTGCGCGAACTGCAGGAGCGTCTTGGAGTGTCGGCCGCGACGGTCAGGCGCGACATCGACAAGATCGACGAGGCCGGCGAGGCGCGGAAGGTCTACGGCGGCATATCGGCTCTCGACGGCGCGGCCCACGCCAGCGTCGCCTATGCCAGGCCCTATGACGAGAACCGGGATCTGGCGGTCGACGCCAAGCGGCAGATCGCCGCCGTCGCCGCGACCATGGTGCGCGACGGCGATGCCGTCATCGTCCATGGCGGCTCGACCTGCTTCCAGCTTGGCGTCAGGCTTGCCGAGCGCAATATCCGCCTCTTCACCAATTCCATGCCGCTCGCGGCCTATCTCTGCGATCACGGCCACTGCAGCCTCACCATCGCCGGCGGCGACCTGCACCGCGAACCCGGCATCATCCATTCGCTCACCCAATCGGTGCCTTTCTACGCTTCGAAATTCTTCCTCGGCGCGCAGGGTCTCGGTCATGAAGGCGTGCTGGAATCGCATCCTCTCCTGGTGCGCTCGATCGTCGATCTCAGCCTCTGCGCTGACCAGATCGTGGTGTTGGCCGACAGCCGCAAGCTGTCGATCCACGCCCGCAATGTCGCGCTGCCGCTGTCGCGCATCGGCACGCTGGTGACCGACGACGGTCTTTCCGATGCCGACGCGCGCATGCTGGAGGACGCCGGCGTCGCGGTGCGCATCGCGCCGTCCTCGGGAGCCGTCCAGTGAAGGTGGCGGTGCTTGATTTCGGCAAGACCAATTCGAAGCTGTTCGTCTTCGGACAGGACGGGCACATCCTCGACGAGCGGCGCACCAGGCCCGACTGGATACGCAAAGATGGTTTCAGCGTGCTCGACGAGGCGGCGCTTCATGACTGGGCGCTCGCTGCGGTCAACGAGGCCGTCGACGGCCATGGCATCGAAGCCCTGATGGTGTCCGGCCATGGCTGCACGTTCGCCCTGGTCGACGAAATGGCGCTGACGCATCCGATCCTCGACTACGAGCAGGAACCGCCGGCCGAAATCGCCGCGCGGATCGATCGTCGCATTCCCGATTTCGCCGAGACCTTCTCGCCGCGCCTGCCGCTCGGCTTCAACTACGGCCGTCACATGCTGTGGCTGCAGGAGGTTGAGCCCGGCGCCTTCGCGGCGGCGACGTCGATCCTCGGCTATTCGCAATATTGGAGCTGGCGCTTCGGCGGCCGCGCCGTTTCGGAAGTGTCCTATCTCGGCTGCCATTCGCATCTGTGGGCGCCGCGTCGGCGCGACTTCTCCTCGCTGGTCGACGCCGAAGGATGGCGCGGCCGGATGCCGGCCTTCGCCCGTGCCGGCGCGGTCATCGGGGAGCGGCGTTTCGGCAAGGCCGGCAAGTCCGTCGCCATCCACAACGGCGTCCATGACAGCAACGCCGCGCTCCATGTCCATCGGCGGCAGGAACTCGGGCCGCTCACCGTGGTGTCGACCGGCACTTGGGTGATCGTCCTCAACCCGGACTGCCCGCTCGAGGCGCTCGACCGCGACCGCGACATGCTGGTCAATGTCGATGTAGACGGCGGCCCGGTGCCCACCATCCGTTTCATGGGCGGGCGCGAGTTCGCGGCCATCAGCGGCAACTGGCAAGGCACCATTGCTCCGGCTTCCATACAGCAGGCAATCGATGCCGGCGTCATGGCCCTGCCGAGCTTTGCCCCGGGCGGCCCGATGCCCGGCCGGGCAGGTGAAATCATAGGCAGCGTTTCCCATGGCGAGGAACGCGCGGCCATGGCGCTGCTCTATGTCGCGCTGATGGTCGACCTCTCGCTCGACATGATCCGTTCGCTGGGCGCGGTCATCGTCGATGGCGGCCTCAATGCGGGCGGCCTGCTCGCCGGTCTTTTGGCCGCGCTGCGCCCCGGCCAATCTTTCCTGCAGGGCTCCACGCTGGAAGGCAGTGCCACCGGTGCGGCCGCGCTCGCCTTCGAGAGCGTCGGCCGCGAATTCGCCGCCGAGAAGCCGCAGCCGGCGCGTGCTGCGAGCTTCCGGGGTCTGACCGGCTACCGTGACCAATGGCGCGGCCTCATTGCCGAGCGCGGCGTCGCCCGGTCGGCGGGAGGTGCGCGATGAGCTCCGCCGCCCATGTCGAGGCGACGCAGAGGCCGGTCTTGGAGATGCGTCACATCTCCAAGACCTTCGGCCCTATCCGCGCACTGCAGGATGTGTCGCTCGCCGTGAACGCCGGCGAACTGCACGCGCTGATGGGCGAGAACGGCGCCGGCAAGTCGACGCTGATGAAGGTGCTGTCCGGCGCCTACCGGCCCGATGCCGGCGGCGAGATCCTCATCGACGGCGCGCCGATTGCCACCGGCGATCCGATCAAGGCCCGCGCCCACGGCATTGCCGTCATCTACCAGGAACTATCGCTGGCGCCGAACCTCACCGTCGCGCAGAACATCTTCCTCGGCAACGAGCCGCGCAGGTTCGGCATCGTCGACCGCGATCGGTGCAACCGGCGTGCCCGGGACATCATCGGCCGGCTTGGTGTTTCCTTCTCGGCGCGCGCCCTGGTCTCCAGCCTGTCGCTCGGCGAGCGTCAGCTGGTCGAGATCGCCCGCGCGCTGTCGACCAGCGCCCGCATCATCGTCATGGACGAGCCGACCACCTCGCTGACCTCGCGCGAGACCGAAAGGCTGTTCGAAGTCATTGCCGCGCTCAAGGCACAAGGGATCGCCATCATTTACATCAGCCATCGCATGGAGGAGGTCTACCAGCTCGCCGACCGCGTCAGCGTGCTGCGCGACAGCGGCTATGTCGGCACTCTGGAGCGCGCCGATCTCAACGCTTCGCGCCTTGTCTCGATGATGGTCGGCCGCGACCTCTCGGCCTTCTACAAGAAGGATCATCGCCCGCCGGACAGCAAGCGCAAGGTGGCGCTGTCGGTGCGCGGCATGTCGGACGGCAGGCTGTTGAAGGACTGCTCGTTCGACCTCTATCACGGCGAGGTGCTGGCGCTTGCCGGGCTGGTCGGCTCCGGCCGCACCGAGCTCGCCAGACTGATTTTCGGCGCCGACCGGCGCAGCGCGGGCGAGCTGAAGCTCGACTGCAAGCCGCTCGCCATCGCCTCGCCGCGCGAGGCGCTCGAGGCCGGCATCGCCTATCTCACTGAGGACCGCAAGGAGCTCGGCCTGTTCCTCGACATGTCGATTTCCGACAACATCAACATGGGCGTGCTCCCCAGGGATGCGCGCGCCGGCGGCTTCCGCGATTTCGCCGCCGCCGACCGGCGCGCCGCCAAGGCGGTCGCCGACCTGTCGATCCGCACGAGGTCGGCGCAGGCCAATGCCGGCTCGCTGTCGGGCGGCAACCAGCAAAAGGTGCTGCTCGCCCGCCTGCTGGAAACCGAGCCGAAGGTCGTCATTCTCGACGAGCCGACGCGCGGCGTCGATGTCGGCGCCAAGTCGGAGATCTACCGGCTGATCGACAATCTCGCCAGCAGGGGCATCGCCATCCTGATGATCTCCAGCGAATTGCCGGAAGTGATCGGCGTCGCCGACCGCGTGCTGGTGATGCGCGACGGCGCCATCGTCGGCGAGGTGACGGCGTCGGCCGGCGAGCCACTTCGTCAGGAAGCGATCATGGAACTTGCGACGGGAGCGGCCCAGGAAGGACCGAAGCGATGACCGACAGCACATCGGCAGCGACGACAGCGGACCAGGCGGCGCTCAGGAGTCGGCGGTTGCGCACGGCCTTCGCCGCGCTCGGCATGCTGCCCGTGCTGGTGCTGCTTGCGGCCGCCTTCCAGCTGATCAACCCGCGTTTCCTCACCGGCACCAACCTGCTGATCGTTAGCCAGCAATCGTCGATCAACATCGTGCTCGCCGCCGGCATGACCTTCGTTATTCTCACCGGCGGCATCGACCTCTCCGTCGGCTCCGTCCTGGCCGCGTCGGCGATGGTGGCAGTGCTGGTGTCGCTGGTGCCGGATTGGGGCATGCTCGGCATTCCCGCCGCCATCCTGGTCGGCCTCGGCTTCGGCGTCATCAATGGGCTGCTCGTCGCCTATGTCAGGCTGCCGCCCTTCATCGTCACGCTGGGCTCGCTCACCGCGGTGCGCGGCCTCGCCCGGTTGCTCGGCGAGGACACCACCGTGTTCAATTCCGACCTGCCGTTCGACTTCATCGGCAATGGCTCGCTGCTCGGCATTCCGTGGCTGGTCATCATCGCGCTGACGGTGGTGGTGCTGTCCTGGATGGTGCTCAAGCGCACGGTGCTCGGCACCTGGATCTATGCCGTGGGTGGCAATGCCGAGGCGGCGCGCCTCACCGGCATCAAGGTGCCGCTCGTGCTGCTCTTCGTCTATGGGGTCTCCGGCCTGCTTGCCGGCCTCGGCGGCGTGATGTCGGCGGCCCGACTTTATGCCGCCAACGGTCTGCAGCTCGGCCAATCCTACGAGCTCGATGCCATCGCTGCCGTAATCCTCGGCGGCACCAGCTTCGTCGGCGGCGTCGGCTCGATCTGGGGCACGCTGATCGGCGGCCTGATCATCGCGGTGCTCTCCAACGGACTCATTTTGGCCGGTGTCTCCGACATCTGGCAGTACATCATCAAGGGATTGGTCATCATCGTGGCGGTCGCCCTCGACCGTTACCGGCTCCAGGCCGGCGCAAGAACGTGATTGACCTTGGTCGCCGGCTCGGACGAGCCGGATTGTTTGTAACGCACCGTGAGAGGCGCGGCGCAATCGGAGGAAGCAAGTAAATGAAGACCATCGCCAAACTGCTCTGCGGCGCAGCCATCGCGGCGCTCGCCGTCGCGCCGGCATCGGCCAAGGACCTCAACAAGGTCGGCATCTCGGTCGGCCTGCTCGGCAATCCCTTCTTCGTCGCCACCATCAAGGGCATCGAGGACGCGGCCAAGAAGATCAATCCCAAGGTCGAGGTGACGTCGGTATCGGCGGACTACGATCTCAACAAGCAGGTCTCGCAGATCGATTCCTTCATCGCCGCCGGCGTCGACGTGATCATGCTCAACGCGGTCGACGCCAAGGCGATCGCGCCTGCCGTCAAGAAGGCGCAGGCGGCCGGCATCGTGGTCGCTGCCTTTGACGTTTCGGCACCGGGCGCCGACGTCACCGTGATGACCAACAACGTCAAGGCGGGCGAGGAAGCTTGCCAGTATCTGGTCGACCACACCGGCGGCAAGGGCGACTACGTCATCCTCAACGGCCCGGCATCGTCCTCGATCCTGGAGCGCGTCAAGGGCTGCAAGGATGTTCTCTCGCAGCATCCGGACATCAAGATCCTGTCCGACGACCAGAACGCCGAAGGCTCCCGCGACGGCGGCCTGAAGGTGTTCCAGTCGCTGCTCACCCGCTTCGACAAGATCGACGCGGTGTTCGCCATCAACGATCCGACGGCCATCGGCGCTCAGCTCGCGGCCAAGCAGCTCAACCGCTCGGAATTCATCTTCACCGCGGTCGACGGCGCTCCCGACATCGAGAAGGAGTTCGCCTCCGGCACCTCGATGATCAAGGCGTCCGCCTCGCAGGATCCCTATGTGATGGCCGGTCAGTCGCTGCAGATGGCGGCAGACGTGCTTGCCGGCAAGAAGCCGGCCGAGCCCGTGGTCCTGCTCGACCCGAAGCTGATCACCGCCGAGAACCTTAAGGACTACAAGGGCTGGACCGCGGCCCGCTAGCGCTGCCAAAGGCTGGCGCGGCCGGGTCGACCCGGCCGCGCCTCATCCCCGCAGACGGAGACGAACATGTCGCGCATTGGTATCCATTCTTTCGTCTGGTCGGCGAGCTCGGCGCAGAAAGACCTCGAGCGCACGCTGGCCAACACAAAGGAAGCCGGCTTCGACCTGATCGAGTTCTCCTATCTCGACCCGGCCGACGTCGATATCGCCAAGCTGGCCAAAAGCATCGCCGATCATCGTCTGGGAGTTGCGATCAGCATCGGCCTGCCCGCAGATGGCGACATTTCAAGC
The DNA here is from genome assembly GCF_003952525.1 of Mesorhizobium sp. M3A.F.Ca.ET.080.04.2.1. NCBI lineage: Bacteria > Pseudomonadati > Pseudomonadota > Alphaproteobacteria > Hyphomicrobiales > Phyllobacteriaceae > Mesorhizobium > Mesorhizobium sp. M3A.F.Ca.ET.080.04.2.1. The sequence goes on along the minus strand of NZ_CP034451.1, from coordinate 2,913,014 downwards.
CCCGACAAGACGGTCGCCGCGCGCGGCGTCGAAATCCTGAACCGCACCATCGCGCTCACGCGCGATCTCGGCGGCCGCAAGGTCGGCGGCATTCTTTCGGCCAGCCACGGTTTGCAGACAGAGCCGCCCACGCGCGAGCAGTGGAACCGCAGCGCTGCGACCCTCGCCGAGGTCGCGGAGACCGCCAAGACAGCCGGCGTCACGCTCAACCTCGAAATTGTCAACCGCTTCGAGAGCAACCTGCTCAACACCGCCGCGCAGGGGCTTGCCTTCATCGAGGACACCGGCTCCGACAACATCTTCCTGCATCTCGATACATTCCACATGAACATTGAGGAGGCAGATGCCGGGCTGGCCATCCGTCATGCCGCGAAGAAGATCGGCTATGTCCATATCGGCGAGAGCCATCGCGGTTTCCTCGGCACCGGCAGCATCGATTTCGCCGCGATCTTCGATGCGCTGACGGCGATCGGCTATAGGGACGACCTCAGCTTCGAATCCTTCTCTTCCGAGATCGTCGACGAGAACCTGTCGAGGAAGACGGCGATCTGGCGCAATCTGTGGACCGACAACATGGAGCTAGCCCGCCATGCGCGCCGGTTCATCGACGTCGGCATGGAGACCGCCCGGCACAAGGCCGAACTCGTCCGGGCATCGCAAAAGCCCTGACGCTTCGATGCTGCCGAGAGGTGAATTGCGGTGTTCGGCAGCCGCGCTCTGCTAGACTCCCGTTGATTCGTCTCGACAGGGAACGGCATGAGCAAGGCTCTCGGCACATTCGCATTGGTTACGGTTCTGAGCGCCTTGCTGATGGCGCTTTCGCTGGCGGTCGCCCGCCATGGTTATCCATACGGCGCCTTCGGCATGAAACGCCTCGACGGCATCGCCGAGGCGGGATCCTTCCTGGCGATCGCGGCGATTTATTTCTTCAGCGCGCTGCTGATGATGATCCTGCCTATCCGCGCCGCCGGCATTGTGCTCACTCATGCCGCCGACGCGATCTTCTGGGCGACGATCGTGCTGTTTTCGACCATCGTCGGCTCGCTTCTCGCCCGCTGGGCATTCGGCCAGCACGACGCGGTCTGGACGCTGGTCAACTGGCGCTTCCTGTTCGTCGCGGCGATCGCAGGTGCGCATCTCACCATGAATGAGCTTCGCCGCAACATCCTGCTCAGAAGCCTGTTCTTCGTCATCTTCGCCGCGGCCACGCTGGCCTGCCTGTTCTGGTCCTTTTCCATCTGAGGCGCCGCGTGTTGCCCAAGGCCTGCGCGGCGGTTTTCGGCAACGGCATGCATTCAGCGGGACGCGCCTTGGTCGTGACAGGTCGTCGCGGTCGCGCTTGATGGACTTCCACCGCTTCGCGCCTACGTTTATCGAAGGTCTCGGGTAGACCTTTTCGCAGGCAGTGCTATATCAATTGTCTGACAAATGACGGTCGCGTCGCCGTCCAGCCAGTCTCGAAGGAATCAACATGACCGTGCTCCGCAAGAACCTTATCGACGGCGAGTGGCTGGGCGAAGCCGGCTCGCGCAACATCAACCCGTCGAACACCGACGATGTGGTCGGCGAGTACGCCTCGGCCGGACCGGAGGAGGCGAAGCAGGCCATCGCAGCTGCCAAGGCCGCGTTCCCGGCATGGTCGCGCTCCGGCCCGCTGGCCCGCCACGCCGTGCTGAAGAAAGCCTCCGATGAAATCCTGGCGCGCAAGGATGAGATCGGCCGGTCGCTGGCGCGCGAGGAAGGCAAGACGCTGGCCGAAGGCGTCGGCGAGACCATCCGCGCTGCCCAGATATTCGACTTCTTCGCCGGCGAGACGCTGCGCCTGTCGGGTGAGCTCGTGCCGAGCGTCAGGCCGGGCGTCGGCGTCGAGATGACCCGCGAAGGCGTCGGCGTCGTCGGCATCATCACGCCGTGGAACTTCCCGATCGCCATCCCCGCCTGGAAGATCGCGCCGGCGCTCGCCTACGGCAACACCATCGTGTTCAAGCCGGCCGACCTGGTTCCCGAGAGCGCCTGGACGATCGTCGATATCCTGCATCGGGCCGGCTTGCCCAAGGGCGTGCTCAACCTCGTCATGGGCAAGGGCTCGGTGGTCGGCCAGGCCATGCTCGACAGCCCGGATGTCAACGCTATCAGCTTCACCGGCTCGGTCGGCACCGGCAAGCGGGTGGCGGCCGCCAGCGTCGAGCACATGCGCAAGTTCCAGCTCGAAATGGGCGGCAAGAACCCGCTCGTCGTGCTCGACGACGCCGACCTCGCGGTCGCCGTCGACTGCGCAATCAACGGCGCCTATTTCTCGACCGGCCAGCGCTGCACGGCATCCTCGCGCCTTGTCGTCACCGAGGGCATTCACGACCGTTTCGTCGACGCGCTCAAGGAGCGTATGGACAAGCTGGTCATTGGCGACGCGCTGGACGCCAAGACCCAGATCGGTCCCGTCGTCGACCAGAGCCAGCTCAAGCAGGACGAGGATTATATCGCCATCGGCCGCCAGGAAGGCGCCGAACTCGCCTTCGGCGGCGAGCGGCTGGAACGCGAGACGCCCGGCTTCTATCTCAGGCCGGCGCTCTTCCTCGGCGCCACCAATGCCATGCGCATCTCGCGCGAGGAGATCTTCGGCCCGGTCGCCAACGTCATTCGCGTCAAGGACTACGACGAGGCGCTGACTGTGGCCAACGACACGCCTTTCGGCCTGACCTCCGGAATCTGCACGACCAGCCTGAAGCACGCGACCCACTTCAAGCGCAATTCGGAGGCCGGCATGGTGATGGTCAACCTGCCGACGGCCGGCGTCGACTTCCACGTGCCGTTCGGCGGCCGCAAGGGCTCCAGCTACGGCCCGCGCGAGCAGGGCCGTTACGCCATGGAGTTCTACACCACGGTGAAGACGGCCTACACCTTCGCCGGCTAACGGATCAGCGTAATGCTGTCGGGCTTTGGCGGCATGACATGGCTCAACCCGCCGCCGCACCACGTGTTCGGCGACGGGACGCTCCATGTCCGCACCGGCAAGGAAACCGATTTCTGGCGCGAAACCTTCTATGGTTTCCGCCGCGACAGCGGCCACTTTCTCTGCCGGCCGGCCGAAGGCGATTTCAGCGCCGAGCTCACGGTGAAAGGCGAGTACAGGGTCCTTTACGATCAGGCCGGCCTCATGGTCCGCCTGAGCGAAACGCACTGGATCAAGGCCGGCATCGAATACTCGGACGGCCTGGCCTATGTCTCCGTCGTGGTCACCAACGACAATTCCGACTGGTCGCTGGTCAGCATTCCCGGCGGTCCCGACGGCGTCCGCATCCGCCTGACCCGCCACGCGGAGGCGGTGCGGGTTCAGTACCTCGATGCGGCGGACGCCCACTGGAAGCCGGTGCGGCTTGCCTATTTTCCACCCTCGAGGACCATCGATGTCGGCGTGATGTGCTGCTCGCCGCAGCGCGAAGGGTTCGAAGTCACGTTCTCCGAGTTTTCGGTCGGTCCACCGATCTCCAAGAACCTGCACGGCTAGGAAATTTCAGGAAAAACGTGAAGCGGTTTTCCGCCCGAAATTGCGTTATCCAGGAAAATTGCGCAGCGGTTTCCTGGAACTTCAATACGTTGCACGACCGCCCGAGATGTCGAAGACCGCGCCAGTCGTGAAGGAACATTCCTCCGACGCGATCCACGTGATCAGCGCCGCGACTTCGGCGACTTCGCCGAACCGTGCCATAGGTATCTTGGACAGCATGAAGTCGATGTGCTGCTGCGTCATCTGCTGGAAGATCGCGGTTCGCACCGCCGCCGGCGTCACGCAGTTCACCGTTACATTGGTCTTGGCCAGTTCTTTGCCCAGCGATTTCGTAAACCCGATCACCGCCGCTTTGGACGTGCTGTAGGCCGAAGCGTTGGGGTTTCCTTCCTTGCCGGCGATCGAGGCGATGTTGACGATCCTGCCATAGTTGCGCTCGATCATGTGCGGAACGAGGGCCTTGTTGCAGTGGAAGACGCCGTTGAGATTGATGTCGATGACCCGGCGCCAGTCCTCCAGCGGATAGTCCCATGCGGTCAGATTCGGCCCGGTGATCGCCGCGCTGGTGACGAGGATGTCGACGGCTCCGAGGCGCGCGATCGTCTCCCGTGCCGCGCCGTCGACCGCGGCTGCATCGGCGACGTCGACGACGGCGGCCTCCAGCCCGCCTGCTCTTGCCTCTTCGACAAGGGCCGGATCGCGATCCCACACCGAGACGCGGCCGCCTTCCTCGACGATCCGTTGCGCCACCGCCAAGCCGATGCCCGAGGCACCGCCTGTGATGATCGCCCTCCGTCCGGCAAAGCGTCCCGCGAAACCCGGCATGGCTATTCCTCCCTGATGGGCGGCGACTGTGGAGTCAACGGCGGACGAGTTCAAGGCCGCATCTGACCATCGAATGGGATATTGATGAACCTGGAGGTTTCAGACGTTCTTGATTGACTTCCAGTGGCTGAGCCGCTCCGCGATCAGGTCCACGCGCCGCTGGTTGTCCGGTCCGTCCAGGATGGTCAGATCTTCCGGATCGGCGCGCAGGTAGGTACCGGAGGTTCGCGCGTCCATCTTCGGGTCTTTACCCGAACGCGTCGTGAAGTAGCCGGACGCGCGATCGACAGACTCCAGTTTTATCTCGCCTGTTCCGTACAATTGGGTTGCGTTCACGTCCATCGGACGTTCCCCGTTCCAATAGTAGAAGATGCCGGAAGGGTCCTTTCTCTCCTTCGACGCTTCGCTCCAGTACCTGGCCGACAGAGCGCCGTTCTCCTGCCACGAACGACCGGCCAGCTCCAGCGAGCCGGAGCGGTCTCGCGAGACCCGCAGAAGGCTTACGGCGGAAGGTTCCTTTGTGGTCCGCTCCGACAGCGAAAATTGCCACCAGAAGCCTTGTATGCCGGCAAGGCGGCCCTCGGCCTCGATGGCGTTCCGCAGTTTCTGGTTGATCGCTCTCATCTCCGCGGCGGTCATTGCTTCGCCGTAACGCACCGACGTCAGGCCGAGGAGGTCGGTGGGCAGCTTGGCGCCATTGGCATGCAGGATAAAGGTACGGCGCATTCCCAGCACGCCACCGAACAGTCCGGCTTCGAACACCACATTGTCTCGCGGAGAAGCTTGGGCGGGTACCGCGGCAGGCGATGCCGGCAGGCTTGCGCTTGTCCAGTCGTCTTGGGCAAACACAAACGCGGCGAAGTCTACCTCGCGAGTAAGCTCGATCAGCCGTTCCAGCGTGGTCGTCCCGGGATTGAAGGAGGTCGTCCAGGGTTCGACATCGGCGATGTCCCCAAGCCCTCGTTCCAGCGCTTGCAGCAGCTTTTTCTGCTTCCCCGAAGAGCCCAAGAAGATTCGCGGCTTGGCCATTTGTTTCCCTCCAATCGCAAACCGGAGCGCGAAGCCTGCGCCGCCGATCCTTCACCACTGTATTCTTGATCCCACCAGCAGCATCAAGCAATGCAATAGAGTTCGCCGCACTCCGGGGCCATTGCAACGCTCCTGCCCCATTCCGGCCGTTTCGTTGTGCAACACAGCATCTCGGCGTTCCTTTTGCCACGAGCACATTTCCCGGTTGAGCCGCCGGCGATAGCGCGATAGGTTATGTTGCAGTGCACAATGAATGGGGGGCAACCGCCAGCTTGCGCCCTCGTTCGAGGCCCAACGGACAAAGATCCGGCATGAAAATTCCGAAATCCATTCTGATCGACCCGGACGCAAACAAGGCCTACGCGGCATTCGCCGTTGCGGTTTCTGTCTTCGCCTTCGCCTATTCGAGCAATTTCGGCCAGATCCTCATCCTGGCCTATTATGCGGTCTGGCTGCCGCTCCTCTTCGTCGACTACCGGCGCTTTACCTGGAATCTGTCGAGCGCCTGGCTGCCGATCCTTTTCGCGGTCTATGTCTGCATGTCGGTCTTCTGGTCGCAGGCGGCCGGCACCAGCGCGCGGGCGGCGGTGCAGTATTCCTCCCACATTCTCTGCGCCTTCGTCGCCGCTCGCACCATCAGCGTCCGTACGCTTGTGCTCGGTTCGCTGATCGGAATTTTCTTCGTGCTGCTCTACTCACTGAAAGTCGGCGCTTACGCGCTCGACATCATGGACGGCACCTTCAATTTTGTCGGCGCCTTCGGATCCAAGAACCAGGTAGGCTTCTTCTCTTCGCTCGGCATTTTTTTCAGCCTCGTTTTCCTTGCCTTCTACCGGCGCAACTGGATGAGCTTCTTCTGGACCGCTCCGCTCATTCTCCTGTCGGTCTATATGCTTGCGATCGCCCACTCGGCGACCTCCGTCGCGTCGTTGCCGGCGGTGATCGGCATCGTCGCATTGCTAGCCATGAGCAAGGTCCTCTCGCGCCGCTACCGCCGCGTCTTGTTCGTGGTCGGCGCCGGCGCGCTGGTCGCCGGCATTACGGCTGCCTTGAACCTTGGCCTGCTGGATTTCGTGCTCGGCCTGTTCGGCAAGGATTCGACGCTCACCGGCCGCACCTATCTTTGGGAGCAGGGCTGGCAGGCGGCGCAGCAACGCCCGCTGCTCGGCTATGGCTATGCCGCCTACTGGGTCCAGGGTTTCGCCGATCCGGAACGGTTGTGGGCTGAGTTCTACATCACGACCCGCACCGGCTTCCATTTCCACAACACCTATATTGAAACCCTGGTCGAGCTTGGCTTCATCGGCGTCACCATGCTGGCATTTGTCATCCTGCGCGCCTTCTATGGTCATGTGTCGAAGGTGGTGTTCGGTGACTGGAATGCCGATTCGGTGGTGCTTGCCGGCGCGATCGGGCTGATGCTGATCCGCTCCTTCTTCGAGGTCGAACTCCTCGGCCCCTATTTCACGGCCTCCTTCATTGTCTATTACGGCCTGTTCAAGCTTGCGCCGATGCCGGTCATCCGGCGCCGGCGGATGCATGTTCCTGTGCAGGAGGAAAAGGCCGCCAACGGCCGCATGCCTGCGGCTGTCTGAGCAGCGGCTTTCGTTCTGATGCATGTCGGTCACAAGTGTGCAGCGGTTCGGAGACAACGACATGCATCAAACAAATGCTTAAAGCGCGTCGCCTGGATCCGTTTCAGCGTGACGCACTTTAGGCCACCGCTCGCGAGCGCTGCATCTGCCGCTGCAGGAAGCGCCGCACCGGCTCGTCATAGAGACGTGTGGCGATGTCGGCGATGACGATGACCGCACCGGCCATGACGATGCCGAACCAGGGATGGTGCGCGAACGGGTCGACCGCCACCGCCTTGCCGGCTCCGGCGATGATCATCAGCATTGGCGTGTGGATGATGTAGATCGGGTAGGAAATCCGTCCCAGCCAGCCATAGAAGCCAGACAGCAGCGAAGCGGTAGGCCCCAGGGCGCCAGTGACGACCATCACCGGGAACACCAGCACGATGCAGGCGAGGTCGTAGGCGACGCGCGTGCCGCCAGCTGGTGCGATGGCAAAGACCGCCAGCGTGAGCAGGATAGCGGCCTCGACCCAGAAGCCGCGCCTCAGGAAGCCGAGACTGCCCTGGAAGCGCCCCATCGACCGGCACAGAAGCACGCTCAGGAAGAACGAGAACGTCACGCGCGGCAGCCCGCTGATGATGGTCTTGCCGGTCATGCCGAAGTCGAGCGTGCCGGCCACTACAGAGGCGACGATCAGCAGCACCAGGCTGACGGCGATCAATGCCGTCAGGACACGTTTCGACAGCAGGAAGAAGATTGCGACATAGGCGATGTTGACGATCAGCTCGAAGAACAGCGACCACGAAGCAGGATTGAGCGGGAAGATCGTGTGATAGGCCTCGCCGACCAGCGGGATGAAGAACATTCCGGTCGTCAGTTGCAAGCCGATCTCTGACATCGGCACATACTCGCCCGGCATCAGCCGGTTCTTCACCATCAGATAGAAGAAGCCGAGCAGCGTGCCGGCGAGGTAGAGCGGGTAGAGGCGGATCAGGCGTATGGCAACGAAGGCGCCGAAGCCCATGCCGTTCTCGATCTTGCGGTCATAGGCATGCGCAATGACGAAGCCGCTGAGCAGGAAGAACAGGTCGACCGCCAGATAGCTCGACGGCAGCACCTTGCCGTCCGCAAGGAACGGCGAGAAATGATAGAGCATCACGCTGATCGCCGCCACGCCGCGGATGGCATCGAGATTGAGATAGACGTGACGCGGGGCGGCGGGCTGCATTCCAGGCCTTTGGCGCTCTAACAAATCGTCGCCCGCGCTCCTCGCGCAAGCGACCTTCTCCTTCGTCCTCCCCTCCTTCGCCCGCCCTCCTGCGCAGGGCGACGGCAACCTGGCTACTGGCTGGCCGTCGGCGCCAGCTTCACCTTGATCACGTCGCCCGGCAGCACCGGCGTGTCTTCCTTGGCGTCTATTTCGCTGGTCTTGCCGTCGGCAACCCGCACCAACGAGTAAAGCAGGGCCGGTTCTTCGCTGCCGGTGATGGCGGCCGTGGTGGCGGGGTCCGATGCCTGGGCGATCAGGCCCTTCTGCATGCTTGCCCTCAGCGTCGCTTCGTTCAGGTCGGCTTCGGCCTGCTGCCGGCTGGCGGCCAGGTTGGAGTTAAGCGTGTTGCGGGCATCGATCGCGTCCTGCTCGGCCTTGCTGATCGACTGCTTGGCGGTCAGGACAGCCGTCTCATAGTCCAGGATCTTGCCCTGCAGGTCGGCCACCGACTGTTTCGAATCGAGCAGCCGCGCATTGGCGACCAAGCCCTTCTGCGCCAGCGGCCCGATGCTGGTGAGCTGCTGCTGCGCGAGATCCACCTGCTGCTGCTGGTTGACGATCTTCTTCTGCAGCGATTCGACTTCGCCTTGCAGAACCGCTTTCAGGTCGTCGAGCGCGTCCAGCTTCAGCTTCAGCGCCTTCTGGTCAGCCGTCAGGATCTGCATTTCGTCGGCGACGATCGCCGGCACTCTCGGATCGCCCTCGACCTCCTTCGGCACGTCGAAGCTCGCCTTGCCGGCGAGGTCCGCATCGATGCGGGCGCGCTTGATGAGCAGCCGCAGCCGCTGGTCGTCATAGATATCGAAACTGCCCTTGGCGGTGACCAGGTCCTTGGCGACCTGCGGACCAAAGTCGACATTGCGTCGGATCCCGCCGGCGATGCTGAGCGCCTTCAGCACCGTCAGGTCCGGCACATAGGGGAACTGGCCGGGGTTCTGCACTTCCCCCGAGATGTAGAACGGCCTGAACTGCGCCATTTCGACCGAGGCTTCCGGCTTGTCGGACAGCGCCAGCTTGCGCTGCAGCGACAGGCCGATCGCCGCCGCGATTTCCGACGTCGTCTTGCCGGCCGCCTGTATGTCGCCGACGAACGGCACTGACAGCGTTCCGCCCGGGCCGACGGAGTAGTCGCCGTTGATCGCCGACCAGTCGCGGAACGTGCCGTCGACCGTCTGCCACTCGGCGACGCGGATGTTGAGCTTGTCTTGCGGCCCGAGGCGATATTCCCCGGCCGCCGCCATCTGCGGCGTCAGCAGAGACATCGCAAGCGCCGCAGCCGCGAATCGGCTGGGCGCCTTGGAAAGAATTCCGAAGGGATGGTTTTTCAAATGAACGCTTCCGATCCGTGTTGGCCCCATCCGCCCGATGAGATCAATGCCGGATGCCTGCCCCGAAGCAGCGGAGCAGGCCCGTCGGTCAATAGCTGCCGCGCGACATCCACACGGCAGGCACGGTCTTTACGATGATGCGAATGTCCTCGACCATCGACCAGTTCTCGACATAGTGGCGATCGAACGCGACGCGGCTGTCATAGGACACGTCGTTGCGGCCGCTCACCTGCCAAAGGCCGGTCAGGCCCGGCCGGGACTTCAGGTAATAGACCGCGGCGCTGCCGTAGATCTCCAGCTCGTCGCGCACGACAGGGCGCGGTCCGACCAGGCTCATGTCGCCCTGCAGGATGTTGATGATCTGCGGCAGTTCATCGAGGCTGAGCTTGCGCAGCACCTGGCCGACACGCGTCACGCGCGGATCGTTCTTCAGCTTGCGCGTCGCGAGCCATTCCGCTTTGGCATCCGGGTTGGCGGCCAGATGCGCGGCCAGCACCCGCTCGCCATCCTGCACCATGGTGCGGAATTTCAGGCAGGCGAAAATCCTTCCGCCGCGGCCGATTCGCTTATGGCCATAAAAGATCGGGCCCCGGTCGGAAAGCTTGACCAGCAGGGCGACCATCAGGAACAGCGGGCTGAGCAGGACCAGGCCGGCCAGAGAACCGACGATATCGAAACTGCGTTTGAGCAGGCCGCCGATAGGGGGTGGAAAATCAATGCCGGCATGCGAAAAGCCCGCATTGGCCGACTTGGCGACGTCCCTCATGCAAAAAGCTCCATACGTTGAACGGATGGTTTACCGCACGATATCAAAAAAATGTTGCAGCGCAACACACAATTTCCCATCCGGATGAAATGTTCACGTCATGAATTGACTAAATAATAAACCTGCCTTGCCCATATTTTGGCCTTTGTGGCACGTTTATGACAAGGTCTGAGAAAATCAGGAAAATGAAGTGCCGATTTTGGGCGATTTTTGGACAGTGCATTCTTCGCTGCAGACGATTCGCGGTTGCATAGCCTGAGAATCACTCGCGCAGGTAAGTTTTTCCGGTAAAATACTGGTTAACGTTGTAAGTTTTACTATCATGGATTTGGCTATCCTGAATACGCGGCAGCACAGGAGTGTGCGTCGCAGCATGGCGGAGTCGATCGCGCGAAATCATTGGAAATCTCCTGCAATCGGCATTGCTGCCGACCTGTCGCCTTAATAGAGTCGCAAATGGTTTCCGTCATAGTTTGCGTGGGACAGCAAGGCCGTAAGCAACCGGCCGAATTGGGCAGCCGGAAGAGCATCTCTTTGGCGAAACGGGGAGTTACGCGGGTTGGGTAAGTCGCAGCTTTTGCATATTCGGTTCGGGTGACGGACCGACGCCATGTCTCTGCCGAAATTCATGATCGGAATGACGTTCGCTCTGGCGATCGTCATCGGCTGGTCGTACGTGGGCGGTGCGTCGGCCGGTACTATCGTGGTGAGGACCATCATCGGTGGCCTTGTCATTCAGGCAGGCTATATCCTGCTGGTCTATGCCATGATCGCCAGGAGCACGCCGACGCCCGCCGACAAGGTGCGCGGCGCCGAACGGAGGCTCGTCCTGGACGAACCGGCCAAAGCCGAGAAGCCCTAGAGCAATTTCAGGAAAAGTGTGAATCGGTTTTCCGCCCGAAATTGCGTTAAAACATAAGGAGATAGGGCATTCACCGTTTCCCTGAAACGGTGAGATGCTCTAGGCGCCAGGCGCAGCCTCCACTGATGGCCTGGTAGGTTTCGGTGCCGGCCCGCTCTCGGCGCCGGTGGCGGCTTGGCGGTCGGTCCGCTCGCCCCAAAGCATCCTGGCCAGCCGGCTGTCGGATTCGGCTTTCAGCTGCCGATACTGACCGACTTCGACGACGCTGCCGTTGTCGATCGCCACGACCCAGTCGGCGAAGGCAATCATCGACGGCCGGTGGGCGATGGTCAGGATTGTCATCTGGCCGCGCAGCCCGTCGATCGATTCGGCGATCAGCGACTGATTCTGCCAGTCGAGCGCGCTCGTCGCCTCGTCGAGGATGAGCAGCGACGGCTTGCGCAGCAGCGCCCGCGCCAGCGCTATCCGCTGGCGTTCGCCGCCGGAGAGCCTGACGCCGCGATCGCCCACCACCGTCTCCAGCCCGCGTTCGAGCCGCCCGATGAAGTCCGCCGCATGCGCCCTGCGCAATGCCGCCCAGAGTTCGTCGTCGCTGGCACGCGCCGACGCCAGCCGAAGATTGGCAGCGATCGTGTCATGCAGCAGGAAGACATCCTGCGGCACGTAGGCGACCTGTTCGCGCCAGGCTCTGCGGTTCTCCGTCGTAATCTCGGTGCCGTCGGCCAGGATCATTCCCTCCGTCGGCTCGAGCAGGCCGAGCAGCATGTCGGCGATTGTGCTCTTGCCAGATCCGGACGGGCCGATCAGCGCCGTCACCTTACCGGCCGGGAGGCTGAAGCTAATGCCCTTCACCACCGGTTTGCTGTCGCCGTAGGCGAACGAAACGCCGCGCAGCTCGAGGCCGCTGTCGAGCGACAGCCCTGCGCCTGGTGCGGCTCCGCCATCCTGCGGCTCGCGCTCGGCATCGAAATGTGCCTGCAGGCTTTGCATGGATGCGTAGGCCGGCAGGTTGATCAGCAACTGCTGCGCCTGCGTCTGGATGTCCATGAAGCGCGGCGCTATCCGCATGAACACCAGAAGCAGCACGACGATGTCGGCCAGCGACAGGCGGACGCGGACAAGCGCGACGTAGATGAACAGGCTGAGGCCGATCACGCATGTCACCTGGAACAAGGCGGTGGCAACGGTGCTGTTGCGGGCATAGGCGATGTTGTCGGTCTTCATCCGGTCCAGAGTTGCGCGCAGCTCGGCGAAATAACTGGCCTCGACGTTCAGGCTCTTCGCCACCTTGATGCCCCCCAGGAACTCGGAGACCGTGCGGTACTGATCCTGCCGGCGGCTGGTCAGCATCCGTCCGTAAGCGCTGGCGCGCGCGCGAAATGGCTGCAGCGCGATGAACAGCAGGATACCGATGAGAATGGCGAAGCAGGTCATCACCCGCGAGATGAACAGCGACACCAGGAGATAGCCGCTAAGCAGCAGTGCGGTCTGCGCCAGCATCAGCAGGGAGAAGGCCGCCGCCTGCACGCGGTCGATGTCTCCGGTGAGCGCGTGATCGAGATCGGAGCTCCGCATGCGGATGAAGACGCCCCAGCGTGCCCTGCCGATACTTTCGAACAGGTTCAACCGCACACGATTGACGAAGTCGTAGAGCAGCCGCGCCATGTAGAGCGACTTGTAGCGGTTGAACATCGCCTGCAGCGCGACAAGTCCGACCAGCAGACACAGCACCGTCGCGAGCGAGAGCGTTCCCTCCGGCGTCAGCCATCGCAAGACGGGAATGTCGGGCATTCGCACTGCGAAGTCCCGGTCCGCATTGCCGATCAGATGCAGCAGCGGAATGAGCAGCAGGATCGAGATGCCTTCGGTCAGGCTGCCGAGGATCAGGAAGATCAGAGCCGTTGCGGTGCGCCGGCCGCCGATCTCAGCCACGACGGCGCCGAGACCGGCGACATCCCGAAAAACCGACAGGCGCAGCTTCGGAGGCCAGGCCATGCCCTTGCTCACCCCTTCCTCGCGCCGGCCGCCACATCGCTTTCGATCAGAGCGACGGCCTCTTCGAGTCGCTCGAGGCCGGTCGGCACTCCGAGACGACGGATCCCGATGGTGCCGGCGAGCTGGGCGCAGTGGTGCAGATGAGTGGACGCAAGATCGCCGCCCAGCGCCAGCCGGCCGAACCGCGTCACATAGGAGAATTTGATCACCGCCGGCAGCGCGCCGGCGCTCGGCAGCTGCGAGATCTCCGCCCTTTCACCCCGCTGCAGGATATAGATCCGGGCCGCCGGAACCGGGGCTGACGAAAATCCTTCGCGCAAGCGATGCTGTGTCTTTTCGATCTGCGGATGCACCGGCGGCCGCACCTCTGCCTGGCCGATCCGGATAGCGTCGGCAGCCTCTGCGGCGAGCTTCAGTTGCGGAAAGCCCGGCAGGATCATCGGCCGTCCCGGGCTGGACAGATCCAGCGCCACCACATCGTCGCTCAGCAGCCGGTGGCCGGTGCGGATCATCGCGCCTGCCGTGGTCGACTTGCCGGCGCCCTTGTCGCCCATGAAGATCACGCCGCCGTCGCCGACGGCGATAGCGCTGGCGTGCAGGATGAGCAGGCCGCGCTGGTGCAGCAGCAGCGCCAGCACGGGCCCGAGCAGCGGAAAGGCAAGCAGCGGATCATCAATGCCTGGCGCAGGGTCGACGTCGATCCTGGCGGCATCGGTAATCATGAAGCTGCCGACGGCCGGCCACGAGAGATACTGGCGCGTCGGCCCGAATCGGAAAGCGAACCCACCTTCTGCGTCAGGCCTGGCAACGTCGACCGGGCCGACCGCAATCACGATATCGGGCGCCGCCGGCGGCGTCGGTTCGAGCTCCGGCAGCGCCATCTCCGAACCGATCGTCAGCCCATAGGCCTTGTAGAAGCGGCGGACTCGCGCGCGCTGCCCGCTGCCGCGCGCGGCATCCTGCGCGGTCGTGGCGGTGAGAGCAGCGGTCGAGGCGGTCATGCAACGTTTCCGCTGTTTTGGATTTGGCGCAGCCAGAGCGACAGCGAGGTCGAGCGCCAGACATATTGCACGTCGCGCGGCGAGGCCCGCTCGGGCTGCCGCAGCAGGCGCGCATAGGCCGCGGTGACCTCAGGCAGATTGACGTAGGGTGCGATGCGGCCGCCGTCGCACACCAGCACCTTGTCGAGAAGCTCACGATGGTTCCCGAGCATGCCGTTCACCAGATTGGCGGTGAAGTCGATCTTGTCGCGCCGCCATTGCACCACCGGCGGCAGCACGCCCTCCATGGCCCGGCGCAGCACGTAGCGGCCGAAGCCGTTGCGCAGTTTTTCCTCGCCGGGCAGCGCGAGGCAGAACTCGACCAGCGGCTTGTCCCAGAACGGGTAGCGCGGTTCGACGCCGAAATTGGCCGCCGCCTTGTCGAGCACCTCGAAAGCGTGCGGCACCAGGCCGCTGGACAGGATCCAGCGATGCGTGAGCGCCTCGTTGGCGCTGACGCCGGCGGGCATGGCGCCGGCGCGGTGGAAACGGTCGGCAAGATCGGTGCGCCGGGCAAGGTCCGGATTGACCAGTCTGCCCCACGCCGGCTCGCGCGGCTGCGGCGGCCTCCCCAGCAGCCTCGCCAGCGCTCTGTTCGATCGGCCTTTCAGCTTCGCAATCCGCCGCGCCGGGCCGTATCTGGCCAGGAATTTGCAGTACATGGCGAGCATGCCCTCGCCATAGGTGGCGGAGGCGCCACGCAGTTCCCGCCACAGCTCCGTCCATCTGCCGGCATCGGCGAGTTCGTGCAGCAGGCCATGGCCCTGCGAAACGACCTCGTCGCCGCCATGGCCGTCGAGAAGCACCTTGACGCCCTTGGAGCCGGCGGTGCGATAAATGCTGCGGGTCAAGGACAGGCCGGGCGCCAAAAACGTTCCCTCCTGCTCTTCCAGGATACGTTCGAATTCGGCGAAGGGCGCATAGTCGCCAACGCCAATCAGCGTGCCGTCGACCGGGCGCTGGTCCAGCACGGCGTCGATGAACGGCTTCTCGTCCATCGGCGAGCCCTTTTCGAAGACCAGCGAGAAGGTCCGGAGCCCTGGCTTGCGTTCCGCCGCGACGCAGGCGATCGAGGACGAATCGAGGCCGCCGCTCAGCATCGCGCCGACGGCCGGCGTGCCCCGCATTCGGTTCTGCACCGACCGCGAGAAAAGATGCGCGAACTCTTCCGCCGCATCCGCGCGGGGCGGCCTTGGCGAGGCTTGGAGCTGCCAGTAGCAGCGCAGCGTCAGTCGGCCCTCCATCGCCGTGAGGCTGTGGCGCGCCGGCAGGCGGAAGATGTCGGCATAATGCGTCGATTGCGGGTCATCGGGCAGACCGGCCAGGAAGCCGGAAATCTGATGCTCGCTGAGACCTGTCCCGACACCCTCCAGGGCAAGGATGGGGCCGATTTCGGAGGCAAACGCGAAGCGCTCGCCGCTTGAATGGTAGTAGAACGGTTTGACGCCGAAATGATCACGCGCGCAAAACAACGCCCGGCGCTCGCCGTCCCAGATGGCGAAGGCGAAATCGCCCTGCAGATGGCTGGGGCAATCCTCGCCCCAGCGCAAATAGGCCTGCATCACCAGCATGGTGTCACCGGTCGAGCCATCGCCAAGGCCGAGCCGCGCCGCCAGCTCGTCCCTGTTGTCCAGCCGGCAATCGGCGGTGACGGCGAGCTTGCCCGCGGCCATCGTCAGCGGGCCGGGACCTGGCTCGTCCGTCGTGTTGAACCAGGCGTTGCCAAGCGCCACGCCTGCATCGGTCCACCATGAGCTGCCGTCCCGCGCGCGATGGTGCAGGCGGGCCAGCATCCGCTGGATATCGGCCGCCACCGCCGACCTGTCGTCCCGCCTCAGCAGAATTCCGGCCAGCCCGCTCATCGTTATTGCCCGTGGTCGGCGAGATGCGCAAACCCGGCGATCGAGCCGCCAAGCACGATCTGGTTGCTGCTGATCAGCCACGCATGCGCCCTGAACTCGGCGCCCGTATCGCGCTCGATACCGATGCGGATATTAGAGGCGCTGCCCTGGCGGGCCAGCAGGTATTGTCCGGCCAGGGCCTGGGTGAGGCAGCTGGCGCCGGGCACGATCCGTGCGGCGGCGACGACGCCCCAGGCGACGCGCCTTAGGTCGGCGACGCTGGCCGCCCCCCGCGCGTCCAGCCGGATCACCAGATCGCGGATGCGGTTGTAGGAAGACACCGTCAAGCCGATCCGCACCGCCGCGACCACGGCAAGGCAGTGCGCCAGGAACAGCATTTCGGGCCGGCTCAGCGTGCGGAGCCTAGACCAGTTCCTCATGATGGAGCCTCGCAAGCCCTGCTTCGGTCAGTCCCTTCAGCAGGCCCTCGACATCCGCCCGGCAGCGTTCGACGTCGACGTCATAGCGCGTCAGCACCGCATTGCGGATATCCAGGATGGAGCGCGGCTCCTGGATCAATTCCCAGATGTAGGCTCCAACGCTGTTCAGGCTGTAGTAGATGTTGGATTTCAGGTTGAGCAGCGCCAGCCCGTTGCCGAACTCGCAGGCCACCGCATCCCCGGTCGCGCTCACGAGATCATGGTCCGATGGGTTCCAGTGCATCCTAAAACCTCGCTCGTTGAACGCTGTTATGTCGTCAGACCGAAACCGCGACCATCGGTTGCCGTCGAGGAGCCGGGGCAGAAAACCGGGGACTCCCCGGAGTTCCAGAAAACTGCGCCCGGAGCCCCAACGTCGCACCCCGGGCGCAAGCAGCTCAGGAGAACGTGAGCTGGTCGAACGGCGTGTGCGCGGGAAATGCCGCGTCGAGCGCCGTCGTGCCAGCGCCGCCCTGGGTGATGGTTTCGATCGAACCATGAACCGTCAGGCTGGGAGTCTCGTACTCCTGCTTCTCCACATTCTGTTCCATTTTAGTCTCCAACTCCGACTGGAAGCGGGTTTTGACTGTCGCCAGCACATCGCTATGCTGCAGCGCGATTGCTGCACGGCAGCATTTATGAGTCAAGTCTGATTGATCATTTATCCGTCAACTATCGATTGCATTCGCTCTGGGACGGCGACCGATCCGTTCATATTCTTATCCCAGGCCTGCGCCAGTCGGCAGTTCAGGGCCCCGCATTGGCAGTGGGGCCAATTAGCTGATTTAACTAATGTAATCCTTTTGAGCGGCCTGGCTTGATTACATGCGCGAGAAGAATTGCTGCTGAGCCGGGTCAGCCCGCCGGCCTGTTTTCAAATGTGATCGCGCTACGGGTAATTTTGAACGCGGCGGTTGCAAAAGACGGGTGTGGCGACGGAATGACTGGACGGCCGGGCCGTTTTTTACGATGCTTCTTCGCAGTTGCGATATTGCATTTTTGTTGCGGAGACTAGGACAGGCATGGCCGTCCAGGATGAATCGTATGAAAGGCTCCGCGTCGCCGGCTGCGCCGACGAAGTCGCTTTTGTGCAGGCCTGCCTGAGGCTGTTCTTCACGCCTGGGGCCGGCCCCGCAGGCAGTGCCGAAATGCCGGCTCCGGCCATTTCGGCGACGCGCGTCGCCGACGTCGCCAGGCTCAACAAGGTGGCTGTGTTCGTGCTCAAGGCGCTCGCGCGCGCTCCGGCTGCCGCGACGCCGCCGGAGCTCCCTGCCTGGCTCGATCGCTATCGCCGGCGCACCGTTTCGATGAACGCGGCATGCATCGGCGATTCGATAGCCATCCACCAGGTGCTGCGCGAACGGCAGGTCGACTTTGTCTTCCTCAAAGGTCCGTTTCAGCAGCAGTTGCTCTATGGCGATCATTTCATGAAACCGTCAGGCGATGTCGACATATTGGTGCCGCCGGCCGGCTTTATCGCAGCCCGGCAAGCGCTTCGATCGGCGGGCTATGAAATCGCGGGCAAGTCGCGCTCGATCTGGTGGGTGCGTTTCCTTGGCGAGCAGCACATGGTGCGCCATGATGGGGCGCGGCCGTCGACGGTGGACCTTCACCATCGGCTGCAGCAGCCGGGCTCGCCGAGCCCGCGCGACACCGACGGCTTCCTGCGCCGCAGGCGCCAGGTGGAGGTCGCAGGCGCCTCCATGCCGGTCATCTCGGCCTGCGACACCTTGCTGTTGTCCTGCATCAGCGTCGCCAAGGCGTTCTTCAATCGCGAGCCCTGCGCGGGCTATGTCTGCGATGTCCGCGCCAGCGCCAGCCGACTGAGCGAGGCTGAACAACAGGAAGTGCTCGACCATGCGGCCGCGCAGGGTCTGACCGACACGTTGTTGCTGGGCCTGCGCGCAGCCGATGTGCTGCTCGGCGCCGCCGACACGCTGCTCTCGGACCGCGCTAAGCGAATACTGGCGCGCATCGACAATGCCGACCTCTTCCACATGGTGATCGCGCCTTGGCTGGCATCGCTGCGCTGGCCGCAGCGGCGAACGATGCTGTGGGAGCTCTGCGGCCGCGAGCCGGTCCGCTACCTGGCCGAGGCAGGCTGGGCCGCCTCTGCCGACCTCAGCCGCCGCATTTTTGAGCGGCCCGCCGCCGAACCGACGCGAGGCCGCTGATGGCTATTGATCTCTTGCATTGTTCCCGGGCGGGATTGGCAGTCACACATGCAGATTGAAAGGTGAATTCATGCCTGTGACGACCCCCAGGGTCTGCGTCATCATCGCTGCCCGCAACGCGGCGCGGACCATACCGGTCGCCATCGCTTCGGCGCTGCGCGAAGCGGAAGTGGCGGAGGTCGTGGTGGTGGACGATGCGTCCACCGACGATACGCAAGCTGCGGCGAGCGCCGCCGACGATGGCAGCGGTCGGCTCTCGGTCATCCGTCTCGACGTCAACCGAGGGCCTTCCTTTGCCCGCAACGCTGCGATCAAGGCTTCCCGATCGCCCTACATCAGCATCCTCGATGCCGACGACTTCTTTCTCGAGGGACGCTTTCGCCGGCTGTTCGCCGCTGCCGACTGGGATTTTGCGGCCGACAACATCATGCTGATCAGGGACGACGCCGCGACCGACGTTGCCGGGCTTGCCGCGCCGCCCTTTGCGGCTGATCCGGAATTTCTCGACTTCGAGCGGTTCGTTGACGGCAACATCTCGCGGCGCCGGGTCCTGCGCGGCGAACTGGGCTTCCTCAAGCCGGTGATCAGTCGGGCCTTTCTCGACCGCCATGGGCTGAGCTACGACGAGAACCTGCGGCTCGGCGAGGACTACGAGCTCTATGCTCGCGCTGTCGCCTGCGGCGCGCGCTTCAAGGTCATCAAGTCCTGCGGCTACGGCGCGATCGTCCGCGCCGATTCGCTGAGCGGCCGCCACAGGACGCAGGATCTGCAGCGCCTCGCGGATGCAGACCTGGCGCTGCTTGCGATCCGCGACCTGCCGGAAGCCTCGAAGGCCGCGCTGCGGCGGCACGAACGCCATGTGCGCGACAAATATCGGCTGCGCAATTTCCTCGACGTGAAGGCCGAGCGCGGACTGGCGTCGGCTGCCGCCTACGCTTTCGCAAGCCAATCGAATTTGGTTCCGATCGTTCGCGGGGTCGCCGCCGACAAGCTCGATGCGCTGTTCCGCAAGGCCGGCATCGTTCGCAGCCAGCCCGTGCCGGCGATGCGTTTCCTGCTGGCGGCGACCGGCGCCGCAACGGCCGCCGCGGCAAGGGAATAACCACACCGCCGCGACCGTGCCATCGCAAAAAAAGCCGCGTTTCGAAACTACAAGGTTGCCTACTCGCCCCGAGGATGGCAGTCTATGTTGCGGTGCAGCAATTGCGAAGGGCCGATCGGATGGCTTCGATTTTTGGCTTCAGAACCAGGAACCCGGGGCGCGACCGGCAGACTGATCTGCAGCGTTTCGACCGTCTGGCGAAGATGTTCGACCAAATCAGTGCTGAGATCGAGGCGGAGAAGACTGGACTGGAGAATCGTTATCGGTCGACGGCGACCAACGCCGCCTTCCTGATGGAAGCAATGGAAAACGGTTCGGCCTCGTCAAGCAAGTCCTCGGATGTCAACACGATGACGGACACGATCCTGAATTATGAGCGGCGCATAGCCGAACTGGCGCGCCAGAACGGCCTGATGAAGGAGCTGCGCCATTCGCTGGACGCGATTGTGGATGAGAGTTCGCCGGCCGGTTCGGCAAGGACGGCGGGAAGAGGTTGACTGTGCAGCAGGCGCCGTGATCGGTGCGAGGCAAAAGGAGATCATAGGGCGGAGGATCAAAAGCGGCTCGCTCGACGCGAGCCACGGACGTCTTTGGGTTGGGGCGGACAGCACAAAGGTTAGTTGGTTATGAACGCAGATCCGAACAACACCTCCACTGCGGTGGTTTCCGATATGGCGCGCGCCCGATCGAATGGGCCGAGCAACCTGCGGCGCGGGCTCTTCAGCGCGCTCTTCGCCGTGGCGGCCACTTTTGCCGCATTCCTGCATCCGGCGCGTGCCCAGGACATGACGAGCGCGCCATCCTTCGTCGACAATTTCACCAATCTTGACCGCTCGCGCTGGTATGTGTCCGACGGCTGGTCGAATGGCGCTCACCAGAACTGCATCTGGTCCAAGGACCTGGTTCAGCTTTCCGACGGCGCGCTGTCGCTCGGATTCGAGAAGCGCAAGCTGAAGGACCGCGAGTTTGCCTGCGCCGAGATTCAGACCAAGCAGCGCTACGGCTATGGCGTCTATGAGGCGCGCATGAAGACCGACATCGGTTCGGGCCTCAACGCAGCCTTCTTCACCTATATCGGCCCGCAGGACAAACAGCCGTGGGACGAGATCGACTTCGAGGTTCTCACCAAGGATCCCTCCAAGGTCCAGGTGAACAGCTACATCCAGGGCAAGCCGAAGAACGGCAAGCTCGTGGACGTCGAAGGCGGCGCCGACAAGGGCTTCAACGATTATGCCTTCATCTGGGAGAAGGATCGGCTGCGCTGGTACGTCAATGGCAAGCTCGTCCATGAGGTGACCAATCCGGATGAACTGCCGACCCATCCGCAGAAAATCTTCTTCAGCCTCTGGGGCAGCGACAAGCTGGCCAACTGGATGGGACCCTTCGCGGATCCGGGCCGCAAGCTGACCATGCAGGTTAAGCGTGTGGCTTTCACGGCGCTGGGCCAGCCATGCCAGTTCCCGGAATCGCTGGCATGCACCATAACTAACAGCAACTAGGTCCGCGACGGCCCTGGGGGACACCCGAACCCGGTCCGGGCCGCAGGCGGCCCGGCCATCAACAGGAACAGAACCGAATGAACTTGACGGTGTTTGGAATTGGCTATGTCGGTCTCGTCCAGGCCGCGGTGCTCGCTGAGGTCGGGCACGAAGTGGTCTGCGTCGACATCGACGAGGCGAAGGTGGAACGGCTCAACCAGGGCCTCATCCCGATTTTCGAGCCCGGCCTCGAAAGCCTTGTCAAGGAGAACCACGCCGCCGGCCGCATCCGTTTCACCACCGACGCCGCCGCCGCGGTCAAGCACGGCCAGATCCAGATGATCGCGGTCGGCACGCCGCCCGGCGAGGATGGCTCGGCCGACCTGAAATATGTGCTCGCGGTGGCCGAGGCCATCGGCAAGGCGATGGAGGCGCCCAAGATCATTGTCGGCAAATCGACCGTGCCGGTCGGCACCTGCGAGAAGATCAAGGCCAGGATCGCCGAAACGCTGAAGGCGCGCGGGCGCGAGGACCTGACCTTCGACGTCGCCTCGAACCCGGAATTCCTTAAGGAAGGGTCGGCGGTCGCCGACTGCATGAAGCCGGACCGCATCATCGTCGGCACGTCGAGCGAGGACACCGAGGCGGTGATGCGCGAGCTCTACGCGCCGTTCAACCGCAACCACGAGAAGATGATCGTGATGGATGTGCGCAGCGCCGAGTTCACCAAATACGCGGCCAACTGCATGCTGGCGACCAAGATCAGCTTCATGAACGAGATGGCCAATCTCGCCGAGCAGCTCGGTGCCGACATCGAGGAGGTGCGCAAGGGCATCGGCAGCGACCCGCGCATCGGCTACCATTTCATCTATCCGGGCCTCGGCTATGGCGGCTCCTGCTTTCCCAAGGACGTGCGCGCGCTGATCAAGACCGCCGAAAGCGTCAAATTCGACGCCAAGCTGCTGCGCGCCGTCGAGGATCGCAACAATGCTCAGAAGTCGGTGCTGTTCGACAAGGTCGACCGCTACTTCCAGGGCAGCCTGAAGGGCAAGACCTTTGCCGTCTGGGGCCTCGCCTTCAAGCCGAACACCGACGACATGCGCGAGGCGCCGTCGCGCACCTTGATGGAAGCGCTGTGGAACGCCGGGGCCAAGGTTCAGGCCTATGATCCGGAGGCGATGCAGGAATGCCAGGCCCTCTATGGCCTGCGCGACGATCTCCTATTATGCGGCACCAAGGAGGCGGCTCTGCGCGGCGCCGACGCGCTGCTGATCTGCACCGAGTGGAAGAGCTTCCGGGCGCCGTCCTTCGACGCGCTCAAGAATGCGCTGACGACGCCGGTCATCTTCGACGGCCGCAATCTCTACGACCCGAAGGTGATCGCGCGCTACGGCATCGAATATCACTCGATCGGCAGGATAGCGGCATGACGGCGTCCACGGCTACCTGCCCGCCGGGCGGCTCCGCGGAACGACGACGGGGCCGACCGTGACCGTGCGCGTTTTTGAAAAGGGCTCGATCTGATGGTGCTGGACGTTCGGCCCGAACAAATCGCCAATGAACATTTCGATCTCGTCGTTGTCGGCTCCGGTTTCGGCTCGGCCTTCTTCCTGCATGAGTTCGGCAAGCGGCGCAAAGCCCGCGTGCTGGTGCTGGAATGGGGCCGCCACAACACGCATGAATGGCAGCTCGACCAGAACGCCAACACCGACATTGACGACGAGAGCACCTATAAGACCGACAATGCCGACAAGCCCTGGAACTATACGATCGGCCTTGGCGGCGGCACCAACTGCTGGTTCGCGCAGACACCGCGCTTCCACCCCAACGACTTCAAGCTGAAGAGCACCTATGGGGTCGGCAACGACTGGCCGATCTCGTATGACGAGCTGGAACCGTACTACTGCGACGCCGAGGAGGTCATGTCGATCTCCGGCGATCCCGACATGGCCCGCATGCTGCCGCGCTCGCGGCCTTTCCCGCAGCCGCCGCACCGCATGTCGACGCCAGACCGGATGATGAAGGCGGCTCAGCCCGGTCAACACTTCGTCATGCCGACCGCCCGCGCTCGCGTGGCGACGGCGCAGCGCACCTCATGCTGCGCCAATTTGAGATGCTGGCTGTGCCCGGTCGATGCCAAGTTCACCGTCAACAACGGCCTCATGCATGTCTTCGAGCATCCCGACGTGTCGGTCTGCCTCGGCGCCGAAGTACGCCGGCTCGATTATTCGGGCGGCTCAGTGCGATCGGTCGCCTTCATGCGCGACGGCAAGGAATATTCTGTCAGCGCCGACCTGTTCATCCTCGGCGCGAACGCCATCCAGAGCCCGGCGATCATGCTGCGCTCCGGGCTCGGCGGCGAGTTCGTCGGCCTCGGCCTGCATGAATCCTACGGCTGGAACTATGAGGTCTATCTCGACGGCGTCGACAATTTCGACGGCAGCACCATCACCACCGGCCTGAATTTCGGCCTCTATGACGGTCCGCATCGCGCCGAGCACGCGGCGGCGCTGGTCTATTTCGAAAACCGGTGGCAGCATGGCATGCGCGCCGAGAAGGAACGGCTGCGGCAGGTGCTGCCGCTGGTCATCGTCACCGAAAACCTGCTCGATCCGGAAAACCGCGTGATCCTCGACAAGGACGAGAACGCCTTCGTCAGCTTCAAAGGCGCGTCCGATTACGCCGTCAACGGCATGGCCAAGGCGCTCGAAAGATTGCCGGCGCTGCTCGCGCCGCTGCCGGTGGAAAAGATCTTCGATCGCGGCATCCGGCCGACCGAATCGCATGTGCAGGGCACGTTGCGCATGGGCACCGGCCCGGCCGATTCCGTGGTCGATCGCGACATGATCCATCACCAGCTGAGGAACCTCGTCGTTGTCGGCACCAGCACCTATCCGAGTTGTTCCTGCGCCAATCCCAGCCTGACCGCCGCGGCACTGTCCCTGCGCGCGGCGAGCCGGCTGGCGTGAAGGAGGGATCGATGAAGATAACGCGACGCACGGCACTGGCCATCGTTGCCGGCGGGGTTGCCTCGACCGGCATCGCGGCCGCTGCGGTTTCTTCCTTTTCGGACGAGGACCTGGTCCGCGTCACGCTCGAGAAATACTTCGGGCCGCTCAACATGCGCATCGAGCATCTGCAGCAGTTCGTGCTGGAATTCCGCAACCGCAATCCCTGGGTCTTTCCCAGCGCCAAGCTGGCGGACGCGATGACGCTTCTGGAGACCGTCAGGCTCGACAAGGCGCGCGAATTCCTGCCCAGCCGCAAGCAGCAGGATGTCGGGAATTTCGAGCGCTGGGTGATCGCCGAGTTCCACATGCTGACCGACTATGCCTGGCGCGGCTCGCCGGGCGACCCGATCCGCTTCACCGGCTGGCATCCATGCACCAACCCCTTCGCCAATCTCGAGCAGCAGAATGCCTGAAACCGCCGGCGGACATGCTCACCCGCAAGCCAAGGAAAATGGCCAAGAAGAATGTGACAAGGAGCCGAGCTCATGAAAGTTCTCTTCGCAGGCGGTAGCGGTTATGCCCCCCAGTTCAGCGGCGGCGTTCAGTCCAGCACCCATCATCTTGCCGAGCAACTGATCGAGCACGGCCATGAGGCATCGGTGCTCGCCGCTTTGTTCGGCCAGGGCATGTTCGGCTATAAGGCGCGCGCCAAGATGAAGCTGCTCGGCCAGCGCGCCGTCATCGACAATTTCCCCGGCTACCCGGTGGTGCGGGCCTGGTTTCCCTGGGAAGCGGCGGCGTTCGCCGTCAAGAAGCTGCAGCCGGACGTCGCCGTGGTGCAGTGTCACAAGTCGGTCCCGATGGGCAAGGCGCTGCAGGCCGAAGGCGTGCCGCTGGTCGTCTATCTGAGAAACGTGGAGTTCCACGAACTGGGCGGCGACCTGCGCGAGCTGAACTCGGCGTTCTACATCGCCAATTCCGAATTCACCGCACGAACCTACAAGCGCGAGTTCGGCATCGAATCGACGGTCATCCCGCCGACCATCAATCCCGCCGCCTACAGCACGCCGACGACTGGCGAGTACATCACGTTCATCAACCCGTATGAGGAAAAAGGCTTCGAGCTTGCCGTGCGCATCGCCGCGGCATGCCCGGAAATACCCTTCCTCTTCGTCGAGAGCTGGAAGCTCGAGGACGATCATCGCGCCAGCATCGGACGGACGATCGCGCCCTTCTCCAACATCAAGCTGGAAAATCGCACCGACGACATGAAGACCCTCTACGGCCGCACCAAGATCCTGCTTGCGCCGAGCAAGTGGGAAGAGGCGTGGGGCCGCGTCGCCTCGGAGGCTCATTGCAGCGGCATTCCCGTCGTCGGCTCGCGCCGGGGCGGCCTGCCGGAGGCGATCGGCTCCGGTGGCGTGGTTCTGGACTATGACGCGCCGCTCAACGATTGGGTCGCGGCGATCAAGCGGCTGTGGAACGATCGCGAGCAATATGAACGGGTCTCGGAAGCGGCGCACGCCTTCTCGCAGCGCCCGGAACTCGATCCCGAGCGTCAGTTCGCCACTTTCTTCACCCTGCTCGACAGCGCCGCCAGGCAGCGCGCCCGTCGCGCCGCCTAACCCGGTCCGTAAGCTTATGCTTACGCGGTGCGTTTGACGCGGCTTTTCAGCATCTCGTAGCCGCGTTCGCCGAGCAGGGCGCGCGCTGCTGCCTTGGCGACCTTCTTGCGTCCCTCTGGCGAATTGGTCTCCCTGAGTCGTGCAGGCAGGTTACGCGCCCTCTGCTCCAGGGCAGGCAGTGACAGCGCGTCGGGAAAGCTCACGATGTTGGTTTCGACGCACAGCACCGGCTTGCCCGACAGCTTGGCGATCTTGAGCGCCTGTTGGTGCTCGCTCTCGATGAACAGAATGGCATTCGACTTGCGGTAGAACTCGGCCTTGAAGCTGCCATGGGCGCCCAGCCGCTGCCGTTCGGCCTTGCTCGGCAAATCGAGCATGATGAGTTGATCATATTTGATCTCGTGCCTGGCGAGCCAGGCTTCGGTCAATTTGCGGTATTTCTCCAGCCGGCTCGTCACCAGCCAGCCGATCTTGCGGGTCGGGCCGAGCAGCGGCCGCGCCTCGCCGAGGAATTTCTCGTAAGCCGGGCCATCGTCATTCTCTTCCTCGGTCGGATCGAGGCAAAGCACGCCGTCGATGTCCACGCAGCACTGCTCGAGGAAGATGTGATGCATGAAATTCCATTGGAACATCCTGGGATGCGGCACGACCTCGAAGACGATGTCGGTCTCCTCGTGCTGCGGCAGCAGCCCGAACACCGCGGCGAAGACGAAATTGCCCTTGATGCCGGCGGCTTCGATCTTGTCGCGCGCGTCGCGCATGGCGTTGCCGCCGCTGACACTGTCGTCGATCACCAGGATCCTGCGCATCTCCGCGGCCTGCCGGTCGAGCGCAGCGCGCCGCTTGGTGATTCCCGACGTGTAGATCCTGCCGGCGAGGAAGCTGTCGAGGTCGGTCATCGGAATGTTCGCCGTCAGGCTGACCAGCGTGGCGGCGAGGACGCCGCTTCGCGGCACGCCGACCACCAGGTCGATATCGCGCGGCAGCCGGTGCAGGTTGCGCATGATCGCGTCGTTCATGTCTGAGATCGATCGGTAGTTCATGGCGTTGCCTTACCCTCAAAAGTCAGTGGTTGCGCCGGCGGCCGAGATGCGGTTGCAATTGGCCGCACTAGGTCATTTCGCCCCGCTGGGTGCCGCGGAAAAGCCGCGCGCCGGGATCAGCTTCACGGCCTCGCGAAGTGCCTCGCGGCCGGCGCCGAAGGCCGACGCGACAACGATGGTGATGGCGTAGGAAAGCACCGCGCCACCGGCGAGCGCGACGATGGGCTGCGGCGGCAGCATCGGCTTGGCCAGCCAGACCAGAGCCAGGGCCAGATGCGCGCCGAGCACGAACGGCGTCGCCGCATGCAGCACATGGCTGGCGCGCAGCGGCCCGGTCCTGCCGACATAGAGCCACAGGAAAGGGGTCCTCAGATATTCGCTGATGGCATAGACGATCGCCACCCCGAGCGCGCCGTAGGGCAGGCCGATGGCGAAGGCCAGCACCGAGGTCACCGCCGTCACGATGCCCCAGCGCATGAAGTCGCCCGAGCGGCCCTGGCTGACGAACAGCCATCCCGCCGGATTGTTGAGCGGCTGCAGCAGGCCCGCGAAGCCCAGCGCCACGAAGATATCGGCGCTCGCCCGCCACTGTTCGCCGAGCACGAACGGAATGAGCCTGTCCGACATGGCGGTTGCGAAGGCAACACCCGGCAGCGCCACCAGGAGGATCAGCGGCATGACCCGCAGATAGGCGCTGCGGTAGCGGTCGGGCTCGTCCTTGAGCCGGGAAAGCGCCGGCACCATGACCTTCGACAGCGGATTGGTGATCTGGCTGAGGGGGAACAGCAGCAGCTTGTAGGCGCGGTCGTAGAGGCCGAGCTGCGCCTCGCCCCAGAATTTGCCGATCAGCACATTGTCGAGGTTGCGGGCAAAGAAATTGGCGAAGTTGAACCCGGTGATTCCGGCGCCGAAATGAATCATTTGGCCGATGCCTTCGACCTTGCGCGGCAGGCCGGGGCGCCAGCGTGAGAACGCCCAATAGCAGAGCGTTGGCAACACGGCGCCGGTCAGCGTGCCTGCGAAAAGCGCCCAGTAGGAGCGATCGATGAACGTCCAGCCGATCGAGACGGCGAGGCCGCAGACGGCGCTGGCGACATCGATGACGGCGAGCCGCGTGAATTCCATGCGCCGCGTCAGCAGCGCCAGATGCTGCGCGCCGAGGCCGTAGGCCATGATCTGCAGGCCGAAGGCGGCGACCAGCCCAGCCACGCGTGGCTCGCCATAGAAGCCGGCCACCAGTGGCGCGGCTCCGGCAAGCACGCAGGCCAGCACCGCGCTCACCGCCGTGTTTATCCAGAACAGCGTGTTGACTTCCTCATGCCGGATCCCCGTCTTCTGGATCGTCGCCTGGGTCAGGCCGAAATCCTGGAACAGCGCGATGAAGGCGAGCACCGGAGCGCACATCGCCACGACGCCGAAATCCTGCGGCGACAGCAGTCGCGACAGCACGATGACAGAAACGATCTGGGTCGCCACCCGCACGCCTTGCGCCATCGCGGTGACGATGGCGCCGCGCCCGACCGATTTGCGCAATGAGCCCTCGGGCGGATCGAATGCACTGGTTTCCAAATTCAGGATCCCTGTTTTGCGCCGGTCCGACATGATCGTGACCGGCGCCCGCCGCCATGGGCAAACTACCGCAAGTCGTTTTTGCAGCGCAACAAAAATCGTTGGATCTTTGCTACGCTGCACCAAAAATGTTGCGATGCAGCAAAAGCTGTACTAGCATCCCGAATGGGTGGCGGGCCCAACGGCGGTCGAGTTATATGCTGCATGTCTTGTACCTTGTGCATGACGTCTCCGACCCGGCAGTGCGCCGCAGGGTCAAAATGCTCAAGGCAGGCGGTGCCAGGATCACCCTGGCGGGCTTCCGCCGCACCACCACTCCGGTCGCCGACATCGAGGGGACCGCGCCGATCGATCTCGGTCCCACGCGCGACGCCCGCTTTGCGCAACGCATCGGCGCGGTGGCCAAGGCTGCGATGTCGATCGGCGCCAAGCTTGCCGCCGTGCCGCGGCCCGATCTCATCATCGCGCGCAACCTCGAGATGCTGGCGCTTGCTCGCCGCGCCAACGGAGCTTTCGGCGCGAGTATTCCGACCGTCTATGAATGCCTGGACATCCATCGGCTGGTGCTGCGCAACGATCTGGTCGGCAAGTTGCTGCGCGGCGCCGAACGCCATCTCGCCCGCGACGTCAAGCTGCTGGTGACCAGTTCCCCGGCCTTCATCGCCAATTACTTCGAGCTGTTCGGGCAAATCGCCGCACCGGTCGAACTGATCGAGAACAAACACTTCGACGTCACGCCATCGCCACCGCACGATCCCTCCCAGGCCGGTGCCGCGATGGAGCCGCCATGGCGAATCGGCTGGTTCGGCGCACTGCGATGCCGGCGCTCGCTGGAGCTGCTGGCCGCGTTCACCCGCCGTCAAAACGGACGTTTCGAAGTCGTGCTGAGAGGACGCCCGGCACTGTCGGAGTTTCCGGATTTCCACGGCTTCGTCGAGGCCGAACCCTGGCTTTCCTTTCGCGGCGCCTACCGCAATCCTGAGGATATGGCGGCCATCTACCGGGAGGTGCATTTCTCCTGGGCGATCGATTTCTTCGAGCAGGGCCAGAATTCCGAATGGCTGCTTCCCAACCGCCTCTACGAGGGCTGCCGTTTCGGCGCCGTGCCCATCTCGATGGCTGCCACCGAAACCGGTCGCTTCCTCAAGCGGCAGGACATCGGAGTGCTTCTGTCCGAGGCAACGCCGGGGGGCATCGAGGCCACGCTGGGAGGGATGGACCAGGAGCGCTTCGGCGGGCTGCGGTCCCGCGTTCTTGCCCGCAATCCCAGAACCTGGAGCTACGACCGCAGCGATTGCCTGGCCTTCGTCGAAAAGTTGCGACGTCTGGTCACCGTTTCCGCGGCCTTCCCGAGCGAGGCGCTGGCATAGCATGGCCAAAGAACGCATGAGTGCAGAAGATGGAACGAAGTCGATGACGCAGAAGGCAACGCCGGCATCGACGCTGATCGTCATTCCGTGCCTCAACGAGGCAGACCATATCGGTGCGCTGCTCGCGCAACTGCAACCGTCTGCGGCTAGGCTGGGCGCCAGGATCGTCGTGGCCGACGGTGGCAGCAACGACGGCACGCAGGGCATCGTCGAGAAGGTGGCGGCCGAGGACGCGCGGGTTGTCCTGCTCCCCAATCCGAAGCGCATCCAGAGCGCGGCCATCAACCTTGCCGTGGCGACATTCGGCGCGGGCGCGGATTTTCTCATCCGCATCGATGCGCATGGCGGCTATCCTGCCGACTACTGCGACAGGCTGGTCGAGGAGGCGCTCGCTACGGGTGCCGATTCGGTTGTCGTCTCAATGCTGACCAGCGGCACCGGAGCGGTGCAGAAGGCGGTGGCTGCCGCGCAGAACTCCAAGCTCGGCACCGGCGGTTCGAAGCATCGTCACATGTCGGACGGCGAATGGGTCGACCACGGCCATCATGCGCTGATGCGCATCGCCGCCTTCCAGGCGGTGGGCGGCTATGACGAGAGCTTCAGCCACAACGAGGACGCCGAACTCGACCACCGCCTTCGCCAGGCGGGCCACCGCATCTGGATGAGCGGCAGCACGCACATGATCTACTACCCGCGCGCGACGCTGAAAGGCCTCTACTTCCAGTATCTCGGCTATGGCCGTGGCCGCGCCAAGAACGTGCTGAAGCACCGCATGGTGCCGAAGGTGCGGCAGATGATTCCGCTGCTGGTGGCTCCCGTCGTTCTATTGGCGTTCTTCTCCTTGGTGCATTGGCTCGCAGTGGTGCCTTTCGTGATCTGGGCGGCCGTATGCCTCGCCTACGGCGTGCTGACGGCTGTCCGCCAGCGCAACCCGGGCATAGCGCTCGCCGGTGTTTCGGCAATGGTCATGCATTTGGGTTGGTCGGTCGGCTTCTGGCAGCAACTGCTCGGGTCCCGAGCGCGGCGCGGGGTGGCGTGATGGCGACTCGCTCGATCGATATCTGCATCTGCACCTTCCGCCGGCCCGAACTGGCCGACACGCTGCGCTCCATCGCCGCGCTGGAGAAGCCCGCGGGCTTCGAGATCGGCGTCGTCGTCGCCGACAATGACGACCAGCCGACGGCGCAGCCACTGGTCAAGGCGCTGGCGCAGGAGTTGAAGCTGCCGATCCGCTATTGCCATGCGCCGGCGCGCAACATCTCGGTCGCGCGCAATGCCTGCCTCGATGCCAGCGTAGCGGACTTCGTTGCTTTCATTGACGACGACGAGACGGCGTCGCCGTGCTGGCTCGCAGAACTCGCCCGAATCGCGGCGGTGACCGGCGCGGCGGCCGTGCTTGGGCCGGTTCGCGCCAGCTATCGCCCAGACGCGCCCGACTGGATGCGAAACGGCGATTTCCACTCGACCTTTCCGGTCTGGGTGCGCGGCGAGATCCGCACCGGCTACACCTGCAATGTCCTGCTCAGAACGACCCACGAAAGCCTGCGCAACCGCCGCTTCAGCCTCGCACGCGGCCAGACCGGCGGCGAGGATACCGAGTTCTTCGATCACATGGTCAAAGCCGGCGGGCGCATCGCCTTTGCCCCGCAGGCCGTGGTCGAGGAGGTGGTGCCGCGCTCGAGGGCCGCCTTCGACTGGCTGCGCCGCCGTCGTTTCCGCTTTGGCCAGACGCATGGCCACCTCATCGGGCGCAACACGAGCGGTCTGCGCCGGGTCGGTCAGATCGGCCTCGCATCGGCCAAGGCCGCATATTGCTTCGGCATGGCCGTTTTGACCGCCGTCAGCCCGGTGCGCCGGAACCGCAGCGTGCTGCGCGGCATTATGCACGTTGGTGTCGTCAGCGGTTTGGCTGGCGTCCGCGAAATCCGCCAATACGGCATGACCCCGCAGGAAGGGGACAAGCGTGCAGCCTGACGTGAGCTTCGTTATCGCCGCCTACAATGCTGAGGCCACGCTCGATCGGGCGATCGCCAGCGCGATGGCGCAGCGCGGCGTCTCCGTCGAGGTCATCGTCGTCGACGACCGGTCGCGCGACCGCACGCTGGAGGTGGCGCGCGCCTATCCCGAGGAAATCGTCAAAGTGGTCGCGCTTCCCGCCAATCGCGGCCCGGGCGGCGCCAGGAATGCCGGCATCGACGTGGCGCGCGGCCGCTGGGTGGCGGTGCTGGATTCCGACGACGCCGTCCTGTCCGGCCGGATTGCGGCAATGATCGCAAGGGCAGAGCACGCCGGCGCTGAGATCGCGGTCGACAACGTTCAGGTGGTGCGCGAGGACGGCACGCCTGACGACACCATGTTCCCTGCCGGCTATCTGGAAGGGCTGCGGGAGATATCGCTCGCGGATTACATAGCCGGCAATCTCGTCTTCGAGTCCCGTTTCAACCTCGGCTATCTGAAGCCGATCTTCCAGCGCCGTTTCCTCCACGAGAATCGGTTGCGCTACGACGAGCAACTGCGCATCGGCGAAGACTACATCCTCTTGGCAAGCGCGCTGGCGAGAGGTGGCCGCTGCGTGGTCGAGCCGACCACTGGCTATATCTACCACATCCGCACCGGCTCGATCT
This sequence comes from Mesorhizobium sp. M3A.F.Ca.ET.080.04.2.1, assembly GCF_003952525.1. NCBI lineage: Bacteria > Pseudomonadati > Pseudomonadota > Alphaproteobacteria > Hyphomicrobiales > Phyllobacteriaceae > Mesorhizobium > Mesorhizobium sp. M3A.F.Ca.ET.080.04.2.1. The sequence continues at coordinate 2,880,561 of NZ_CP034451.1, read as the reverse complement.
CGCGCGTGCTCGAACTGCATCATGTCGAGGCGATGGCGTGCGCCGACGCCGCTTTCGCCGCTTCCCATGCCATGGACAGCGAGGCCCAGGCGGCGTTTGCCAGGCGCAGCCGCAGCCTGCGCAAGGCGGCATCGTTCCTGTCGCTGGTTCAGCACATCAAGGCGCGCGCGCCGCTCAAGGCGATACGCACCGCGCTCCGCGATCCGGCCGCGATCAAGCATCTCAGCATGCCGATCGCGGTACGGCTGAGAAGGGTTACGGCACAGTTTGCCGTGGGGGCGGGGAGGTGAAGCATGCCGGCAGATGGAATGTGTTTTTCATAGCCAGCAACAGATGAAATCGATCTCCGCAGAAGGAATATGCGATGCAGAAAGTCAGGAAGGCAGTCATACCGGTGGCAGGTCTCGGAACACGGTTCCTGCCGGCGACCAAGTCGATGCCGAAGGAAATGCTGCCCGTCGTCGACAAGCCTGTCGTGCAATATGCGGTGGACGAAGCCTTCGAGGCCGGCATCGAGCACATCGTCTTCGTCACCGGTCGCAACAAGGCGGTCATCGAGGACTATTTCGACCTCCATCCGGAACTGGTCGGAACCCTCGAACAGACCGGCAAGAAGGCGCAGCTGCAGTCGCTGGAAAGCCTGCTTCCGGTAGCGGGCGCCACCAGCTTCATCCGCCAGCAGTCGCCCCAGGGTCTCGGGCATGCCGTGTGGTGCGCGCGCGAGGTGATCGGCAACGAACCCTTCGCCCTGCTGCTTCCCGACATGGTGTCGTTCGGCGCGCGCGGATGCCTGGCCGAAACCGTCGATCTCTATGAGCGGACGGGCGGCAACGTCATCGCCGTCGAGCGCTGCGATCCCTCCGAAACCAGCAAATACGGCATTGTCGGGCGCGGCGCGGAAGTGGGCTCCGGCTTCGAGGTCACCGCCATGGTCGAGAAGCCTGCACCGGCCAACGCGCCGTCGAATTTCTACATCAACGGCCGCTACGTCCTGCAGCCGGAGATCTTCGCGCTGCTCGGCAACCAGCAGCGCGGCGCCGGCAACGAAATCCAGCTCACCGACGCCATGGTCCGCCTGGCACAGAGCCAATCGTTCCATGCCCAGCCTTTCAACGGCCGCATGTTCGATTGCGGCTCCAAGGAAGGCTTCATCGAGGCCACGATCGCCTTTGCGCTCGCGCGCGACGACATGAAGGGGCCAGTCATGGAGATGCTGCAGCAGTTCGTCCGGTCGCATGAGCGCCGGGAAGTAGCCGCATAATGCCCAAATTTTGGGTGCATATGCGAAATCGCGATGGCGCGACATCGACGCTGGCGCCCGGCCTTCCTGGCCGGGTGCCCCATGGCACGAATGTTGCGTGGTCTTTTCTGGTGACGACGCCACTTTTCGAAGGCCGCTAGAGCCTGCAACCTGGAATTGGACCGACGATGAACTATGCCAACTTCCCTCTCGATAAGAGGATGCCATTGCCCAATACCGAAGCGGAAAAGGGCGACGACTTCATCGACGTCGAGCGCCTGCTTGGCATGGCGGCCCGGCAGGTCAAGGTGGTGGCGGTCTGCGCCGTCATCGGCCTGTTCCTGGGCGTGGTGTATCTTCAGACCACGCCCAAGCAGTTCACCTCGCTTTCGAGCGTTTTGATCGACGAGGGCCTGAACAAGGTCGTGGACGACATCTCGGCCGCCAGCGCCACGGTGCAGACGGACGCGACTATCCTCAGCCAACTCGAAATCCTGTCGTCGGCGCGGCTGGCGTCGGTGGTGGTCGACAAGCTGAAGCTCGACCAGAACGACGAGTTCATGAACCCGCCGCAATCGGCCCTTGCCAAGGGCATCGGCTTTCTGCGCGGCGTGGTCGCCTATTTTCGCGGCGGCTCCGGAACGGATGACATTCCCGGCATCCAGAATGTCGACGCAGCGACGCGGGAGGCGATGATCACCGCAGCGCGTCACGACTACGCGGTGCTCAAGCTCCAGACGGAGCTGATGGCTGATCGCGTCGGCCGCAGCAACGTCATCACCTTGGGTTATCAGTCGACGAATCCGGCGCTCGCAACGTCGATCACCAAGGCCTATGCCGAGGCCTATCTCGCCGATCAGCTCAATGCCAGCTTCGACGCCACCGAGCGCGCGGCCGTCTGGCTGCAGGGCAGGCTGACCGAGCTCCGCCAGAGCTCGCAACAGGCCGCGATGGAAGTCGAGAAATTCAGGGCCGAGCATGGGCTGTCAGCGAACAGCGACGGCCAGCTGATGAGCGGCAAGCAACTGTCCGACCTCAACGCCCAGCTCATCATAGCGCAGGCCGACACCGCGCGCGCCAGCGCCCGCTACCAGCAATACAAGGCGATCGTCGACAGCGGCTCCGAAAATGCCTTCAACGATTCGGCGATCGCCGCCGATCAGCCGAGCAGCTCGGTCATCATCGGGCTCAAGACCCGCTATCTCGCCGTTTCCAAGCGGCTGCAGGATGTCGAGGCGAATTTCGGCAAGGATCATCCCCAGGCGGTGGCGCTGGCCAAGGAAAAGGCCGATGTGGCGGCGCAGATCTTCGGTCAATTGAAGCAGATCACCGAAAGCTACCGCAACGACTTCCAGGTGGCGCAGGCGCGCGAAACCGAACTCAAGCAAAAGATCGCGGCCGCTGCCGGCAGGAGCTCGATCGACAATGAATCGCAGGTGAGGCTGAGGGAACTCGACCAGCAGGCGCAGGCGCTCTCCACCCTCTACCAGACCTTCCTCAGCCGCTACCAGGAAGCTTCGCAGCAGCAGACCTTCCCTGTCGGCAAGGTCCGCATCATCTCGGATGCGAACATGCCGCTGGCCGCGTCGAGCCCGCGCACCCTGCGCGTGCTGGCGCTGTCGCTCGTTCTAGGCCTGATGCTGGGAGTGGGCTTCGGCGGTCTCAACGAGTTCAACGAGCGCTTCTTCCGGACGGGCGAGGACATTCGCGACCGCGTCGGCCTCAAGTTCCTCGGTTATCTGCCGATGATCGGCGGCGGCAAGCCCAAGGACGCTAAGTCGGACGACTCGCCGGCGGATGCCAAGGTCGCCAGCCTTTCGGCCGTGGAGAAACGGGCGCGAATGCGAGTCAGCATCGACGCGCCGGCCTCGATGTTCGCCGAGACGCTGCGTAACGCCAAGATCGCCTTCGATGTCGTTATGGAGGGCCAGGGCAGCCGGGTCATCGGCGTCATCTCGGTGCTGCCCGGAGAAGGCAAGTCGACCGTGGCGGCGAACCTTGCCGGATTGCTGGCCGCCAACGGCGCCAGGACGTTGCTGATCGATGGCGACCTGCGCAATCCGGGCCTCAGCCGCAGCCTCGGCATGGAGGCCGAGCATGGCCTGATGGAAGCCGTGGTCAGCGGGCAGACATGGCAGTCCGTCGGCAAGGTCGACCGCCAGACCAAGCTGGCGATCATTCCGGCCGTGCTGCGCGGTCAGTTCTCCCACACCAGCGAGCTTTTGAGCTCGGCCGGCATGCGGCGCTTCCTCGACAATGCCAAGGAGACATTCGAGTACATTGTCGTCGACCTGCCGCCGCTCGGCCCGGTGGTCGACGCCAAGGCCTTCGCGCCGTTTGTCGACGGCTTCGTCCTGGTCGCCGAATGGGGTCGCACCCCGCGCGCCATGGTCCGGTCGATGCTGGAATCGGAAACCTACCTCGCCGACAAGATCGTCGGCGCGGTGCTCAACAAGGTCGATCTGAAGAAGCTGGCGAAATATGGGTCCTTCGGCGGCTCGGAAAAATTCTTCGACCGCTATTCGAGCTATTATCTGGAGAAGCCCGAGACGCGCGCCAAGCAGGCCGCCTGATTGCGTTCCAGGACACTGCGGCGGCGGAGTGGGTTGGCGTTTTCTGTGAAAGCTGAACCGCTCCAAGGCTGCGCTCAGTCCCCCGAGGACAGCAACCGGCCGTATTTGCCGATGATCCGGACGGCGGTCAGCCGGCCGGTCCGGAAGGCACCGGTATCGATGCCGAGTCGACGCCCGTCCGGGTGCGGCGCGTCTTCGATCGTGTGCCCATGCACGACCCAGTGATCCAGGCGATTAGCGGCTGAGAGAAACTCTGATCGGATATTGAGCAGGTCGGCCTCGTCCTGCGTCTCGAGCGCGATTCCCGGCCTGATGCCGGCATGGACGAACACGAATCTCTCCGAGCTGACCATCACCGGCAGCGTGCGCATGAAGCCGACATGGCTGGCCGGGATGACCTCGCGGATGCGCGCGTCGACATCGTCGCTCGAACCATAGAGTTCGGCCAGCCGGTCCGGATCGATGCCATAGGAGAACAGCGTCTCGCGTCCGCCGACGCGCAGCCAGGGCTCGCGTGACAGAAGTCCGTCGAGATAGTTGAGCATCGCCACCTCGTGGTTCCCTGCCAGGCAGACGCGCAGAAAACCTTTTGGCGACGGTGCAATGAGATGCTCGATCACGCGACGCGAGTCGGGCCCGCGATCGATATAGTCGCCGAGCATGATGATGATCTTGCGGCCGCGGAACTGCAGCGCGTCGAGCAGGATCTTCTGCTCCAGCGCGAGCAGTTCGTTATAGCAGCCATGCACATCGCCGATCGCGTAAACCACAGTGTCCCGCATATCCAGGATCAGGCGTTCGCGCGGTAAGGGTCGGGGTCGTCTCGATCGCTGGAACAGGCTCACGGGATTGGCTCGGTGCTCGCACAGGCGCTGCGCCACACCGGCGCAGACCAAGCCTCGATATCATGCCGAATGCAAACAATTCCACACCAGCGCAGGCTCGCCCCGGCCAGGAACCGACCTGGTGTCAGGCAAGGTTCGCGCTCAGGCGGGCTTCAGCCGGTAGCGGAAAAGCGTGTGGTCGAGCAGAAGCCGGATACGCGGCTCGGCCTCGCTCGCCACCAGCCAGCTTGTCGCGACCATGGTTGCGCCGACGATCGGAATCGAAACGAGATATGGCACGCCCGTCCGCATCAGGCTGCCCAGCATCGCCGCGCCGACGACGTCGTGGATCAGATAGAGCGGATAGGTCATCAGCCCCAGCCGGCGCCAGCCGCGCCAGGAAAGATCGAGCCTGAGCGACCAGGCCATCAGTGCCACCGCCGCCAGGAAGATGACGATCGGGGGCGCATAAGGCATCGTGGCTCCAACCTTGAGGCTATGGACGTCCACCGAGCTCACGATCTGCAGCACGCCGCCGGCGAGGCACAGCGCGCAGAAGCCCAGGCGCGCCGCGGTCAACCCTTTGAACCGCATCAGCCACAGCAGCACGCCCACCGCGAAGAACGCGCCATGATGCACCAGCGTCAGCTGCAGCCAGCGCGTCTCCGCAAGGTCGGTCCAGCCGAAGGCGAAAAAGAGGCACCAGAACAGCGTGCTTGCGAGCCCGATGATAATCGCGACCGTCTCGATCAGGTCGAAGCGGCCAAGGCGCAGCATTGCCCAAACGATAGCGTAGAAGGCAATCTCGATGCCGAGCGTCCAGTAGACGCTGTCCACCCACGGCTCGAACGGCACGAACAACGCCGTGCGGGCAAGTCGCACCACGGCGTCGGTCGGCCAGGAAAGATCGGCCAGCAACAGCACGATCGCCGAGATCGGCGCGCAGATCCACACTGCCGGCGCCAGTCGCCTGACGCGCGCCTCGAAGAATTTGAGCGGCGTCGAGTTCTCGGCGCTGAAGGCGATGACGAAGCCGCTGATGACGAAGAACACCTGCACGCCGACCCAGCCTGAGCCGACAAAGGCCATCTCGGGATGGGCAGGGACGCCGCCGCTTGCGCAAGCCGAGACGCCGTCGGGGAATGCCCATACCCAGAAGCCGTAGTGATAGAACATCACCATGACGGCCGCCAGGAAACGCAATATGTCCACGCCGCCGAATGTTATTTTCTGCTGAGCCAATGCCGTGCCGCCGGATGGCCCCCCGCCGCAACTCTAGGGTGGCCTGCTGCGTCGCACAATAAAGATTGGGCGCTGCGGCAATCACAAAAATCGCCACGTCGCAACATCCCGAACGGTGGCGGGTATCGTGCTAGAGCCCGATGCCTCGTCCCTTCAACGCCGCCGTGATCTCGTCGAGAATTGCCGGATCGTCGATGGTCGCCGGCATCGACCATTCTTCCTTGTCGGCGATCTTCTGCATCGTGCCGCGCAGGATCTTGCCGGAGCGCGTCTTGGGCAGGCGCTTGATCGTGACCACCGTCCTGAAGGCGGCGACCGGACCGATGCGTTCGCGCACCAGCCCCACCACTTCGCTCTCGATGGCGGCGACATCCCGCGAGACGCCGGCGTTGAGCACCACGAAGCCGAGCGGCACCTGGCCCTTCATTGCATCGGCGATGCCGATGACGGCGCATTCGGCGACATCGGGGTGCGCGGCCAGAACCTCCTCCATGGCGCCCGTCGACAGCCGATGACCGGCGACATTGATGATGTCGTCGGTACGGGCCATGACATAGAGGTAGCCGTCCTCATCCATCATGCCGGCGTCGGCCGTCTTGTAGAAGCCCGGGAACTCCTCCAGATAGGCCTGGCGGAAGCGGGCATCGGCATTCCACAGCGTCGGCAGGCAGCCTGCCGGCAGGGGCAGCTTGACCACGACGTTGCCCAGCGTGCCGCGCGGCACGTCATGGCCGGCATCGTCGAGAATTTGGATGTCATAGCCGGGCATCGGCACGCCGGGCGAGCCGTATTTGACCGGCAGCAGCCCGAGCCCCGCCGGGTTGATCGTCATCGGCGAGCCGGTCTCGGTCTGCCACCAATGGTCGATCACCGGCCGGTTCAGCTTCTGCTCCGCCCATTTGATGGTTTCGGGGTCGGCGCGCTCGCCGGCAAGGAACAGCGTGCGGAATTTCGACAGGTCGTATTTCGGCACGAACTCGCCCTTGGGATCCTGCCCCTTGATGGCGCGGAAGGCCGTCGGCGCGGTGAACAGCGCCACCACACCGTGCTCCGCGATCACCCGCCAATAGGTGCCGGCGTCCGGCGTGCCGATCGGCTTGCCTTCGAAGAGCACGCTTGTCGCGCCATGCAGCAGCGGGCCGTAGACGATGTAGGAATGGCCGACCACCCAGCCGACGTCGGAAGCCGCCCAGAACACTTCGCCCGGCTTGACGCCGAACTCGTTGTCCATCGTCCATTTCAGCGCCACCATGTGCCCGCCATTGTCGCGCACGATGCCCTTCGGCTGGCCGGTCGTGCCGGACGTGTAGATGATGTAGAGCGGATCGGTGGCCATTACCGGGACGCAGTCGACATTGGCGCCGGCGGCCCGCTCGCGGGCGACCGCGTCGGCATAGTCGATGTCGTAATGGTCCTTCATCTCGCAGCGCAACTGGTCGCGCTGCAGGATGAGGCAGGCGTCGGGCTTGTGCCTTGACATCTCGATTGCTTTGTCGAGCAGCGGCTTGTAGGCGACCACGCGGCCGGGCTCCAGGCCGCAGGATGCCGAGATGATCAGCTTCGGCTTGGCGTCATCGATGCGGGTGGCAAGCTCATGCGAGGCGAAGCCGCCGAACACCACCGAATGTATCGCGCCGATGCGCGCCGTGGCGAGCATGGCAATGGCCGCTTCCGCCACCATCGGCATGTAGATGATCACCCGGTCGCCCTTGGTGACGCCCCGGTTCTTGAGCACGGATGCGAGCGCCACCACTTCGCGTTTCAATTCGGCATAGGTGAATTTGCGAACAGTGCCGGTGATCGCACTATCGTGGATCAGCGCCAGCTGGTCGGCGCGCCCGCCCGCGACGTGGCGGTCGATGGCGTTGAAGCAGGTGTTGCAACTGGCGCCCGCGAACCAGCGGCCATAAACGCCGGCTTCGGCATCGAAGACCTTGTCGTAGGGCGAATACCAGTCGATCGCCTTGGCGGCCTCGGCCCAGAACCCTACGGGGTCGCGTTTCCAGCCCTCATAGACTTCATGGTAGCGTGAGGCCATCGACCTTCCTCCTCGGAATATTTCGTCGTATGGCGAATAGCCTAAGCCGCTTCTGCCGGCCAGTCTTCCTGCATTTTGGCCGACATCGCCGCCAAACCGATCCGAGCGACGCTTCCAGGCGGAGCGCCGTTACACAAGCCGGGTCGAAAGTCGCTTACTTTTAGATAGGCAGTGCCGCAAGCATCAGCCCGACCCCGCCGGCGATCAAAATGGCAGCCGCCAAGGCTTTCCGATGGCGCTCGAAAGTCGTCGGAGCCCGATCCCAATTGTAACGCATACAACTCACTCCGCGGAACCCGGCGGACTCTTAGCTTACTTTGGGGAAGGATGGCAACCCTGGCGGTATCATTGCGCTCACCGCAACCAGCCGTCGTTCCGGCCGTCGCCGGGCCGATGCCCTGACGGCCTGATGCAGGCGATGGACAGCGCCGCATCGTCGCGCTAATTCCTCTCCGGCAATTGGGTCTGGAGCGCATCCTTGGTCGAAATCGCCTCTGAAACGGTGCTGCGCCTGGCGGACGACGCGTCCGTTCAGCATGTCGGAGACGGCGCGGTCGTGCTTTTGGCGCGCAGCGGCCAGCTCTACACTTGCAACGGCACCACCGAGGCCTTTCTCGACAAGGTCGACGGCGCACGCAGCCTCGACCAGATCGTCGGCCTGCTGTCGGATGAATTCGAAGTCGCCAGGGACACGCTCGACCAGGATATGGCCGAACTGGCGGCCGAACTGGTGGCCGAAGGCATCCTCGCCGACCCGGGCGCCTGATGGCCGACAGACCGTTCCTGCGCGCGCTGTTTCGCCTTCATCTGTGGCTGAGCGCGCGGCTGATGCCGGTCCTGATTGGCCAGCGTGACTTCGAGACGGTGCTCAAATGGGCGCCGCTCCAGGCGCCGACGCCCTATCGTGGCCTGCCGTCGGCCTACATCGTCGCCAGCGTCAACCGCACGGTCCGGCACCCCTGGCTGATGCGCGACCGCAGATGTCTGCGCGAAGGGCTGCTCGGGTTCCGTTTCCTGCGCATGGCGGGTTTTGATCCGGACCTGCGTTTCGGTGTCGATGCCAAGTCGATGCAGGAACCGCGCCTGTCGGCGCATTGCTGGGTCTGTCTGGACGATAAGCCGGTGGTCAGCGACAGCCTGCCCGGCATGGTGGAGATCTACCGCCACCACGCCGGCACTGCCAGGGCGAAGCCAGCTTGACCGCATCGGCCGCTTCCGTCTGCTATGATCTCAATGGCCGCGTCTTTGGCGTCGATGCACCGCGCCCCGAGCTCTGGCGGGATTTCGAGGCCATGCTTGGCAGCTTGCGGCTGGCGGCGCCGGCAAAGCCGGGCTTCAGGCTGAGCATCAGCGAGACGCAATCCCTGGACGAAGCGCCGGAAGGTTCGCTCGCCTTCGACGGCGAGGTGCCGCTCGACGGCCATTGCCGCATGATCGATGCCGGCTCGGCCCTCCATCTGATCTTCCCGGGTCGGCAGGCCGCCGCGATTCACGCCGCCGATGCCAAGGCCGAGATCCGGGTTCTGGCAGGCGCGAGGGTCCTCTGGACGTTGGGGATGCTGGCGCTCGACGCCGCCCTCGACGCCGGTAGCCAGCATATGCTGCACACTGCCGGCCTGACGCTGCCGGATCGCGACGGCGTGATCCTGATCCATGCGCCGAGCGGAACCGGCAAATCGACGACATCGCTGGCGCTGACGTCGCAAGGATTTGGCCTCTGCTCCGACGATGCCATGATCGTCGACGCCGCCTCATCAGCGCCTTTGGCCTGGGGGCTGCCGCGCGCGGCAAAAATCCACCGCAACACGGCCGCGATGCTGCCCTTCGTCTTGCCCTGCCTCGGTGGCCAATGGGACGGCAACGGCGAGCAGGCCGTGTCACTGGAGCGGCTGAAGGAAATTATCCGCATCGAGGATGCCGGTGCCCGGCCGGTCGCGGCACTGCTTCATCTCGCCCGCGCCGCCGACGGCCAGACCAGGCTCATACCCATGGCGAGGACCGACGCCATGGTGGCTTTAGCCGCCGACAATGTCAGGACCGGCATGACCGGCCTGCTGGCGATGCAGAAACGGCGGATGGCGACAATCGCCGCGCTTGTCAAAGCCGTGCCGACCTTCACACTCGAAGTGGGCGCAAGCCCGGCGGACGCAGCGGCTCTGATCCTTGCTGCGCTGGCTCGTTAATGCATGTCGTCCAGGAGTGTGTAGCGGTTCTGGGGCGACGACATGCGTAGAAACAAAGCCGAAAAGCGCGTCGGCTGAAGCCGTTTCAGCGCGACGTTTCCGGCGAACTCTATCGGCCTGAGGCCAAATAGGGCCTTGGCCGGGCCAGCCTCTGCACCCAGCGGAACGCATCGCGGCTCAGACGGGAGCGCATCTTCTCTTTCGAATTCACGCGAAGCAGCATGTTCCCCGTGATCAGCCATTTGGCCACACGTATCGCCAGATCCGGCTTGATGCGGCCGGCTAGCTCGATCGCCCGCGGCATGTCGAACAGATGTCCGGTCACGTTGAGCACGGTAGCCAACTCGAGCTCGATGCCGGTCATCCACGCCGCCTCCAGCAGGCGCGCTTCCGCTTCCGGCGATTGCAGCGCGCGCACGCCCTGCAGCACGTCGACGCAAAGCTGCAGCCGATGGAATTTGTGACCCCCGGCGGCATGGACGATGGCGATGGTAAGCAGCGAAGCCGGGCTGTCGGGTTCGTCGCCGTCGATGATCCGCAGCTCGCGAAAGCCGAGCGACAAGCGTCGGCGCATGCCTGAATCATGGACCAGATTGCCATGCAGTTCGATCAGCAGGCTGGAATTCTCGTTCTCCAGCCATTTGAATTCCTGCAGGTCGTGCGACTTGGCCTCGCCGCTGGCAAGCTTGAAGCCGCATTCGGCGATCACGCTGTTGGCTTCGCCGATGCTGGTCGGGTCGACCAGGATGTCGATGTCGGTGAACGGCCGGTCGGCGGCATGGCGATAGAGCTTGCGCGCGAAGACCGGTCCCTTGACGATCCGCGCCGGAACGCCTCTTGCCGCCAGAGCCTTCATGACGCGGTCGCCATGATATTGCAGCAGCATGGACTGGCCGGTTGCCAGTGTGGTCTGGTCGCGCAATTCAACCAACTTCTGCCGCAAGGCGGCATCGTCCGGCAGGTTGGCGTCGCCGCGCTCGCCGAGCTTGCGCAGCATGATCGGCAGCACGCCGTGGAACTCGGCATTTGTTAGCAAGGCCATCCAACGGCTCGCCGAAACGGTCTGGCCCCCGCCGGCCGGCGCTTCGGGGTCGGCGAAATCGAGCAGCAATTTCTCTTCGGCAGGCGAAAGTGATGGCAGCATCAGCTGGTAAAGTCGCGAATTGGCCGCCCGGATATCGCAGAAAAGCCGCGCCTAGGCCAGAGAGAGCATGTCGAACTGCCGGCGGCAGAGAACTAGCCGACCGGTTTGGTGCTTCCCATCACCGGCCGGAGCGGCGGCGCCGGCGGCAGCAATGCGCGTATGTCGGCGAAAGGAAAGACAGGCTCGAAGCGGAAAGCCTCGGCCAGCGCGCCGGGCCCGCCGTTGCACTGGCCGGCACGGAATTCATTCTGTATCCGCGCCCTGTCGACATAGTGCTCCGGACCCTGCGATCTATGCGCCCGGATCGCTTTCGCCTTGACGTCCCAATGATGGGAAATCTCGACATAGTGTGTCGGTGAGAAACCCGTGCCGCCGAGCGTGTCGGCATGCAGCACCGGTACCGCGAAGGATGCGGCGATGCGCATCCCGTCCGACAGCGCGCGGTGGTCGCCGTGATAGTCGTTCGGCGCATGCGTGATCGCGAGATCGGGCTCGATCTCGCCGATCAGTGCCTTCAGCGCGGCAATGAGAGCGGCATCCGCGACCAGTGACCCGTCGGGAAAATCCATGAAGCGCGGCGTGACCCCAAGCAGCCCGGCCGCCGCGGCCGCCTCACTGCGCCGCGCCTTGGCGAGCGCCGCTGGGTCGCCGCCCGTGCCGCCCCTGGCGCCATCCGTGGCTATCGCAAAGCTCAGCTCGGCGCCCAGCGCGGCATAGGCGGTCATCGTGCCGAACATGAAGATCTCGATGTCGTCCGGATGAGCGCCCAGCGCCAGTATCTTCACTTGCCTCTCCCGGAATGAAATGTGCCGAACGGGATTCTGCCCGGCCTGGCCGCCTGTGCAAGCTATTCGTGCAGTGACGCCGTCATTGCGCCCCGGCCATGGCCGCTGATATGCGGGCGCAATGAAGACAAGACCTTTGCCGGAGCTTCCGGTAACTGCCGTGCTGCCGGTACTTGCTGAGGCACTCGCCGCGCGCAATAGCGCCGTGCTGGTGGCGCCGCCCGGCGCCGGCAAGACCACGCTCGTGCCGCTGGCGCTGCTCGACGCGCCCTGGCTGGGCGAGGGCAGGATCGTGCTGCTCGAGCCGCGCCGGCTGGCCGCCCGCGCCGCCGCGCGCCGCATGGCCGAGCTGCTCGGAGAAGAGCCCGGCGGCACCGTCGGCTATGCCATGCGCATGGAGAACCGCATCTCGGCGCGGACAAAGATCCTCGTCGTCACCGAAGGCGTGCTCTCACGCATGATCCTCGACGACCCGGAACTGCCTGGCGTGTCGGCGGTGATCTTCGACGAATTCCATGAACGCTCGCTCGACGGCGATTTCGGTCTCGCGCTGGCGCTCGACGTGCAGGGCGCGCTCCGGCCGGACCTGCGTCTGCTGGTCATGTCGGCGACGCTCGATGGTGCGCGCGTCGCCAGACTTCTGTCCGGGGCTCCGGTGATCGAAAGCGAGGGCCGCGCCTTCCCCGTAGAGGTCCGTTACGACGAACGGCCGGCGGGTGTGGCGATCGAGGATGCCATGGCGAGGGCGGTGCGTTCGGCTTTGGCCACCGAGCCAGGCAGCGTGCTCGCCTTCCTGCCCGGACAGCGTGAGATCGAGCGCACCGCCGAGCGGTTGCAGGGCAACACCGCTGCCGACACCGATATCGTTCCGCTCTATGGCCAGCTCGACAACAGGATGCAGGACGCGGCGATCAGGCCGGCTCCGCCCGGCCGCCGCAAAGTGGTGCTGGCGACCTCGATTGCCGAGACCTCGATCACCATCGACGGGGTGCGGGTTGTCATCGATTCCGGCCTGTCGCGGCTGCCGCACTACGAGCCGGCGAGCGGCCTGACCCGGCTGGAAACGGTGCGTGCGAGCAAGGCCTCGGCCGATCAGCGCGCCGGCCGCGCCGGGCGCACTCAAGAAGGAGTCGCCATCCGGTTGTGGCGGGCCGAGCAGACGGCCGCGCTTCCCGCCTTCACGCCGCCGGAAATCCTCGAGGCCGATCTGTCGGGCCTGCTCCTCGACTGCGCCGCCTTCGGCGTCGCCGATCCGACCAGCCTGGCCTTTCTCGATCCGCCGCCGACACCGGCGCTCAACGAGGCGCGGACGCTGCTCCAGGCACTGCACGCCATAGACGACACCGGCCGGCTGACGGAGGCGGGCGCCGCGATGCGCGGATTGGCGCTGCCGGTGCGGCTCGCTCACATGGTGGCGGAAGCATCGACCACGGGTCATGCGCTCGAAGCGGCAGCGCTCGCGCTGCTGCTCACCGAGCGCGGCCTGGGCGGCGACAGCGCCGACCTCGAACGCCGGCTGATACGCTTTCGCGCCGAGAAATCGCCCCGCGCCAATGCCGCGCGGCAGCTGGCCGAGCGGCTTGCGAAGCAGGCCACCTCAAGGGGCGGGGTCGCCGGCCGCGTGCCCGGACCGACCCTTCTCCTCAAGGGGGAGGGTAAGAACGCCGGCGCTCTCCTCATCCACGCCTGGCCGGATCGTGTCGCCAGGGCGCGCGGCGAGCGCGGCCGCTTCGTGCTCGCCAACGGTTCGGGCGCGATGGTCGACGCCGCCGATCCGCTGGCAGACGAGACCTGGCTGGTCGTGGCCGACCTGCAGGGCAAGGCGCAGAACGCCCGTATCACCGCGGCGGCTCCAGTCGACGAAGCCGACATCCGCGCGGCTCTTGCCGACCGCATCGAGACCCGGCGCGACACGAGCTTCGACCGCGAGCGTCGCGCCGTGCGCGTGCGCGAGGCCGCGCGGCTTGGCGCCATCACGCTATCCGAGCGCATGCTGCCGCCGCCCTCCGGCGCCGATGCCGACCGCGCCATCCTGGACGCCCTGCGCCAGCATGGCCTATCGCTGCTCGATTGGGGCAAGGAGGCCGAGGCGCTGCGCCAGCGGCTCGGCTGGCTCCATCGCGGCCTTGGCGTGTCCTGGCCGGATGTCTCGGACCAGGCGCTGCTCGACCGGCTTGACGGCTGGCTGCTGCCCTTCCTGCAGGGCGAGGCCTCTTTTGCGGCGATCAGGCCGGCAACGCTCACAGCCGCCCTCATGTCGCTGGTCCCGCACGAGCTGCAGCGCAAGGTCGACGCGCTGGCGCCGACCCATTTCAATGCGCCGTCGGGCAGCCATGTGCCGATCCGCTATGACGGCGAATGGCCGGTGCTGGCGATCCGCGTGCAGGAACTGTTCGGCCTCGACCGCCATCCTGCGATCGCCGACGGCACGGTGCCGCTGACGCTGGAGCTCCTGTCGCCGGCGCATCGCCCGATCCAGACGACGCGGAACCTGCCGGGCTTCTGGCGCGGCTCCTGGGCGGATGTGCGCGCCGACATGCGCGGCCGCTATCCCAAGCATGTCTGGCCGGAAAACCCGCTCCTGGCGGCCGCCACCGCCCGCGCCAAGCCCCGCGGAACCTGAGAGAGTCATGCTCTATCGCTTCCGCGCGAGCGGATGTAATCCTTGTCCATGATCAAGATCCTGCGCACGCCCGATTTCCAGCAGAGCCAGCGTCTGCGGCTGAACACGCTGGTCCGCTTGCGCTGGCTCGCCATAGTCGGTCAGAGCCTGGCGGTTCTCGTCGTCGCCTATGGGCTGAAATTCCCGCTGCCGGTCTCGATGTGCTTTGCGCTGATCGCCTGCTCGGCCTGGATGAATCTGTGGCTGACCTTCCGCTATCCGGCGGCGCACCGGCTGGCGCCGCTCTCGGCCTTTGCCATCCTGACCTTCGACAGCCTGCAGCTTGCCGGCCTGCTCTACATGACTGGCGGCCTCACCAATCCCTTCTCGGTGCTGCTCTCCGTGCCGGTCGTCATCTCCGCCGCGTCGCTGCCGCTGCGCCTTACCGCAATCTTGGGGGCGCTCGTCATGGTGATGGCGAGCCTGCTGGTGTTCTTCCATCTGCCGCTGCCCTGGTATGAGGGCTCGCCGCTGCAGATGCCTTTCATTTATGTCGCGGGCATGTGGATGGCGGTGTTCGCCTCCATCGCGTTCACTGCCATCTATGCCTTCCGCGTCGCCGAGGAGGCTCGCCTGCTTGCCAACGCGCTTTCCGCTACCGAGCTGGTGCTGCAGCGCGAGCAGCATCTGTCGGCGCTCGACGGGCTTGCCGCCGCCGCCGCGCACGAGCTCGGCACGCCTTTGGCCACCATCACCGTCGTCTCCAAGGAAATGGAAAAGGCGATCGGCAAGGATTCGAAATTTGCCGACGACGTGAAGCTGTTGCGCTCGCAGAGCGAGCGCTGCCGCGAGATTCTCAAGCGGCTGACCAGCCTGTCCTCGGAAGGCGAGGCGCATCTGTCGCGCCTCCCGCTGACCTCGCTGGTCGAGGAGGTGACGGCGCCGCATCGCGATTTCGGCATCGCGATCCGCCTGCGGCCCGGGGAGCGCATCGGTCCCGAACCGGTCGGGCAGCGCAATCCGGGCGTCATCTACGGGCTTGGCAATCTGGTCGAGAACGCCGTCGACTTCGCCCGCGAATCCGTCACTGTGAGCTGGAGCTGGAACGAGACCACCGTCACCTTCTCGATCATCGACGACGGCAGGGGCTTCCCGGCCGAGATCATCGACCGCATCGGCGAGCCCTACATGTCGACGCGCCAGGGCACCGAGGCCGGCGGCGGCCTCGGGCTGGGGCTGTTCATCGCCAAGACCTTGCTGGAGCGGTCGGGCGCGACGCTCGATTTCCGCAATTCGAGCGGTCTCGGCGAAGGCGCGATCGTGCATATCGCCTGGCCGCGCGGCGCCTTCCTCAATTCCGAGCAGGCTTCCGCCTCCATGTTCGACAATGCCTGAGCACCCATGCGCATTGCGCATGGCAGCTCTGTTGCCGGCTCTAAAAATTGGACATTGCTGTTGCGGAATTGTATCTGCGTAAAATTAACGCATGTCGCTCTAAAAGTGTGCGGCGGTTTTGGGGAAGGCAGGCGTGGGGAAAAGGACTTTAAGGCGCATTGCTTGATCAGCGAGTAGGGCGACGCGCTTTAAGCCAGCAGGAACTCTGAAAGCGATGAGCGCAGACGAAAGCACCGGTGCAATGGTAGAGGGCGAGGACACCTCGCTGCTGATCGTCGACGACGACAAGCCGTTTTTGACCCGGCTTGCCCGCGCCATGGAAACCAGGGGCTTCACCGTCGACACCGCCGAGAGCGTCCAGGAGGCGGTGGCCAAGGCGCGCGCCAATCCGCCGGCCTATGCGGTGGTCGACATGCGGCTGGGCGACGGCAACGGGCTCGACGTCGTCGCCGCCATCCGCGAGAAGCGCGACGATGCCCGCACCATCATTTTGACCGGCTACGGCAACATCGCCACGGCGGTCACCGCCGTGAAGCTCGGCGCCGTCGACTATCTCTCCAAGCCGGCGGACGCCGACGACGTCTTCGCGGCGCTCACCCGCACCTCAGGCGAGCGCGCGGCCCCGCCGGAAAATCCGATGTCGGCCGACCGTGTGCGCTGGGAACACATCCAGCGCGTTTACGAAATGTGCGATCGCAACGTCTCCGAGACCGCACGCCGGCTCAACATGCATCGCCGCACCTTGCAGCGCATACTGGCCAAACGCGCGCCGCGCTGAGCGCGTCGTTTGGGGAGCCGTCGCAAGCTCACTGTTGGCGAAGGCCTCCCCAACGAAGCGACGGTCGTCTCGGCCATTCTCCAAGGCCCTGGGCGACTTGCGTCGCCGACAAGGCTTGCCCATCATCATGCCCATCATCATGAATGAATCCGGCCAACAGGTTGGGTAGGGAGGGGACATGCGCGACCAGCGGCCGAAATCGATGCTTCGCGAATTCCTTGACGGCGAGGCGGCCGGCGGCATCGTCCTGATGGCGGCTGCGGCGCTCGCCTTGATCGTCGCCAACTCGCCGCTCGCCGAAACCTATTTCGCGCTCCTGCATGCCTATCTCGGGCCGCTCAGCGTCTCGCACTGGATCAATGACGGGCTGATGGCGGTGTTCTTCCTGCTGGTCGGGCTGGAGATCAAGCGCGAGGTGCTGGACGGGCAGCTCTCCACCTGGCCGCGCCGCATGCTGCCGGGCATCGCCGCCGCCGGCGGTATGGTGGTTCCGGCGCTGGTCTATGTCCTCATCAACCGCGGCAACCAGGCAGCACTGTCCGGCTGGGCGATCCCGACCGCCACCGACATCGCCTTCGCGCTCGGCGTGCTGTCGCTGCTCGGCAGCCGGGTCCCGGCCTCGCTAAAGGTGTTCCTCACCGCTTTGGCCATCATCGACGATCTCGGCGCCGTCATCATCATCGCGCTGTTCTACACCGGCGGCCTGTCGCTCGCCTATCTGGGCGCCTCCTTCGCGGTCATCGCCGCGCTCGTCGTGCTCAACCGCATCCGGGTGATGAGCCTCATGCCTTATCTCGTGCTCGGCGCGCTGCTTTGGGTGCTGGTGCTGAAATCGGGCGTGCATGCCACGCTGGCCGGGGTGGCGCTGGCGCTCACCATTCCGCTCGAACGCTCCGCCGGCACGGGCCACGATGCCGAGCATTCGCCGCTGCACCGGCTGGAGCACGGCCTGCACCGGCTGGTGCCCTTCATCGTCATCCCGGTCTTCGGCTTCGCCAATGCCGGCGTCTCGCTCGGCGGCCTGAGCCTCGCCGCTCTGGTCGAGCCGCTGACCTTGGGCGTCGCCGCCGGCCTGGTGCTCGGCAAGCTGATCGGCGTGTTCGGCTCCTCGGCGCTCGCCATCCGCCTCGGCCTCGCCGACCTGCCGGCCAATGCCGGCTGGCTGCATATGATCGGCATTTCGTTGCTGTGCGGCATTGGCTTCACCATGAGCCTGTTCATCGGCCTGCTCGCCTTCGCCAACGACGCCGCCCTTCAGGACGCGGTCAAGGTCGGCATCCTCGCCGGCTCGCTGATTGCCGCGCTTGCCGGCGCGGCGGTGCTCCTGCTGGCGCCGGAGGCGGGTGGGGTCGAGGAGGAAATTGAATAGGGCCGCCGACGGGTGGAAATTTATTGCAAGCCCAAGCAGCCAGCTACTCGCTCTCGCCGTCCAGCACCGGCACCGAAACACCGGCGAGTTCCGCCGCCAGCAGCCGCGCGGCGCCCGCACGAGCAATCCGCAGCATCAGCGCCTTGCGCGTCGCCGCCGCCATGCGGTGCTCCGGCGCATCGCGCAGGATCTCGGCGCCGTAGCCGTCGGAGAGGATGAAGCCGCATTCCTCCGGAAAGATTTCCGCGGGCACGCCGGGATGGGTGGCAAAGAAGAAGCGGTCGGAGTGGAGCCGATAATCCGGCCATTTGCGGTCGACCCGAAAATCCTCGATCGACGATTTGATCTCGATGATCCAGATGTCGCCCTGCCGCGTCAGCGCCACGAGATCGGCGCGACGTCCGGTGGCCAGGGACAGCTCCGGCAGCACATGCGCGCCCATCTGGCTCAAGAGCCGCTGCACGCCGCGCCTCACCAGCATGGCGCGCTCGGACTGGCGACCGTCGATCAGAGGGTTGAGGGGAATCGGGGAAACGATCGGCATGGCCGGTACCATGCCAGATTTTGTTCACGGTTTGAACCCTCCAGTCGCCGGCGATTATCTGGTTGACAAACCCAACGGGAACTGCGATAACGATTCCAAGGAGTTATCGCTATGTCCGTTTTGTCCCGCCCCGAATTCCATGACGAAGCCAAGGCTTTCGAGCATGTCGAATCCATACTGTGGCCGAACGGTCCTGTTTGCCCGAAGTGCGGTAGCGTTGATCGCCACTACGCATTGAAGGGCGTTCGCACCAAGCCTTCGAAGAAGAACCCGAACGGCATCGAGCGTCATGGCCTGTACAAGTGCAGCGCCTGCCGTTCACAGTTCACCGTCCGCATGGGTACGATCTTCGAGGAAAGCCATCTGCCGCTCACCAAGTGGCTACAGGCCATCCACCTTATGTGCGCCTCTAAGAAGGGTATCAGCGCCCACCAGATGCACCGCATACTCGAATGCACCTATGAGGCCGCTTGGTTCCTGTGCCATCGCATTCGCCTTGCTATGGCTTCTGGCGCGCTTGCCCCGATGGGCGGCAATGGCAGCACCGTTGAAGCCGACGAAACCTATATCGGTCGTTTGCAAGGCTCGCCCCTCAAGCGTGGCGGCAGCGCCCACAAGAACACGGTCGTTACGCTGGTCGAGCGCGGTGGCCGTGCCCGTTCCTTCCATGTCGATACGGCGCGCATGGGCAACGTCATGCCTATCGTCCGCGCCAACATCGCCAAGGAAAGCGCATTGATAACCGACGAGAGCGGCATCTATCGCCGCGCGGGCCAGGATTTCGCCTCGCATGAGTTCGTCACGCACTCCAAGGACGAATATGTTCGCGGCAACGTCCACACCAATACGGTCGAAGGCTTCTTTTCGATCTTCAAGCGTGGCATGAAGGGCGTCTATCAGCATTGCAGCGAACACCACCTGCACCGCTACCTTGCCGAATTTGATTTCCGCTATTCGAACCGCGTTGCGCTTGGCGTCGATGACGGCACCCGCGCTTCCATCGCGTTGAACGGCGTCAAGGGAAAGCGCCTCACCTATCGCAGACCTGCTTGACGATAAGCGAAGGCACTACCGCAAGCCGGTGCAGTTAGAGCTACCGCTCTGGCGATACGCGAGGCACAGGAAAAAGCCGGGGCGATGAACCCCGGCTTTGCTATGCGAGCAAGTCCAAATATTGGTCGGCTTCGGCTTTCGGCATTGCCCGAAGTTCTTCCTCGGTCATGCCAGCTGCCTTCAGCTTGGCAAGTTGGTCTACAGAAAGCATGCGGGTATCGCCGAGGAATTCCTCATCTGACAGGAGCGGCGATGCAACCGCCTCACCCTTTTCGACAGGAGCGCCCTTTTTGAAACTCCTGTTGGGATACCATTCTTTGAGACCCCAAGTTCCGCGATCAACCTTCACCAGATCGCCAACTTCGTTGGAGCGGCGGGTAAGCACCGAGCCAATTGTGTTGACGGCATCTTTCGAGTTCAAAGCCAACCCACCACGCTTGAATGCAGCCGCGATGTCGGGATTTCGCAACGGTTGGCGCTTGGCTGCGAGCAACTTCTTTGCCGCGTCCACGATGGACATGCCAAGGAATGCACCGGGCGAATCAATATCGCCATTTTGTGCCGTAGCCGCCGCAGAAGGTGCGCCAGAATAAGGGCCGGCAGGCATCCCGCCTCGGATTGCTTCGATGGCGCTAATGGCTTGTTCTATTTGAGCCTTCTTGGCCCGCAGATCGTTAAGCACGACATCGTACGGGTCTGTGGACATTGATTCCACTGACATTTTTCTTGCTCCCAGAGCTTAGCAGTGTTATACGGGAGACCGTCGATACTGACTGCGAAGCAGCCGACAGGCGGCCTTCTCAGTGGGACATCAGGGGTCGTGGACCCCCTCCTGCTATTCTGACCGTCATCTTCTTCGCAACCTCCTCGTCTCTTGGCCTACCGGGCTGGGTTGAGGTTTCAGGGCTGTGCGGAGCCACGAACTCCACACAGCCCTTATCGCATGAGTCGGCATGTCATTCAAGCGTGCCTGTGTGGATTGCACACACACAAATCAAGCGGATGTCGCGATGAAAGAATCCCAGATCGAAAAATTCCGCAAAGCAGCGCGCGAACTTGGAACCGATCAGTCGGACGAAGCCTTCGAGGCCGCGGTTGAAAAGATCGCCAACGCGCCCAAGCTCACCAATGAGCAGATAAAGGAACTCGCGCGGCGCAAGCGTGACGACACCAAGAACTAGGCCTTCGGTTTCCCCGCATTGTATGGGTCGCTGAATTCCCAATCGGGCGGCGCGAGTTCGGCCATGTCGCGCATGATGCCTTGAAAGGCCCATTCGTCCATCGACCCATCGAACTCTGATGAAACAGTGAAGGGCGCGCCTCCCCAAGGCCAGCGCCACCATTCAGACGTGTTTAGCTCGGTCAGACCGTCAATGGGATAGCAGCCGTAGGACCGAAGGCGCTTCTCCCATTCGTGCCGCTGAAGCAGCCGAACTGCGATCATCAGGCGGCTATCTTAGCCACGTAGTCAGCGGTTGTCTGTTGCAGAGCTTCCGACGGGAGAGGGAGCCGTTTGCCCGCCATTGTTACGCGAACTGGCTTCCCAATCATTGCGCCGATTATCGTTTCAAGCGCTGGAATTATATCGGCTGTAACCAAGTCTGCCCGACTGTGCGACAGTCTAAAACCTGGCACGTCGGGGCTTGATACTCGAAGCCCGCCATCGGGCCGCTTTTCGAAGATCACCGAAACTCGCTGCAACTGCGAATGATCGATATGGCTCATGGCGTCCCCCAGTAGTGAACTGGATAGTAAAGTGATTTGCCGTGAAAAGCCATATCAGCCTCTTGACTCGAATCGGTTAACGAGTCCTCAGGCCGAAGGTTGCCGCGATTCACCCTTCGTTCACGACATTAGCGCAAGCTAACGTTAGGTCATGCATGTACAGCGTACCTGCCTAAGCCCTGGCGCCGATCCCTAGCCTTGCGTTGAATTCAAAAGCCGATCCCGGTGAGCGACGTGCAAAATCTGCATCTGCTCGAACAGGTCCAAAAGCTCTTCGGCTAGGTCAGTCCGGTAGCCCCTGTGGCGGAAGTCAGCAACGATCTCTCGCTGGCGCTCTATGTGGCGCTCTCCCAAGAGAACGTGGCGCTCTAGCATCTCAAGCGTCGTGGTTTCGGGCATAACCATCTCTTCCCAAGAGGGGACTGTACACCTTTAGGCGGTAGAAAGTCGAATGCCGGCTAGTCAGCGCTGGGGCTTTTCGATTGAACCTGACCTGATATCAGTTCCCAGCGGGCGACGTTCTCCGCTTGCGTTTTCATGAACTTGCGCAGGAATTTTTCGGCCTCCTCTGTCGGATGCCCATCCTGTGCGAGCTTTTCGATGAGAGCGCGCTGGCGTGCGATTATTGCTTCGCCTTCGACGAGTGCCGCAGCGAAGTCCCGCCATTTGCTCTCGGGGAGTTTGTCGTCCCGGGTTTCGTTTGTGACCGATCTTGGGGTTTCGGCATCCATTGCCGACAAGGATTCTGAATCCGCCATGTTGCCCTCATTTGCGGGGGCGAAGACCATTCCCCGCGAACGGGCAGATTATAACTCTACACGCTTAATTTCGCGAGTCCTTATGAATGCCGGCCTGTCTGGATTATATTCCTATCGCACCCTTGGTTTGTCAACCAGATAATCGCCCAGTCGCCAACTCTCTCGACGGCCTTCTAGCCTTCCACGCTCTGCAAAGCTGCGCCGGAACGATCACTGCGCCTGCAGGGCGTCGATTACCTTCGTGTCTGGCTTGCCGGTGCAATTGTCCCACATCACAAGGGATAATTCGGCTTGATTGAGCGAGCCGAGCTTAGGATCGTTCTTCATTGCCTCGTGAAACGCCGTCTCCATCGCCACCATCAAATTGTGATCGCTGTCGAGGTACTCTTTGCAGGTGACTTTTGCAGTATCGACCGTGTCCTCGGCGAAGGTCGGAAGAGCAAGCGTGGCGAAAGCGACTGATAGTGCAAAAATGCGGACCATGGTATTCCCCTCCCTTGCAAGAACCATCGCCCTCCGCACCTGAAATCATCAGCCCGTTATCCGGACCTGTCAAATATAGGATCATCCTAGTTGTGGGCGTCATATTCGACAAATCCGGCTTGGTTGAAGGCCGTCTTTCCATGCTGGGGCAGTTCGCTAGCTTAGTCTGATGGATGTTCTGGATTGGTTGGCACACTGGTACGAAGCCCAATGCGATGGGGATTGGGAACACGGGGCTGGTCCTTCAATCAACACCATCGATAACCCGGGTTGGTCATTAAAAATCGACCTAGCCGGGACAGACTGCGACGGACGGACCCTTGATCCAGTCTCGCACAATTATGAGCATGAAACCGACTGGTGGACGTGCTGGACAGAGGGCAACGTGTTTCACGGCGCCGGCGGCCCGCTCCAGCTTCGTTCCCTGCTTGAGAAGTTTCGAGAGTGGGCGACGCAAATTCGCTAGCGCGACCCAGCCCCAAAACAGGGGATGAATGCGGCGTCCCTCCCGGTGATCTCCCGCACGGACTTCAACGGCGCCGTACGAGTCCTGCATTGACCGATAGTGGTCTCATTGCGCGATATCAGTAGGCGACTTTATTTTTGACAAATCCGAATTTGACAGGGGCCTAGTTAACGTCGGTACCGGAGCCATCGCTATTATCATCCACTGGCGGCTGGGAGCTCACTTGTTGAGCCGTCAGCGCTTGCAGGCGGGCCGCCTTGACCAGTGTGGGCTTCTCATATTTCTTCATCTGCCAAATCCCCCTTTTTGCGAGGAGCATTGATTAGCAGCGGTTAAAGCAATGTGTCCATGCCCGCCGGCCGAGTGCCAACTGGTTTTGTCAAACGGTTATGCGGTCGATTGCAGGGCCCTTCACTCCAGCTACCCGAGGTCCCCTTCGAAGATCAGCAAGACGCGGCTCGACGCCTGCAGCGCGAACCGCTTCGCTTCCTCGTAAGCCGGGTCATCGTAGCAGGCCTTGGCAGCCTCCAATGACGGGAATTCGACGACGAGCACCCGGCCGGCATCGCGCGCCTCTTTAAGCAAGGGCGGCGTTTTCGAGGGGTTGGTGCGCGCCTGATACTTCTCGCCGATGGGTTTCCACAGCCGTCCATACTCGGCCTGCGCTTCCTGATCGGAAATCTCGGTGCCGATGATGAGCCAGTATCCCTTCACAGTTAAGCGCTCCTGCCGCTGAGTGGTGGTTGTTGCGAGCTAAGACCGGGATCGAGCGCCTGTCCAGCTTCACCTTCGTATGACGCGCACCTGGCCTGTCGGGCAGTCCTTAAGCGCCTACAACCCTGTCGTCCTCCGCCGTCCCCGCCATGTCGTCCAGGATCGGGCAGTCCGGCCGGCCGTCCCCGTGGCAGGCGTGGATCAGCTTCTGCAGTGTCGAGCGCATCGACTGCAGTTCGCGCACTTTTTCCTCGATCGCCCGGACATGGGCTGCTGCGATCTCGCGCACGTCATGGCTGGCGCGGTCGCGGTCCTGATAAAGCGCCATCAGCTGCCTGCAATCGTCGATTGAGAAACCGAGGTTGCGGGCGCGGCGCAGGAAGGCCAGCCTGTGGACGTCGTCGCCGGAGTAGTCGCGGTAGCCGTTGCCGGCCCGCGCCGGCCGGATCAGGCCGATCTCTTCATAGTAGCGGATGGTCTTGGCCGGCAGGCCGGAACGCTCCGCCGCATCGCCGACATTCATGCGCTCTCTCCTTGTTGACGGCGAGCCGTCGGACAGCCTCATTGATTTTGCTTCACAATCCCGAGAGCCATGTTGCCGAAATGCCGCAGTTCGGCGCATACCGTCAGGGAAGACCATGCATATAGGCAGCGCGAGCTTGGCAAGCAAAAGAAATGACAGCATGAATGATGGTTAAGAAAGGCGGCCAATTCGTGCCGCCGCTATTATGCAGGGCGTCGGACATCTTCATGCGCTTGAAGTCTTTTGCAATCGTCGCGGCTCTGGCGTTGTCGACCGCGATCAGCGGCTGCAGCACCATCGGCTCGCGATTGTTCACCAACAACTATGGCGCGATGACCGATGCCGGCTATCAGCTGCCGCGCATCCCGATCGAGAAGGTTCCGGCGCGCTTCCACCGGCAGGAGGTGGACTACGACACCAAGGAAAAGCCGGGCACCATCATCGTCGATACCCAGAACAAGTTCCTCTATCTCGTCGAGGGCGACGGCCTGGCGATGCGCTACGGCATCGGTGTCGGCCGCGAGGGTTTCGAATGGCACGGCACCGCCCGTATCGCGCTGAAGCGCGAATGGCCGACCTGGACGCCGCCCTCGCAGATGATCAGGCGCCAGCCGGAACTCGCCAAATTCGCCGGCGGCATGGAGCCGGGCCTGAAGAACCCGCTCGGCGCGCGCGCCATGTACCTGTTCAACAAGGGCGGTGACATGGGCTACCGCCTGCACGGCAGCCCGGAGTGGTTCTCGATCGGCAAGGCGATGTCCTCGGGCTGCATCCGCCTGATGAACCAGGACATCATCGACCTCTACGACCGGACCTCGGTCGGTGCCAAGGTCATCGTGATGTGATCGCGATGGCCGCGGCCAAAAGCTTTAGTGGGCGGACCGTCTAGGCAACAACAAGACGTCCAAAAACAGAAAACCGGGCAATTCGGCCCGGTTTTTTGTTTTTGGCGTGTTGCGGATCGACGCCCTTTTGAGAGTTCGCCCTGCTGAATCCATATGGTTTGGTTTTCGAGAACCGGAGCGGAGCGTACGTTTTGGTACGTGAGCACCGGAAGCGCAGGAAACCGAGCCAGATGGTCAGCAGGGTAGAACTATCAATGGGCGTCAGGCGACCTGCTCGACCTGCTGCACCTCCGGTACGAAGTGGCGAAGCAGGTTCTGGATGCCGTGCTTCAGCGTCGCCGTCGACGACGGGCAGCCGGCGCAGGCGCCCTTCATGTGCAGGAACACGGTGCCGTTCTCGAAGCCGCGGAAGGTGATGTCGCCGCCGTCCTGCGCCACCGCCGGGCGCACGCGGGTGTCGAGCAGTTCCTTGATGGTCAGAACCAGCTCCTCGTCAGCCTTGTCGTAGAACTCGCCGGTCTGGCCGGCGTCGCTCGCCGGAGCCGCGGACGCCATCACCGGCGCGCCGGACATGAAGTGCTCCATGATGGCGCCGAGGATGGCCGGCTTCAGATGCTGCCAGTCGGGCCCGTCCTTGCTGACGGTGATGAAATCATAGCCGAAGAACACGCCGGTGACGCCGGGGATCTCGAACAGCCGACCGGCCAGCGGCGAGGCTTCGCCGGCGCTGGCGGCGTCGCGAAAATCGGCGGTGCCGTCGCGCAGCACTTCCTTGCCGGGCAGGAACTTGAGCGTCGCCGGGTTCGGCGTCGATTCGGTCTGGATGAACATGGATATCTCCAGGCCCTTGCCGGGCCGATAGTTTGGAATAGTTCTAAATAGGCTCTATCGGCTGGACATTCAAGCGAAACGCGTCGCCCGAATGGCTGGCTGGCGGAATGTTTTTTCGGCCCTTTGCACTCACGCTGAGATGTACTGGTATTCGGGTCAGGCCGGCCTCACCGGAATACCTGCACATCTCAAGCCAGGCTCTCGATCTCCTCATCGGACAAATTCTGCGGCACCACGGTGACCGGAATCGGGAACGCGGCCCCCCGTCCGGCCACGGCGCTCACCAGCGGGCCGGGACCTTCCTTGCCGGCGCCGGCCGCCAGCACGAGGATGGCGATGTCCTGGTCCTCCTCGATCAGCTTGTGGATCTCTTCCGTCGGCTTGCCCTCGCGCACCACCAGCTCGGGCTCGATGCCGAGCTTCTGGCGTACTTTGTTGGCGTAGGTGTCGAGCGCCGCGCGCGCGGTCGCGTTTGCCTCCTCGCGCATGATCTTCTCGACGCCCAGCCAATGCTGGAAATCGTCCGGCTCGATCACATAGAGCAGCACCAGCACGCCGCTGGTGCTTTGCGCCCGCGTCGAGGCGTAGGCGACGGCGCGCTCGCATTCCGGCGTGTCGTCGATGATCGCCAGGAACTTGCGGCGATGGCCGATTTCGCGGCTAAGGCGTTTGGAAACCATGTCTGTCTGCTCGGTATGAGACTCGGCGCAATCTGCCACCGCCACGAACCGGCGGCAAGCCGCCGGCCGACAGGGCGATGGAAGGCGGGACCGATCAGTCCTGCAGCAGGCCGATGATGTCGCGTACCGTCTTCATCGTCCCCTCGGCGATCGCACGGGCACGATCGCCGCCGTCCTTGAGCACGGCGTCGACATAGGCGCGGTCGCCCTCGATGCGGCGCATCTCGGAAGCGATCGGCGCGAGCTTTTCCACGGCAAGGTCGGCGAGCGCCGGCTTGAACACGGAGAACTGTTGGCCGCCATATTCCTTCAGCACGTCGGCCTTGGAGATTTCGGCGAGCCCCGCATAGATGCCGACCAGGTTCTCCGCTTCCGGCCGGCTCTCCAGCCCGTCGACCTCGCTCGGCAGCGCCGCGGGATCGGTCTTGGCCTTGCGGATCTTCTTCGAGATGGTGTCGGCATCGTCCGTCAGGTTGATGCGCGAAAGGTCCGAAGGGTCCGACTTCGACATCTTCTTGGAGCCGTCGCGCAGGCTCATGATGCGCGCCGCGGGGCCGCCGATCACCGGTTCGGTGATCGGGAAATAGCCGTTCACGGTCTCTTCGCCGACCTCCATCTCGACGCCTACGCCAAGAGCGGCGATGCGCTCGGAAAAATCGTTGTTGAACTTCTGCGCGATGTCGCGGGTGAGCTCGAGATGCTGCTTCTGGTCCTCGCCAACCGGCACATGCGTGGCACGGTAGAGCAGGATGTCGGCGGCCATCAGGCTCGGATAGGCGAGCAGGCCGAGCGAGGCGTTCTCACGATCCTTGCCGGCTTTGTCCTTGAATTGCGTCATGCGGTACATCCAGCCGATGCGCGCCACGCAATTGAAGATCCAGGCGAGCTCGGCGTGCTGGATGACCCGCGACTGGTTGAAAACGATGTGCTTCTTCGAGTCGATGCCGGAGGCAAGGAATGCGGCGGTGATCGAGCGCGTCTGGTCGCCCAGATCCTGATGGACGAGCTGCGCCGTCAGCGAATGCAGGTCGACGACGCAGTAGATGCAGTCGGACTGTTCCTGGAGGGCGACGAATTTCTTGATGGCGCCGAGATAGTTGCCGAGATGCAGGTTGCCGGTCGGCTGGACCCCCGAAAAGACGAGTGGCTTGAAGGCGGACATGATTTCCCCATGGCTTGTGGAGGGCCGTATAAGCATGATTCCAAAAAGTTGCAGACTTTTTGGAGCCAATCATGCGGCTGGAAACCGCCCGGCGAAAGTCTTGCGACGGCGCGCTTATGGACGAAGGCGAATGCGGGATCAAGAGGCGCGATCCATGGCTTGGGTTGGCTCTAGCCAGCCAGAATTGAATTGCTGTGCCCTAGCGTCTTTCTGATTGGTCGCGGCTGTTTCGCCCGGACCGAACTTCCTGATGACGGCGTCTATCGCCGTGGCGCGCTCGCGCGGCGCCGGGCTTGCCGCCGTCTGCGGCATCGGCATCGCCACCGTCAGATTTAGACCAGGCTTGCCAAAGCAAGGCACGCAGCAAGAAACTCGGCCGTGAGATGGGAGAGCGACCGAAGTCAGATCGGCTCGCGCCAAGGGTCGTGGGGGTGATCGCCGAAGGCCGCAGTTACCGTTGGATTGCTCGCGATCTCGACATCAGCAAAAACACTGTTGCTGAGATCGCCAAACACAGGCGCGCGCAAGGTGAGTGACCGCGTGCCGCTCGCTAGAGGAACTGTTGCATGCGTAAACATTCTTTTTTAAAGCCGCGGCCCACCGAGCGTAAATCCACCGTCGATCAGAATGTCCTGGCCGGTGACAAAACGCGCGTCATCAGATAGCAACCAGGCAACCGTCCCGGCTACGTCTTCGGGTGTCCCGTTACGCCGGAGTGGCGCGTGAGCAGCCAGCTTGCCAGCCAAGGATGGATCGAGCGCCTCTTCAGCCATCGGCGTGAGAATGATCCCAGGGCTGATGCTGTTAACCCGAATATCTCGCGGTCCTTGCTCCATTGCGAGCGTACGCGTCATGGTGACAGTTGCCCCTTTGGTCGTAGCATAAACACCTGCGCCGGGCATCACGCTGTCGACTGTCCACGAGGCATTGATGACGATCGCGCCGCCCTCTAGGAACGGCAAGCAATGTTTGATTGAGAGAAATGTGCCCAGCACGTTCGTTGACATCAGGTCCGCAAAATCCGCAACCTCCGCCTCGGCTAGCGGCTTGAATTGTCCCAATATTCCCGCATTGGCGAAGAGGCCATCTATGTGTCCTGCTGTGTCAGCGACTTGCCCGAACAGTGCAGAAACTTGGTCCGAATTGCCGATGTCGCACGCCATCACTCTGGCTACCCCGCCGGTGGCCGTGATTTCAGCAGCCACTTGTTCGAGCAGCTCTAGGCGTCGCCCGACAAGGACGGTCTGCGCTCCCTCCGCAGCGAGGCGAATTGCAGCCGAACGCCCAATACCCGTTCCCGCGCCAGTGATGACGACTGTTTTCTTACTGAACCGCTTGACCATCCTTGAATCTCCTGAAGGTGTCCGCGCAGTTGTAATTATCTTCTCGGTAGCTGATAATAACCCAATTTTTTGGATAATTTGAAAGCATTTCCATTAAATGGACCTTCTTCGCTCTATGCAGGCGTTCGTTGCAACTGTGCAGGCCGGCTCCATGAGCGCGGCCGCGGTAGAGCTCGGGCAGTCGCCCGCGATGGTTGGGCAGCACATTGCTGCGCTGGAGCAGCGCCTCGGAACCCGTCTCCTCAACCGAACAACACGTAGGCAGAGCCTGACGGACTTCGGCTCCAGCTATTATGAGCAATGCCGCGATATTCTGGACCGGATTGCAATCGCAGAAGAGGCAGCCGAACTGCAGCAGACGACGGCACAAGGGATACTGCGTATAACCGCGCCGACGACTTTCGGCGCGCAAGCACTGATGCCTGCGCTCTCCGGCTACCGAACTCTAGCTCCTGATGTAGAACTCGACATCACTTTGACTGATCGGAATGTAGACCTCATTGAAGAAGGGTTTGACGTTGCTTTCCGCATCGGCGTGATGTCGGATAGCAGCATGATCGCTCGACCTTTAAAGCCCTATCGAATGGCGATCTGCGCCGCGCCAGAATATCTCGCGGACAGGGGAGTCCCCTCGCATCCCAAGGAACTGGTAGATCACGAAATTGTGGCGTTCACACCATCAGCGCACTCGGCCTGGAGATTTACCGGCAGAGAGGAAGACCTACGAGTCTCGCCGAGGCGAATGATAACCGTGAACAATGGTCAAGCTGTCCTTGCAGCAGCCCGAGCGGGCCTCGGCATTATCATGCAGCCTGAAATACTGCTGATGCGCGACATCGAAGCAGGCTGCTTGATCCGGCTTTTCCCGGATTGGCATCTTGGAGAGCGCCCCATGTGGCTGCTCTACTATCGCGACAGACGCATGACGCCCAGACTACGCAGTTTCATTTCTTTTGCCGTTTCGATCTTTGGCTCATCTACAGTCGCCGATAGAAATGATCGCCTGGAAGGTGGGGTATCGTGACAACTCAGCGGCGTTCAGATGCTTAGAGCGTCATTTTGCCCCTAGACCGAACCGACCCCTTCCTGGTCGCGCCGTGGGGCTATGCAACGTCGAAACTGGCCGGCGCCGGCTACCTCATCTATTCGGGCGTAAGGCTTATCGTCCTGGTTGAGAAACGCAGCGCAGCCGATGCTATATTGCCCGCCGGTGCGAAGAATTTCCGGACCAGCAGGGCCTTCTGGATCGGCTTTGCAACGAGCCTTGCCAATCCGCGTCGGCGCTTTCGGTTGCCAGTATCTTTGCCGTCGCCTTGCCGGCGCAGCCCTCGCTTGCCCTGGGGACTTCGCTCGCGGTCGCGCTCAGGGTGGCGATCTCGGTCGGCTGGTATGCCTGCGTGGTCTGGCTGCTCCGCCGAAGCGGTTTCCAACGGCTACCAGCGGCTGCGCCGTGCTATCGATCGCATCGCCGGCGGCCTGCTCAGTCTGTTCGGAGCCAAGCTGGCGCTGGAGCGCGGGCAAGCGCCGGCGGCTCGCTGGTCGTCATTCCGTTGGCGGCGGCGTGGCCTTTGCCGAGCCACGCCTGACGTTGCGCCGGATCATGCCGAAATCGGCGCCGCCGGTGCCGAAGGCGGTGATGAAGTAGAGCGCAGCACCCCCGCCGACGAGCGTGAGCAGCGTCGTCGCCTT
Source organism: Mesorhizobium sp. M3A.F.Ca.ET.080.04.2.1 (assembly GCF_003952525.1). Lineage (NCBI taxonomy): Bacteria > Pseudomonadati > Pseudomonadota > Alphaproteobacteria > Hyphomicrobiales > Phyllobacteriaceae > Mesorhizobium > Mesorhizobium sp. M3A.F.Ca.ET.080.04.2.1. The sequence goes on along the minus strand of NZ_CP034451.1, from coordinate 2,849,572 downwards.
GACCACCAGCGGCGAGCCGGGTCCGAGCTTCGCGGCGAAATAGTGCTCGGCGAAGTAAAGCGCTGTCGCCATTATGACGGCCGAAAGCACCAGCCGCGGAATCCGCCTCAACAGCGGCATGTCGCGCCCCCAATGGCCGCGGCGGATCAGCATGCCGAGCAGCATCAGCGCGTTGACCCAGCCCGCGATGGCCGAGGCGACGGCGATGCCCGGCGCACCCATCGACGGGAACAGGGACAAGGCGATGGCGACATTCACGCCGACCGAGATGGCGGCGAAGATCATCGGCGTGCGCGTGTCCTCGCGCGCGAAATAGCCGGGCGTGAAGGCCTTGATCAGCACGAAGGCCGGCAGGCCGAGACCGAAGATCGCCAGGATCGAGGCGACGACCGGCGTCGAATTGTTGGCGGCGAAGGCGCCGCGCTCATAGACCAGCCGCACGATCGGCTCCGACATCACCCAGAGCGCGGCTGCGGCCGGCAGCGTCATGAACAGCGTGAACTCGACCGAGCGGTTCTGCAGATTGGCGGCCTCGATCAGGTTCCCCGATTTCAACGCCCGCGACAGTTCCGGCAACAGCACGATCGCCACCGCCACGCCGACGACGCCGAGCGGCAGCTGGTAGATGCGGTCGGCGTAAGCCAATGAGGACACGGCGCTGTTCTGCCCCGAGGCGATCGCCGTGCCGACAAGCTGGTTGATCTGGGTGATGCCGCCGGTGATCGCGGCCGGCAGCGCCAGGATCAGCAGCCGCTTGACGTTGGGCGTCATCTTCGGCCGGCGGAAGCCGATCGAGATGCCGGCATGGCGCACCGCCACCCAGACGATGGCGAGCTGAACCAGCCCCGCCGCCAGCACGCCCCATGAGAGCCCGAAGCCGACATCATGGGCGTCCAGACCGTGATACCAGGCGTAAGCCAGCACGCTGATCAGGATGATGTTGAGGAAGGCCGGCGCGATCGCCGCCGCGAAATAGCGGCGCAGCGAATTCAGCATGCCGGCCATCATGGCGCCGAGCGACATGCAGATCAGGTACGGAAACATGATCGTCGCCAGCCGGACGGTCGTCTCGAATTTGCCTGGGATGTCGGCAAAGCCCGGCGCCACCAGATAGCGGACGATCAGCGGCATCGCCAGTTCCATGGCGATGGTGAGCGCCAGCAGCGCCGAGAACAGCACGCCGAACACTTCCTCCGAAAAGCGCTTGGCGCCGTCGGTGCCGTGCGTCTCGATCTCCTTGGCGAAGAGCGGCACGAAGGCGGCGTTGAACGCGCCCTCGGCGAACAGCCGGCGGAATGTGTTGGGAAACTGGAAGGCCGCGTTGAAGGCGTCAGCGACCGGCCCGGTGCCGAGCGCCGCCGCCATCAGCATCTCGCGGCCGAAGCCCAGCGCGCGGCTCATCAGCGTGCCGGAAGCGACCGTGGCGAATTTCTTGACAAGGCTCATGCGGTGAATGACTGCCTGCGCAATTGCGTCAAATGGATGGTGATGATCACTCGGCGGCCGCTGCCTTGGCCTTGCCGTTGCGTTCGGCCGCGTTGCCTTCGAGCGTGTCGATCAGCCGCTTGTGGATGGTGGCCGTGCGCGTCGGGCTGTCGATCTTCTGCCCGGTGAGGTCGGTGACGTAGAAGGTGTCGATGACCTTCTCGCCGAATGTGGTGATGTGCGCCGAGGCGATATCGAGCGACAGGTCGGACAGCGCGCGGGTGATCTCGGAGAGCAGGCCCGGCCGGTCCAGCCCCTCGATCTCGATAACGGAAAAGCGGTTCGACAGCGTGTTGCGGATCTCGGCGCGCGGTGGGATGCGGAACGCCTTGGCGCCGCGCTTAGGCTTGGTGCGTTTCTCGATCATCTCGGGCAGCCAGCTCTTGCCGGACAGCACGTCCTCGATCAGCCGCCCGACGCGCTCTGCGCGTCGCCTTTCGTCTTCGTCCAGGTCGAACTCCCGGGAGATCAGGATGGTATCCAGGGCCCGGCCGTCCGAGGTGGTGAAGATCTGCGCATCGACGATGTTGCCGCCGGCCGCGGCACAGGCACCGGCAATGACGGAGAGCAGGCGCGGATGGTCCTGCGCCAGCACGGTCACCTCGGTCACTGCCTCGAACTCATGCGTCTTGACCATGGTGGCGAGCTTCTTGCCGGCGGCATCCGCCTCGCGGACGAACTCGGCATGGCGCAATTGGTCCGGCAGGTCGACCGTCAGCAGATAATTCTCGTAATGCTGGGCGACGTAGCGTTTGCGCTCCTTGGCCGGCCAGCCAGCCAGCGCCTCCGCCAGTTGCTCGCGTGCTTCCGCCGTGCGCTCGGCGCGCGAGACTTCCGAGAAGCCGCCGGTCAAAAGCAGTTCGGTCTCGAAATAGAGCGTGCGCAGCAGCTGTCCCTTCCAGCCGTTCCAGACGCCCGGCCCCACGCCCCGGATATCGCAGACGGTGAGGATCAAAAGCAGTTTCAGCCGCTCCACCGATTGCACGATCGAGGCAAAATCCTCGATCGTCTTGCGGTCGTTGAGGTCGCGCGTCTGCGCCGTCATCGACATGACGAGATGGTTCTCGACCAGCCAGGCGACAGTCTCGGTATCGGCGGCCGACAGCCCCATATGCGGGCAGATGCGCCGCGCGATCCTGGCGCCGGCTTCCGAATGGTCCTCCGGCCGCCCCTTGGCGATGTCGTGCAGCAGCACCGCGACATAGAGCGCCTCGCGGCTTTTCTTCAGTCCCGGCATCAGCGAGTGCGACAGCGGATGAACCTTCGCGCCGTCGCCGCGCTCGATCTCGGCCAGCACGCCGATGCAGCGGATGAGATGCTCGTCCACCGTATAGTGGTGGTACATCGAGAACTGCATCATGGCGACGATCTTGCCGAAGTCGGGGATCAGCTTGCCGAGCAGTCCAGCCTCGTTCATGCGTCTGAGGTTGAGCTCGGCATTGCGGTCGGAGGTGAGGATGTCGAGGAACAGCCGGTTGGCTTCCTCGTCGCGCCGGAGCGATTTGTGGACGAGCCCGAGCGAGCGGGTGAGCAGCTTCAGCGCATCCGGATGGAATTCCAGCCCATGCTTGTCGGCGAACCAGAACAGCCGCAGCAGGTTGACCGGATCGCGCTCGAACACCATGTCGTCGGCGATGTTGATGCGGTGGTTGTCGACGATGAAGTCGGACGTGCCGGCAAGCTTGCGCTTGCGCCGTGAGAAGGTGAGGAAGATGCGGTTGAAGCCGGGCACATGCTTGGCCTGCTCCTCTTCCAGCGCCGCGCAGAAGATGCGGGTCAGGTCACCGACATCCTTGGCGACGAGAAAATAGTGCTTCATGAAGCGCTCGACCGCCGACAGGCCGGGATGCGTGGTGTAGCCCAGCCGCTCCGCGATCTCGCGCTGGATGTCGAAATGCACCCGCTCCTCGGCCTTGCCGGTGAGGAAATGCATGTGGCAGCGCACGGCCCACAGGAAATCCTCGGCCTTCTGGAACTCGCGATATTCGGCCCCGGTGAAGACGCCCTTCTCGACCAGCTCCTCGCCGGTGCGGACGCGGTAGAAATATTTGCCGATCCAGAACAGCGTCTGCAGATCGCGCAGCCCGCCCTTGCCGTCCTTGACGTTGGGCTCGACCAGATAGCGGCTTTCGCCCGCCTTGGCATGGCGTTCGTCGCGCTCGGCGAGCTTGGCCTGCACATATTCCGGCCCCGTGGTGCGCACCACTTCATGGTCGAACCGGGTGAGCAACTCGTCATAGAGCTTGCGTTCGCCCCACAGGAAACGCGCTTCCAGGATCGAGGTGCGGATGGTGACGTCGGTGCGCGAAAGCCTGAGGCACTCCTCGATGTTGCGGGTGGCGTGGCCGACCTTCAGCCCCATGTCCCACAGCATATAGAGCATGTATTCGACGATCTGCTCGCCCCAGGGCGTCTGCTTGTAGGGAAGCAGGAACAGAAGGTCGATGTCGGAGCCGGGCGCCAGCGTGCCGCGGCCATAGCCGCCGACCGCGACGATGGCCATGCGCTCGGCCGCCGAGCGGTTCTTGACCCTGTAGACATGCGTCGCGGCGAAGTCGTAGAGGGCCCGGATCAGCTCGTCCATCAGATGCGAGAGCCGCTCGGCGCAGGCGTTGCCGCCGCCATCTTCCTTCAGCATGGCTTCCGCGATCTTGCGTCCATCGGCCAGGCGGGCCTTGAGCAACTGCAGGACGGCCGCGCGTGTCGCCTGGCGGGAACCGTCCCCCGCATGGGCCGCGGTCAGCGCGGTCATGTCGCGGCGCAATGCCTCGCCGTCGATGATTTCGTCGAGTTTCAGGGAGATCTTTGCCATTCGGCGGCGTCTATAGCGCGTTTTTTTCGCGCTGTGTATGGGGCGGCCGGACGCGTGTTCGATACTGTTCGAAGGGCACGATCAACGATCGCCGCAGCCGGCAGAGATCCGCAAGCTGTTGCCATATCCGCCGGAATTCGCGCCTGATCCTGTCGCCGGATGATCCCTTCGGCTTTCTGTGGATGCCTCTCAGCTCAAGCTGCTCTTCGCGATCCTGCACGAGCAGGCTTGGGAACCGGATCATTCCTTGCGCGATGAAATGCTCCTGGGCGCAAAGCGCCGGCCGCAACTGGTAGATCGCCTCGACGGAAGGGGGCTTGAATCGCGGATTGAACAGCACGTGGTCGACCGGTCTGCTGATCACCTCGGTCGCCTCGAGCAGTGCTCCGGCGGCTCGTTTCGACACGATGTAGCCGGCGCTGCCGAGATGGACACCATGCAGCCTGCTTGCCGAAAATCCGCGACGGACGGCGAGGCGCCTGCGCGCAACGGTCGTTTTGTGGAAGAAGGTCTCGAGCTTGATGATGCCGGCATCGGCCGGGATCCAGCTGGCATCGGCAAGCAGTGCCCCTGCATTGCCCGAAACGAGCACGTCATCCTCGAACACGGCGACATAGGCATCGTCACCGGCAGCAATCCGCGACCAGCACTCCCTGTGGCTGAGCAGGCACGCGATCTCACCCTCGGTCATACGCAGTTTGGAAGCATGGTTTGCCGGCCGCGCCATTGAGGCAAGATCGGGCAGGCTCATCCCCTCGACGGCCGCGACCCGCTCGAATGGGACACCGATCCGGTCGAATTGGGCCGCGACATGGGCAAGCCTGTCGCTAGACCGGTCAAGGTTGATGACAAGGCATTTCATCGGGGGTATCGCCGCGCGCCAACTTGGCGGCTGCATAGCATGTTGCCTTGGTTTGGTGTGTATTTTTCGGCTCTGCCGCGGGCCTTGAGGCAAGGCGGCTCAAAAAGTCAGAAGCAGCCCTTGACCTTCCAGTAACTGGAAGGACTACCTCCACTTCAATTCGAAACGCCGGAGGCGCTGTTCATGGCCGACCATCACCACAATCACGCGCATGGCGCGCGCTGCTGCTCCGCCAAGGCGGCCGCGCCCGCCGCCGAGGCGGTTGCTCGCGACCCGGTCTGCGGCATGACGGTCGATCCTGCCGCCGGCAAGCCGACGGCCGAGCATGCCGCTCGGACGTTCCATTTCTGCAGCGAGCGCTGTCGCGCCAAATTCCAGGCCGAGCCGCAGCCCTATCTGACGGCTGTCGATCCCGTCTGCGGCATGAATGTCGACCGCGCAAGCGCGAAGCATTTTGCTCGCCATGAAGGGCAGGGGCTCTATTTCTGCTCGGCCACCTGCAAGGAGAGGTTCGAAGCCGATCCGGCAAAATACCTGGCGGGCCGACCGGCGCCGCAGCCGATGCCGAAGGGCACGCAATACACCTGCCCGATGCATCCCGAGATCATCCGCGACAAGCCCGGCTCGTGCCCGATCTGCGGCATGGCGCTGGAGCCGATGGGCCTGCCTACCGGCGACGAGGCCCCGAATCCGGAACTCGTCGATTTCACGCGCCGGTTCTGGATCAGCGCCGTGCTCTCGCTGCCGCTGCTCATCATCGCCATGGCGCCGATGCTGGGTCTGAGTTTCGAGCACGTCGTCGACGATAGGACAAAGACATGGGCAGAGTTGGTGCTGGCGAGCCCCGTGGTGCTGTGGGCAGCCTTCCCCTTCTTCCGCCGCGGTTGGGAGTCGATCCTGAACCGCAGCCCGAACATGTGGACGTTGATCTCGCTCGGCGTTGCGGCTGCCTTTCTTTACAGCGTCGCCGCAACTCTGTTCCCGGGCGTCTTCCCGCATCAGTTTCGAGGCCATGACGGCGCCGTGCCCGTTTATTTCGAGGCCGCCGCCGTCATCGTAGCGCTGGTGTTCCTGGGGCAGGTGATGGAACTCAGAGCCCGTGAACGCACCGGCTCTGCCATCCGCGCCCTGCTCGATCTCGCGCCGAAGACGGCGCGCCTGATCGGCGCCGACGGTTCCGAAACCGATGTGCCGCTCGACAGCGTCAAGGCGGGCGACCGGCTCCGCGTTCGTCCCGGCGATGCCGTGCCGGTCGACGGTGTCGTGCTGGAAGGCCGCTCGGCGATCGACGAATCGATGATCACTGGCGAACCGCTCCCGGTCGAAAAGACCGAAGGCGCACCTCTCACCGGCGGCACGCTGAACAAGAACGGCTCGCTGGTCATGCGCGCCGAGAAGGTCGGCGCCGAGACCACGCTGTCGCGCATCGTCGAACTGGTCGCCAAGGCGCAGCGCTCGCGCGCTCCGATCCAGGGGCTGGCCGACCGCGTATCCTTCTACTTCGTTCCGGCCGTCGTGGTGGTGGCCGTCATTGCCTTCGCCGCCTGGGCGGTCCTCGGGCCCGAGCCTGGCCTGATCTTCGCCATCGTCTCGGCGGTGTCGGTGCTGATCATCGCCTGCCCCTGTGCGCTGGGCCTGGCGACGCCGATGTCGATCATGACTGCCACCGGACGTGGCGCGCAGGCCGGCGTGCTGATCAAGGAAGCCGCCGCCCTCGAGCGTTTCGCTTCCGTCGACACTCTCATCGTCGACAAGACCGGTACCTTGACCGAGGGGCGCCCAAGACTGACCGATGTCGTCGCTGCCGACGGCGTCGATGAGGATGAGCTGCTGGGCCTGGCCGCGGGCCTCGAAAAGGGCTCGGAGCATCCGCTGGCCGAAGCGATCGTTGCGGGGGCCGGCGAACGCGGACTGAAGATTGCCGATGCCGGCAATTTCGAAGCCGTGACCGGCAAGGGCGTCTCCGGCACGGTGGCGGGCAGGAGGGTCGCGCTCGGCAATGCGGCGATGATGGCCGATCTTGGCGTCGACACCTCCGCACTGTCGGCCAAGGCCGAAGCGCTGCAGATCGACGGCAAGACGGCGATGTTCGTCGCCACAGACGGCAAGCCGGCCGGCATCGTCGCCGTCGCCGATCCGGTCAAGGCAACGACCGCCGAGGCGATCCAGGCCCTGCATGACAGCGGGCTGAAGATCGTCATGGCCACCGGCGACAACGAACGTACCGCCAAGGCGATTGCGGCCAGGCTCGGCATCGACGAGGTGCGCGCCGGCCTCCTGCCGGAGGAAAAGGGCGCGCTGGTCGACCAACTGCGCGCCAGGGGCGCCGGCGTTGCGATGGCTGGCGACGGCGTCAACGACGCGCCGGCGCTGGCTGCCTCCGATGTCGGCATCGCCATGGGCACCGGCGCCGACGTCGCGGTCGAAAGCGCCGGCATCACCCTGGTGAAGGGCGATCTCAACGGCATCGTCAGAGCGCGCACGCTCGCCCGGGCGACCATCCGCAACATTCGCCAGAACCTGTTCTTCGCCTTCCTCTACAACGTGCTCGGCGTGCCGATCGCCGCCGGCGTGCTTTATCCGCTCACCGGCACGCTGCTCTCGCCGATGCTGGCGGCGGCGGCGATGAGCCTGTCGTCGGTCTCGGTCATTGCCAACGCGCTGCGGCTGAGAACGTTGAAACTCTGACCGAAGTCCCCAGATACGAAATCAAGTCAAAAGGAGATGTTGAATGACCTTGGCCAAGAAAATCGTGCTGCTGTTGATGGCGGCAGGAATGCTGATCGCGGTATTCCTCGAAAGCGTGCCTGCGCAATCGGACGAGATGAAGCACGACATGTCGGGCATGGCGATGGGCGCGCAGAGCCCTGCCACCGTTGGCTTCAAGGCGGCGATGGACAAGATGCACCAGGATATGATGATCAACTACACCGGCAATGCCGACGTCGACTTCGTCCGCGGCATGATCCCGCACCATCAGGGCGCCATCGACATGGCCAAGGTGGTGATCGCCAACGGCAAGGATCCGGAAATCCGCAAGCTCGCCGAAGCTGTCGTCAAGGCGCAGGAAGCCGAGATCAAGGAAATGCAGGACTGGCTCCAAAGGCATCCGGTCAACTAGCAGGCCGTCGCCGGAAATCCCGACCAAAGCGCACGGCTTGAACTCTGGATTTCCAATCGCGACTGTGCTGCGATCCGGCATTCAGCGGAGCAAGCCATGCCCTCTACCATCAGGACCACCAGTCTCCCATCCGGCGAAACCGTTCCTGTGCTGGGGCAGGGCACCTGGAAAATGGGCGAGGATCGGCGCCGCCGCGCCGACGAGGTCGCGGCGCTTAAGCTCGGACTGGACCTCGGCATCACGCTGATCGATACGGCCGAGATGTATGCCGGCGGCGGCGCCGAGGAAGTCGTGGCCGAAGCCATTGCCGGGCGCCGCGACGAGACCTTCCTGGTCTCGAAAGTGCTGCCGACCAATGCCTCGCGTGCCGGCGTGAAGCGGGCCTGCGAGAACAGCCTGACGCGGCTCGCCACCGACCGCATCGATCTCTATCTGCTGCACTGGCCGGGCAGCGTGCCTTTGGCTGAAACCGTCGCAGCCTTCGAGGACTTGAAGTCGGCCGGCAAGATCCGCCACTGGGGCGTCAGCAATTTCGACACCGACGAGATGGAGGAACTCGTCGGCCTGCCCTCCGGCGGCAACGTCCAGACCAACCAGATCCTCTACAATCTTTCGCGGCGCGGCCCGGAATTCGATCTCGCGCCCTGGAGCCTGCAACGCGGCATTCCGCTCATGGCCTATTCGCCGATCGAGCAGGGCGCGCTGGCACGCAACGCCAGGCTGGACGCTGTGGCCGCCCGCCATGATGCCACCGCCGCGCAAGTCGCTCTCGCCTGGGTGATGGCGCACAAAGGCGTCATCGCCATTCCGAAAGCCAGCCGTCAGGATCATGTCCGCCAGAACGCAACCGCGCTCGACATCGGGCTGACGGCGCAAGATTTCGCTGACCTCGACCGCGCCTTCCCGCCGCCGACGCGCAAGCGCGGGCTGGAGATGATTTGAGTGAGGGAAGCTGCCGATCTCCCCCATAAGGAGGGAGATCAGCCGTCATCGCGGCTTTCGCCAGCCGTCAACGCAGCGCCAATCCCTTCAGCCGATACAGCGCCTCCAGCGCTTCCCTCGGCGTCATCTCGTCGGGATTGATGCCGCCGAGCGCTTCGCTTAGCGCGTCGTTCTTCGCCGGCTTCGGCGCTTCTCGTTTCACCGCAACCGAAAACAGCGGCAGGTCGTCGACCAGGCGGTTGGCCTTGCCCGAGACCTCGCCCTCCTCCAACTGGTGCAGCACCTCCTTGGCCCGCGCCACCACCGCTTCCGGCAGGCCTGCGAGCCGCGCCACCTGCACGCCGTAGGAGCGGTCGGCCGCGCCCTTGCCGACTTCGTGCAGGAACACCACGTCGCCTTCCCACTCCTTGACCCGCATGGTGACGTTGTGAAGCCGGGGCAGCTTGCCGGCGAGCGCCGTCATCTCGTGGAAATGCGTGGCGAAGATCGCCCGGCAGCGGTTCTTCTCGTGCAGATACTCGACCGCCGCCCAGGCGATCGACAACCCGTCGAAGGTCGCCGTGCCGCGGCCGATCTCGTCGAGGATGACGAGCGCCCGTTCGCCGGCCTGGTTGAGGATCGCCGCCGTCTCGACCATCTCGACCATGAAGGTCGAGCGGCCGCGCGCCAGATCGTCCGAGGCGCCGACGCGCGAGAACAGCCGGTCGACGACGCCGATATGGGCGTTCTGCGCCGGCACGAAGGAGCCGGTCTGCGCGAGAATGGCGATCAGCGCATTCTGTCTTAGGAAGGTCGATTTACCGCCCATGTTCGGGCCGGTGAGCAGCCAGATGGCGCCGGCCTTGGCCCCGGCGTCGGGCGAGAGATCGCAGTCATTGGCGACGAACGGGCCTTCGCCCGAACGCCGCAGAGCCTGTTCGACGACCGGATGACGGCCGCCGGCAACCTCGAAGGCGAGGCTGGCATCGACAAGCGGGCGGCACCAGCCCTCGCTTTCGGCAAGCACGGCCAGCGCCGACGAAACGTCGAGCACGGCGAGCGCCTCTGCGCCGGCCCGGATCCGCTCCGCCTCGCCGACCACCTCTGCCGTCAGCCTGTCGAAGGCGGCGAGCTCGATGCTGAGCGCCCGGTCGGCGGCATTGGCGATCTTCGATTCCAGCTCCGCCAGCTCGGTCGTGGTGAAGCGCATGGCATTGGCCATGGTCTGGCGGTGGATGAAGCGCGCCTTGGCCTCATCGCTGCCGGTCATGATCGAGTGATGGTTGGCGGTAACCTCGATATAATAGCCCAGCACGTTGTTGTGCCGAATCTTCAGCGAGCGGATGCCGGTCTCCTCGATCAGCGAGCGCTCCAGTCCGGCGATGACCTTGCGCGATTCGTCGCGCAGCGCCCGCATCTCGTCGAGCTCGGCGTGATAGCCGCTGCGCACGAAGCCGCCATCGCGCTTGATCAACGGCAGCTCGTCGTCGAGCGCCTCCCTGAGGTGGCGGGCGAGCGCCTCGGGCAGGGCGTTGATCGCGGCAAGCGCAGCGGCCAGCTCGGCCGGCAGGTCTGCCGTTGCCAGCAATGCGGCGATCGCGCCTGCCGCTTCGAAGCCGGCGCGCAGCGCCCCGAGGTCGCGCGGACCGCCGCGGTTGAGCGCCAGCCTGGACAGCGCCCTTGGCATGTCGGCGACGCTTTTGAGGCTCACGCGCAGGCCCTGGCAGAACCGCGTCTCGGCACGGAACAACGATACCGAGTCCAGCCTTGCCGCGATCGCCGCCGGATCGGTCAGCGGCGCCATCAGCCGGTCGGCGAGCAATCTGGCGCCGCCTCCGGTCACGGTGCGGTCGATCGCCTTGAACAGCGAGCCGTCCCGACTGCCGGAAAGCGTGCGCAACAGCTCCAGATTGGCCCGTGTCGCCGGGTCGATGAACAGCGTCGATCCGCTCTCCTCGCGCTCGGGGCGCGACAGCGGCGGCCGCTCGGCCTTCTGCGTCTTCTCGACATACGCGATCACGCCGGAAATCGCCGAGAGCTCGGCGCGCGAGAACGTACCGAAGCTGTCGGGGGTCGCCACCTCGAAGAAGCGGGCGATGCGGCCCGTGGCCGAGGCTGAGTCGAAGAGCGACGGCGGCTGCGGGTTGGCGACCCGGCCGAGAACGTCGAAAACCGGCCGCAGCTCCGGGTCGTGGAACACCGGCTCGGCGACGATCAGCTCGCGCGGATCAACGCGGAAAATATCGGCAAGCAGCCGTTCGGCCGTGGTTTCAGCCACTCGGAACGCGCCGGTCGAGATGTCGATCCAGGCCAGCGCGAAGCTGCCCTGGTTGCCCGCGCTGCTGCCCTTCACCCGCCCCAGCGCCATCAGGAAGCTCGATTCGGAAGGCGCCAGCAGCTTGTCCTCTGTGATCGTGCCGGGCGTGACCAGCCGCACCACGTCGCGGCGCACCACCGATTTCGAGCCGCGCTTCTTGGCTTCCGCCGGGTCCTCGATCTGCTCGCAGACGGCGACGCGAAAGCCTTGCCCGATCAGCTTTTGCAGATAGTCGTCCGCTGCATGCACCGGCACGCCGCACATCGGGATGTCGTGCCCCTGATGCTTGCCGCGCTTGGTGAGCACGATGCCGAGCGCCTGACTGGCCTTCTCGGCGTCATCGAAGAACAGCTCGTAGAAATCACCCATGCGGTAGAAGAGCAGCGAATCCGGGTTCGCGGCCTTGATCTCGATATACTGCTCCATCATCGGCGTGACGCCGCCGATGGCGGGCGCCGGCGTCGTCGCTTCCTGGGCGTCGGGGTCGGTCGGCATGTGCATGTTCATGCCCGGACGCTAGCAGATGTGGGCAGGCGGTTTAATGCCGAGTGCTCGAAAAGCAGGGGAAAGCGCCGGTCATGATGCCATTCCTGCCACAGCATCGCCGGACCGCGTTAACGTGCGATCCTGGCGGCTTCGCGCCGGGAACGGCGATTGCCCATGGCTTGGCGGTTTACAGCGGCGGCCTCTGGCCTTAATCGGAAAAAACAACAAAACACGGGCATCCATCTCAAGGGTGCCGCACCGGCGAGGAAATCAAGAGCATCATGGCCAGGAAAACCGAAAGCAGCGGCCCTTCCGTCAGCGCGCAGGAGGCGCTGGAATTCCATGCCATGGGGCGGCCCGGCAAGCTGGAGATCGTCGCCACCAAGCCGATGGCCACGCAGCGCGATCTGAGCCTCGCCTATTCGCCGGGCGTCGCCGTCCCGGTGCGCGCCATCGCGGAAGACCCGAGCCGCGCCTTCGACTACACGTCGCGCGGCAACATGGTCGCCGTCATCTCCAACGGCACTGCAATTCTTGGATTGGGCAATCTTGGCGCGCTCGCATCCAAGCCGGTCATGGAAGGCAAGGCGGTGCTGTTCAAGCGCTTCGCCGACGTCGATTCCATCGATCTCGAGGTCGCGACCGAAGATGCCGACGAGTTCATCAATTGCGTGCGCTTCCTTGGACCTTCCTTCGGCGGCATCAACCTCGAGGACATCAAGGCGCCGGAATGCTTCATCATCGAGCAGCGCCTGCGCGAGCTGATGGACATACCCGTCTTTCATGACGACCAGCACGGCACCGCCATCATCTCGGCCGCCGGGCTGATCAACGCGCTGGAGATCACCGGCCGCGACATGAAGAACACCAAGATGGTCTGCAACGGCGCGGGCGCGGCGGGCATCGCCTGCATCGAATTGATGAAGGCGATGGGATTCTCGCCGGAGAACGTCATCCTGTGCGACACCAAGGGCGTCGTCTTCCAGGGCCGCACCGAGGGCATGAACCAGTGGAAGTCGGCGCATGCGGTCAAGACCGAGGCGCGGTCGCTCGCCGAAGCGCTGGAGGGCGCCGACGTCTTCCTCGGGCTCTCCGCCAAGGGCGCGCTGACCACGGCCATGGTGCAGTCGATGGCGAAGAACCCGATCATCTTCGCCATGGCCAATCCCGATCCGGAGATCACGCCGGAGGAAGTGGCGGAGATCCGCACCGACGCCATCATGGCAACCGGCCGATCGGACTATCCGAACCAGGTCAACAATGTGCTCGGTTTCCCCTACATCTTCCGCGGCGCGCTGGATGTCCGGGCCACCACCATCAACGACGAGATGAAGATCGCCGCCGCCCGCGCGCTGGCCGAGCTGGCACGCCGCGACGTGCCGGATGACGTCGCCGCCGCCTACCAGGGCAACCGGCCGAAATTCGGCCCCAACTACATTATCCCGGTGCCGTTCGATCCGCGCCTGATCTCGGCCATCCCGCTCGCCGTGGCCAAGGCCGCGATGGAGTCCGGCGTCGCCCGCAAGCCGATCCTCGACCTCGACCGTTACGCGCAGGAGCTTTCGGCGCGCCGCGATCCGATCGCCTCGACCCTGCAGCGCATCTACGATCGCGTGCGCCGCCAGCCCAAGCGCATCGTCTTCGCCGAGGGCGAGGAAGAGCAGGTGATGCGCGCCGCCGTCTCCTATGTGAACCAGAAGCTCGGCACGGCGATCCTGCTTGGCCGCGACGACGTCATCAAGGAGAACGCCAGGCATGCCGGCATCGATCTCGACAAACAAGGCCTCGAGATCATCAACGCCCGCCTGTCGCGCCGCAACGGCATCTACACCGACTATCTCTACGAGCGCATGCAGCGGAAGGGTTTCCTGTTCCGCGATTGCCAGCGGCTGATCAACAACGATCGCAATCACTTCGCCGCCTGCATGGTGGCGCTGGGCGACGCCGACGGCATCGTCACCGGCGTGACCCGCAACTATTCCACCGCGCTGGACGATGTTCGTCGCATCATCGATGCCAAGCCCGGCCACCGCGTCATCGGCGTTTCGATCGTGCTCGCGCGCGGCCGCACCGTCATCGTCGCCGACACCGCCGTCCACGACATGCCGAATGCCGAGCAGATCGCCGACATCGCCGAGGAGGCGGCCGGCTTTGCCCGCCGCATGGGCTATGAGCCGAGGCTTGCGATGCTCGCCTACTCCACCTTCGGCCATCCGCAGGGCGAGCGTTCCGAGCGCGTTCAGGAGGCGGTGCGCATCCTCGACAAGCGCCGCGTCGATTTCGAATATGACGGCGAGATGGCCGCCGACGTCGCGCTCAACGCCCGCGCCATGGCGCAGTATCCGTTCATCCGGCTGACCGGTCCGGCCAACGTGCTGATCATGCCGGCATTCCACTCGGCGTCGATCTCGACCAAGATGCTGCAGGAACTCGGCGGCTCGACCGTCATCGGCCCGCTGCTGGTCGGATTGAACAAGCCGGTGCAGATCGTCTCGCTTAACGCCAAGGACTCAGACATCGTCAACATGGCGGCGATCGCGGCCTACACGGCGGGGAATTGACGAACGCCAACTACGGTAGGGACGAACAATAGGCCCGCGGCGATGCCGCGGGCCTTTCCGTTTGAGATCGTAGAGCGATCAGAACGAGCGCTGGAAGCGCAGGATGCCGCCGATATTGTTTTCCTTATCGGCTTTGGTGAAATTGGTGACGGTGTCTTCGCCAACGTGCAGATAGTCGACTTCGGCGGTGACCTTGAGACCCTTGACGATTTCATAGGCAATGTTCGCCGCGACGCCGAAATTCTTGCCTTCGTCATAGGAAAGCTGGGCGTTGAACGAGGTCTTCTCGTTGATGGTATAGGTGCCGCCGCCCCACACCGCCCAGTTGCCGCTCCACTGCTTGTAGAAGCCGCGACCGTGGGCATCCACGACGTTGCCTGCATCATCGTTGAGGTTGTCGTCGGTGCCGTAGCCGCCCATGATGAACAACGACAAGTTGTCCACCGGCTTGACGTCCAAGCGAACCTTGCCGGCCACCTCTTCGTAGTTGCTGTCATAGGCAACGACGCCGGTGATGGCGCCCCAGCCCTGTGTGTACTTCACGCCGCCGACCACATGCGGAACATAGCTGTCGATCGTGCCAACAGTGCCGGAGCCTTCTTCGAGCGAGACGACGGCCGAGAAGCCGTTACCTGCGTCGAAATAGTACTGCACGACGTTGGTGTCGAAATCGCCATAGGGAACCAGCGTATCCTGGATGACGCTGCCGGCGTAGCCGATGAACGTGTCGAAGGCGGATTCGTCCTTACCGACGCGGAGGCCACCGAGCTGGATCCAGGCGAACTTGACCGAGACACCCTTGTCGAAAGCAACATCGCTAGTTGCGCTGTTGCCAAAGTTGAAGCGCATTTCGGTGTAGGTCTTCAAGGTGCCGAGTTCGGTCTCCTGGCCGGTCCAGGTCTTGAAGGTGAAGCGGGTATTCTTCTTCCAAGTGTCCTGGACATCGCCGTCCTGGCGATCGGTCGCATGAGCACCGTCGAACGAGCCAATATCGCCAGCGCCGATGTCATAGCGGACATAGCCGCCGATGCGCAGGCAGGTCTCGGTGCCGGGGATGTAGAAATAACCCGCGCCGTAAACGTCGCAGATCTTGACATATTCGGCCGGTTCCGGCTCTGCGACGGTGACCGCGTCGGCGGCGTGGGCACCGGAAACTGCGATCAGCGCCGCAGCGGAGCCGAGAAGAAGGCTCTTGATGTTCATTTTCTTGAATCTCCAGTCAAAGGTTCAAGACAGGTTTCAGCATGCCCCACAGGCTCTGCCACCCCGTCCCCATCGATGAAAAAGCCGCGCACCCCAGCGCTTCTTCTTCGCGTTCGACATGGCGCAATTGAGTGTCGCGTACAACATAGATTGTGCCTGAAAACAGACTTTTCGAACCTTACAAAAGTCTTGTTGCACAAATATCACGTCATGTATTTGAGATATTGGCACATATTGTACAAAATATACGGTCAGCACAGGCAGTTAAGCAGAAAATGTGCCGGACGTGCCAAATATGATAGTTTTATGACAGAAAGTGATCTCGCTAAAATATTGATACGCTATGCGGACTGAAGGCAGCGAACCGTTTTCAAATCAGGTTTGGGAAACGCTTCGGGAAACGCGGACCACGTCCTCGATCATGTCGTCGCGGAGCAAGTCGATGGGAATACGGCCGTCGAGTTCGGGCGAAGGTCGGGTCAGCCAGAACCAGGCCAGCCTCGGATTGGTGATTGCCGCCAGCACCTCGCCTATGCCCGGTGCCGGCCTGCCGTCGACGAACTGAGCCAGCGGGAAAACATGCTTGCTGGCGCCCTTGCGCAAAGCAACGACTTCGCCCCGCCTTTGCCAGCGGTGCAGCGTCGAACGCGGTATGCCGAATTTCTCCTCAAGAAAGGTCGATCCGGCAACCTCACCGGCCCAGTCCTCTATCAGCATCGCCTGGAAGTCTGAAACCCGCACGGGTATTTGCGGGAACCCAGGCTGTCCTGGCGCCGGCGGCGGGGTTTCGTTGGCACAATGCGTATCAGCCGCACCGCCGCTCCTTTCCGCAATCGTCTGCAAGAACTCGGAGACAAGCGCGGTCCAGCCGCCCTTGAAGGATGTGATCGTGAGTTGCTCCGCCTGCGGGAGGAAGGGAAGCGCGGCCGCAACGCCGCCGGCGATCGCGCCGGCCGCAACCAGGACTTCGATATCGAGCAGCAAGCCATGTTGCATCAATGCCTGTTGCACAGCCTTGGCCACCAGCCGCGCCAGGGCGTGTTGCGAAATGCCTTCAGGCGGATTCTGAAATCTGGTCATGCATCTGCCTTGCGCGACGCGCTTCTCTGCCCAACTGCCACGGTAGAACGGCTACAAGGGAAAGCGGCAATCGCAATGGCAACGGACACAGTGTCCGGACAGGTCTCTGTCTAGCATTTCTCGGCACCCCAATTGCTGCGGGCGCTCCCAAATGTCAGCCACGCCAGCCCCAAAAGTGCCTTAGGTGCGGTCTATGACAGTCACGCGACAAGGCATGATGGATGTGCGCGGTAAGCACGCTTGAACGAATGACCGGAATGCGCGATTGTCATCCGCCCCCGTTAACACAGGTGAACGATGAACCGCAGGGACAAAGCGTCACCTTTCGTGCCAACTGAAATCCACGTCGGCACTGTGAAGGATGACAAGGGCGCTCTCGGCATCCTGTCGATCCATACAACCGAAGGCCTTTTGGATATCGCGCTCGACCTTCACGCCGCCGATGCCATCGTGAATGCGATTGGCGCTATCAGGTCGAAGTTGGCACTTGTCGGAGGCTAAGAAAACGCCCGGCTGAAACCGGGCAGGAGGTCTTTCTCAGGAGCCGATCGGATCAACGTATTCGGCATCGCTAATGTACGGCATGTTCATGACAGCCGGATGAAGCAATCCAATCAAACTGAACCACTGCCGACGGCCGCCGTCGGTTTGATGCGTGTCGGCGATTAAAGCAGCCCCGCCTGCTCGGCCTCGCGGCGCAAATTCTGCCTGGGCCTCGGCCCGATCTGCTGGATCACCAGCCCGGCGGCCAGCGAGCCGAGATCGCCGCAATCCTTGAGGCTGCGCCCGGCCGTGTAGCCATAGAGGAAGCCGGCGGCGTAGAGGTCGCCGGCGCCGGTCGTGTCGACCAATTCCTTGATGGTGGTCGCCTGGATGGTCACGGTCTCCTCGCCGCGCACGATCACGGACCCTTTCTCGGACCGCGTAACGGCGGCGATCTTGCAATCCTTGCGGATGGCGGCGAGTGCGTCCTCGAACGACGACGTCTGGTAGAGCGACTTGATCTCGTGGCTGTTGGCGAAGACGATGTCGACGGTGCCCGAGCGCATCAATTCCAGGAACTCGTCGCGGTAGCGATCGACGCAGAAGGAGTCCGACAGCGTCATCGACACTTCGCGCCCGGCGGCATGCGCCAGCTTCGCCGTCTGCCGGATCGCTTCCTTGGCGCGCGGCGGATCCCACAGATAACCCTCGAAATAGGTCACCTTGGCGCCGGCCGCCTTGTCGGCCTCGACGTCCTCCGGGCCAAGCTCGACGCAGGCACCGAGATAAGTGTTCATCGAACGCTCACCGTCCGGCGTGACGAAGATCATCGAACGCGCTGTCGGCGGCTCGCCCTTGAGCGGCCTGGTGTCGAAGGCCACGCCCTGGGCATGGATATCGTGGATGTAGATGTCGCCGAGCGCGTCGTTCGACACCTTGCCGAAGAAGGCGGCGCGGCCGCCGAAGCTGGCGACGCCTGCTGCCGTATTGCCGGCGCTGCCGCCGGAGGCCTCGATCGCCGGCCCCATGCGGCTGTAAAGCAGCTCGGCGCGCCGGGTGTCGATGAGGTTCATCGCGCCCTTGACGATGCCGTTGGTTTCGAGAAAGGCCTCGTCGCACTGCGCGATGATGTCGACAATGGCATTGCCGATGCAAAGCACGTCATATTCCGGCATCAATATCTCCGCCTGGGAACCCGCCGGCTTTCTGCCACGCCGGCCGGGCGCGGGTCTAGCGGGTCGCAGCCACTTTGCCTACCAAAATCGGCAGCCTTTCCGCTATGCGCGCTTTCCCTCATCACGGCCATCGCCCTGCCTGACTTTTCGCGTCTAACTGGACCATATCGGCCACACCCGCGGCGACTATGGTTGCATCCACATCGAAACATCTCCGTTTAGCCTTGAGCTACAAGCGGACCGATCCAAGTTTGCGAGGCGCGCCGGCAATGCCGACAAAGACGAATATGAGCACTGAACTGGCGCTGCTTGGCCTGCTGGCGGTGTTGTGGGGCGCCTCCTACACCTTCATCAAGATCGGCGTCGAGACGATCCCGCCGGTGACCTTCATCGCGGGCCGCACCTTGATCGCCGGAGCCATTCTGCTTGGCCTCATCCGCTGGCGCGGCCTTGCCATGCCCCGCGACGCCGTCAACTGGCGCCGCTTCATGTTCCAGGCCTGCCTGAACAGCGTCGTCCCGTTCACGTTGATCGCCGCCGCCGAACGCTCGATCGATGCCGGCCTCGCCACCATCCTCAACGCGACATCGCCGATCTTCACCTTCCTGCTGACCGCGCTCATCACCCGTCACGAACCGGTGACGCTGCGCAAGCTGATCGGCGTCGGCGCCGGTATCGCGGGCATATGCCTGATCGTCGGCACCGAGGCGCTCGGCGGTCTTGGCCATCAGCTCTGGGCGCAGCTTGCCGTCATCGCCGCCACCGTCAGCTATGCGGGGGCGGCCATTTTTGGACGCAATTTCAGGGGGCTCGATCCGATGCTCCCGGCGGCCGGCTCGATGATCTGCGGCGCGGTGATCCTGATACCGTTGAGCCTTGTCTTCGACCGGCCGTGGACACTGGCGCCCTCGACCGCATCGGTCCTCGCCCTCTTCGGCCTGTCGGTTTTCTCCACCGCGCTCGCCTTCTCGATCTTCTTCCGGCTTATCCACACGCTCGGCTCGGTCGGCACCACGTCGCAGGCTTATCTGCGCGTGCCGATCGGCGTCGGCATCGGCGCCGTCTTCCTCGGCGAAAGCCTTGGTCCGACGGCCTGGCTTGGCATGGGCTTCGTCGTCGCTGGCGTAGCCGCCATGACCATCCCGGCCCGGCAAGCCAAGCTTGCCCAGTAGAGCCTGGTCTTGTGACCGGGTTGGTCTGCGCCTATCTCGGAGACGTTCGATATCAGGACCTGGAAACCGCCGTGATCCTCGACGCCGCCCGCGCCGCCGCCAGCCGGCTGTTCTCGCCCGAATTCCGATCGGTCTTTCTGAAAACGCTTGGGCTGACCTTGCTGGCGCTGGCCGCGCTTTGGTTCGCGATCAGCAGCCTGTTCGAATGGCTGGCGCTGCCGTGGATCGATGCGCTGCTGCCTGGCCTGCCGGCCTGGGCGGGACTGCTTGGTCTCATCGTTGCCGGCATCGGCCTTGCACTGGGCTTGGCGCTGCTCATAGCGCCGGTCACCGCCATCATCGCCGGCTTGTTCCTCGACGATGTCGCCGACGTCGTCGAGCGCACCGACTATCCCGGCGATCCGCCCGGCCGTGCCGTGCCGGCGCTGCGCTCGCTGGTGCTGGCGGTAAAATTCTTCGGCGTGGTTATCCTCGGCAACATCGTCGCGCTGCTGTTGCTCCTGGTGCCGGGCATCAACATCGCCGCCTTCTTCGTCGTCAACGGCTATCTGCTGGGGCGCGAGTTCTTCGAATTCGCCGCCATGCGCTTTCGTCCCGAGGCCGATGCGAAGGCTCTGCGCCGCAAATATGCCGGCACGGTGTTTCTGGCCGGACTGGTCGTAGCTGCCTTCCTTGCCGTGCCGCTGCTCAATCTTTTGACACCGCTTTTTGCCGCCGCCCTGATGGTGCATCTGCACAAGGCTGTTTCCGCGCGGGAGCCGGTCTAGTCCTGCTCGGCAGCCCCCTCGCGGAACAGCGCCTGCAGCTTGCCGAACGGCATCGCGGCGCGGGTGAAGCCGAAGGTGCCGTCCTGCTGGATCTCGCGCGCCGCCGTCTCCAGCATGCCGAAGGCGAAGTTGGTCAGCCAGGGGCCGAGCGACACGCGCCTGACGCCGGCCGCAGCCAGGTCGGCGACGGTGAAGCTGGGCCGCGCCATCACATTGACCGGCCTCGTCACCGCCGAGCAGACCGTGCGCACCATCTCGACGTCGCTCAAGCCCGGCGCATAGAGCACGTCGGCGCCTGCCTTCTCGAAGGCCTGCAGCCGCCTGATCGTGTCGTCGAGATCGGTCCTGCCCCACAGAAAATTCTCGGCCCGCGCGGTGAAGACGAAATCATGCTTCAGGGCACGCGCCGCCTCGACGGCCGCGGCGACGCGTTCGACCGCATGCGAGAAATCATAGATCGGATTGTCCGGATCGCCGGTGTGGTCCTCGATCGAGCAGCCGGCCAGGCCGGCGGCTTCGGCCGCGAAGATGGTTTCGGCGGCCTGCTCGGCGCTGTCGCCCTTGCCGCGTTCGAGGTCGGCGGACACCGGCAGGTCGGTCGCCGCGGTCACGTCGCGGCAATGGTGGATCATCGCTTCGAAGGTCACCCCACCATCGGGCAGGCCGCGCGAGAAGGCGAAGCCGGCGCTGGTTGTGGCCAGCGCCTTGAAGCCGAAGGAGGCGAGAAGCTTGGTGGTGCCAACATCCCAGGGATTGGGCATGACGAAGGTGGAGGCATGCAGGTCACGAAAAATCTTGCCCTTGTCCATGGCGGTCCTCAAATCATGATCAGGCTTCGGGGAATTTATCGCGGGCGCCCGGTCCGGGCAAACGAATGCCTTCGGCTCAGAAGCGTTTCTCGTTCTCTGCTGACAAACGCTCGAACGCGTCGGAATCCGCCTTGTAGTGCGAGGCAGCCTTGTCCCAGCGATAGGTGACGGAAATATCGTGCGAGGCAGCCTTGGGGGGCGTGTCGTCGCAGCTTTCGTCGCTTGGCTCGGTCGCGTCCGTCACCGTGACCTTGATCGCTGCATAGGGCCGCTTCTTCGCGTTCGTCTGGAAGGCGAGGCTTTGCGTGCGCCTGTAGGCGCAGTAATTCTCGTCGAACGTATAGATTGCGTCGATCAGTTCGAAGCGGTCCTCCCGGACCATGATCAGCAGCGTGCCGACATAGCCCTGGTTCGAATTGAAATGCGTGCTCATCGTGACGATGGCATCGTCGCCGGCGCCGAGCGGGAGCTTGGCCGGCTCGCGGAAGGAGGTGCTCCTGTCGACTGCGACGTTCGCGGCGTCGAGCAGTCTCGGCTTGCCCGAGAGATCATAGAGCGCCAGCACGGCGAAACCCTCGGCACTGTCGGACGACTGGCCCAGGTCGTAGAGCATCACCAGCCGGTCCTTGCCGCCGGCCCAGATGGTGAGCACCGCAGCGGCCGGCATTGCGGCCGGGGGCGGCGAGCCGCCTTCGTCACCGCCGGTGATATGGCGGATCTGGACCGGCTGGCTGCCGCCGTCCGGCACGATCATCTTCGCCAGGTCGAGATAGGTCACGTCCGGGTGGCCGGGAATGGCGGCGCCGGGTTCCGGAAAGCTGACGGCCTGCGCTCCCGCCACCGTCCATAGACATGGCAGCAGCACGCAGGCAAGCACGAGACGCGACAATATGGAATTCATGAAAAGCGTCCCTCCGATACGCCCACTCTAGCTCGGAGCTTTGCGGCGCTCAGCCGGTCGGCGATCAGTGGATCGGCACCAGTCCGGCGAGCTCGCGCATGTCGTCGAACAGGATGCCGCCGGCTTCGGCCAGTCCATCGCGGTCGGACAACGGATCGGCATGATAGGAGAACACGCGCATTCCGGCTGCGATGCCGGCCTGGGTGCCTGCGACGCTGTCTTCGATGACGATGCAGTCGGCCGGCGCGAAGCCCATCGTCGAGGCGGCATGGAGGAAGAGGTCTGGAAACGGCTTGCCGCGCCCGACCATGGTCGAGGAGAACATGGCGTGTTCGAACAGCGGCAAAAGCCCGGTCTGGCCGAGCGTGATGTGCATCTTCGAGACCCGCGCCGAGGAAGCGACGCAGTAGGCGATTCCGGCGGCCCGCACCTTGTCGACGAACTCGCGCACATAAGGGATCGCCTCGACGCCATGCGCGAACAGATCAGGCAGCCCCGCATTCCAGCGGTCGACGAAATCCGCGCCGAGCCTGGCGTCGGTCTCCTCTTCGATTTGCTTCTGAACCGAAGCCATGCTGCGGCCGGAGAAATGCTTGCGGCAATGTTCGAAAGTGGTCGCAAAGCCGGCTTCGCAAAGCCATTCGGCAAGGCGGCGGTTGGCGAGATTCTCGGTATCGACCAGAACCCCATCGCAGTCGAAGATGACCAGCTTTGTCAGAGACCGTGCTGCAGACATCAAGCGGTGCCGGTCGATCCGAAACCGCCGGAGCCGCGCGCCGTGCCGCCGGCAAGCGCGCGCTCTTCGACCCCGACCTGCGTGACCGCGGCAAAGACGATCTGGCCGATGCGCATGCCCCGCGTCACCGCGAAGTCCTCGTCGCCGAGATTGATCAGCAGCACCTTCACCTCGCCGCGATAGTCGCTGTCGATGGTGCCGGGCGTGTTGAGGACGGTGAGGCCATGCTTGAAAGCAAGGCCGGAACGCGGCCGGACCTGGCCCTCCATGCCTTCCGGAATTTCCAGGATCAATCCTGTCGGGACCAGCGCACGTTTTCCCGGCAGGATCAGCAAGGGCCGGTCCTCCGGCACCGCGGCACGCAGATCCATTCCGGCGGCGCCAGTGCTTTCATAGGCCGGCAGCGGCAGGCCTTCGCCATGCGGGAGCCTGACGAAACCGACTGTTGGGCCGATGACGGAGGAAGGATGGACGGCTGTGCGCATGAGCCCACTCCTATCTGCGCGAATGCCGGTCCAGTCAACTCGACCGCAGCGCTATCAACGGCTTTCTTTCGAAGCGGTTCCGCGTCAGCGCAGTTCCACCGGAACGACGGTCGTCTCCTTGATCTCCTCCATGACGAAGGAAGCCGAGACATCCGACAGCGCCACCTTGGCGATCAGCCGCTGGTAGAGCCGATCATAGGCTTTGACGTCGGCGACGCGGGCCCTGAGCACGTAATCGAGGTCGCCGGACATGCGATAGACGCCGGTGATCTCGGCAAAGCCGGTCACCGCGGCGCGGAATTTCTGCAGCCAGTCGGGATCATGGTTGGAGGTGCGGATCAGGATGAAGACGGAAAGGCCGAGCCCGACCTTGTCGGCATCGAGCAGCGCCACGCGCCCGGTGATGACGCCATCCTCCTCCAGCCGCTTGACGCGCCGCCAGCAGGCGTTGCGCGACAACGCCACCCGCTCCGACAGCTGGTCGACGGAAAGCGTGCCGTCGCGTTGCAGCTCTGCCAGCAATCTTCGATCGATCTCATCGATTTCGACGGTCATGGTGGGATGAATGTCCCAAAAGGTGGCAAAATACAACGACAATCTAGGACCGATGAACCTTCGTCTCATGGCAAGCTACCCAGAATCGGGGCTCATCCCGGCAGGAGGAACCACCATGACGACACGGCTTACCGCGCTCTTCACCGCTCACCCCGAGAAGGTTGGCGAGACCTATTTCGGCCACATGGCCTTTGCCGCCTGGTTCTGTTCCCGCCTGTCGCTGGCCGCAGGCGCTGCCCTCGTTCACGCTTTCTTGCCATTTCTGTTCGAGACTACGGCCAGCCGAATCGTTCGCGAGCTCTATGAGCGCACGCACAACAGAGGCTCACACGCGGTGAAGGAGCCGGGGGCTCTCTTGGACCGCGCCCGATAGATGGTGGAATGCGATGTGCCGGTGGGCGGCCTATCTCGGTGAAGCGGTCTTCCTCGAAGACATCGTCACCGCGCCTTGCCATTCGCTGATCGCCCAGAGCCACTGCGCCCAGGAGGCCAAGTCGCCGACCAATGGCGACGGCTTCGGCCTGGCCTGGTACGGCGATCGTCCCGAGCCCGGGCTTTATCGCGACATTCTGCCGGCCTGGTCCGATCCCAACCTGAAAAGCCTCTGCCGGCAGATCAAATCCGGCCTGTTCCTGGCCCATGTGCGCGCCTCCACCGGCGGCGCCACCAGCCGCATGAACTGCCACCCCTTCGTCTCCGGCCGCTGGTCGTTCATGCATAACGGGCAGATCGGCAGTTTCGAGAAGATCCGCCGCGCGCTGGAGAATTCGCTCTCCGACGCCGTCTTCGACCAGCGCGAGGGCACCACCGATTCAGAGCTCTTTTTTCTCCTGATGATCGACGAGGGCCTGTCGTCCGAGCCGCAGGGCGCGGCGTCGCGGGCGGCGAGCCGCGTCATCGAGGCTTCGCGCCGCGCCGGCCTCGAGCCGTCCCTGAAACTCACCGCAGCCTTCTCGGACGGCCAGGCGCTCCATGCCGTGCGCTATGCGACCGACGATCACGCGCCGACGCTCTACACCTCACTCTTCCGCAAGGGCGGAGGCCGCTGCATCGTCTCCGAGCCCTTCGACCGCGAAGGTGGCGACTGGCAGGCGATCCCGCCGTCGAGCTTCGTCACCATGACCAGGGATGGCACCAATATTCGGCCGTTCGCGCCTGCAGCGAGCAAGCTGGCACTGGTCAGCTAAGCAGGTATCGACTTCAAAGCCCGGCGATCGACGGCGGCCCGTCTTCCGGCGGTTTCAACCAAGGCATCAGCAAAACATAAGCGCGGCGTAAGGACGCCAAACCGTCCCTCTGTCATCTGTGCGTCTCACGAGCGGCGACAACGTACGAAGAGAGGATGACAACCATGTGCAGATGGGCTGCCTATCTCGGCGAACCGATCTTCCTGGAAGAGATCGTCGCGGCACCCTCCCACTCCCTGATCGTCCAAAGCCATCGGGCCATGGAGGCGAAATCGCCAACCAATGCCGACGGCTTCGGCGTGGCCTGGTACGGCGACCGGCCGGAGCCCGGCCTCTATAGGGACATCCTGCCGGCCTGGTCCGATTCCAATCTCAAAAGTCTTGGCCGGCTGATAAAATCGGGCTTGTTTCTTGCCCATGTGCGCGCCTCGACCGGCGGCGCCACCAGCCGCATGAACTGCCATCCTTTCGTTTCCGGCCGCTGGTCGTTCATGCACAACGGCCAGATCGGGGGCTTCGAGAAGATCCGCCGTGCACTGGAGAATTCTCTCTCGGACGATTTGTTCGACCAGCTCGAAGGCACGACCGATTCCGAATTATTCTTTCGCTTGATGATCGGCGAGGATCTGTCGCAGGACCCGCATGGCGCGGCTTCCCGCGTCGCCGGCCTCGTTCTCGAGGCTTCGCGCCGCGCCGGCATCGAGCCGTCCCTGAAACTGACCGCCGCCTTCAGCGATGGAAAGGCGCTTCACGCGGTGCGCTACGCCACCGGCGATCAAGCCCCGACGCTCTATACCGCGGCCTTCGCCAAAGGCGTCGGCCGCTGCATCGTCTCCGAGCCGTTCGACCGCGATGGCCGCATTTGGCACGAGATCCCACAGTCGAGTTTCGTAACGATGACCAGGGACAGCACCAGTATCCGGCCGTTTGCGCCTGCTACGCCTCAGTTGGCGCTCGCGGGTTAAAGTCCCTCTGGCCGTCGTCGTACCGACGGTTTCCGGCCGGCAGCGGCTACTGGGTGAAGCGCGACATCGCATAAGGCGTCAGCAGCGCATCGCGCTCGCCGTAGAGGATCTCGCGGGCAGCAAACAATCCCACGGCGGGCGCCAGCGTAATCCCGGAATGGGTGACGGCCAGATAGAGACCGCCGACATTGTCGGCGCGGCTGACGATCGGGAACCCGTCGGCCGGAGTGGGCCGGTAGCCGATCGTGTGGAAGCCGAACTCCAGTCCTTCGGCGCCGCGCAGCATTGCCTTCATTGCCCCGAACAGCTCGCGCGCGGTGGTCTCCGGGTCCTCGCCCGGCGCGCCGCCGCCGAAATCCGAACCGGCGATGATGCGTCCCTCGGCCGTCTGGCGCATATGCAGATGCTCGGCGAGCACCAGCCCGTTGAGCAGCTTCGTATATGGACGCGAATGGACGATAAGACCGGGCGGCGTTGCGATCGGCAGCTTGATGCCGGCTGTCGCCGCAATTTCCGGGGCGCCGGTGCCGGCGGCAATCACCACCTCGTCGGCCGTGAGGGCTTGGCCGGAAACCATGACTCCCGTGACTTTGCCGTCGGACAGCGCCAGCGCATCCACGGTCCCGGCAACGACCCGCGCGCCGCGTCGTTCGGCATCGGACAGCAGCGCCTTTGTTGCCGCGACCGGCTCGGCTACGCCTTCTTCGGCGACATGGAGGGCCAGATCGGGAAGTTCGGCGATATTGGGCTCGATCCGCGCCGCCTGCTCGCGGCCGAGCCGCTCAATGCCGTAACCCCAGGAGGCGTGCTCGGTCGCGTAGGCTTCGAGTTTGTCTGTCGGCAGGCTCAAGCACAGGCTGCCGCACCAGGCGAGCGGCAGTTCTGGCAGTTCGCGCGCCAGACGCCGCCATTCCGCCATGGCCCGGATGCGCAGCCGGAAATAGGGTTCAGGATTGCCCCAGCAGGCATTGATCCAGGCGAAGGAATTCGGAGTCGCGACACCGCCGGCGCCGCTTTCGGAAACGACTGTTACGCTCGCGCCGGCCTTCGCCAGATGCCAGGCGATCGATGCGCCGATGATACCGGCGCCGATGACGATGACTTGTTTTGCGCTGCTCATGCTCAGGCCTTGGGCGGGACTGTTTCCCGTCATGCCATCGCGCCGGCCTGACCTCAAGCAGGAACCGGTCTTACACGCTGCCGACCGCCACCTTTTGCGCACCGGCAAGCAGGCCCATCAGTGCTTCGTATCGCTGCATCAGGCGTGGCGAGTCCACCTTCGTCGCGGCCGCCAGGACGCTGCCGAGCTCCAGCTCGGCGCCGGTGCGATCGCCAAGCCGGATGAGCAGCCCCGCGAGTGACAGCCGGGCGTCGGCGGCATTGATCGGCGAGCCGATCTCGCTCCAGCGGGCGCATGCCGTCTGCAGCTCTCGCGCGGCTTCGTCCAGACGATTCTCCTGTATGAACAGTTCGGCCTTGGCCTCCGCGGTGAGTGCCCGGATGGAGGCCATCGGCCAGCGTTGCGGGTCGGTATCCAGTTCGGCGATAACCGCCTTCGCGCGCTCCAGCCGATTGGTCCGCGCCGCCACCTTGGCAAGAGTGGCGAGCACGAGGCCGCGTCGCTGCAGGGTCGGCCAGCCGTTTCCGATGAGCGATCGCTCCAGCGCGCTGAAAGCGGCTTCCGCCTGCCCTTGCTCGAGCTGCAGCAGCGCAAGGCCGGGCTGGGGATCCCAGCCCGCGGCATGGCACGCGCGATAGGCGGTTTCGGCCTCGGCGAAATCGCCGGCGGCGAGATGGATGTCGCCCAGAACGCGAAGCGCATCGCCGGTTGCCCAGGGCGCATCGCGGGCCAGCTGGTCGAGCGCGGCGCGCACCAATGCCTCCGCCTCCTTGAGCGTGCCGTGGACGCCGAGCACTTCGGCTCGATGCAGCCGGCACGAACCCGACAGGTCCTCCAGACCGTGGCCCCTGCACCAGTCTTCGTAGCCAAGGGTCCATTGGTTGGCTCTCGCCCAGTCGCCAAAATTCCGGCAGGCCCAGAGAATGTTGCAATAGAGGATGCCGCCAACGATCGGATCGACGTCGCTGGAAAGACCGAGCGCGGCCGCGAAATCCTGGTCTTCCTGTCCGGACTTGGTTTCTCCGAGGCATAGCTTGAAGAAGCCGCGATAGATCAGGCCGAGGGACTCCACGACCGGATCATCGAGATGCTTGCCCACTTCCAAGGCCTGCTCGGCGAGGGCAAGCGCCTGTTCGGGCTCGGCTTCCGCACCCATCAGCCGCGCGCCCATCCAACACCACAGGCCATGCTCCCTGCTGTCCGTGGCGGTCGCGATAAGCTGCGCGGCGCGCTTGTGCCAGCCTTTCGCAACCGACAGCTCGCCCCGTTCCAGATGGATCCGCGCAAGGGTGATCGCCGGGGATGCCGCTCGCAGGCGCTCGCCCGCCACGCCGTATTCGGTTACCGCGCGCATCAGGAAAGGAATGGTTTCAGCCGGCCGCCCTATGCATTCCAGCGCCAATGCCCATTCCTCGAGGTCGGCCGTCAGCAACTCGTCCGCGGCATCCGCTTGGGCGAAGCAAGCCGCGGCCTCGTGCCATTTCCTGGCTGCGACGGCCGCGCGCGCGGACAGGATTGGCGAGCCGGGGCGCGACGGCTCGCTGTCCGCAACGGCACGAGCCGGCCGGGTCGCCAAAGCCGCCGGCTGATCCAGGCAAATGCGGTAGCCGAACCGTGGCAGGTTGCGCAGCGCCGTCTCCATGCCGCCCTGGCGAAGTACGCTCCGGGCAAGGCTTGCCACGCGCTGCAGCGAAGCCTCGGTCACCGTCACGCCGGGCCACAGCGTTTCGAGCAGCTCCTCCTTGCTCAAGGCCCGCTCCTGATGCCGCAACAGAATAGCGAGGAAATCGAAGACCAAGGGCTGCACCTCGATCTCTCTTCCGGCGAGGCGAAGAGCGCGGGAACCCTCGTTGAGCTCGAAGTCGCCAAAGCAATAATTCCCCATCGGCAGCAATCTCCGTAACGACAATGGGCAAAGGATCAGAAGAAGATAAGGCCGGCATAAGGACTGCCGGCCGCCTCATCCGTAATTCTCCGTCTGCCTGGCGGGCCAAGTGCAGTTTAGCTCAGCGGCCCCAGGAATGTCACCGGCAGCAACATCATCGCTCACCCGGAGGCATTTGAACCCAGATCAAGGAGATTGCGACATGCACAAATACATCATCGAACGGGAAATCCCCAAGGTCGGCACCTTCGAGCGCGAACAGCTTCGCGACGCCTCAAAGGCCTCGAACGCCGTCCTCGCCGAACTCGGCCCCGACATCCAGTGGGTGGAATCCTTCGTAGCGGACGACAAGACCTTCTGCGTCTATCTCGCCAAGGACGAGGCGATCATCCAGCGCCACGCCAAGATGAGCGGCTTCCCGGCGACCAAGGTGACGCAGGTCAAGCGCCTGTTCGATCCGACGACGGCATACGCCGCCGCGTGATGGGGGCATCGTGACGCTTCGCAGGAAACTGCGAGCAGTGCCGACCAGCCTTTTGGGAGGGCCGCCCGATGGCTCTCCCAATCCTTGTGCAAACCAGAGGAGATATGACCATGACCATTCTTGCGTCCGCCGTGGCGCGCATCGTCCGCATCCGCAGGGACCGGGCCACACTGGACGAATTGCCGGACTATCTGTTGCGCGACATCGGCATCGAACGGGCCGAGATACGGTGGATGACCAGCCACGGCAGTAGGCACGG
This sequence comes from Mesorhizobium sp. M3A.F.Ca.ET.080.04.2.1, assembly GCF_003952525.1. Classification (NCBI taxonomy): domain Bacteria; kingdom Pseudomonadati; phylum Pseudomonadota; class Alphaproteobacteria; order Hyphomicrobiales; family Phyllobacteriaceae; genus Mesorhizobium; species Mesorhizobium sp. M3A.F.Ca.ET.080.04.2.1. Next base: position 2,819,741 of record NZ_CP034451.1, on the reverse strand, counting down.
TCGTCGGGTCTGAAACGAAGCGTTCGTTTGCCACTGCGAGATCCAGAAGGACAAACGCAGGCGTCGAACCGATCTGCCCGAAACTGTCGACAGGCCGGGAAAGCGCTGCTAGAAGCCCGCGCCACAGACAGGATTCCAAAAAATTGGCAGAAGACATCGAACAGGCGGTATCGCGCCGCCGCACCTTCGCGATCATCGCCCACCCTGACGCCGGCAAGACCACGCTTACCGAAAAGCTGCTTCTGTTCGGCGGCGCGATCCAGCTTGCCGGCGAGGTCAAGGCCAAGAAGGATCGCATCCAGACGCGGTCCGACTGGATGAAGATCGAGCGCGAGCGCGGCATCTCGGTGGTCACCTCGGTGATGACCTTCGAGTATGACGACAATGTCTTCAACCTGCTCGATACGCCCGGCCACGAGGACTTTGCCGACGACACCTATCGCACGCTGTCGGCGGTCGACTCGGCCGTCATGGTCATCGACGCCGCCAAGGGCATCGAGCCGCGCACGCTGAAACTGTTCGAGGTTTGCCGGCTGCGTGACATCCCGATCATCACCTTCGTCAACAAGATGGACCGCGAAAGCCGCGATCCGTTCGAGATCCTGGACGAGATCGAGCAGAAGCTGGCGCTGGATACCGCGCCTGTCACCTGGCCGATCGGCCGCGGCAAGACCTTTTGCGGCACCTATCACCTGGCGCTGAACGCGGTGCGCAAGAGCGACGACGAGAAGGAGCGCACGCCGGTCCACGGCCCGGATTCCAATCGCGTCGCCGGTCTGTTGCCGGAGAACGATCGCAACGACTTCATCGAGGAGCTGGAGCTCGCGCGCGAGGCCTGCCGCCCGCTTGATGTGGACGCTTTCCGCGAGGGTCATCTGACGCCGGTCTATTTCGGCTCGGCGCTGCGCAATTACGGCGTGCGCGACCTGATCGAGGCGCTCGGCGCCTTCGGGCCGCCGCCGCGCGCCCAGGAAGCCGACGAGCGAACGGTGGAGGCGACCGAGGCGAAGATGACCTCCTTCGTCTTCAAGATTCAGGCCAATATGGATCCGAACCACCGCGACCGCATCGCCTTCGTCCGCGTCTGCTCGGGCAAGCTGGAGCGCGGCATGAAGGCCAAGCTGGTGCGCACCGGCAAGCCGATGAGCCTGTCGGCGCCGCAGTTCTTCTTCGCCCGCACCCGCGTCACCGCCGACGAGGCCTTTGCCGGCGACGTCGTCGGCATTCCCAATCATGGCACGCTGCGCATCGGCGACACGCTGACCGAGGGCGAGGAGATCCTGTTCCGCGGCGTGCCGAACTTCGCGCCCGAGATCCTGCGCCGCGTTCGCCTCGGCGATGCGATGAAAGCCAAGAAGCTGAAGGAAGCGCTGCACCAGATGGCCGAGGAGGGCGTCGTGCAGCTATTCTCGCCCGAAGACGGCTCGCCGGCCATCGTCGGCGTCGTCGGCGCGCTGCAGCTCGACGTGCTGAAAGAGCGGCTCAACATCGAATACACGTTGCCGGTGGATTTCGAGATGTCGCGCTTTTCCGTTTGCCGCTGGATTTCGGCCGACGACAAGGCGGACGTGCAGCGCTTCATCGAGGCGCATCGCGGTGACATCGCCCGCGACCTCGACAACGATCCGGTGTTCCTGGCCCAGCACGCCTTCTCGCTCAACTACGAAGCCGAGCGCTGGAAAGCGATCCGCTTCACCGCGGTCAAGGACTACCAGATACGCGACAAGGCGGCGTGATTCTGGTGAATAGTGAATGGTGAATAGTAAGTAGTGAGTAGTAGGTAGTGAGTAGTAAGTAGTAGGCAGAAAGAGCGGGTGCCGATCCTCACCATTCACCATTCACCCTACTCACTATTCACTACTAACTACTCACTCCTCACTCCTCACTCCTCATCCTCACCCCTTCGCCGCTTCCTCGATCTTGGCGATGTCGATCTTGCCCATCTTCATCATCGCCGACATCACCCGGCCGGCCTTGGCCCTATCGGGATCCAGAAGCAGTCTCGGCAGCTGCTCCGGCACGACCTGCCAGGAGACACCGAACTTGTCCTTCAGCCAGCTGCATTGGCCGGGCTCGCCGCCCTCGGTGAGCCTCTCCCAGAAATAGTCGACTTCTTCCTGCGTCTCGCAGTCGATCGACTGCGACACCGCCTCGTTGAACTTGAAGTTGGGACCGCCATTGAGTGCCTGGAACGGCACGCCGTCGAGCTCGAACGTGGTCAGCAGCACTTTGCCCTCATCGGCGTGACCCTTGGGCCAACGCAAAACGCTCAGCACCTTCGAATTCTTAAAGATCGAGATGTAATGGTTCATGGCCTCTTCGGCCTGGCCGTCGAACCAGAGACAGGTGGTAATCTTTTGCATGTCGTGCTCCTCGGCTGGTCGCATTCGCTTCAACTGGACGGCGAGGCAGCATTTGAGCCTTCATTCCTCGCCGTGTGCCCCAAGGACGGCCCAACCGGGCGCTGTCCGACAGCTCGCCGGAAATTTCTCGACACGTGCCGGCTGGTAACCTCCGCGGTAATTGGCGCAGCGCAAAACTATGGCAAGGCCGGGCAGGGGTCGCTATAACCGCTGCCGATTGAATTCAGCGCCGCCGCGCCAGACTTGGGCGCGGCCAGCCAGCAAGGACAATTTGATGCCCGCCTATCGTTCCCGCACCACCACCCATGGCCGCAACATGGCCGGCGCTCGTGGCCTGTGGCGCGCCACCGGCATGAAGGACACGGATTTCGGCAAGCCGATCATCGCGGTGGTCAACTCCTTCACCCAGTTCGTGCCGGGCCACGTACATCTTAAGGACCTCGGGCAGCTCGTCGCGCGCGAGATCGAGAAGGCCGGCGGCGTCGCCAAGGAATTCAACACCATCGCCGTCGATGACGGCATCGCCATGGGGCATGACGGCATGCTCTACTCGCTGCCGTCGCGCGAGCTGATCGCCGATTCCGTCGAGTACATGGTTAATGCGCATTGCGCCGACGCCATTGTCTGCATCTCCAACTGCGACAAGATCACGCCCGGCATGCTGATGGCGTCGCTTCGCCTCAACATCCCGACCGTCTTCGTCTCCGGCGGACCGATGGAGGCGGGCAAGGTGGTGCTCGCCGGCAAGACGCAGGCGCTCGACCTGGTCGACGCCATGGTCGCCGCCGCCGACGACAAGATTTCCGACGAGGACGTCAAGGTCATCGAGCGCTCGGCCTGTCCGACCTGCGGCTCCTGCTCCGGCATGTTCACCGCCAATTCGATGAACTGCCTGACCGAGGCGCTCGGCCTGTCGCTGCCCGGCAACGGCTCGACTTTGGCCACGCATGCCGACCGCAAGCGCCTGTTCGTCGAGGCCGGGCACCTCATCGTCGATCTCGCCCAGCGCTATTACGAGCAGGAGGACGAAAGCGCGCTGCCGCGCAGCATCGCCTCGAAGGGCGCCTTCGAGAACGCCATGGCCCTCGACATCGCCATGGGGGGGTCGACCAACACGGTGCTGCACATTCTGGCCGCCGCGCATGAAGGCGAGGTCGATTTCACCATGGAGGATATCGACCGGCTGTCGCGGAAAGTGCCGGTGCTCTGCAAGGTCGCGCCGGCCAAGTCGGACGTGCACATGGAGGATGTTCACCGCGCCGGCGGCATCATGGCCATTCTCGGCCAGCTCGATGAGGCCGGTCTGATCAACCGCGATCTGCCGACGGTGCACACCGCTACGCTCGGCGAGGCGCTCGACCACTGGGACATCGCCCGCACCTCCGCGCAGAACGTGCGCGACTTCTTCCGCGCCGCGCCCGGCGGCGTGCCGACGCAGGTCGCCTTCAGCCAGGACCGCCGCTGGGACGAGCTGGACACGAACCGCGAGACGGGCGTCATCCGCTCGTCAAAGACGCCGTTCTCGAAGGATGGCGGCCTCGCCGTGCTGAAGGGCAATCTGGCGCTGGACGGCTGTATCGTGAAGACGGCCGGCGTCGACGAGTCGATCCTGAAGTTCACCGGCCCGGCCCGCGTCTTCGAGAGCCAGGATGCCTCGGTCAAGGCGATCCTCGGCAACGAGATCAAAGCCGGCGACATCGTCGTCATCCGCTATGAGGGACCGCGCGGCGGCCCCGGCATGCAGGAGATGCTCTACCCGACCAGCTACCTGAAATCGAAGGGCCTCGGCAAAGCCTGCGCGCTGATCACTGACGGCCGCTTCTCCGGCGGCACGTCGGGTCTGTCGATCGGCCACGTCTCGCCGGAAGCCGCCGAAGGCGGTGCGATCGGGCTGGTCAGGGAAGGCGACACGATCGAGATCGACATCCCCAACCGCACCATCCGCCTTGCCGTCAGCGACGCTGAGCTGGAGACGCGTCGTGCCGCGATGGCGGCGAAGGGCGCGGACGCCTGGAAGCCGGAGGAAAAGCGCAAGCGCAAGGTGACGACCGCGCTGCGCGCCTACGCCGCCTTCGCCACCAGCGCCGACAAGGGCGCGGTGCGGATCGTGCCGGAGTGAGCCAGGCTCCCCACCTTCTCCCGCAAGAAGGGGAGAAGGGGGAGCCAGCCCTACGGCATCAGCTGATATTCATAAAGCTTCTGATAAAGGCCGCCCTGCTTGAGCAGGGTCTTGTGCGGTCCGCTTTCCAGCACCTTGCCATTTTCCAGCACCACGATCGTGTCGGCCTGGTGCACGGTCGAAAGCCGGTGCGCGATCACGATCGTCGTGCGCCCGAGGGTGAGCTGCTGCAGCGCGTCACGGAACAGCGCCTCCGATTCGGCGTCAAGCGCGCTGGTCGCCTCGTCGAGCAGCAGGATCTCGGCATTGCGCAGCATGGCGCGCGCTATCGAGATGCGCTGGCGCTGGCCGCCCGACAGCAGCGAGCCGTTCTCACCCACTTCCGTCTCGTAGCCCTTGGCCATGGCGCTGATGAAGTCATGTGCGTTGGCCGCCTTGGCGGCGGCGATCACCTCGGCTTCGGTCGCATCCTGGCGGCCAAGCCGGATATTGTGCATGATCGTGCCGGCAAACAGGAACGTGTCCTGGCTGACATAGGCGATTTTTTCCCTGAGCGAGGCGAGCGTCGCTTGAGCGATGTCCTGGCCGTCCAACGTCACCTTGCCGCTCTGCGGGTCGTACATGCGCATGATCAGGTTCAGGATCGTCGACTTGCCGCTGCCCGAAGGCCCGACCAGAGCCGTCATCTTGCCAGGCGCCAGGGTCAGATCGAGGCCTTCGAACACCGGCGGGCTTTCGGGATAGGCGAAGCTCACATTCTCGAAGCCTATCTTGCCTGGCCCGGGCTGCAGCGGCTTTGCGTCTGGCTTTTCGGCCAGCGTCAGCGGGCGGTCGGCGAGCTGGAACATCATGCGCACGCCGACGATGCCCGTCTCCAGTGAAATGCGCACGCGGGCAAGGCGCTTGGCCGGCTCATAGGCGAGCAGCAGCGCCGCGATGAAGGCCATGATGTTGCCCGGCATCTGGCCGCCCTCGAGCACCAGGAAGCCGCTGACGAAGACCGCGCCGGCGATCGCCAGGCCGGCAAGCGTTTCCATCACCGGGCTGGTGGCGGCTTCCAGCGTGGCAATGTTGTTGGCGCGGTTCTGGACGTCGGACACCGCCTTGTACATTCGCTTGCGCATGGCGCCTTCGAGATTGAAGGATTTGACGACGCGCACGCCGATCGCCGTCTCTTGCATCACATGCACGATCTGTCCGAGCGAGCGGAACTCCATTTGCGCAATCTTGCGGACGCGCTTCAGGATGCGGTTGATGCCGTAGATGGCCACGGGCCCGACGGCGAAGCAGATCAGCGACAGCACCGGCTGCTGCCAGATCATGACCAGCACCAGCACGATCAACGTCACCAGATCGCGCACATAGGACGTCACGACAAGATCGAGCACGCTGCGCGCGGCCTGCGCGTTGTTGGTCATGCGCGTGATCAGGTCGGACGACGAGGTCGAATGGTAGAACTCGATGCCCTGCGCGAGGATGCGGTCATAGATCTTGCGCTGCCGGTCGGCGATGATGGCGTTGCCGACCCGGCTCATGAAATAGGCCTGGACGAATGTCGCGAGGCCCTTCAGGACGAAGATGGCGGCCACCCCGGCAGCGATCAGGTTGACGCGATCCGCTCTCTTGAAGACCACGAATTCATTGGTGATCTCCTTCAGGATCCAGGCGCTCGCCCCCGTCATGGCGGCTACCACCAGCATCGACACTATGGCGGCGCCATAGCCGAACTTATGCTCGTGGAAGGATTCCCGCACCAACCTCGCGATAAGGCGCTGGTTCTCCGTCGAGCGGAAGAAGCGAAACAAACGACCGCCCCCATGCTGGCTGCACGAATTTCGGATTCGCCACGGAGGCGAGAGGCGGCTTATAGAGCGAGTTGGGACCGGAGGAAACCTTTCGCGCTGGCGGAATGAAGCGGCAGCGAAGCAGGTGTCTTTTGCGCCACGACGGATGCCGATTCATGGGAGGATGACGACTGATGGATTTCGACCTCATCGTGCGCGGCGGCACGCTGCCGGACGGCAGGACCGCCGACATCGGCATCGCCGGCGAGACCATCCGGGCGATTGAACCCGAGTTGCCGGTTTCGGCTCGCACCGAAATCGACGCGCGCGGCAATCTCGTCTCCCCGCCCTTCGTCGATCCGCATTTCCACATGGACGCCACGCTTTCCTACGGCATTCCGCGCATCAATGCGTCAGGCACGCTGCTGGAGGGCATTGCGCTCTGGGGTGAATTGAAGCCGCTGCTGGCGCATGAAGCGGTGCGCGACCGCGCGCTCGCCTATTGCGACTGGGCGGTGTCGATGGGCCTGCTCGCCATCCGCACCCATGTCGATGTCTGCGACGACCGGCTGCTCGCCGTCGAGGCGTTGCTGGACGTCAAGAAAACCGTCGCGCCATATATCGACCTGCAACTGGTCGCCTTCCCGCAGGACGGGCTCTACCGTTCGCCCACGGCCCGCGAAAACACGATCCGCGCCCTCGATCTCGGTGTCGACATCGTCGGCGGCATCCCGCATTTCGAACGCACCATGGCCGACGGTACCCGATCCGTGACGGAGCTTTGCGAGATCGCGGAGAAGCGCGGCTTGATGGTCGACATGCATTGCGACGAGACCGACGATCCGCTGTCGCGCCACATCGAGCAGCTTGCCTATGAGACCCAGCGGCTCGGCCTGCAGGGCAGGGTCGCCGGCTCGCACCTCACCTCGATGCATTCGATGGACAATTACTACGTCTCGAAACTCCTGCCGCTGATCGCCGAGGCCGGTGTCTCAGCCATTCCCAATCCGCTGATCAACATCATGCTGCAGGGACGCCACGACACCTTCCCGAAGCGGCGCGGCCTGACCCGGGTGAAGGAGATGCTGGCGCTCGGCATCCGCGTCGGCTGGGGCCAGGATTGCGTGCTCGACCCGTGGTACTCGCTGGGCACTGCCGACATGCTGGACGTCGCCTTCATGGGCCTGCATGTCGCCCAGATGTCGAGCCCGGCCGACATGGCGCGATGTTTCGACATGGTCACCAACGTCAACGCCGCCATCATGGGCCTTGAGCATCTCGGCCTTGCCGTCGGCAAGCGCGCCAGCCTTGTCGTGCTCGATGCCGGCAACCCGATCGAGGCCGTTCGCCTTCGGCCGGAGCGCCTCTGCGTCATCGCCAGCGGCAAGGTGGTGGCGGAGCGGACAAGGCAAGAGACGCGACTATCGATCGCCGGCCGTCCGGCGCAGGTGAACCGGCGGCATAATGCTGGCTAGAGCCAGCCGATTCCCGCCGCTGGTCTTACCGATGGCCCGAATTTCCCTCGTCAAAGCGCCCGCTTACGGCTACGAGCCGGCATGGCCCGATCCCTTGCCCGCAATTTCACGATGAGGAACGCTCTGCTGGCCGGCATCCTTCTGATGCTGGCCGGGGACTTCATGTTCGCGCTCAACGACGCGATGGGCAAATGGATGGTCGCCAGCTTCTCGGTCGGCCAGGTGATGCTGATCCGATCGATCGGCGCCTTCATTGTGCTCGGCCCAATGATGGCGACCCAGGGCAAGGGCAAGTTGTTCCACATGGAACGGCCGGTGTTGCAGTTGTTGCGCGTGGTGGCGACCACGACCGATACCGGACTTTTTTACGCCGCGCTCGTCTATCTGCCGCTCGCCGATGTGATGAGCTTTTACATGGCCGGACCGATCTACGTCGCCGCACTTTCCCATTTTCTGCTCGGCGAGAAGGTCGGCTGGCGCCGCTGGCTGGCAATCATGGTCGGCTTTTGCGGCGTGCTGATCATCCTGAAACCCTCATCGGCTGCCTTCTCGCTGTCGTCGACCTACGCGCTGATCGGCAGCATCGCCTTTGGCTTGGCCATCATCCTCAGCCGGCGTTTGCGCGGCACCAGCGACACCACTTTGGTCACCTGGCAGACGATCGCCACGCTGCTCGTCGGCGGCGCGCTGACCATCGGTGGCTGGCGCACGCCGTCCGCGCTCGATTGCTGCGCCATGCTCTTGCTCGGCGTCGTCGCCTGCTCCGCCCACCTGATGATCACCAGGGCACTGAAGCTGGCGCCCGCCTCGACGCTGGCGCCGCTGCACTACAGCCTGCTGTTGTGGGCCGTTGTCTTCGGCCTGGCCTTCTTCGGCGAGGTGCCCAGCCCGCGCATCCTGGTCGGCTCGGCGATCGTCGTGCTCGCGGGCATGTTCATCTTCCACCGCCAGAAGGTGGTGGAGACCGAGGTCCCTCCGGAGAACGTGCCTAAGGGCGTCAATTAACGATAAGGATCTTGCAATTCAGCCTTCTCGCACAGCAGTGAGATGCCGCGAGAACTCCGCCGTCTCCATCAATGCCTTACATCGGGCAAAGCGGCCGTCGGCATAGGCGCGGAAATCATCGACCGGATTGTCGTTGGCGAGCTGGATCAGCCCCCACAGTGTCCACAGCAGATCGCACATCGCCTTGTAGATGACGAGGCGGCCGCGTTCGGCCGGCCGTGCGTCGCCGCCGAAATAGGCGCGCATCAACTCTTCGTCTTGAGCGGCGTCAAATCTGCCTTCGACCGAAAGGTCGCCAAGGTCCCAGAGCGGGTCGTTCATGCCCGAATATTCCCAGTCGACGATCCACATCCTGTCGCCCGCATCGAGGAAATTCTCGCAGAGCGGGTCGCAGTGGCAGGCGGCGAGCTGGATCGGGTGCGCGGCAAGAGCGTCGCGCACGCTGCCTGCCTCGCGCACCACGTCGTGGTAGCCGACGGGCAAGGCGACATCCTTGGTCGACAGCACCTTCAGATAGTCGTCGATCATGGCGAACAATTCGAAGCGGAAGGGAAAGACCGCGCCGGAAGAATGCAGCTTGCGGAAGGCCTCGCCGGCGCGCGCCGGGCTGCCCGGTCTGGTTTTGAACTTCTGAGGCGACATCGTCTCGGCGCCGGCGATGAAGCGTGTCGCCATCAGTCCCGATGCCGGATCGGCATGGAGCACCTCGGGACTGACGCCGGCCTTTGCCGCCTCGCGCGCCGCCACCGCCTCGTTCGCGCGATTGATATATTCCGCCGTGCCCTTGCCGGGGACGCGCAGGCAGATGTGGCCAGCCCTGTAGACGAGGTTGGTGAGGCCACCGAGGCGCTCCAACGGGCCGCTATAGCCGGCCAGTGCAGGAATTGCGGCCAGTGCCGCTCTCGCCTCGTCCATCGTCACCCCCGATTTTAACCTTCACACCATGTTTATGGCGGAACGGTTCCACAGTTTTCGCCGCTTGGCTATCATCGGATGCACAAGATTCGGCCCGGGAGCGGCAATGACGGACGGCAAGCACAACAGCGCGTTGAACGCCGCCTATGCGGCAACGCGGCCGGACGAAGTAGCCGCGATCTATGACAACTGGGCCGAAACCTATGACGCCGACATGTCGGCGGCCGGCTACCGCCATCCGACGATCTGCCTGGCGCTGATTGCCCGTCATCTCCCGCGTGGCGCCGAACCTTTGCTCGACGCTGGCGCCGGCACCGGCCTGATTGGCGAATGGCTGGCCATCACCGGCTATCCGAACGTCGAGGCGCTCGATATCTCGCAGGGCATGCTGGACCGCGCGGCCGCCAAGGGCGTCTACTCGGCGCTGCATCGCCTGGCCATGGGCGGGCCTTTGCCCTTTACCGACGGCGCCTATGCCGGCATCGTCTCCGCGGGCGTCTTCACCTCCGGCCATGTCGGCAGCGAGGGCCTGGACGAGCTGATCCGCATCTGCCGCCCCGGCGGCATCATCGTGCTGACGGTGAAGAACACGCTCTGGCAGGCCGGCTTTGCCGATCGAATCGCCGACCTCGAAGCGAAAGGCGCCGTGACCCGGGTCGAAGAGACACGGCCCTACGCCTCGATGCCCGGCGAGGGCGATACGGTGCCAAGCCGTTGCCTCGTGTTGCGTGTTCGCTGACCCGTTCTCGGACTAGCCTTTTATCTTCTCTCCCGCCGGATCGTACATCGGCCGGAGATGGATCCTTGCCGGCGTTCGATCCATCGCCACCACCAGTTCATAGTTGCCAGAGGTGAGGAAATCGTCGCTGACGCCGTCGGCGTTGCGCACATAGCCATAGCCGATGTTCTTGGTCACCGTGTAGCCATAGCCGCCACTGGTGAGGTAGCCGACAGGCTCGCCATTGCGCAGGATGGTCTCGCGACCGACGAGAACGATCTGCGGATCATCGACTGTGAAGCCGGCAAAACGCTTGGTCAGCGGCTTGCCGGCTTGCTTCTCCAGCGCACGCCGCCCGACGAAGTCGGTGTTCTTCCTGAGCTTCACCGCCCAGCCGAGCCCGGCCTCCTGTGGCGTGTCGTTCGGCGTGATGTCGGATCCCCAGGCACGGTAGCCCTTTTCCAGCCTGAGCGACTCCAGCGCCCGATAGCCGACAGGCCGAATGCCGTGCGGTTGTCCGGCCCTCATCAGCGCATCGAAGATTTCGCCGGTGGCGGAAATCGGCACATGCAGTTCCCAGCCGAGCTCGCCGACATAGGTCACGCGCAGCGCCCGCACCGCGTGGCCGGCAATCGATATCTCGCGCGCGTGACCGAACGGGAAGGCCGCATTGGAAACATCCGCATCCGTCACGGCGGCCAGCACATCGCGGGCACGCGGCCCCATCAGCGACAGCGTGCCGTAGTCCTCGGTGACGTCTTTCAGCGCCACGTCCAGGCCCTTGCCGACATGATCGCCGATCCAGGAAAAATCATGCGTGCGGAAGCCGGTGCCGGTGACGATGTAGAACCTGGCCTCGCCGAGCCGCGCCACCGTCAGGTCCGCCTCGATGCCGCCGCGCGTGTTGAGAAGCTGCGTGTAGGTCAGCCGGCCGACCGGCTTGCTGATGTCGTTGGCGCAGATCCAGTCCAGCGCCTTCAACGCATCGGCGCCCGCCACCTCATATTTAGCGAAGGACGACTGATCGAAGACGCCGACGCTTTCGCGCACATGGCGATGTTCGTCACCGACCGGGTCGAACCAGTTCTGCCGTCCCATCGAGTAGATGTCTTCGGCAGCCATTTCCTTGGGCGCGAACCAGTTCGGTCGTTCCCAGCCGAGCTTGGAGCCGAAGACGGCGCGCCGCGCCTTGAGCCGCTCGTAGAGCGGCGAGACGATGCGGGGCCGGCCCGAAATATATTCTTCGTGCGGGAAGCCGATCGTGTAGTGCTTGCCATAGGCTTCGAGCGTGCGGTCGCGGACCCAGTCGCGGTCGCGGTGCAGGTTGGAAAAACGCCTGATGTCGACCACCCACAGATCGAGCGGCGCTTCGCCGTCGACCACCCATTGCGCCAGCACCCAGCCGGCGCCGCCGCCCGAGGCAATGCCGAAGGCGTTGAAGCCGGCGCCGACGAACATGTTGGAACACTCCGGCGCCACGCCAAGGATGAAATTGCCGTCTGGCGTGAAGCTCTCCGGCCCGTTGATCATCTGCTTGACGCCGACATTGGCGAGCGCCGGCACGCGTTCGATCGCCTGCGCCATATGCTGCTCGAAGTGATCGTAGTCGTCGTCGAACAGGCGGAATTCCCAGTCGCTGGGAACGTCGCCCCCGGGCAGGCTGGTCGTCCAGGCCTGTGGATTCGGCTCATAGCCGCCCATCACCAGCCCGCCGACCTCCTCCTTGAAATAGGTGCGGCGGTCGGGGTCGCGGATCGTCGGCGCATCGCTGGCCAGCCCCTCGATCTTCTCAATGATGATGTACTGATGCTTGACCGGCTGCAGCGGCACGTTGATGCCGGCCATCGCGCCGACCTGGCGTGCCCATTGGCCGGCGCAGTTCACCACCTTGTCGCAGGCGATGTCGCCTTTTTCGGTCTTCACCGCCGTGATGCGCCCGTCCTTCATCTCGAAGCCGGTGACCCGCACCTCCTCGAAGAGTCTCGCGCCATGCATCCGCGCGCCCTTGGCCAGCGACTGGGTGATGTCGGACGGGCTCGCCTGGCCGTCGGTCGGCAGCCAGGAGGCGCCGACGAGGTCGCCGGTCTCCATCAGCGGCCACATCCGCTTCACCTCGGCCGGCGACAGAAGCTGCATGTCCATGCCGAAACTCTTGGCCGTCGTCGCCAGGCGCTTGAATTCGGTCCAGCGGTCGGCGTTGGTCGCCAGCCGCAGGCACCCGGTCATCTTCCAGCCGGTGGCGAGCCCGGTCTCGGCTTCGAGCCCCTTGTAGAGCTCGACCGAATATTTGAGCACGCGCGTAATCGAGGCCGACGATCGCAACTGCCCGACCAGGCCGGCCGCGTGCCAGGTCGAGCCTGAGGTCAGCTTGCCCTGCTCGAGCAGCACCACGTCGGCCTTGTGGTCACGCGCGAGATGGTAGGCCGTCGAGCAGCCGATGATGCCGCCGCCGATGACGACGATCCCGGCATGGCTTGGCAAGCTCGTCATGGCTTCAATTTTCCGTACTTCGTCTGGTAGTTCTCCAGCGCCGCATCGAGCCGCCTCAGGTTCTCCTCGGTATAGGCGACGTAGTCGATGCCCGGCGCGTGGAGGTAGAGTTCAGACACCATGCTCCACATCGCTTCGCGCAGCAGCGAGGCGCATTGCATGGCCGAGTGAGAGCGCAGGATTGCCTCGTCCGGCTCCTTCATGAAATAGGCCGTCAGGAATGCGAAGGACTCGTCATTGCTCAGGCCGGCATTCGACGCCGCTCCGGCGAGATCGAACATGGCGGTGTTGAAGCCGGCATATTCGAAATCGATCAGCCACAGCCTCTTGCCGTCGTCGAGGATATTTGCCGGCAACAGATCGTTGTGGCCGAACACGATCGGTAGCAGCTTCTGCGCCCGCTCGAGCTCGTCCGCCAGTTCCAGATAGCGCGGCAATTCATCCTTCTTGCGGCTGCCGCCCTCTTCCAGCGTGCGCGCATAGTCGCGAATGACATGGAACACCCAGAACATGAAACCGGCACCGGAGACATGGTTCGGCATCTCGCGATGGAAGCTGCGCAATAGCGTGGCCACATCGCGGAGATTGGCGCGCACGTCCTCTGCGAGAAAGGTTCTGGCGCCAAGAAACTGCGTCACCAGAATTCCGGGCTCGGCATAGCGCACGGCCGGCGCGAAGCCGGCCGCATGCGCCGCACGCGCCGTCATCACCTCACGCTCGCGAAAGACATGGTGGAACGGGAAGTCCTGGCCGAAGCGCACGACATGCCTGCCGGCGGCATCCTTGACCACATAGTTTTCATTGCTGAGTCCGCCCGGCAGCGGCTCGATCTCGATGCTGCCGGTCCAGCAGGGCAGGGCACGGATGCGATCTTCGGCAGTTAGGGGGGCACTCACGAGTTTGTTCCTGCGTCAGCCGGCCGTCGACGATGCGATGGTGAGAAAGAACAGAGAAGCCTCGTCGGTGCGGGACGTCGGGAGTGATATCCCGCACCGCACCGACGAGCCCCTTGGCCAGGTTTTCGGATCCCGGCATCCGCCCCCGCGGATTCGAAAATGTTTGCGCCAGGCACCTTCCAGAAGATCTGGTCAGTCGGTTGCGGCCCCACCATCACCCTCTCGTGGCAGTTCCGAGCCTGCGCAGGAATGATCTCACGCCAGTGTGAGTTGGCTGTCAACTGAAAGCTGTGACCTTTTTTGGGGGTTCTGCCCGAAAACATAAGCATTTCCTTTAAAAGCGTTAGGAATGCCTTAGAATCGGGCAAAACTCCGGCTTCCCGATGATCCATTCGAAACGGCATGGCGAGATCCTGCGGCTCCTGAGCGAGGAGGGCACGATCACCATTGCCAGCCTGGCTGACCGGCTTGGCGTGTCGCTGGAGACGGTGCGGCGCGACGTCAGGCCGCTCACCGACGCTGGTGCGATCCTGAAGATGCACGGCGCCATCAGCCTGCCGTCCATGGCGGGCGAGGCGCCGTTCGAGCGCCGCATGCGCGAGAATGCCGAGGCCAAGCGCAGCATCGCCCGCATGGTCGCGGCAACCATCCGCGACGGCGAGTCGATCATGCTGGACACTGGCACCACGACGTCCTTCCTGGCGCGCGAACTGCTCGGCCACCGTCGGCTGACGGTGGTCACCAATTCCTCCGACATCGCCCGCACGCTCGCGACGGTCAACGGCAACAAGGTCTACATGGCCGGCGGCGAGCTGCGCAGCGATTCAGGCGCGGCCTTCGGCGTCACGGCGATAGACTTCGTCAGCCGTTTCTCGGTCAATCATGCGGTGATCTCCATCGGCGCGGTCGACGCCGCCGCCGGCCTGACCGACTACGAGCTGGAGGAAGCGGAGTTCGCCCGTATGGTGCTGTCGCGCGGCCAGCGCTCGCTGGTCGTCACCGACCATAGCAAATTCGGCCGCCAGGGGCTGGTCCAGGTCTGCGGCTTCGATGGCTTTTCCGAGCTCGCCACCGACCAGCCGCCGCCGCGCGACATTGCCGCCGCGCTCAGCCAGGCCGGCGCGCGCCTCAGCATTGCGGCCGACTGAAGCGACATCTGGCTTGCCTGGAGCAGCAATCGATCGGCCGAGCACTTCCCTCGGCACTCGTCAGCGTGGTTTAGTCGGCCCATGGCCTTCACCATCCGCCAGCTGCAGTTCTTCGTCGCCGTCGCCGAGCAGGGCACGGTGTCGGGCGCCGCGCAGAACCTCTCCATCTCGCAATCCTCCGTCACCGAGGCGATCAAGGAGCTTGAGAGCGATCTCGGCGTCGAACTGTTCGAGCGCCATCCGCGCGGCCTCAACATCACCCACAAGGGCCATCAGTTCCTGCGCCACGCGACTAAGATCCTGGCCGATGTCTCGGACGCTCGCCGGACCTTTCTCGGCGATCAGCTGACGGCCGGCGGACGGCTGCAGCTCGGCGTCACCTCGCTGGTTGCAGGCTATGTGCTGTCCGACCTGCTCGCCCGCTACCGCCGCGCCTATCCGGGCGTCGAGGTATCGGCCATCGAGGACAATGGCGACTATCTCGAGCACCTGCTGGTCGGCGGCAAGCTCGACATCGCCGTCATGGTGACCTCCAACCTGCGCGACCGCACCGCGCTGCAGTCCGAAATCCTCGAGGTCTCCGCCTACCGCTTGTGGCTGCCGCTCAGTCACAAGCTCGCCAGCGCCGACATCATCGGCATCAGCGACATTGCCTCGGAGCCGCTCATCATGCTCACCGTCGACGAGATCGAGGAGAACACCGGCAAGCTGCTGGCGGCGATCGGCGCCAGGCCCCATGTCGCCTTCCGCACCCGTTCGGTCGAGGCCGTGCGCAGCCTCGTCGCCACCGGAGCCGGCGTTGCGCTGCTGCCTGACCTCATCTACCGGCCCTGGTCGCTGGAAGGTGACCGTATTGAATCCCGCGATATCTCCGGCACCCTGCCGGTTGTCCAGGTCGGCACCGTCTGGCGCCGCGGCTCGGGCCTGCCGCAGGCCGCGCGCGATTTCATCGGCCTCGCCCAGTCGCAGCGCATGGTTCGGCAGCGGATCTGACAGGCGCATATCGGAAAAACCGATATCGGCTTTCTGATAAATGAATTTGCGAAAGCGGATTTTTCACAGCACTTTTCCGTTCAGGAACAAAGCTGCTTGGGAACGCGGCTGCCGGAGCGCGTGCTGCTCCAGCGTTCAGGTTGCGCATAGCCAGGTCCGAACACCGGCCCGGTTTCGGGGTCATGCGCCAAAATGGGAGATCGACGATGAATGCATTCCTGAAGTCATGCACGGCGTTGACGGTTGCGCTGACCTTCTCGGGTCAGGCTGTCGCCCAGGTCAAGGAACTCGGCAAGGGCGAAGGCGAGCTCAATATCGTCGCCTGGCCGGGCTATATCGAGCGCGGCGAAACCGACAAGAACTACGACTGGGTGTCCGCCTTCGAGAAGGAGACCGGCTGCAAGGTCAACGTGAAGACCGCCAACACGTCGGACGAAATGGTCTCGCTGATGAATGAAGGCGGCTTCGACCTCGTGACGGCTTCAGGCGACGCCTCGCTGCGCCTCGTCGCCGGCAAGCGCGTGCAGCCCATCAACATCGACCTCGTCCCGAGCTGGAAGACGGTCGACGATCGCCTCAAGGACGCTCCCTGGTTCACGGTCGACAAGGTGCATTATGGCGTTCCCTATCAGTGGGGCCCGAACGTGCTGATGTACAACACCGATGTCTTCAAGGAAGCGCCCAAGAGCTGGAATGTCGTCTTCGAGGAAATGAAGCTGCCCGACGGCAAGTCGAACAAGGGCCGCGTGCAGGCCTATGACGGGCCGATCCACATTGCCGACGCGGCCAACTACCTGATGTTCCACAAGCCGGAACTCGGCATCAAGGATCCTTACGAGCTCAGCGAGGACCAGTACAAGGCCGCGCTCGACCTGCTCCGCACGCAGCGCACGCTTGTCGGGCGCTACTGGCATGATGCCGCCATCCAGGTCGACGATTTCCAGAACGAGGGCGTGGTCGCCTCCGGCTCGTGGCCGTATCAGGTCAACACGCTGGTCGCCGCCAAGAAGCCGATCGCCTCGACGGTGCCGGAGGAAGGCGTCACCGGGTGGGCAGACACCACCATGATGGAGGCCGACGCCGCTCATCCGAACTGCGCCTATATGTGGCTCGAGCACTCGCTGTCGCCGAAGGTCCAGGGCGACGTCTCGTCCTGGTTCGGCTCGCTGCCGGTCGTGCCGGCGGCCTGCAAGGGCAATGAACTGCTCGGCGACGAGGGCTGCAAGACCAACGGCTACGACAATTTCGACAAGATCAAGTTCTGGAAGACGCCGGTGTCGAAATGCGCCAGCCAGAACGGCCAGTGCGTGCCCTATTACCGCTGGGTGTCGGATTATATCGGCGTCATCGGCGGGCGGTAGATTCGCCTAGCCTTCAAAAGTTGGCGCTGCCCTTCACCCCTACCCTCTCCCCCCTGAAGAACGGGGAGAGGGGGTCGCCAACGCTGGAGTTTGTCCCTTCTCCCCCTCCTTTACGGGGAGAAGGTGCCGGCAGGCGGATGAGGGGCAGCAGCGCAGACGCCCGAATTTGAAAGCCTGAACCTTCAGGGCAGCTCATGACCGCCGCCGTTTCCTTCAAACAAGTCTCGCGCCATTTCGGCAGCGTGCGTGCCGTCGACGCGGTCGATCTCGATATCGCGCCGGGCGAGTTCTTCGCCATGCTTGGCCCTTCGGGGTCCGGCAAGACAACCTGCCTGCGCCTGATCGCCGGCTTCGAGCAGCCGACCGCCGGCTCGATCTCGATCTTCGGCGAGCGCGCCGAAGGCGTGCCGCCCTATCGGCGCAACGTCAACACCGTGTTCCAGGACTACGCGCTGTTTCCGCACCTGAATGTGCTGGACAACGTCGCCTACGGCCTGATGGTCAAGGGCATCGGCAAGGCGCAGAGGCTGAAGGCAGCGGAAGAGGCGCTGTCGATGGTGCGCCTGCCGGGCTACGGCGCGCGCCGCCCCGGCCAGCTCTCCGGCGGCCAGCGCCAGCGCGTCGCGCTGGCGCGTGCGCTGGTCAACCAGCCCAAGGTGCTGCTGCTCGACGAGCCGCTCGGCGCGCTCGACCTCAAGCTGCGCGAGAACATGCAGGAGGAACTGAAATCGCTGCAGAAGGTGCTCGGTATAACCTTCGTCTTCGTCACCCATGATCAGGGCGAGGCGTTGTCCATGGCCGATCGCGTCGCCGTCTTCAACGACGGCCGGATCATGCAGGTCGGCACGCCCGAGGACATCTACCAGCGGCCGAGGACGCGCTTCGTCGCCGATTTCGTCGGCTCCTCCAACGTGCTGCCACCGGACTTCGTCCAGCGCTATTCAGGCCAGCGCCGCTGGGGCAGCCTGCGCCCCGAATCCATTCGCGTCACGCGTGCGACGAGCGGCGACGGCGTCGCCGCGCGCATGGTCGCGACCAACTATTTGGGCGCCACGACGAGGCTGGCGCTCGATGCCGATGGGCTCAGGCTCCACGCCATGGTGCCGGCCGGTACCGAGCTGCCGGCCGAGGGCGAAGCGGTGATGCTCACCTTCAATCGCGAGAGCCTGCATCTGATGGACGAGCAGGCATGACAAAGGTTTGCGCGCGGCACCCCCCTCTGTCCTGCCGGACATCTCCCCCTCAAGGGGGGAGATCAGCAGTTTCTCGGCCTCGCCAATTCCGCCACGTTGGAGGTTGGCGAAAGCAGAAGCGACAGCCAATCTCCCCCCTAGAGGGGGAGATGTCCGGCAGGACAGAGGGGGGCGCGAAGGATCGCGGCTTCTCCTCATATCACCTCCGCCAAGACGGGGCGGCGTCATGACCATCGCCGCGCTCGATTCCAGCCCCGCCCCCGCCATCCTGCCGGGCAGCGGCGGCATGCGCGGCGCGCTGTCCGACCTCTTCTGGCGCCGGCCGAAGCTTCTGCTTCTGCTGATGCTGCTGCCGCCGGTGCTGTGGCTGGGCATCGTCTATATCGGCTCGCTCTTCGCGCTGCTTTTGCAGAGCTTCTTTTCGATCGACGAATTCTCCGGTCTCATCAACCGCGAGTTCACATTGAAGACTTACGGCGACCTGTTGCAGGCCGCCAATCTCGACATCATCCTGCGCACGGTGACGATGGCCGCACTGGTCACGTTCGCCTCGGCGGTCATCGCCTTCCCCATCGCCTATTACGCGGCGCGCTATGCGCGCGGCCGCTGGAAGGCGCTGTTCTATCTCGGCGTCATGCTGCCCTTGTGGTCGAGCTATCTGGTTAAGATCTATGCCTGGAAGCTGATCCTCGCCAAGGAAGGCATCCTCACCTGGCTGCTCGCCAAGCTCAACCTTCTGTGGCTGCTCGACGCCTGGCTGTCGCTGCCGATCGTCGGCGGCAACTCGCTGTCGGTGTCCTTCACCGGCACCTTCATCGTCTTCGTCTATGTCTGGCTGCCCTTCATGATCCTCCCCGTCCAGGCAGCGCTCGAGCGCGTGCCCGGCAATCTGGTCGAGGCCTCGTCCGATCTCGGCGCCTCGCCCGGCCAGACCTTCCGCAACGTTTTGTTCCCGCTGGCGCTGCCCGGCATCGTCGCCGGCTCGATCTTCACCTTCTCGCTGACTTTGGGCGACTACATCATCCCGCAGATCATCGGCACTTCGCGCCTGTTCATCGGCCAAGCCGTGTATTCGCAGCAGGGCACCGCCGGCAACATACCCTTAGCCGCCGCCTTCACCGTGGTGCCCATAGTCATCATGGGCTTCTACCTCTGGGGTGCCAAGCGCATGGGGGCCTTCGATGCGCTCTGATCGCGGCCAATCCGCTCCGCTCGGCCTGAAGATCGCCGCCGCCTGCGGCCTGCTCTTCCTGCATCTGCCGATCGTCCTGATCTTCGTCTACGCCTTCACCACCGAAGAGAAGAGCTTCGTCTGGCCGCCGCCCGGACTCACCACGCAATGGTTCGCCGTCACCTGGAACCGGCCGGATGTCTGGGAGGCGCTGTCGCTGTCGATCCGCGTCGCGGCGATCTCGACGGCGATCGCGCTGGTGCTGGGCACGCTGTGCGCCGCCGCGGTATCGCGCACGCGTTTTTTCGGCCGCGAGACCATCTCGCTGCTGGTCATCCTGCCGATCGCGCTGCCCGGCATCATCACCGGCATCGCGCTGCGCTCGGCCTTCGCGCTCGCCGACATCCCGTTCTCGTTCTGGACGATCGTGCTCGGCCACGCCACCTTCTGCGTGGTCGTCGTCTACAACAACGCCGTGGCCCGCTTCCGCCGCACCTCCGGATCGATGATCGAGGCCTCGATGGACCTTGGTGCCGATGGCTTCCAGACCTTCCGGCATGTCGTGCTGCCCAACATCGCCACGGCACTGCTCGCCGGTGGCATGTTGGCCTTCGCACTGTCCTTCGACGAAGTCATCGTCACCACCTTCACCGCCGGCCAGCAGCAGACCGTGCCGATCTGGATGCTCGAGGAACTGATCCGCCCGCGCCAGCGTCCGGTGACCAATGTCGTGGCCATGGTCGTCGTGCTGGTGACGCTGCTGCCGATCCTCTTTGCCTATTACCTGACCCGCGACGGCGACCAGATCGCGGGGGGTGGGAAATGAAACAGGTGAATGGTGAATGGTGAATAGTGAATAGTGAGTGGTGAATGGTGGCTAGTGAGTGGGGATTAGTGAGTAGTTGGTAGAAAGTGGTGGCGCGATATAGGAGTAATCAGTCGAAAACCTATCAGAAATCCGACCAACTGCTCACTGCTCACTACTCACTACTAACTACTCACCATTCACCATTCACTTCTCTTCAAGGAGAACCCCATGGACACCCAGATGCTGATCGGCTCGAAATTCGCCAAGGGCACCGAAGCCGAGGAGCCGATCCTCAATCCGAAAACCGGAGCGACCATTCTCAATCTGCCGGAAGCGAGCCCGGCCCAGATCGAGGCCGCGGTGGCGGCGGCCGGGAAAGCCTTGGCCAGCTGGTCGCGCACGACGCCGGCGCAGCGCTCCGGCTATCTCCTGAAGATCGCCGACCGCATCGAGGCTGAAGCGAAGGAGTTCGCAGCACTCGAGGCGCTCAACTGCGGCAAGCCGATCAACGCCGTCCTCAATGACGAGATACCGGCGATCGTCGACTGCTACCGCTTCTTCGCCGGCGCGGTGCGTTCGATGCCCGGCCAGGTCGCGGGCGAATATCTGCCCGGCCACACCTCGATGGTGCGGCGCGACCCGATCGGCATCGTCGCCTCCATCGCGCCCTGGAACTATCCACTGATGATGATGGCCTGGAAGCTGGCGCCGGCGATCGGCGGCGGCAACACGGTCGTCTTCAAGCCGTCCGAGCAGACGCCGCTGACGGCGCTGAAACTCGCCAGGATTCTCGCCGACATTCTGCCCGAGGGCGTCGTCAACGTCGTGCTCGGCCGTGGCGACAGCGTCGGCAACACGCTGATCAACAATGCCAAGATCAACATGATCTCGATCACCGGCGATGTCGCCACCGGCAAGAAGGTGCTGCAGGCGGCGGCCAAATCGGTCAAGCGCACGCATTTGGAACTCGGCGGCAAGGCGCCGGTGATCGTCTTCGACGATGCCGACCTTGGCGCCGTGGTCAACGGCCTGCGTGCCTTCGGCTATTACAATGCCGGCCAGGACTGCACCGCCGCCTGCCGCATCTATGCCGGCAAGAAGGTCTACGACAAGCTTGTCGCCGACCTCTCCTCGGCGGTCTCGACCATCAAGTACAATCACGCCGACGACACCGAGAACGAGATCGGGCCGCTGATCTCGCGCCGCCAGCGCGATCGCGTGTCGAGCTTCGTCGAGCGCGCCTCGGAACTGAAGCACATCGAGATCACCACCGGCGGCAAGCCGGGCGAGGGCTCGGGCTTCTATTACCAGCCGACCGTTGTTGCCGGCGCCCTGCAGGAAGACGAGATCGTGCGCCGCGAGGTCTTCGGCCCGGTCGTCTCGGTCACCCGTTTCGCGGAAGTCGACGAGGCGGTGAACTGGGCGAACGACAGCGATTACGGCCTTGCTTCGTCGGTGTGGACGAAGGACGTCTCGCGCGCCATGGCGACGGCGGCGCGCCTGCAATATGGCTGCACCTGGATCAACACCCATTTCATGCTGACCAACGAGATGCCGCATGGCGGGGTGAAGCAGTCCGGCTACGGCAAAGACATGTCGCTTTACGCATTGGAGGATTACACCGCCGTTCGCCATGTGATGGTGGCGCACGGATAGCCACTTTACCTCCCTTGCGGGATTGCGCCGATTTGCTTTTCGCAAACCGGTTGGCAATCCGGGTGAGGGGGAAGGCTTGGCGCCAAGCCGGAAACATCCCGATCCGACCGAGCTTTGGCTCGGTCACCTTCCCCGCAAGGGGAGAAGGAGAAGCAGGCAAAGCATTCAACCGAGGGAGGAAGACAATGCAACGCCGCCAGTTTCTGACATCAGCAGCCATCGCCGCGACGCTTCTTGCCGTGGCACCGTCCTTCGCGGGGGAAACCGCGCAATCGGTAGTCGAGGCCTATGTCGCGGCCTGGAACGCGCATGATTCGGCCAAGGCCGCCAGCTATTTCGCCGACGATGTCACCTACTATGACGCTTCCGTCGGCAAGCCGGTCGTGGGCAGGGACGCCGCCAAGACGGGCGTCATCGACAACTTCCTCAAAGCCGTGCCCGATGCGGTCTGGACGATGAAGGGCAGGCCCATGGTCGACGGCGACCGTGTATCCTTCGAATGGGAGTTCGCAGGCACCAACACCGGTGCCTGGGCCGACGGAACTGCCGCCACGGGCAAGAAATTCTCCTTCACCGGCGCCTCGATGTTCCAGGTCAAGGACGGCAAGATCGCGACCCAGAGCGATTATTACGACGCGCTCGGCTTCTACAAGCAGCTTGGCCTGATGTAGCGGCGGACTCCCCTCTCCCCTTGTGGAGTCCGGCGCGGTGGATCGGCGCGCAGACGCCGAGACGGACGAGGGGGTGTTCCAGCCTGGCGCCATGAGTCCACAGGCTGTGGCCCCAGACGACGTAGGGTTCCATTTCGACCATAGCAGAGGCCGGCCGTCGGCGGCAGCCAAGCGTTACTGCATGTCGCGCAAAAGTGTGCAGCGGTTTAGCGAAAACGACATGCATCAAAACAAAGACCTAAGGCGCGTCACCTGGATCCGTTGGATCCGTTTCAGGACGATGCGCTTTAGGGGGCTGGAATACAATAGTTTGGCGTTCGGGAGGCGGGCGCCGGGGCTATTGCTGCGGCGATGTGCTCTCGGCGCGAATGGGCCCGGCATAGCCGAGACTGTTGTCGGCCTGCTCCGGCGTCGGCGGGCGCTTTATTTTGGCAGAGGCTGCGATCACCAGGTCGTCGAAATGCTCGGTGCCGCCGTCCAGCATCTCGAACAACTGCCGCCGCATCCGCGGCTCCCAGAACTTGTTGATGTGCTCCGCGACGCCGGCAATGCCTTCCTCGCGCGGCTTCGAATGGAAGAACGCGGCGATCTGGTTGGCCATGCGCACCAGCTTTTCCCGCGTGCTCGTGATGTGGTCTTCGTCATGCGACATGCTTGGCAACTCCAGAAGTCACGCGGTCGGGGTGGGTGAAAATATCGAAATCGTCGCCGCGCACCAGCGCCACCAGCGTCATGCCGGCGGCCTCCGCGGTGCGGACGGCAAGGGCGGTCGGCGCCGAAACCGCGATGATGACGGCGGCGCCTATCGCGGCAGTCTTCTGCACCATCTCCACCGAGACGCGCGAGGTCACCACGACGGCGCCGCTCGCACCGTCGATGCCGGCTTTCGCCAGCGCGCCAGCGAGCTTGTCCAAGGCATTGTGGCGGCCGACATCCTCGCGCGCCATGACGATGCCCTTGCCCGGCACGTAGAAACCCGCAGCATGCACCGCACCGGTTTCGCTATGCAGAGGCTGCAGCTTCGACAGCAGCCGGACCGAACGGGTGATATCCTCCGCGTCAAGCGTAAGTTTCGACGAACCGACCTCGTCGACCGAGCGCATCGCCTCCTCGATGGATTCGATTCCGCACAGCCCGCAGCCGACCGGCCCGGCCAGCCTGCGACGCCGCGCCTGGAAGCGCGTGTTGGCCTGGTCCTTCAGCTTGATCTGGATGTCGATGCCGGCGCCAAGATCCTCGACTTCGATTGCTTCGATTTCTTGCCGGTCAGCAACGATGCCTTCGGTCAGCGAGAAGCCGAGCGCGAAATCCTCGAAATCGGCTGGACTTGCCATCATCACTGCATGGGTCGTGCCGGCATAGGAGAACGCCACCGGCGTTTCCTCCGGCACCATCCGGTTCGCAGCCGCAGTGCCGCCGGCGCGATGCGCCAACCGCGAGATCTGCGATATGGCCGGACGCTTGTGCATCAGACCCGCTTCATCCAGCTGGGTGTCAGCTCAGGAACGTCGCGCGCAATGGACTCGAACGCTTCGTAGTGCCCCTTGCCCATTATGTTAGCGACTATTCGCCGCAATTTGTCGAAGTCGTCTTTGGCCGCCTGATTTTGGATATCGCCAAGAAAGCCATCGAGCTCGGCCCCTTGCTTTTCGCAGAGGTGAAGGAGTCTCTCGTAAGCATCCTTTCGCGTCACCGTGCCACTCCGTAAGTGTAACCTCGCCCCAACCCTTCGAAGGCGAGGTTGTCAGCGACTACTCCGCCGCTTCCAGCGGGGCGATGCGGCGGCTCTGCCGCGCCTGCTCGTTATAGTCCTTTTGCCAGTCGGTCGGGCCGTTGGACGGCGATACCTGGACGGCGGTGACCTTGTATTCCGGACAGTTGGTCGCCCAGTCCGAGAAGTCGGTGGTGATCACGTTGGCCTGGGTGTCCGGGTGGTGGAACGTCGTATAGACGACGCCGGGCGACACGCGGTCGGTGATCTGCGCCCTCAGCGTGGTCTCGCCGGAGCGGCTTACCAGCCGCACCCAGTCACCCTCGCGGATGCCGCGGTTCTCGG
Organism: Mesorhizobium sp. M3A.F.Ca.ET.080.04.2.1; assembly: GCF_003952525.1. NCBI lineage: Bacteria > Pseudomonadati > Pseudomonadota > Alphaproteobacteria > Hyphomicrobiales > Phyllobacteriaceae > Mesorhizobium > Mesorhizobium sp. M3A.F.Ca.ET.080.04.2.1. The sequence continues at coordinate 2,794,919 of NZ_CP034451.1, read as the reverse complement.
CGTCATGCGGATGGATCTCCAGCCGGTCCTCGGCATGCCACATGACGTTCTCGGTGCGCCTGGTCTGCGCGCCGACATTGTACTGCGACAGAATGCGGCCGGTGGTGAGCAGCAGCGGGTAGCGCGGTCCGGTTCTCTCGTCCGTCGCCACATATTCGGTGCGGATGAACTTGCCCTTGCCGCGCACGAAGCCGTCGATATGCATGATCGGCGTGCCGAGCGGCGCCTTGTCGTTGCAGGGCCACTGGACCGAGCCGACGCGGTCGAGCAGCTCGAACGAGACGTTGGCGAAGCTCGGCGTCGTCTTGGCGATCTCGTCCATGATCTCGGACGGATGCTGATAGTTCCAGTCGAGCCCAATGGCGCGGGCAAGCTCCTGCGTCGCTTCCCAGTCGGCGTAGCGCGCCTTCGGCTCCAGCACTTTGCGCACCATGTTGATGCGGCGCTCGGCATTGGTGAAGGTGCCGTCCTTCTCCAGGAAGGTCGAGCCCGGCAGGAAGACATGCGCGTAATTGGCGGTTTCGTTGAGGAACAGGTCGTGCACGACGACGCACTCCATCGCGGCGAGGCCGCCGGCCACGTGCTTGGTGTCCGGATCGGACTGCAGGATGTCCTCGCCCTGGATGTAGATGCCCTTGAACGAGCCGTCGACGGCGGCGTCCAGCATGTTGGGGATGCGCAGGCCCGGCTCGTCGTCGAGCTTCACACCCCACAGGCTCTCATAGATGTCGCGAACCGCCTCGCCCGAGATGTGGCGATAGCCCGGCAACTCATGCGGGAAGGAGCCCATGTCGCAGGAGCCCTGCACGTTGTTCTGGCCGCGCAGCGGGTTCACGCCGACGCCCGGCCGGCCGATATTGCCGGTGGCCATGGCCAGGTTGGCGATCGCCATCACCGTGGTCGAGCCCTGGCTGTGTTCGGTCACGCCGAGGCCGTAATAGATCGCTCCATTGCCCCCCTTGGCGTAGAGACGCGCCGCGCCGCGGATCAGTTCCGGATCGACGCCGGACAGCTTGCCGACGGTTTCCGGACTGTTTTCCGGCAGGGCGACGAAGGAGGCCCAGTCCTGGAACTCGGCCCAGTCGCAGCGCTCGCGGATGAACGCCTCGTTGAACAGCCCTTCGGTGACGATGACATGCGCCAGCGCCGTCAGCACCGCAACGTTGGTGCCGGGCTTCAGCGGCAGGTGATAGTCCGCTTCGATATGCGCCGACTTGACCATCTCGGTACGGCGCGGGTCGAGCACGATCAGCTTGGCGCCTTCGCGCAGCCGCTTCTTCAGCCGCGATGCGAACACCGGATGGGCGGAAGCGGGATTGGCGCCGATGATCACGGCGACGTCGGTGAATTCGACCGAATCGAAATCCTGCGTGCCGGCGGAGGTGCCGTAGGTCTGGCCCAGACCGTAGCCGGTCGGCGAATGGCAGACGCGCGCGCAGGTGTCGACATTGTTGTTGCGGAAGCCCTGCCGCACCAGCTTCTGGACGAGGTAGGTCTCCTCGTTCGTGCAGCGCGAGGAGGTGATGCCGCCGATCGCGGTGCGTCCGTACTGATACTGAATGCGCCGGAACTCCTTCGCCGTGTGGGCGATCGCCTCTTCCCAGCTCACTTCACGCCACGGGTCGCTGACCTTCTCGCGGATCATCGGCGACAGGATGCGGTCCTTGTGCGTGGCATAACCATAGGCGAAACGGCCCTTCACGCAGGAGTGGCCGTGGTTCGCCTTGCCGTCCTTATAGGGCATCATGCGGATGACCTCGTCACCCTTCACTTCGGCCTTGAACGAGCAGCCGACGCCGCAATAGGCGCAGGTGGTCACGGCCGAGCGCTCCGGCATGCCCTTTTCGAGTACCGTCTTCTCGCGCAGCGCATCAGTCGGGCAGGCCTGCACGCAGGCGCCGCAGGAGACGCATTCGGAGGCGATGAAATCCTCGTGCATGCCGGCGACCATGCGTGATTCGAAGCCGCGGCCCTCGATGGTCAGCGCGAAGGTGCCCTGCACCTCTTCGCAGGCGCGCACGCAGCGCGAGCAGACGATGCACTGCGCCGGGTCGTAGGTGAAATACGGGTTGGATTCGTCGCGGGCGATGTAGTCGACGGCTAAAGAGCCATGGCCCGGCGCGACCCCATTCTCTTCCTTGACGTGATTGCGGCCTTCGACGCCGTAGCGGTTCTCGGCGAGACCGACGGACTTCGCCAACACGTCGAACTCGCTGGCGCCGGTTCCGGCCTTCTCGTTCCAGCCGGTCGGATGGTCGGAGACGTAGAGTTCCATGACGCCGCGGCGAATGGCGTCGAGGCGGTCGGACTGGGTACGCACCACCATGCCTTCGCCGACCGGCGTCGTGCAGGAGGCCGGCGTGCCGCCGCGGCCTTCGATCTCGACGAGGCAGACGCGGCACGAACCGAAGGAGTCCAGCATGTCGGTGGCGCAGAGCTTCGGGATCTCCACCCCGCCCTCCATCGCCGCGCGCATGATCGAAGTGCCTTCCGGCACGGTGATGCTCTGGCCATCGACGGTCAGCGTGATCTGCTTTTCGGACCGCGATTGCGGAGTGCCGTAGTCGATCTCTTCGATCAGTGTCGGGAAGTCGGCTTTGATGTTCATCTGCCAGCTCCTATTCAGCAGCCGCGCGCGCCGGCGCCGGCTTGAAATCCTCGGGGAAATGCGTGATCGAGCTCATCACCGGATAGGGCGTAAAGCCGCCCAGCGCGCAGAGCGATCCGAACTTCATCGTGTTGCAGAGGTCGGTGACCAAAGCGAGGTTCTTCTCCGCCTCGATGCCGGCGGCGACCTTGTCGAGAACCTCCACGCCGCGCGTCGAGCCGATGCGGCAGGGCGTGCACTTGCCGCAGCTTTCGATGGCGCAGAATTCCATGGCAAAGCGCGCCTGCTTCATCATGTCGGCGCTGTCGTCGAAGACGGTGAGGCCGGCATGGCCGATCAGTCCATCACGCTTGGCGAATTCTTCGTAGTCGAACGGCGTGTCGAACAGCGCGCGCGGGAAATAGGCGCCGAGCGGCCCGCCGACCTGCACCGCCTTCACCGGGCGCCCGGAGGCCGTGCCGCCGCCGATCTCGTCGACGATCTCGCCCAGCGTCAGACCGAAGGCCGTCTCGAACAGGCCGCCATGCTTGACGTTGCCGGCGATCTGAATCGGGATTGTGCCGCGCGAGCGGCCCATGCCGAAATCCTTGTAGAAGGCGGCGCCCTTGTCCATGATGATCGGCACCGAGGCCAGCGAGATGACGTTGTTGATCACCGTCGGCTTGCCGAACAGGCCTTGAATGGCCGGCAGCGGCGGCTTGGCGCGCACCACGCCGCGCTTGCCTTCGAGGCTGTTCAACAGCGAGGTTTCCTCGCCGCAGACATAGGCGCCGGCGCCGACGCGGATTTCCATGTCGAAGGCGTGATGCGAACCCAGCACGTTGACGCCGAGGACGCCCGCCTTGCGGGCGATCGCAACAGCCTTGTTCATCGTCGCCACCGCATGCGGATACTCCGAGCGGATATAGACGAAGCCCTTGGTCGCGCCGGTGGCGATGCCGGCGATCGCCATGCCTTCGATCAGCACGAACGGATCGCCTTCCATGATCATGCGGTCCGCGAATGTGGCGCTGTCGCCCTCGTCGGCGTTGCAGACGATATATTTGCGCTCCGATGCCGTATCCAGCACCGTTTTCCACTTTATGCCGGTCGGAAACCCTGCGCCGCCGCGGCCGCGCAGGCCGGATTCGGTGACTTGGCTGACGATCTCGGCCGGCGCCATGACGACTGCATTCTGCAGGCCTCTAAGGCCGCCATGCGCCTTGTAATTGTCGAGCGACAACGGGTCGATGACGCCGCAGCGCGCAAAGGTCAGCCGCGTCTGCTTGGCGAGGAAGGGGATCTTGTCCGGTGCGCCGAGCCAGCGCTTGTGGGGAGCGCCCTTGAGGAAGCCGCTGTCGAACAGGCTTTTCACGTCGGACGGCTTGACCGGCCCGTAGGCGACGCGGCCTTCCGCGGTCGCTACCTCGACCATCGGCTCCAGGAAATAGGCGCCGCGCGACCCGTTGCGCACGATCTTGGCCTCGACGCCGCGCTCCTTGAGCTCTTTCTCGATCGCTATGGCGACCTTTTCGGCGCCGAGCGCCAGCGCGCCCGAATCGGCGGGGATATAGATGCGCGGGATCATGAACGCACCTCCGCGACGATCTCTTCGATCTTCTCGTCATCGAGCCGGCCGATCACTTCGCCGTCCAGCATTGCCGATGGCGAGCAGGCGCAAAGCCCAAGGCAGTAGACCGGCTCCAGTGTAACCGATCCGTCGCGGGTGGTCTCGTGAAAACCGATGCCGAGCAGTTGCTTGACCTTGGCGGCGACGGCATCCGACCCCATCGACTGGCAGGCTTCGGCCTGGCAGAGCTTCAGCACATGGCGGCCGGCGGGCTGGGCGCGGAAATCGTGGTAGAAGGTAACGACGCCATGCACCTCGGCCCTGGAGAGGTTCAGCCCGTCAGCGATGACCGGCAGGGCCGCCTGCGGCACATGGCCGAACTCTTCCTGAATGCCGTGGAGAATCGGCAGCAGCGGACCTTCGAGGTCCTTCAATTCCTCGATGATCGCCGCTGTGCGCGACGCGATCTCGGTACTTGCAGGCTGCATCGGCATGCAGCGCCCTCCCTGGTTCTTCGCTAAGCCCTTACGAAATCAGAGGAAACCTCCGAGATCAATAAAGCTGTTTCGTTGTTTGATAGAAAATTTCTATCGAGCTCGCTCAGCCTGCATTGTCTAACGCATGCGGTGGGCGCGGATATCGTCTGCCAGCGCCATCGCCTCGTCCAGCAGCGCCTGCACCAAAGGTGTATGCGGCTCGCGAGGGGCCGCCACCAGCCCGACCGTGTGGCTGGCATCCGGATCGACGATCGGTATGGCCCGGATCGGCTCGGAAAAACCGAATGTTTCCGCGAGGTTAAGCGGCATGATCGAGGACCATTTGCCGGTCCGGATATGTGAGAACAGCACGATCATGGAGTTGGATTCCAGCGTCGGCCGGACCTGGACTCCGGCTTCTGCCAGATGCTGATCGATGATGCGGCGGTTTTGCATGTCCGGCGTCAACAGGCAGAGCGGCAGCTGGCTGATTTCGGACCACGTCACTTTGTCGCGGTCGGAATAGGGGTTCCCGATCGCCGTGATCAGTTGGTAGCGTTCGTCATAGAGCGGCACGCTGGTGACGCGCCCGAGCGGTTCGTTGTCGAGATAGGTGATGCCGGCATCGACATCGAAATTGCCGAGCAGCGACAGCACCTCGATCGAGGTGCGCGACAGGATCGAGAAAGTGACGCCCGGGTGCTTTTCGCGAAACGGCGTCGTCAGCCGCGCCACCATGGCGAGCGCCGTGGGAACCGCCGCTATGCGGATGCGACCCGAAAGGCCATGGCGCGCCGCGCGCATCTCCTCGCGCATGGTCCTCGAGTCGCCGACGATGCGCCGCGCCCACACCAGCACCTGCTTGCCTTCCGGGGTCAGGCCCTGGAAGCGCGAGCCGCGCAGCACCAGCATGACGCCAAGCTGTTCCTCCAACTGCTTGATGCCGGCCGACAGCGTCGGCTGGGTAACGCCGCACACTTCCGCCGCCCGGCCGAAATGCTCTTCCTTGGCGAGCGCGATGAAGAATTCCAGCTTGTCGATCATGCTGCGGAGACCGTTGTGGACTTTTGATCCGATCCTTCCGCGCAAGGTCGGGGAAATCCTCTTGCACCGCAAGCCGCATCTGCAATCGGCCGCATCCACATCTTTCAGCCGGCTCACTGTTTCCCAAGGCGCATTGCGGCGTTATGTCAGGGAATAGAATCTGCCGCGACGGGAGAAGGACATGCTGGGCTGGTTTCGCAGACTGCTGCCGCGCGAGGACCGCTTCTTCGATCTGTTCGAGCGACACTCTCGCACCGTGGTCGGCGGCGCCGAGGCGCTCGAGCAGCTTCTCCAGGGCAAGGACATCGACCGCTGGTGCCAGAAGATCATCGATCTCGAGAACGAGGCGGACGCCATCACCGCCGAGGTGCTGCTTGCCGTCAGGCGATCCTTCATCACGCCCTTCGATCGCGGCGACATCAAGGATCTGATCCAATCGATGGATGACGCCATCGACATGATGCACAAGACAGTCAAGACGGTGAAGCTGTTCGAGAAGCGAGAATTCGATCCGCTGATGCAGGAAATGGGCAGTGTCATCGTCCAGGCCGCGCGGCTGGTGGCCGAGGCCATTCCGTTGCTCGGCAAGGTCGGGGCGAACACGGCGCGGCTGAACGCCATCGCCGAAGAGGTCATGCGCGTCGAGGGCAGGGCCGACGATCTGCACGAACAGGGGCTGAAGGATCTCTTCAGGAAACACGGCAAGAGCGATGCCATGGCCTATCTGATCGGCTCAGAGATCTACGGCGAGCTCGAAAAGGTGGTCGATCGTTTTGAGGACGTCGCCAACGAGATCAGCGGCATTGTCATCGAGAACGTATAGGCGATGGACGCTACGATCGCCTTTCCCCTGCTGGTCGGCCTCGTCGCTGTCGCGCTGTTCTTCGATTTCCTCAACGGCCTGCACGACGCTGCCAACTCGATAGCAACCATCGTTTCCACCCGGGTGCTCAGGCCGCATTACGCGGTGTTCTGGGCGGCCTTCTTCAATTTCATCGCCTTCCTGTTCTTCGGCCTGCACGTCGCCGAGACCGTGGGCAAGGGGATTGTCGACGCCAGCATCGTCACGCCGGCGGTGATCTTCGCCGCATTGGTCGGCGCCATCGTCTGGAACATCGTCACCTGGATCGCGGGCATTCCCTCGAGCAGCTCGCATGCGCTGATCGGCGGACTGGTCGGCGCCGGCGTCGCCAAGGCCGGCATCGGCGCCATCGTCTGGTCGGGGCTCGGCAAGACGATCGCCGCCATCGTGCTCTCGCCGGCGACGGGGTTCGTCCTGGCGCTCATCCTTGTGCTCGTCGTTTCCTGGCTGTTCGTGCGCCAGACGCCGTTCGCCGTCGACAACTCCTTCCGTGTCCTGCAGTTCTTTTCCGCCTCGCTCTATTCGCTCGGCCATGGCGGCAACGACGCGCAGAAGACCATGGGCATCATCGCCGTGCTGCTCTATTCGCAGGGCATGCTCGGCCAGAGCTTCTACGTGCCGCTCTGGGTGGTCATCACCTGTCAGTCAGCCCTGGCGCTGGGCACGCTGTTCGGCGGCTGGCGCATCGTCCACACCATGGGTTCCAAGATCACGCGGCTCAATCCCATGCAGGGCTTCTGCGCCGAGACGGGCGGCGCCATCACGCTGTTTGCCGCAACCTGGCTTGGCGTGCCGGTGTCGACCACGCACACCATCACCGGCGCCATCATCGGCGTTGGCGCCGCCCGCCGCGTCTCGGCCGTGCGCTGGGGCATAGCCGGCAATATCGTGGTGGCGTGGGTGATCACCCTGCCGGCCACCGCCGCCATTTCGGCTCTCACCTATTTGGCCACGCGCCTGGCGGGCTGACGCGGACCGCCCGCCGAACCTACTCGCCCGCAAGGCACAGAATGTTGCCGTCGGGATCCCTGAACCAGGCCACCTTCATGCCGTGGCCGACATGAATGTCGCCCGCGAGAGTCAGGCCGGGCATCTCATAGTGCTCGAATGCGACGCCCTTCGATTTCAGCTTCTGGACGATTGCGTCGATCTGGCTCCCGACTGTCCAGGTCACAGCCGTCGCCTTGTTGGTTCCGGCGAATTCCGAATGATAAACGTTGATGTTGGTGTCGCCGCTTTTGTAGACGGCCAGTTCTTCCCCCATCTCGTCCACCTTCTTGAGCCCCAGCGTTCCCTCATAGAAGGCCTTGGCCCTTTCCAGGTCCTTCACCGCCAGGTTGGCTGTAGCATTGCTGTTTTCGAGCATGGCTGTCTCCTCCTGCGGATTGTCGCGCCCACGTCGCTCACGGATCGACATAGGGCGCATGATCCGATTGGCCATGGAACTCCTGCCTCGCCGGAGCCTTCCGCACTTCGGGCACCTGCCGATCTCTCCCTTGGCACGCCGGGTGCGCCGCTGCGCCACGGCTTGGTTCTGCCGGGAAACTGCACTATCTGGAACGCATAAAGCTGAGGAAAGATCATGGCCGTCACCAAGGAATCCGTCATCGAGCGTCTGAAGACGGTGAACGGGCCGGACTTCACCGGCAACATCGTCGATCTCGGAATGGTTTCCGAGATTTTCATCGCCGACTCCAAGGTGTTTTTCTCGATCACCGTGCCCGCTGCCCGCGCCCAGGAACTGGAGCCGTTGCGCGCAGCCGCCGAGCGTGCGGTCAAGGCGATTCCGGGTGTCGCAAACGCCGTCGTCGCGTTGACCGCGGAGAAGAAGGGCGGCGGCATGGAGGCGCCGGTCCCGCCCCGCCAGTCGTCGCAGGCAGCGCCGCCACGGCCCGCTGCACCGGCGGCGCCGCAGCGTGCCGTGCCGCAGGCGCCGGCTTCGCAGAGCCACGGCAAGCGCGGCGTGCCCGGCATCGATGCGATCATCGCGGTTGCCTCCGGCAAGGGCGGCGTCGGCAAATCCACGACTGCCGTCAACCTGGCGCTCGGCCTTGCCGCCAACGGGCTGAAGGTCGGCGTGCTCGATGCCGACATCTATGGCCCGTCGATGCCGCGGCTGCTCAACATCCGCGGCCGGCCGCAGACCGTCGACGGCAAGATCCTGAAGCCGATGCAGAATTACGGCCTCAAGGTGATGTCGATGGGTTTCCTCGTCGATGAGGAGACGCCGATGATCTGGCGCGGCCCGATGGTGATGTCGGCGCTTACGCAGATGCTACGCGAAGTCGAATGGGGCCAGCTCGACGTGCTGGTGGTCGACATGCCGCCCGGCACCGGCGACGCCCAGCTCACCATGGCGCAGCAGGTGCCGCTTGCCGGAGCCGTAATCGTCTCGACGCCGCAGGATCTCGCCCTGATCGACGCCCGCAAGGGCCTCAACATGTTCAAGAAGGTCGATGTGCCGCTGCTCGGCATCGTCGAGAACATGAGTTATTTCCTCGCCCCCGACACCGGCAAGCGCTACGACATTTTCGGCCATGGCGGAGCGCGCCGCGAGGCCGAACGGCTCGGCGTCACTTTCCTTGGCGAGGTGCCGCTCGAGATGGGTATCCGCGAAAGCTCCGACGCCGGCGCCCCGGTTGTTGCTTCCAAGCCGGAGGGTGCCGAGGCCAGGATCTATCGCGACATCGCTTCGAAGGTCTGGAACAGGGTTCAGGAGGAGCGCGGCGCGGCGGAAGCCGCCGTGCCGTCGATCGTGTTCGAGTGACCCTGCTTTCGGGGAGCATTACTGCATGTGCGCAAAACTGTGCAGCGGTTCTTTCTCGCCCATTCGGCAAGCAAAGTCATAAGACAAGCGCGCCGCCTGGATCCGTTTTCAGCGCGACGCGCCAACCTTCTGGCCGAACGTCGAGAAGAACTGACCGGCAAGCTTCTTCGACGTCGACTCGGATCAGCCGGCTGCCGAGCTGGGCGATCTTGCCGCCGACATCGGCCATCGCCGCATATTTCAGGATCGTCGTGTCCGCACCGTCGGCAGCCAGCGTCACATCGGCGCCGCCCTTGGCGAAGCCGGCGATACCGCCCTTGCCTTCGCCCTGGATCGTATAGGAATGCGGCGGTTTGAGATTCTTCAGCGTGACCGGCCGTTGAACGTCGCCTTTTGATCGACCCGATCTTCGGCACCACGGTAGCAGCCATCTCAGTGTTGGATTTCTTTTCGAGACCTTGGCAGCCGGGAATGGCCTCCTTCAGGATGGCAGGGTCGTTGAGCCCTTCCCGCACTTTTTGCAGGGGTGCGGCGATGCGCTCCTCGCCTTCGATCACCAAAGCCATCAAAACCTCCCGGATTGCTGGCTCCGATTGGTCCTAGCGCGGGCCCCGCTATATGTCTATCGCACCAAAGTGCGGGTTCGTGGCGCGGCTGCCTCTTGCTTGCATGCACGCGTTGTCATATCGATTTGTCATACAAATACGGAGACCATGATGGCCGGCGCCCCAACCAAGAAGAAGAAATTTCGCTCGCAGGAGTGGTTCGACAATCCCGACAATCCGGGCATGACGGCGCTCTATCTCGAGCGTTACCTCAACTACGGACTGACGCGTGCCGAACTGATGTCCGGCAAGCCGCTGATCGGCATCGCCCAGACGGGGTCGGATCTCTCGCCCTGCAACCGCCACCATCTCGAGCTTGCCAAGCGCGTGCGCGAGGGCATTGTGTCGATGGGCGGAATTCCCTTCGAGTTCCCGTGTCATCCGATCCAGGAAACCGGCAAGCGGCCGACTGCGTCGCTCGACCGCAACCTCGCCTATCTCGGTCTGGTCGAGGTGCTTTACGGCTATCCCCTCGACGGCGTCGTGCTGACCATCGGCTGCGACAAGACCACGCCTGCGCTGCTCATGGCAGCGGCCACCGTCAATATTCCGGCCATCGCACTTTCGGTCGGGCCGATGCTCAACGGCTGGCACAAGGGCAAGCGTACCGGCTCGGGCACCATCGTCTGGGAATCGCGCCAGCGGCTTTCGGCCGGCGAGATCGACTATGACGAGTTCATGGACATCGTCGCCTCCTCGGCGCCCTCGACCGGCTATTGCAACACCATGGGCACCGCCACCACCATGAACTCGCTGGCCGAGGCGCTCGGCATGCAACTGCCGGGTTCGGCCGCCATCCCCGCGCCTTATCGCGAGCGCGGCCAGATCGCCTACGAGACAGGCAGGCGTATCGTCGACATGGTGCATGAGGACCTGAAGCCTTCCGACATCATGACCCGCCAGGCCTTCGAGAATGCCATCGTCGTCAACTCGGCGATCGGCGGCTCAACCAACGCGCCGATCCATCTCAACGCGATCGCCCGTCATCTCGGTGTGCCGCTCGACAATGACGACTGGCAGAAGGTCGGCCTCAACGTGCCGCTGATCGTCAACCTGCAGCCGACGGGCGAGTATCTCGGCGAGGACTATCACCATGCCGGCGGTGTGCCCGCGGTTGTCGCCGAACTGATGAGGGGCGGCGTGCTCCCCCACCCCGATGCCCTCACTGCCAACGGCAGGTCGATCGGCGACAATTGCCGCGGCGCGGTCAACGAGAATCACGATGTCATCCGCAGCATCGACAAGCCGCTGAAGGCCAATGCCGGTTTCATCAACCTGAAGGGCAACCTGTTCGATTCCGCGATCATGAAGACCAGCGGCATCTCGCCGGAATTCCGCGAGCGCTATCTGTCCAATCCGAAGGATCCGGAGGCCTTCGAGGGCAACGCCATGGTGTTCGACGGGCCGGAGGACTATCACGCCCGTATCGACGATCCGGCGCAAGGCATAGACGAGAATACGATCCTGTTCATGCGCGGCGCCGGTCCGGTCGGCTATCCGGGCGGAGCCGAGGTGGTCAACATGCAGCCGCCGGCCCACCTCATCAAGAAGGGCATCCATGCGCTCGCCTGCATCGGCGACGGCCGCCAGTCCGGCACCTCCGGCTCGCCGTCGATCCTCAACGCCTCGCCGGAAGCGGCGATCGGCGGCGGCCTTGCGCTGCTCAAGACCGGCGATCGCGTCCGCATCGACCTCAAGAAGGGCACGGCCAACATCCTGGTCAGCGACGAGGAGATCGCCAAGCGGCGCGCAGCCTTGCAGGGCAATGGCGGCTATCACTATCCCGAGCACCAGACGCCGTGGCAGGAGATCCAGCGCGGCATGGTCGACCAGTTCTCGGCCGGCATGGTGCTGAAGCCGGCAGTGAAGTACCAGGACGTCGCGCATACCAGGGGCGTGCCGCGCGACAACCACTGACCTGTATTCAGTAGGGTCAAACGGGGCGGCCTGCCGGCAGGCGGGTCGCCCTTCATCTCGCCTTGCTTCGGCCGCGCCGGATATCCAGATAAGCGTCATCTCGACCGGCTCCGGGGCAAGACCATCATGACCAGGCGGCGCTCATCTCTCGGCTTCCTCGGCGTGTTCGGCCGCTCGGGCGACCTGCGTCAGCTCGACGACGCCCTGCGCGCGGCCGACCTGCATCCGGCCCTGGTGCCGGAGGGCGTCAAGCTCACCATCGTCAATCTGATGAAGGATCATTGGCCGCAGGACCCGCCGCCGCACGCCTACACGTCGGTCGCGCAACTCTGCAGCTATTGCGTCGCCGGACCGGAAACCTTCGAGCAGGCCAATGGCAGCGAGGCGACGCTGGAAGCCGAGCGCCGCATGGAGGCCGCGCTCGAAGCCGGCGACAGTCTCGACGCGCAGATCGTGCTGATGACGCTGCACGCAAAGCTGATCAATGCCGAGGTCGTCGAGCGCTACGGACTGACCGCGGAGTAGGATGCGTTGAGGTTCAGGTCAGGCCGAGTCGAAAACGGCATTTTCCGAGAACCGGCCTACGCCGGCCGTAGCCTTCATAGAGCGGAAACACTTGTGACGGCTTCGGCCGGCGAAGGCCGGAGCGGAGCGTACTTAAAGTACGTGAGCACCGGAAGCGCAGGAAGATGCCGTTTGCAGGCCGGCCTCACCTGAAGATCAGCCGCCCATCTTGATGCGCGACAGCTTGATCATTTCGCCGAAGCGGGCGCGCAGCTTGTCGTCGACCAGCCTTGAGATGTGGCGCGGAAAACGCTCGGCCAGCACCCGTTTCTTCTCGGCGATCGCCCGCTGCAATATGTCGGGCCGGCCCTTCTCGTTCCATTCCTTTGGCGAGAAGCGGTCGCCGACCGCAGGGTAGAAATATTCGGTCTGCATCAGCTTCAGCGTCTGCTCGTTGCCGAGGTAGTGCCCCGGCCCCTTCAGGCAGACATCGGCAATCGTCTCGATCGACAAGGCATCGTCCGTCACCTCGACGCCGCGCACACAGCGCAGGCAGTGGCCGAGCATGTCGTTGTCGATAATCAGGCTTTCCAGGCAGAAGCCGAGCAGCGAGGCGTGCATGCCGGCCGATTCATAGACGAGGTTGAGGCCGGACAGACCCGCCATCACATTGGTGATGCCCTTCTCGTAGCCGGCCTGGATGTCGGGCAGTTTCGAGTCGGTCATGCCGGCGGCCGAACCGCCCGGCAGGTCGTAATATTGCGCCATCTGCGCGCAGGCGGCGGTCAGCACCGACTGCTCGGCCGAGCCGCCCGACATGGCGCCGGTTCTGAGGTCCGAGACGAACGGCCAGGTGCCGAAGATCGCCGGATGCCCAGGCTTGATCGCGTTGACATAGACCAGGCCCATCAGCACTTCCGCCACCGCCTGGACAACAGCGCCCGCAATCGCCGCCGGCGCCGTGGCACCCGCCTGGCCGGCCGACAGAAGCAGGATCGGAATGCCGCCCTCGACGCAGGCTTCGAGTACGCCGCAGGCATCCTCGGCGAACTTCATCGGCGGCACCACGAAGCAGTTCGAGTTGGAGACGAAGGGTCGTGCGCGGAAATTCTCCTCGCCGCCGGCGATCGCATAGAGCATCTCCAGGGCCGGCTTGACGTTCTCGCGCACGGTGAACGAGGTGCCGACATGCTTGGATGTCCCCATCACGCAGGCGTAGAGCGTGTTGAAGTCCATCTCGAGCGGATCCGGGATGTCGCGCGGCACCATGGTGCGCTGGAAGAAATGGATGTTGTCGAGTCCGTCGACGAGGCGGGCCGCGTCATAGATGTCCTGCAGCTGCGATTCGCGATATTCGCGCTTCTCGACGTCGACCAGATGCACGGCGGCCCCCGCCGTGCCGTAGTGCACACGTTTGCCCTGGATCACCATGTCATGCTTCGGGTCCTGGCCGTGCAGCGTGAAGTGCCGCGCCGCCGTTTTTATCGTGTCGAGGACCAGCGCTCGCGGCAGGCGGATGCGGCCGTCATCGCCATAGGTCGCACCGGCCCTGGTCAGCGCCTCGATGCAGGACGGGATGGCGTTGGCGAAGCCGACCGTCTCCAGAAGCGTCAGCACCGCCTCGTGGATGCGCTCGCGATCGTTCAGGCTCAATGGCCCGTAGCTGCCGCCCTCGAGGCCGGCCCGTACCGGACGGATGTCGTCGGCGAGGGGCGCCGCCCGCATCGCGCGGCGCGCTTCGCGCCCGCCGGAGCGCCGCGAACGCTGGTCCGCCGCCGCTTCCTGCTTCTCGAGAGCCACTGACATGGAAGGCACTCCACCTTAGCTTTTTCGGGGCAGGATGCGCGGCGGTTGGTCCACCATCGGCCTGCCTCATCCCCTTTGTTGCTCGACTATGCCGCCGGCATTGGTACAGCCTATGAGCCAGCCTGTGCCGTCGGATATGCCAAGGTGCTAAAGCACAAGCGAGTGCAAAAGCAAAGGGAGCCGGCTTGCGCCGCCTCCCTTTCAAGAAGTTGGTCCCTATGATCAGGCCGCGGCGGGTCTGCGGCCGGCTGCCGTGGCGAGTTCCCGGATGCCGGGCTCAATGTGCTGCAGCGAGATAGAGGAGATGCCCAAGCGCATGAAACGCGTGGGTTTTTCGCTGCGGTCGAAGAAGCGGTCGCCGGGTTCGATGATGACGCTGCGCGAGGCGGCCGCTTCAGCCAGGCCGCGTGAATCGGTGCCGCGCGGACCCTCCAGCCAGAGCGATGTACCGCCGGCCGAGTCGGTCGAGCGCCACTCTGGCAGAAAAGCGGAAATCGCATGGACCAGACGCTTGCGCCGCTCGTCGAAAGCGGTGGAGAGCCTGCGCACCAGCGCCTCGTGATGGCCGAGCGACAGGAACAGTGCGACGGCGCGTTGGTTGTTAGCCGGCGGATGCCTGAGCATGAAGCGGCGCAACGCGCGAAGTTCGGCGATCAGCCCTGCCGAGGCGACGATGTAGCCAAGCCTGAGGCCCGGCGCCAGCGTCTTCGACATCGAGCCGACATAGATCACCCGGCCCGAGCGGTCGAGGCTCTTCAGCGCCTGCTGCGGCGCCTCGTCGAGCAACTGGCTGTCATAGCCGTCCTCGATGATGATCTGGTTGTTGCGGTTGGCCCGCGCCAGGAGATCCTGTCGCCGTTCCGCCGACATCGGTACCATGGTCGGGCAATGGTGGCTGGGCGTGACGAAGACGAAGCCGGAATCCTGCGGGATCGAAGAGGTCACGATGCCGGACTGGTCGACCGGAACCGGCTGGATATCGGCGCCGGCCAGGCGGAAGATCGAGCGGGCGTCGGGATAGCCCGGATCTTCCATCGCCACCTTCGAGCCCTTGGTCATCAGCAGCGATGCGAGCATGTAGAGCGCGTTCTGCGCCCCCAGGGTGACGATGATCTCGTCCGGGTTGGCGAAGATGCCGCGCCGCGGCAGAAGCCTGGCCTGGATCTGCTCGATCAGCAGCGGGTCGTCGCGGTCCACCATGTCGGACGCCCAATTGCGGATCTCCAGCACCGCGAGCGCCATGCGGTTGCACTCGCGCCATTCGGCGGTCGGGAACAGCGCCGGGTCGAACTGGCCGTAGACGAAGGGATAGGAGGATTTGATCCAGTTGTCGTGCTTGGCCGGCGGCGGCATGTCGCTGGCTGCGATCTGCCGGCGCGCCTTCCAGTCGATCTCGTTCTGCTGGTCCGGCGCCTTCTGGTGCGGCTTGGCGGGCGTCGCCAGCACGTCCGGATTGACGAAATGGCCGCGCCGCTCGCGCGCCACCAGGAAGCCCTGGTCGACCAGCTGCTGGAAGGCCAGCACCACCGTGCCGCGGGCAACGCCGAGTTTTTCGGCCAGAATCCGGCAGGATGGCAGCGGCATCGACGCGGCGATCTGGCGGTCGAGGATGGCTGCGACAATCGCCTGGCGGATCTGCGCCTGGAGGGTTTGTCCGGATTCGGCCGAAATCCGGAACAGGCCGGACCATATGGCCGTGTCATTGCGCTGTGGCATGGGAGATGTTCCTCGGATGGCCAGCTGTTTTCACTTGGCTGGACCAGTCGAGTGTATGGGTGGCACAAGGGGTTGCGCCAATCAATTTTTCTGATCGCTGGGATTTATGCCAGTGATCCATTGGTCACTGGGATTTATGATCCATTGGTGGCGGAAGCGATCCATTGCCTCAAGCGATGCTGCACTGCGTAAACAAAGCGTGACGCGCTGCGTCATTGCCGCGCTTGAATCGAAGGGAATTCAGTCGGATAAATTTGCCGCAACCGCGAACGCGACGACATGCGCCGGAAACATCCAGCCTGTTAAGATGGCCGCAAAAACCGCCAGGAGCCCGACAGTGGATCAATCTTCCTTCGACAAGCAAGTCGCCGCCTTGCGCGAACAGCGCGCGGCGGCCAAGGGCACGATGCGCGAGGTTTTCGCGGCTGATCCAATGCGCTTTGAGCGGTTTTCCGCCACCGACGGAGACCTCCTGCTCGACTGGTCGAAATGCGCGGTCGACGCCGAAACGATGGCGATGTTGGAAAAACTGGCCGGCGCCGCCGATCTCGAAGGCCGCCGCAGCGCCATGTTCGAAGGCAGGAAGATCAACATCACCGAGAACCGTGCCGTGCTGCACACGGCGCTGCGCAACCTGACCGGCAAGGGGATCGTGCTCGACGGTCAGGACGTCCAGGCCGACGTCCTAGCCGTGCTCGACGCCATGGGTGCCTTCGCCGATGCCATCCGTTCGGGCAAGGCGGCGGGCGCTACCGGCAAGAAGATCACCGACATCGTCAACATCGGCATCGGCGGCTCCGATCTCGGTCCAGCCATGGTCACGCTGGCGCTGGCGCCCTACCATGACGGGCCCAGCGCGCATTACGTCTCCAATGTCGACGGCGCCCATATTCACGACACGCTGAAGGAGCTTTCCCCGGAAACGACACTGTTCATCGTCGCCTCCAAGACCTTCACCACTGTCGAGACGATGACCAACGCCGAGACCGCCCGCAAATGGGTGGAGAAGGCGCTGGGCAAGGAGGCGATCGGCAAGCATTTCGCCGCCGTCTCGACCGCGCTCGATCTTGTGGCGAAATTCGGCATCGCTTCCGATCGCGTCTTCGGCTTCTGGGACTGGGTCGGCGGCCGCTATTCGGTGTGGAGCGCCATCGGCCTTCCGGTGATGATCGCCATCGGCCCGCGCAACTTCCGCGCCTTCCTCGACGGCGCGCATGAGATGGACGAGCATTTCCGCTCAGCACCGCTGCAAGAGAACCTGCCCGTTTTGCTCGGACTGATCGGCTGGTGGCACCGGGTGGTCTGCAGATATCCGGCCCGCGCCGTCATACCCTACGACCAACGCCTGTCCAGGCTGCCGGCCTACCTGCAGCAACTGGACATGGAATCGAACGGCAAGAGCGTGACGCTCGATGGCGGCGCGGTGGCCACGCCGACGGGGCCGCTGGTATGGGGCGAGCCCGGCACCAACGGCCAGCACGCCTTCTTCCAGTTGCTGCATCAGGGCACCGACTTCATCCCGGTCGAGTTCCTCGCCGCCGCCGTCAGCCACGAGCCTGAGCTGAAGCAGCATCATGACCTACTGCTCGCCAACTGCCTGGCGCAGGCGGAAGCTTTCATGAAGGGGCGCACGCTGGAAGAGGCGCGCGCGCAGATGCTGGGCAAAGGCATGAAGCCCGCCGATGTCGACAAGATCGCACCACACCGCGTCTTCTCCGGCAACAGGCCGTCGCTGACCATTCTCTACAGGAAGCTCGATCCGCGTACGCTCGGGCGGGTGATCGCGCTTTACGAGCATCGCGTCTTCGTCGAGGGGACGCTGTTCAACATCAACTCGTTCGACCAGTGGGGCGTCGAATTGGGCAAGGAATTGGCGACGGGCCTGTTGCCTGTCGTTGAAGGCAAGGAGACTGCCGCAAACCGCGACGCCTCGACTGCCGGACTGGTGGCTCATATCCACCAATTGCGCGGCGCGGAGTAAAAAGATTGGCGGATATCAAGGGAATTCTGTTCGACAAGGACGGCACGCTTGTCGACTTCAACGCAACCTGGCTCGGCATAGCCGACTTCATGGCCATGGACGCTGCCGAGGGCGATCGCTGGAAGGCCGACAGGCTGCTCGCCGCCGCCGGCTTCGACTTCGTCAGCAAGCGCTTCAAGCCCGATTCGATCTTTGCTTCCGGCTCCAACATGGATGTCGTCGAACTCTGGTTCCCCCGCCTCTCGGACGAGGATCAACTGCTTGCGGTTCGCCGTTTCAACGAGATCACTTCGGTGCAGGGTTCGTCCATGGCTGTCGCGCTGCCGGGGGTCGTGGAATCGCTGCGGCTGCTGCACAGGCAGTCCTTTCGGTTGGGCGTCGCCACCAACGATTCGACCAGCGGCGCCGAGAAGACCCTGGTGACGCTCGGTGTGGCGCAGCTCTTCGAAGCCGCCTACGGCTATGATTCGGTCGCCAATCCCAAGCCGGCGCCGGACACCGTCCTCGCGTTCTGCGATCTGACCGGGCTGAGGCCGCCGGAGATCGCCATGGTGGGAGACAATCGCCACGACCTCGAAATGGCCCGCGCCGGCGGCTGCGGACTGGCGGTCGGCGTTCTCTCCGGAACCGGCACGCGCGACTCGTTGGCGTCGATCGCCGATGTCGTTCTGGATTCGGTTGCCGACCTGCCGGATTTCTTGTCGGCGCGGGTGAGCGTGGCGGCGGGTTAGCTGCTCAACGCAAACACCCCGCTTGGCCTCGCCTCCCTACCGCCGTTTCCTCCGACATCTGCCACCTGATATTCCGCCAGCAGGCGAAGCCGGGATCGGGGAAGCCAGGCGCGGCCGGGATCGCCGACCAGCACGTCAATGCCGGCGGCGAGGCAGCGGTCGAGGAATGGCATCATCCGCTGCCCGACCTGCTTCGCGTAGAAGATATCGCCCGCGAGCACCAGGTCGATCGCCGGCGGCGAACCGGCGGTAATGTCCTCGCCGACAATCGAGATGGCAACGCCGTTGGCTTGCGCGTTGAGGCCGAGCGCGACAACACCGTTGCGATCGATCTCCGCCGCTATCACCGCGCGCGCCCCGGCCTTTGCCGCGGCAATTCCGACCAGGCCGGAGCCGGCCCCGAGATCGAGCACGCGGCGGCCGGCGACGATCGATGGCCGGTCGGGAACGAAGCGCGCCAGCACCGCGCCGCCGGCCCAGGCATAGGCCCAGTAAGGCGGCTGCGGCTCGGCCGCGTAGCCCTCGGCATCATCGTCCGGCTCGAGCAGCCGCCTCAGCCCGCTGCCGGGATGCGCCGTGTAGAGGCGGATCTCCGGCAGCGACGGCACCGGCGATAAGCCCATGTTCGCCTTGATGAATTCGGCCGGGTCGAGCCGTGTGGCCCGCTCTTCGGTTGCGCCGGCAGTTTCGCGGCTCAAATCTACTCCCGCAACGCGCGCCGCAGGATCTTGCCGACCGGCGTCTTCGGCAATTCGGTGCGGAATTCGATGTATTTCGGCCGCTTGTAGCCGGTCAGGTTCTGGCGGCAATAGGCGGTCAGCGTCTCGAGGGTCAGCGCCGGATCCTTCCTGACCACGAACAGCTTTGGCACCTCGCCGGAGTGCTCGTCCGGCACGCCGATCGCCGCCACTTCGAGCACGCCGGGGTGCTGGGCCACCACCTCTTCCAGTTCGTTGGGATAGACGTTGAAGCCGGAGACCAGGATCATGTCCTTCTTGCGATCGACGATCTTGGTGTAACCCTGGTCGTCCATGAAGCCCATGTCGCCCGACTTGAAGAAGCCGTCCTTGGTCATCACCTTGGCGGTTTCGTCAGGCCGGTTCCAGTAGCCTGCCATCACTTGCGGGCCGCGGATGCAGATCTCGCCCACCTCGCCGAGCGGCACGTTGTTGCCGTCGTCGTCGCGGATGGCGATCTCGGTCGATGGCAGCGGCAGGCCGATCGTGCCGGTAAACTCGCTGGAGCTGAACTTGTTGGCGGTCGCCACCGGCGAGGTTTCGGAAAGCCCGTAGCCTTCACTCACAGGCCGGCCGGTGAGCGCCTTCCAGCGCTCGGCCACGCCCTTCTGCACCGCCATGCCGCCGCCCAGCGTCAGGATCAGCGGCTTGAAGTCGAGCTTGCGGAAATCCTCATTGTTGAGCAGCGCGTTGAACAGCGTGTTGAGCCCGGGGAAGATGTGGATCGGGTATTTCTGCAGTTCCTTGACGAAGCCCGGTATGTCGCGCGGGTTGGGGATGAGCACGTTCTGGGCGCCTTGCTGCATGCCCATCAGCGCATTCACCGTCAGCGCGAAGATGTGATAGAGCGGCAGCGCGCAGACGAAGTTGAGGTGCGCCGGCTTCGGCTTGACGGTGTAGGCATCCTCTACCCAGAGCGAATTCTGCGCCACATTGGACAAAACATTGCGATGCAGCAGCGTTGCGCCCTTCGAGATCCCGGTCGTTCCGCCCGTATACTGCAGGAAGGCGATGTCGTCGCCCGAAACGGTGGCCTGCTCGAAGCTTAGCGCCGCGCCCTGCTTCAGCGCGGCGTTGAAGCCGACATGGCCGGGCAGCGACCAGGCGGGAACCATCTTCTTCACCCGGCGCACGACGAGGTTGACGATTGTGCCCTTGAGGGCGCCGAGCATGTCGCCCATCGTCGCGACCACGACATGCTTGACCGGCGTGCGGGCGATGACGGCCTGCAAGGTGTTGGCGAAGTTTTCGAGAATGACGATCGCCTGCGCGCCCGAATCCTTGAGCTGATGCTCCAGTTCACGCGGCGTGTAGAGCGGGTTGACGTTCACCACTGTGAAGCCGGCCCGCAGGACCGCCATCATCGCCACCGGATATTGCAGCACGTTGGGCATCATCAGCGCCACGCGCGCGCCCTTCTCCAGTCCCTTCGACTGCAGATAGGCGCCGAAGGCGGCCGAAAGCCGCTCGAGTTCCGCATAGGAGACTGACTTGCCCATGCACACGAAAGCCGGCTGGCCGGCAAACTGCCTGCAGGCGGCGACGAGGAAGTCTCCGATGGAGTTGTGGGACAGCGGTCCGATCTCGGCCGGCATGTTCTTGGGATAGTTCTTCAGCCACGGTTTCTGCGGCAGTCCGGCGGTAAGCTCCGTGATCGCCTTCGGCAGACGCTTGGCTGGGGCGGAAGCCGCGGCCGCCGGCGTGATCTTGGCCGCGGGTCTGGCTGCCGCAGGCTTGGCCGCCGCTTTCGGGCCAGTCTTGGCCGGCTTTGCGGCGGCGGGTTTGGCGGCGGCCTTCGACTTTGCTGCCGGCTTGGCGGCGGCCTTCGACTTTGCTGCCGGCTTGGCGGCAGCCTTTGACTTTGCTGCCGGCTTGGCGGCAGCCTTCGGCTTCGGCGCGGCGGCGGTCTTGGCTAAAGACGCGTTGGACGCGCCGGTCCCCACGGCCGGCTTTGCGGCGGCTTTTGCCTTTGAAACCGTCCTCTTTGCTGCCTTTGCCAACTCTTCCCTCCCTGGCGTTCCTAGTCTTGCCTGCCTCGTCTGCCGCGCTTGCCTCCGTTTTCGAAAGCGTCCTCCGCTGCAGCCGACAAGGCTCCCAAGAAATCCGGCGTTCTGTCTATGTATTGCCTCTGGCTGCGGCCGTGCAAGTCTTGCCCCAGCGGCAGCAGCGGGAAAGATCTGCCGTCGAAAATCCGTTCTCCTGCTCTCTTGCGGGAGAGGCTTGGGCTGCAACGCGGCGCTGATGGAAGGCGAGGCGGCCGATTTTCGAGGGGCGGGCGATCAATAAAAAAATGCAGTCGTTAACAATGTCGTGAGCAGAAAAATCTGCTCGTTTTTTCTGCGATTTGAGCAAATTTCGGATTCTTTTCCTGCTTCCCATGGGGTACGCAAGCGGGGTGTTCCAAAGCCCTGAAAACGGTGCTTATATGCGCGCTTCGCGAGCCTGATAGAGGGGCTTGGAAGAACATCAGGGAGTGCTCAATGAAAAAGACAATGGCTTTTGCAGCCGCGTTGCTGGCTGCAAGCGTCCTTGGCGGGATGGCCAATGCAAAGACGCTTGTCTATTGCTCGGAAGCGTCGCCGGCCAACTTCGATCCGGGTACCACGACCGGCGGCAACGATTTCGATGCCTCGTCGCGTACCGTCTATTCGCGCCTGGTCGAGTTCAAGCATGGCGGCACCGAGATCGAGCCCGGCCTGGCCGAAAAATGGGAAATCTCGGACGACGGCCTGGTCTACACCTTCCATCTGCGCAAGGGCGTGAAGTTCCAGACCACCGACTATTTCAAGCCGACGCGCGACCTCAATGCCGATGACGTGGTCTTCTCCTTCGATCGCCAGTTCAACAAGGAAAATCCCTGGAATGGCGACAAGTATCTGCCGAACCTGACCTGGGACTACTACACCGGCATGGACATGCCGAAATACGTCGCCAAGTGGGAGAAGGTCGACGACCTGACCGTCAAGCTGACGCTGACCGAGCCGAATGCGCCGATGCTGGCCAATCTCGGCATGGACTTCGCCTCGATCGTATCGAAGGAATATGCGGACCAGCTCCAGAAGGACGGCAAGATGGCCGACTTCTCGACCAAGCCGATCGGCACCGGCCCGTTCCAATTCGTCGACTATCAGCTGGATTCGGTCATCCGCTATGCGGCGAACCCCGACTACTTCAAGGGCAAGGAGAAGATCGACGACCTCGTCTTCGCCATCACGCCTGACGCCACCGCCCGCATCCAGAAGGTGCTGGCCGGCGAATGCGATGTGGCGCCCTATCCGAACCCGGCCGATATCGCCACGATCAAGGCCAACCAGGACGTGACCCTGATGGACCAGGCCGGTCTGAACATCGGCTATATGAGCTACAACACGACCATCCCGCCGCTCGACAAGCCCGAGGTGCGTCATGCGCTCAACCAGGCCATCGACCGGGAAGCGCTGATCAAGTCGCTGTTCCAGGACGCCGGCGCGACGCCGGCCCAGAACCTGATCCCGCCGACCATGTGGTCGTGGAACAAGGACGTGAAGTTCGATTCCTACGATCCGGATGCTGCCAAGAAGGTGCTGGCCGATGCCGGGCTGAAGGAAATCCAGCTCTGGGCATCCGACCGCGTTCGTCCGTACAACCCGAACTTCCAGCGCGCCGCCGAACTGATCCAGGCCGACTGGGCCAAGGTCGGCGTCAAGGCCGAGATCGTCAACTACGAGTGGACGAAGTACCGCGAGGAAGGCAAGAAGAAGGAGCGCCCCGGCGCCTTCCAGATCGGCTGGACCGGTGACAATGGCGATCCGGACAACTTCTTCGCCACCCTGTTTGCCTGCTCCGCCATCGGCGTCTCGAACTACTCCAGCTGGTGCGACAAGGACTTCGAAGATCTGATCCAGAAGGCCAAGAAGACCAGCGATCAAGCCGAGCGCACCAAGCTCTACGAGCAGGCGCAGGTCATCTTCCAGAAGCAGGCTCCGGCCTTCCTGCTGGCGCACAGCCAGGTCTATGCGGTCGTGCGCAAGAACGTCAGCGGCTTCATGATGGACCCGCTCGGCATCCATCGCTTCGACGGCGTCGACAAGGCCGAATAGAACCTCTAGGGCGGGCGGCGCGGAATGGCGCCGCCCCCTTTTTCAAGATGATCCGATATCTCCTCAATAAGATCGCGCTCCTGATCCCGACGCTGGTCGGCATCACCATCTGCGCCTTCGCCTTCGTCCGGCTGCTGCCCGGCGATCCGATCCTCGCCATGGCCGGTGAGCATGGCGTCAGTCCCGCCCGTTACGAGCAGCTCAAGGAACAGTTCGGCTACAACCTGCCGATCTGGGAGCAATATGCGCGCTATGTCGGGGAAGTCGCCACCGGCGATTTCGGTGTCTCGATCTCGTCCAAGCGTCCGGTCATCGAGGAGTTCAAGACACTCTTCCCGGCAACGCTGGAACTGTCCTTCTTCGCCATGATCTTCGCCATGGTGCTCGGCATCCCCGCCGGCATCTTCGCCGCCGTCAAGCGCGGCTCATGGTTCGATCAGTCGCTGATGGGCACTGCGCTGGTCGGCTATTCCATGCCGATCTTCTGGTGGGGCCTGCTGCTCATCATCTTCTTTTCCGGTTATCTCGGCTGGACGCCGGTGTCCGGCCGCATGGGTCTGCAGTTCTTCCTCAAGCCGATTACCGGCTTCATGACCATCGACAGCATCATCTACGGCAAATGGGACGCCTTGCGCTCGGCGCTCAGTCATCTCGTGCTGCCGGCGATCGTGCTCGGCACCATTCCGCTGGCGGTCATCGCGCGCCAGACGCGCTCGGCCATGCTCGAGGTGCTGGGCGAGGACTATGTCCGCACCGCGCGCGCCAAGGGGCTATCGGCGGCCCGCGTCGTCGGCGTGCACGCTTTGCGCAACGCGCTGATCCCGGTGGTCACCACCATCGGCCTGCAGGTCGGCACGCTGCTGGCCGGAGCCATCCTCACCGAAACCATCTTCGCCTGGCCGGGCATCGGCAAGTGGATGGTCGATTCCATCTTCAAGCGCGACTATGTCGTCGTACAGTCGGGTCTGCTTCTGATCGCGCTCATCGTCATGGCCGTGAACCTCATCGTCGACGTGCTCTACGCCGTCATCAATCCGCGCATACGGGCAGCGTGATGAGCCAGTCGACCGAAATCGCCCCAATGGCCGCCGGCAGTCCGGATCGCCTCACCGGCCTCAGGACCTTCTGGCATTACTTCTCCGTCAACCGCGGCGCCGTGATCGGCCTGCTGGTGTTCATCCTGCTGGTGCTGGCGGCGCTGTTTGCGCCGCTGCTTGCGCCCTATGCGCCTGACGTCCAGGACAAGACGGCGTTCCTCAGGCCTCCGGCATGGCAGACCGGCGGCAGCTCGCAATATATCCTCGGCACCGACCCGGTCGGCCGCGACATCCTCTCGCGCCTGCTCTATGGCGCCCGCTTCTCGCTGCTGATCGGCGCCGTCGTCGTCACGCTGGCCCTGGTCGGCGGCATCACGCTCGGCCTGCTCGCCGGCTATTTCCGCGGCTGGGTCGATGTCGCGATCATGCGCGTCATGGATCTCATCCTCGCCTTCCCGTCGCTGCTTCTGGCGCTGGTGCTGGTCACCATCCTTGGTCCGGGCCTGTTCAATGCGATGCTGGCGATCGCGCTGGTGCTGCAGCCGCATTTCGCCCGCCTGGTGCGCGCTGCCGTCATGGCCGAGAAGAGTCGCGAATACGTCGTGGCGGCTAAGGTGGCCGGCGCCGGCCATCTGCGCCTGATGCTGGCGACGATCCTGCCCAACTGCCTGGCGCCATTGATCGTTCAGGGCACGCTGTCCTTCTCCAACGCCATCCTCGAAGCCGCCGCTCTCGGCTTCCTCGGCCTCGGCGCGCAGCCGCCGACGCCGGAATGGGGCACGATGCTCGCCTCCGCGCGCGAGTTCATCCTGCGCGCCTGGTGGGTGGTGACCTTCCCGGGCCTGGCGATCCTCATCACCGTGCTTGCCATCAACCTGATCGGCGACGGTCTGCGCGATGCGCTCGATCCGAAGCTCAGGAGGTCGTGATGGCGCTGCTCGACATCCAGAATCTCGTCGTCGAGTTCCAGACCGCGTCCGGTCCGTTCCGCGCCGTCGACGGCGTGTCGCTCCATGTCGACGAGCGCGAGGTGCTTGCCATCGTCGGCGAATCCGGCTCCGGCAAATCGGTGTCGATGCTGGCCGTGATGGGCCTGCTTCCGTGGACGGCCACCGTCACCGCCGACCGCATGAGCTTCAACGGCCGCGATCTCCTCAAGATCAGTCCGGCCGACCGCCGCAAGATCATCGGCAAGGATATCGCGATGATCTTCCAGGAGCCGATCGCCAGCCTCAATCCCTGCTTCACCGTCGGCTTCCAGATAGAGGAGGTGCTGCGCTTCCATCTCGGCATGGATCGCGCGCAACGCCGGGCGCGGGCCATCGAGCTCCTGAAGCAGGTCGGCATTCCCGAGCCGGCCGAGCGGCTCAACTCCTTCCCGCACCAGATGTCGGGCGGCCAGTGCCAGCGCGTGATGATCGCGATGGCGATCGCCTGCAATCCGAAGCTGCTGATCGCCGACGAGCCGACGACGGCGCTCGACGTCACCATCCAGAAGCAGATCCTCGATCTGCTGGTCTCGCTGCAGGCCAAGTACGGCATGGGCCTGATCATGATCACCCACAATATGGGCGTTGTCGCCGAAACCGCCGACCGTGTCATCGTCCAGTACAAGGGCCGCAAGATGGAGGAGGCCGACGTGCTGTCGCTCTTTGAATCGCCGAAGAGCAACTACACGCGCGCGCTGCTTTCGGCGCTGCCTGAGAACGCCGTCGGCGACCGGCTGCCGACCGTCTCCGACATGCTGTTCGAGCCGGCGCCCTCGGAAGCCAGGGCATGACTGGAGCCAGCGCATGACCAAGGTCGTCGAAGGCAAGAACATCGTGCGCGACTACCATGTCGGAGGCGGGCTGTTCCGCCCCGCGCGCACCGTGCACGCTGTGAAGGGAGTCACCTTCAGCGTCGAGAAAGGCAAGACGCTGGCCATCGTCGGCGAAAGCGGCTGCGGCAAGTCCACCCTCGCTCGCATCATCACGCTGATCGATCCGGCGACGTCCGGCGAGCTCTACATCGACGGCAACAAGGTCGACATCGCAAGGGACGGCCTGAGCAAGGAGATGCGCCGCAAGGTGCAGATCGTGTTCCAGAACCCGTATGGTTCGCTCAACCCGCGCCAGAAGATCGGCGACGTGCTCGGCGAGCCTCTGCTCATCAATACCGACAAGCCGGCCGAGGAACGGCGCGACCTCGCCATGAAGATGCTGAAGAAGGTCGGCCTCGGACCCGAGCACTACAACCGCTATCCGCATATGTTCTCGGGCGGCCAGCGCCAGCGCATCGCCATTGCCCGCGCGCTGATGCTGAACCCGAGCCTCTTGGTGCTGGACGAGCCGGTCTCGGCGCTCGACCTCTCGGTGCAGGCGCAGGTGCTCAACCTGCTCGCCGACCTGCAGGACGAATTCCAACTGACCTATGTCTTCATCAGCCACGATCTTTCGGTGGTGCGCTACATCGCCGACGACGTGATGGTCATGTATTTCGGCGAAGCGGTCGAATACGGCCCGCGCGAGGAGGTCTTCTCCAACCCGCAGCACGGCTACACCAAGACGCTGTTTGCCGCCACGCCGCGCGCCGACATCGCCTCGATCAAAGCGAGACTGGCGAAGAAGGCGGCCTGAGGCCAAGGTCAGGCGCGATCGCGTGCTCTCCCAATATGAGCGCGTCACAGAACGGCCCGCCGCCTGCGACGCGACGCCGGATGGCGAGAGAGGCGATAGGCTCGATGGCTCGCTGAAACGATCGCGGGGTTGAGGACGTCACGATCCACTGACGGATATGTGATCGCGCCGTTCACCCCGCATTCAGCCGGCCACGTGCTATCTGGTCGCGGGGGTGACCACGGAGAATCCTACTCATGCTCACCAGATATATTCTGCCCCTTGCCGTCGCCGCAGGCACCTTGATGCTGTCCAGCGTCGGCTCGCAGGCAATGCCCATGGCAAAGCCAAGCGCCGCTCCGCTGCCGATCGAAAGCGTCGGCTGGCGATGCGGTCCCGGCTGGCACATGAACCGCTGGGGCAATTGCGTGCCGAACCACCGCATGTTGATCCGGCCGAGGCGCCATTGGCACCCCGGCTTCTGGTACCATCACCGCTGGCACCCGGGTCATTGAAACTGGTGATCCTTCAAAGGATCGCCTTGGACGCCCGCTCCGGAAACGGCGCGGGCGTTTCTTCGCGCACGCATCGAGCGGTCAAACCCGACATTCTTCCCGAGCGACGGCACCACGCCCGACCAGAGTGATCCACGACTGACCGCGAAGCTATTTCGGCGTGTCCACGACCACCAGTTGGTCCGGCTTGAAGCCGGCATGCTGCGGTGTCCAGACGTCGCCCTCGCGGTTGAACCAGTGGCAAAGATAAGTGCCCGAGGCGGCGCCGTCGCTGATCGTCATTTGCGGGCCCCCGGATTTCAGCCTGACGACGTCACCGGTCTTGAAACTGTAGGGCATTTTGACCTCCCATGCTGATGCCGGGATTCTCCCACCAAACGCCGCGCCCAACAATGGCCGATGCTTTTCGCCGGTTGCTGCAGGATGCTGGAAGCGGCAAAACCGCTTCTTGCCTCAGGGCGGCTTCGATTTTGCAAGCTCCGAGGTTGCGGGTGCCCGGTCGGGCAGCTAAGCCGGTTCGAAAATCCGCGACGAAAGGCAGAACCGATGAAGGTCATCTCCACATCCAAAGCGCATGGCGGCATCCAGGGCGTCTATTCCCACGCCTCCGAGGTCTGCGCCTGCGACATGACCTTTGCCGTTTTTGTGCCGCCGCAGGCCAAGGAAGGGCCATTGCCCGTCCTCTGGTACCTGTCGGGCCTGACCTGCACGCACGCCAATGTCATGGACAAGGGCGAGTACCGGCGCCAGGCGGCCGAACTGGGCCTCGTCGTCGTTTGCCCCGACACCAGCCCGCGCGGACCTGACATTGCGGACGAAAAGGACAATTGGCAATTCGGCAGTGGCGCCGGCTTCTACCTCGACGCCAAGCAGGAGCCCTATGCCAAGAACTACCGCATGTACTCCTACCTCATCGAGGAATTGCCGGCGCTCTTGGCCGCCAATTTTCCGGTCGACATGTCGCGCCAGTCGATCTTTGGCCATTCGATGGGTGGGCATGGCGCGCTGACGATCGCGCTGAAGAATCCGGAACGGTTCAAGAGCTGCTCGGCCTTTGCGCCGATCGTGCAGCCCAGCACCGCAGGCTGGTCGCGCCCGGCATTCGAGAAATATCTCGGACGGGACGAGAAGAACTGGCGCGCCTACGATACCACGCTGCTCATCGAGGACGGCTACCGCTTCGCCGAATTCCTGGTCGACCAGGGCACCGCCGACGGGTTCCTCCAGGACGGTCTGCGTCCATGGTTGCTGGAAGAGGCTTGCGGCAAGGCAGGCATCGAGCTGACGTTGCGCATGCAGGACGGCTACGACCATTCCTACAACTTCATGTCGACCTTCATGGGCGACCATCTGAAGTGGCATGCCGAGCGGCTGGCCAGGTAGGGACCGCAACGCCAGTTGCTTGCCCAGACGACCGAACTTCAGATCGGGCGGGAGGGGCGTTATCCTGTGTTGGCCGGAAGTGAAAACTGGTGCCGCTTGCGTGACTCGAACACGCGACCCCATCATTACGAATGATGTGCTCTACCAACTGAGCTAAAGCGGCCCGGGGAAGCGCTGGGCTTCCAAGATGCGCTGCGTGATAGACTCAACCGGCCGCCAATTCAAGATGCTCAGCGGCGAATTCGGGCCAATTCGCCTCGAACGCGGCTGCGCCATGCGGTTCGCGTCTTCTCGCCCGCCCATCGGCTGGTGTGGTTGATCGCGTGATCGGCGGCAAATCCCAGCCGGCCCCGATCCATAAAAAGGTGTTGATTCCCCAGCAAAAACCGCCGAAATGGGGCTTTGGACGCGCTGGCAAAGGCAGCCGCTCGTCCGTTGCTTGGTTGGTCGCCTGCGGCCAACGATCATCGGATGGCAGCGCACGTGCAGAGGGATCTCGCTTGGACGCCATCGAGAAAGCGATCCGCAACGCCTTCGAAAAAGGCAATGCCGAGGACCGGGCGTTCCGCGAGAGGGTCTACCGCTCGGCCTTTGCGGCGCTGGATCGCGTGCTGCAGGCCAATCCTAACCTGACGGTCGAGGCCGCGATCAGCCGCCGCAAGGCGGTGCAGGCCAAGATCACCGAGATCGAATCCGAATTCCTGCCGGCGGTTCCGGACGTAACGCTGCCGCCGGATAGCATAACGCTGGCGGTCGCAGATGGAGCGGCGACGCCTGCTGTCGATCAGTCGCCGCAGGATTCGGCGCCGCCGGTGGACGCGCCGGGGCAGGCGCCGGCTGAAGCGGCACCGCCGCCGGCGATCCAGGTCGACGGGCCGGTTCAGCCTGACACGTCGGACGTGCCGCGCTCGCGCGTGCTGCCCGTCGTGCCCGACATCATGCCGGATGAAACGGCACTGCCGGATGCGCCGTCGCTCGATGATTCTCCCGGGGCTCCGGTCGGCAGCGGTGGCGCCGAGGTGGCGCCGGATCGTGACGAACGCCGGATCAGGGGCCGGCGCCTGCCGCTGACGGCGATCTTCGTTGTCGCGACGCTGCTGGCCGCCGCCGGCATCGGCCTCTATTTCGCGATCCAGACCGGCGTCTTCAAGACGGCCGCGCAGCTCGACACCGGCCCGCCGGAAGCGCCTCCGACCATCGAGGAAGAAGACTCCTCGCAGCCCGGCGAAGCCGGCTCGCCGCAGAAGCCGGGCGAGGCGGACCAGGCCAAGAACTGGATCAATGTGTTTTCGCCCAGCGATCCGACGCATGTCAGCACCCCGTCCGACGCCGCTGCCGAGGTGATGAAGGACGATACCGGTCAGTTCCTGCGCATCCGCTCCGGGGCCTCCGGCTCGGCCATCGCCTTCGACGTCGGCCAGGGCGTGCTGGAAAAGCTCGCCGGCAAGCATGCCATGTTCGACATCATCGCCCGCTCGGAAGAGGGCAAGGAGACCCAGATTTCGGTCGACTGCAATTTCGGCGAACTCGGCGATTGCGGCCGCAAGCGCTATGCTGTCGGCCACGAGCGCAACGAATATCTGTTCGACGTGCAGTTCCCGGACAAGCATCCGGGCGCCGCAGGCACCATCGCCATCAACTCCGACTTCGACAAGCAAGGCAAATCCGTCGACATCTACGAAGTCCGCGTTTCGATCGCGCAGTGAGTTGTCGGTCGTTGCCACGCCAGTCCGAAGCAGGCGCGGGTGGGATGGGGCAACTAGAGCAGTTCAGCTTTCACAGAATCGCTGACCCGCTCTAAGTTTTTGATTGTGCGCAATTCCGGACGGAAAACCGCTACACACTTTTCCTGGAATTGCCCGAGCTCGGATTTTATCTAATCAGCTGTCGAGCAGCGCCTGCAGCGTCTCGATCCGGTCGGCCTCGGCCGCCGGCTTGTCCCAACGCAGCCGCGAGATGCGCGGGAAGCGCATCGCGACGCCCGACTTGTGGCGCGTCGATCGGTTCAGGCCTTCGAAGGCCACCTCCAGCACCAGGCCGTTCCTGCGGTCGGCGCGCACCGAGCGCACCGGTCCGAACCGCTCGATCGTGTTGTCGCGGACATATTTGTCGATCTGCCTCAGCTCCTCGTCGGTGAAGCCGAAATAGGCCTTGCCGACCGGCACCAGCTCTTCCGATCCTTCCGGTCCGGCCCAGACGCCGAATGTGTAGTCGGAATAGAAGCTCGAGCGCTTGCCGTGGCCGCGCTGCGCATACATCAGCACCGCGTCGACCGTGTGCGGATCGCGTTTCCATTTGAACCAGGGTCCCTTCGGCCGTCCGGCGAGATAGGCGGAATCCCAGCGCTTCAGCATCACCCCTTCGATGATCGGATGCGGCGGCGTCTGGCGCAGCCGCTCCAGCGCTCCCCAGTCCCGAAATTCGACCAGCGGCGAGAGGTCGAAGCGGCTGGGATCGAGCGTCTTGACGAAGGCCTCGAGCCGTGTGCGGCGCTCGGCGAAGGGCAGGCCGCGCAAATCCTCGCCGTCGATCTGCAGCGCGTCGTAGCAGCGCATGAAGGCTGGATATTGCTGCTGGATCTTTGGCGACACGCTCTTGCGGTTCAGCCGCTGCTGCAGGTCGGAGAAGGTGCCGGTGGCTTCGCGCGGGTCGCCGACCAAGAGCTCGCCATCCAGCGCCGCCTCGAAATCCATCGCCGCGGCCAGGTCCGGGAAGGCGCCGGAGACGTCGTCGCCGGTGCGCGAATAGAGCCGGCGGATGCCGCTTTCGCACACCGCTTGCACTCGGATGCCGTCCCACTTCCATTCCGCCGCGTAGTCGCCGGGATCGAGTTTGTCGAGGTCGCCGTCGTCGACGGCGTTGGAGAGCATCACCGGACGGAACAGCGCCAGCGCTGCGCTCTTCGGCTTTTCCGCCCGGCCTTCGAGCCAGGCGAACAGCTCGACATAGGGCGGCGCCAGCCCGTGCCAGAGTTCCTCGATCTCGGCGACATCGACATGGCCGAGATCGGCCAGCGCCTGCTTGGCGAGCCGCGCCGACACGCCGATGCGCAGGCCGCCGGTGACGAGCTTGATGATGGCGAAACGCGCCGAAATGCTGGCGCTGTCGAGCAGCCGCGCCAGCACCCTTGGCCCATCGGAGCGGCTCGCCGCCTGCAATCTCCCGACCACCTCGGCCAGCGTCGGGGCATGGTTCGCGATATGGCCGGCGGGCTGCGGCCAGACCAGCGACACCGTCTCGGCAAGGTCGCCGACATAATCGTAGGAATAGCCGAACAGCACCGGATCCATGCGCTCGACCACCAGCGTGCGCAGCATCGCGGGCTTCACCGCCGCGATCGACAGATCGCCGGTGATCGCGGCCAGCGCCAGCCCGCGATCGGGGTCCTCCACGCTGCGGAAATAATCGGCCAGCAGCGTCAGCTTGCCGTTGCGCGACGGCGTCAGCACCAGCCGGTCGAGGAGCTCGGCGAAGCGGTTCATGGCTGGGTGAGCCTGGCCAATAGCGAAAGCCAGCGCGCGGCGCCCCCCTCTGGCCTGCCGGCCATCTCCCCCTCAAGGGGGGAGATCAGATGTCGCGCCGGCTTTCGCCAGTCTTCGGCGTCGCAGGAGATGCGCCGGCGCTGAAGCTGCCGATCTCCCCCCTTGAGGGGGAGATGGCCGGCAGGCCAGAGGGGGGCGCCGTAGAGTGCAGCGGCGGAGATTGGTGATCGGTATTGCATCAATCGCCCTCGTCCTCATAGCCCACGAGATGCAGCGGCCGGGCCGCGATGCCTTCGAGCTCGCACCAGCGCACCAGGGCTTCCTCGCGGCCATGCGTCACCCAGATCTCCCCGGCTCCCGTCTGCTTGATCGTGGCGATCAGCTCGTCCCAGTCGGCATGGTCCGAAATGATCAGCGGCAGCTCGACGCCGCCCTGCTTGGCGCGCTGGCGGATTCGCATCCAGCCCGACGCGAAGCAGGCGATCGGGTCGGGGAAGCGCCGTGCCCAGCGGTCGGCGAAGGCGGCCGGCGGACCGACGACGATCGCACCTTCGAAATCGGCCTTGCCGCCGCTTTCGACCGTCGCCGGCTCCAGCGTGCCGAGATCGATTCCCTGGCGCTGGTAGTATTCGCTGAGCTTGGCCAGCGCGCCGTGGATATAGATCGGCCTGTCATAGCCGGCGTCGCGCAGCAGCCGCATCACGCGCTGCGCCTTGCCGAGCGCGTAGGCGCCGATGAGATGCGAACGCTCGGGAAACTGCGCCGCCGATTTGAGCAGCCGGGCGATCTCCTCGCTGTCCGGCGGATGCCGGAACACCGGCAGGCCAAAGGTCGCCTCGGTGATGAAGACGTCGCAAGGGATCGGCTCGAACGGCAGGCAGGTTCCGTCCTTCTGGCGCTTGTAGTCGCCGGAGGCGACGATGCGTATGCCACGGTGTTCGACGGCGATCTGCGCCGAGCCGAGCACATGCCCGGCTGGATGGAAGGTTACGGAAACGCCGTTGAGATCGATCGTCTCGCCGAGCACGGCGGCCTGCTTCTTGCCGGCAAAATCCTCGCCATAGCGCAGTGCCATGATGTCGAGCGTCTCTTGCGTGGCAAGCACCGAGCGGTGGCCGGAGCGGGCATGGTCGGAATGGCCGTGCGTGATCAGCGCGCGGCCCACCGGCCGCACCGGGTCGATGAAGAAATCGCCGGGCGGACAGTAGAGCCCTTCCGGCCGTGGCTTGAGCAGGTCGCTGGCGCGCATCGTCTTCAAGATAGTGGCTAAATGCGTGGCGGGAAGCCTGTTGCAAGAGACTGCTGACTCGTCCTAGATCGTGACGCGTTTCGTTGAAACGCCGTCACGATCCAACTCTTTGTTGGAGCATGATCTCTCTCCGAAAAGCTGTTCCCACTTTTCGGATCATGCTCTGGAACCGTCCGCCGGTGCCATCGCCGGGTGAGATCCTTCGACCATGAAACCGCTTCAGGCCTCGTCCGGCGATTTGAGCGCCGACCGCCGCGCCGACTTCGCCGAGATGCTGCTCGCCTGCGGCGAGCCCGCGCAGGCGGCGGAGCTTTTGCTGGGCGCGCTGGAGCTTGCGCCGCAATGGGCGGCCGGCTGGTTCCGCCTCGGCGAGATGCAGGAGGCGGCCGGCCTTTCCGATCAGGCCGTCCAGGCCTGGAGCATGGCGCTGAAGCTGGACGCGACAGACCGGTTGGGCGCCGCGCTCAAGCTGCAGTTGATCGGCCATGCGCCGGCCTCGACAGCCCCGCCCAGCGCCTTCGTTGAAACGCTCTTCGATCATTTTGCCGATGGCTTCGAGGAGTCGCTGGTCGAAAAACTCGGCTACCGTATACCGCAGTTTCTCTCCCTGGCCATTCGTGCGGCAAGGCCCGGCCGCTTTCGGCTCGCGCTGGACCTTGGCTGCGGCACCGGGCTGATGGGCGAAAAACTGCGGCCCATGGTCGATCGGCTCGAGGGCTACGACATCTCGGTCGGGATGTTGAGGAAGGCGCGCGCCAAGGGCGTCTACGATCTGCTTTCCAAGGCTGATCTGCAGCATTTCTCCCAATCCGGCGCGAAAGCCGACCTCGTCGTCGCGACCGACGTCTTCATCTATGTCGGCGCGCTGGAACGCATCGTCGCGGCCATTGCCGAGGCGCTGGTCGACGGCGGCGTGTTTGCGTTCTCGGTCGAGACGCTTGCCGACGGCACAGATTTTGCCCTGACGCCATCGCGGCGCTACGCGCATTCCGAAGGTTATGTTCGCAGGGTCCTGACCGAGAGCGGCTTTTCGATCCGGTCGTTGGACAGCACGGTCATCCGGCACGACCGCCGCGAGCCTGTCGAGGGCTTGGCCGTCGTGGCGGAGAAGTCGAAGATTTGAACGGTGATCTTGCTGCGAAAAAGCCCGAATCGCGTGTCGGGTTGGACGGCGCGGAGATCGCAGGAGGGACCCATGCGCTGGAACATGCTGGTATTGGCATCTTGCCTGGCGGTGGCGGGCTGCGTCGGCGGCAGCTCGATGTCGGAACGCCAGGACGAGAATGTCCAGTCCTCGCTGCAATATGACAGCGTGCCCTGCGATCAGTTGCTGGCCAACCGCAACGCGCTGGCGCAACAATACAATCTGCCGGTCACGGCAAAGCCGACCTTCTCCAATCCGGCGATGGGCTTTGGTCCCTTCACGCCGGACATGCGCTCCAAGGCGCAGCGGGATACCGACAAGGCAAGCGGCGAGATCGATGCCATGAGCCGTTCGATCGAAAGGCGCGATTGCGGCAAGCCGAAGAAGAACGACAAGCTCGCGCTTCCCGGTTCGAAGCCTGCTTCGCAGCCTCAGTAACCCGCTTCGCGGTCGACGAGATTGTCGAGCTTCTCGCCTCGCTCGAAGGCGGCCATCTGTCTAAGCATGATCGGCACCAGATGCGTAGGGTCGGAGGTCGCCGCCGCATGCGGCGTGACGAACACTTTCGGATGGCCCCACAGCGGGCTGGTCTTCGGCAGCGGTTCGACCTCGAAAACGTCTAGGCTCGCTTCCTTCAGCGTGCCGTCATCAAGCGCGCGCTGGATGTCGGCGTCCCTCTGCAGCCGGCCACGGCCGGCATTGATCAGCACCGCGCCGCCGAGGCCATTGCGCTTGCGCAACTCCTTCAGCACGCCGTAATTGATGATTCCCTGCGTTTGCGGCGTGAGCGGCAACAGCACCACCAGTATGTCCGTGGCGTTGAGGAACGGGATCAGTCCCGCTTCGCCGGAATAGGTCGAAACCCCCTTCATCGGCCGATCGCTGCGTGACCAGCCATTGACCGCAAAGCCAAGCGACAAGAGCGCCGACGCTGCCGAGCGGCCGAGATTGCCAAGCCCCATGATGCCAACGGAAATATCGTTGGCCGCGCGCTGCGTCGGTTCGTGCCAGATCTTTTTTGACTGTTGCGCCCGATAGAGCATCCCCTGGCGGTGATGGTCGAGGACCCGCCAGGCGACAAATTCGGTCATATGTTGCGTCAGATTGTCGGCGACCACGCGGACGATCGGCACATCCGGCAAGCCGGGATCGGCGAAGATGTGGTCGACGCCGGCGCCGACCGAGAAGATGGCGCGCAGGTTGGGCAGCCCGGAGAGCAGGTTGGGCTTGTGCTTCCACACCACCGCATAGTCGATCGAGGGATCGCTCGGGCCCGCGGGCTCCAGCACCACCTCGCGTTCGGTCGACAGCAATTCGTGCCAGCGTTGCGGGTGAAAGCCAGTAAGGGCAAGCAGGACTTTGCCTTTTTCCATTCTCGGATTTCTTCTCTGTTGTGTCGGCCCTGAAGCCATTCCAGGAAAAGTGCGTAGCGGTTTTCCGTCCGGAATTGCGCAAAGCAAATATGCTACTCGCTCACCACGCCGGACGGGGCCGTCTCGATGCGGAATGCAGCAGAGATCAGAGCCCTTGTATAGTCGGTCTGGGGGCTGCCGAAAATCTGTTCGGCTGGTCCGGCTTCGACGATCTGGCCGTTGCGCATGACGATCACGTCGTTCGCAAGGGCGCGGATCACTTTCAGGTCGTGGCTGATGAACAGGTAGGCGAGATCATGCTTTGCCTGCAGGTTGCGCAGCAGATCCACCACCTGCGCCTGCACGCTCATGTCAAGCGCCGAGGTCGGCTCGTCGAGCATGACGAACCGCGGATTGAGCACCATGGCGCGGGCGATGGCGACGCGCTGGCGCTGGCCGCCCGAAAATTCATGCGGATAGCGGTGGCGCGTTTCGGGATCGAGCCCGACTTCCTTGAGCACCTCGACCACCTTGTCGTCGCGCTCGTCGGGGGTCAGCTTCGATGCATGGATCTTCAGCCCTTCCTCGATGATCTCGGAAATGGACATGCGTGGACTGAGCGACCCGAACGGATCCTGGAAGACGATCTGCATCTCGCTTCTCAGCGGCCGCATGGCGCTGAACGAAAGCTCGTTGATGTCGCGGCCGTTGAAATTGATCGTGCCGGTCGAGGAGATCATCCTGGCCAGCGCCAGCCCGAGCGTCGTCTTGCCGGAGCCGGATTCGCCGACCACGCCGAGCGTCTGCCCGGCGCGAACCGTCACGTCGATGCCGTCCACCGCCTTCACATGGTCGACGGTGCGGCGGAAGAAGCCGCGTTTGATCGGGAACCAGACCTTGATGTCCGTGCCCGTGATCACCGCCTTGGCGTTGGCATTCGCCGCCGGCGGCTTGCCCTTCGGCTCGGCGGCCAGCAGGTGCTTGGTGTAGGCATGCTGCGGGTTGGCGAAGATGTCCTTGGTCGGGCCCGTCTCGACGATCTTGCCCTTGGTCATCACGCAGACGCGGTCGGCGACCTTCCTGACGATGCCGAGGTCATGGGTGATGAACAGCATCGACATGCCCTTGCGGCTTTTCAGGCCTGCGAGCAGCTCGAGGATCTGTGCCTGCACGGTGACGTCGAGCGCCGTCGTCGGCTCGTCGGCGATCAGCAGCTCCGGCTCGTTGGCCAGAGCCATGGCGATCATGACGCGCTGGCGCTGGCCGCCCGAGAGCTGGTGCGGATAGGCGTCGAGCCGCTTCTGCGGATCGCGGATGCCGACCTCGGTCAGCAATTCCAGCACCCGCGCCCGCGCCTGCCGGTCGCCAAGCCCCTGGTGCAGCTTCAGCACCTCGACGATCTGCTGCTCGATCGTGTGCAGCGGATTGAGCGAGGTCATCGGCTCCTGGAAGATCATGGTGATCTTGTTGCCGCGAACGCCGCGCAACGCCTTCTCGTTGGCGCTCAGCAGATCGGCGCCATGGAACAGGACCCTGCCCGAGGGATGGCTGGCCGTGGGATAGGGCAGGAGCTTCAGCACCGACAGTGCCGACACCGACTTGCCGGAGCCGGATTCCCCGACGAGTGCCAGCGTCTCGCCTTTGGCGATGTCGAAGGAGATATGATCGACGGCAACCGACTGCATGCCGCCCTGTGCGAAGGCAACGCTGAGGTCACGGACGGAAAGCAGCGGCTCGCTCATTTGAACGTCTTGCGCGGATCGAAGGCGTCGCGCGTCGCTTCGCCGATGAAGACCAGCAGCGACAGCATCAGCGAAATCACGATGAAGCCCGAGATGCCTAGCCACGGCGCGTTGAGGTTGCGCTGCGCCTGCTTGAGCAGTTCGCCGAGCGAGGCGGAGCCCGGCGGCAGGCCGAAGCCGAGATAGTCGAGCGAGGTGAGCGTCGAGATCGAGCCTGAGAGCAGGAAGGGCAGGAAGGTCAGCGTCGCCACCATGGCGTTGGGCAGAAGGTGACGGAACATGATGGTGAGGTTGGGCACGCCAAGCGCCCGTGCCGCGTTGACATATTCGAAGTTGCGCGCGCGCAGGAACTCGGCCCGCACCACGCCGACCAGCGCCACCCAGGAGAACAACAGCATCAGCCCGAGCAGGATGAAGAAGCCGGGCGGCAGGATGGCGGCGACGATGAGCAGGAGATAGAGCACCGGGATCGCCGACCAGATTTCGATGAAGCGCTGGAACAGAAGGTCCGTCCAGCCGCCGAAATAGCCTTGCACCGCGCCCGCCGCGACGCCGATCAGCGAGGAGCCGATCGTCAGGATCAACCCGAACAGCACCGAGATCCTGAAGCCGTAGATGAGCCGGGCCAGCACGTCGCGTGCCTGGTCGTCGGTGCCGAGCCAGTTCCAGTTGCCGACGATGCAGTTGGGGTCGGCCTCGCCTTGCGGATACTGGCTGCAGCGCGCCTTCCTGTCGTAGAGCCAGGAGGGTTTGGCGGGTGCCGCTTCCGGAATGGCGTTGTTGACCGTCTGGTAGGAGTAGCGAACCGGCGGCCAGATCATCCAGCCATTGGCATTGATCTCGTCCTGGATGACCGGATCGCGATAGTCGGTCACCGCATAGAAGCCGCCGAACTTCTCTTCCGGATAGGCGACCAGCACCGGAAACAGGATCTCGCCCTTGTAGGAGGCGATGATCGGCTTGTCGTTGGCGATGAGTTCGGAACCGAGCGACAGCACGAACAGGACGAGGAATATCCAAAGCGACCAGAAGCCGCGCCGGTTCGCCTTGAAGTTCTGCAGCCGCCGCTGGTTGAGCGGCGACAGCCATGGCCGGGCGGGCCGGCGCGCAGTGGTCTCGGCGGCTGCCTGCGCCATCAGATGTCTCTCCGCTCGAAATCGATGCGCGGATCGACCCAGGTATAGATCAGGTCCGACAGCAGGCCGACGAACAGGCCGAGTAGCGAGAAGATGTAGAGATTGGCGAAGACCACCGGATAGTCGCGGTCGATCACCGACTTGAAGCCGAGCAGGCCGAGGCCATCGAGCGAGAAGATGTTCTCGATCAAGAGCGACCCGGTGAAGAAGGCCGAGATGAAGGCTCCGGGAAAGCCAGCGATGACGATCAGCATGGCATTGCGGAAGACATGCCCGTAAAGCACTTTGCTCTCCGACAGGCCCTTGGCGCGCGCGGTCACTACATATTGCTTGCGGATCTCCTCCAGGAAGGAGTTCTTGGTCAGCAGCGTCGTGGTGGCGAAGGCCGACAGGACCAGCGCCGTCAACGGCAACGTCATGTGCCAGAAATAGTCGATGATCTTGTCAGGCCAGGACAGTTGGTCCCAATTATCGGAGACGATGCCGCGCAGCGGGAACCAGTCCCAGAACGAGCCGCCGGCAAACAGCACCATCAAAAGAATGCCGAACAGGAAACCGGGGATGGCGTAGCCGACGATGACGACGCCGCTTGTCCAGACGTCGAAGGTGGAGCCGTCCTGAACCGCCTTGCGGATGCCGAGCGGAATCGAGATCAGGTAGGAGAGCAGCGTGATCCACAGCCCGATCGAGATCGAGACCGGCATCTTTTCCAGGATCAGGTCGAGCACCGAGATGTCGCGGAAATAACTGTCGCCGAAATCGAAGCGGGAATAATTCCACAGCATCATGCCGAAGCGCTCGAGCGGTGGCTTGTCGAAGCCGAACTGCTTCTCCAGCTTCTTGATGAATTCCGGATCCAGCCCCTGCGCGCCGCGATATTTCGAACTGACGTCGCCGGCGACGTCGAAATTGGGAGCGTTGGCGCCGGCGTCCCCGCCGCCGCCACCGAGGCGATCGGTCCCGCCCTGGTTGGTGAGCCTGGCGATCACCTGCTCGACCGGGCCGCCAGGAGCGAATTGGATGACGGCGAAGGAGATCGCCATGATGCCGAACAGCGTCGGGATCATCAGCAGGATGCGGCGCAGTATATAGGCGCCCATCAGCCTGCCGGGCCTTTATGAATGTGAGTATCAGGCTTTGCCAATTTTCGCCGCCTTGCCCTTGTCGACCCACCACAGCGCTTCGACCGGGAAGCCGAAATCGGGTTTGTGCTCGGGAAAGCCGAACATGTCCCAATAGGCGCTTCGATGATTCGCCGCGAACCAACTTGGAATCCAATCGCGCCGCGCGCGCAAGACCCGGTCGAGCGCGCGCATCGCGATCGTCAAGGTTTCGCGGTCCTTGGCTGCGCCGACGGCATCGATCAGTGCGTCGATCGCCGGGCTTGCCGTTCCCGGCAGGTTGCGTGAGCCCGATATGGCCGCGGTGCGCGAGTGGAAGAAGATTTCGAGATCGTCGCGGGTCGGTGTCGCGGTGAACGAGAAAGCAGCGGAGATGAGATCGAAGTCGAACGAATTCTGCCGCAATTGATATTGCGCCGCGTCGACGAGCCGGATGGAGGCATGGATGCCGACAGCCTTCATGTTCTCCACCCAAGGCGCATAAACCTGCTCGAAGGTTTCGTCGTCGACCAGGATCTCGGCCGACAGCTGTCCGCCCTTGTCATTCTTGACAAAGTCGCCCGACCGCTTCCAGCCGGCATCGGCGAGGAGCTTGACCGCCTGGCTCAGCAGCTTGCGATCGCGCCCGGAACCGTTCGATACTGCCTGGGTCACCGCTTCGCCAAAAGTCTCGGGCGGGATCTGATTTCGCAACGGTTCCAGCAGCGCCAGTTCCTGCGGTGACGGCGTGCCTTCGGCGCGAAAATCCGATTTCTCGAAGCAGGACTGCGAGCGCTGGTAGGAGCCATAGAAGAAATTGCGTCGCGTCCATTCGAAGTCGAAGCAGAGCGCGATGGCCTGGCGCACACGCGGGTCGCGAAACTGCTCGCGCCGCTGGTTGACGGCGGTGGCCTGCATGGCAGGCACCGTATCCGCAGGGAATTCGTGCTTGACCACCTTGCCGGCGACGGCGGCCGGAAAGTCGTACTGCTTGGCCCAGACACGGGAGGTGAATTCCTCGCGGTAGAGGATTTCCCCCTTCTTGAACGCTTCGAAGGCAACGTTGCGGTCCTGGTAGAACTCGACGCGGATCCGCCCGAAATTGTTCTGACCTCGATTGACCGGAAGGTCGTTGCCCCAATAGTCGGGCACCCGCTCATATTCGATCCATCTCCCTGCCGACCAGCGCCCAACCTTGTAGGCGCTTGAACCCAAGGGTGGGTTCATCTGCGAGGAATCGAATGGGTTGGCCGTGTAGAAGGCCTTCGACAGGATCGGAAACAGGACGACGTTGAGGATCGTGCGTGCCGTGTGCTTGCCGGAGAATTTGAGCTGCAGCGTATGAGCATCGACGGCGACGGCGTCTACCAGATGCGTCAACGGCAGCGCGTAGTCCGGATGACCCTTGTCCTTCAGCAGCTTGAAGGTGAAGGCGGCGTCCTCGGCCGAGAGCGGCGTGCCGTCGTGGAAGCGTGCCTGCGGGCGCAACGAAAAGGTGAAGCTGTTGCGGTCGTCTGAAATCGTGACGCTCTCGGCGACCAGCCCGTAGACGGCGTCGGGCTCATCGAACGCCCTCACCATCAACTGGTCGAAGCACATTTCCATCCGTTGCGGTGAATCGCCTTTGGGAACGAAGGAATTCAGCGTGTTGAAGGTGAGCGGGCTTTGATTTGCGCCCCAGTTCGGCGGCAGGAAATTGAACGTGCCGCCCTGCGGTGCGTCGACATTGACATAGTCGAAATGCGTGAAGTCAGGCTTGTACTTCAAGTCGCCGAAGGCCGACAGGCCATGCAGTTTGACTCCGGTCGGCGTCTCGGCGAAAGCCAGGCCCGGCAGCAGCGCTGCGGCGGTCGCCGCCGCGCCGAGCGCCAGGAAGTCGCGACGAGGAAGCACCGGCTGCCGCCCCATCAGTTGAGTGCCTTGTACTTGGCTGCCAGCGCGTTTTCTTTGTCGGGATCGATCCACCAGGAATCGATATCGACGCCGCGGTAGCTCGGCTGCTTCTGCGGCATGCCGAACTTGTTCCAGTAGGCGAGCCACACCACCGCGCGGTAATATTGCGGCACGACGTAGTAGTTCCACAACAGCACCCGATCGAGCGCATGGGTGGCGGCGACGAGGTCCTCGCGGTCGGTGGCGAAGATGATGCGGTCGACCAGCGCATCGACGACTGGATTCTTGATGCCGGAATAATTGCGCGATCCCGGCGTCTCCGCAGCCTTCGAGCTCCAGAAATCGCGCTGCTCGTTGCCGGGCGATTCCGACTGACCGAGCTGGCCGATGATGACGTCATAGTCGAAATTGTTGCGGCGGTTGATGTACTGGGTTGGATCGATGATGCGCAGCGTCGCATCGACGCCGATCTTGCGCAGATTGGCGATCCAGGGGCTGGAGATGACCTGATCCGTGTCGGCCGCGCCGAGGACCTCGAATTTGAACGGCTGACCGGTCTTGGCGTTCACCATCTTGCCGCCCTTGATCACCCAGCCCGCCTGGGCGAAAAGATCGACCGCCTGCTTCAGATATTTCCGTTCCGACTGCGGCGAGTCATAGACCGGCAGCTTGAATTCCTGCGTGAACAGTTCGGGAGGCAGCTTGTCGCGGTACTTTTCCAGAATTTCCAGTTCCTTGCCTTGCGGCAGCCCGCTCGACGCCAGCTCGGTGCCTTGGAAATAGCTCTGCGTGCGCGTGTTCGAGTTGAAGAACAGCGTGCGGTTCATCGTCTCGAAGTCGAACGGATAAGTCAGCGCCGCTCGCACCAGCCGATCCTGGAACAGCGGCCGCCGCTGATTGAGCATGAATGCCTGCATCGGCTCCGGCGAGGTGGTCTTGAACTCTTTCTTGATGACGTCGCCGGCCTTGGTTGCGGGGAAATTGTAAAATGTCGCCCAACGCCTTGAGCTGTTCTCCGACTTGATATCTTGAAGTCCGCCTTTGGTGAAAGCT
This sequence comes from Mesorhizobium sp. M3A.F.Ca.ET.080.04.2.1, assembly GCF_003952525.1. Classification (NCBI taxonomy): domain Bacteria; kingdom Pseudomonadati; phylum Pseudomonadota; class Alphaproteobacteria; order Hyphomicrobiales; family Phyllobacteriaceae; genus Mesorhizobium; species Mesorhizobium sp. M3A.F.Ca.ET.080.04.2.1. The sequence goes on along the minus strand of NZ_CP034451.1, from coordinate 2,751,854 downwards.
TGCCAGGCGGCGTTGTCATCCAGGATGTAGGTGAAGCGCTGGGTATCGAAGTTTTCGCGCCCGATCTTCACCGGCAGCTTGGCGCCCCAGTAGTCGGGCACGCGCTGCCAGACGATCTCCGAACCTGGCTTGAAGCTGGCGATCTTGTAGGCTGCCGAACCGAGCGGCGGCTCGAGCGTCGACTTTGTGATGTCGCGCTTCTTGCCGCTGGCGTCGGTGCCTTCCCACCAGTGCTTCGGCAACACAACCAGATCGCCAAGGATCTTGGGCAATTCGCGATTGCCCTTCTGGTTGAAATGGAACTCGACCTCGCGATCCGAGACGGCGACCGCTTCGGTCACGTTCTCGAAATAGCGGCTGTACATCGGGCTGTTGGCCTTCAGCACCTGGAACGACCAGATCACGTCGTCGACGGTGATCGGCTGGCCGTCATGCCATTTGGCTCGAGGGTTGAGCCGGTAGGTCGCGGACGAATAATCCGAGGGATACTTATAGGCCTCGGCGACCAGCGGATGGCTGACGCTGCCTTCGTCCGTCGCCTGATCCATCAGCGTGTCGTAGAGAAGCCCGCCGCCGAACTCTGCGAAGCCGGCCGCCGGCGACCCCTGCACGATGTAGGGATTGAAGCTGTCGAAAGTGCCGACGACAACGGTGTTGTACGTGCCGCCCTTCGGCGCGTTCGGATTGACGTAGTCGTAGCGCTGGAAGTTGTCGCCGTACTTGGAGGGACCGATTAGCGAGGAGGTGGTGCGCCATTCGTCGGCGAAGCTGGCCTGCAGGCTGACGATAAAGGCAACCGCCAGCGATGCGAAAAATGTCGGGGAGCGGCCCACCGTCATGCGTTCTCCTCGTCACGAGCCTTCGAGCGTTTGACGCAATTCCGAACGGAAACCGGATCCCACTTTTCCTGGAATTGCTTCGCCCACCGGCAATCTAGATCATTTGACGCCGGTGAAAACCGCAAGCGACGGCTTTTGTCGCCACGTATGCGGTTTTCCTAACAGAAAAGCCGGAACGAACCCGGCTTTTCTGAGGTTGCCTTCAATGACAAATTGTTTATTGAGCGGGCGCCGCCGGCTTTGCCGGCGCGGCTCCTTCTGCCGGCTTGGCGGCTTCCGCCGGCTTCGCGCCTTCGGCGGGCTTGGCTTCGGCCGAAGCACCCGGCTGCGGCAGCGGCTTCGGACTGTCCGACAGCGTGCGCAGATAGGCGATCACGTTGGCGCGGTCTTCATCCTTGGGCAGGCCGGCGAAGCCCATGGCCGTGCCCTTCACGAACTTCTTCGGCGCGTTGATGAAGTGGTTGAGATTATCGTAGGTCCACTTCTCGGCGCCGCCCTTCGAAAAATCCTTCATGCCGGCCGAATAGGCAAAGCCTTCATGCTCGGCGACAGGGCGGTCGACGATGTCCCACAGATCAGGGCCGACCTTGTTGGGGCCGCCCTTTTCGCCGGAGTGGCAGGCCTGGCACTTCTTGAAGACGGCCGCGCCCGCCTCGACATTGGCGGTGGCGAGCAGGTCTGCGATCGGCTTGGCTTCGGCGGCAGGTCCAGCGGCGCCGCCTTCGGTCGGCTCGGCCGCCTCGATGGCGAAGCCGGGCTTCTCGGGCGCCGGCGAGGCGAACAGCGCATCCGAGACGATGCCCACCGAAAACACGATGAAGACGGTACCGAGGAATCCGCCGAGCAGCTTGTTGACTTCGTTGGAATCCATACGCCCCTTGCTCCCTTTTCCGGCGGACCATCCCGTCCACTCCGTCCGTCGGTATCGCGAACGGCCTCGAAGGCCGGTTAAATCGCGCGGAAACTAGGTCTTTTGCTTCGGCGTTGCAACACCTATAAGGGCGCTTCCAGTGAGACCTTTTGCCACTTTCCATCCGCTTTCCCGGCCGCCTCGAAAGTCCCATGTCGACATTGATCCTGATCCCCGCCCGCATGGCCTCGACGCGCCTGCCGGGCAAGCCGCTGGCAGACATTGCCGGCGTGCCGATGATCGTGCATGTCGCGCGCCGCGGAACCGAAGCCGGGCTTGGCCGCGTCGTCGTGGCGACCGACAGCGACGCGGTTGCGGACGCCGTTCGCTCGCATGGCTTCGAAGCGGTCATGACACGGTCGGATCATGAATCGGGGTCCGACCGCATTTTCGAGGCGCTCACCGCGCTCGATCCGCATGACAAGGTCGAGACCATCGTTAATGTGCAGGGCGACCTCCCGACCATCGATCCCGAAATCATCGGCGCATCGCTGCGGCCTTTCGCCGACGCCGCTGTCGACATCGCCACGCTCGGCGTCGAGATCGTCCGCGACGAGGAGAAGACCAACCCGAACGTCGTCAAGATCGTCGGCTCGCCGCTGTCGGAGACCCGGCTCAAGGCGCTCTATTTCACGCGTGCCACAGCACCCTGGGGCGAGGGGCCCCTCTACCACCACATCGGCCTCTACGCCTATCGGCGCGCTGCACTCGAACGCTTCGTGGCGCTGACGCCGTCGCCGCTGGAGCGCCGGGAGCGGCTGGAGCAGTTGCGGGCGCTGGAAGCCGGCATGCGCATCGACGCCGAAATCGTCCGATCGCTGCCGCTCGGCGTCGATACGCCCGCCGATCTCGAGCGCGCAAGGCGAATTCTTTCAAACTGAGACCTCCGCAAGAGAGACTTTGGCGCATGCCCGAAAAGATCAACAGAATTTCCTTCCAGGGCGAACCAGGCGCCAACTCCGACACCGCCTGCCGCAACATGTTCCCGTCGATGCAGCCGTTGCCCTGTCCGACCTTCGAGGATGCCTTCAATGCGGTCGAGACCGGCAAGGCCGAACTCGCCATGATCCCGATTGAGAACACCATCGCCGGGCGCGTCGCCGACATCCACCATCTGCTTCCGGAATCCAGGCTGCATATCGTCGGCGAGTATTTTCTGCCGATCCACTTCCAGCTGATGGTGCTGCCCGGCGTCAGGCGCGAAGAGATCAAGACCGTGCACAGCCATATTCATGCGCTTGGCCAGTGCCGCAAATACATCCGCAAGAATGGCTGGAAGCCGGTGGTCGCCGGCGACACCGCCGGTTCGGCGAAGTTGATTTCCGAGCTCAAGGACCGGACCATGGCCTCGCTCGCGCCGGCGCTCGCCGCGGAACTCTATGGCCTGGACATACTCGAGAAGAATGTCGAGGACACCGACAGCAACGTCACCCGCTTCGTCGTGCTGACCAAGAACAAGCAATGGGCCGAACGCCCGTCGGCCGATGCCAAGATGATGACCACATTCATCTTCCGCGTCCGCAACGTGCCGGCCGCGCTTTACAAGGCCATGGGCGGCTTCGCCACCAACGGCATCAACATGACCAAGCTCGAGAGCTACCAACTCGGCGCCTTCACCGCGACGCTGTTCTATGCCGATATCGAGGGCCATCCCGACGATCCGCTGGTCAAGCTGGCGCTCGACGAACTGCGCTTCTTCTCGCGCGAGATGCGGATCCTCGGCGTCTATCCGGCAAGCGCGTCGCGCGAGCAGTGGAAGATCGCGGATTAGGCCGACGAGCTAAAACCCGAGCGGCACGTAATCGATCTCCATGAACGCCTCGACCTCCGGCATCCAGCGGTCGCGGACGAAGGCGACATGGTCGGGGTGCTCGTTGTATCGGGTGTAGGCGGCCTGGTCGGCGAACTCCATCGAGAAGCCGAAGCGATAGTCGTTCTTGGGGCTGACCTGCCGCAACTGCTCGAAATGAGTGACGCCCTTGATCCCGGCGAGGATCTTCTTGGCGTCATGGAGGAAGCGCTTCTCCTCCAGAGAATGCGGCGCATGCTTCAGCGTGAACACGACGGTGTGACGGATCATTGCCCCTCTCCGGCTTTCATTGCGCGCTGTCGACCCAGGCGCGGATGAGGTGATGCGCGATCGCCCCTTTCGGCGGCGTGATCAGATTGTCGGGATGCGTTCGCTCCAGCATGGAGCGGACCTCCTCGCGCGCAAACCAGCGGCAGTCCTCCAACTCGTTGAGATCGGCCTGGATATCCTCGTTGAGCGGTTCGCCGAAACAGCCGATCATCAGCGAATAGGGGAACGGCCAGGGCTGGCTGGCATGGTAGACGACGCGGCCGAGCCGAATCCCGGCTTCTTCCAGCGTCTCGCGGCGCACCGCCGCCTCGATGGTCTCTCCCGGTTCGATGAAGCCGGCAAGCGCCGAATACATGCCCGGCGCGAAATGGCGTCCGCGCCCCAGCAGGCATTTCTCGCGCGTCACCGTCAGCATGATCGCCACCGGATCCGTGCGCGGAAAATGGTCGGTGCCGCAGGTCGGGCAGTGTCGCCTGTAGCCGCCCGCCCGCATTTCCGAAGGATTGCCGCATTTGCTGCAGAAGGCGTGGCTGGCATGCCAGGCAAGCAGCGCCGCCCCTTGCGCCAGCGCTCCGGCCGCGCCCTCGTCGATCAGTCCCTGCATATAGACGGAGCGGTAGTCGATCGCTTTGACCGTCTCGGGCAGACTCTCCGGCTCGATGCCGGCGGGCACGGCCAGCACCGGGCCGCTGTCGGAAATGCCGAGCAGCACGCCGCGCTCGAGCGAGGCCTCGTAGGGCTGACTTTCCGCCGCCCCAAACCAGGGATCGAATCTGCCGTCCTCCAGCTTGAGATAAAGCCGGCCGCCATGCATCAGCAGGAGCCGCGTCGATCGGTCGGCGAGCGCCTTTTCCACGGCGTCGTCGGCGCGGTTTTCCGATTGCCGGTCGATCTGATTGCCGGCAAAGCCGACGAACTGGCTCGGCTCGCGCAATGGCGCGTCAAACAGGCGAAAGCTCATGGGGACTCGAAAAATTGTTCGGAACGGTGTGAGGCGTCAGTCTATAGCGCTGCCTTGATGGTTTCGGCAAAGCGACGGATCTCGGAACTTTTGTAGGGCTCGCGTATGCCGTGCCCCCAAACGGGTCCGGGCCAGCCGGGATCGCCCTCGGACCGGGCGATGACGTGGACATGCAGCTGGCGCACGATGTTGCCGAGCGCCCCTGTGTTGATCTTGGTGCAGCCGGTCGTCTTCTTCAGCGCCTGCGCCACCATGTTGGTTTCGAAGATGAGCATGGTCTGGTCGAGCGGAGTCATCTCGTGAATCTCTTCTACGCCTGGGCGTTGCGGCACCAGAATGAGCCACGGCCAGCGCCGGTCGTTCATCAGCCTGAGTTCGCACAGGCCGAGCCACATCAGCTGCTCGCTGTCCGCTTCGAGCCGGGCATCCAGCGCAAATCCGGCCTTGAGGCCCGGCAGCATAGGCGTTTCCTTCGTTTTTTGTGAATGCTTCAAACCCTGAACGCTAGAGCGGCGGCAAGGTGGCTGCAAGTGATTCATTGGCCGCTGCTGCGGATTTGAAGGCTTTCCCGCCTATGGGGCCGGCGCGTCATTCACCTCTACCCTTGCATTTCGCCGCCGAATTGCCGATATGGAGCGCGGGAGGTTGGTGGTGGACGATCCACTCGCCAACCGGGTCAGGTCCGGAAGGAAGCAGCCCTAACGAGCCCGGAACGGGTCATTGTTCCAGCCTCCCGCCTCTTCGCCTTGCTCCCGCGACATTGACGGCGCCAAGCCGTGCGGGCGAGACTGTGCGCAGGAATCGGCCGCCTTCCGTCGCGGTCCTTGGAGCTTTTGACGGCGAATGAGCGAAGCCGGAAATGTGGGGGCTGAAAGTCTGGAGACAGGCAAGGCCGGCGCCTATCGCGTGCTGGCCCGCAAATATCGTCCCTCCAATTTTTCCGAGCTGATCGGCCAGGAGCCGATGGTCCGCACGCTGACCAATGCCTTCGCCACAGGCCGCATCGCCCAGGCCTGGATGCTGACCGGCGTACGCGGGGTCGGCAAGACGACGACGGCGCGCATCCTGGCGCGGGCGCTCAACTACAAGACCGCGACCGTCGACCAGCCCTCTGTCGACCTCTCAATCCCTGGCGAGCATTGCCAGGCGATCATGGAGGGCCGCCATGTCGACGTGATCGAAATGGACGCCGCCTCGCATACCGGCATCGACGACATCAGGGACATCATCGACCGCGTGCGCTACGCGCCGGTGTCGGCCCGCTACAAGGTCTATATCATCGACGAAGTGCACATGCTCTCCACCCAAGCCTTCAACGGCCTGTTGAAGACGCTGGAAGAGCCGCCGCCGCACGTCAAATTCATCTTCGCCACCACCGAGATCCGCAAGGTGCCGATCACCGTGCTGTCGCGCTGCCAGCGCTTCGATCTTCGACGCATCGATGCCGGCGCGCTGGTCGCCCATCTTGCGGCGATCGCCGCCAAGGAAGGCATCTCGGTCGACGACGAGGCGCTGGCGATGATCGCCCGCGCCGCCGAGGGCTCGGCGCGCGATTCGCTCTCCATCCTCGACCAGGCGATCGCCCATGGCAGCGGCGCGGTGAGCGCAGAGGCCGTGCGCGCCATGCTGGGGCTCGCCGACCGCGCCCGCATCATCGACCTGTTCGAGCATGTCATGAAGGGCGATGTCGCGGCGGCATTGGCCGAATTCCGGGCGCAATATGATACGGGCGCCGATCCGGCCGCCGTGCTCACCGATCTTGCCGAATTCAACCATCTCGTCACCCGGCTGCGTTTCGTCCCGTCCGCGGCCGACGATGCTTCGCTTTCCGAGGACGAGCGCCGGCGCGGCGCCGAATTCGCCAGCGCGCTGTCGGTGCGCGTCCTGTCGCGCACCTGGCAGATGCTGCTCAAGGGCATTCCCGAGGTGCAGTCCTCGAACCGTCCTGTCAGTGCCGGCGAGATGGTGCTGATCCGCCTGGCGCATGCCGCCGACCTGCCGACGCTCGACGAGGCATTGAAATCGCTGGAGGATGCCGCACCCGTTGCCAGTGGGGCGCCGCGCGCCAACGGGGCGCCGGCCAGCGCAGCCGTGCCAGGCCCCGGCAATGGCGGCGGCGCAAGCGCGGTGGCACAGGCGCGGATGCCGGCCTCCAACGGTGGTGCGCAGACGATGCGGCTGGTCGAGGCACAGCCCGTGCCGGCGGCCTTCGTTCCGGCACCCGAGCCGGTCGTCGAGACGCCCGCCGTTCCGGTGAAGTCGCTGGCCGATATCGCAGCCCTCGCCGACGCCAATCGCGACATCGCCTTCAAAGTGCTCTTGAAGCGCTGCGTGCGGCTGGTCCGCATCGAGCCCGGCCGCATCGACGTCAGCCTGACCGACGACGCGCCGAAGATGCTGCTCAACGATCTGACGTCCAAGCTGCGCGCCTGGACCGGTCGCAACTGGCTGGTCTCGCTTTCGAAGGACGAGGGCGGCCAGACCCTGGCCGAAATGGAGACGACGAAGCGCGAGAACGCCTTCTCGGATGCCAGGAGCGACCCGACTGTCGCCGCGATCCTCGCCCGCTTCCCCGGCGCGAAGATCATCGATGTGCGCATTCCCGATACACCGGAAGCCGAGACGGCCGATGCAGATCTGCCCGTTGAGCCGGCTTCCGACGACGAAGACAGCTGAAGCAAAAGGATCATAGGGATGAAGGATCTTCTCGGCCTGATGGGCAAAGCGAAGGAAATGCAGGCCAAGTTCCAGGCCATGCAGGACGAGATCGCGACTCTCGAGGCAACCGGCCAGGCGGGCGGCGGCCTGGTCAGCGTGACGCTGACCGGCAAGTTCGAAATGAAGGCGCTGAAGATCGATCCGTCACTGCTTAAGGCCGATGAGGCCGAGATCCTGGAAGACCTTCTGCTCGCCGCGCACAATGATGCCAAAAATAAGGTCGAGCAGGTCATGCAGGAGAAGACCAAGGCGTTGACCGCCGGTCTGCCTATACCGCCCGGAATGAAATTGCCGTTCTGAGACGTCTGCCGTCAGTTAATTGATTGTGAACGGAAATCGAGCCCCGCCGGCAGTATTAACTATTTGCCGGCGTTGCTCACGGGCTCATTTCCGGACATTCATAAAGTTTTACCCAAGTCCAGATATTGCTAACGATCTAGCCATCTTTTTGCCTGAAAGAGTCTCATTCTTGCCACATCTCGGGGCGGGCTGGCATCTGGAAATGAGGCTTTTTTGTTGATCGCGACGCGATGGAAGACGCCGCTGCTTATCGGCATCGTCACTTCCCCCTTGTTTCTGGCCGGCTGCAGCCAGACCACCTCACATGGCATGTCGGTGGCGAGCCTGGCCGACGCCGTCACGCCGAGCTTTCTGAGCTCGCGTTCCTACACGATGAAGGACAAAGAGTGCCTGCAAAGGGCGATGTTCTTCGAGTCCAACCGGTCGAGCCGCGACGGCATGATCGCCGTCGGAACGGTGGTGATGAACAGGCTGCGTTCGGGCCAGCATGGCAGCACGATCTGCGAGGTGGTCGGCGAGAAGGGCCAGTTCGCCCCCGGCGTGCTGACGCGGCCGATGAACTCGAGGGCGCTGCCCGACGTCGAGGAGGCGGCCGAGGCGGTGCTCAAGGGCGAGCGCAAGGCCAAGCTCAAGAACACGATGTTCTTCCATACCGCCGGCCTGCGTTTCCCATATAACAACATGCACTACACGATGGTCGCCGGCGGCAATGCCTTCTATGAGAAGCGCGGCCGCAACTGGCGGCCGTTGCCGGACGAACCGACGGTCGCCCTGGCCGCGGCCGCACCGCAGAAAACCGCGCCTGCCGCGCCGGTGCTGGTTGCTTCCGCCGAGCCGGTGGTCAAGACGATCGTGCATCCGGATCCGGCCAAGCAGGCCGGCATGAATTCGGCTGCCGCGCCGGCCGAGACCTATGTGACCGCGTCTATCGCGCCGGCGCAGAAGTCCGGCCGCGTCACGGCGAAGCAGACGGTGGTGGCCATGCAGGAGCCGATGGAGGAGCCGGACGCGTCCCGCTTCGGCGGCTCGTTGAAGGGCCGCTATATCACTTCGGTGCCGAGCGCTCCGCAGGAAGCGGCGATGGGCTTCCAGTCGACGCCTGAGAACACCGACGCGATCGGCGCGCTGATCGTCAGCCAGAGCCGGCCGCTCCAAACCTACTGAACGGTCCCGTCTTCGACGACCCGCCTCGGCAGCAAGGCGTCGGGCTTTTCGTTTTGACGCGATTGCGGGCGGAAAACCGCTTCGCACTTTTTCTGGAATTGCTCTAGACCAGAGCGATGTCGAAACGAATCGCCGGTCCGGAGATCGAACGCCTGATCCAGCTTCTGGCCAAGGTGCCGGGGCTCGGTCCGCGCTCGGCACGGCGCGCGGCCCTCCATCTCATCAAGAAGAAAGAGCAACTGCTCGCGCCGCTCGCGGCCGCCATGGGCGAGGCGGTCGACAAGGTGCGCATCTGCTCGACCTGCGGCAATGTCGATACGTCCGACCCCTGCATGATCTGCACCGATCCGCGCCGCGATGCCGGCACGTTGATCGTCGTGGAGGATGTCTCCGACCTCTGGGCGCTGGAGCGCGCGGCGGCCATGAACGTGCGCTATCACGTGCTCGGCGGCACGCTGTCGCCGCTCGACGGCATCGGCCCCGACCAGCTCAACATCCGCTCCCTGGTCGACCGCATCGCCGGCGGCGAGGTGAAGGAAGTCATCCTCGCCGTCAACGCCACCGTCGAGGGTCAGACCACGGCGCATTACCTGACCGACCAACTGTCGGGCTTCGCGGTCAAGGTGACCAGGCTCGCGCATGGCGTTCCGGTCGGCGGCGAGCTCGACTATCTCGACGAAGGCACGCTCGCCGCGGCGCTGCGTTCGAGGACGGTGTTTTGAGGGATTGGGGGGTAGTCTGGCAATGACAGCATTCCTTCGCGCCCCCCTCTGTCCTGCCGGACATCTCCCCCACGAGGGGGGAGATTGGCAGTTTCGCCCTCGGCGCTCTTCCTGCAGCGCTGGCGATTGGCGAAAGCCGACGCGACCGTCAATCTCCCCCCAAGTGGGGGAGATGTCCGGCAGGACAGAGGGGGGCGCGACAGAACGCGGCTTTTCCAGGTTCAGCGTTGTGCTTCTTCTGCTCGCACTACTCAGTGTCTTCCTCCCCACCCCCTCCCTCGCCGCCCCCATCGACGACCAGTTCCGCTCCTGGCTGCAGACAGACCTTTGGCCCGAGGCCAAAACCAAAGGCATCTCCAAGAAGACCTTCGACGCTGCCTTTCTAGGGGTGAAACCGAACCTGAAACTGCCGGACCTCGTCATGCCCGGCGAGCAGCCGACGACGCCGCAGAAGCAGCACCAGGCCGAGTTCGGCCCGCCCGGCAACTATTTCGCCGAAAGGACCGTTCGCGCCGTCACCGCCGGTGGTCGGACGCGCGAGGGCGCGAATGCGCGAGTGCTGGGGCTGATCGAGAAGCGCTATGGCGTGCCGGGTGAGGTCGTGCTGGCGATCTGGGGCCGGGAGAGCGGTTTTGGCGCCGCCAAGATGCCCTACGACGCCTTCGAGGTGCTGGGCACAAAAGCGTTCATGTCGACCAAGAAGGATTTCTTCCGCACCGAGGTGCTGGCTGCGCTCGAGATCGTCGAGCGCGGGCTCGCTCCGGTCAACGCCATGAAGTCGTCCTGGGCCGGTGCGCTTGGCCAGCCGCAATTCATGCCGACTTCGTTCCTCAAGCACGCCGTCGACTTCGACGGCGATGGCCGCCCCGACATCTGGAACTCGACGCCGGACATTCTCGCCTCGATTGCCAACTACCTCGTCCATTATGGCTGGGTCCGGGGCCGTGGCTGGGGCTTCGAGGTCACGGTGCCGGCGAAAGTCTCCTGCTCGCTCGAAGGCCCCGATCAGGGCAAGAAGATTGCCGACTGGGCGGCGATGGGCATTGCGCGCGTCGGCGGCAGGGCGTTCCCGGCGAGCGAGCTGAAGGCCGAGGGCTTCCTGCTCATGCCCGCCGGCCGCAACGGTCCAGCCTTCATCGTCACGCCGAATTTCTACGTGCTGAAGGAATACAACACCAGCGACCTCTACGCGCTGTTCATCGGCCATGCCGCCGATCGCATCGCCAAGGGCGACGCCACTTTCGCCGGCGCCTGGGGCGCGGTCGGCGATCTGCATCGTTCCGACATCGCCGCCTTGCAACGGGCGCTGGAGGCCAAAGGCTACGATGTCGGCAGTGCCGACGGCCTGCCCGGCTTCAAGACGCGCCGCTCGATCGGCGCATGGCAGGCGAAGAACGGCAGGGCCGCCACCTGCTTTCCCGACGCAGCGCTGGTTGCGCAACTGCAGTAGCGGCGACATCCCGGCGTCGCCTAGGGTGAGCAAATTCTTTCCGTTCGGCGGCTTTAAATAGCCGCGTAGAGTTGGACGCTTAGCTGTCCGTCCTGGTCCAATAAGCTGTCTTGCAGATAGGCGCTGCTGGTTCGAGCACCGCCGAATAGGGTGTTGACCAACTGGACAAAAAACACGACGCTACGTGGTCCAAGCCGCTGTCGGCTTCGAGAAGAATAATGCAATTCTGAGCCGGGAACTCAGCTCAACAAAACAGGGAACGATCACCATGATGCTGGAAAAGTTTGCTTTCCGTGGCTTGCTTGCTGGCGCGGCGATGGCTGCGCTGCTCACGGCGCCTGCTTTCGCCGTCACGCCCGCCGACACGCTGGTCGAAGGTTTCGCGTTCGACGACATCATCACCATGGATCCGGGCGAGGCGTTCGAGCTATCGACCGCAGAGGTCACCGGCAACACCTATGATCTGCTGGTCCGGCTCGACCTCAGCGATACCTCCAAGGTCAAGGGCGACCTTGCGGAGAGCTGGACCGTTTCCGACGACGGCCTGACCTATACCTTCAAGCTCAAACCCGGCATGAAGTTCGCCTCCGGCAACCCGATCACAGCAGCGGATGTCGCCTATTCCTTCGAGCGCGCCATCAAGCTGGACAAGAGCCCGGCATTCATCATCAACCAGTTCGGCATCAGCGGCGACAACGTCACCGAAAAGGCCAAGGCGGTCGACGACACCACCTTCCAGTTCGTCGTCGACAAGGCCTATGCGCCGAGCTTCGTGCTCAACTGCCTGTCGGCCACCGTCGCCTCAGTCGTCGACAGCAAGCTGGTCAAGGAACATGTCGCTGCCGTCACACCGAGCGCCGACTACAAATGGGACAATGACTTCGGCAATGCCTGGCTGAAGACCGGCTATGCCGGCTCCGGCCAGTTCAAGCTGCGTGAGTGGCGCGCCAATGAGGCCGTCGTGCTGGAACGCAACGACAATTACAATGGCGAGAAGGCCAAGCTCGCCCGCGTCATCTACCGCTACATGAAGGAAAGCTCGGCGCAGCGTCTGGCGCTGGAGGCCGGCGATATCGATGTCGCCCGCAACCTCGAGCCGAACGACCTCGACGCCGTCGCCAAGAACGCCGATCTGACGACGACGAGCGCGCCCAAGGGCACGGTCTATTATATCAGCCTCAACCAGAAGAACCCGAATCTCGCTAAGCCCGAGGTTCGACAGGCATTCAAGTATCTGGTCGACTATGATGCCCTGAGCTCGACCATCCTCAAGGGCATCGGCGAGATCCACCAGTCGTTCCTGCCCAAGGGCGACCTCGGCGCCGTCGACGACAATCCCTTCAAGCTGGATGTCGCCAAGGCCAAGGAACTGCTCGCCAAGGCCGGCCTGCCGGACGGCTTCAGCGTGACCATGGACGTGCGCAGCAAACAGCCCGAGACAGGCATGGCGGAATCGATCCAGCAGACGTTGGGACAGGCCGGCATCAAACTGGAGATCATCCCGGGCGACGGCAAGCAGACGCTGACCAAGTACCGCGCCCGCAACCATGACATCTATATCGGCCAGTGGGGCCAGGACTATTTCGATCCGAACTCGAACGCGCAGACCTTCGCCTCGAACCCGGACAATTCCGACGGCGCCAAGATCAAGACGCTCGCCTGGCGCAATGCCTGGGATATTCCGGACCTGACCAAGGAGACCGAAGCAGCGCTGCTGGAGAAGGACTCGGGCAAGCGTGCAGACATGTACAAGGACCTGCAGCAGAAGATCCTCGACACCAGCCCCTTCGTCATCATCCATCAGCAGCTGGAAGTGGCTGGACTGCGCAAAAGCCTCAAAGGCTTTGCGCTCGGCCCGAGCTTCGACACCAACTTCGTCGGCGCGGTTTCGAAGGAATAGTGTCAGCGGGCGCGCCACGTGAGCGTGGCTGAAACCCAGGCGACGGCCGGGCGCGGCAGCGCCCGCGGCGTCGCCATTCTATCGTCGCTCGGGAGTTTCCTGGTGATCGCGGTAACGACCTATCTAGGTCTTCTCGCGGTCACGTTCTTCATTGGCCGCGTCATCCCGATCGATCCGGTGCTGGCCGTGCTCGGCGATAGGGCCCCGACGGCCGTTGTCGAGCGTACGCGTCGCGAGATGGGTCTCGACCTGCCGCTGATCGAGCAGTTCTATATCTACGTCAAAAGCGCCCTCAACGGCGATTTCGGTACCTCGGTCCTGACCACCAATCCGGTGATGTCGGACATCCGCCGCGTCTTTCCGGCGACGATCGAGCTCGCCACGCTGGGCACCATCATCGGCGCCGTCATCGGCGTGCCGCTCGGCGTGCTGGCAGCGGTCCGGCGCGGCAGCTTGGTCGATCAGATCGTGCGCATCATCGGCCTGATCGGTTATTCCGTGCCGATCTTCTGGCTTGGGCTTCTTGGCCTCGTCCTGTTCTACGCCAAGCTGCAATGGGTCGCGTTTCCGGCGCGGCTCGACGTCGTCTACGAGTACAGCTTTACGCCAGTCACCGGCTTCTATCTCCTCGATGCGGCGATGCAGGGCCAGTGGGACGTCTTCTACGACGCTTTCCGCCACATCATCCTGCCGGCCTCGCTGCTCGGCTATTTCGCGCTTGCCTATATCAGCCGCATGACGCGCTCCTTCATGCTGAACGAGCTGGCGCAGGAATACATCGTCGCCGCGCGCGCCAAGGGCCTGTCCGAAACGCGCGTCATCTGGGCTCATGCCCTGCGCAATGCCGCGGTGCCGATGGTGACGGTAATAGCGCTGTCCTATGCGAGCCTGCTCGAAGGCTCGGTGCTGACCGAGACCGTGTTCTCCTGGCCCGGGATCGGCCTCTATATCACCAATTCGCTGCAGAACGCCGACATGAACGCGGTGCTCGGCGGCACCATCATCATCGGTTCGGTCTTTATCGCCATCAACCTTCTGTCCGATCTGCTCTACCGACTGCTCGATCCAAGGACCAAGGCCGGATGAGCAGGGGTATCGCACTTTCGGGCTTGGCTGCGGCCAACCACCCCCACTCCGGCCCTTCGGGCCACCTCTCCCCCTGCCCGGGGGAGAGGAAAAGCTGGTCGCCCGCTTGGCGCCTTTCCTCTTCCCCGTCGACCGCTCCGTCGAACGGGGAAGAGGTGGTCTGCGAAGCAGACCGGAGTGGGGGTCGACAGCCTCAAGAGGCATCGTCATGACCGCCTCCGACGCCGCCCCCCTCTCCCGCCGCGAATGGCTGCTCAGCGAACGGCCGGCTTCGCGCGTTCAGGCAAGGCTCGGCCGCGCCTATGTGGCGTGGCGGCGCTTCTCAGCCAACCGGCTGGCTTTAGTCGGCCTGTTGATCATCATCGGGCTCTTGGTGGTTGCTGCCTTTGCCGATGTGCTGGCGCCCTATTCGCCGACCGTCGGCGATCTCAAGAATGCCCGCCTGCTTCCGCCCGGCGCCGTGCACTGGTTCGGCACCGACGATCTTGGCCGCGATATCTATTCGCGCATCATCTATGGTTCGCGCTGGACGCTCTATGTCGTGATCCTCGTCGCAGTCATCGCCGCGCCCATCGGCCTGCTCGTAGGCACCGTGGCCGGCTATGCCAGCGGCTGGATCGATGCGATTCTGATGCGCATCACCGACATCTTCCTCGCCTTTCCGAAGCTGGTGCTGGCGCTTGCCTTCGTCGCGGCCCTCGGTCCGGGCATCGAGAACGCGGTGCTGGCGATCGCCATCACCTCCTGGCCGCCCTACGCGCGCATCGCGCGCGCCGAGACGCTGACGGTGCGCAACTCCGACTACATCAAGGCGGTGCAGCTGATGGGCGCCTCGCCCTTCCGCATCGTGCTGCGCCACATCATGCCGCTGTGCATCTCATCGTTGATCATCCGGGTGACGCTCGACATGGCCGGTATCATTCTGACCGCCGCCGGCCTCGGCTTCCTCGGCCTCGGGGCGCAGCCGCCGCTGCCCGAATGGGGCGCGATGATCGCGTCGGGCCGTCGCTTCATCCTTGACCAGTGGTGGGTGGCCGCCGCGCCGGGAGCCGCGATCCTCGTGGTCAGCCTGGGCTTCAACCTGCTCGGCGACGGCCTGCGCGACGCGCTCGATCCCCGGAGCGGCGACCAATGAGCGGTGACAAGAACACGCTTCTCGAAGTCGACGACCTGCGCGTCACCTTTCCGACCCGCACCGGCGTCGTGCAGGCGGTCCGCGGCGTCACCTTCTCGCTAGGCCGCGAACGTCTGGGCATCGTCGGCGAGAGCGGCTCCGGCAAGTCGCAGACCGGCCGCGCCACCATGGGGCTGACCCCGCCCCAGGCTGAGGTGTCGGCCAAGAGGCTCAGCTTCGACGGCATCGATCTGCTTTCGGCATCGGTCAGCCAGCGACGGGCGCTGCGGGGCAATCGCATCGCCATGATCCTGCAGGATCCGAAATATTCGCTCGATCCGGTGATGACCATCGGCCGTCAGATCGTCGAGACGCTGCGCACGCATGAGAAGGTGTCCAGGGCCGAGGCGCGCGAGCGCGCGTTGGCGATGTTGCGGGCGGTGCAGATCCGCGACCCGGCCCGCGTCTTCGACCTGCACCCGCATGAGGTCTCGGGCGGCATGGGCCAGCGCGCCATGATCGCCATGATGCTGATCGCCGGGCCGGAACTGATGATCGCCGACGAGCCGACCTCGGCGCTCGACGTAACCGTTCAGCTCGATGTCCTGAACATTCTCGACCGGCTGGTCGCCGAGCGCGGCATGGGATTGATCTTCATCTCGCACGATTTGCGCCTGGTCTCCTCCTTCTGCGATCGCGTCGTCGTCATGTATGCCGGCAAGGTGGTCGAGCAGCTTAAGGCGTCCGAGCTGCGCGATGCGCAGCATCCCTATACGCGCGGCCTGCTCAACTGCATGCCGAGGATCGGCTTCGAACGCCATCCGCTGCCGGTCCTCGACCGCAAGCCGGAGTGGGCGGCGTGACGGCCGCTATTGTTATCGAGGCAGCGGAGGTGATCTTCGATCGCTTTCGTGCGCTGAAGGGCGTCAGCCTCGAAGTGAGGGAAGGTGAATCCTACGGATTGGTCGGCGAGAGCGGTTCAGGCAAGTCGACGCTTCTCAAGGCCATTACCGGCCTGGCGCCCGTCTCGTCCGGGACCATCACCGTCAACGGCAAGACGCTCGGCAAAAGCCGCGACAAGGCATTTTATCGTGACGTGCAGATGGTCTTCCAGGATCCGTACGGCTCCCTGCATCCGCGCCAGACCGTCGACCGGCTGCTGCAGGAGCCTTTAGCCATTCATGGCGTTGCCGACGGCGAGAAGCGCATCGAGCGCGCGCTCGACGAGGTCGGTCTCGGCAAGGGCTTCCGCTTCCGCTACGCGCACCAGCTCTCCGGCGGTCAGCGCCAGCGCGTCGCCATCGCCCGGGCTCTGATCCTGGAGCCATCGATCCTGCTGCTCGACGAGCCGACCTCGGCGCTCGACGCCTCGGTGCAGGCGGAGGTGCTCAACCTGCTCGAAGAAGTGCGGCGGCGGCGCAAGCTCACCTTCCTGATGGTCAGCCACGACCTCGCCATCATCACCCATATGTGCGAGCGGCTGATGGTGATGCAGAACGGCGAGGCGGTCGAGACGCTGACCGCGAGCCAGCTGATCGGCCATCGCGTCAGCCAAGACTACACGCGCAACCTGCTCAGGGCTTCCGAGGGCTTTGTCCGGACGGCCTGAGCGGCCTTTTCCGCGGCGGCAGGAGGTTCGCAGGCCCAATCGACTGGGCTCTGGTGCTGACTTGAGCAAAACGTGAAATAAGCTCAGAACAGGTTCAGCGGCATCAACACGAACGGGCTTTGCACCCCCGATGAGGGACGATATGAAGAATTCGGCCATTTCCGAACGCAAGAACCAGTCGATCTCGCGCGGCGTCGGCATGACGACGCAGATCTATGCCGACCGGGCCGAGAATTCGGAAATCTGGGATGTCGAAGGCCGTCGCTACATCGACTTCTCCTCCGGCATCGCCGTGGTCAACACCGGTCACCGGCATCCGAAGGTGATCGAGGCCGTCAAGGCTCAGCTCGACCGCTTCACCCACACCTGCCACCAGGTCGTGCCCTACGAGAGCTATGTGCGATTGGCCGAACGTCTGAACGGCATTCTGCCGGGCAAGTTCGACAAGAAGACCATCTTCGTCACCACCGGCGCCGAAGCGGTCGAGAACGCGATCAAGATTGCCCGCAACGCCACCGGCCGCCAGGCGGTTATTGCCTTCTCCGGCGGTTTCCACGGCCGCACCTTCATGGGCATGGCGCTGACCGGCAAGGTCGTGCCCTACAAGGTCGGCTTCGGCGCCATGCCGGCCGATGTCTTCCATGCGCCGTTCCCGGTGGCGCTGCGTGGCGTCTCGGTCGCGGATTCGCTCGCCGCGCTCGACAAGCTGTTCAAGGCCGATGTCGATCCGGGCAGGGTCGCCGCCATCATCGTCGAGCCGGTGCAGGGAGAGGGCGGCTTCTACGAAGCGCCGCGCGACTTCATGGCGGCGTTGCGCAAGATCTGCGACCAGCACGGCATCCTGCTCGTTGCCGACGAGGTGCAGACCGGCTTTGCCCGCACCGGCAAGATGTTCGCCATGGAGCATCACGACGTCGCGCCCGATCTCACCACCATGGCCAAGAGCCTGGCCGGCGGCTTCCCGCTGGCGGCTGTGACCGGCCGCGCCGAGATCATGGATGCGCCGGGCCCGGGCGGGCTCGGCGGCACCTATGGCGGCAGCCCGATCGGCGTCGCCGCCGCCCATGCGGTGCTCGACGTCATCGAGGAGGAAAAGCTCTGCGACCGTGCCAACGCGCTGGGCAGCCGGCTGAAGCAGAGGTTGGTTTCCATCCGCGATGACGTGCCGGAGATCGTCGACATCCGCGGACCGGGCTTCATGAACGCGGTCGAGTTCAACGACGTCAAGAAAGGCCTGCCGTCGGCGGAATTCGCCAATGCGGTGAGGCTGAAGGCCCTCGACAAGGGCCTCATCCTGCTCACCTGCGGCGTCTACGGCAACGTCATCCGCTTCCTGTCGCCGATAACCATCCAGGACGGCGTCATGAACGAGGCGCTGGATATTCTGGAGAGCTCGATCCGCGAGGCGCGCGCGGCATAATCCCGAAAGCTGAGAACCGACTTTCGGAAAAGACCATGCTCTGCAGCAAGCCGGCTTAACCCGCCGCCCGTGCCGGTTCGTTCTGACTGAAAGCGGCAAGCGCTGCCTTCAGCGCGTCCGGCCCGCCCGCGACTGTCTGCGGCGTCGGCGAAAAACCGGCGCCGAGCATCTTGCGGCCGAGCATGTGATCCGCCGGACGGTTGACGGATTCGATGCCGAGCAGCCGGTTGCCCGCATAATGATAGATCGAGAACTTGTTCTCGGCTGGCTCGCCCAGCACCACGTGGCTGTCGCCGCCTTGCGTCAGTCCGACCATCTGCAGCTTCATGTCGCCGATATCCGACCAGAACCACGGCACGGCGGAATAGGGCTCGGCGTGTCCGAGGATGGTGCGCGCGGCAAGCCGCGCCTGGTCGGTGGCGTTCTGCACCGATTCCAGCCGCACGTCACCGCCGGTGAACCAGTGCCGGTAGGAGGCGGCGTCGCCGATGGCGAGGATTTCCGGGATCGAGCTCTGCATATGATGGTCGACGCGGATACCGTTGCCGATCGCGATGCCGGCGGCTTCCGCCAGCTCGACATTGGGCACCACGCCGATGCCGATGATGACCAGTTGCGCCGCCAGGCGCTCGCCGCTCGATGTGATCGCGGCCGAGACGCGTCCGCCTTCGCCTTCCAGACGGGCAACGGTCGTGCCGGTCAGCACGCGCACGCCCATCGCCTCAAGGCGCTGGCGCACATGCGCCGCGATCACCGGCGCCACCGCCCGGCCTAGCAGCCGGTCGAGGGCCTCGACGACAGTGACCTTGCGACCGGCGGCCCTGAGCGTCGCCGCGATTTCCAAACCGATGAAGCCGCCGCCGAGGATGACGACATCCTCGCTGTGCGCACTGAGTTCGCGGATCAGGCGCGCGTCGCCCAACGAGCGCAGCGAAACCACCCCGGCGAGTTCCGCGCCCTCGAGCTTGAGCAGACGCGGGCGGGAGCCGGTCGCAAGCACCAGCCGATCGAAGGGGAGCATCCCGCCGCCCGCCACGTCCAGCCTGCGCGCGCCGACATCGATCCTGTCGATCCGCAAGCCCGGCCGATAGTCGATGCTGCTGCCGGAATAGAAGGCTTCGCCGCGCAGAGGCTGCGGTTTTGCTTCGGCATCCTTGATGAAGGTCTTGGACAGCGGCGGCTTGTGATAGGGCAGTTCGTTTTCGTCGCCGATCAGGATGACCGGCCCGTCATAGCCTTCCTCGCGAAGGCTCGCGGCCGCCTGCACCCCGGCATGACCGGCACCGACAATCACAACCCCGTTCGTCATCGCAATCCTTTGCCTTCAAATCTAGGATTTTCCGGCAGGTGGCGATTGTCTGCCGCCGCCGCAAGTGCCTTGGTCCGGGTCGCACCCAGAATGGCTGCCTGTCAACCGCAAGGATTCCGCATCGGCAGGGCATAATGCGGCAGATAAAGTTGACAGTTCTAGTTTAGAATAATTCTAAACAGTTGTTTCAATTGATTTTTCTGTGGCGCGCCAGTTGACTTCCGGCGTCTTCGTCGGTTTATGGAGGCCCTGCGCCGCGGGCGCATCCCTTTGATGTCTGGGCCTTGAACCCTTTCGATTGGAGGCATTGGTGTCTTTCTTCCGCGAACCGCGCGTTGGCGCGGCTTATCTTTTGCCCGGCGGCATGCCCACGTTTCGGCACGGCTTGGCGCGCGCGCCTTTTACCGAATTCCCAAGGAACTGGAGAACGATAATGACAACCCGTAATGGCGGCCGCTTGGCTGCGATCTGCGCCACGGCCGCGCTGACGGCGGCGGTGTTCGTGCTGCCGGCCAAGGCTGAGACCGACGCCAAGGCCGTCATCAAGACCTATGCCGACATCGCGCTCGCCAAATACCAGGACTCGCTGACCACGGCGCAGGCGCTCGACAAGGCGGTCGACGCTTTGCTGGCCAAGCCTTCGACGGAGACGCTGAACGCGGCCCGCGAGGCCTGGAAGGCGGCGCGCGTCCCGTATCAGCAGACCGAGGTCTACCGCTTCGGCAACAAGATCGTCGACGACTGGGAAGGCAAGGTGAATTCCTGGCCCCTGGATGAAGGCTTGATCGACTATGTCGCCAAGAGCTACGGCACCGAGTCCGACACCAATTCGCTCTATACCGCCAATGTGATCGCCAATAAGGAGATCGAGATCAACGGCAAGAAAGTCGACGCCTCCAAGCTTTCGCCCGAGTTCCTGTCCGGTACGCTGCAGGAAGCCGGCGGCGTCGAGGCCAATGTCGCAACCGGCTACCATGCCATCGAATTCCTGCTCTGGGGCCAGGACCTGCACGGCACCGGCCCCGGCGCCGGCGAGCGGCCCTACACGGACTACGATCTCAAGAACTGCACCGGCGGCAATTGCGACCGCCGCGCCGAATATCTGAAGTCGGCGAGCGACCTGCTGGTGTCCGACCTGCAGGAGATGGTCGACGACTGGAAGGAAGACGGCGCCGCGCGCAAGAACCTCATCGACGGCGAGCCGAGCGCCGCCATCTCGGCGATCTTCACCGGCATGGGCTCGCTCTCCTACGGCGAACTCGCCGGCGAGCGCATGAAGCTTGGCCTTCTGCTGCATGATCCGGAAGAGGAGCACGATTGCTTTTCCGACAACACCTACAACTCGCACCTCTACGACGCGACCGGCATTCGCGCCGCCTATCATGCGAGCTACACCCGGCTCGATGGCACCGTCGTCTCGGGGCCTTCCGTGTCCGACATGGTGAAGGCAGCAGACCCGGCGATCGACCAGGAACTGTCCGGCAAGCTGGAGGTGACCGTCGCCAGAATGGAAGCGATCAAGGCCCGCGCCGTGGCCGGCGAGGCCTATGACCAGCAGATCGCCGAGGGCAACGTTGAAGGCAACGCCACCGTGCAGGCGGCAATCGACGCGCTGGTCGACCAGACCAAGTCCATCGAGCGCGCCGTCGGTTCCCTGAAGCTCAACGCGATCGCCTTCGAGGGCTCGGACAGCCTCGATGCTCCGGACAAGGTGTTCAAATAAGCCTGCGCCTATTCCCAGAAGGTGGAAGTCGGTTTTTGGACAAAATCATGATTGATTGAGAACCAGCCAACGGTGCCGGGCGGCGCCGTCAGCCAGGGCAAGTGAATGCTGATCTGTCATTGCAACATCATCACTGAAAAGGAGATCGAGCAGACGATCATCGCACTGCTTGATGAAGATCCCTGGCAGCTTATCGTGCCGGCGAAGGTCTATCACGCCATGCACAAGCGCGGCCGCTGTTGCGGCTGCTTCCCAAATGTGGTGGAAACGATCATTCGGGTCACCGAAAACTACCATGCCCGTTCGGAGGTGGGCGGCGTGGACATCGTTTCACATCTGGACCGCGTCAGAGGCTTGCGCGGCCAATTCGGGAGCAGAACCCATGAAAGGCGAACCGCAGGTCATCGAGCGGCTTAACGAAGCTCTGTTTCTGGAGCTTGGTGCCGTCAACCAATACTGGGTCCACTACCGCCTGCTCGAGGACTGGGGATACACCAAGCTGGCGAAGAAGGAACGGGCGGAATCGATAGAGGAGATGCACCACGCCGACCGGCTGGTGGCCCGCATCATTTTCCTCGAAGGGCATCCGAACCTTCAGTCCGTCGCGCCGTTGCGCATCGGGCAGAATGTGAAGGAAGTGCTCGAATCCGATCTTGCCGGCGAATATGACGCGCGCACGGCCTACAAGCGCTCGCGCGATATCTGCCAGGAGGCGGGCGACTACGTGTCGATGAAACTTTTCGAGGAACTGCTGGCCGACGAGGAAGGCCATATCGATTTCCTGGAGACGCAGCTCGACCTGCTCGCCTCGATCGGCGAGGAAAAATACGGCCAGCTCAACGCCGATTCGGCCAACGAGGCGGAGTAAGGACATGCGGGAATGCGGCGCCCCGTAGACGTCTTGCGCCGCGCGCGACAGGTGGAGAGCCGAAGCCTGCCGCTCCAGAAGACCCCGCGATACCAGATTTGTCGCGGGGCATCGCTTCTGCTGGCGCTATCTGCCTCGGCCATGGCCGGCGAGACTGGTAGCGCCGGCCTTGCCGCCAGCCGCACCGATTTGACGCCCAAGGATGAGGCGAGGGTCCTCGCCGTCACGCGGCCGACCACGGACTTTTCCAAGCCCGAGCCGTTCGAACTGATGCAGGGCGGCGCCGGCACTTCGCGCAAGGATCCCAGCCGCGACGCGTTCTCGCAACCGGCCGCCAACATCACCTTCGAGGAAGAAGGCAACTTCAAGCTCGGAAACGCCCTTTTCCGCAAGAACTGGGTGTCGTCGCCTTCGTCGACCCAGGCTTCGGACGGGCTTGGTCCGCTGTTCAATGAACGCGCCTGCCAGAATTGCCATCTGAAGGATGGCCGCGGTCGTCCGCCGGAAGGCGGCGCCGGCTCGACCTCGATCTTCCTGCGGCTCGCCCGCGATGCAGGCAGTGCCGAGGAGAAGGTGGCGCTTGCCGATCGCAAGGCGCTGAACTTTCCCGATCCGGTCTACGGTTCGCAGTTGCAGGAACTGGCAGTTCCCGGCCTGAAGGGCGAAGGCCGGATGCGTATCGACTATCAGGAAGAGAAGGTGGCGCTCGGCGACGGCAGCATGGTTTCCTTGCGCAAGCCGAGCTATTCCATCGACGGCCTCGGCTATGGGCCGCTCGATCCGGCCACGAGCTTGTCGCCGCGCCTGACGCCGCCGATGATCGGCCTCGGTCTCATCGAGCAGATCGCCCCCGTCGATATCCTCGCCCATGCCGATCCGGACGACCGCGACGGCGACGGAATCTCCGGCAGGCCGAACATCGTGCGCGACGAACTGAGCGGTGAATTGACGCTCGGCCGCTTCGGCTGGAAGGCGCAGAGCGCATCGATCCGCCAGCAGGCAGCCGACGCCTTTGCCGGAGACATCGGCATCTCGACGCCGGAATCGCCCAAACATTGGGGCGACTGCACCGCGGCCGAAAAGGTCTGCCTTGCCATGCCGAACGGCGTCCAGCAGCGCCTTGGCACGGCGGAAGCGCCGCCGCCGGTCATGGACCTCGTCACCTTCTATTCACAGAACCTTGCCGTGCCGGCCCGCCGCGACATCGACGCGCCGCAGGTGCTTGCCGGCAAGCAGCAGTTTTATGGCATGGGCTGCATTTCCTGCCACACGCCGAAATTCGTCACCTTGCGCGGCACGCCCAACAAGGCGCAGGCATTCCAACTGATCTGGCCCTATTCCGACTTTCTGCTGCACGACATGGGTCCGGGCCTGGCCGACGGGCAACGTGTGGGGGAAGCGACCGGCAACGAATGGCGCACGCCGCCGCTCTGGGGCATCGGCCTCACCGGAACGGTCAACGGCAACACGTTCTATTTGCACGACGGGCGCGCGCGCAGCCTCGCCGAGGCAATCCTGTGGCATGGGGGCGAGGGCCGCAAGGCTCGCGACCGCTTTGCGGCCGCCAGCGCCGCCGACCGCGATGCGCTGATCAAATTTCTGGAGTCGCTCTGATGTTGAACCGCCTGGCAGCCGCCCTTGCTCTTCCGTTCTTTCTGGCCGCCGCAATGCCGGCATCGGCGGCGGTGAAGGCCTCCGATGTGATAGGGCGTGCGATCGACGGTTTTGTCCGCCCGGCCTACGCCAGCCTGGACGATCATGCAGCCAGCCTGGCCAAGGCAATGCGCACGCTTTGCGAGGCACCGTCGCAGCAAAGTCTCGAGGCGGCGCGCGCCGATTTCTCGGCCACCGTCGAAGCCTGGTCGGTGGCCGAAATCATCGCCTTCGGGCCGATCAAGCAGAACAATCGACTGGAGCGCATGCTCTACTGGCCGGACCGCAAAGGCATCGGCCTGAAGCAGGTCCAGGCAGCCCTCGCCGCCAAGGATCCGGCAGCAGCCGATCCGCTGCAACTAGCGGGCAAGAGCGTGGCCATGCAGGGGCTCGGCGCGCTGGAATTCGTGCTCTTCGGCGATGGCGCCGATGCTCTTGCCGGCGCGGACGATCCCTATCGCTGCGCCTATGGCGCTGCTGTCGCCGACAACATCAAGACTATGGCCGGCGATGTCGCCGATGCCTGGAACAAGCCCGATGGCTTCGCCGCGCTGTGGGCCAATCCTGGGCCGCAAAACCCCGTCTATCGCGACGGCACCGAAGCCGTGACGGAACTCGTGGGCGTCTTCATCAACGAGCTGGAAATGATCCGCGACGTGCGGCTCAAGGGGTTCCTCGGCGCGAAGCCGGAGGCCGACAAGCCGAAGCAGGCGATCTACTGGCGTTCGCAGAACACCGCGAATTCGCTGGCCGGAAATCTGACCGGCATCGATCGACTCTTCCGGGCTTCAAAGCTCGGCGATGCGCTGCCGGCCGATGCCCGGTGGATGGGCGAATCCATTCACATCCAACTCGTCAACGGCGTGGCGACAGTGAAATCCGTCACCGGTCCGATCGACAAGGCGCTGGGCGACCCTGCGCAGCGTGACAAGCTCCAACACTTCGCGCTGATCACCTCCAGCCTCTCGACCCTGATCGGCACCAGGATGACCGCCGAGTTCGGCCTGACCGCCGGCTTTTCGTCGCTGGATGGGGACTGAACAATGATGTCGGGAGCGGTGTGGATTTCGCAGGACCGACTCGGACGCTTTGGAAGTTCGGGCGAGCTTGCTTTGCGGGGTCGCATGTTCCCGAAATTGGCTGAAACTTTCTTCCCGTCGTCATCCACGGGCGAAGCAAGGAGCGAAGCGACGCGGCGCAGACCCGTAGCCTCCAACGTTTGCGATCATCAGTTCGCGCGACCGGTACTTGCCGTGTCGTGGAGCGACCCTATGCCCTTGAGGGCCATCTCATGAGAACCCGACTGATCGATCGCCGCGACTTCCTGCGCGCCGCGGGGGCGAGCTTCGCCGCGGGCATGGCGCCGCGCGCCTGGGCGGACACGCTTGCGGCGGACGCGGTCTTTGCCACCGCCTTCGTCAAGCGCGACGGCGGCTTCGGCGCCGCCGTTCTCTCCGAGGCCGGCAAGGTCCTGCACACGGTCGATCTGCCCGACCGTGGCCATGACGTCACCTTCGACCCGGTGTCGAAGCGTTCCGTCGTCTTCGCTCGCCAGCCCGGCACCTTCGCGGTTGTCTTCGACCATGCCGGCCGCGAGCCGCCCTTGACCATCGCCAGCATCGCCGGCCGGCATTTCTTCGGCCATGGCGTGTTCTCGCCCGACGGCGCGCTGCTCTATGCCACCGAGAACGACTTCGACAACGCCGCCGGTGTCGTCGGCATCTACGACGCGCGAGTGAAATTCAGCCGCATCGGCGAGTTCCCGACCTACGGCATGGGACCACATGAGCTCCTGCTGCTCGGCGACGGCAGGACGCTCGCCATTGCCAATGGCGGCATCGAAACCCATCCGGACTTCGGCCGCGCCGAGCTCAATATCGCGACCATGAAGCCGTCCTACACGCTGGTCGACCGCATCTCCGGCGATCTCATCGAAAAGCACGAACTGCCGGCGGCGCTGCACCAGCTCTCGATCCGCCACATGGATTGCGATCAGGCTGGAACGGTCTGGTTCGGTTGCCAGTATCGCGGGCCGGCGTCAGACCGTCCGGCGCTTGTCGGGCGCGCCTCGCGCGGCAAGGGGTTGGAACTGCTGGAGATGCCGCAGGACGTTCTCTCCGGCTTGCGCAACTATATCGGCTCGGTCGCTGCCAATCCGTGCGCCGGCACTGTCGCCCTCACGTCGCCGGAGGGAAATTCGCTTGCCGTCATCGATGCTGCCAGCGGCCGCATCCTGGCGACCAAATCGCTTGTCGAGGTCTGCGGACTGGCTCCCGACGGTGCCGGCTTCATCGCCAGCACGGGCGCCGGCGACATCGTCGAAGGCAATGGTGAAACGCGCTCCGAGCCAGACTATGTCTGGGACAACCACATGCTGCGCATTGAGCCGACCGCCTGAGCGCCGATCAACTTCAGATGGCCTCGTTTTGAAGCGAATCAATATTTGTGCGCGCTGCCCCTTGCGGCGGCGAGCCGTGGCGGGCACAGGGGATTGTGTTTGAACCGAAGCTTTAACCGGCCGCCATGAAGCTGCTTGCCATCGACTGCGCCGCCAATCTCTGTGCCGCCTGCGTCTATGACGCCACGGCCGTCGCTGAGCTTGGCCGCGAGGTGCTCGACCTCGGCAAGGGGCATGCCGAGCATCTGATGGCGGTCATCGATGCCGTATTGAAGGCAGCCGGAACGGACTATGCCGGTCTCGGTGCCGTCGCCGTCTCCATCGGTCCGGGTTCGTTCACCGGCCTGCGAGTAGGTGTCTCGACGGCCCGCGGCCTGGGGCTGGCGCTGAAGATCCCCGCGATCGGCGTCACCACACTGGAAGCGCTGGCTGCGGAGGCGGCACACACCTTTCCCGGCCGCATTGTGCTTGCAGCACTTGATGCCGGCCGCGAGGAAATCCATGCGGCTCTGTTCGATAGTGCGTTAGTCCCGACTTACGGTCCTACCGTGACGTCGTTGGCCGAGGCGACCACCATGGCCCTCGACGCAAAGGCGGTCCTCGCCGGCACCGCCGCGCAGCAGATTGCTGCGGCCGCTCGAACTACCTTCGATTTCGGTCCGGATGCGGCCACCGCCGACATCGCGACCTATGCCCGGTTGGCTGCCGCCAGGGGCCCGGGCGAGAAGCCAAAGCCGCTCTATTTGCGCGGCGCCGACGCCAAGCCGCAAGCTGGCTTCATACTGCCGAGAAAGCATGATGCTGGCGCGCTCGGGTCTCGAGAGGGAAAAGAATCCTGATGCGCATACCCTTCTTTCAGCCGCGCCGCAGGGAGTATGCGCTGGAACCGTTGACGATTGCCGACAGCGAGGTTGTCTCCGTTCTGCATCAGGAGGATTTCGTCCGGCCTTGGACAGAGGCTGAATTCGCCGCTCTGCTCGAACAGGACACCGTGTTCGGCTATGCCGCGCGCGAGACCGGACAGGGAGCCAAACCGCCGGCCGGCTTCGTGCTGGCGCGGCTTGCGGCCGGCGAGGGCGAGATCCTGACGGTTGCCGTCGCCCGCGCGCATCGCCGCCAGGGCCTCGGCTGGCAGTTGATGGACGCGGTGCTGCGCGAACTGCACGCGCAGCGCGCCGAGGCGCTTTTCCTCGAGGTCGACGAGACCAATGCGCCGGCCATCGGCCTTTATCGCCGGCTCGGCTTCCGTCAGGTCGGCCAGCGCCCGAATTATTACCGCTCGACCGAGCACGGCCCGACCGGCGCGCTTGTCATGCGCCGCGATCTTCGCTAGCCAGTTTTTGCTAGGGGGACCTCGCGCGGAATGACAAAGAAGCTGAGGATCTTTCTTGCGCTGGGCTATGTCGCCCTGGGCTCGCTCGTGCTGGTGCCGCTGCAGATCCTGTCGATGAAGACCGGACTGTGGCCCGAGACCGTCATTCTGAAAATCTGGCACCGCATGATCCTGAGGGCGCTCGGCATACGCGTCCACGTCAAGGGCGCGCTGGCCGCCCAGCGCCCCTTGCTGATCGTGGCCAACCACGTCTCATGGACCGACATCATGGTGCTCGGCTCCTTTGTCGACGTGAAGTTCATCGCCCGGGCCGACATGGAAGGCTGGCCGCTGATCGGCATGCTGTCCAAGCTGCAGCGCACCGTCTTCATCGAGCGAGAGCGCAAGCGCACCTCCGGCGACCAGGCGAGCGAGATCGCCAGCCGCATGGCCAAGGGTGATGCCATGGTGCTGTTTGCCGAGGGTTCGACCGGCGACGGCAATCTGGTGCTGCCGTTCAAGAGCACTCTGTTCGGCGCGGCCTCGATGGCGATTTCGGAAGGGGCGGCGGAACAGGTGTTCATCCAGCCGGTTGCGATCGCCTATACCCGGCTGCATGGCGTGCCGATGGGCCGCCGTCACAGGCCGATTGCCGCCTGGATCGGCGACCAGGATCTGATGCCGCACCTGAAGGTGCTGCTTGCCGAGGGCGCGCTCGACGCCGAGGTGCATTTCGGCGAGCCGGTGCCGTTCTCCAAAGGCTCGAACCGCAAGGAAACGGCAAGACGGATGGAAGGCAGGGTGCGGGAAATGGTTCAGGGGGCGCTTGCCGATCCGAGCCCGAGCAGATGACGTCTGTTTTTTGTCGCCGAAAGGCGTTAGAAGCCGCGAAATGGACTTCAATACGATAGAACGCGACGACATCGGCACCGGCCAGGACGCCTCAGTCAGGCCCACCGCCACGGCAAAGACCGCCGCCACGGCAAAGAAGGTCTTCGTCAAGACCTATGGCTGCCAGATGAATGTCTACGATTCCCAGCGCATGACCGATGCGCTGGCCGCCGACGGCTATGTCGCCACCGATGTGGTCGACGACGCCGATCTGGTGCTGCTCAACACCTGCCATATCCGCGAGAAGGCGGCGGAAAAGGTCTATTCCGAGCTCGGCCGGATCCGTGACATGAAAGCCGAGCGCGCCGAGACGGGCCGCGAGCTTTTGATCGGCGTCGCCGGCTGCGTGGCACAGGCCGAGGGCGCCGAGATCATCCGTCGGGCTCCCGCTGTCGATCTCGTGATCGGCCCGCAGACTTACCACCGGCTGCCGGACGTGCTGGCCAGGGTGCGCAGCGGCCAGAAGATCGTCGAGACCGACTATGCCGTCGAGGACAAGTTCGAGCACCTGCCGCAGCCGAAGCGTGCGGCGGTGGCAAAGCGCGGCGTCACCGCCTTCCTCACCGTTCAGGAAGGCTGCGACAAGTTCTGCACCTTCTGCGTCGTGCCCTATACCCGCGGCTCGGAAGTCTCGCGGCCGGTGGCGCAGATCGTCGCGGAAGCCGAGCGGCTGGCCGAGGCCGGTGTGCGCGAGGTCACGCTGCTCGGCCAAAACGTCAACGCCTGGCACGGCGAAGGCGAAAATGGCCAGGAATGGGGTCTCGGCCGACTGCTCTTTCGGCTGGCCGAGATCCCCGGCTTGGCACGGCTGCGCTACACGACCAGCCATCCGCGCGACATGGACGACGAATTGATCGCCGCGCACCGTGACCTGCCGGCCTTGATGCCCTATCTGCATTTGCCGGTACAGTCTGGTTCTGACCGGATCCTGAAGGCGATGAACCGCAGGCACACGTCCCGCCACTACCTGGCGCTCATCGAGCGCATCCGCGCTGCCCGCGCCGACATCGCCATGTCGGGCGATTTCATCGTCGGCTTTCCCGGCGAGACGGAGCAGGATTTCGAGGCGACGCTGCAACTGGTGCGCGACGTGAACTACGCCTCGGGCTTCTCGTTCAAATATTCGTCGCGCCCAGGCACGCCTGGGGCCGAAATGGACGGCCATGTGCCGGAGGCGGTGAAGGACGAGCGGCTGCAGCGTCTGCAGACTCTGCTGTTGAAGCAGCAGCAGGATTTCGCCCACGGCCTAGTCGGCAAGACCATCGGTACGCTGATCGAGAAACCGGGCCGCCAGGCCGGCCAGAAGGTCGGTCGTTCGCCCTGGCTCCAGCCGGTTATTGTTGATGAAAAGGCCGGCGAAATCGGTGACATTATCAACGTACGAATCACAAGGACGGGCTACAATAGCCTGTTCGCCGAGTTGGCCTGATGCATGTCGCACTAAAGTGCTCGCGGTTTTGGGGCAACGACGTGCATAGCCGCAAGCCTCGGCAGATGAGGAGAGACGGTTGAGCGCTGCTGAACTGAAGAACGTGACCCCGAACCAGGCATCCGGGGCTTCCGACATGGCGCACATCGTTCTCACCTTCGACAACAACAGGCTTGCCAGCGCCCTTTACGGCCAGTTTGACGAGAATCTGGCCAGGATCGAGCAGAAGCTCGGCGTCGACATCCGCTCGCGCGGCAACCAGCTCAACATCAAGGGCACGGCCTCCGCCGCCGAGCAGGCGCGCCGGACGCTGGATACGCTCTACGGCATTCTGCAGAAGGGCGTCGACATCGGCCAGTCCGACGTCGATGGCGCCGTGCGCATGGCGATCGCCGCCGACGATCAGCTGACCCTGCCGACGATGGAGCGCAAGGGCAAAGTCTCGGCCGCCCAGATCGCGACGCGCAAGAAGACGATCTACGCCCGCTCGCTCAACCAGGACGCCTATATGCGGGCCCTGGAGCGCTCCGAAATGGTCTTCGGCATCGGTCCCGCCGGCACCGGCAAGACCTATCTGGCAGTGGCGCACGCGGCGATGCTGCTCGAGCGCGGCATGGTCGAGCGCATCGTGCTGTCGCGCCCGGCGGTCGAAGCGGGCGAGCGGCTGGGCTTCCTGCCCGGCGACATGAAGGAGAAGGTCGATCCCTATCTGAGGCCCCTCTACGACGCGCTTTACGACATGATGCCGGCCGACAAGGTGGAACGGGCGATCGCCGCCGAGGTGATCGAGATCGCGCCTTTAGCGTTCATGCGCGGCCGCACGCTGGCCCACGCGGCGGTGATCCTCGACGAGGCGCAGAACACCACGCCGATGCAGATGAAGATGTTCCTGACCCGTCTCGGCGAGAATTCGCGCATGATCGTCACCGGCGATCCGACGCAGATCGACCTGCCGCCCAACACCAAGTCCGGCCTTGTCGAGGCGCTGCGCATCCTCGACGGCGTCCCCGGCATCGTCACGGTCCGCTTCAGCGAGGGCGACGTGGTGCGGCATCCGCTGGTCGCCGAGATCGTCAAGGCCTATGACCGCGACGGCAAGCTCGCCAGGGGGCTGGGCGCGGAAAGCTGATCAAAAGGCCGCATGGCTGAAGAGACGAGAAACGCCGGCGCAATGCCCGTCGACATAGATATTTTTGTCGAGGCCGGCGACTGGCCCGCCGAAGGCGAGCTGACGCGCCTGGTCGATCGCGCCGTCGAGAGCGCCTTTGCCGAGACCGGCGCGGACGGCAGCTCGGAGCTCAGCATCGTTTTTTCCGACGATGCTCATATCCGGACCCTCAACGCCGCATGGCGCCGCAAGGACAAGCCGACCAACGTCTTGTCTTTCCCTGCTTTTCCGTTCCCGAAAGGCGGCAAGCTGCCGCCGATGCTGGGCGACATCGTGCTCGCCTCCGAGACCGTGGCCCGTGAGGCCGCACTGGAAGCAAAGCCGCTCGAGAACCATATCACCCATCTCGTCATCCATGGCCTGCTGCATCTTCTGGGCCATGATCACGAGACCGACGCCGAGGCGGAGGAGATGGAGGCGATAGAGCGAGCGGCGCTTGCAAGGCTTGCCATTCCCGATCCCTACGCGTAACAAAAAAAGGCCAATTGACCGAAAGACGATGAACGATAAACCAGAAACTGCCGCCCGTCCGGACGCCGGCAGTGCGACCAAGCCTTCCGAAAAGTCGGAAGAGGGCTCCAGTCCGAGCATTTTGACCGGCAGCGTGGCCGTCGAGCCTTCGCATGCCGGTCCGTCACTCTTCGATCGAGTGCTCGGCCTGTTCCGGCACCGCAACGGCACCAACCTGCGCGAGGAGATCGCCGGCGCGCTCGCCGAGACGGCGAGCGATGCCGAGTCCTTCTCGCCCGGCGAACGCGCCATGCTCAACAACATCCTGCGCCTGCGCGAGGTGCGCGTCGAAGATGTGATGGTGCCGCGCGCCGATATCGAGGCGGTCGAGATCACCACCAAGCTTGGCGATCTGCTTGGCCTGTTCGAACAATCCGGCCACTCCCGCATGCCGGTCTATTCCGAGACGCTGGACGATCCTCGCGGCATGGTGCACATCCGCGACGTGCTGGCCCACATCACCAAGGTCGCCCGGGTCAAGAAAGGCCGCGCCAGCAGGAAGGCTCCGGCGCCGGCCGCGCTCGATCTCGCCCAGGTCGACCTCGCGCGCACCATCGGCGATCTCGACCTGATCCGCCCGGTGCTGTTCGTCCCGCCCTCGATGCTTGCCTCCGACCTGATGGGCCGCATGCAGACGACGCGCACCCAGATGGCGCTGGTCATCGACGAATATGGCGGCACCGACGGATTGGCCTCGCTGGAAGACATCGTCGAGATGGTGGTCGGCGACATCGAGGACGAGCACGATGACGACGAGCCGATGGTCACCCAGGCCGGCGAGGGCGTCTTCGTCGTCGACGGCAAGGCCGAGATCGACGAGGTCGCCAAGATGATCGGCGAAGATTTTACCGCCGGCGAGCATGGCGAATATGTCGACACCATCGGCGGCATGATCTTCAACACGCTCGGCCGCGTCCCCGCCAGGGGCGAAGTCGTGCAGGCCATACCTGGCTTCGAGTTCCATGTCCTCGACGCCGATCCGCGCCGCGTCAAGCGCGTGCGGATCGTGCAGAGCCAGAAAGGCGAGCGCCGCCGCCGCGCCGCCCGCGCCGAGCAGGCCTGAGGCGTGTCCGGTCTCTAGGATCTGCTGATTTCAAAGCACCGTCATTTGGAGCATGCGGCGCGGCCTGTTACATCTTTGGCTCCCTGATTCGCGCGACTTGGGAAGCTATATGCAGCGCTTTGCCGGCCGGATAATTCTGCTGTGGGGGTGGCGGCGGGCCCTGCTGGCGTTTCTTGCCGGTGCGCTCGCGGTCCTCGCCCAGGCCCCCTACGACTTCTTCGCCGTCTGCTTCGTCTCGTTTCCGGTCCTGGTCTGGCTGCTGGACGGCGCGACCGGCGAAGCCTCCGACGGCTGGCTGCGCCGGCTTCGGCCGGCCTTCGCCACCGGCTGGTGGTTCGGCTTCGGCTATTTCCTCGCCGGCCTGTGGTGGATAGGCCAGGCGCTGCTGGTCGAGGCCGACAGTTTTGCCTGGGCGCTGCCCTTTGCCGTGGTCGGCATCCCGTTCGCGCTCGCCTTCTTTTATGGCTTCGCGACGGTCGTCGCCCGGCTTTTCTGGACTAGCGACATCGGCCGCATCGCCGCGCTGGCCTTCGGCTTCGGCCTTGCCGAATGGCTGCGCGACGTCCTCTTCACCGGCTTTCCGTGGAACGCCGTCGGCTACGCCGCGATGCCCGTGCCGCTGCTGATGCAGAGCGTGTCGGTGACCGGCATGATCGGCATGAACACCCTCGCGGTCTTCGTCTTTTCCCTCCCGGCGCTTGTCGCCGCGCGCCGCCACCTCAAGCTTGGCGCGGCTCTTCTTGCGATCCTCGTCGCCGGCCATGTCGGCTTCGGCTATGTCAGGCTTGCCGCTCCGCCCAAGCCGCAAACCCGTGCGGTCGTTGTTCGCATCGTTCAGCCCGCCGTCGATCTCGGCGAGAAATGGGACGCCTCGGTGCGCGACCGCATCTTCGCCACCCTGCTGGGCATATCGGCAAAGGCGCCGGAGCAGGGTCATGCCAGGCCGCAGTTGATCCTGTGGCCGGAGACCTCGGTGCCGTTTCTGTTCACCGAGCGCCCGGATGCGCTGAAGGCCATCGGCGACATGCTGGGCGATGGCCAGATGCTGATCGCCGGCGTGGTGCGCGAGGAGGGCGGTTCGGGGAATGCCGGCAGCCGCTATTACAACTCGGTGGTGGCGATCAACGACAAGGGCGAGATCGCCGACGCGGTCGACAAGGTGCATCTGGTGCCGTTCGGCGAATACCTGCCTTTCGCCGACCTCTTCAGCCGTTTCGGCGTTGGCCAGCTGGTTGCCGGGCCGATGAATTTCGCGGCCGGCAACGAACGTCATGCCATCATGCTGCCGAATGGCCTGCGTGCCGTCCCCTTCATCTGCTACGAGGTCATTTTTCCCGACCTCGTGTCGGATGATGCTGCGTCGGCCGACCTCATCGTCAACGTCACCAACGACGCCTGGTTTGGCGACACTCCAGGACCGTATCAGCACTTCAGGCAGGCGCAGGTTCGTGCGGTGGAAAATGGGTTGCCCTTATTGCGTGCAGGCAACAATGGCATCTCGGCCGTTGTCGATCCGCGCGGGCGCATTGTCGACGCGCTCGCGGTCGACGCGCGCGGCGCCATCGATGCGCACGTGCCGGTTTCCAATCAGGCGTTTTTGTCCGCCCGCCAGAGGCGCATTAACGGATTGCTGATCATGTTGCTTTTTGCCCTGACGGCCGTCGCATTCAGCGTAAGGCAGCGGCTACGGGTCAATTGACAGTCGGCACATTAGAAACTCATACTGTAACGCCTAAAATTTTCTCGAAGTCGGATGGAGGGGGCTGTTGGGGCAGTTGGCTCCGGCTTCGTTTAGGCAAACAAAATAGAAAAAGCCGGAAAAATTCGGCGAGGAAAAAAATGACAGAAGAGAACAAGAAGAAGCCGAATCCGATCGACATCCATGTCGGGAGTCGTATCCGGCTTCGCCGCAATATGCTTGGAATGAGCCAGGAAAAGCTGGGTGAAAATCTCGGCATCACGTTTCAGCAGATCCAGAAGTACGAAAAGGGGACGAACCGGGTCGGCGCCAGCCGTTTGCAGGCGATCGCCTCGATTTTGAGTGTTCCCGTCGCCTTCTTCTTCGAGGATGCCCCGGGCCAGGAGACCGCGGGCAATCGAGGATTTGCCGAGGATGCATCGATGGCGTTCGCCATCGAATTCTGCGGCAGTCCGGAGGGGCTTCAGCTCAACCGCGCCTTCGTCAAGATACCCGACGTCAAGGTGCGCCGTCGAATAATCGATCTGGTGAAATCGCTTTCCGCCGACGATTCCGACTGATCGGCTTTTGTGGCTCCGGCGGCATTCTACCGCCGGTGGCACAAGGCAACTGTGCTGACATTCATGCCAGATCCGTCGCGCCGCTTGACGAGCGCCGCCCGGCACCGCTAACACGTGGCGCGCCAAAATCGGCAGGCTTGCCGATCTTTTCAAGAGGGGACACCCGTGACGCGGCAGAACTATCTCTTCACCTCGGAATCCGTTGCCGAGGGCCATCCCGACAAAGTCTGTGACCGCATCTCCGACGAGATCGTCGATCTGGTCTACCGCGAAGCCAAGAAGACGGGCATGGACCCGTGGAAGGTGCGCGTCGCCTGCGAGACGCTGGCCACCACCAACCGCGTCGTCATTGCCGGCGAGGTCAGAGTTCCCGAGACGCTGCTGAAGAAGGACAAGGCCGGCAACATCCTCAAGGACGCTGCGGGTCACCCTGTCGTCAACCCCGCCAAGTTCAAGTCGGTCGCCCGCAAGGCGATCCGCGAGATCGGCTACGAGCAGGCCGGCTTCCACTGGAAGACCGCCAAGATCGAGGTGCTGCTGCACGGTCAATCGCCCGACATCGGCCAGGGTGTCGACAATGCCGCCGACCGGCAGGGCGAGGAAGGCGCCGGCGATCAGGGCATCATGTTCGGCTATGCCTGCCGCGAAACGCCCGATCTGATGCCGGCGCCGATCTACTACAGCCACAAGATCCTCGAATTGCTGGCCACCGCGCGCCATGAAAACAACGGCGAAGCCGGCAAGCTCGGTCCTGACGCCAAGAGCCAGGTCACCGTGCGCTATGTCGACGGCAAGGCTTCGGAAGTGACGCAGATCGTGCTTTCCACCCAGCATCTCGACTCGAACTGGGATTCCAAGAAGGTTCGCAAGGTCGTCGAGCCCTATATCCGCGAGGCGCTGGGCGACCTCAGGATCGCCGATGACTGCAACTGGTACATCAATCCGACCGGCAAGTTCGTCATCGGCGGACCCGATGGCGACGCTGGGCTCACCGGGCGCAAGATCATCGTCGACACCTATGGCGGCGCCGCGCCCCACGGCGGCGGAGCCTTCTCCGGCAAGGACACCACCAAGGTCGACCGCTCGGCCGCCTATGCGGCGCGCTACCTCGCCAAGAACGTGGTCGCCGCCAAGCTAGCCGACCGCTGCACGATCCAGCTGTCCTACGCGATCGGCGTTGCCCAGCCGCTGTCGGTGTATGTCGATCTGCATGGCACCGGCAAGGTCGAGGAGGCCAAGCTCGAGCAGGCCCTGCGCGAGGTCATGGACCTGTCTCCATCCGGCATTCGCCGTCACCTCGACCTCAACAAGCCGATCTACGCCAAGACCTCGTCCTACGGTCATTTCGGCCGCAAGGCCGGCCGCGACGGATCTTTCTCCTGGGAGAAGACCGATCTCGCCAAGGCGCTCAAGGACGCCGTCGCCGCCTGATATCCGTGGAAGACAAGGACCGGCCGCGCCGCTCGACCGAAGCTTTCTTCGGTCGACGGCACGGCAAGACCATTCGGCCGCAGCAGGCGATCGCGCTTGAAAGCGGCCTGCGCGCCTACCGGCTTGACCTGGCCGCCGCGGCGCCGGCCGATCTCAAAACACTGTTCAAGGTAGACGTTTCGGCGCTCCAGCTGGAAATCGGTTTCGGCGGCGGCGAGCACCTGCTGCACCGCGCCCTGGAAGCGCCGGCAACCGGCTTCATCGGCGTCGAGCCTTTCGTCAACGGCATGGCCAAGATGATGACGGCGCTCACCGCGCGGCCGCTTGGCAATCTCAGGGTCTATGACGACGACGCCACGCGTCTGCTCGACTGGCTGCCGCAAGCTTCGCTCGACGGCATCGACCTGCTTTATCCCGATCCCTGGCCGAAGAAGAAGCACTGGAAGCGCCGCTTCGTCAGCCCCGCCAATCTCGACCGGTTCGCCCGGGTGCTCAAAGCGGGCGGCCGGTTCCGCTTTGCGTCGGATATCGACAGCTATGTGAACTGGACGCTGCTCGCCTGCCGCGCCAGTGGCGCATTTCTTTGGCAGGCCAATGAGGCTTCCGACTGGCACCGACCCTACCAGGGCTGGTCGGGCACGCGCTATGAGGCAAAGGCCCTACGCGAGGGCCGACGTCCCGCCTATCTTACTTTCATCCGGAAGTAGGGCTGGCTATCGCCGGCTCAGAAGCGGCGGATTCGTTCGAAAGCGGTCGGGTCGATGCCGAGCTTCTTCAGGTCGCGGCGGCGTGGCTGGCGTCCTGCCTCGACGGCCTGCGATGCCGATGCGGCGCTGCCGAACTTGGCGAGCAAGTCCCCGACGACGAAAAACAATCCGCGTTCCATGACTGATACCTTTCGCGCGCCATCGCGCGCCCTTTCTTCTTAACGTCGCAACGTAGATGGGTGCTGGCAGGCGGCAATCCAGGTCCGATGTCGCATAGCCCCTATGCTCAGCAAGCAAGGCTCGTCCGGCTGCGGTGTGACTGAGGTTACCAGCAGACTTGAAACCCAGGCGCGGATCGTCTATATCAGCCGCAAATTCTTGGTCGGTATGACGAAGAGTGGGTCCACCCGGTCCCGCTCTTTTTTATTACCTGCCGGCCGGAGCGACAAAGCGACAGGGATCCGATGACTGCAGCGGCAGGCGAGGCCGACGACCGTATCATCCGCGAAAGCGGCATCGATGCGCGCATTGCGCTGATCGTGCAGCCGGTTCTGCGCGCCGTCGGCTTCCGGCTCGTCAGGGTGCAACTGACCGGCCAGAACGGGCTGACGCTGCAGATCATGGCCGAGCGCGAGGACGGCACGATGACCGTCGAGGATTGCGAAGAGGTCAGCCGCGCGGTGTCGCCGGCGCTGGATGTCGAGGATCCGATCGAAAAGGCGTATCATCTCGAAGTGTCGTCGCCGGGCATCGACCGGCCGCTGGTGCGCAAGTCGGATTTCGCCACGTGGACCGGCCATCTGGTCAAGTTGGAGACGTCGGTCCTTGTCGGCGATCGCAAACGCTTCAAGGGCAAGATCGCCGAGGCCGACGCCGAAGGCATCCTGCTGGAGCGCGACAAGGCAGCCTATGGCGAGGAGCCGAGGGTGCGCGTGCCCTACGATGCGATTGCCGAGGCGCGCCTGGTGCTGACCGACGACCTGATCCGCGACGCCCTGTCGAAGGACAACAGGGCACGCAAGGAAGCAAAAAAGCGCCGGGGCGAGGCCGAAGATGCCGCAGCCGGTGAAGAAAACGAAATCGAACAGGAAAGTTGATTGAGTTTCCGGGCCGCTGGCCCGAAGCGAAGTCGGGAGAAAGACAATGGTTGTAAGCGCCAACAGGCTCGAACTGCTGCAGATCGCCGATGCGGTCGCGCGTGAAAAGTCGATCGACAAGCAGATCGTCATCGCCGCTATGGCCGATGCGATCCAGAAGGCGGCGCGCTCGCGTTACGGCCAGGAGACCAACATCCGCGCCGATATCAATCCCAACACCGGCGAGATGAAGCTGCAGCGGCTGATGGAAGTGGTCGAGAAGGTCGAGGACTATGCGACCCAGATCGCCCTTTCGACGGCACGCGAGCGCAACCCCGATGCCCAGATCGGCGATTTCATCGCCGAACAGCTGCCGCCGATGGATTTCGGCCGCATCGCCGCCCAGTCGGCCAAGCAGGTCATCGTCCAGAAGGTGCGCGAGGCCGAGCGCGACCGCCAGTATGATGAGTACAAGGACCGCATCGGCGAGATCGTCAACGGCACTGTCAAGCGCGTCGAATACGGCAACGTCATCGTCGACCTCGGCCGTGGCGAGGCGATCATCCGTCGCGACGAGCTGATCCCGCGCGAAAACTACAAATATGGCGACCGCGTCCGCGCCTATGTCTACGACGTGCGCCGCGAGCAGCGCGGCCCGCAGATCTTCCTGTCGCGCACCCATCCGCAGTTCATGGCCAAGCTCTTCACCATGGAAGTGCCGGAAATCTACGACGGCATCATCGAGATCAAGTCTGTCGCCCGCGATCCGGGCTCCCGTGCCAAGATCGCCGTCATCTCGCGCGATTCTTCCATCGACCCGGTCGGCGCCTGCGTCGGCATGCGCGGCAGCCGCGTCCAGGCGGTGGTCGGCGAGCTCCAGGGCGAGAAGATTGACATCATCCCGTGGTCGCCTTCGGCGGCTTCCTTCATCGTCAATGCGCTGCAGCCGGCGGAAGTCGCCAAGGTGGTGCTGGACGAGGACGCGGAGCGCATCGAGGTGGTGGTTCCGGACGACCAGCTGTCGCTGGCGATCGGACGTCGCGGCCAGAACGTGCGCCTTGCCTCGCAGCTCACCGGGTGGGACATCGACATTCTGACCGAGCAGGAAGAGAGCGAGCGTCGCCAGAAGGAATTCGTCGAGCGTTCGGCGCTCTTCATGGAAGCCCTCGACGTCGACGAGATGGTCGGCCAGGTGCTTGCCTCCGAAGGCTTCACCAGCGTCGAGGAGGTCGCCTATGTCGACTCGGGCGAAATCTCCTCTATCGACGGCTTCGACGAGGACACCGCTTCCGAAATCCAGTCGCGCGCCCGCGAATATCTCGAGAAGATCGAGGCCGAGCACGATCAGAAGCGCAAGGCTCTCGGCGTCGAGGACGAGCTGCGCGAGATTCCCGGTATCACCACCGCCATGATGGTGACGCTTGGCGAGGATGGCGTGAAGACGATCGAGGACTTCGCCGGCTACGCGGCCGACGACCTGATCGGCTGGAAGGAGCGCAAGGACGGCGAGACCAAGGTATATCCCGGGGTGCTTGCCGATCACGGCGTTTCGCGTGCCGATGCCGAGCAGATGGTGCTGGCTGCCCGTAGGAAGGCCGGCTGGATCTCCGAGGAAGAACTGGCCGCTCAGGAAGCGGCTGGCGAAACCGTCGGTGCGTGAGGTGAACCCGCATCACAACGCCCGGGAACGAGATGAACGATCGCACCTGCATCGTTACGCGCAGGCAGGCCGAAGCGGATGAACTGATCCGCTTCGTCGTCGGCCCGGATTCGGCCGTCGTTCCGGACATCAAGAGAAATCTGCCCGGCCGTGGTTGCTGGGTCACCGCTGATCGCCTACATATTGACAAGGCAGCGGCCAAGAACCTGTTTGCCCGCGCCTTCAGGGCGCAGGTCACCGTTCCCGCCGATCTCGGCGGCATGGTCGACGGACTGCTCTCCAGATCCGCTCTGGGCATGCTGGGCCTTGCTCGCAAGGCCGGTTCGGTCGTTCTTGGCGCGGCCAAGGTCGAAGCCGCGGTGCGCGACGGAGAGGCGCTCTTCGTGCTGCATGCGATCGAGGCCTCGGACGACGGCGTCCGCAAGATCAGTCAGGCACGGCGGGCAACCGTCCATCTCGGCGGTCCCGCCATCCTTGCCTACAAACTTTTCTCCGAGGCCGAGTTGAGCTTGGCATTGGGGGGTACAAATGTGATACATGCTGCCGTCCTCGCGCAGGATGCGGGAAAGGCGGTTGAGAAGCGCATGGTCGCGCTCGACCGGTATCGGGGCGGTACCCCGGACGATCTGGCAATGCTTGCGGCCGTTGCTGACGAAGATGATGCCGCAGAGGATATGGAATGAGCGATACGAAATCGGGCGACGACAAGACGTTGAGCGTTACGCCGAAGAAGACCTTGACGCTGAAGCGTCCTGGCATCGAGCAGGGCACCGTGCGCCAGAATTTCTCGCACGGCCGCACCAAGTCGGTCGTGGTCGAGACCAAGAAGCGCAAGTTCTCGCTGCCCGGCGATAAGCCGGAGCCGGTGGCGCCGTCCGTCTTCACGCCGAAGCCCGCAGCGCAGGCTGCGCCCGTGGTGCAGGAAGCGCCGAAAGCGCCGCCCGCCCCGGAACGCTCCGGCATGGTGCTGAACGAATTGTCGCGCGGCGAGATGGAAGCCCGCCGCAGGGCGCTCGAAGGCTCCAAGGCCCGCGAGATCGAGGACCGGCAGCGTGCTCAGGAAGAGGCCAAGCGCCGCGCCGAGGAAGAAGAACGCCGCAAACGCGAGCGCGAGGACTCCGCGCGCCGTCAGGCTGAGGAGGAGGCACGCCTGCAGGCTGAAGCCGAATCCCGCCGCCGTGCCGAGGAGGAGGCGCGCCGCCGTGCGCCGTTGGCAGCCGACGCCGCCACGGCCGACGACGACGAGGAGGTCAAGCCGAGGCGTGTCGGTGCAGGTGGGGGTGGCGCTGGTGCGCCTGCCCGCCGCCTTGCCACGCCCGAAGTGGCGCGGCCGGCCAAGCCCACCAAGGGTGAGGAAGACCGCCGCCGCGGCAAGCTGACGCTGAATTCGGCGCTTTCCGACGACGACGCGCGTGGCCGTTCGCTGTCGTCGATGCGCCGCCGCCAGGAGAAGTTCAAACGCGCGATGCACAACGAGCCGCGCGAGAAAGTCATGCGTGAAGTGATCCTGCCCGAAACTATCACCATTCAGGAACTGGCGCAGCGCATGTCCGAGCGCGCCGTCGACGTGGTCAAGTTCTTCATGAAGCAGGGCCAGATTTTGAAGCCGGGCGACGTCATCGACGCCGACACGGCCGAACTGGTCGCCTCCGAATTTGGTCATACCGTCCGCCGCGTCGCCGAGTCCGACATCGAGGAAGGCCTGTTCAACATCGCCGACCGTGCGGAAGATCTGGTGTCGCGTCCGCCCGTCGTGACGATCATGGGCCATGTCGATCATGGCAAGACCTCGCTGCTCGACGCTATCCGCAACGCCAACGTCGTCTCCGGCGAGGCCGGCGGCATCACCCAGCACATCGGCGCCTACCAGGTCGAGAAGAACGGCCAGAAGATCACCTTCATCGACACGCCCGGCCACGCCGCCTTCACGGCGATGCGCGCCCGTGGCGCCCAGGTCACCGACATTGCCGTGCTGGTGGTGGCGGCCGACGACAGCGTCATGCCGCAGACGATCGAATCGATCAGTCACGCCAAGGCGGCCGGCGTGCCGATCATCGTGGCGATCAACAAGATCGACAAGCGCGACGCCGATCCGCAAAAGGTGCGGGCCGAGCTTCTGCGCCACGAAGTCTTCGTCGAATCGATGGGCGGCGAGGTTCTGGACGTCGAGGTCTCCGCGACCAAGGGCACCAACATCGACAAGCTGCTCGAGGCGATCCTGCTGCAGGCCGAAATCCTCGACCTCAAGGCCAACCCCGACCGCACCGCCGAAGGCGCGGTCATCGAGGCCAAGCTCGACAAGGGCCGCGGCCCGGTTGCCACGGTGCTGGTGCAGACCGGCACCCTGATGCCGGGCGACATCCTCGTCGCCGGCAACGAGTGGGGCCGCGTGCGCGCTCTCGTCAACGATCGCGGCGAGCATGTGCCGGAGGCACCGCCGGCAATGCCGGTCGAGGTGCTGGGCCTCCAGGGCACGCCGCAGGCCGGCGATCGCTTCGCCGTCGTCAACAACGAGGCGCGGGCGCGCGAGATCACCGAGTACCGTCAGCGGCTGGCGCGCGAGAAGGCGGTGGCCAAGCATGCCGGCCAGCGCGGCTCGCTCGAGCAGATGATGTCGCAGTTGCAGACGAGCGGGCTCAAGGAATTCCCGCTGGTCATCAAGGGCGACGTGCAGGGCTCGATCGAGGCGATCAACGCCGCGCTCGAAAAGCTCGGCAATGACGAGGTGCGTGCGCGCATCGTCCATTCGGGCGCCGGCGGCATCACCGAAAGCGACGTCTCGCTGGCCGAGACATCGGGCGCGGCGATCATCGGCTTCAACGTCCGCGCCAATGCGCAGGCGCGCAACGCCGCCGCCGCCGCAGGCATCGAGATCCGCTACTACTCGATCATCTACAACCTCGTCGACGACGTGAAGGCGGCCCTTTCCGGCATGCTCTCGCCCGAGCGGCGCGAGACCTTCATCGGCAATGCCGAGATCCTCGAGATCTTCGATATCTCGAAGGTCGGCAAGATTGCCGGCTGCCGCGTCACCGAAGGCAAGGTCGAGCGTGGCGCAGGCGTGCGCCTGATCCGCGACAACGTCGTCATTCACGAAGGCACGCTGAAGACGCTCAAGCGCTTCAAGGACGAGGTTTCGGAAGTGCCGGGCGGCCAGGAGTGCGGCATGGCCTTCCAGAACTACGAGGACATGCGCGTCGGTGACACCATCGAGTGCTTCCGCATCGAGATGGTAACCAGAACGCTGTAGCATCGGCATATGGAGGAAGAACAAAGTCTCGAGTATCGCTTTGTTCTTTCTCCTGCCGATTTTTCGGCCGCCTATTCAAGGCAAATGAAGAGCATCGCTCTGGCGCCTTGGGTAGACTGGGTTGCTACCTTCTCGTCGGCATATCTCTCGTTCTTGCCACGAATTTCGTCGACAGCTCAGGCGCTTTGGCGGGTGTGCTCGGTGTGGTGGGGATGATCATCACCACCGGCGTCCTTTGAAATCTCAGCCTTGTCTTCGCAAAAAAGGAAAAGGTCCCCAATTTTGAGCCCGAATCCACCTTGATCCGGGTACGTTCGTCCGGCGTCTCGAAATGTGTAGCAGACTCGGCGGTGAATCTCGGTTGGAAGTCGGTCGAAAAAATTACGCTGACTGAATTCGGGATCGGATTTGCCACCAAAGAAGGTGGATGGTTTATCCCGATCAGCGCCTTGGGGTCAGCAACCACCATGGAGACCGAGTACGAAAAGATCGTATCCGTCATGAAGTCGAGCCAGTTCGTTGACGAGATGGATCAGTCCGTTCCACGCATATTGCACTGATCAGGCGCAGGTATTTTGGCGGGGGTAGCCAAGCTAGAGCAACAGCGCTAAGTGAGCGGCTCAGGCGGTTCGAACCCGCGAAGGAAGAGTTCCATGTCAAGACAATCCACGGCTGGCCCCTCCCAGCGCATGCTGCGCGTCGGCGAGCAGGTGCGCCATGCGCTGTCCGAAACCCTGCAGCGGGGCGAGATCGTCGATCCGGTGATCGAGAACGCCGTCGTCTCGGTCTCCGAGGTTCGCATGTCGCCGGATCTGAAGATTGCCACCGCTTTCGTCTCGCCGCTTGGAGTCGTGGACACCGATGCGGTGGTTGGAGCGCTCAACAGGCATGCGAAATTCATCCGCGGCCGCGTCTCCGGCGCGCTCAGGCAGATGAAGTACATGCCGGAGTTCCGCTTCCGGCTCGACACCTCGTTCGACAATTTCGCCAAGATCAACGAATTGTTGAAATCGCCCGAAGTCGCGCGCGATCTCGACGACCGGAATAAGAACAACAACAAGGACGAGGAATAGGTGGCGCG
Source organism: Mesorhizobium sp. M3A.F.Ca.ET.080.04.2.1 (assembly GCF_003952525.1). NCBI lineage: Bacteria > Pseudomonadati > Pseudomonadota > Alphaproteobacteria > Hyphomicrobiales > Phyllobacteriaceae > Mesorhizobium > Mesorhizobium sp. M3A.F.Ca.ET.080.04.2.1. The sequence goes on along the minus strand of NZ_CP034451.1, from coordinate 2,707,793 downwards.
TCGCGGCAAGAAGAAAGGTCGGCCGGTATCGGGCTGGGTGGTGCTGGACAAGCCGGTCGGCATGGGCTCGACCGAGGCGGTCTCGAAGATCAAATGGCTGTTCCAGGCGGAGAAGGCCGGCCATGCCGGCACGCTCGACCCGCTCGCCTCCGGCATGCTGCCGATCGCGCTTGGCGAGGCCACCAAGACCGTGCCTTACGTGCAGGACGGGGCCAAGGTCTACCGCTTCACCGTCGCCTGGGGCGAAGAGCGCTCGACCGACGATCTCGAAGGACCAGTGACGAACAGCTCGGACAATCGGCCGGCTGAGGCGGAGGTGAGGGTGCTGCTGCCCAAATACACCGGCGTGATCATGCAGACGCCGCCGCAATTCTCGGCCATCAAGATCGCCGGCGAACGCGCCTATGATCTCGCCCGCGAAGGCGAGACGGTCGACATTCCTGCCCGCGAGATCGAGATCGGACGTCTCGAGCTTATCGAGCACACCGGCGATCGCAGCGTCTTCGAGGTCGAATGCGGCAAGGGCACCTATGTGCGGTCGCTGGCGCGCGACATGGGCCGCGACCTCGGCTGTTTCGGCCACATCGCCGAGCTAAGGCGCGTCGAGGTCGAGCCGTTTACGGCGGATGATTTCGTCACCGTCGCCGAACTGGAAGCGGCGCGCTTCGGCGGCCAAACCGATGAAAGCGCGAGAGATGAAAGCGCGGACGAGGCCCCTGCCGACTTCGGCGCCATAGATGCGCTGCTGGTCGAGACGGCCGCGGCCCTCGACTGCCTGCCGCAGGTCGCCGTCAGCGACGATGCGGCGACCAAGATCCGCCTCGGCAATCCCGTCATCATCCGCGGCCGCGATGCGCCCGTCGAGGCCGACGAGGCCTGCGCCACCGCGCGCGGCAAGCTCGTCGCCATCGGCGCCATCGAGCAGGGCATGTTCAAGCCGAAGCGTGTCTTTGTCGGGTAAGTCTCGGCTAAGGCCTTGAATCCGTGCATGATCCTCTCGCAATCCCGATTCCGGCCGGCAAGGCGATCGGTTAGTGTGACCGCGCGGCTGATCTTGGGGCGAACGGTGTCGAGGGCATATGGCAAAGACTGACACGGCAAGGAAAAGAGCGTCGCTGAGGATGCGACGGCCGCCGGTCGGCGCCTCGCCTGGCACTCTGATCGCCGATCCGGCCGCGCGGCGCAGCGAGCTCAGGCTGACGCTGATCTCGCCCGAAAAATTCAAGACCATCGAAAACGCCAGCCTCGACGATCTCAGCACTCATTGCGACCGGTGGCCGATCGTCTGGCTGGACTGCACGGGGCTGGCAAACATTGCGCTGATCGAGGAGATCGGCCGGATCTTCAACCTGCATCCGCTGGCGCTGGAGGATGTCGTCAGCACCGGCCAGCGTCCGAAAGTCGACTTCTTCGAGGACCACGCCTTCGTCGCCATGCGCATGATCGACGACGTCACCGCCCACCGCTACGAGCAGATCGCGGTGTTCTTCGGCGCCAATTTCGTCGTCACCTTCCAGGAACGCGAAGGCGATCCGTTCGATCCGGTCCGCAAGCGCGTCGCGAGCTCCGAGCCGAACCGGCTGCGCGCGCGCGGCGCCGACTATCTCGCCTACGCGCTGATCGACGCCATCGTCGACAGCTATTTTCCGCCCATCGAGGCGGCAAGCGAACAGGTCGACGGCATCGAGGATCAGATGCTCAACACGACGCACAAGCATCAGATGCGGCAGTTGCATGAGTTGCGGCGTGATGCCAACGTGCTCAAAGGCGTGCTGTGGCCGATGCGCGATGCGCTGGCCACGTTGATCCGCAACGACGTGCCTTATGTGAAGGCCGAGACCAAGGTCTTCCTCAACGATACGCTCGACCATTCGCTGCGGCTCATCGAATTGGTCGAGAACCAGCGCGACATGCTGACCGGCCTGATCGAGATGCACCTGTCGCTGACCCAGGCGCGCACCAACGACGTCATTTCCTATCTGACGATCGTCTCGGTGATCTTCATGCCGCTGACGTTCCTGGTCGGCGTCTGGGGCATGAACTTCGATCCCGACACCTCGCCATGGAACATGCCGGAGCTGAAGGCCTATTACGGCTATCCGGCGGCGCTGCTGTTCATGGGACTGGTCGCCGTCGCGCTGGTTGCCTTCTTCAAATGGAAGAAGTGGCTGTAGTGCAAGGCAAAACCGCTTATTCGACGGCAGGGATCTGCGACAAAGCCGGCTTGTGAATAGGGCTGGTGTTTTCCGGGGAATTGCACTATATGCGCCGCAGCTTCGCGCCCTGACGCGTTGCTTGCACCGGCCCCTGCTGGACGACATCCCGGCTGAGGGCGTCCCGTTTCCTCGAACAGATAAGGAAAAACACGATGTCGGTTACTGCCGAGCGCAAGAAAGAATTGATGACTGAATTCGCAACCGCCAAGGGCGACACCGGCTCTCCGGAAGTCCAGGTGGCCATTCTTTCCGAGCGCATCAAGAACCTGACCGAGCACTTCAAGGACCACAAGAAGGACAACCATTCCCGCCGTGGCCTTCTCGCTCTCGTTTCCCAGCGCCGCAGCCTGCTTGATTACCTCAAGCGCAAGGACGACGCGCGCTATCAGTCGCTGATCGAGAAGCTCGGTCTGCGTCGCTGACGAATTGACCGGCGGGCTCTCCTCGGAGGGCCCGCCGGTCGCGCATTGGCGCATCGGCTGGTCCGGTGTTCCATGCTGGCAATGGAGCGCGATGCGCTCCGGAGTTCGCAAATCGCGCGCGACGCGTTCCGAAGACAGGATTTTCGGCGTCACGCGCAGGGCCGGCCGACCGGTCGGCCAGACCCGGTTCCGAAAGCGCAGAGGGTCATTCGGAACCGCCCGTGGACGGTCATGGGGCAGGATTGCAGGATGCTCGCTCGGCTTTGTCAGCCGTATCTTTTCGAGCTTCCCGTTGTCTTGCCCGTGGCTGCCCGAAGGAAGCCAGGAAGGGAGAACCGCGAGCCGTGAGACGGCGCGGCCCTTCCGCATATGAAGGACAAGATATGTTCAATCACCACAAAGTCGAAATCGAGTGGGGCGGCCGTCCGCTCATCCTGGAAACCGGCAAGATCGCGCGCCAGGCTGACGGCGCGGTGCTCGCCACCTACGGCGAGACCGTCGTGCTTGCCACCGTCGTTTCCATGAAGGAGCCGAAGCCCGGCCTCGATTTCTTCCCGCTTACTGTCAACTACCAGGAAAAGACCTATGCCGCCGGCAAGATCCCGGGCGGCTATTTCAAGCGCGAGGGCCGTCCGAGCGAGAAGGAAACGCTGGTTTCCCGCCTGATCGACCGCCCGATCCGTCCGCTCTTCGCCGAAGGCTACAAGAACGACACCCAGATCGTCGTCACCGTCATTCAGCATGACCTGGAGAACGACCCGGACATCCTTTCGATCGTTGCCACCTCGGCTGCTCTGACGCTGTCCGGCGTGCCCTTCATGGGCCCGATCGGCGGCGCCCGCGTCGGCTACATCAACGGCGAATATGTGCTCAACCCGCATATCGACGAGATGGAGGAATCGAAGCTCGACCTCGTCGTTGCCGGCACCAGCGATGCCGTCCTGATGGTCGAATCCGAAGCCAAGGAGCTCTCCGAAGACCTGATGCTCGGCGCCGTCATGTTCGGCCACAAGAGCTTCCAGCCGGTGATCGATGCGATCATCAAGCTGGCCGAGGTCGCAGCCAAGGATCCGCGCGACTTCACCGCGCCGGACTATTCCGCGCTCGAGGGCGAGATGCTCAAGATCGTCGGCGACGAGCTTCGCGAAGCCTATAAGATCACCGACAAGCAGTCGCGCTATGCCGCGGTCGACGCCGTCAAGGCGAAGGTCAAGGCTGCGTTCGCTCCGGCCGAAGGCGAGGAGGCGAAGTACACCTCCGAGCAGATCGGCACGGTGTTCAAGGAGCTCCAGGCCAAGGTCGTGCGCTGGAACATCCTCGATACCGGCTCGCGCATCGACGGCCGCGACCTGAAGACCGTTCGCAAGATCGTGTCCGAAGTCGGCGTCCTGCCGCGCACCCACGGTTCGGCACTGTTCACCCGCGGCGAGACGCAGGCCCTGGTCGTTGCCACGCTCGGCACCGGCGAGGACGAGCAGTTCGTCGATTCGCTGACCGGCATGTACAAGGAGAAGTTCCTCCTTCACTACAACTTCCCGCCCTACTCGGTCGGTGAGACCGGCCGCATGGGCTCGCCGGGCCGCCGCGAGATCGGCCACGGCAAGCTCGCCTGGCGCGCGATCCGGCCGATGCTGCCTTCCGCCGACCAGTTCCCCTACACGCTGCGTGTCGTCTCGGAGATCACCGAGTCCAACGGTTCGTCCTCGATGGCCACCGTCTGCGGCACCTCGCTGGCGCTGATGGATGCCGGCGTACCGATCGCGAAGCCGGTGGCCGGCATCGCCATGGGCCTGATCAAGGAAGGCGAGCGCTTCGCGGTGCTCTCCGACATCCTCGGCGACGAGGACCACCTCGGCGACATGGATTTCAAGGTCGCCGGCACCGCCAATGGCGTCACCTCGCTGCAGATGGACATCAAGATCGACGGCATCACCGAGGAGATCATGAAGATCGCGCTCGGCCAGGCCAAGGACGGCCGTCTGCACATCCTGGGCGAGATGGCGCATGCGATCTCCGGCGCGCGCGCCGAGCTCGGCGAGTTCGCGCCGCGCATCGAGGTCATGCACATCCCGACCGACAAGATCCGCGACGTCATCGGCTCCGGCGGCAAGGTGATCCGCGAGATCGTCGAGAAGACCGGCGCCAAGATCAACATCGAGGATGACGGCACGGTCAAGATCGCCTCGGCCAACGCCAAGGAGATCGAGGCGGCGAAGAAGTGGATCCACACCATCGTCGCCGAGCCGGAAGTCGGCGAGATCTACGAAGGCACGGTGGTCAAGACCGCCGACTTCGGCGCCTTCGTCAACTTCTTCGGCCCGCGTGACGGTCTCGTCCACATCTCGCAGCTCGCCAATGAGCGCGTCGCCAAGACCTCCGACGTCGTCAAGGAAGGCGACAAGGTGTGGGTCAAGCTGATGGGCTTTGACGAGCGCGGCAAGGTCCGCCTGTCGATGAAGGTCGTCGACCAGGCGACCGGCAAGGAAATCGTGCGCGAGAAGAAGCCGGAAGGCGAGGAAGACGCCGCCTGATCGGCCTTAGGCATGTCGCCCAAAAGTGCGTAGCGGTTTTGGGATGACGACATGCATCAGACGAAACGCTTCAGATAGATCGAGACGGGCGCGCCGCAAGGTCGCGCCCGTTGTCGTTTGACACGCAGGGGAGAACCATGGCCGCGGAGCCGCTGAAGACGCTGTTCCATCCCTTCGAGGCCGAGGCGCTCCCGCTGCCGAACACAGGCGCCGAGATTCTGTTTCTGGGCGCCGAGCCCAGTTTTCCCCTGCCCGAAGGCTTCGATGTGAAGCTCAGTCTGGTGCAAGGCTTCCGGACGCATTTCCGCGCGCTGCAGGCCTCCGGCTACACCATCACGCCGCGGGCGCAGGGCTCCGGCTATGACATGGCGCTTGTTCTGGCGGGCCGCCATCGCGGCCAGAACGAACTGCGCATCGCCGAAGCCATCGATCGGGTCGCGCCGGGTGGCCTGATCCTGGTCGCCGGCAGCAAGGAGGACGGTATCGACAGCCTGCGCAAGCGGATCACCAAGCTGGTGCCGCTCGAAGGCCATCTGCCCAAGCACCATGGCGTCGCCTTCTGGTTCCACCAGGCCGGCGCGCAGGCCGCCGCAGCGCTGCGCGCCGCCAACACCGGCCTGCTTGTCGAGGGGCGCTACCACACCGCACCGGGCATGTTCTCTTTCGATCGCGTCGATGCCGGCTCGAGACTGCTGGCCGCGAACCTGCCGAAGGATCTTGGTGGCAATGTCGCCGATTTCTGTGCCGGCTGGGGCTATCTGGCGTCGGAGATTCTGATCCGCTCGTCCGGCCTCTCCGGTCTCGACCTCTACGAAGCGGACTTCGAAGCCTTGGAGGCGGCCAGGCTCAACGTGCCCAAGCTCGATATTCGAGATGCCGTCGAACCGCGCTTCATCTGGACCGATCTGCTCAAGGAAGTGGTCGAGCGTCGCTATGACGCCATCGTCATGAATCCGCCCTTCCACAGCGGTCGGGCGGCCGAGCCCGACATCGGCGCCGGCATGATCCGGGCTGCGGCCAAGGCGCTGAAGCCGGGCGGCCGGCTATGCATGGTCGCCAATCGCCAGCTGCCTTACGAGCCGGTGCTGGCTGCCGCCTTTTCCAGCCATGCCGAGCTTGCCCGCGACGGCATGTTCAAGGTGTTTTCGGCGCGGCGCTAAAAAGCAATTTCAGGAAAAGTACGCAGCGGTTTTCCGTCCGGAAATGCTTGGATCACAAAAGCAAATTCCAGGAAGAAAGTGACCGGCTCAGTGCAGGCTGACGATGCGCGGCGGCGTCGTGCCATGGGCGACGCGCGCCTTGCCGAACTCGACCTTGAGCGGCGCCGGCCGGCCGAACAGGTAGCCCTGCACCACCTCGCAGCCGGCGGCTCTCAGCAGCGTCGCCTGGTTTTCGGTCTCGACGCCTTCGGCGATGATGCCGACGCCAAGCGCCCGCGAAAGCCCGACGATGGTCGAGACTACGGCTCCCGAGTTGGAGTCGGTGTCGATGCGGCTGACGAAGGAGCGGTCGATCTTGAGCTTGCCGAACGAAAAATCGATCAGGTAGCTCAGGTTGGAATAGCCGGTGCCGAAATCGTCGACGGCCACCGAGATGCCCATGTCGGCGAGCTGCTGCAGGATGACTGCGGCACGGTCGCGATCCTGCATCATCGCCGTTTCGGTGACTTCGAGCTCCAGCCGCGACGGCTTCATGCCGGTCGACGCCATCGTATCGCGCACGATGCCGACGAAGTCCTTGGTCATGAACTGGACAGGTGAGATGTTGACGGCCACGAAGCACTCCTCGGGCAGATACTGGGCATCGCTGCAGGCTTTGCGCAGCACCCATTTGCCGATCGGATTGATCATGCCGGTTTCTTCAGCGATCGGAATGAATTCCATCGGCGGGATCATGCCGCGTTGCGGATGCTTCCAGCGGATCAGGGCTTCGTAGCCGACGATACGGCCGCTCGGCAGGTCGAGCTGCGGCTGGTAATGGAGATCGAAGTCGCCGCGGTCGAAGGCGAGTTTCAGTTCGGATTCGATCCATTGCCGGTGATCGGCAACCCGCCCCATGTCGGCCTCGAAGACCGACCAGTTGCCGACGCCGCTTGCGCGTGCATTCTGCAGCGCCAGGTTCGAGCGGCGCAGGATGAGCACCGGGTCGACGCCGTCCTTCGGCATCGCCACGATGCCGACCGAGATGCTGACGGACTGCAGATGGGTGTCGAGGTGGTAAGGCTCCATCATTTCGTTGATGAGCTTTTCGACGAACCGTTCCAGCGATCCCTTGATCTCGCGGTCCGGCAGCAGCACGGCGAATTCGCCGGCGCCGAGCCGTCCGATCACGGCGCTTTCCGGCATAGCCTCCTTCAGCCTCTTGGTGAAGGCGCGGATCAGCCCGTCGCCATGGCTGTAGCCGATGGCATCATTGATCTGCTTGAAGCGGTCGATGTCGATATCGATCAGGTAGACCGGTTCGGCGGTCTCGATGGTCTCGACCGCGGCGGCGGCGACCTTGCCGACCAGGGCGGGGCGCGACAAAAGACCGGTCAGCTTGTCGAAATGCGTTTCCTTGAAGACGTATTCGGCCGATTCATCGACGCCGGCGAAGAAGGAGAGCGCGGCGCCGCCCGCGGCCAGCGCACAGAGCGCGGCGATGATGCCCGCCATCGTTCCCGCCTGCATGCCGGCCATGCCATCGCCAAAACCGAACCGCAGCCCCCAAAGCCCAAGCATAAAACTGCCCATGGCGGAACTGGCGATGGTGATCAGCCGGAACAGCGGTGTCCGTTTCGGATTGCTGACTGCAGACATGCAGGATCCCTGGTTGCGGGATCTTCTAGCGGATATCCCTTAAAATGAGTTTCCGCCGATGCCTCCAATTTTACCGGAAGCTCTTGTTCGCCGCGGCGGACGATTCCTTGGTTCAGTCGTTCTGCTTCAGTTCGTCGAGCGTCGGCATGGAAACAATATGGTAGCCGGAATCGACATAGTGGATCTCGCCGGTGACCCCCGAAGACAGATCGGAAAGCAGGTAGAGCGCGGAGCCACCGACTTCGTCGATGGTCACGGTGCGCCGCAGCGGCGAATTGCGCTGTTGATAGGAGAACATGTGCCGCGCGTCGGAGACGCCGGAGCCGGCGAGCGTCCTGACCGGCCCCGCGGAGATGCCGTTCACCCGGATGCCGCGCGGACCGTAGTCGTTGGCGAGGTAGCGCACGCTTGCCTCCAAGCCGGCCTTGGCGACGCCCATGACGTTGTAGTTTGGCATGACGCGTACCGATCCTGCATAGGTCAGCGTGATCATGGAGCCGCCGTTGGTCATCAGCGCGGCGGCGTTGCGCGCGACCTCGGTGAAGGAATAGCAGGAGATCACCATGGTGCGCACGAAATTGTCGCGGCTGGTGTCGGCGTAGAGGCCCTTGAGCTCGTTCTTGTCGGAGAAGCCGATGGCGTGGACGACGAAATCCAGCCCGCCCCAGGCATCGCCCAGCGTTTCGAAGGTCGCGGCGACCGAGGCGCTGTCCTCGACGTCGCAGGGTACGACCAGCGAGGCGCCGACCTTCTCGGCAAGCGGCTTCACCCGTCGCCCGAACGCGTCGCCCTGATAGGTGAAGGCAAGCTCCGCCCCGTGCTCGGACAGTTTCTTGGCGATCCCCCATGCGATCGAATGATCGTTGGCAACACCCATGACAAGCCCGCGCTTGCCCTTCATCAGCCCGTCCATGCCCGGCAATCCTTTTAAAAACGCTGGCCTTATGCGGAATAGCGCTGGAAAATCAGCGTTGCGTTGGTGCCACCGAAGCCGAAGGAATTGGACAAAACGGTGTCGATCTTGGCGTTGTCGATGCGTTTGCGCACGATCGGCATGCCCTCGAATTCCGGATCGAGTTCCTCGATATGGGCGCTCTCGCCGATGAAGCCGCCCTGCATCATCAGGATCGAATAGATCGATTCCTGGACGCCCGCCGCGCCCAGCGAATGGCCGGTGAGCGACTTGGTCGAGGTGATGAAGGGCATCTTGTCGCCGAACACCTCGCGGATGGCGCCCATTTCCTTGGAATCGCCGACCGGCGTCGAGGTGCCATGGGTGTTGATGTAGTCGACCGGCGTCGAGATCGTGGAGAGTGCTTGGCGCATGCAGCGGACGGCGCCTTCACCGGACGGCGCCACCATGTCGTAGCCGTCGGAGGTCGCCCCGTAGCCGACGACCTCGGCATAGATCTTGGCGCCGCGCGCCCTGGCGTGCTCCAGTTCCTCCAGCACCAGCACGCCCGCGCCGCCGGCGATGACGAAGCCGTCGCGGTTGACGTCATAGGCGCGCGAAGCGGTCGATGCCCTGTCGTTGAATTTCGACGACATCGCGCCCATGGCGTCGAACAGATCCGACATCGTCCAGTCGAGGTCTTCGTGGCCGCCGGCGAACATCATGTCCTGCTTGCCCCACTGGATCAGCTCATAGGCGTTGCCGATGCAATGCGCCGAAGTCGAGCAGGCGGACGAGATCGAGTAGTTGACTCCGTGGATCTTGAACCAGGTGGCCAAAGTGGCCGAAGCGGTCGAAGACATCGCCTTCGGCACCGCGAACGGGCCGATGCGCTTCGGGCTGCCGTTCTTGAGCGTGGTCTCGGCCGCTTCGACGATGGTCCTGGTCGATGGCCCGCCCGAACCCATGACGATGCCGGTGCGCTCGTTGGTGATGTCGCTTTCGCCGAGCCCGGCGTCGGCGATCGCCTGGTCCATGGCGACGTGGTTCCAGGCAGCACCCTGGCTGAGGAAGCGCATGGCGCGGCGGTCGATCATGGCCGATGGGTCGAGCGTCGGCGCGCCCCAGACCTGGCAGCGAAAACCATGCTCGGCGAAGGAGTTGGAGAAGCTGATGCCCGACTTGGCATCGTAAAGCGAGGCCTGCACCTCATTGGCGTTGTTGCCGATCGACGACACAATGCCGAGGCCTGTCACTACGACCCGTCTCATTCGCAACTCCTTCCGGCGTATTTGGCGAAAAACCTGGTCGGTATCCGCCTTCGATCACACGCAAAATACATTGTCGCAGCGACCTTTGCGCGTCGCAGGACGCGCCGGCCGCCGCGGCGAGGCGATCAGGCGGCCGACTGCTTGGACAGGCCGACCTTCAGATCCGTTGCCGCGTATATGGGTTCGCCATCCGCCTTGAGCCAGCCATCGGCGATTCCGAGCACCAGGCGACCGCGCATCACGCGCTTGAAATCGATGCCGTATTCGACCTTCTTGACCGAGGGCGTCACCATGCCCTTGAATTTCACCTCGCCGGTCGAAAGTGCCATCCCCTTGCCCGGCTCACCAAGCCAGCCGAGATAGAAGCCGGTCAACTGCCACATGGCGTCGAGGCCGAGGCAGCCCGGCATGATCGGATTGCCGATGAAATGGCAGGCGAAGAACCACAGGTCCGGCTTGATGTCGAATTCGGCGCGGATGAAGCCCTTGTCGAAAGCGCCGCCGGTCTCGCGAATCTCGGTGATGCGGTCGAACATCAGCATCGGCGGGTAGGGCAGTTGCGCATTGCCCGGCCCGAACAGTTCGCCGCGGGCGCAGGCAAGCAGTTCCTCATAGTCATAGCTGGACTTTTGAGCCGCCATAAATCTCCGTCCCCGTGTTCGTTCGGGCGGCAGGGCGCCCTTGTCGTTGGTTTCCTAACACACTCTGTTTGCGGCCGGAAACCGGCGTTTGCGCTTACCCCGTGCGCCTGCCCGGGTCAATGCGCGCTATTGATCGCATTTGGGCGACAGAATATATGTCGAGTGCTGTCCAGTTTTGGCTTTGACGTCTTTTTGCCATTCTGGACCTGTTAGAGGGCTGGGCCACAAGCTTCGACGCATAGATGGATTTGGGCTGCCGGAAGGAAAATGTCGCTGTGGACAAGCGGGTTCGCGAAGCCGGCCTGAGGCCGACACGCCAGCGCATCGCGTTGGCCGACCTGCTTTTCGCCAAGGGCGACCGCCATCTGTCGGCCGAAGAACTGCACGAGGAGGCGATCGCCGCCGGCGTGCCCGTCTCGCTGGCAACCGTCTACAATGCGCTGCATCAGTTCACCCAGGCCGGCCTGCTGCGCATCCTTGCTGTCGAAGGGTCGAAGACCTATTTCGACACCAACACCTCCGACCATCACCATTTCTATGTCGAGGGCGAGAACAGGATCTTCGATATCGCCAGTGGCCCGGTCTGCGTCTCCAACCTGCCGGAGCCTCCGGAAGGCATGGAAATCGCCAATGTCGATATCGTGGTGAGGCTGCGCCCCAAGCGCCGCGACTGATCCGCCTGGCATGAGGCCCCTCGATCTGACGGTCCGGTTTGAATGGGTCGTCGCGGCCGTGGTGGCCATCATCTTCTACAAAATGACCGCTGTGTCATGGTGGCTGTTCGCCCTGCTCATCCTGGCACCGGATCTGTCGATGCTGGGCTATCTCGCCGGGCCGCGTGTCGGCGCCGTCACCTACAACGCCCTGCACATCCTGATTGCCCCGCTTGTCCTGGGGCTCGCCGGCGTCCTGCTCGCCGGTCCGATCACCACCGCCGTGGCGCTAATCTGGATCGCCCACATCGCCATCGACCGCGCCCTCGGCTACGGCCTGAAGCTTCCCACCGGTTTTCAGGATACGCATCTCGGCCGCATTGGCCGCTAAAGTGGGAACCGGTTTTCGGACAAGATCATGGTCCAGATGAGAAGGTTCAGTTCTTGACCTTTTCGCCCGGATAGGCGCCCCAGACCTGCGACTGGGCGATCCAGCCGGTATGGCCATCGAAGGTCATTTCGCACCACTGGCCGTCGCATTTCTTGATCGAGCCCATCACCCCCGGCTCGAGAATGGCGGTCACGCCGGCGTCCTTGTCGGCACTCTCGAGCAGATTGATTCGGCCGCCCTTGCTTCGCTGCCAGGGCGCGACGATCGCTGTGCGGCGGCCGGAGAGCAGCGACTGGTTGATCCAGCCTTCCGAGCCGTCGGCATCGCGCACGCGCCGCCAGGTATCGAATTCCTGGATGACTTCCATCGGCAGCCCGGCCTTCATGTACATCCAGTCCACCGAGTAATTGGCGCCGGGGCCGACGCGCGAGTTGACGCGGCCGGATTTGAGGCTGACGAAGCGCGGCAGCGGCAGGCCACTGGGGCCCAGCGTCACGGTCTGTGCGGGCGCGGCCGCGCTTTGCGCCGATGCCTGCAAAACGCAAAGCAAGCCGCCGAGGGCGGCTGCGCTGAAAGCCAGGCGAAGCGACGCGAAACCAGACACTTTCGTTCCTTTCGGCGCCCGCCCGGCGGGGTAAGCGCCCATTTTTCTTTGTCTTCGGCGGCACCGCTTGTTACAGGAGTGGGCGGAGACCGTGATTGGCTTCAAGTTTCGCCTGTCTTGGTTAAAGAGGTCTCAACGAGATCGGTTCGAGGAAGCTTCGGGAATACAATGGCAGGCAAAAAACGGCCCCTCGTCGTCATCACGCGCAAGCTGCCCGACCCGGTCGAAACCCGCATGCGCGAGCTGTTCGATGCGCGCCTCAATGTCGAGGACCGGCCGATGACCCAGCCGGAGCTGGTGGCGGCCGTCAAGGAAGCCGATGTGCTCGTCCCGACCATCACCGACCATATCGACGCCGCGCTGATTGCCCAGGCCGGCGAGAACCTGAAGCTGATCGCCAATTTCGGCAACGGCGTCGACAAGATCGACGTGGACGCGGCGGCCAAGAAAGGGATCACCGTCACCAACACGCCGAACGTGCTGACCGAGGACACCGCCGACATGACCATGGCGCTGATGCTGGCTGTGCCGCGGCGGCTCACCGAGGGCGCCAATGTGCTTACCGGCGACAAGAATTGGGCCGGCTGGTCGCCGACCTGGATGCTCGGCCGGCGTATCTGGGGCAAGCGGCTCGGCATCGTCGGCATGGGCCGCATCGGCACGGCGGTTGCCAGGCGCGCCAAGGCGTTTGGCCTTTCCATCCATTATCACAATCGCCACCGCGTGCTGCCTGCCGTCGAGGACGAGTTGGAGGCGACCTATTGGGAGAGCCTCGACCAGATGCTGGCCCGCATGGACATCATCTCGGTCAACTGCCCGTCGACGCCGGCGACCTTCCACCTGCTGTCGGCGCGGCGCCTGGCGCTGATGCAGCCCTCGGCCTACATCGTCAACACCGCGCGCGGCGACATCATCGACGAAGAATCGCTGATAAAGCTGATCCATGACGGCAAGATCGCTGGCGCCGGGCTCGACGTCTACGAGCACGAGCCGGCGCTGAACAGCAAGCTTCTGAAGCTCGCCGCGAAGGGCAAGGTCGTGCTGCTGCCGCATATGGGCTCGGCAACGCTCGAAGGCCGCATCGATATGGGCGAGAAGGTGATCATCAACATCCGCGCTTTCTTCGATGGCCACCGCCCGCCGGACCGCGTGTTGCCGCTCAGGACCTGAGGGACGTTGTCAGGCGGCGAGGGTAACGGCGCCGTCGTCGGAGACTTTGACGGTGCTTCCGCGATAGGCTTCGAACGCGCTGCGCTGGAGCCGTACCGCCATTGGTGTTTCCAAACCCATTTCGCGGGCGACGATCAGGCCGAGAAGCAGGATGGCATCCGGTTCGTGGAGCACCAGCGCCGCCGGTGCATGACCGCCATGGACGAGTTCCAGCAGGACTGCCGAAGCCGACGACGAGCCGATAGTCCCGGGCAGGAAGAGCACACGCCCGGAGATGGTCTCGCCATGTTGCGGATGGCGGACATCGGCTATGCGGCCGGTCTTCGGGTCGACGCCGCCCCAGAAACTGATCGGCGCCGTCAGCACCAGCGCTTCGCCTTCGCCGGACTTGCCCGCAACCAGGATTTCGGCTGCCGTCGTCATGCGGCGATTTCCGTGAATACCGGCTTGCCGGTGATCGCGCTTTCGACACAGTCGGCGAGAGAAGCGTAGAGGACCGCATAGCCGGTGTTGCCGGGCGCATAGTGCGCGAACTTGCCCGAATTGGTCATCAACACGCCGCCGGCAAGGTCGGGCATGATCGGCGTCACCACCACGCAGGTGTCGGCGACGATGATCACGCCGCTTGCTTCGAGCGACCTGCGCTGGCCGTTCCGTTCCAGCAAGGCAAGGACATGTCGGCCGGTGCAGGCGTAGATCGGCACGGCGAGCCGCCTTCCGGCGATGAGCCGCTCGAGCATGTCGAACTCCGCCTGCGACAGATGCGGACTGCCGATCGCTACAGCGTCGATGGCTCGCGCCTTCGCGGCCGTCGACAAGCCTGCCTGGGCGCTCGCTGTCATCCGGGACGTGACGTGGATCACCGTCTCCGGCTGACTGCCGCCAAGAATCGTTTCAGCGTCGGGTGCCTCCGGCGTTACGCCGGCGATGTGGAAAAGGCCGACTGCGCCGGATGACGCCGCGGCCGCACCGAACGCCTTCAGCGCATCCTCACCGGGATGGGTGGCCACACCGGTGACGACGCCGATCGCGTCGCCGACCTCGCGGCCGTAAAGGCTGCCCAGCACCGGCCAGGCGATCTCGGATGCGAGGAAGGAAGGCGAGATGGCCGACACGTCGAACACCAGCTGCGCCCACCGGTTCTCGGTGCGGTGTAACCCATAATCTGGCGCGCGGCCGACGATGGCGCAGGCGATATCCAGGAAATCGCCATAGCGGTTGGTGCGCGCGCCAAGCACCGAATTGCAGAACACCACGGCGTTGGACTCGCCCCAGGCGACGTCGCTGCCCAGCGCCGGCCGGTGCCCCGCCTGGTAGGGGGCGCAGGTCCAGCTCTGCTCGCAGCCGAGCTTGCGGTAAGCCTCCATCATGCGCCGCGCCATGTCGCGCTGCGGTTCTTCCAGGCGGATGCGCGAGCAGCCCATCAGATCGAGTGCCCCGACGTTGAGCGTCGAACGCACCGCCACCTTGGCGCCGCCCTCGACCAGTCGTTCCGCGAACAGCGTGCCGGAATCGCCATGATAGAGCGCGCCGTCGATATGCGCCGAAGCGATCGGAATCAGCTTCGGCGCACCGAGCAGGCGGGCGGTCTCGGCAACGATGCGCATCGCCATCGCCCCGCCGTCATGGCCGGCGGCGATGGCCTGTTCTTCGGGGTTAAGCATCAGGCTCAAGACACCACCTTGCGCATGGTGATCGAGGTGGGCCGGTGATAGCCCGCATGTGCTGTCCGGCCGGTCTCGCGAAAGCCCATCCGTGCGAAGCTCGCCTGGTTTGCAGTCAGTTCGATGCGGGTCTGCAACTCGATGCCGTGCTTGCCGCGCCGATGGGCAAGATCCTCCACGGCCTGCATCAGGCGGGCTCCCAGACCTTGCCCCTGATGCTCCGGCTCGACCGCAAGTTTGCCGACGTAAAAGTCCTCCGCCCGCTCCAGCGCGAAGACGCAGCCGACGATCCGGCCGTTTTCGATCGCCAGGAATCCCGTTTCCTGTTGTGCCTTGTGCTTGAGGTTTTCGGGCGTCAGCAGATGCGCCGAGGAAGGTGGGTCGATGATGCCCTCCATATAGGCGAAGGCGCGTAGGATCAGCGCCAGAAGCTCGTCCCATCGGTCGAAGTCGGGCGGAAGCTCGGTGACGACGGCTGCGGCCGGCTGGTCCATCTGCTCAGCTCGACTTGTAGCGGATGGTTTCGAAGCGGGCAGTGAGCCCGTCATAGAGCAGAAGCCGGCCGACGAGCGGTTCCCCGATGCCGGCAATCAGCTTGATCGCTTCCATCGCCTGCAGCGTGCCGATAACCCCTGTCAGCGCTCCGATAATGCCGGCGACGGCGCAGGACGGCACCACACCTTCGGGCGGCGCTTCAGGGAACAGGTCGCGATAGCTTGGATTGCGCTTGCCGTCGGCACCCGTCTCGTAAGGCTTCAGCACAGTCACCGATCCGTCGAAACGGCCGACTGCGGCGGTGACCAGGGGCTTGCCTTCCAGGGCGCATGCGTCGGCCAGCGCATAGCGCGTTTCGAAATTGTCCGAACCATCGACGACAAGATCATAGCGGGCGACGAGGGCAGGGGCGTTTTGCTCGGTCAGTCTGAGCCGATGCAATTCCACCGCGACATTGGGGTTGACGCGCATGATCATCGCCGCGGCGCTGTCGGTCTTGGCCATGCCGATCGTGTCGCTGCCATGGATCACCTGCCGCTGCAGGTTGGACAGCGAGACCGTGTCGTCATCGACGATGCCGAGAGTGCCGACGCCGGCAGCGGCAAGATATTCAAGCACCGGCGCGCCCAGCCGGCGCCGATGACCAGCACGCGCGCACGTTTCAGCTTCTGCTGGCCCGCGCCACCAATCTCGGGCAGCACGATGTGGCGAGCGTAGCGTTCCAGTTCTTCGTCGGTGAGGGCCGCAGCTGTCATGGCGTGACCTTATAGGGACGGGAAAATACACGGGCAAGGCGCAGCCTTGTCCCGCAGGGTATGGGCATGCGCAGCTTTGTCCCGCGGCGTAGGCGCTGACGCCCCGCTGGGTTGTTCAAAAAATCAGCCGGTCGGCCCGACGCTGCCGTGATCGACGGTCAGGAACTGCGCGCGTCCGGCGAGGCTGGAAAACAGCGCCGCATCGGTACCGGTCATGAAGGCCTGGCAGTTCAGGTCCTCGAGGATGGAGAACAAGGCGGCGCGCCGCCCACTGTCGAGATGGGCGGCGATCTCGTCGAGCAGCAGGATCGGCGTCAGGCCCGACATCTCGCCGGTCAGCCTTGCATGCGACAGCACGATGCCGACCAGCAGCGCCTTCTGCTCGCCCGTCGAGCAGAGCTCCGCCAGCATCGATTTCGGTCGGTGGCGGACCACGAGGTCCGAACGATGCGGGCCGTCGAGCGTACGGCCGGCGGCGCGATCCCGCTCGCGTCCGCTGGCAAGTGCAATTCGGAACCGCTCCTCGACATCCACAGCCGGCGCGATGGCGATTTCGCTCTCCAACTCGCCGGCGAGGCTTATGTCTGCCTGCGGAAACGGGCCGCTGCCGGGCAGCCTGTCGATCATGGCGGCAAGCAGCCGGACCAGTTCGGCGCGCGCCGCCGCGATCGCCACGCCGGTCTCCGCCATCTGCGTCTCGATGGCGTCGAACCAGGCGCTGTCGCGGGAACCGTCTGTAAGCAGCCGATTACGGCTTCGCATCGCCTTCTCATAGTCCAGCGCCCGCTGGCCGTGGCCGGGATCGATGGCCAGCACCAGCCGATCGAGAAAGCGTCGGCGGTCGGCGGCAGGCCCTGGGAACAGCCCATCCATCGCCGGTGTCAGCCAGACGACGCGCAGCCACTCCAGCATGTCCTCTGCCGACTTCGCCGCGGCGCTGTTGATGCGAACCCGCCTGCCGCTTTCACCGGCGGCATCGCTGCCGGCAATGCCGGTGCCGATTTCGACCTGGCCCTGCGGCCCCTCGATCCGGGCGTGCAAGGCAAAGCTGCCGTCACCGCCCTCGCGCGCGACGTCCGCATAGGGCGCGCGGCGCAGCCCGCGTCCGGGCGTCAGCAGCGAGATGGCTTCCAGCAGATTGGTCTTGCCGGCGCCATTGTCGCCCGACAGCACCACCGGGCCGGCCGCGAGGTCGAGCGAAAGCGCCGCGTAGTTGCGGAAATTGGTAAGTGTTAGCTTACTTATGTAGCTCTGCTGCCGAAGCTGTTTGGCTTCCTCGATCACGGCGACATGTCAGGCCCACTAGAGCAATTCCAGGAAAAGTGTGACACGGTTTTCCGCCCGGAATTGCATCAACAAAGAGACCGACGCAATTCCAGGAAAAGTGTGACACGGTTTTCCGTCCGGATTTGCGTCGAAACAAAGGGGCGGGGCGGTCTCCGTTCCCGGGAAACGATGAACCGCTCTCCGGCCTACACCCGCATCGGCATCAGCACGTACAGCGCGGTCTCGTCGGCCATGTCATGGATGAGCGTCGGCGAGCCGGCATCTGCCAGCATGAATTTCGCTTCCGACCCGGTGAGCTGGGCGGCGACATCGAGCAGGTATTTGGCGTTGAAGCCGATCTCGATCGGATCCGATGAATAGTCGGCCGCCAGTTCCTCGGTGGCGCTGCCCGAATCCGGATTGTTCACCGCGAGCGTGAGCTGGCCGTCATTGATCGACAGTTTCACGGCCCGGCCGCGCTCGGAAGAGATGGTCGAGACGCGGTCGACGGCGGCGGCAAAGCTCTGCCGGTCGATGATCAGCTTCTTGTCGTTGCCGGTCGGGATGACACGCTGATAGTCCGGGAAAGTGCCGTCGATCAGTTTCGAGGTCAGGACGACGCTGCCGATGGTGAAGCGAATCTTGGTGTCCGACAGTTCCGTCGTGACTGCGACATCCGGATCGTCGACCAGCTTCTGCAGCTCGCTCACCGTCTTGCGCGGAATGATGATGCCGGGCATCCCCTCGGATCCCGCCGGCGCGTCGATCTCCGCGCGCGCCAGGCGATGCCCGTCGGTGGCCACCGAGCGCAGCTTCAGCTTGCCGCCGGCTTCATGCGTGTGCAGGAAGATGCCGTTGAGGTAATAACGCGTCTCCTCGGTCGAGATGGCGAACTGGGTCTTTTCGATCAGTCCCTTCAGCGCCACCGAATCGAGGCGGAAGATGTGCGAGAAGGAGCCGGCCGAGAGCTCCGGGAAATCGGACTGCGGCAGGCACTGCAGGCGGAAGCTGGACCGGCCCGAGGTCACGGTCATCGCATTGCCGTCCTCGTCGGTCTTCAGCATCACCTCGGCGCCGTCCGAGAGCTTGCGCACGATGTCGTAGAGCAGATGCGCCGGAACCGTGGTCGCGCCGCCGCGCTCGACCTTGGCCGGGGTGGCTTCCGTCACCTCCAGGTCGAGGTCCGTGGCTTTCATCTCGAGGCTGGCGCCGTCGGCGCTGAGCAGCACATTCGACAGGATCGGAATGGTGTTGCGCCGCTCGACCACGCGATGAACGTGGTTGAGGGACTTCAGGAGATTTGACCGTTCCAGGATAACACGCATGACGAAACAGGCTCGCTTCAATGAATGAGCGGGTCACCAGGAAGCGGCGTCCCCGCGAAAGCTCCGAAAAGCTCAGAATCTCTGTAAGCTGACAGTAAAAAGCCCGCAAACGCAAGCCCGCGACACCGGTTCCGACCGGTTGCGCGGGCTTTCTGGGGATAAAGCCGGCGACGCCCGTCGGCCGGCGCAATCCTGGGAAAACTGCGTGGCGGTTTTCCGTCCAGAATTGCGCAAAACCAAATACATCTCGCCCGAAACTGCGCAGCGAGTCCGGCACGGCGATCTGCACAACAACAAAGACTGAAGCGCGCCGCCCAGATCCGTTTCGGAGCGGCGCGCTTTGCTCCTTTTGCGAGCAGTCAGGCTTGGTCGTTGATCAGCCGGCGCAGCAGTTCCAGCTCCTGCGCCAGCGTATTGTCGGCGCCGGACAGATCCTCGATCTTGCGCACCGCGTGCAGGACCGTCGTGTGATCGCGGCCGCCGAAACGCCGTCCGATCTCGGGCAGTGAACGCGGCGTCATCACCTTCGACAGATACATCGCGACCTGCCTCGGTTTGACGATGGTGCGCGTGCGCCGGTTGGACAGAAGTTCCGTCTTCGAGACGTTGTAGTGGCGCGCCACGATGCGCTGGATGTCCTCGATGCGCACCCGCTTCGGCTCGCCCGACCTGTAGATATGGCCGAGGATCTCGTCGATACGGTCGATGCTGATCTGCGGCTCGAAGGACTGGCGGAACAAGAGCTGGTTGAAGGCGCCTTCGAGTTCCCGTCCGCTGCCCGTCACCGTGCGAGCGACATGATTGAGGATCTCGTCCGAAATCTCGAGCGAGGCGTCGTCGTTCTTTGCCGTTGCAAGCCGCAGCTTGAGCATGCCCAGGCGCATGGCGAAATCCGGCGCCGACATTTCGAGCGCCACGCCGCCATTGAGGCGCGAGCGGACCCGTGGCTCCAGCGATTCCAGTTCCGATGGCGGCCGGTCTGCCGCGACCACGACCTGCTTGGCGCTGTCGAGCAGCATGTTGATCAAATGGCAGAACTCGTGCTGGATCGACTTGCCCTGCAGGAATTGCATGTCGTCGATGATCAGAAGATCGATGTCGCGCAGCTGCTCTTTCAGCGTCAGCGCATTGTTGTCGCGGATCGCGGTGGCGAAGCGCCACATGAAATATTCCGCCGTCAGGTAGACGACGCGAGACTTCGGGTTGTGGCGCAGCGATTCCGCCGCGATCGCCTGCAAGAGGTGCGTCTTGCCGAGCCCGACGGTCGCATGCAGGAAAAGCGGGTTGAAACGCACCGCGCTTGATTGCGATTCCGCCACCGCCTTGGCCGCGGCGAAGGCCACGCGGTTCGAAGGGCCTTCGATGAAGGAGCCGAACGTGTAGCGCGGGTCGAGCGGGGACCCCAGAACATTGTGGCGAAACTCGGTTTCCGCGGGCACGCCCTGGCGCGGAGCCGGCGCCCGTTCCATCCGACCGGGGTTTGCTGTGCCTGCCGCGAGCGCTGTCTGCGTCTGCTTGGTCATCTTGCGCGCGGGCGCGACCTCGGGCT
Organism: Mesorhizobium sp. M3A.F.Ca.ET.080.04.2.1; assembly: GCF_003952525.1. Classification (NCBI taxonomy): domain Bacteria; kingdom Pseudomonadati; phylum Pseudomonadota; class Alphaproteobacteria; order Hyphomicrobiales; family Phyllobacteriaceae; genus Mesorhizobium; species Mesorhizobium sp. M3A.F.Ca.ET.080.04.2.1. The sequence goes on along the minus strand of NZ_CP034451.1, from coordinate 2,687,150 downwards.
CGACGGTGTTGCGGCTCTGCCGCGTCGCCGTCCGCACGACGATCTCGATTTTGAGGATATCCGCATCCTCGTGCTTCCACAGTTCGGCAATGAGGTCGAGATAATGGCCGTTGATCCACGACCGCAGGAAGGCTGTGGGCACGGAGATGCGCACAATGCCGCGGGATGCCTCGGCAACCTTCATACGTGCGAACCAGCTCGAATAGACTTCAGCCCCCAGACGCGCCTTCAGTTGAGCCTTGACCCGCTCGAACTTTTGCTCAGCGTCGCTGGATGCCGCCATGTCGTCCCCTCCGACAAGGGTTGCTGGAAATGGGAGTTCGCCCGCTATCTCCCTTTCGATGCCGCTCTGCATGATCAAGTTCCTTGTCTTCTCGTACCCTTGTTACGCCGGGGGTGCGCCTCCTGCACCCTTTGGTCCGACGACCTTATGATTGTTGCGCCGCCATCGCCGCCGATGGCCATGCAACACCGCGCAAGGGACCGTGCCGGCTCTTCCAAGCCGGCTGCCTGATCACGCCAGGGCAATACAACACCGTCCGGCGAAAACGCCGGCGCGACGTCAACCTGCCATGTACTATTACGCCAGTCCCCTACCCGCACCGAAGAGACAAACCAAGCCGTACGCGGAATAGCTCCACGTCATGAAACTCTGCCATTTTTCGCTGGCCGATTTCAGGCTTAGGTCAGGGGCCAAAGCCCGTCCCCTCGATGACTGGACATTACCGAAATCGCTGTGGACAGGGCAAGGCCACGTCTAACGGATTTTTAACGAATCTGGTTAGCGAAAGCGGGCTGGAAGACCATGCCGCAGCGGCACATTTTGACAAAGCCATTGTGATTCAAACCCTTTTCCGGCGAATGTGAAAAAGGCCACACCTTCGGAAATTTTCTGAAATAATTCGCTTGACACCAACTTGTCCCCCGGCGGCAACTCGCGAGTTGAACAAGCTGTGGATGACTCTCGGCAACTACCTGAAAAATAAAAGAATTTTGTGACAGATCGTCTGTGGCTATTGGCTGCAAAGCCTGGGCGACAGCATAAGCGAACATGTATATGCCGGCAAAGCAATCGCAACGTCACAATCTTGGCCGGGCATCATTTTCGGACGTTCTTTTTAAGTACTTGCCGGCAAACGAAAAACCCGGCCTGTTCGGCCGGGTTCGAAGATACGCCAATCCTGCGGAAACGGGTCAGGCCGACAGCACTTTGACCCGGTGAGCCAGCCGCGACACCTTGCGGGACGCCGTGTTCTTGTGGATCACGCCCTTGGTGGCGGCGCGCATCAATTCCGGCTCGGCGGCCTTGAGGGCTTCCACCGCCGCGGCCTTGTCGCCGGCGGCGAGAGCCTCTTCGACCTGGCGCACATAGGTACGGACACGCGAGCGGCGATTCTTGTTGATCGCCGCGCGGCGGGCGATCTTGCGCGTTGCCTTTTTGGCCGAGGACGTATTGGCCATGATGCCTCTCTTCTGATCTGGTGAGCGCCAGCGGTTCGCCGCAGGGCGCAAAAAACAAACGGGCAGCCACAGGGCCGCCTCGGTTGGTGCGGCTTATAGTTCAGCTTTTCCGGCGCGTCAACGCCGCTTCGCTGTCTTTTTGGCGGCCTGAAGCACGGCTCGCTGAACCGGAGCCAAGTGACGCGCCGCGATCCCCTTCTTCATCAATGCCCTATCCCAGAATGTCTTCGGAAGCGACATGGATCAGCGGTTGGTGAAATCCGGCTTCCGCTTCTCGACAAAGGCCGCCATGCCCTCCTTCTGGTCGTCGAGCGCGAACAGCGAATGAAACAGCCGGCGCTCGAACCGCAGCCCCTCGGCGAGCGTCGTCTCGTAGGCGCGGTTGACCGCCTCCTTCGCCATCATCACCGAAGGCAGTGAGAAATCGGCGATCGTCGCGGCCGCCTTGACGGCCTCCTCGACGAGATTCCCGGCCGGCACGATCCGCGACACCAGCCCGCAGCGCTCGGCTTCCGCCGCATCCATCATACGGCCGGTCAGGCACATATCCATCGCCTTGGATTTGCCGACGAAACGGGTCAGGCGCTGCGAGCCGCCCATTCCGGGTATCACCCCAAGCGTGATTTCGGGCTGCCCGAACCTGGCATTGTCGGCGGCAATGATGAAGTCGCACATCATTGCCAACTCGCAGCCGCCGCCGAGCGCGTAGCCGGCTACCGCCGCGATGATCGGCTTGCGGTTGCGCGTGAGCTCTTCCCAGCCGGCGAACAGATCGTGAGCATAGGCGTCGACGAAGGAGACCGCCTGCATCTCCTTGATGTCGGCCCCGGCCGCAAAGGCCTTTTCGGAACCGGTGATGACCATGGCGCCGACGCCGGCGTCGGCTGCGAAAGCGCTCGCCGCCGCCATCACTTCCGCCATCACCTGCGAGTTCAAGGCGTTCAATGCCTTGGGCCTGTTCAGCGTGATCAGCCCGACCTTGCCGCGCGTTTCCGCGATGATGGTTTCGTAAGCCATGGCGTCGTCTCCTCGTCCCTCGGCAGATCGGTCTAGCCTACCGCTGACAGGTCCGGCAATAGAATGTCGAGCGACCGCTTTGCACGATGCGATCGATGTGGCCGCCGCAGCCGGGCTTTGGGCACGGCTCGCCTTCGCGGTCGTAAACCGCGAACGAGTGCTGGAAATAGCCGAGCGACCCGTCGGCCTGAACATAGTCGCGCAGCGACGATCCGCCGGCAGCGATCGCGTCGGCGATGACCGACCTGATCGCCTGCGCCAGGCGCTCGCTTTGTTCCCGGGCCTTCTTGCCGGAGCCGGCGAGGGTGCCCGCCTCGCGCAGCGGCGACAGGCCGGCGCGCCACAGCGCTTCCGACACATAGATGTTGCCGAGCCCGGCGATCAGCCTCTGGTCCAGCAACGCAGCTTTGAGTGGCGCCCTGCGGCCTTTCAGCAGTGAGGCAAGCAGGCTGCTGTCGAGCGCGTTGCCGGTCGGCTCGACGCCCAGCCCGGCCAGCATCGGATGCGCGTCCGGCGCGCCCTCGGCGAACAGCATGAAGCCGAAACGGCGCGGGTCATTGAAGGTGATGCGCGAACGGACGCTGCTCGGCGAGACCACATCGAACACGACATGGTCGTGGGCGGAGCTTTTCGAGCGCTCGTGATGAAACACGCCGGGAATGTCGCTGGTCTCGGGATTCTCGACGCGGAATGATCCGGACATCCCGAGATGACAGATCAGCACCGGACCATCGTCCACATGCATGGTCAGATACTTCGCCCGCCGGCCGAGCGCAGTGATCGTCTTGCCCGCCAGCCGCTCCGAGAAGCGCTCGGGGAGGGGGAAGCGAAGGTCGGGGCGGCGCGCCTCGACCTTGACGAGGCGCGCGCCTTCCAGGACCGGTTGCAGACCGCGCCGAACCGTTTCGACTTCAGGCAGTTCTGGCATGGCCGCCCATCGCTGCCAGGAAGGAAGTGCCGTTGCGACCGGGCGCGAGGCCAAGGTGCTCCGCGACGGTCTCGCCCATATCGGCGAAGGTCGATCGCAAGCCGATGTCGCCGCCCTTCAGCCCTGGTGCGATGCCGATTACGGGAACGCGCTCGCGCGTGTGGTCGGTGCCGCGCCACGTCGGATCGTTGCCATGGTCGGCGGTGAGCATGAGCAGGTCGCCCGGCCGGACACGGGAGAGTGCCTCCGGCAGCCGGCGGTCGAAGGCTTCGAGCGCTCCGGCATAGCCGGCGACGTCGCGCCGATGGCCGAACTCGGTGTCGAAATCAACGAAGTTTGCAAAGACCAGGTCACCTTCGCCGGCATCGTCCATGGCGCCGAGCGCCTTGTCGAACATCGCCATGTTGCCGCCCGCCTTTCGAACCTCCGATATGCCACGATGGGCGAAGATGTCCCCGATCTTGCCGATGGCGATAACCTTGCTGCCGCGCTCCGTCAGCCGGTCGAGCAGTGTCGGCTCCGGCGGCGGCACGGCAAAGTCGCGCCGGTTGTGGGTGCGCTGAAAGGTGGCCGGCGTTTCGCCGACGAAGGGCCGCGCTATCACGCGTCCGATCTTCAGCCGATCGACCAGCCGGCGCACCGTCAGACAAAACTGATAAAGCCTTTCGAGGCCGAAATGCTCTTCATGCGCGGCAATCTGCAGCACGGAATCGACGGACGTGTAGCAGATGGGCTTGCCAGTGCGGATATGCTCTTCGCCAAAGCGCTCGATGATCTCGGTTCCAGGCGCATGGCAATTGCCGAGGATGCCGGGCACCTTGCCCTCGCGGACGATGGCGCCGGTCAGGTCGGCGGGAAACGCGGGCACGGTGTCCGGAAAATAGCCCCAGTCGAAGCGCACCGGCAGGCCTGCGATCTCCCAGTGGCCCGAGGGCGTGTCCTTGCCGCTGGACACCTCCTGGGCGGCTCCGTGGAATGAGGAGGCCAGCAGCGCCTTGTCGAGACCGAACGATTGTCCTGTCGCGATACGGGCCGCTTGCGCGAGCCCGAGCGAGACCATGTTGGGCACCGCGAGCGGGCCCCTTCGCAAAGCTTCCCGATCGGCGCTGCCTTCCGCGCAGGCCTGGGCGATGTGGCCGAGCGTGTTGGACCCGGCATCGCCATAGCGTTCGGCGTCGGCCGCGCCGCCGATACCGAAGGAATCGAGAACGAACAGGAAAGCGCGCGCCATGATGTCTTCATTGCCAGTCCGAGGAGCCAGACATAGGGTTCCGCGGCGGCGTTGGCAAATCGGAAACCAGACTGGAACGAACCGGCGCACGCGGTTGAGCACGGGGTGATGTCGAGGGCCAGCGGTGGTCATGGCCGGCAAATCCGCGGCAAGGAAGATGCGAGGCGGATGACCCTTTCGGCTGGGAGCCGACCGGGGTCGATGGCCCGCCGGCCAATTCCGGCGGCACGCTTGTCGGGTTTGCGGCTGCAGGCGGCCCGAAATAACTCAGCAATCGCTGCAGGGGACGGTCGGGCTGCGGCGCGGCCTCAGATAATAGGTCTCGCCCATCGATATGTTGCTGAAGGCCGAGGTCAATCCGAGCGCCTGCGCGTCGTCCGCGGACCAGGTGATGATCGGCTTGTAGCCGAGATTGCTTTCCACCCTGACAAGGAAGGTGTTGCGGATCTTCAATGTCGTGGGAACCGTAGTGATGCTGTCCTTCGCAGCATCGGCGCTGTAAGTGTTGCCCACCAGCTTGCGCGACCATGCCACCTGCACTTTCGGCGATGCTTCGTCGGTGATCTGTATTCCGGTGATGATGATCGACGGCGACGAGCGGTTGTAGGGCTGCAGGGTCGAGCTGCCGATCTTCATGATCGCGTCGAGGTCGGCCTTCACCACGCTCTGCTGCTGGGTGACAAGATCCGCCACCATGCTGCCGATGCGGCTCACCTTCTTGCTGGTCTCGATGGCCTGCGAGGCTTCCATCGTGACGAAATACATGATCAGCAGGACAGGCACGATGAATGCGAACTCGATGGCCGCGACGCCCCGGCGATCGCGGCAGAACCGCATCGCTTTCGCGGTGATGGCCGAAATTCCCCGATATGCCCCCGCACGGTACATGCTCTAGCCTCCACTCCGCGGCAGTATCAGTCGTCGAATGGTTCGTTCTGCCACGTCACGGACGCGAAAAGCAGGGTGTTGCCATCCTTCAGATTGGCCATCGACCTGGCCATGAAGTCGGTCATCACGGGCCATTTGTAGAAAACCCGCAGCATGTTTTTCGATTCGGCCAGGCCTGGCGAAACCGAGAAGCTTGTCGAGCTCGCCCCCTGCGTCAGGACGATGTCGCCGTTTTCGATCTTGAATCCCGCCGTGGCGGCGTCGGCGAAGCTGGCATATTCGCGCAGATCGACCAGCAATCCCGGGCAGTTTTTGGCGACCATGATCTCAAGCTTGCTGCAGATCAGCTGCTTGATCGATGTTTCGGTCACGTCCGCCTTCTTGATCTGGCCGGTCCGCAGCTGGCGCGCCACGTCGTCGGTAGCGTTGGCCATGACCTCCTGCCCGGCAAATGAGATGCAGCTTTCGAGAATCGCAAAGACGAGCAGCGCGAAGGGAATGGCCAGCATTGCGAATTCCATCGCCGTGCTGCCGCGTCTGTCGCTGAAGAAACCGGGGCGGCGCTTAGCCTGCGTCGTGCCGTTCCTGCCGTGCCCCGGTGTCGGATCCTCGCCCATGTCCCGTTCCCGCCGATCCTTCGATATCGGCCGCAACTTAGCCAAAACCAATTGAAGTCGGGTTTGGAGGACCGTTAAACTCCTGGGAATTCTTGTAAGCCCGCATTAACGTCACCGGCGCCCGGTGCTCAGTGTCCGCGGTCAGTGGCCCGCGCTCATCTCGGCTTCGGAAGCCTTTTCGGCCTCGCTCTTGTAGGAGCTCTCGCAATAGGGGGTGCACGACATGGTCTGAATCTCGGCGCGCCTGTAGATGCGCACCGTGGTGGCCGCCTGCCGCGTGACGATCACCTGCTCGTCGATGATAGGGCTGCCCTCCGAATCCATTACCACCAGATTGGTGACGCCAAATCCTTTGCCGGTGAGCACGATGGTCGAGGAGTCCTGCACAGCCGCGTCGGCGATCGCCGGATTGCCGACCACGACTGTGTCTGCCCCGCGCGACAATTTGATGATCTTGGCCTGGTTCATGGTGACCTCGATGCCCGGGCCGGCCTTGGCCGGCACCACGAAAGCGGCGGTCGCCAGCAGCGCGGCAACTGGAAGTGACGACTTCAACCCGATCATTGATGCGCTCCGAGGCGGCAAACTTTTCAACGGAACATGAACGAGAATGGTGAACCAACGGTTAAGTCCGGGCGGGACACGATAGGGGATTGCACTGCAAGTAGGACATGCAGTTCGCCATCCGCTTTTTTAGCAAAGTCGCGGGTGCCTCGGTCTATGGGGCTTTTTCGGCGCTTAGTGCGCAGTTAACCAAGCAATAGCTTCGCCGCCGGAAAGGAATCGGTAAGGCTGTTTATTAAGCCGATCGAAAGGCCTTCTCCCTAGATTGGCAGCATCCGATCAACCGCCAAGAGAAGTTGACGGAAGTGCTGTAACACGTGGAGTAGGAGCTCTCGAATGTCTAACCTCATCGCACGTTTCGTGAAGGACGAATCCGGCGCAACGGCTATCGAATACGGTCTGATCGCTGCCCTCATCGCCCTCGCCATCATGGTCGGCGCCGGCTCGCTCGGCGATGCCCTGAACAACAAGTTCCAATTTATCGCTGACGAGGTCAAAAACTCGTAATCGCTGCCGAGTATATTCAGCGAAAAAGGGCCGCCTCTGGCGGCCCTTTTTGATGAGCCGAAGTGGATTGGACCATTCGTCCTCATCGATCGTTAATCCGCCAGGCCTAGACTGAGCCGAGAATTCTCGCCGCGGGCACCTATGTCCATGCTTGAAGCCGTGATCTTCGTCGTTTTTCCCTTCTGCATGCTGTTTGCAGCGATCTCGGACACGCTGTCGATGACGATCGCAAACCGGGTTCCGGTGCTTCTGCTGGCGACGTTTGTCCTGGTGGCCCCGCTGACCGGCATGGATTGGGCGCCTTTTGGCTGGCATTTGGCGGCTGGCGGCCTCGTCCTGGCCTTCACCTTCGGCCTTTTCGCGCTCGGCGGCATGGGCGGCGGTGATGCCAAGCTCTTGGCCGCGACCGCGGTCTGGATGGGCCTCAACATCCATCTTCTCGAATATCTGGTGATCTCGACGATCATCGGCGGGCTGCTCACATTGGCCATCCTGGCCTACCGGAAGTCGCCCTTGGCGGCCTACACCGGCCATAACCGCTTCCTGCGCCATTTCGCCGACCAGGCCGTGGGCGTGCCCTACGGCATCGCGCTCGGGCTCGGCGGGCTCCTAGTCTATCCGGATTCGCCGCTGATGGCCTGGGCGCTGGCAAGGCTGACGGCCTAGCCGTCCCCACGATGACCGATTGGTTCAAAGGCGGCTTGGCCGCCTTTTTCGTTAACGCCGGCCGTTCATTCGAATTTGAATAAACGTTAAATTAATCACGATCGTAAGTATTGCATTAACCTTGTTTTGACGATTGCGGCTGCAAAGTCCGGCCTGGCTAGGTGGTTTGCCATAGGCGAAGGGTACGGACGAATGCCAGCATCCCGACTGATTATTCTGGGCGTGGCGGTGGCCGCGGCGGGTGGCGCCGGTTATGTTGCAAAGAACATGGTGGTGGCGCCGCCGCCCCAGATCGTGGTTGGCGCTCCGAAGGCGCCGGCCATAGCGTTGCAGGACGTCCTGGTCCTTTCTGGCGACGTCCCGATGGGCAGTCCGCTGGAGAGCAACATCCGCTGGGAAAAGTGGCCCTCCGACGGCGTCAATGCAAACTTCATCACCCGCGCCGCCGAGCCCGATGCGGTGGAAAAGCTCAAGGGCTCCGTCGCCCGCGTGGCACTGTATACGGGCGAACCCTTGCGCCGGTCCAAGCTCATCGGCGAAGGGCAGAGCTTCATGTCGTCGATCCTGCCGTCCGGCATGCGAGCCGTCGCCACCGCGATATCGGCGGACACGTCGGCGGGCGGCTTCATCCTTCCGAACGACTTTGTCGACGTCATCATGACCCGCCGCGCCGACGGCGCCAACGGCGGCAGCGGCTTCAACACCGAGACGATACTGAAGAACATCCGTGTGCTGGCCATCGACCAGACCATCCAGGAAGACGAAGAAGGCAAGAAGACCAGGGTCGGCCAGACCGCGACGCTTGAGCTGACGCCGCAGCAGGCTGAAATCATCACCGTGGCGCAGCAGATGGCGGATCGACTGACGCTGGCGCTGCGCCCGATCACCGATACGAACGAAAAGAACCTGGACGAGGCCGACTACTTGATCAACGGCAACGGGCGCCGCGGGACAGTGCGGGTGATCAAGGCAGGCGAAGTTTCCGAAGTGGGAGCAAGGAAATGAGGCTAAATGGTAAACTGCCGTTGACGCTGGCGGCGGCGATGGGCCTGCTCCTTGCTGGCTTGAACGCGCCCGGCCTTGTCGATGCGAGAGCCGCAGCCAAGACGGCCGGCGTTTCGGCGTCGGTGGCAACGCAGCGCGTCAAGCTCGGCCTCAACAAGTCGGTGGTCATCGACCTGCCGAGCGACGCTTACGACATCCTCGTCGCCAACCCGGCGGTCGCCGACGCGGTGACCCGCACCGCACGGCGTGTTTATCTGTTCGGCAAGGCGGTCGGCGAAACCAACATCTTCGTCTTCGGTCCCAATGGCGAGCAGATCGTCAGCCTGGATCTGGCCGTCGAACGCGATGTCGCCGGCCTGGAAGATTATCTCAAGCGCTTCATTCCATCCTCCGAGATCAAGGTCGAGCTGCTGAACGACAACGTCGTCCTCACCGGAACCGTGGACACCCCCCTCGATGCCAAGCGCGCGGTCGATCTGGCGACCATCTTCGTTTCTGGCGGTGAAGCGACGACCGGTCAGTATTCGCAGACCGCGGCCGGCGGCTCGGCCAATGGCGGCGTCGACATCAACAACCCCGACAGCGAGCGCCGCGTCTCCAAGATCGTCAATCTCCTGCAGATCATCGGCGACGATCAGGTCACGCTCAAGGTGACGGTCGCGGAAGTCAGCCGCTCGGTGATGAAGCAGCTCGGCGTCAACATGGTCGGCAATGGCGGCAGCGATGGCATCTCCTGGGGTGCCCTGAGCGACACCTTCACCGGCCTTGGCAAACCCATTTCGAATTCGAACATCGCCATCGGCACCTCCGCTCTCCAGGCCTACATTAACGCCATGGAACAGGCTGGCGTCATGAAGACCCTGGCCGAGCCTACGCTGACCGCCGTGTCCGGCGAGAAGGCGACTTTCAAGGTCGGCGGCGAGTACAACATGGTGAACAGCGTCAGCGCGAACGTTTCCACCGACAACCAGACCGGCATTAGGACGTACTCCGTCGAGAAGATCGAATACGGCATCGGCCTGGAGTTTCAGCCTGTGGTGCTGTCTCCCGGCCGCATCAGCCTGAAGGTCAGGACTTCTGTCTCCGAACCGACGACGGAAGGCTCCGTGGCGTTTTCAGCCGGCGGAACGAGTCCGGGCATGAATGCCTTGTCGCTGCGCAAACGTCTGGCCGACACGACGGTGGAATTGCCTTCGGGCGGCTCGATGATGATTGCCGGTCTCGTCCGCGACGACGTCCGGCAGGCCATCAACGGATTGCCCGGGCTGACGAAGATCCCCGTGCTCGGCACGCTGTTCCGCAGCCGCGATTTCGTGCGCAACGAAAGCGAACTCGTGATCATCATCACGCCCTATCTGGCGAAGCCGGTTGCGCGCAACGAACTGGCCAAGCCGGACGACAATTTCAACCCGCCGAGCGATGGCGCCGGCATGTTCCTTGGGCGCGTCAACCGCGTCTACGGCACCATGCAGACCGACAGGCCTCCGGGCCGCTATCACGGCGTCGTTGGCTTCATCTACAAGTGAGCGGGGAAGCGGACATGTATCAGTCAGCATCGAAGACCATGACGATCGCAGCGGCAGGTTGGGGCCGCGAGCGGATTCGGCGGTCCGCAGTCCCGGCTTTGGCGATGGCGCTGGCGGCATCGCTCGCCGGCTGCGCCAGCTGGCACCGCGACAGCGTGACGGTCGGAGCGATCCCCGACGACTATCGGACGAATCATCCGATCGTCATTGCCGAGAAGAACCAGAAGATCGATATTCCGGTCGGCGCCGGCGATCGCGGCATGACCGGTTCGCAGCGCGACACGCTGCTCGGCTTCCTCGACGGCTACGACAGGAGCGCGGCCCCGGCGCTGACGATCGCGACCCCGGTCGGCTCTGCCAACGCCGCGGCCGCTGCCGCGGCCAGCCGTGATTTCGCCAGGCTCGCCATGGCCGCCGGCGTCAGGCGCAACAACATCGTCATGACCTCGTATCAATCGGCCGTGCCCGAGGCATCGGCGCCGGTGCGCGTCGCCTTTGTGGCGGTGAGGGCCCAGACGGACAGATGCGGGCGTTGGCCCGAAGATCTGACCCAGACGTCCGAGAACAAGCACTATGCCGATTTCGGCTGCTCCTATCAGAATAACCTCGCCGCTCAGATGGCCAATCCCAACGATCTGCTGGGGCCGCGCAAGCAGTCCCAGATCGACGCCGAGAACCGCGGCGCCGTGATCGACATCTACCGCTCGCGGGGCATATCGGACGAGTTCCTGGGCAATTCGGAAGTGACTTACTAAGGCCGCGCAATCCACGAAAAGAGCATGACGATGAGCAATCTTGCCTACGACACGCCCTCGGATGTCGGCGACGCCTCGCAACAGGACATCGCCGCCATGCAGGCGCTGCGGCCGGTGCCGCGCATCTCGATCCAGGCCTTTTGCGAGACGGAAGGCGTCGCCAATCCGATCGAGCGCGCCGGCGCGGATCGCCGCATGGCCAAGGCCCACGTCAAGGTTCACATGGGCGGCATCGCCACGGCGATCGAGTTCTACCAGTCGGCGCCGACGCCCAACCTGATCCTGCTGGAGTCGCGCAGCGAACCGAAACAGCTGCTCGAGCAGCTTTCCCATCTCTCCGAATATTGTGATCCGTCCTCGAAGGTGGTGGTGATCGGCCACTACAACGACGTCGGCCTCTATCGGGAACTCATCCGCTCCGGCATTTCCGAATATGTGATCGCGCCGGTCTCCATGACCGACATCGTCAGTGTCGTGTCGTCGATCTTTGTCGATCCGGAAGCCGATCCGATCGGGCGCTCGATCGCCTTCATCGGTGCCAAGGGCGGCGTCGGCTCCTCGACCATCGCTCACAACGTCGCCTGGGCGATGTCGTCACTGTTCAAGTCCGAGGTGGTGGTCGCCGATCTCGATCTTGCCTTCGGCACGGCCAACATCAATTTCGACCAGGACCCGGCGCAAGGCATCGCCGAAGCGGTATTCGCGCCCGAGCGGGTCGACGAAGTCTATCTCGACCGGCTGCTCGCGCAATGCGCCGAGCATTTGTCGCTGCTCGCTGCACCCTCCACGCTCGAGCGCGTCTATGATTTCGATTCCGACGCCTTCGCGCAGGTCATCGAAACGGCGCAGCGCAGCGCGCCCCTCCTGGTGCTCGATGTCCCCCACATCTGGAGCGGATGGTCGAAGAGCACGCTGATCAAGGCCGACGAGATCGTCATCACGGCAACGCCTGAGCTCGCCAACCTGCGCAACACCAAGAACATGATGGACATGCTGAAGCGGCTGCGTCCGAACGATCCGCCGCCGAAGCTGGTCATCAACCAGGCCGGCGTGCCGAAACGGCCGGAGATCGCCGCTTCCGACTTCGCCGAACCGCTCGGAATCACGCCCATGGCGGTGATCAACTTCGACCCGCTGCTGTTCGGCAATGCGGCCAACAACGGCCGCATGCTGGGCGAGATGGACGCCAAGAGCCCGGTTGTCGGCACCATCAACGAGATCGCGCATGTGCTGACCGGGCGCAGCGAAATCAAGTCCAAGAAGAAGGTTGGCCTGGGCTCGCTCCTCGGCAAGCTCTCGCTCAGCAAAAAGTGACGCTTTCATCGCGGCATCGGGTAGTCGATCATGTTTGGTAAAAGAGGCACAGATGACGGCAATCGGGCGAAGCCCGAATTCCGTCCGCCAGCACCGGCTCCCGCCGCTCCCGGCACCGCTGCGACGGCGGTTCTCGAACGGCCGGCCGCGGCCAGCGCGCCCGCCACGCCGCCCCCCCGCCGCGCGGTCGAGCCGCCGCCGGTGGCGCCCGAGCCTCCAAGAAGGGTTCAGCGCGAGCGCAGCGAGACCTATTACGACACCAAGAGCCAGGTCTTTTCGGCACTCATCGACACCATCGACCTGTCGCAGCTCGCCAAGCTCGATCCCGAGAGCGCGCGCGAGGAAATCCGCGATATCGTCAACGACATCATCGCGATCAAGAACTTCGCGATGTCGATCTCCGAGCAGGAGGAATTGCTCGAGGACATCTGCAACGACGTCCTGGGCTATGGGCCGCTGGAGCCGCTGCTCGCGCGCGACGACATCGCCGACATCATGGTGAACGGCTCCAAGAACGTCTACATCGAGGTCAACGGCAAGGTCGAGCAGACCGGCATCCGCTTTCGCGACAACCAGCAGCTGCTCAACATCTGCCAGCGTATCGTCAGCCAGGTCGGCCGCCGCGTCGATGAATCGAGCCCGATCTGCGACGCCCGCCTTCCGGACGGCTCGCGCGTCAACGTCATCGCGCCGCCACTCTCCATCGACGGCACCGCGCTCACCATCCGCAAGTTCAAGAAGGATAAGCTGACGCTCGATCAGCTGGTCAAGTTCGGCGCCATCTCTCCGCATGGCGCCGAGATCCTGAAGATCATCGGCCGCGTCCGCTGCAACGTCGTCATCTCGGGCGGCACCGGCTCCGGCAAGACGACACTGCTCAACTGCCTCACCAACTATATCGACCGCGAGGAGCGCGTCATCACCTGCGAGGACTCGGCCGAGCTGCAGCTGCAGCAGCCGCATGTGGTCCGTCTCGAAACACGCCCCCCGAACCTCGAGGGCGAGGGTGAGGTGACCATGCGCGACCTGGTCAAGAACTGCCTGCGCATGCGGCCCGAGCGGATCATCGTCGGCGAGGTGCGCGGACCGGAAGTGTTCGACCTTCTCCAGGCGATGAACACCGGCCATGACGGTTCGATGGGCACCATCCACTCCAACAGTCCGCGCGAATGCCTGAACCGCATGGAATCGATGATCGCCATGGGCGGCTACTCTCTGCCGCAGAAGACCGTGCGCGAGATCGTCGTCGGATCGGTGGACGTGATCATCCAGGCGGCCCGCCTGCGCGACGGTTCGCGCCGCATCACGCACATCACCGAGGTGATCGGCATGGAAGGCGACGTCATCATCACCCAGGACCTCGTCCTCTACAACATCAAGGGCGAAGACTCGAACGGCCGGTTGATCGGCGAGCATGTGTCCACCGGCATCGGCCGTCCGCATTTCTGGGATCGCGCCCGCTACTATGGCGAGGAGCAGCGCCTCGCCAACGCGCTCGAGGCCATGGAGAAACGTTCTGACTGATGCAGCTGGAGGCGTAGGGGTCCAGGTCGATGTTCGGAATTGACAACACCGTACTGGCGTTCGTCGTGCTTGCCGGCTTCAGCGCCGGGGCGGTGGCTTATGCGTTCCTCTTCAACCGCATCAGCAACGAGAAACAGGTCGGCAAGCGGCTTGAGACGATCAAGGCCGCGGAGACCGACCATTCGGTGGCGAAGGCTTCGCGCGACCGCGCCGCGGAAGCCGTCAAGCGGCGCAAGTCGCTTCAGGACTCGCTGAAGCAGCTCGACGAGAAGCAGAAATCGAACGACCGCATCGTCAAGAAGCCGCCGCTGAAGACCCAGCTCCGCCAGGCCGGCATGACGGTTTCCATCGAGCGCTTCTACCTTTACTCGGTGGTCTGCGGCATCGCCCTGACGGTGCTCGCCTTTTTGGCGGGCGCGCCGTTGCTCGTGCTGCCGGGCGCCTTGCTGGCCGGCGCCTTGGGCCTGCCGCGCTGGTTCGTGTCTTTCCGCCGCGCTCGCCGGGTCAAGGCATTCCTGGAGGAATTCCCGAACGCCCTCGACATCATCGTGCGCGCCGTCAAGTCCGGTCTGCCGCTGAACGACGCGATCCGCCTGATCGCCAACGAGTCGCCCGAGCCGGTCCGCGCCGAGTTCCGCCGCGTCGTCGATTCCCAGCAGGTGGGCATGTCGATCCCCGACGCCACCCTGCGCATGCCCGAAACCATGCCCTGCACCGAGGCGGGCTTCTTCGGCATCGTCATCCAGATCCAGTCGCAGGCCGGCGGCAATCTCTCCGAGGCCCTGGGCAATCTTTCGCGCGTGCTGCGCGACCGCAAGAAGATGAAGGCCAAGGTCCAGGCGCTGTCGATGGAAGCCAAGGCGTCCGCCGTCATCATCGGCGCGCTGCCTTTCGTCGTCGCCTTTCTCGTTTATCTTTCGAGTCCGAATTACATCATGCCTCTGTTCACCACGAGCGTCGGCAATCTGATCCTCGGCTGTTCCGCCGTGTGGATGTCGATCGGCATTCTTGTGATGCGCAAGATGATGAATTTCGAAGTGTAGGGGTGAGCATCCCATGACCGACCAGGTTGTCAGAACCCTTACTGATCCGTCCTTTCTGATCGCCCTGCTGGTCGGCATTGCGGTGTTTGCCACCGTCTTCACGCTGTTGCCGGCGCTCGGCGGCAACCAGCTCAAGTCGCGCATGAAGACCGTGGCGTTGGAGCGCGACGAACTGCGCGCCAAGCAGCGCGCCCGACTGGCCAACGAAGCCGATCGCCGCCGCAAGGGCGGCCTGCGCGAGGAGCAGTCGATCGGCATGCGGAACATCGTCGAGCGGCTGGATCTTCGGCGCGCGCTTGCCGATGAAGGCACATTGCAGAAGCTCAAGGTGGCGGGTTTCCGGGGCCAGAATCCGCTGACGCGCTTTCTGTTCTTCCGCCTGGTCCTGCCCTTCGTCGGATTTGCCCTGGCGGCCGTTTACCTGTTCATGCTCGGCGGGCTGCCGCAACAGCCGCCTTTCATCAAGCTGTTCGTCTGCGTCGTCGTCGCCTATGGCGGCTTCTACGCGCCGATCCTCTACGTCAACAACCGCGCGGCCAAACGCAAGCAGTCGATCCAACTGGCGTGGCCGGACGCGCTCGACCTGATGCTGATCTGCGTGGAATCAGGCATGTCGGTGGAGGCGGCGCTGCGCAAGGTCGCCGACGAGATCGGCGGACAGTCGGTGGCGCTTGCCGAGGAGTTCGTGCTCACAAATGCCGAACTCTCCTATCTGCAGGAGCGCAAGGTTGCCTATGAGAACCTGGCCAGCCGCACCGGTCTGGAATCGGTGAAGTCGGTGTCCCAGGCGCTGGTCCAGGCCGAACGCTACGGCACCCCGGTCGCCACTGCGTTGCGCGTGCTGGCTTCGGAAAGCCGGGACATGCGCATGAACGCGGCCGAGAAGAAGGCGGCCGCGCTGCCGCCGAAGCTCACCGTGCCGATGATCCTCTTCTTCCTGCCGGTTCTGTTCGCCATCATTCTCGGCCCTGCCGGCATCCAGGTCAGCCAGCGTGGCATCTTCGGCGACCACAACTCCAGCAGCAAGTAGGCGAGCCAGTTCAGGAGCAAAACAAAAGCCGCGCGGCTGATGCCTGCGCGGCTTTCGACGTCTTGATGTGACCGGGACCGGCCTGCTGTCAGTTGGTCGCGGCCTTCGCCTTGTCCTGGGCCTTGAGCTGGTTCCAGGCATTCTGCTGGGCGAGCATCTGCCGCAGATAGGCGACGTTGGCCTGCGCCTGTTCCGGCGACAGCTCCTGCGAGGCGATTTTCTCGGCTTCGTCGAACCGGCCTTGCAGGCCGACGACCAGCGCCAGATTCTGGCGCACCCGGCTGTCGGCATTCGGCTGCTGCGCGGCGGAGCGCATGTAGGTTTCCGCGGTGCGGAGGTCCCCCTCGAGCACGTAGGACATGCCGAGGTTGGACAGGATCGAGGGTTCGTTCGGCTTCAGCTCGAGCGCTTTGCGGTAGTCCTGGCGCGCCTCGTCCCTTTGGCCCATCTGGTCGAGGATCGCGGCTTCCGCCGAAACCAGTCGCCAGTCCGGATATTCCGGCGTCTGCGCGCGGCGCACGGCATCGAGCGCCGGCTCGAACTGCCCGTTGGCGGCGAGCGCCTTGCCGTAGGCGGCAAGCACGTCGCGATCCTTGGGGTAGGCGATCGCCAGCTTGCGCATTACCGCCAGCGACTGATCGGCGTCGCCGTCCATCTGCAGGGCCGCTGCGAAATTGGTCGCGATCCGCTTGTCGTTCGGATTCCGGGCGTAGGATTCGCCAAGCCTGGTCGTCGCGCTGTGCAACTCGGCGGCCGACATGGTTTCCAGCGGCCTGGAGTCGGAGCGGGATATGGAGCCGGTTGTGAGCTTGCTGGTGCTGCCGCACCCGGCGACGCCGGCGGCCAGCGCCGCCACCAATGCCGTGCTGATCAGACGCTTGCCTGTGATGTTGAACGCTTTGATCGGCATCGGCGTCGGGTCTCCGTTCCTGCGCGACCATTGGCTGGCCGTCTCTCCCTTCGCAGAAATATTCTGTTAACCCTAACGGACAGTTAACGATCGGCTGTCGGCGAATGTCTTTGCTGCCTGCAACTGCCTTCGCCAGCCAGTTTGGGCGCGACGGACATGCTCGCCGCGCGGGCGCCCGCGCGGCTGCCATTGCCTTGCATTCCTGACTGCCGGGCTGGGCGCCGTTTACGCGAGCGCGGCCATGGCGATCCACAAGAGTGTCCGAATTGCCGTTGGAATCTCGTCATAGTTCTGCCAGTGAGACAGGTCAGAGCCGCTGAGAAACCCAAGCCGGAGAGCATCGAATGCCTGTCGAACTCGTCGAAGGGAACCAGACGGCGGCACTGCCGGTCCACCTGGTTCGAAAGGATCGTCTCGAAACCGTCGGGCTTCCGGAGGCCGCCATGGCCTGGGCCCGGGCCAACGGCTTTTCCGGCGAGGCGGGCCGCACGCTGATCCTGCCGGGCGAGCACGGAGCCATCGCCGGCGCGCTGTTCGGAACCGGCGACGGCGAGAACGCGCTTGCGGTCGGTGCCCTGGCTCGCTCGCTGCCTGAAGGCGACTGGTATTTTGCCCAGGATTTGCCGCAGCCGGATCTCGCCGCGCTTGCCCTTTTGCTCGGCGGCTACAGCTTCACCCGCTACGGCAAGAAGCCGGGCAAGGCGTCGCGTTTCGCGCTGCCGGCGGGGGCCGACGGCCGGCATGTCCGCGACATCGCCGACGGCGTCTTTCGGACACGCGATCTGGTCAATACGCCAACCAGCGACATGGGACCGGCCGAACTGGAAGAAGCCGTGCGGACGCTGGCCGCCGAGCATCGCGCCGACGTCTCGACGATCAGCGGCGATGATCTCCTGATCCAGAATTTCCCGATGATCCACGCCGTCGGCCGCGCCTCGACCAGCGCGCCACGCCTGGTTGACATGACTTGGGGGCCAAGCGATGCACCCAAGGTGACGCTGGTCGGCAAGGGTGTCTGCTTCGATACAGGCGGGCTGGACATCAAGCCGTCGTCCGGCATGCTGTTGATGAAGAAGGACATGGGCGGCGCGGCCAATGTTCTGGGCCTGGCGTCCATGGTCATGGCGGCGAAACTCCACGTGCGGCTGCGGGTGCTGATCCCTGCTGTGGAGAATTCGATCGCCGGCAACGCCTTCCGGCCGGGCGACGTGCTGAGGAGCCGCAAAGGCATCACCGTCGAGATCGGCAACACCGATGCGGAAGGCAGACTGGTTCTGGCCGACGCGCTGGCGCTTGCCGACGACGAGGAGCCCGGCCTGCTGATCGACATGGCGACGCTGACGGGTGCCGCCCGCGTTGCGCTCGGTCCCGACCTGCCGCCGTTCTACACTGGTGACGAGGCACTGGCGTCCGACATTGCGGCGGCGTCGATCGCGGTGGAAGATCCTCTGTGGCGCATGCCGCTCTGGCGGCCCTACGACGCAAAGCTCAACTCCAAGATTGCCGACGTCAACAACGTCACCACGGACGGTTTCGCCGGCTCGATCACGGCGGCGCTGTTCCTCAAGCGCTTCGTCGAAAAGACCGCCGGCTGGGCGCATTTCGATATCTTCGCCTGGAACCCGAGCGATCGTCCGCATGGTCCGACCGGCGGCGAGGCGCAGGGCATTCGGGCGCTGGAGCGGGTGATCTCGCAGCGTTTCGGCTAGTGCGCTGCATGCAAGCCGGCGAAATGCCCGGGACTGAAACGGAACCGAAACAATTTGCGGTCATGCTGGGGCGATGTCGATCTCGATGCGCCCGAGCCAGGCTTTGCGATTGTGGCAGCAGGTGATGCTGTCGCAGGTGCGCGAGGGCGAGCCCGATCTCACCATGCGCCAGACGGCGATCCTGTTCACCATCTACCTCGATCCGCCGCCGCATACGGTGCGCGGGCTGGCGGCCAGGCTCAACGTCACCAAGCCGGTTATCACCCGCGCGCTCGACACGATGGGCGCGCTGAAGCTGGTGTCGCGCCATCGCGACGAACTCGACAAGCGCAATGTCCTGATCCGGCGCACGGTGGAGGGCGCGCTCTTTGTCGAGCGCTTCGGCGATGGTATCGTCGCCAGGGCGCACGAGTTGCCCATCTGACCTTTTCAATGGACGGATTGCCGATTTGACCGCCAGGGACGCCCGCCTTCACGCCTTTCGTTCCGACCTTGCCGATGCCAGGCTGAAAGGGAGGGTGGCGGCCGACCGCTTCGTCGCCGGCCGCCCGGCGCGGATCGCCGCCTCGGTCGCCGATTTGCGCAAGACGCCGCGCCCCGATGCCGGCGTCGACACGCAGGCGCTGTTCGGCGACGACGTGCTGGTCTTCGAGGAGGCGGAAGGCTGGGCTTGGGTTCAGGCCGAGGCCGACGGTTATGTCGGCTATGTCGCGGACACGGTGCTGGGCCCGCGCGAGAAGACGCCGACCCACATCGTCTCGGTGCCGCGCACCTTTGTCTATCCCGGCCCGGACCTGCGCTTCCCGACAGCTGGCCAATTGTCGATGGGGTCTTGCGTGACGGTGACACGCTCCGCCGAAACGCGCGGCACGCATTATGCGCTGCTCCCCTCCGGCCAGGCTGTCATCGCCCGCCATCTGCGGCCGCTCGCCGAGGTCGGCGATGACTATGTCACGATTGCCGAAAGCTTCCTCGGCACGCCCTATCTCTGGGGCGGCGTTTCCGGCTTCGGCATCGACTGCTCCGGTCTCGTCCAACTGTCGATGCGCATGGCCGGCCGCAACGTGCTGCGCGATACCGACATGCAGGCGGCGAGCATTGGCTCGCCATTCGAGCCCGGTCCGGATTTCTCAGGACTGCGGCGCGGCGACCTCGTCTTCTGGAAAGGCCATGTCGCGATCATGACCGACGCCAAAGACATGGTCCACGCCAACGGCCACACCATGCTGGTCTCGCGCGAGGGGCTGAAGGAGGCGGTTGAGCGCATCAGCTATCTTTATGGCGGCCCGACGGGGTTTAGGAGGCCATAGCGCCTTTGCCTCTCCCTTGTCAGGGCAGGGCTATCGCATATGAGTAAGCGCCTGGATGAGGTAGTCGTCATTCCAGGCGCATTTCTTGATGCGGTGGCTAATGGGGACTTTGTCGACATCGGCGCCCTGAAGGATGTTTCTGGCGATGCGGTTGAGGAGCGCGGTGTTGGCGGGAGCATTGTCCTTGCGGGCGCGGGATTGATCCTCGTCCAGATGGACGTCGAGCATCCAATGCAGCCCATTCTCGATCTGCCAATGGGCTCTTGTGAGTTCGAGCGCCTGTTGCGGTGATAGCAATGTGGAAGCCATGAACAGGCGCGTCAGCGGCTTGGTCTGGTCGCGCCGGCTGGTGATGCGGATGAAGGCTTTGTGACCGGGCATCAGCGGTTCGGCCGCCGCCACGACCTCGGCCTGCCGCCATTCGCTGCGGCCATGGCTGGTTTCAGTCCGCTCCGCGACAGCGGGGGTGATCTCGGTCAGTTGTTGCTTGGCGTGAGCAACCCAGTGCCGGCGGTTTCCTTTAAGCGCGAGCAGGTAGTCGCCGCCGCGTTCGGTGATGGCCTTTGCCATGCGCGTGTGACAGTGGAGCGCATCGGCGGTGACCATTCTGCCAGTAAGATCAATGAGTTCGACGACCCTGAGGGCTGCCTCGACCTCGTTCTCTCCGGCGCCGGGCGATACCGCCGCCAGACACAGCCGCGTCTCGGCGGCGAAGGCTGACACCGTCAGCGGCGGACTGGCCGCAAGGCCCTTCTCATAGGCTCGCCGCAGCGCCTTGCCGTCGAGCGAGACCACCTCCTCGCAGGCACGCGCGAAGCCCGCGGCAAAGGCGGCGAAAGCACGGCCGAACGCCTCTGGATCCAGCAGCCGCAACAGCCGCGAGAAGGTGTCGTGGCTGGGCGCCACCTCATATTCGATCAACCGCGACAGCGCCTGCTTGCGCTCTTGCGCGAACAACGAGAACTCCGTCGCATTGCTCGCCCCGCACAGGCTCGCCGCGATCATCATCACGATCAAATCGCCAAGCCGATGCGTGGCATTGCCGGCGCGCGGATCGGGCAGCGCGCCAAAATAGCTCTCAAGGCTGGAAATGGCAGTCTCTCCTTCGTTCGACTGCCTGCCCAAAGAATCCCTTCTCAGGCCAACTTCAAGTCCCAAAAAGCCATATGCGATTCCCCTGCTTGTCAGGGGGAGAAGGGAGAAATGATCCCCTTTTGTTCCGATTCTTCTTGGCGATGGCGGCCCGCCGCGCTACCTCTGGCGTGTGACAGAGCAGCCGCGCCTTGCCGAACTGAATGCCGCCGTCGTCCTGCCCGAGCCATTCGTCAAATGGTTTGCCGCAAAGGGCTGGTCGCCGCGCGCCCATCAGCTCGAACTGCTGGCGAAGGCTCAAGGTGGACAATCGGCCTTGCTGATCGCGCCGACCGGCGCCGGCAAGACGCTGGCTGGCTTCCTGCCTTCGCTCACCGAGCTTGCCAAACGGCCGCGCCGCAAGCCGGGCGAAGCGCATCGCGGCATCCACACGCTCTACATCTCGCCTCTCAAGGCACTGGCTGTCGACATCGAGCGCAATCTCGGCAGGCCGGTCGAGGAGATCGGGCTCCCGGTCACCATCGAGACACGCACCGGCGACACGCCCTCGCACAAGCGCCAGCGGCAGAAGCTGGCGCCGCCCGACATATTGCTCACCACGCCCGAACAGCTTGCCCTGCTGATCGCCTCGAACGATGCCAGGCGCTTCTTCGAGGACCTGCGCTATGTCGTGCTCGACGAACTGCATTCGCTGGTCACCTCGAAACGCGGTCATCTGCTGGCGCTCGGCTTGGCGCGGCTGCGCGCTTTTGTCCCCAAGCTGCAGACCATAGGCCTGTCAGCCACAGTCGCCGAGCCGGACGAATTGCGGCGCTGGCTGGTCAGCCAGGCTTCCCCGGGAGCGATGTCCGAGCTTATTGTGGTCACCGGCGGCGCGAAGCCCGAAATCTCCATCCTCGACTCCGAAGAGCGGGTTCCCTGGGCCGGCCATTCGGCCCGCTACGCCACCCCGGAAATCTACCGCGAGATCAAGCGTCACAAGACCACTCTGCTCTTCGTCAACACACGCAGCCAGGCCGAGTTGCTGTTTCAGGAACTGTGGCGTGTCAATGACGACACGCTGCCGATCGCGCTCCATCACGGCTCGCTCGACGTCGCGCAGCGGCGGCGGGTCGAAAAGGCGATGGGCGAAAATGCGCTGCGTGCCATCGTCGCCACCTCGACCTTGGATCTCGGCATCGACTGGGGCGACGTCGACCTGGTCGTGCATGTCGGCGCGCCGAAGGGCGCCAGCCGCCTGGCGCAGCGCATCGGCCGCGCCAATCACCGCATGGACGAGCCCTCCAAGGCGATCCTCATTCCTGCCAACCGCTTCGAGGTGCTGGAATGCCGGGCGGCGCTGGACGCCAACTATCTCGGCGCTCAGGACACGCCGCCTCTCGTAGACGGAGGGCTCGACGTGTTGGCGCAGCACGTGCTGGGCTGCGCCTGCGGGGCGCCTTTCCATGCCGATGCGCTGTTCGACGAAGTGACCACGGCTACGCCTTATGCGGGTCTCGACAGGCCGACCTTCGACAGGGTCGTCGAGTTCGTCGCGACGGGCGGATATGCACTGAGAAATTATGAGCGCTATGCCCGTATCCGCCGGACCAAGGAGGGCTTGTGGCGGGTATCCAATCCCCGCATGGCTCAGCAGTACAGGTTGAATGTAGGCACCATCATCGAAGTGCCGGCGCTCAATGTTCGCTACGTCCAGGCTGGAAGCAAAGGCGCTGCCTCGCGCGGCGGCAGGGTGCTGGGAAAGATCGAGGAAGCGTTTCTGGAGACCTTGACCCACGGCGACACGTTCATGTTCGCCGGCAGGGTCCTGCGCTTCGAGGGCATCCGCGAAAATGAGTGCTTCGTGTCGAACGCTCCCGGCAGCGACGCGAAGGTGCCTTACTATGGCGGAGGCAAGTTCCCGCTCTCGACCTATCTCGCCGAGCAGGTGCGCGCCATGCTCGACGATCCGCAGCGCTGGAAGAAGCTGCCCGAGCAGGTGGCGGACTGGCTGCGGTTCCAGGCCGACAAGTCCGTCCTGCCGAAGCGGGACGATCTGTTGATCGAGACGTTTCCACGCGGCAACCGGTACTACCTCGTTGCCTACCCGTTCGAAGGCAGGCTCGCGCATCAAACGCTCGGCATGCTGCTGACCCGCCGCCTGGACCGGGCGGGCGCCAAACCGGTCGGCTTCGTCGCCACCGACTATGCACTGGCCATCTGGTCGCTGGCCGACATGGGCCGGATGTTCAGCAACAGAAAGCCCTCGCTCGCCGCGCTCTTCGATCAGGACATGCTCGGCGACGATCTCGAGGCATGGTTCGCCGACAGCTGGCTGCTGAAACGCACCTTCAGGAACTGCGCGCTCATTTCAGGGCTGATCGAGAAGCGCCATCCCGGCAAGGAGAAAAGCGGCCGCCAGGTCACCGTGTCGACAGACCTGATCTATGATGTGCTGCGCAGCCATGAGCCCGACCATATCCTGCTGCAGGCGACCCGTGCGGATGCCGCGACAGGATTGCTCGATGTCAGTAGGCTTGCGGAGATGCTCTCGCGCATCCGCGGTCGAATCGTGCATAAGAATCTCGAACAGATATCGCCGTTGGCGGTGCCGATCATGCTCGAGATCGGCAAGATGCCGGTGCATGGCGAGGCGGACGAGACGCTATTGATGGATGCCGCCACCCTCGTCGAAGAGGCCATGGGGCCGGAAATGATGGACTAGAGCAATTCCAGGAAAAGTGTGAAGCGCTTTTTCGTCCGGAATTGCAGCAAGACAGACAGATAGAGTGGTTCGCCGTTTCGGTGAAACGGTGAACGGCTCTGAGAGAGGGTCACGAAGGGGATGAATTTTTCGCTGTCGCGCGCGTCGCTGATCGCCGAGGCCGATCTTGTCGGCATCGCCGGCGAACGCGCGGTCTGCGACCGGCGCGGCGGGCTCTACTTCCCCGATCTGCGGCTGCTTGCGGTCTCCGACCTGCATCTCGAGAAAGGCTCGTCCTTCGCCAGGCGCGGCACCCTCATCCCGCCCTACGACACCAGCGCGACGCTGCTGCAACTGCAGGCGGTGATCGCCGACTATCAGCCGCGCATCGTTGTCAGCCTCGGCGATTCCTTCCACGATGGCGGCGGCGCCGGGCGCATGCACCAAAGTTTCCGCGATCGTCTGGAGGCGATGATGGCCGGCCGCGACTGGTTCTGGGTCGCCGGCAACCACGATCCGGATGCGCCGGCCGACTTGCCCGGCGAGACGGTGAAGGAACTCGCCATTGGTGCGCTGCTGTTCCGGCACGAACCTTCAAAGCAGAGGGTGGAAGGCGAGATCGCGGGTCACCTGCATCCTTGCGCGCGCATCGTGCAGCGTGGCCGCTCGGTCAGGCGTCGCTGCTTTGCCGGCGATGGCGGCCGCATGATCATGCCGGCCTTCGGCGCCTATACCGGCTCGCTCAACGTGCTCGACCGCGCCTATGCGGGCCTGTTCCGGCTGGAAACGCTGGTGGCCTATATGCTGGGCGCCCAACGCATCTTCGCTATTTCCGGCTCGATGCTGCGGCCGGGCTGATGTCCGCTACCGACCATAGTAGAGCGTTACGGTGTGCTTCGCTTCCGCGAAGAACAGCCAGCGCTCTACCAGCATGCCGGCGAACTGCAGGAGCGCTGCAAGCACTGACGCCGTTGCGGCCGCGACTGGCCATGGCAAGAGGAACGCAATACCCAGCAGGACAGCGGGCGCGGCAAAAGCCAGGAAGTTCGTGATCCGCCGCAGCCTCGCGCTGTGCTTGCGTGCGATGCGGAATCCCATTTCCTTGAGCACGTAATTTTCCTCGGTATGCGGCCACTCGATCGAGCGCACGGTGCCGCCGGCCAGGCCCGTCGCCGCATTGGTGCTGGTCGGGAGCTCCAGCCGGTCATTGTGCCGCCATGTCGCCAGCTTCCAGCCCCAGCCGGCGAGCGTGGCGAGCCCCGCGCAGGCCAGCACTGACGTCGACCCGCGGCCGAAACCCTGAAGCAGGGCGTTGAGCAACACGGCGCCGGTCATGGCCGCGAAGACAAGATAAGCCGGCAAAGTATAGCGGCTGTGCCACTGCGCGATCGGCTTCAGCGAGGCATAGATCATGCCCGTCGCGCCGACCGTGGCAGCCCCTCCGGCCGCTGCCAGCAGTCCGGCAACGGCCACCCAGCCGCCGCTTCGCCCAAGGACTGCCCAGCCGATGCCGAACAGCGCGGCCGGAATGAACGTCGCGACCGACGCCACGCCCTCGCGCGACAGCCAGGAACTGCGCCACTGCGAGAAGGCGCGCCAGGCTCTCTCGGGTCGCCCCAGATGGCCGGTCGAGGAGAGGAGGCCAGCGACAATCAGGCCAAGCGCCAGGGCCATGCTGACAAGTCCGAACCAGAACCCTGGTTCAACATACCCCAAGCCGCCGAGCACGCCGAGCAGCGCCAGCAGGCCATAGCCAGCGCCGGTCGCAGTGGTGAAGAAAACGACGGAGATGGCGGGATGCATCGTGGATCAGTTCGAAAGCATGCGGTCGATCCAGCCGAGGAATCCGCCTTCGGCGCGGATAGGCTCCAGCGCCGGCGCATCCACTCTTGCGGCGCGCTCGGTGCGAGCGCGCGGCGGCAGGTATCTATTGGTTGGTTTGTAGCCAAGCTCCGGCATCAGCTCGACGCCGCCGCGCGCCTCGACAAGCTGCGAGATCGCCGAAGCCGGATCGCCGAGATCGCCGAAATGCCGGGCGCTGGTCGGGCAGGCGGCGACGCAGGCCGGCACGCGGTCCTCTTCGGCCAGATTATCGTTGTAGATGCGGTCGACGCACAGCGTGCATTTCTTCATCACACCGACGTCCGTGTCGAACTCGCGCGCGCCATAGGGACAGGCCCAGCTGCACAGCTTGCAGCCGATGCATTTGTCCTCGTCGACCAGCACGATGCCGTCCGAAGCACGCTTGTAGGAAGCGCCGGTCGGGCAGACGGTGACGCAGGCCGGCTGTTCGCAATGCAGGCAGGAGCGCGGGAAGTTGACCGTGCGACCGCCCATCTCGGTCATGTGCTCGTAAGTGTGCACGCGGTTGAACCAGACGCCGTCGACATGCCCGCCATAAGGGTCGATGTCGGTCAGCGGCGCCATGTGGCCGCCGGTGTTCCATTCCTTGCAAGCGGTGACGCAGGCCTGGCAGCCGACGCAGGTGTCGAGGTCGATGACGAGACCGAGTTTTTTCTCGGTATGCGCGGGAAGACAGGTCATTCCGCGGCCTCCCTTTTTATGCGGAGCGCTGCGCCGAAGCGAAGCACGTCAGGCGGCGGCTCGACATCTGGCGGCTGGCTGAAGCGTTCGAATTGCGGCTCGGTGAAACCGGCTTCTTGCCGTTCGCATCTGGCGATGCGCACGCGCACGTCGAACCATGCCGCCTGTCCCGTGACCGGATCGGAATTCGAATATCGCTTGCCGTTGGCATCGGCCGCGGTCTGGTCGGCGATGATGTGGTTGAGCAGGAAGCCGCGATTGGATTCCGCCGCGTCGTCCTTCAGCCCCCAGCTGCCGCGCCGCTTGCCGATCGCGTTCCAGGTCCACACCGTGTCCGGGTTCACGCCGTCGATCAGCTTGATCTGCCCTTTCACCCGGCCGTTGACGCTCTCGATCCACACCCAGTCGTCGTCGGCCAGGCCGAGCCCGATCGCTGTCTGACGGTGCACGAACAGCCTGTTCTGGCTGGTGATCTGTCGGAGCCACGCATTCTGCGAACCCCATGAGTGGTACATGTGCATCGGCCGCTGCGTCAGCGCATGCAGCGGATATTTGTCGACGTCGACAGTGTCGTCCTCGAAGGGGGCATACCAAAAGGGCAACGGGTCCATATAGGTCTCGATGCGGTCGCGCTCCGCCTCGGACGGCTGCAGCTTTCCATGGCCGCGCGCGGCGAGCCGGAAGCGCTGCATCGGTTCCGAATAGAGCTGGAAGACGATTGGCTCCGCTTTCGGTATGAAGCCCATCTGCACCGCAAAATCGAGATAGGCGCGGTTGCCCATCTTGTAATAGCGCTGGTCCTCGCTGAAGTCGTGGTGCCAGAAGCCGCCATTGTCGATGTAGCGCTGCAGCTGGTCCGGATTGATCTCGCCCTTGCCGATTGCGTCGCCGTTCTTGCCGCGCCAGCCGGCAAGCGGGCCGATGCCGGGCGCGCGTTCATGGTTGACGATGTAATCGGCATAGTCGCGGTACCTGGCCGAGCCGTCCTCGGCGACGAAGCCGGGCAAGCCGAGCCGCGCGCCGAGTTCGATCAGCACCGACTGGAACGGGCGCACATCGCGGTCCGGCTGCACGACCGGATGGCGGATGGCATCGCCCGGCCCGTCGGCATGGCTGATCGGCCGGTCGAGCAGGCTGATGCAGTCGTGCCGCTCCAGATAGGTGGTGTCGGGCAGCACCAGGTCGGCGAATGGCACCGTCTCGGAATAATAGGCGTCGGAATAGATGATGAAGGGAATCTTGTAGTCGCCAGCCTCGTCCTTGTCGGTCAGCATGGCGATCGTCTCGACCGTGTTCATGGACGAGTTCCAGGCCATGTTCGACATGTACATCATCAACGTGTCGATCGGATAAGGATCGCCTGCCCAGGCATTGCGGATGACGCTGTGCATCAGCCCGTGCGCGGCTAGAGGCGCTTCCCAGGAATAGGCCTTGTCGATGCGGATCGGTTTGCCGGCCTCGTCGAGCAGCAGATCGTCGGGACCGCAGACGAAGCCGAGCGGCATGCCTTCCAGTGCGGTCATCGGTCGGACATTCTTGCCGGCGGGCTTCGGCCCCGGCGGCGCCGAGCGCGGGTAGGGCGGCTTGAAGCGGAAGCCGCCTGGCACGTCCACGGTGCCCAACAACACCTGAAGCAGATGGATGGCGCGGCAGGTGTGAAAACCGTTGGAATGGGCTGAGATGCCGCGCATGGCGTGCATCGACACCGGTCGCCCCTTGATCGTCTCATGGCGGCGGCCCGCCCAATCGGTCCAGGCGATCGGCAATTCGATCGTCTGTTCGAAGGCGACGTGCGCCAGTTCCGCCGCGATCCGGCGGATCGTCTCGGCGGGGATGCCGCACCGGCCGGCGACCGCATCCGGCGAATAGCTGTCGTCGAGGTAACGGTCCGCGATCAGCTGGAACACCGGCACGCAGCGCCGGCCGCCGACCGTGTAGCCGCCGGTCAGCGCCGGCTTCGTTTCGGAGTCGGTTGCGCAGACCGGAGTTTTTGCCACCCTGTCCCAGACCAGGAGATTGCCGCCGCCGTCGCGAACGAGCAGCCCGTCATCGGCTGCGCCGGGCTCCTGGATCACCAGGGCTGCAGCGTTGGTGTAGCGCAGCAGATAGTCGAGATCGACGCGTCCGGCCTTGAGCAGTTCGTGGATCAGCGCCAGCACGAACAGGCCGTCCGTGCCCGGCCGGATGCCGATCCAGTCGTCGGCGATCGCATTGTAGCCGGTGCGGCACGGGTTGATCGACACCACCTTGGCGCCGCGCGCCTTGAGCTTGCCGAGGCCGATCTTGATCGGGTTGGAATCATGGTCCTCGGCGACGCCGAACAGCATGAAGTATTTCGTGTTGTCCCAGTCGGGCTCGCCGAACTCCCAGAAAGAGCCGCCGATCGTGTAGAGGCCGCCGGCCGCCATATTGACCGAGCAGAAGCCGCCATGGGCGGCGAAGTTCGGCGTGCCGAACTGGCTTGCCCACCAGCCGGTCAGCGATTGCGACTGGTCGCGCCCAGTGAAGAAGGCGAGCTTTTTCGGATCGGTGCTGCGGATCGCCGACAGCCGCTCGGTGGCGATGGCGAATGCCTCTTCCCACTCGATCTCCCGGAATTCGCCCGCGCCGCGCGGTCCGCTGCGCAGCAGAGGCTTCTTCAGCCGCGCCGGGCTGTAATGCTGCATGATGCCGGCGCTGCCCTTGCCGCAGATCACGCCGCGGTTCACCGGATGGTCCTTGTTGCCGTTGATGTAGCGCACCTTGCCGTCCTTGATGTGGACGTCGATGCCGCATCGGCAGGCGCACATGTAGCAGGTCGTCTTGGCGATGCGGTCGGAGACGCTGGGCGAGGTGTCGACGCCATCGCCTTCGTCGGGCGCGCGCGTCTCGGCCAGCGGCCGTTGCGACGGTGCGGAATTGGCGCCGCGCGGCGGTGC
The DNA here is from genome assembly GCF_003952525.1 of Mesorhizobium sp. M3A.F.Ca.ET.080.04.2.1. Classification (NCBI taxonomy): domain Bacteria; kingdom Pseudomonadati; phylum Pseudomonadota; class Alphaproteobacteria; order Hyphomicrobiales; family Phyllobacteriaceae; genus Mesorhizobium; species Mesorhizobium sp. M3A.F.Ca.ET.080.04.2.1. Next base: position 2,657,908 of record NZ_CP034451.1, on the reverse strand, counting down.
GTGTTTCATGATCCGCGAACGCTCTTGACGTCAGCAGTCTTGGCTTTCGTCTTCGGCCCCGGTCCACGCATGTAATGGAGTTCCGGATGGTAGCGCTCGCCCTGGAACAGCCGCTTCAGACGGCGGCTCCAATGCGCGAAAAGGGATCTGAGGCGTCCCATCATTCCAACTCTTGCGGCGCGGCCGCCAATTTTTTCCAAACTCCCGCAAGAATTTAGAACAGGTCAATCAATCTGTCTAACAAGTTGCTCTTGTAATTCCGATCGTATTTGCTTCTTAGTTGATCTATGACCCTGGATCAGTTGCGCATATTCGTCGCCGTCGCCGAGCATGGCCATATGACCAAGGCGGCCGAGTTGCTCGGCATCTCGCAATCGGCCGCCTCCGCTGCCATCCGCGCGCTTGAAAGTCAGCATGGCGTGCGTCTGTTCAACCGGGTCGGCCGCAATATCGAGCTTGCCCAGACCGGCCACCGCTTCCTGCCGGAGGCGAAGGCGGTCCTTGAACGCGCCGCCGCCGCGCACAATGTGCTCGAACATGTGTCACAGACCGTGACCGGCAGCCTGTCGATCGCCGCGAGCCAGACCATCGCCAGCTATTGGCTGCCGCGCCGCCTCGCCTCGTTCCATGAAGCCTATCCGGCGGTGCGCCTCAGCGTCACCATTGGCAACACAAGGCAGGTCGAGACCAATGTGCTTGATGGCCGCGCAGATTTCGGCCTGGTCGAGGGGCGCACGGAGTCGGACATCCTGCGGCGTGCCCGGGTCGACGAGGACCGGCTCATGCTGGTGGTGGCGCGTTCGCATCCGGATATCCCGAAGACGTCGGCGGGCAAGCTCGACATCAGGGCATTGCGTTGGATCATCCGGGAAGGCGGTTCGGGTACACGTGAGGCGCTCGAAGACTTCGCCCACGGCGAGGGGGTTTCGCCGGCAGAGCTGCAGATATTTCTCGTGCTGCCGAGCAACGAGGCGGTACGCCAGGCCGTGGAAGCCGGTGCCGGCGCCACCATCATCTCCGAGCTTGTCGTCGCGCGCTCGCTGGCGGAGGGCAGCTTGAGGTCCGCGCCAGTCGATTTGCCGAAGCGTGATTTCGCCATGATCACCCACCGCGACCGGCAGGCGAGCCTGGCGCAGATGGCGCTCAAGGCGCATCTGACCGGCAAGGTGGAAGCGCCGACGGGGGACCGGAGCTAACGGTCAGCCGAATTTGCGCTGTGCGTCCAGCGCCAGGCCGAGCCCGACCGAGCCGAACATGTCGCCTTCGATGACGGAGGCCTGCGGCACGAGCGAAAGGATACTGCGCTTCGCCAGCGGGATCGCGGTGGAACCGCCGGTCAGGAACACCGCGGTGATGGCGCAAGCCTGGACGCCGGCATCGGCGATCGTCTGGCGGACCGTCGCAGTCACCCGGTCGATGTCTGCCCTGATCGTCTCTTCCAGGCCGGATCGCGTGATCTCGGCCGCAAAGCGCGCGCCGGGCAGCGACACCTTTACCTCGGCCGCGGACTGGTCTGTCAGCGCGATCTTGGCTCTTTCGACCAAGCCGGCCAAGGCATGCCCATAGCGGTGCTCGACGATGTGGATGAAGCGGTCGACCAGGTCGGCGCGCTCGGCCTCGAATCGGACTTGCTTCAGGTCCGACATCGCCTTGGCGGTGTAGACGAGGTTGATGCGCTGCCAGGTCGCGAGGTCGATGAAGTAGCTCGCCGGCAGATTGCGCTTGTGGTCCTTGGTCCGCGTCAGATAGCCGAGCTCGGGCATGATATGCGCAATGCTGAGCAGCCGGTCGAAATCGGTTCCGCCGATATGGATGCCGCGGTTGGCGAGGATGTCGCTCTTGCGATCGCCCGAGCGGGCGCGCTCCGGCGACACGCGCACCACCGAGAAGTCGGACGTGCCGCCGCCCATGTCGACGATCAGCGCCAGTTCTTCGCGGGCAACGTTCTGCTCGTAGTCGAGCGCCGCCGCGATCGGCTCGAACTGGAAGGCGATGTGCTTGAAGCCTTGCGCATGCGCCGCCTTCTCCAACTCGCCCTGCGCTTTCGCATCGGCCTCGGCATCGTCGTCGACGAACTGCACCGGGCGGCCAAGCACGACGCGCTCGACCGGACCGCCGGCATCGTCCTCCAGCCGCTTCTTGAGATGGCTGATGAAGAGCCCGATGATATCGGTGAAGCCGATCAGGCGCGCCTTGATGCGCGTCTTCTCGTTGGCGAGCGAACTGCCGAGCACGCTCTTCAGCGAGCGCATCAGCCGCCCTTCGATGCTGTCGGTGTAGTCGGTGATCGCACGGCGCCCGAAATAGGTATGGCCGTCCTCGAAGTTGAAGAACACGGCGCTTGGCAAGGTGGGCTGTTCGCCCTCCAGCGCCACAAGTCGCGCCTGCCCGTTCCGGATCACGCCCACCGTCGAATTGGACGTGCCGAAATCGATGCCGCCGAATGCCGATTGCATAGCAGCCTCCTGTCGTTGGTTCTGTCGCAGCAGGTCGCTGGCGGCGAAAGACGTGCCGTCATCCGGATGGCCGGACCGCCTGCCGAAATTTGAATGTGTGTGTTTGTCCTTAGTGCATGTCGCCCAAAAGTGTGCAGCGGTTTTGGGCCGGACGACATGCACCAAAACAAAGACCTGAAGCGCCTCGCGATGCGCTTCAGCTGGGAGGCGGCGACTTATCGCAAAAGCGGGAAAAGGGAAAGCCTTCTTTTGCGCTGGGCGTCAATCCTTGCGGAAGACGAGCCTTCCGAGCCAGCCCGTGAGCATGGCGAGCGAGACGGCGAAAACGCCGTAGAAGAAGGAATAATCATGCGCGACGCGGAAGATCGACTGCTCGAAGCCGGACTTGCGGATTTCGAGCTGGGCGGAGCTTTCCTTGACGAACATGCCGCTCTTGAACAAGAAGGCGCGCGCCTTGTGGGTGCCGACCGGGATGTTGGGCGCCAGCCGGACGGTGGCGCGGAACAGGTTCTGCGACAGGAACTGCACGCCGCCGACATTCTCGCTATAGAGGCCGGTCGCTGCCTTGCGCTCGCGCAGCGCGGCGGTGAATTCTTGGATCGTCGCCGGACTGTCGGTCTCGTCGGCGGGCTTCATGTAGAGGTTCTGGGAGCCGAGCGAGAGCTGCCTGTATTTGGTCGGCTCGGCAATGTCCTGCAGCGGTCGCGTCGTAGCGACCGAGTAGGACACCGGCACGTTCTCGAACGTCTCCGATTCCAGGTTGATCCAGACGCCGAGGATCCTGTCCTTGCGCCGGACCACGACCGGTCTAGGCGGCCCTTCCAGAACGACGACGACGTCATAGCGCCCCTGGCGCGCTATCAGCGGATCGGGATTTTCGAGCGATCCGAAGATGGTGAGGTCGGCGCCTGAGAATCCGGCCGTGATGGAAATGGCGTCAGTGGAAAGGCCGATCTGAATGTTTTCGGCAAGGGGCGGCGTCTGCGCATTCGCCCCCGACAGGGCGAAGAGCATGGAAAGCGAAACGGTAGCGGCGAATGCTCTCAAACCCGCCATCAGCTCAGGCCCGCGAGCGAATAGCGATTGGGCGGCGTCACGAACAAGTCGATGGCGAGGCGGACGGCGACGGCCAGCACCAGCAGCGCCAGAAGCGCCCGCAACTGCTCGCCGCGCAGTCTCTGGCCGGCCTTGGCGCCATATTGCGCCCCGGCAACGCCGCCGGCCATCAGCAGAAAGGCGAGGATCACGTCGACGGTCTGGTTGGTCGAGGCATGCACCAGCGTGGTGTAGGCCGAGGTGAAGATGATCTGGAACAGCGAGGTGCCGATGACTACATTGGTCGGCACCTTGAGCAGATAGATCAGCGCTGGCACCATGATGAAGCCGCCGCCGACGCCCATGATCGACGACAGGAAGCCGATGCCGGCGCCGAGCCCCAGCACAGGAATGACGCTGACGAACAGTTTCGAGGCGCGGAAGCGCATCTTGAGCGGCAGCCGGTGGATCCAGTTGTGCTGGCCGGACTTCTTCAGCACTGGTGCCGCGCCGCTGCGCGTGGCGCGCAGCGCGTTCACGCTCTCGACCAGCATGAGCCCGCCGACAGTGCCGAGCAAGGCGACGTAGAGCAGCGAGATGAACAGGTCCAACTGGCCGATCCGGCGCAGCAGCGCAAAGACGAAGACGCCGCCCGTCGAGCCGACGATGCCGCCGGCCAGAAGCACGCCGCCAAGCTTGAAGTCGAGCGTGCCGCGTTTCATGTGCGAAAGCGCGCCGGAGAAGGAAGAGGCGATGACCTGGTTGGCCCCGGTGGCGACCGCGATGGCCGGCGGGATGTTGTAGAAGATCAGGAGCGGCGTGATCAGAAAGCCGCCCCCCACGCCGAACATGCCCGACAGGAAACCCACCGCGGCGCCCATCGCCAGCAGCACGAAGACGTTTACGGAAATTTCCGCGATCGGGAGATAGATGCCCACCCGTCTGTCTCGATCAACTTTGCCTGTCGGCGAACGCCGCCGTCCCCAGCAGTCTCGCACCGAAAAGCCAATTTTTTCTTGCGCCGGCGCGGCGGCGGGATCAACCCCGCCGCCGCGCCGAAACAAAAAGCCATCTCAATCAGTTAACAGGCAAATCTATGGCAAGGCGTTGCGTATGCGACGCTTCTGCCGTTATTTGTGTGCCAGCAGCGCCTTGACGAGCGGTTCGTCGATCTCGCCGGTCGGTTTCATCTTGTTGTCGGTCTGGAAGGCCATGATGGCGGTCTTGGTCTTGTCGCCCATGACGCCGTCGGCGCCGCCGGCATCGTAGCCGTTCTTGTTGAGAATCAGCTGGATGTTCTGCACCGCCTTCTTCATGTCGATGCTGGCGGTCGTCTGCGGCGTGCTGTCCTGCCAGGATTCCGGGATATCGGCCGAGTTGGCGGCCGCGTTGAGCGGCTTTGGCTTCCAAAGCTCGGTGGCGGCGCGGGCGCGCTCGAGCTGCTCGGGCCTGAGCGCATTGGCGATCTCGTCCCGCTTGGCGGCCGCGTCCTTGTCGCCGGTCTTAGCGACGAGCGCGAACCACTTGTAGGAGTCCTCCAGGTTCTGCTTCATGCCGACGCCCTTGGCCGACAGGATGCCGAGATTGAACTGGCTGTCCTTGACGCCGAGGTCCGCGGCGGCCTGGAACCAGTGCGTCGCCGATTCATTGTCGGTCACGCCGTCCGCCGCCATGGCGAACAGCACAGCCAGATTGTGCATGGCGCTGGCGTTGCCCTGTTCGGCGGCGAGCTGGTAGTAGGTCTTGGCCTTCTTGATGTCGCGCCCGACGCCGATGCCCTTCTCGTAGAAATTGCCGATGCGGTATTCGGCCGGCGCGAAGCCGAGCTCGGCGGACTTCTCGTACCATTTGGCGGCTGCTGTCATGTCTTCCTTCACGCCACGCGATTCGGCGTAGCGCGAGCCGATTTCGAACAGCGCCTTGGCGTCGCCGCCGGCGGCCGCGTCGCGCAGCGCCACCGGGCCGACCTCGGTCGGAATGTCGATCTTTGCAGCCGCCGTCTCGGTCTTGCTGTCCGTTCGCGTCACCGCGCCCGTCATGTCCGCGGATGTCGTCGCCGGCGCGCTGGCCGTCGGCTGGGTGTCTGCGTCCGTGTCCATGGCAGGCGAGTTCACGACCGGAGCTGCCGCCTCGGCATGAGCAGCCGAGGCCATCGGAGCCGGCGCAGGCTGGGCCGGCGCGGCGAGAGTCGCCGCAGCAGGCGTCGAGGCGGCTGGCGCTGTGGCGGCCGGCATTTCGGGGCCGGATGGCTGGGCGGTGGCCTCCGCCTGCCTGACAGTCCGGGCGGGTGCGGTTTCGGGCCTTTTAGCACCGGTGTCGGGCTTCGGCGCGCTGGTTGCGTTGAGCGATGCGGTTTCGACCTTCTGCGCGGAGACGGCCGGTGCGTCGTTTCTGGCCACCGGCGCCGGATCGGAGAAGAAGGCCTTGCCGAGCTGCAGGCCGGCCAGCGCCATCATGATTGCGGCGGCCGCCATCAGGATCGGCTTGCGCCGCGCCTTGAGCAGATCGCCGATCCTCAGCGCCTTCACCGGTCCCGTCATGGTCGATTGCCGCTTCAGCGCGTCGGCCTCCGCTGCGGCGGCCTGGGCCGCGCGGCGTGCGGCCGCGATGAAGTCGGACTTGGCGGCGTCGGTTTCGCCGCGCCTGGCAGGCTGGGCGCCGCGCTCGTCGCGAACGCGCTTCATGATGGCGTTGAGGTCCGGCGCGCCGGAGCCCGGCTCCAGCGGCCGGTTGGCTGCCTTGGGATCGAGCGGTTCGTCGATGTCGACCGTCGGGACGTCGCCCACTGGCGCCGAGCCGGCAAGCGGCGGCGTATCCGTGTCCTTCTTGCTCCTGAAGGCGCGTGCCAGTCCGCCGAACATAGACTTCTTGCGGCCCGCCTTCTCGGGCTTTTCGGCCGTCGCATCCGATCCGAGTGCCGCGACGGCGGCGGCCGCCGCAGCCTCCGAGGGCGTGCGCGGAACAGGTTCGGCGCGCATGGCCGGTTCGTTGCGCGCAGCCGCTTCGGCATCCGCAACCGGCTCGTGCATGGCCAACTCCTCGCGCATGATCGCGGCGGCGCGCGCGTCGACATCGGCCATGTCTCCGGGCAGCGGCAGCGGCTGGTCGATGTCCATCGACGGCGCGTCCTGAACCGCGATCTTGCGGCCCGCCCGCCTGCTGGCGGGTTGCGGGTCCACCAGCTCGCTGACCGCCTCGCTGGGTTCGTCGGTCTCCAGCGAGCCCAGCCGGTCGACGATCTTGAGCAATGTGTCGTGAATTGCCTCGAAGGTCCGCGAATTGCGCTCGTCGGAGCGGCGGGTAAGCGCCTCGAGCGTCTTCAGATCCTGGGCTAGGCCGGCCACCGCTGTCGCGTTCGACGCGGCTGTGGCCGAACTCGATTCGGCGAGCGACCTGACGGCGTTCTCCGCCGCTTCGCGAGCGACCCCGAGGATGGAGTCCCGCGTGCCGGCGAGCGACTTCTCGATGTCGGTGAGCCGTGGACTGATGTCCTCGAATTCGGGCAGGGACGTGCCAGGCTTGGATAGATGCGCCGACAGGCCGGCGACCTGCGCCTCCAGGCTGCGGATAAGGGCCGGATCGATACCGGCGACTTGTGCCGCGGACAGCTCCAGTCGGCTGGAAATGTCTTCGAGTCGGCTTTCCAGGCCGCGGATCGCCATTTCGTTTCCCGGATCTGGCGTGCGCGTCTCGATGCGCTTGGCAAGCGCGGTAAAACGGGCGTCGATCGCCTCCATGAGGCTGGCGCTGTCGTCCTGCTGCATGCGCTGGTCGAGCCTGTTGGCGACCTCGTCCAGCCGCCGCTCGAGGTCGTGAAACAGCGCGTTGCTTTGTTCAATCGCATCGCCCTGGCGCCGTTCCAGCAGCGCGGAGAGCGCGTCGAAGCGCTGCTCCAGCCCCTGAAAAATCTGGTCGGCGTCAGGCATGACCGGCGCGTGGTCGATCTTGTCGGTAATCAAGGCGATCTGCTGGCCGAGACGCTCGATGGCTTGTTCGGGCAGCTGAGCGCGCCCGGCAAGCTCGTCGACCCGGCTCGACAGGAGGTTGAGGCGATCGATCACCTCGGCGCCGGGCCGCGACTGCGCAACCTCGTCGATCTGCTGTGCGAGCGATGCGATGCGCTTCTCGATCCGTCCGAATGTCTCGGGATCGAAGGCGTTGGCCTGGGCCGCGACCGTCGAGGCGACGATGGCGCGGGAGATCTCGTCCAACCGCTCGTCGATCATGGCGAGCGTCTCGCTGCCGCGCGTCGTCTGCTGGCTGGCAAAACGGTCGACAGCGCTGGCAAGCATGCGCACCTTCTCTTCCAGCGAGCGCAGCGACAGGGACTCCGGCAGATTGTTGACGGCGCTGCTGATCTGCTCGAGCCGGTCGGTCAGCACCGAAAGGTTGGGACCTTCCGCGCGCTGGCGCTGGTCGGCGTCGACGCGGTCCTCGAAGGCGCTCCAGCGGCGATCGAAATCGTCCCAACGCCGATCGACGGCCCGCACGCTCTCCTCGCGCGCCAGCGTGTCGAGCGCCGCCTTGACCTGCTCCAATTCGAGCCGCAGCAGGTTCACGCTGCGGTCGTCGCTCTTTTCGGCAAGCGTCTGGATGGCGCCGGAAAGGCGCTCGAATTCCAGGCCGAGCTCGGCGCTGCTCTTGTCCGCCGGAGCGCCGTGCGCGCTGTTCGCCTGCATCGCGCTGTCGATGTCGTTGCGCAGCGCGTCGAACTCGCGCCGCAGCCCCGCGGTCATCTGGTGGCGCAGTTCCTCGCGCAGGCCGCGCAGTTCAACCGCGATCTTGCCGACCATCGCGACGCTGTCTTCCTGGCCCCGCACTCGATCGATGTCGCGCGCGATGGTCTGGTAGTTCTGGCCGAAGGCAGGAGCGGCGGCGGCCGGCGGCTGAGGCCCGCGATTTTGCTCGCTTTGCCTGGAATAGGGGTCCTCATACCAGCGTGGCTCGTCATAGGGTTGCGCGGCGGCATAGCGGGGCTCGATTGCCGGCCGCCGCGGATCGCCGCGCTCGGGCATGTCGCCGCGACTGAGCCGCTGCTCCAGAGTTTCGAGCGAGCGATTCAGCTCCTCCAGCGAGGTGTGCGGCCGACGTTGTCTGCCGGCGTTGAGTGTATCGAGATAGGACCGCTTGGTGTTCATCGATGCGCCCGTGTCCAGAATGGCCGGCCTTGGCCGGCTCCCAAAGTCCTGCCGGGAACGATGCGGCCGCGCGGTTCTGCTGCGGCGGAAGACAGGCTTCCCGGGTTTTCACCCGCGCTTCGAAAAACCGTGAAGAATTCGCTACAGGATAACCACGGGTGACCGACCTGCGCACATTTCGCCCAACGTGGTAAACAAGGCGTTAACCAAGCTTAAGAAGTTGAAACTTCCTGCCTGTGTGCGGCGAAGCTGCGGCATAAAGTTCCTCGCCCACAACGCCCTTGCGTCACAGGGCGGCTGTCGATATAGAATTGACGTAAACGTAAAAGGTGCGAAGCGTGCCTCTTGCGATTGATTTGTCGAAACCACGATTGGAAGCACGCCCCCGCTTCCACTCAGGCGACGCTTGGTCCGCGACCGCGACGCCATCAGGGGAAAGCCAGTGACCATGAAACTTGTTTCGCCCGGCGAGGCCGCGGCCAATAGCAATGACATACAGGCCGAAGCCGGCGAAGAACTCGCCCGCATCGGCGAGATGGCCAAGAAATATGGCGTGACCTTGCGCACGCTGCGTTTCTATGAAGACAAAGGCCTGCTCAATCCGAAGCGCGACGGCTCGACGCGTCTTTACACGCGGCGCGACAAGGCTCGGCTGAAGCTGATCCTGCTCGGCCGCAAGGTCGGGTTCTCGCTGCGCGACGTCAAGCAGATGATGGACCTTTATGATCCGACCGGTTCCAACACCAAGCAGTTGCGGCTGGCGCTCGACAAGTCGGAGAAGCAGCTCGCTCGCCTGCAGAAACAGCGGGCGCTCATCGAGGACGCCATCAACGAGCTGAGCAATTCGATGACGGCGGTACGCCAGATGCTGAGCGAGCGCGCCGCGATGCAGGCGAGCGCCGCCGGCTGAGCAGTCTCGCTTAACGGCGACGCCTACCAACCAACAGGAGCCGCATGGCCATTGGCGACGCGGCTTTTCTGTTGCCGCGTTGCCCGCTCCGCTCCTCGAATATTTTTGGCTGCGACAAGATTGACGTTTACGCAAACGTCAATTTTTGCTATGCGAGCGTCAACATTGGTCGGCTTCCCGTTTAGGTTTGAAAACGGGAGCTTGCTGCCTGGCCAAGACCGCAAGGGGTGGAGGAAGGGATGACGATTTACAGGGCGCCGATCCAAGACACGCTGTTCGTGCTCAACGATGTGCTCGGTTATCAGCGCTTTTCCAATCTTCCCGGTTTCTCGGACGCAACGCCGGATGTGCTCGAGGCGATCCTTGCCGAAGGCGCCAAGCTTGCCGAGAACGTCATGCATCTGCTGAACCGGGTCGGCGACATGGAAGGCTGCGTGCGCCACGATGACGGTTCGGTGACGACGCCCAGGGGTTTCAAGGAAGCCTTCGACCAGTATCGCAAGGGCGGCTGGATGGGGCTCGCCGCACCCGCCGAGTTTGGCGGCCAGGGTCTGCCCTACAGCGTGCACACCGCCGTCTCCGAATACATGATCTCCGCCAATATGGCGCTGATGATGTATCCCGGCCTGACGCAGGGTGCGATCGCCGCCATCATTACCCATGGCACCGACGAGCAGAAAGCCACCTGGCTGCCGAAAATGGTCGAGGGCGCCTGGACCGGCACCATGAACCTGACCGAGCCGCATTGCGGCACCGATCTTGGCCTGCTGCGTACCAAAGCCGTGCCGAACGGCAACGGCACCTACAGGATTTCCGGCCAGAAGATATTCATCTCCGCCGGCGAGCACGACATGTCGGACAACATCGTCCATCTGGTGCTGGCCCGCGTCGAAGGCGCCCCGGAAGGCGTCAAGGGCATTTCGCTGTTCATCGTGCCGAAGCTCAAGCTCGATGCTTCCGGAAACCCCGGCGAGCGGAACACTGTCTCCTGCGGTTCCATCGAGGAGAAGATGGGCATCCACGGCAACTCGACCTGTGTCATGAATTACGATGAGGCCGAGGGCACGCTCCTCGGCGACTTGAACGGTGGCCTGAAGGCCATGTTCACGATGATGAACGAGGCCCGCCTTGGCGTCGGCCTGCAGGGGCTTTCGCTCTCTGAGATCGCCTACCAGAACGCCGTCTCCTATGCCAAGGATCGGTTGCAGGGCCGCTCGCTCTCCGGCGCCAAGGCGCCCGACAAGAAGGCCGACCCGATCATCGTCCATCCCGATGTCCGCCGCTCGCTGATGACCATGAAGGCCTTCAACGAGGCTGGCCGCGCGCTGGCGTTGTGGACGGCGATCAAGTCCGACGTGGCCCATCGTGCCGGTGATGACAAGGATCGCCAGGCCGCCGACGACTACACCGGGCTGCTGACGCCGGTGGTCAAGGGCGTGCTCACCGACAAGGGCTTCGACCATGCGGTGATGGCGCAGCAGGTGTTCGGCGGTCACGGCTATATCGAAGAACACGGCATGAGCCAATTCGTTCGCGATGCCCGCATCGCCATGATCTATGAGGGCGCCAACGGCATCCAGGCGCTCGACCTCGTCGGCCGTAAGCTGGGTCAGAATGGCGGTCGCGCCGTGCAGGCCTTCTTCAAGGAGGTCGGCGAGTTCTGCGAGGAGAACCGCGCCGACGAGAAGATGGCGCCCTTCACCAAGGCGCTGAAGAAGGGCCTCAACGATCTGCAGGCCGCCACCATGTGGCTGGTGCAGAACGCCATGGCCAAGCCCGACAATGCGGGGGCGGCTTCGAGCGACTACATGCATCTCTTCGGCCTGGTGGCGCTGGGCTATATGTGGGGACAGATGGCCAAGGCCGCCGGAGCCAAGCTGGCGCAGGGCGCCAATGGCGCTTCCGCCTTCTACGACAGCAAGCTGGTGACGGCGCGCTTCTTCATGGAGCGGATCATGCCGGAGACCGCGACGCGCCTCGCGCGCATTTCCAGTGGCGCGGATACGCTAATGGCGCTGCCGGCGGAAGCGTTCTAGGTTTGGCGGGCCGGCAAAGCCGGCCCACACTTGTCGGAACGCGGAGGAAATCGTGGCGACAAACCCAGCCGAAGTTCTTGGCTTGCCGAAGCCCGCCTGGGCGGCGGACGACGTCGGCATGCTTTACGACATGGCGGCCCGCTTCATGTCGGAAGAGATCGCGCCGCGATACGACGAGTTCGAGAAGAACGAGATGGTCGACCGGCAGAGCTGGCTGAAGGCGGGCGCCGCCGGCCTGCTCTGCGCCTCGATGCCGGAGCAATACGGCGGCTCGGGCGGCACCTTCGCGCATGAGAGCGCCATCATCGAGGCGATCGGCCATGTCGGCGTGGACGGCTTCGGCATCGGCCTGCACAATTCGATTGTAGCCCCTTACATCCTGCATTACGGCTCCGAGGAGCAGAAGCAGAAGTGGCTGCCGAAGCTGGCGACGGGCGATTTGATCGGCGCCATCGCCATGACCGAGCCTGGCGCCGGCTCGGACCTGCAGGGCGTCAAGACCCGCGCCGAGAAGGACGGCAACCACTACAAGATCAACGGCTCCAAGACCTTCATCACCAACGGCCAGCTCGCCAACCTGATCATCGTCGTCACCAAGACCGATCCGGACAAGGGCGCCAAGGGCACCTCGTTGATCGTCGTCGAGACCGACGAGGTCGAAGGTTTCGAGCGCGGCCGCAACCTCGACAAGATCGGCCTCAAGGCCAATGACACCTCCGAGCTGTTCTTCAATGATGTGCGCGTGCCGACCTCGAACCTGCTTGGGCACGAGGAGGGCAAGGGCTTCGTCCAGTTGATGCAGCAATTGCCGCAGGAGCGGCTGCAGATCGGCACCGGCGCCATCGCCATGATCGAGCGAGCGCTGGCGCTCACCATCGACTATGTCAAGGAGCGCAAGGCCTTCGGCAAGGCGATCATCGATTTCCAGAACACTCAGTTCAAGCTTGCCGAGCTGAAAACCGAGGCCACGATCGGCCGCGTCTTCTACAATGATTGCGTCGCGCGCCACATTGATGGCGGCCTCGACCCCGTCACGGCCTCGATGGCGAAATACTGGTTGTCCGACCTGCAGGGCAAGGTCGTCGACGAATGCCTTCAACTGCATGGCGGCTATGGCTACATGAACGAGTATCCGATCGCCCGCATGTTCCGCGACGCCCGCGTCCAGCGCATCTATGGCGGTACCAACGAGATCATGAAATTGCTGATCGGGCGCTCGCTCTGAGCGCGGCGGCCGGCAAACCCAAGGAGCACGAAAATGGCCGAAGCTTACGTCTATGACGCCGTGCGCACCCCGCGCGGCAGGGGCAAGAAGGATGGCTCGCTGCACGAGGTGCCGGCGGTACGGCTTGCCGCCAGGACGCTTGAGGCTCTGCGCGACCGCAATGGGCTGGACACCGGCAATGTCGACGACATCATCTTCGGCTGCGTCGATCCGGTCGGGGAGGCGGGCTCGGTCATTCCGCGCGCGGCCGCCTTTGAGGCGGGCTACGACACCAAGGCGCCGGGCATGCAGATCTCGCGCTTCTGCGCTTCCGGCCTCGACGCCATCAATTTCGGCGCCGCCAAGATCGCGCAAGGCGCGGACGAGATCGTCATTGCCGGTGGTGTCGAATCCATGTCGCGCGTCGGCATGGGCATGTCCGGCGGTTCCTGGTTCATGGACCCGTCGGTCGGCCTGCCCGGCTGGTTCGTGCCGCAGGGCATTTCCGCCGACCTGATCGCCACCAAATACGGCTTCAGCCGCGACGACGTGGACGCCTACGCTGTCGAGAGTCAGAAGCGCGCGGCCAAATCCTGGGCCGACGGCCGCTTCAAGAATTCGGTGATCCCGGTCAAGGACCAGAACGGCCTCACCATTCTCGATCATGACGAGCACATGCGCCCCTCGACCGACATGCAGTCGCTGGCATCGCTCAACCCGTCCTTCGTCATGCCGGGCGAAATGGGTGGCTTCGATGCGGTCGCCGTGCAGAAGCACCCGGAAGTCGAGGAAGTGAACCATGTCCATCATGCCGGCAACTCCTCCGGTATCGTTGACGGCGCCGCCGCGGTGCTGCTTGGCTCGAAGAAAGGCGGCAAGGCGATGGGCCTGAAGCCACGCGCCCGGATCCGTGCCTTCGCCAATATCGGTTCCGAGCCGGTGCTGATGCTGACCGGTCCGGTCGACGTCACCGAGAAGCTCTTGAAGCGCGCCAAGATGAAGCTGTCGGACATCGACCTCTTCGAACTCAACGAAGCCTTTGCTTCCGTTGTGCTGCGCTACATGCAGGCCTTCGAGATCCCGCACGACCAGATCAACGTCAATGGCGGCGCGATCGCCATGGGCCATCCGCTCGGCGCCACCGGCGCCATGATCTTCGGCACCGTGCTGGACGAACTCGAGCGCCGCGACCTGAACACAGCGCTGGTCACGCTCTGCATCGGGGCCGGCATGGGCACCGCCACCATCATCGAACGCGTCTGACGGGGAGAGAGAAGATGAGCTATACCAATTTCACCCTCGACGTCGACGCCGACGGCATTGCGCTGGTCACCTGGGACATGCCGGGCCGCTCCATGAACGTGTTCACCGAAGAGGCGATGCGGGAGTTGAATGCCATCGTCGACCAGGTGGCCGGCGACGCCGCCATCAAGGGCGCGGTGATCACCTCGGGCAAGGACAGCTTTTCCGGCGGTGCCGACATCACCATGCTGCAGAAGATGCTCGCCACCTTCGCCGCCGACAAGGAGAAGGACCTCGAGAAGGCCACCAAGGCGCTGTTCGACAATGCCGGCTACATGACGGGCCTGTTCCGCAAGCTGGAAACCTGCGGCAAGCCATGGGTATCGGCGATCAACGGCACCTGCATGGGCGGCGCCTTCGAGCTGTCCCTTGCCTGCCATGGCCGCGTCGCGGCCGATTCCGACAAGGTGAAGATGGCCCTTCCCGAGGTGAAGATCGGCATCTTCCCGGGCGCCGGCGGCACCCAGCGCGTGCCGCGGCTGACGGACCAGCAGCAGGCGCTGCAGATGCTGACCAGCGGCCAGAACCTGTCGCCGCAAAAGGCGAAGCAGATGGGCCTGATCCACGAGATCGCCGAACCTTCGAAGCTCGTCGAGACCGCCAAGGCAATGATCAGGAATGGCCTGAGGCCGGTCGCGCCCTGGGACGAGAAGGGCTTCAAGCTGCCCGGCGGGCCGGTCTATTCGGCGGCCGGCGCCAATCTCTGGCCGCCGGCCATCGCAATCCTGCGCCGCGAGACTTACGGCAATTATCCGGCCGCGGCGGCGATCCTGAAATGCGTCTATGAAGGCCTGCTGGTGCCGTTCGACACCGGGCTGAAGATCGAGCAGCGCTACTTCACCGAGATCATGCAGACCAGGCAAGCGGCGGCGATGATCCGCTCGCTGTTCATCTCGCTGCAGGAATTGAACAAGGGCGCGCGTCGCCCGGCCGGTGTGCCGGACACCAAGTTCAAGAAGATCGGCATCCTCGGCGCCGGCTTCATGGGTGCCGGCATCGCCTATGTCACCGCAAAAGCCGGCATTCCGGTCGTGCTCCTCGATCGTGACATGGAAGCGGCCGAGAAGGGCAAGGCCCATTCCGACAGCCTGATGACCGACCAGGTGAAGAAGGGCCGTGCCAAGCCCGAGGAGAAGGACAAGCTGCTCTCGCTGATCACCCCGACAGCCGACTATGCCGATCTGGCGGGCTGTGATCTCGTCGTCGAGGCGGTATTCGAGGATTCGGCCGTGAAGAAGGACGCCACCGAGAAGGCCGAGGCTGTGCTGAAGTCGTCGGCGATCTTTGCCTCCAACACCTCAACCATCCCGATCACCGCGCTGGCCAAGAACTCGTCGCGGCCGAAGAACTTCATCGGCATCCACTTCTTCTCGCCGGTGGACAAGATGATGCTGGTCGAGATCATCCTCGGCAAGAAGACCGGCGACAAGGCGCTTGCGACGGCCATCGACTTCGTGCGCGCCATCAGGAAGACGCCGATCGTGGTCAATGACACGCGCGGCTTCTACGTCAACCGCTGCGTCCTGCGTTACATGTCGGAAGCCTACAAGATGCTGATCGAAGGCGTCCCGGCGGCGATGATCGAGAACGCCGCCAAGGCCGCCGGCATGCCGGTCGGGCCGCTGGCGCTGACCGACGAGACGGCGATCGATCTCGCCCAGAAGATCATGAAGCAGACCATCAGGGATCTCGGCGAGAAGGCCGTTGACCCGAAGCAGATGGCGCTGATCAACACCTTGGTCGATACCCATGGCCGCTTCGGCCGCAAGAACGGCAAGGGCTTCTACGACTATCCGGCGAAGCCGGCGAAGAAGAAGCTGTGGCCGGGCCTGAAGGAGCTCTACCCGCAGCTCAAGCCGGAGAAGGTCGACTATGAGGAACTGAAGCAGCGCCTCCTGGTCACCATCGCTTTGGAAGCGGTGCGCGTCATGGAAGAGGGGATCGTCACCGATCCGCGCGAGGCCGATGTCGGCTCGATCCTTGCCTTCGGCTTCGCGCCCTTCACCGGTGGTGCGCTCTCCTATATCGACGGCATCGGCGCCAGGCAGTTCGTCAAGATCGCCAAGGCTCTGCAGAAGAAATATGGCGCCGAGTTCAAGCCGCCCCGGCTGCTGCTCGACATGGCCGAGAAGGGCGAGACCTTCTACCAGCGCTTCGATCCTTACCAGAAGGGCGAAGTCAAGGAGGCGGCTTGACGATCGGACGTTTGGGCACGCCTGCTGCGCCTTGCATCCTTGGATAGCAAGGACGCAGCAGCGCGCCCGAAGGCCACGGCTTCAAGCCGTGGCTCTTTCCGATCGGCGAAGCCGGCTTGTCTTTCGGGCACGCATCGCTTTCCTGCACGCAGGTATGTCGGAGAATTTGGCCCGACCCTTCCGTGCCCGGCGCAGATGCATTATTGCTGAGCAGCCGCTTGCTCATGTGGACAATCAGGCGGTCCCGCGGTAGACAGTCAGAGGCATTTTTTCCTGTTTCGAAGGAGAGCGAGCGTGCTCTCACACGATCGCGTATGGGCAGCCATCGACGCTCTGGCCGAGCGCTATTCGCTGTCGGCTTCCGGTCTCGCCCGACGCGCCGGCCTTGATTCAACCGCCTTCAACAAGTCGAAACGCCTGTCTTCGGACGGCCGGCCGCGTTGGCCATCGACGGAGTCCCTGGCCAAGATCATCGAGGCGACGGGAGCTTCGCTGGAAGAATTCACCGGCCTAGTCGAAGGACGCCTCGGCTCCGCCGCTCCGCAGCCGCACAGCGCCGTGCCGCTGCTTGGATTCGCCCAGGCCGGGGCTGGCGGATTCTTCGACGATGCCGGCTATCCTTCGGGGCAGGGCTGGGATCTTGTGGAACTCCCGACGCGGGCGGCGGAAAGTTCCTACGCGCTGAAGGTCCAGGGCGATTCCATGCTGCCGCTCTACCGCAACGGAGACGTGCTGATCGTCGAGCCGGGCGCCCCCACGCGCAAGGGCGATCGCGTTGTCGTCAAGACTGTTACCGGCGAGGTGATGGCCAAGGTGCTCGATCGGCAGACCGCCAAGTCGATTCTCCTGGTCTCGCTCAATCCCGCCCACCCGGACCGCGACATTCCAATGCGCGAGGTCGAATGGGTGGCGCGGATCGTCTGGGCAAGCCAGTAGGACCGGACTGGTGCGGGTCGTCCATTTTGTCCTGGCGGTTCTGACAGTACCGGCAATGGCGGCGCTGGTCGTTGCCGGAGGCCGCTCGCTGAAAGGCAACGAAAGCGTCGTCACGGTCGACCAGATCGATCCGGCCGCGGTTGCCGACCTAGCGCAAGACGCCGAGTTCGCGCCTGAGGCACCGGCCAACTCTGCCATTCCCGGTTCCGCCGCTTCTCCAAAGGCGGTGCCGCATTCGCGGATGATCGATCCTGAAGTGGTGGCACCGCCGGAACTGCCCGCCGAGGAGCTCGAACGGGTCGAGCCGCGCGCCCCGCTCAGCGATCTGGCGCTGGCCGGGCCGCTCAAGCCACGCAAATCGAAAATGCCGGATGGCCGGGATGGCACCAAGCTGTTCCAGCCTGTGGCAACCGCCGCCGGCCTGATCGAGGCCAAGGGGTATATTGTCGCCGTTTCCGGAGTGGATGTCGTCGCAGCTGACGAGATCTGCAGCGACGGGAGCAGGTCCTGGGACTGCGGCGCTCGCGCCCGGACAGCGTTTCGCGCTTTCCTGCGCGGGCGCACGGTGATGTGCGCGGTACCCGCGCAAGGCGGGCGCGACACCGTCGTGGCCGAGTGCTGGGTTGGCAACAAGGATGTCGGCCAGTGGCTGGTGGAGAACGGCTGGGCACGCGCCGCGCAGAGCGGCCCGTATCTCGAAGCGGAAGACAAGGCACGCGCTGCGAAGAAGGGCATCTTCGGTACCGCCCCGGACCTTGGCGGGCTGCCGTCTTTGCCGGCGGCCACCGGCCCGGCGCCTGACGCGCCGGATACCATCCTGCCGGCGGAAGACGGCGCCGTTACGCCGCCAACTGCCCAAGCAGCGCCCGCTCGATGAGCGCGCGTGTTTCGGCGATGCCGTAGAGCGCCGCGAAGGAACCGAAGCGCGGCCCGCGCTCCTGCCCGATCAGCACCTGGTAGATCATCTGGAAGAAGGCGACCGACACCCCGGGTCCGCCCTCCGGGCTCTGCTTGGAATGGTCCTGATAGCGCTCGATCCGCCGCGCGACGTTGAGGGCGGCGTTCTGGATCGCCTCGCCGTCGGCACCCTGGGGCAGCGCGCCAAGCGCGTCGGAAAGCTTCGCCAGGGCCTCGCGCTCCACCTCGTCGGCAGCGCGATAAACCTTGCTCGGCTTCACGAAGTCCTCGAAGTAGCGGATCGCATAGCCGGTCAGCCGGTCGAGCTCGGGATGCGTCGCTGGCGTCACGCCCGGCGCATGCCGCGAGATGAAGCCCCACAGCACCGCCTTGTCATGCGCGTTGGAGGCGCTGACCAGATTGAGCAACAACGCGAACGGCACCGGCAGGTCGATCGCGGGCGGGTTGCCGTCATGCATGTGCCAGACAGGATTGCCGAGCCGCTCCTTCCACGCCTGCCGCGGATAGGCGGAGAGGAAGGCGTAATATTCATCGACCGCCTTCGGGATGACGTCGAAGTAGAGCTTCTTGGCCTGACGCGGCCGCTGGAACATATAGAGGCCGAGGCTCTCGGTCGGCGCGTAGGTCAGCCACTCGTCGATGGTGAGACCGTTACCTTTCGATTTCGAGATCTTCTGGCCGTTCTCGTCGAGAAACAGCTCGTAGACGAAATGCTCCGGCGCCCGCCCGCCAAGGATGTTGCAGATGCGGTCGTAGATCGCCGCATTGGTCTGGTGATCCTTGCCGAACATTTCGAAATCGACGCCGAGCGCCGCCCAGCGCATGCCGAAATCCGGCTTCCACTGCAGCTTAACCTTGCCGCCCTTGATCGACAGGGTGGTTTCGGTGCCGTCCTCATCGTCAAAGGTGATGGTGCCGGCTTGGGCATCGACATGCTTCATCGGCACATAGAGCACGCGGCCGCTCTTCGGCGAGATCGGCAGGAACGGACTGTAGGTCGCCTGGCGCTCCGGCCCAAGCGTCGGCAGCATCACCGCCATGATCTCGTCATAGCGTTCGGCGGCGCGCAGCAGCACCTCGTCGAAGCGGCCCGACTTGTAGTATTCGGTCGCGCTGGCGAACTCGTAGTCGAAGCCGAACGTGTCGAGGAAGCGGCACAGCATCGCGTTGTTGTGGTCGGCAAAGCTCGCATAGTCGCCGCCGAATGGATTGGGCACCGATGAAAGCGGCTTGTGCAGATGCGGCTCGAGCGCGGCGCGGTCCGGAACATTGTCCGGAATCTTGCGCATGCCGTCCATGTCGTCGGAGAAGCACAGCAGCTTCGTCTTGATCTTGTCCCCGGTCAGCACACGGAAGGCATGCCGCACCATCGTGGTGCGGGCCACCTCGCCGAAGGTGCCGATATGCGGCAGGCCGGACGGGCCGTAGCCGGTCTCGAACAGGACGGTTTCGGGAAAATCCTTGCCCTTGTAGCGCGCGATGATTTTCTTCGCTTCCTCGAACGGCCAAGCCTTGCTGTCGGCTGCCGCGGCAAGCATCTCAGGATTGAGATCGATTGCGTTTGATCCCGTCATGTCGAAGTTCCGGTCGTGGGCAGGCTTTCGCCCGGTAAGATTTTCAACCGGTCTCTAGGCGCGACTGACCGGAGCGTCAACGATTTGCGGCGGTTTTCCTTGCGGTGCCGCAATGGCGTTCCTACGTTCGAGTCTCGCACTCAAGGAGTTTTGAATGCCTTTGCTGACGCCGCACGAAGCTTTGATCTATCTGATGGTCATCACTTCGGCTTCCGACCGCGACATGACCGATGTCGAGCTGGCTCGGATCGGGGACGTCGTCCGCACATGGCCGGTGTTCGTCGATTTCAATCGCGACAGGCTGGTTCCGGTGGCGCAGGCGTGCCAGAAAGCCTTGCACGAAGAGGACGGTCTGGAAGGCGTGCTTGCGCGCGTCGGCGAGGCCCTGCCGGAGCGGCTTCGCGATACCGCCTATGCCGCCGCCTTCGAGGTCGCGGCCGTCGATCTTGAAATGCGCATGGAAGAAGTCCGGGTCCTGCAACTCGTCCGCCTCCGGCTCGATCTCGACACGCTGACCGTCGCCGCGATCGCCCGCGCGGCCAAGGCCCGGCTGCGCACGCTGACGTGACAGTTGACTGGCAGCGGAGGGCCGGCCTCAGCTGAATATCGGCAGCCCCTCAGAAGAAGCTGACCGGGAAATAGCGCAGGTAGAACTCGGCGAAGGTACCCTTGATCGAGATCTCCTGCAGAGCATAGTCGAAGGCCGCGGCGAGCGCCGGGTCGCCTGTCCGGGTGGCGATCGCCATGCCCGATCCCAGATATTCCGGCGCCAGGTAGGGTCCGCCCGCGAAGCGGCAGCAGCCGGCCGCGTCGGAGCCGCCCAGCCAGAAAGAAAAGCGCATGCCATCGCCGAAGGCAGCGTCGATCTTGCCGGACTTCAGATCGGCATAGAGGTTCTCGGGCTTGTCGAAGGGCACGACCTGGACGGTGCCGAAATAGTCGCGCAGCATCTTCTCATGCGCCGAGCCGGCAAGCACGCCGACCCGCTTGCTGCGCAGCTTGTCGAGGATCGGCTCGGTGAAAGCCTTGGTCTTGGGCATGACGAAGCGCGCCGGAAATTGCAGGTAGGAGCGCGAGAAAGCGTATTTCTGGCGGCTCTCCGGCGTCGCGGCGATGCCGGCGATGATCGCTTCGCCTTCGCCTTTCCGCAGCGCGTCTTCGAGTTCGTTCCAGGGCATGGCCTGGATCTGGCATTTCTCGACGATGCCGAGTTCGGCGCAGATGGCCCGCGCCAGGTCGATGTGGAAACCCGACAGCCGGCCGGCGCCGTCGAGGAAGTTGAAGGGCGGAAAATCGGTCGTGGTGAGGAACCGCAATCGCGGCAGGCCGGAGAGGTCCGGCTTCGGCAGCCGCTCCTTGGCGTCCCACAGCACCGGCACCTGCGGTTCGGCGGCCTGAGCCGCGCCGAAGCGCGGCAGCGCCCCGATCAGCATCGATATCAGCGCCAGAAATATCCACCGGAATGTCACGAAAATGCTCCGCACTGTCACAAATCGAAGCTTTTCGTATGAAAATGACACATGCACAATGGTTTTTGATTTCATCCGACGGAATTAGGCGTATGGTTTAGCAGGTTTGCAAGTGGCTGCGTGGGCGCCTGCAAGGGAGGCGCAATCTCGTGGACATTGCAAATCCAAGGCTTGATGGCGTGGAGCCGTTCGGGCATTGACGAGGATTACGGAATCGCAAGCAACATAGGGTGGATGTTGCGATGAGCCAGTTCGACAGAACTTTGGAATACATAGACCAGCTGCAGCACGCCAATACGGCGGCTGCGGTTTGCGAACGCTTGCTCAGCGTCACCTCGAATTTCGGGCTGACGGCACTGATGGCTGGTACCGTGCCCCACCCGGGCACGCCGCGCGGCCAGCAGAAGGACCATGTGCTGCTCTGCGACTGGCCGGGCGAGTGGCTGGAGCGCTACGTGGCGCGAAACTATGTCGACCATGATCCGGTCGTCAGCCACATGAAGCAGCTGCAGGCCCCGTTCCAGTGGCGCGAAGCCTCCCAGAACATCGTCATCGACAAGAGCAGCGACGAGGTGATGGGCGA
The DNA here is from genome assembly GCF_003952525.1 of Mesorhizobium sp. M3A.F.Ca.ET.080.04.2.1. Lineage (NCBI taxonomy): Bacteria > Pseudomonadati > Pseudomonadota > Alphaproteobacteria > Hyphomicrobiales > Phyllobacteriaceae > Mesorhizobium > Mesorhizobium sp. M3A.F.Ca.ET.080.04.2.1. The sequence goes on along the minus strand of NZ_CP034451.1, from coordinate 2,636,152 downwards.
TGCCCGCGAATTCAAGCTGCGCGACGGCCTGGCCTTCCCGCTGGTTACCCTCGACGGTCAGATCGTCATGGTGTCGCTGGGCGGCGAGGCGGTCGAGCTGTCGGAGGCCGAGTTCGGCATGGTCTCATTGGCGTCCACCTACGCGATCGGCCGTGCCATGCAACTCCATACGATGGCCGACAAGGTCATCGATCACATAGAATTGACGCCCCGCGAGCGGGAATGCCTGCAATGGGCAGCCGTTGGCAAGTCGGAGTGGGAGATTTCGCAGATCCTCGGCATCTCGGAGCACACCTCCGAGAAACATCTTCTCAACGCCAAGAGCAAACTCGGCGCCGCCAATCGGGTCCAAGCCGTCGCGGAGGCCATTAGGCGAGGCTACATTAGCTAGATCGAACATATCGGCCTAATGCCTGTCGCCCAGAAATGCGCTGGGACGATGACATGCATCGAACAAAGACGAGTGCATGTCGCCCAGAAGTGTGCAGCGATTCTGGGGCGACGACATGCATCAAAACAAAGACTTAAAGCGGGTCGGCCGAATCCGTTTCTGCGCGACCTGCATCACAATTCTTAGCGATGCGATCGCCTCATATTTTCGGGAAAGCCCGGCCGTATCTGCCTCTTTGGGAAACGGCTAATGCTTTCTTAACGCCAAAAGCAAACTCGAGCCGCCAACTGGGTCCAAGCCGTCGCGGAGCCCATTAGGCGAGGCTATATTGGGCAGGTCGGCCGTGCTGGCCTAGAATTCTTGCCTACGCGATCGCGTAATATTTTCGGGAAAGCCCGGCCGTATCTTCCTCTTAGCCCCAGGAGACGGCTGATGCTTTTTTCCCTTACCACTCAGGAACTGATGGAACGTCCCGACCTTTGGGAAGCCGTCCATCGTCTGCGCCACAAGATCTTCGTCGAAGAGATGGGCTGGACCGATCTCGATCGGCCGGACGGGCTCGAAATCGACCAGTTCGACCATGACGAGGCCGAACACCACCTCGTCATTCGCAACGGCGAGCTCGCCGGCTACCAGCGCATGCTGCCGACGACCCGGGCGCATCTTCTGACCGACGTACTGTCGGACCTCTGCGAGGGGACGTCCCCCTCGGGACCAGGCGTCTGGGAACTGACCCGCTATGCGGTGGCACCTGGCTTTCGTGACGGCAAGCGCGGCGTCTCGACCGTCGGCACCGAGCTGATTGCCGGCTTCGTCGAATGGGGGCTCAAGCGCAATGTCAACCAGGTCATCATCGAGTTCGAGCCGATGTGGGTGCTGCGGGCGCTGCAGTTGCACTTCCTGGCGACGCCCCTTGGCTATCAGCGCACCTACGGCAACCAGCAGGTCGTGGCGACGCTGCTCACCTTTACCGACCATACGTTGGAAGTGGTGCGCCAGCGCCGCAACCACTTCCTGCCGGTGCTGTCCAGGGGCTATCCCGGCCAGCTCGGCCTCAGGCAGGCTTCGTGAGGCGGGAGGCGGCCATGACTTACCATCCCGAACCAGAACTGCGCGGCCACACGCTGGTCGTCACGGTATCTTCCCACGACGGCCGGCCCGTGCTGGACAGGCACGCCTATGCCAGCCTGGCCAGGACGTTCCACCATGCCGCGGCCAATGACGAGGTGCGTGTGGTCCTGCTGCGCGGCCTCGCCGGCTGCTTCTGCCTCGGCGGCGACTTCTCGGAGTTTCTCGACGCCACCAAGCACCAGCAGCTGATCGCCGCGGTCACCGACATGTTCCGCATGCTGGCGACCTTTCCCAAGCCCGTGCTTGCCTGTGTCGACGGCGACGCCGTGGGTGTGGGCTGCACCATCCTGTTCCACTGCGACATGGTGATCGCTTCGAAGGCCAGCACGTTTCGGGTGCCGTTCGTCGACTTCGGCCTGGTGCCGGACGCGGCGACCAGCATCCTGGCCCCGCAGAAGCTCGGCTATGGCGGTGCCTTCCGCTTCTTCTGCCTCGGCGACACGCTCGGCGTCGAGGACGCCAAGGCGCTCGGTCTGGTCGGCGAGATCGTGACTGAAGGCAGTGCGGAAGAAATGGCGCTGGCAAGGGCAAGGCAGCTTGCCAAGAAACCGGTCGCAGCGCTGTTGCAGACACGCAGTCTGCTCAAGGGCGATACGGGCGTGCTGTGCGACCGCATCGACCACGAGATATCGCTGTTCCAGCAAGCGCTTCAGGACGACACGACGCTGAAGCGCCTGCAGCGGATCGCCCGCCTGGCCGCTTAGGCCAGCGCGCCTCAGCGCCGCGCCCAGAGGGGTGCGGCGCTGCAAACCGAGGATTGTCACCGGCGGCTGGCTCGGCGAAGCGAAAGAGCCTTACTCCTCCAGGAAGGAAGGCCCTTCCCCGATGATCTTCTTGTCTTCCTTGCCGATGGCATCGAGGTCGCGCCCGTCATAGGGCAGGGACGAGAGGATGCGCTGCATCACGGCGAGGCGCGCGCGGCGCTTGTCGTTGGCGCGCACGATAATCCATGGCGCGAACGCCTTATGCGTGCGCTCCACCATCAGGTCGCGCGCCTTGGTATAGTCGTCCCACTTGCTGATGCCGGCGATGTCGATGGGGGAGAACTTCCAATTCTTCAGCGGCGACCAGCGGCGGTCGTGGAAGCGTTCGAGCTGGGTTTCGCGGCCGATGTTCAGCCAGAACTTGAAGAAGTGGATTCCCTCGTTGCAGATCATCCGCTCGAAATGCGGCGTCTCGTCGAGGAATTGCTCGTGCTGCTCCGGCGTGCAGAAGCCCATCACCGGCTCGACGCCGGCGCGATTGTACCAGGAGCGGTCGAAGGTGACGAACTCGCCTGACGTCGGGAAATGGTCGGCATAACGCTGGTAATACCATTGCCCCGCTTCGGTCGGCGTCGGCTTGGTCAGTGCCACGTTGCGCGCGGTGCGCGGGTTCATGTACTGGCGCAGCACGAAGATCGTGCCGCCCTTGCCGGCGGCGTCTCGCCCTTCGAAGAGCGCCATCACCCGCTTGCCGGTCGCCTGCAGCCAGGCTTGCGCCTTGACCAGTTCAATCTGCAGCTTCTCGAGTTCCTTGTCGTACTGATCGCCCTTCATCTTCTTGTCATATGGATAGCCGCCGGCGGTCAGCTTGTTGTCCTCGACCCAGTCCGGAAGCACCGGATCGTCGATGTCGAACTCGCGTTCCTTGCCGCCGATCTTGATCTTGATCGGTCCCGCGGCGGGTGCCGCTTCGGGCTTTTCCTTGGCTTTTTTCATCCGGACGAACCTTTCCAGTTTGCGGACTCATGCTATGGGAGCCTGTGCGGCGTCGCATCCAACCGGACGCAAGGACGTCGTAGCACTTTGATTTTGCGCATGAACATTCAGAAAATCGATTCCGATTTTTGAACCATGCGCCTTGGCCCGGCGAAGCTTGGCCTGTCGGGCGGAATGCGGGGCGACGCGGGGCCTATGGCTGAGACGAGCGCGGAACGGAAGAGCACGAGGCAAGCCCTCGCCGCCCGGCTGTGGCGCGGCCGCTGGCTGCTTGGCGGCGGCACCCTCGCGATCCTGGCCGTCTACGCGTTTGCGGGCCTTTCGATCTTTGTGCCGTTGCTGGCGCTGGCGGTGCTCGCCATTGCGGCACTGCTGCCGGCCGATAACGAGCATCGCTCGGCCGACGGCGCGGCCGCGATCGAGGCAAGCGGGCTGCAGCGCCTGTCCGGCGAATATCTCGCCGCCGCGGTCGCCGATCCGCTGATCATCTTCGACCGCGCCGCCACCATCGTTCACGCCAATGCCGCCGCGTTCGCCGCCTTCGGCGGACTGGCGCCAGGCATGTCGTTGTCGCTGAAATTCCGCGCCCCGGAAATGCAAGCCTTGCTCGACGGCATCGTCTCGGGGATCGTCGCCGCCGATGTCGTCGACTATACCGAGAAGCTGCCGGTCGAACGGACATATCGGGTGAGCGCGTCCTCGGTCGGCCATGCCACCGAGCTTTACGTGCTGGTGTTCAAGGATCAGAGCGAGACGCGGCGGATCGACCGCATGCGCGCCGACTTCATCGCCAATGCCAGCCATGAGCTGCGCACGCCGCTCGCCTCGATCGCCGGCTTTATCGAGACGCTCAGAGGGCCGGCCCGCGACGATGCGGCCGCGCGCGACCAGTTCCTGCAGATCATGCAGAATCAGACCGGCCGCATGGCGCGCCTGATCGACGACCTCTTGTCGCTGTCGCGGCTTGAGATGAAGCCCTATCTGAGGCCGGGAACCGAGGTCGATCTTCGCCAGACCATCGACGCCGTGATCGACTCGCTCGCGCCGCTGGCCAAGGAGAACGGTCTCGCCATCGAGCGGGAGTTCACTGATGGATCGCTTTCCGTGCCCGGCGACCGCGACGAACTGTTCCAGGTTTTTGAGAACCTGCTCGAGAATGCATGCAAATACGGTCAGTCAGGCGGACGGGTCACCGTCTCGATCGCGCGCACCGGCTCTGGTCAGGAAGAGAGTGTCGACGTCACCATCCGGGATTATGGCCCCGGCATCGCGGAAGAGCACATCCCGCGCATCACCGAACGCTTCTACCGGGTCGACGTCGAGAGCAGCCGCACCCAAAAAGGCACCGGCCTTGGCCTTTCCATCGTCAAGCATATATTGACCCGTCACAACGCCACGCTTTCGATCAAGTCGGAAGTCGGCAAGGGCGCGGCGTTCACGGTTCATTTGCCGGCTTGCTAAAGCTGTATTATTTGCCAACTGGCGTTTTCGTTTTTCTGTCATGCGGTTCGCGTATCAGCAGGAGATCGACGAAGCGCAACAGCCGGCAAATCCGGGAAGGCATTTCATCATGCAGTCCGTGCATATCGTCAGTGCCTATGACGAGGAACTGAAATTCCTGTCCAAGCGCATCGCCGCGATGGGCGGGCATGCCGAGCGCATGGTCGAACAGGCGGTGGCGGCGCTGGTCAATGCCGATCCGGGCCTCGCCCAGAAGGTCATCCAGGACGATCTCGTCCTCGACGAGGGGCAACGCGAGATCGACGACAAGGCGATCGTCATCATTGCCAGGCGCCAGCCGATGGCCACGGACCTGCGCGAGATCGTCGGCGCCATTCGCATCTCGGCCGACATCGAGCGCGTCGGCGATCTCGGCAAGAACGTCGCCAAGCGCGTCGCGGCAGTGATCGATGGCCGCCAGCCGAGCAGCCTGTTCCGTGGCCTCGAGGCGCTGGCCAATCTGGCGCTGACGCAGCTCAAGGAAGTGCTCGACGTCTACGCTACGCGTTCGGTCGACAAGATTGGCTTCGTGCGTGACCGCGACGACCAGATCGACGCCATGTACACTTCGCTTTTCCGCGAGCTTCTGACCTACATGATGGAAGATCCGCGCAACATCGCGCCCTGCACGCATCTGTTGTTTTGCGCCAAGAACATCGAGCGTATCGGCGACCATGCCACCAACATCGCCGAAACCATCTACTACATCGTCACCGGTGACCAGATGCCGGCCGAGCGGCCGAAGGGCGACAAGACCGACAAGATCGTCGCTTCCGGAACGCTGTCCGGGAAGTGAACGGTCGCCTCTCGAACGCCCCGGTGATTTAGGCTAAGGTCTTCGCGATGCTGCTGTTTCTGCAGCCGTTTGCCTCGGGAGGTTGCGATGGAAAACGTCCGAAACCTGACCCCGGCCCCGCAGCCGACATCCGGCATCATTGCGTCCAGCGTCTATTCCGCCGGCAAGCGCGTCGCCGACATTCCGGTCGAGCAGGCCGGCGAATGGTCGACGAGGCCTGGCCATGTCGTCTGGATCGGGCTGCTCGAGCCGGACCGCAATCTGCTGCTGAGGGTGCAGGCGCAGTTCCATCTGCATGACCTTGCGATCGAGGATGCCGAGCATCCGCACCAGCGGCCGAAGATCGAGCAGTATGGCGATGCGCTGTTCATCGTCGCCCGCACCGCCCAGCTGATCGAGGGCCGCGTCACCTTCGGCGAGACGCATCTGTTCGTCGGCACCGGCTATATCGTCAGCGTCCGCCATGGACCGTCGACATCTTACGCCGCCGTGCGCCAGCATTGGGAAAGCTGCCCGTCTTCGCTCGCCAAGGGTGAGGATTTCGTCCTCTATGCCATCCTCGACTTCATCGTCGACAACTACATGCCGGTGCTCGAGCAGATCGAGGACGAGGTCGAGGCGATCGAGGACAAGGTGCTGCTCAAACCCATGAGCGGCGCCGATATCGAGCGGCTCTACATGCTGCGGCGCGACCTCCTGCGGCTGCGCAATGCGGCGCTGCCACTGGTTGAGGTTTGCCGCCGTTTGACCAGCGCCGAGCTGCCGCAGATCCACGCCGCCATGCATCCGCTGTTTCGCGACGTGACCGATCACATCCGCACCGTGCAGGAAAAGATCGACAGCCTGCGCGAGGTGCTTGCTTTCGCCTTCGAAGCCAGTCTGCTGGTTGGGCAAAGCCAGGAAACGGCGATCTCCAAGAAGCTCGCCTCATGGGCCGCCATCCTGGCGGTGCCGACAGCCTTCGCCGGCATCTATGGCATGAATTTCAACGACATGCCGGAACTGAAGATGGCGTATGGCTACCCGACAGTCCTGGTCGCCATCGCGCTGATCTGCTCGTTCCTGTACTGGCGCTTCAGGAAGAATGGGTGGTTGTGAATGGTGAATGGTGAATAGTGAATAGAAAAACTACTTCACACGGCCGGACTTGCCGTATCACCATTCACCATTCACCATTCACCATTCACCTCGCCCGCCGCCTTTCTGCCGCCGGCTGGAACGCCACGCGGGCATGGTACTTGCAGTAGGGACCGGTTTCGGCGGCGTCGTTGCCGCAGAAGCTGAACTCTTCCGACAGCGGATCGCCATTCGGCCATTTGCAGGTGCGCTCGGTCAGTTCCACGAGCTGCAGATGCCGGGAGATCGGCACAACGACATTCTCGACCGGGCGAATGTAATGGCGCGCCACCGGCTCGGCATCGAATTGTACCTGCAAGGCGGTGGCGCCGATCGAGGCCGTCACGTGGCGCGCAGCGCTCGCGGCGCGCGCCACCGATTTCTGAATCGAGGCTCCCTGTGTGGCCTTCTTCTGCCGCGCCGGCGCCGCGGTCGCCCGGCCGCGGCCCGACAGCTTGAGGCGGTGCACCTTGCCGATGACGGCATTGCGGCTCACTCCGCCGAGCTGCGCGGCGATCTGGCTGGCGCTTAGGCCCTCCGACCACAATTTCCTGAGAAGTTCGACCCGCTCGTCAGTCCAATTCATGAGACCGCGCTCCTGCTGAGGCGTACGGCAGTCAGAATCCTTTCCCGCCCCGGCTCCCGCCGGGCAAACGACACCAGATGTACCGGGTGATTAGGTCCGCCGCACGAAATCTAGTTATTTCTCGACTACAAATACCTTATGCGCTGACTCGGTGACAAGAGTCCGGAAGGCAACACCGATTCGGTTTTTGCGGTTTTCCCCAACTTGCCCGATCACTCATGAGCCGGCACCGTCTCAGGGCTTGCCGTGCACTCCTGCGCGACCTTTTCGTTGACTTCATGGCCGAAAACCACGATAAGCCGCAAAGGCCGCCGCATTGGCGGCTTTTTTGATTTCCGGTTCCGGAGACGCATATAATGAGCGGTTCGGCGCTTTACGAGACCTTTGCTCGTGCACCCCTGGCTTTCGAGCGCGGGGAAGGGACCTGGCTGGTCACAGTCAAGGGCGAGCGATATCTCGATTTCGCCGGCGGCATCGCCGTGAATTCGCTGGGCCACAGCCACCCGCATCTTGTGGCGGCGCTCACCGAGCAGGCCGCCAAGCTCTGGCACGTGTCCAATCTCTATGAGATCCCCGAGCAGCGCCGGCTGGGCGACCGCCTGGTCGAAGCGACCTTTGCCGACAAGGTGTTCTTCACCAATTCGGGCGCCGAGGCGCTGGAATGCGCCATAAAGACGGCGCGGCGCTATCATTTCGTCAAGGGCCATCCGGAACGCTTCCGCATCGTCACCTTCGAAGGTGCTTTTCATGGGCGCACCCTGGCGACGATCGCTGCCGGCGGCCAATATAAGTATCTCGAAGGTTTCGGTCCCAAGGTCGAGGGCTTCGACCAGGTCGCTTTCGACGACATCGACGCCGCCGAAAAGGCGATCACGGCGGAGACCGCTGCGATCCTGATCGAGCCGGTGCAGGGCGAGGGCGGCATCCGCCCGGTGCCGCCGCAATCCCTGAAGCGCCTGCGCCAGCTCTGCGACCAGCACGGCCTGCTCCTGATCTTCGACGAGGTCCAGTGCGGCATCGGCCGCACCGGCAAGCTGTTCGCGCATGAGTGGACGGGCGTCACGCCGGATCTGATGGCGATCGCCAAGGGAATCGGCGGCGGCTTCCCGATGGGCGCCTGTCTCGCGACCGACGAGGCCGCCACCGGCATGACCGCCGGCGTGCATGGCACCACCTTCGGCGGCAATCCCCTGGCGATGGCTGTCGGCAACGCCGTGCTCGACGTGGTGCTGGCCGACAGCTTCCTCGAAGACGTGCAGCGCAAGGCGCTGCTCCTGAAGCAGGGTCTCGCGTCGGTCGCCGACGAGTTTCCCGACGTCATCGAAGGCATCAGGGGAACCGGCCTGATGCTTGGGCTTAAATGCGCCATGCCCAACACCAAGGTGAACATGGCGCTGCGCGACCAGCACTTGCTTGCGGTGCCGGCCGGCGACAATGTCATTCGTCTGTTGCCGCCGCTCACCGTCACCGATGCCGAGATCGGCGAGGCGCTGGACCGCATCCGCGCCGGCGCCCGCGGGCTGGCGAACGCCATTGTCGCCGAAGCTGCCAAGTAGTCCTGGAAACCTGCCGATGAGTGTTCGTCACTTCACCGATCTGTCCGCCGTTTCCGAAGGCGATCTGCGCTTCATGCTGGACGATGCGATGGCGCGCAAGACCAGGCTCAAGGCCGGCGAGCGCTCGAAGCCGCTCGAAGGCAAGGTGCTGGCGATGATTTTTGACAAACCTTCGACGCGCACGCGCGTGTCCTTCGATGTCGGCATGCGGCAACTCGGCGGCGAGACGATCATGCTGACCGGCACCGAGATGCAGCTCGGCCGTTCCGAGACCATCGCCGACACCGCCAAGGTGCTGTCACGCTATGTCGATGCGATCATGATCCGCACCACTTCGCATGACCGGCTGCTGGAGCTCACCGAGAATGCCACCGTTCCGGTCATCAACGGCCTGACCGACGACACTCACCCCTGCCAGCTGATGGCCGACATCATGACCTTCGAGGAGCATCGTGGTCCGGTGGCCGGCAAGACCTTCGCCTGGACCGGCGACGGCAACAACGTGCTGCACTCGCTGTTGGAAGCCTCCGCGCGCTTCCGCTTCAAGCTCAATGTCGCCGTGCCCGAAGGCAGCGAGCCGGCCGAAAAGCATGTCGACTGGGCGAAGGCCAATGGCGGCAAGCTGAGTTTCACCCGCAACGCCGAGGAAGCCGTCGACCAGGCGGACTGCATCGTCACCGATTGCTGGGTATCGATGGGCCAGGAGCACCGCGCGCGCGGTCATAATGTCTTCCTGCCTTACCAGGTCAACGCGGCGCTGATGGCCAAGGCAAAGCCTGACGCGCTGTTCATGCACTGCCTGCCGGCGCATCGTGGCGAGGAGGTGACCGACGAGGTGATCGACGGGCCGCATTCGGTGGTGTTCGACGAGGCCGAGAACCGGCTGCACGCCCAGAAGGCGGTGCTGGCCTGGTGCCTGGGCGCTTGAATGGGGTTGCCTTGATCCGGGCCAACGTGATGCCTATCTGCGGGCCATCACGCAAATCGAGCGCGTTCCTGCGCATGCTGCCCGCCGGGCGGCATGGCCGCGCCCCGGAGCTTTGTCATGTTGGAAACCCGCCCATTGGCTGAACATCAACCCAGACTCGGTGAATTCGGCTTCGCCGGCGACGACCATGTCGTTCCGTACGAGGTCGCGCCGCTCGACGTGCGCGGCCGCACCGTGCAACTCGGGCCGATGCTCGACGCCATTTTGAGCCGCCACGACTATCCAGAGCCGGTCGCCCGCCTGCTCGCGGAGGCCTGCGTGCTGACCGTGCTGCTCGGCACCTCATTGAAGTTCGAAGGTAAGTTCATCCTGCAGACCCGCACCGACGGGCCGGTCGACATGCTGGTGGCGGACTTCACCACGCCGCACGCGCTGCGGGCCTATGCGCGATTTGATGCCGACAGGCTCGAGGCGCTGACCGCAACGGGCCAGACCTCGCAGCAGGCGCTGCTCGGCGCAGGCGTCCTGGCGCTGACCATCGACCAGGGCGCGCATACGCAGCGCTATCAGGGTATCGTCCAGCTTGACGGCACGTCGCTGGAGGACGCCGCTCGCACCTATTTCCGGCAGTCGGAGCAGATCCCGACCGATCTCAGAATGTCGGTCGCCAAGCTGGTGACGCCCGGCCCCGGCGGCGCGCGTGAGCAATGGCGCGCCGGCGGCATCCTGGCGCAGTTCCTGCCGCAGGCGTCGGAGCGGATGCGCGTTCCCGATATTTCGGGCGGCGACGGCGATCCGCGCAATGTGACGCACGAGCCGGCCGACAATTCCTGGCAGGAGCTTCTGGCACTGCTCGGCACCACCGAGCCGACCGAGTTGATCGATCCGACCGTGGGCGCCGAACGGCTGCTCTACCGGCTGTTCCACGAGCACGGCGTGCGTGTCTTCCGCGGTGTGCCGGTCGCCGACGAATGCTCCTGCTCGCGCGAAAAGATCCGCGGCATTCTCGAGGGTTTTTCGGCGCAGGAGATCAAGGACTCGACCGAAGAGGGCGGCATCCATGTCGCCTGCGAATTCTGCTCGACGCAGTACGATTTCGATCCGACGGAGTTCGTGGCGGCTGGATAAGGTCGCTTCTTGTTCACAAGACCTTTCCCCATCTGTCTTCTCTCCCCCGAGAGACCCGTCGGGGGAGAGGATTTTAGCTCGCCTTGGCGTCGTTCCCTTGTTTGATAGGGCTTCGTTGCCGCGGTATGCCGACGTCAAATGAATTCCTGGATGTGCTTGCGGACATCTGATGCTCGTTCGACTGGGGCCATATGGGTTTCTTCCGCGAGCACCATGAGCTTCGCTCCCCCGATCCCACTCGCGGCGGCTTCCATCATGCCGCTGCCGAAGAACTGGTCCCTTTCACCGCCTAGGATCAAGGTTCTGGCCGAGATGTTGCGAAGGTCTTCGTTCGTCACATTGTTGTGGAGCATTGCTTCGAGGTAGCGGACGATTGAACTCTGGGCTCCCATTCGTGCAATCAATCTGCGTTTGAACATCAGGCGAAAACGCAACAGCAGGTTCAGCCACGGTCGCCGAAATACCGTCGCGAATTCCTCCAGCACATGAAATTGTTCGTCTTTCGCGAATTGGATCTGTCTGTGGAGCCGCTTTTTTCCATCGGCCGAAAAGCCATGTGCGCTCGCCAGTAAGATCAGTTTTTCCACGGAGTCGGGATAGTCTGCGGCCACATGCGTTGCCACCACGCCGCCATAGGAAATACCCATCAAACGTGCCGGCTTGTTGAGGTTGGTGTCGATGATCTCTGAGATGTCTCGAGCCATATTCCTGAGTGAAACATCGTCTTTTGGATCTGGATCGTAGCTGATCAGCACAAAGCTCATGCCCGGTGGAAGGATCCGTTTGAGCCGTCTGGCGTCCTTTTCCAATCTGGAAGGTTCGGGCTTCATCATGAACCCTTGACCGCCGTTGATGACAATAAGACTTTCCGGTCGCGTTCCGACTTTCGCGAATGGTATCCGGCCGAGAAACAATCCTGTTTCAATACTGCTCATGAGGCTGCTGCTTCGAGCATGGCCGGACACTCCTGTTGGCGCGGCGCTTTCACGGCATCGCTTGGCATTGGACGCTGCGTTTGGCGAAAGTGCCGATCCTGCGGCAGCGCCAATCGGACTGATCCAGTTGGAGCAGAGATGGCGCATGCAGCCAGTCGATATGTGGCGCCAAGATGCGCGGACAGGCCGGCACTAATTCACCGTCCGCCTTGTGCCCGGCATGTCGAGCGAGAAGGCCGGGATCGCGACGTCGAACATCTCGCCGCGCCCGTTGCGCATCGTATAGTGGCCGACCATGATGCCGGACGGCGTCGAGAGGGGGCAGCCCGACGTGTACTGGTAGCTGTCGCCGGGGTTGAGTTCCGGCTGGTCGCCGACGACGCCCGCGCCACGCACTTCCTCGACGCGGCCATGACCGTCGGTGATGTGCCAGTAGCGCGATAGAAGCTGAACGAACTCTTCCGATCGATTGTCGATCGTCACCTGGTATCCCCAGACATAGCGGTTCTCTGATGGATCGGAGCGATCCTCCAGGAAGAACGGCCTGACCTGCACTTCTATGTTCCGCGTCACGGCGCGATACATGAGCAACTCCGGTGCTGCGGCAGGAAATATTTGTCGCGCTGCGCGGCATTATCAACGCAAGGCAGCCCAATCTCCCGACCTCGACGCGCAGTGCCGCCAAACAATGTCATTTGAGTGACACATGACAATGGTTGGTGTGCACAAACCGTGTCGGGCGACTCGGGCGCTCCGTCGAATGGATGGCCGCGGGCGGCCTTTCGGGAGTGCCAGACTTCGATGGAACTGACTTTCGCGGCCGCCGTCACCTCGTCAGCCCTACTTGTTTCCAATCTCGCCAGCATCCTCTTGGCGGCATCGCGGCTGAAGCGGCGCCACGTCATTGCTCCCCCTGCAAGCAAGCAGCCGGCCGTCTCGATCGTTGTGCCTCTGCGTGGCGTCGAGGCGTTCACAAGGGAGACGCTCCAGCGCGCCTTCTCGCTCGACTGGCCGCGCTACGAGCTGATCTTCTGCGTCGCCCATGGCGAAGATCCGGTAATCAAACTCGTCAGTGCCGCGATCGCGCGATACCCCAAGGTTCCGGCGCGGTTGCTCATCGGCGACGACAAGGTGAGCGCCAATCCCAAGCTCAACAATTGCGTCAAGGGATGGCAGGCGGCCCGGAACGATTGGGTGATCCTTGCCGATTCCAACGTGCTGATGCCGAAGGACTATGTCCAGCATCTGCTGGCGGCATGGCGGCCGGATACCGGCCTCGTCTGCTCGACGCCGATCGGCTCGCGCCCGGACGGCTTCTGGGCCGAGGTCGAATGTGCCTTCCTCAACACGTTGCAGGCGCGCTGGCAATATGCCGGCGAAGCGCTCGGCCTCGGCTTTGCCCAAGGCAAGAGCATGCTGTGGAACAAGCCGCTGCTCGACGGCAGTGGCGGCATCCACGCTTTGGCTGCCGAGATCGCCGAGGATGCGGCCGCCACCAAGCTGGTCAACGGGCTTGGCCTGAAGGTCAATCTGGTCGCAGCGCCCTTCGAGCAGCCGCTCGGCCAGCGTCGGCTCGCCGAAGTCTGGTCGCGCCAGGCGCGCTGGGCGAGGCTGCGGCGCGTCACCTTCCCGCAATTCTTCGTCCCCGAGGTCCTCACCGGCGTGGCGGCTCCGCTCTTGCTCGCGCTGATCGCGGCGGCCAGCGCCGGCGTCAGCCTGCCTGCCACGGCGCTTTGCGTGCTGGCCATCGCCTATCTGCCGGAATGCCTGCTCGCCTCGTCCAAGGGCTGGTATCTATCGCCGCGCAGCATCACCGCGATGATGGTGCGCGACGCCCTGCTTCCCGCCATCTGGGCGCGCGGCTGGTTCGGCGGTGCCGTCGACTGGCGCGGCAACGCCATGACCATCCGCGCCAATGCGATGACCGAGCTGGAAGAGGGCGCCTAAAGCGGGTCGCACTGATACGCATTAGCGAATTCAGTTCACGCGCTTCAGGCCTTTGCTTTGATGCATGTCGTTGTCCCAGAACCGCTGCACACTTCTAGCGACATGCATTAAGCGGCGCCCAACCGGCACCGCCTACTTGGCCGCCTTCAGCGCCTGTTCGAGGTCGGCGAGCAGGTCATCCGTATCCTCCAGCCCGACGGACAGCCTGAGCGTGCCGGGCCCGATGCCAAGCTCCGCCCGCGCCTCGTCGCTGAGGTTCTTGTGCGTCGTCGTCGCCGGATGGGTGATCAGGCTCTTGGCGTCGCCGAGATTGTTGGAGATCAGCACGATGTCGAGCGCGTTCTGGACGGCGAATGCCGCCTGTTTGCCGCCCTTGACGTCGAGGCAGATCAGCGTCGAGCCGCCCGACATCTGCTTCCTGACGATATCGGCCTGCGGGTGGTCGGCCCGGCCCGGATAGATGACGCGGGCAATCTCCGGCCGCTCCGCCAGAAAGTCCGCGATCTTGCCGGCGCTTTCCGTCTGCTGGCGCACGCGCAGCGGCAGCGTCTCCAGGCCCTTGAGCAGCGTCCAGGCATTGAAGGGCGAGAGGCTCGGACCGGTGTGGCGGAAATAGTCGTGCAGGTTCTCGTCGATCCACTTTTTGTCCGACAGGATGATGCCGCCGAGACAGCGCCCCTGGCCGTCGATGTGCTTGGTTGCCGAATAGACGACGATATGCGCGCCGAGCTGCAACGGCTTCTGCTGCAGCGGCGTGGCAAAGACATTGTCGACGATCAGCCTGGCGCCGATCGAGTTGGCGAGCGCGGCAACGGCAGTGATGTCGACCACTTCAAGCGTCGGGTTGGTCGGGCTTTCCAGGAAGAACAGCTTCGTGTTCGGCCTGACCGCTTTTTCCCAGTTCGCAATGTCGGTGCCGTCGACCAGCGTCGCCTCGATGCCGTATTTCGGCGCCAGCGTCTCGACCACCCAGCGGCATGAGCCGAACAGGGCGCGGGCCGCAACGATATGGTCGCCGGCCCTGGCGCTGCAGAGCAGTGCCGCCGTCACCGCCGCCATGCCCGAAGCGGTGGCGCGCGCGTCCTCTGCGCCCTCCAGCGCGCACATGCGCTTTTCGAACATGTCGACTGTCGGGTTGGCGTAGCGCGAATAGATGAAGCCCGGCTCCTCGCCCTTGAAACGGGCTTCCGCCGCCTGCGCGCTCTCATAGACATAGCCCTGGGTGAGGTAGATCGCCTCGGCAGTCTCGCCGAAGCCGGAACGCAGCGTTCCGCCATGCACGAGTGCCGTCTGAGGCTTCCAATTACGCTTTTTGCTGCTCATAGCCCTGCTTCCAAACACAAAAAGACCGGCCGCGACGTCGCAACCGGTCCATACGGCCTTGCGGCCAACGGTCCTTTAGCGACTTGTTTAACGTGGCTGCAAGCCGACCGGCCAAATCACCACGGGATAACGACCCTTTAGACCCGTGCCGCGCTTGCGTCAATTGCCGGCTTCATTAAGAGGTTGTGCCAGGCAGGTAGGGCGAAACCCTTACGGTTTTGCGGCAGGAGCCTGCTACAATCACGTGCTTGCCCGGCCTTAGCGGAGCCAGACCTTGCGGCAGACAGGCATTCTTCCGGACCAGGACATCGCGGCGCTGTTCCAGTCGGGCGCGCTGAAATCGCCGCGCGCGCTGGACACCAACCAGATCCAGCCGGCGAGCCTTGACCTCAGGCTTGGCGACAAGGCCTACCGGGTGCGCGCCTCTTTCCTGCCCGGCCCGGATCATCTGGTGGCCGACAAGCTCGACCGGCTGAAGCTGCATGAGATCAGCCTTGCCGAGGGCGCGGTTCTGGAGACGGGCTGCGTCTATATCGTGCCGCTGCTCGAAAGCCTGACCCTGCCTTCAAATATTTCGGCTTCGGCCAATCCGAAGAGCTCGACCGGCCGTCTCGACATCTTCACGCGTGTCATGACCGACCGCGGACACGAGTTCGACAAGATCGCCGCCGGCTATCATGGTCCGCTCTATCTCGAGGTCAGCCCGCGCACTTTCCCGATCGTCGTGCGCGCCGGTTCGCGCCTGTCGCAGATCCGCTTCCGCATCGGCAATGCGGTGCTATCGGAAAAGGAGCTGCGCGACCTTCACGGCGCCGAGATGCTGGTCGCGACGGAGCCGCCCAACATTTCCGGCGGCGGCATCGCGCTGTCGATCGACCTCGACGGCGACAAGGACGGCCTGGTCGGCTATCGCGGCAAGCATCACACCGGCCTCGTCGATGTCGACAAGCGCGCCGCCCAGGACGTGGTCGATTTCTGGGAGCCGCTCTACAAGAGCGGCGCCGGCGAACTGGTGCTCGACCCGGACGAATTCTACATCCTGGTCAGCCGGGAAGCGGTGCATGTGCCGCCGCTTTATGCCGCCGAGATGACGCCCTTCGACCCGCTGGTCGGCGAGTTCCGCGTCCACTATGCCGGCTTCTTCGATCCGGGCTTTGGTCACTCAGCCGCCGGCGGCAGCGGCAGCCGCGCGGTGCTCGAAGTGCGCAGCCACGAGGTGCCGTTCATCCTCGACCACGGCCAGATTGTCGGGCGCCTGGTCTACGAGCACATGCTGAAGCGGCCGCAGGCGCTTTACGGCAGCGACCTCGGCTCCAACTACCAGGCGCAGGGGCTGAAGCTTTCCAAGCATTTCCGCGCTGCGCGCTAAGCAATCCCAGGAACTGCGCAGCAGTTTTTCGTCCGGAAGCGCGAAAAATGATCGGAGCGGGAACCGCTCCGATTATCGTCAACTCAGACTCCGCTTGCCGGGACCTGCCGGCCATGATTGGCTACGTGGACCGGTCGAGCCTCACTGAGGGAGACGAACATGCAGATATCGAGATGGATCATATCGGCGGCGGCCGCTGCCATGCTGGCGATTGGTGCTGGTTCGGCCAGCGCCGCCGAAAAGATCAAGATCGGCACCGAGGGCGCCTATCCGCCCTTCAACACCATCACGCCCGACGGCAAGGTCGAAGGCTTCGACATCGACATCGCCAATGCGCTTTGCGCGCAGATGAAGGTCGAATGCGAGATCGTCACCCAGGACTGGGACGGCATCATCCCGGCGCTGCAGGCCAAGAAGTTCGACGCCATCATCGCCTCGATGAGCATCACCGAGGAACGCAAGAAGCAGGTCGCCTTCACCCATAAATACTACACCACGCCTCTTGCGCTCGTGGCCCTGAAGGACAGCGACATTGCCTCGACCGAGCCCGCCGCGCTCGCCGGCAAGACGGTCGGCGCCCAGGCTTCGACCACGCAGGCGGACTATGCCCAGGACGCCTACGCCAAGGCCGGCGCCGAAGCCAAGCTCTATCCCACTCAGGAGGAGGCGATCACCGATCTCCAGAACGGCCGCCTCGACGCCGTCATCTCGGACAAGTTCGTGCTTGTCGACTGGCTGAAGAAGGCAAGCGACGGCTGCTGCAAGCTGGTCGGCGACGTCAAGGGCACCGAGACCGAGGCCGGCATCGCCGTGCGCCTGGAGGACACTGCGCTCCGCGACCGCCTCAACGCGGCCATCGACGCCATCGTCGCCGACGGCACCTACAAGAAGATCCAGGCCAAGTATTTCGACTTCGATATTTATTGAGATTGAAGCTGCCAATCTCCCCCCTCGTGGGTCCCACGAGGGGGGAGATCACGCTCTCACCTCACAGCGCCTTCACCGCCACCTTCACCGGCTTCTCGATCTCGAGTGGGTTGCGCAGCGGCAGGCCGAAATCCTTGGCCTCGATCTCGAACATGTCGCCCTCTTCGGTCCTGATGCCGTCGGCGAAGGACAGCGTCGCGGTGCCGAACATGTGCACATGCACGTCGCCCGGCTGGCGGAAGGCCGAATATTTGAAGTGGTGATGCTCCAGATTGGCGATCGTGTGCGACATGTTCGCCTCGCCCGACAGGAACGGCTTTTCCCAAAGCACCTTGCCGTCGCGATAGATGCGTGATGAGCCGCGTATGTCGGCCGGCAGGTCGCCGATCAGGATCTCCGGCCCGAACGAGGCATTGCGCAGCTTGGAATGGGCGAGGAACAGATAGTTCACCCGCTCCGTGACGTGGTCGGAAAACTCGTTGGACAGGGTGAATCCGACGCGGAACGGCGCGCCGTCATCGCCGATGACATAGATGCCGGCGATCTCCGGCTCCTCGCCGGCGTCCTGCGCGAAGGCGGGCGACATCAGCGCCGCGCCCGGCGCAACCGCCATGGTGCCGTTGCCCTTGTAGAACCATTCCGGCTGCACGCCGATCTGGCCCTTGGCCGGCTTGCCGCCTTCCAGCCCCATGCGGAACATCTTCATGGAATCGGTCAGCTGCTCCTCGCTGTCGCTGAGCTTCTTGTGCATGGAATCGCGCGTCGCCGCCGAGCCGAGATGTGTGAGCCCGGTGCCGGTCAGGTGGAGATGGGCAGGATCAGGATGATTGATCGGCGACACCACCCGCCCCTTCTTGTAGGCGGCGTCGAGATCGACCGCTTCGCCATAGCCCTTACGCTCGATCAGCGCTTCGAGACCGGTGCCCGTGCGCGCCGCTTCCATGGCCAGCGAATAGACGCTGCGCGCGCCGTTGATGATCCGGGTCTTGCCGCCGCTGCGGGCAACGACGCGGATCGTCTCGGCGTCGTCGAGGATCTGGGAAATCAGCATGGTGCACCCTCTTTCTTCTGCCTTAGGCGGGTTGCCCATCGGCAAACCCTACCGGGCGCGGCCCGGAACCGATCCGTGCCACGGTTGAAACTCTTCATCCGGATTGCGGTCGCGAGGCTGGTCCTTGACGGGACTTCTTTGGCGCCGGCCCGCTGCCGGCAGCTTCGCGATCTGGACCCGTATGCCTCCTGCCTTCCTCGCTGGAGCGGGTCGGCATTTCGACCGAAACGCTGCCCGCTCTAAGTATTCGTCTTACGCAATTCCGGACGGAGAACCGCTCTGCGCTGTTCCTGGAATTGCTCCTGTCAGGCCTTGTTCTTGTTGTAGACGTCGAAGATGACGGCGCCGAGCAGCACCAGGCCCTTGACCACCTGCTGCCAGTCGACATTGACGCCCATGATCGACATGCCGTTGTTCATCACGCCCATGATGAAGCCGCCGACCACGGCGCCGATCACCTGTCCGACGCCGCCCATCGCCGAGGCGCCGCCGATAAAGACGGCCGCGATCACGTCGAGCTCGCTGCCGAGGCCGGCGGCCGGCACCGCCTGGCCGAGTCGGGCCGCAATGATCAGGCCGCCGAGGGCCGACAGCACACCCATGTTGACGAAGACGAGCAGCGTCAGCCGTTCGGTGTTGATGCCCGACAGCTGTGCTGCCTTGGCGTTGCCACCCATGGCGTAGATGCGGCGGCCGATGGTCATGCGCTTGGTGACGAAGACGAACAGCGAGATCAGCACGCCCATCACCATCAGCACGACCGGCAGGCCCTTGTAGCTCGCGAACTGAAAGACCAGGAACAGCGCCAGCGCGCTGCCCACCAGCGTCTTGATGACGAACAGCGGGAAAGGCTCGGCTTCATAGCCATGGCGCTCACGCTTGCGGCGGGCCCTCAGCCCGAAATAGGCGTAGGCGAGCACCGCGACCACGCCCAGCAGCACCGTGGTCATATGCAGCGTCAATCCGCTGCCGACGATGGTCTTGCCGGCGGCGTTCACGGTCGGCGGCATCAGCACCAGCGGCCCGATGACGTCCGGGATGAAGCCGGAACTCAGCGCCTTGAAGCTGTCGGGAAGCGGGCCCACCGAGGAGCCGCCGCCAAGCAGCGCCTGGCAGATGCCCCGGAAAATCAGCATGCCGGCCAGCGTCACGATGAAGCTCGGTATCCGGTGATAGGCGATCCAATAGCCTTGCGCCGCGCCGATGAGGGCGCCGACAACCAGGCAGACGATCGAGACCACGAGCGGATTGCTGAATATTCCGAGCGGCCAGATGACCATCATCATCGCCGCCAGCGCGCCGATGAAGCCGGCGACCGACCCGACGCTGAGGTCGATATGGCCGGATACG
Organism: Mesorhizobium sp. M3A.F.Ca.ET.080.04.2.1; assembly: GCF_003952525.1. NCBI lineage: Bacteria > Pseudomonadati > Pseudomonadota > Alphaproteobacteria > Hyphomicrobiales > Phyllobacteriaceae > Mesorhizobium > Mesorhizobium sp. M3A.F.Ca.ET.080.04.2.1. Next base: position 2,616,418 of record NZ_CP034451.1, on the reverse strand, counting down.
ATGACCAGCAGCATGCCAAGCGCCATCACGATGATGAACGAGTTCTGCTGAACGAGGTTGCTGAGGTTGACCGGTTTGAACAGCGTACCCGACGTCGTGTACTGGAAGAACAGCATGATGACGATCAGCGCGATGATCAGGCCGTATTCGCGCAGGTTCGTCGCCAGCGCCGATACGGCGATACGCCGGCCCGGCTGGACGTCCTCGGCGACGCTGCTTTGCGGTGCGGGAGAGCTTTCCGTGCTCATGATGCTTTTTTTCCTTCTCCCCGGACGATGGCGCGCATGATCTTCTCCTGGCTGGCGTCACTCGCCGCCATTTCGCCGACCATGCGCCCATCGTTCATGACGTAGATACGGTCGGTGATGCCGAGCAGCTCCGGCATTTCCGACGAGATGACGATGATTGCTTTGCCCTCGGCGGCGAGACGGGCGATGATCGTATAGATTTCGTACTTGGCGCCGACGTCGATGCCGCGCGTCGGCTCGTCGAGGATCAAGACCTCGGGATCGGCAAACAGCCATTTCGACAGCACGACCTTTTGCTGGTTGCCGCCGGAAAGGTTGCCGGTCAGCTGATAGACGCTCGATGCGCGGATGTTGGTCTTCTTGCGATAGTCATTCGCCACGCTCATCTCGCGCATGTCGTCGATGACGCCGCGGCTGGAAACGCCTCCTAGGTTGGCCAGCGTCACATTGTGCTTGATGTGGTCGATGAGGTTGAGCCCGTAGGTCTTGCGGTCTTCGGTGACATAGGCAATGCCGCTTTCCACCGCCTTGCTGACCGACGACAGGTCGATCGGCTTGCCTCGAAGCGACACCTCTCCGGTGATGTGCCGGCCGTAGGAGCGGCCGAACAGGCTCATCGCGAATTCGGTGCGGCCGGCGCCCATCAGTCCGGCTATGCCGACCACCTCTCCCTTGCGCACATTGAGGCTGATGTTCTTGATCACCTGCCGCTCGGGGTGGATCGGGTGGTAGACCGACCAGTCCTTGACCTCGAAGATCACGTCGCCGATCTGCGGCTCGCGCGGCGGGTAGCGGTCGTCGAGCGAACGGCCGACCATCGAGGTGATGATGCGGTCTTCGCTGATGTCTTTCCTGGGCAAGGTCTCGATGGTGCGCCCGTCGCGGATCACCGTGACGTTGTCGGCGACGCGGTTCACCTCGTTGAGCTTGTGCGAGATCAGGATCGAGGTCATGCCCTGGCGCTTGAACTCGAGCAGAAGATCAAGCAGCGCCTGGCTGTCCTTTTCGCTCAGCGAGGCCGTCGGTTCGTCGAGGATCAGGAGCTTCACTTCCTTGCTCAGCGCCTTGGCGATCTCGACAAGCTGCTGCTTGCCGACGCCGATATTGGTGATCAGCGTCTTGGGGTCTTCCTTGAGGCCCACCTTCTTGAGCAGGGCGCCGGTGCGCCTCTCGTTGGCATTCCAGTCGATGACGCCGTAGGTGGCGTGCTCGTTGCCGAGAAAGATGTTTTCCGCGATCGACAGCATCGGCACCAGGGCAAGTTCCTGGTGAATGATGACGATGCCGATATGCTCGCTGTCATGGATGCCTTTGAAGTGGCACTCCTGGCCGCGGAAGACGATCTGGCCTTCATAGGTGCCGGTTGGATAGACGCCCGACAGCACCTTCATCAGCGTCGACTTGCCGGCGCCGTTCTCGCCGACGATGGCATGGATCTCACCCTCCTCGACGCTGAGGTTGACGTTCGACAGCGCCTTGACGCCGGGAAACGTCTTGGTGATGTCGCGCATCTCCAAAATCGTCGAGGTCATCAGGAATTCCGCTCCCTGGCGCATGCCTTCCTTTTCCGGAAAGTGCCATGCGCGACAATCAACAGGCTACAGCTTTCCTTGTGCCCTGACGGGCCGGTGCTGCAGAAGCCGGCAAAAACAATACCGGGGTCGCTTCTGAACGAAAAGGGGCCCTGCGTCGCGCAGGACCCCCGTTTGAAAGCTGGATTACTTCAGCTCTTCGGCCTTGATGTAGCCGGAGTCGACGACCTGCGCCTGGTAGTTCGACTTGTCGACTTCATGCGGCGTCAGCAGGATCGACGGAACGACCTTGACGTCGTTGTTGTAGGTCTTGGTGTCGAGGCCCTCGGGCTTGCCGCCGGAGAGCACCTTGTCGACCAGCTGCACGGTGGCCTTGGCCAGCTCGCGCGTGTCTTTGAACACCGTCGAATACTGCTCGCCCGAGATGATCAGCTTGACCGAGGCCGTCTCGGCGTCCTGACCGGTCACGATCGGCCACGGCTGTGCATCCGTGCCGTAACCGACGGCGCGCAGCGAGGCGGTGATGCCGCGCGACAGGCCGTCGTAAGGCGACAGAACGCCGTCGACGCGGCTGCCGTCCGAGTAGTTGGCCGAGAGCAGGTTGTCCATGCGGGCCTGCGCGGTGGCGGCGAGCCAGCGCAGCGTGCCGACCTTGTCCATGCCCATCTGGCCCGACTTGATCTTGATCGAGCCGTCGTCGATCAGCGGCTGCAGGACAGACATCGCGCCGTTGTAGAAGAAGAAGGCGTTGTTGTCGTCGGGCGAGCCGCCGAACAGCTCGACGTTCCACGGCTTGGTGTTCGGGAAGCGCTCCTTGAGGCCCTTCACCAGGGAGTTCGCCTGGATCACGCCGACGCCGAAATTGTCGAAGGTGGTGTAGTAGTCGACATTCGGGGTCTTCTTGATCAGACGGTCGTAGGCGACGACGACGACGCCGGCGTCAGCGGCCTTCTGCAGTGCGTCGGCCATGGTGGTGCCGTCGATCGAGGCGATGATCAGCGCCTTCGGGCCCTTGGTGATTTCGTTTTCCAGCTGGCTGAGCTGGTTCGGAATGTCGTCCTGCGCATATTGCAGGTCGACCGTGTAGCCGAGGGCCTCGAGCTGGGACTTGACGGCGTCGCCGTCGTTGATCCAGCGCTGCGAGGTCTTGGTCGGCATCAGCACGCCGACCAGGCCTTCGCCCGCATGCGCGGGCAGCGCCATGGCCGCGATGCCAAGAGCCGCGACCGCGGCCAGTGTCTTGATGATTTTCACAGTAACTCTCCCTGGTTGATGGACGCGACACCTCGGGGCTTCGCGGGCCGCGCAGTCGATCAGGAGCGCGGACGCGCCACTGTCGCCTATCGATCTCCGGTATCCTCCCAATCGGCTCCGCGACGCTGTTTCAATCGATACGATCTTGCTCGTCACCGATCCTTGCGCCTCGGAACGCGCGAAGGGTGGGTCCCTTTGACATAACTGTCAAATGCGATCTTTGGTTGTTGCTATACCGAAACTGATATGTGATGAAAGACCCTCGACTGCTGTAGGGCTGATGGAAAAACGATGGCCGCGTTGCGTGATCCTGACGGGATTTCAAACAGTTACGAGAAGCTTCCGGGCGATGGCGAAACCCTGCTGCGCAGCGGGTTGAGCCTGCGTCATATGCGCATGATCGCGGCTCTCGACGATCACGGGCGGGTGAGCGCCGCTGCCCAGGTCATGAACATCTCGCAGCCGGCCGCCTCCCGAATGATCGGGGAAATGGAGGCCGTGCTCGACGTGAGGTTGTGCGAGCGGCTGCCGCGCGGCGTAACCCTCACTCCTTATGGCCAGGCGCTCGCAAGGCGCGCCCGCTCGATCCTGCTCGAGATGCGCGAGGCCGATCGCGAGATTGCGGAGCTCAAGGCGGGCAAGGGCGGTTCGGTGTTCCTGGGCGCTGTCACGGCTCCTGCCATCGAGCTGGCGGTGCCGGCGATTCGCGAGATCCGCCGCATCTATCCGCGCATCGAGATCACCATGCAGGTGGAGACCTCGAACGTGCTCGCCCGCGAACTGATCGCCTCGCGTCACGATTTCATCATCGCCCGAATTCCCGACGACCTCAATCCGCGGCTGTTCGAATCGCGCGTCATCGGCGTCGAGAAAGCTTGCCTGATCGTGCGCCGCGGCCATCCGCTGGTCAGCGGAAAGATGGTGAAGCTGGAGGAGACGGCCGCCTATGACTGGGTCTTCCAGTCCGGGGGCTCGCCGCTGCGCCAGGCGATGGAGAGCAACTTCCTCAATCGCAACATCGCGCTGCCGGATCGCATCCTCAACACCTCTTCGCTGCTCTTGACGCTGGTGATGGTGGCGCAATCCGACGCCATCGCCCCCGTCTCGGTTCAAGTGGCCAAATTCATCCAGAGTCCCGACGGCCTGGCGGGAGCGATCGACGTCGTGCAGACCGAGTTCGACATCGAGGTCAGGCCCTACAGCCTGATCACGGTGAAGAACCGTGTGCTCTCGCCGGCGGCCAAGATGCTGCACGACTTCATCTTGCGCGAAGTGGGGTAAATGGAACGAGAAACGTGCCCGAGCGTTCAAATGGATCGGAAATTCGTTGGAGCCCGTTAGGGACGAGGAAACGAAGGACCGATGCTCAACAGCTCGGGAGGTTTTGATGGAACGTCGGTTGTTTCTCACTGGAATGCTTGGCGTTGCCGGCGCGGCGGCACTGGCAAGCATGGTCGGACCCGGCAAGGCGGTTGCTGGTGTCCCAAGCGGCAACGGCATTCTCGATGAACTGGACAAGCCGGATCCGGCTGTCTTCGAGGACGGAGACGACAAGGCCGAACTGGAGCAGGTTTACCATCGCTATTGGCACGAACCTCGGCGCCGCCGGCGCCGCCGTCGACGCGGCTGGAGACGGGTCTGCCGCCGCTATTGGCGTCATGGCTATTGGCGCCGCCGCTGCAGGCGCGAACGTGTTTGGATACGCGTTTGGCTGTAACACGCTAGCAACGGCAAGCCGGTCACTGCACGGTGGCCGGCTTTTGGCTTTGGTAACGCCACGCCGTTGAACGGACAACTGCGCTCACCCGTCCTTCCTTCTCCACGGCTCGGCTCGTTTCAGACGTGGCAGTGGAGCAATTGGCTTGATTTTGCAGCCGCCGTGCTGTTGATAGGCGCCGGGCAGTGGGTGACCTGGACGTTCAATGGTCTCAAAGCTGCTGCCTGTTGTTAACCATCCCGATGCTAGCCTTGATCTCGCGAGATGAGCGAGGTCAACAAGATGTATACCGATCTGCCGACTGCGCGGGTTGGGTGGAGGCTGCTGGCCAGGGCGATGGGCTTGCTAGCCGCTGTCCTGACGATGCTGCCGGCGAATGCAGAGACGGTACGGGAGAATCCCGGCGGCCAGATCGCGATCTTCGCCTTGCACGTCGCCGAATTGCGTGCCGCCGAGGAACAGGTGGAATTTGACGGCACCTGCGACAGCGCCTGCACGCTCTATCTGTCTTTGCCCCAGCAACAGCTTTGCGTCACACCGCGAGCATCATTCGGCTTCCATCTACCTTTCGGCGTCGGTGCTCAGCAAAACGCGCTAGCCGCCGAATACCTGCTCTCGCAATACCCCGATTGGGTGCGGCAATGGATCGAGGCGCATGGCGGCCTGTCGCACAGCATCATGCGGATGGGAGCCGACGAGGCGGCACAACATCTTCCGCTATGCGGCGTGCTGGCCTAGCGCGCGGCGCGCCGACAGCGTCGGCATTGGGCTGAAGAATGGAGCGGGTAGCGGGAATCGAACCCGCGCGTTCAGCTTGGGAAGCTGACAAGCTACCATTACATCATACCCGCGCAGCAGCTTCGTTACCACGACGGCCCGGCCTCAAGCAATCGTCGATGCATCGAAAGCTGCGGGTGAGGTTGCCGGTCATTGCTTCAGTTGGCAACGCCATGCGAGCGCGATACCTTGCCGAGCGCCACTGAAGGACGGGATGGTCGCCATCCTGCAGATTTCGCGATCTGCCGCTCGGATTGAAGCCGAGGCAGGCGCCGCGCGGCCGCGGCGCGACGGAGCAAAGATTTTTCTATTATTTTCAGCTATTGGCAGCAAACGGTCAGAAGGCCGTCAATGCCGTTCCTTCACCTCGGGACAAGTCAAGTGCAGCCTATCGAACCCGTCGTCAACGCCCTCTGGATCGGCGCCGCGCTGGAAGATTGGCATGCGGCCTGCCTTCGCTCTTTCACGATGGCTGGGCATCGTGTGCTGCTCCATTGCTACGACGTGCCGCGCAACGTACCGCCCGAGGTGGAGGTGTTCGACGCTTCGGCGCTGATGCCTAGAGAGCGGATTGTCTACTATCGGTCGAACGGAAGCCCGTCGCTGTTTTCAAATCTCTACCGGCTGAAGATCTTGGAGGCCGGCATGGGGCTTTATGTCGATTGCGATGTCTTCTGCCTGAAGCCGATTCCGCGGCAAGACTACATTTTCGGCCACCAGACGAATCTCGAGCTCAACGGCGCGGTGCTCAAGCTGCCGCAGGGCAGCAGGATGCTGGAGGAAGCCCTCAAGATGACCGATGATCCGTACTACATCGCGCCTTGGCTGAGTCGGGAGAAGCGTCTGTGGTATCGGTCGCGCAAGGCGATTGGTCTGCCGATCCACATCTCCCGTTACGATTGGGGCCAACTGGGACCGAGGGCGATAACCTATCTCGCCAAGGCCACCGGCATGATGCGGCACGCGGCGCCAATCGACGTGTTCTATCCCGTGCTGCATACGCAGATCACGATGCTGCTTGATCCGGCGCTTTCATTGACCGACATCGGAACACCTCGCACGCTGTGCATCCATCTGTTCGATCAGATCCTCAAGAAGTGGATGAAAGGGCGTCCGATCCCGGCAACGTCGCCGCTTGGCCAAATGCTCGACCGCTGCGCCCTGCCGGCCCGGACCAGCGCCACTGCGGTGCCTCACAATCGTTGAGCCGCGATTCTTGATGAACGGCGGCAGAGTGCGTATTTCTGAGGCCACGCTCCCGAATCGGGCAACTCGAACCGGAGAACAGCCTTGTCCGCATTGACGCGATTCCTAGGCGATACGCCGCTCAGGGTGATCCTGAAGCTGCTGGTGGTTTCCTTCCTAGTCGGCCTCGTCATGCACGCGTTCGGTTGGTCGCCGATGGACGTCTTTTATGGCATCCGCCAGTTCTTCATCGATCTGTGGAATCTCGGCTTCCACGCCATCGACCGTTTCCTGGGTTACATCCTGCTCGGTGCCGCGATCGTTGTGCCCGCCTTCATCCTGATCAGGATCGCCAGCTACAGGAAGTAACCTTCACGCGAAGCGGGCGGCGACCTCGAACAGGATGGCGTGACGGGCGGCAAGCGCCGGCACATCGGCCGAATAGCCGCCGCCGATGACGCCGCAGAGCGGGATGTCGCGGGCTCGGAAATGGCCGATCACCATCTCGTCGCGCGCACGCAGCCCGTCATCGGAGAGCGCCAGCCTGCCGAGCTTGTCCTCGGCATGGACGTCCACCCCGGCATTGTAGAAGACGAGATCCCAGCGACTGAGTTCCGAAAGCTCGGGCAGGACGGCGCCGAGCCGCGCGAGATAGGCGGCATCGCCCGTGCCGTCGGGCAAGGCGACGTCGAGGTCGGACGCGATCTTGCGAGCCGGGTAATTGCGCTCGCCATGCATGGAGAAGGTGAAGACGCGCGGGTCGTCCTTCAGGATATCTGCCGTCCCGTCGCCCTGATGCACGTCGAGATCGACGATGAGGATGTTTTTGACGACGGCTTCGGCGAGCAGAACAAGCGAGGCCACGGCAACGTCGTTGAAGGTGCAGAAGCCCGCTCCCTGCGCACGCCTTGCATGATGGCTGCCGCCGGCGGCGTTGCAGGCAATGCCGTGCCTCAGCGCCAGCCGTGCCGCGAGCACCGTGCCGGCGGTGGCAAGCTGCGCTCGCAGCGACACCCGCTCACCGACCGGAAAACCGATCTCGCGTTCGATCCTCTCCGGCACTTCGCAGGCCAGCACCTGGTCGACATAGTCGCCGGCATGCGCACGCTTCAGCCATGAAGCCGGCGCCGGTTCCGGCAGGAAGAGCGCTCCCGGCGCGGCCACTCCACGGCCGCGCAGTGTCGCCATCAGCAGCGGATACTTGCTCATCGGAAAGCGATGGTTGACGGAAAAGCCGGCGTCATAGTGAGGATGGTGGACGATCTGCAGCGGCATGATGCGGGCCTGCGCCAGCTCTGGAATTCGGTTGACCGCCACCGCTAGGCGATTGCACGGTGCCGGCAAACTGGGGCACATCGGCTGCTCGATCAAGCAGCAATCCCGCAAGGCAGCAATCCTTTGGATGCGACCCAGGCCGACACCAGATCCTTCGCCGTCACCAACCGTTCGGTGCTGGCGATCGCCGTGCCGATGACGCTTGCCTATCTGACGACGCCGTTGCTCGGCATTGTCGATACGGCGGTGGTCGGCCAGTTCGGCGATGCGGCGCTGCTCGGCGGCCTGGCGGCGGGATCGCTGGTCTTCGATGTCGTCTTCGCCTCGTTCAATTTCCTGCGCTCAGGGACCACCGGACTTGTCGCCCAGGCCTTCGGACGCGGCGACGCGCTTGAGGAGCAGGCGGTGCTGTGGCGTGCCCTGCTGATCGCGGTCGTTGCCGGCATCGTGCTGGCGGTGCTTGCGCCGCTGGTCGCGACCATCGGGCAGTGGTTCATGGCCGCCGAGCCGCGCGTCAGCGCTGCGATGTCGATCTATATCCGCATCAGGCTGCTCGCCGCTCCCTTCTCCCTCGTCAACTACGCCATACTGGGTTACGTGCTGGGACGCGGCGAGGGCGGGTTGGGGCTGATGCTGCAGTTGGTGCTCAACGGCATCAACATCGTTCTTTGCATTCTGCTCGGTCTCGAACTCAGCTGGGGTGTCGCCGGCGTCGCCTGGGCGACGGTCAGCGGCGAATTTCTGGCGATGTTGCTTGGCCTTGCCATCGTGTTGATGCGCTTTCGGAAGTTGGAGCGTCCGTCGCGCCGTCGCGTCCTCGACCTGCCGGCCTATCGCCGCATGCTGTCGCTCAACCGCGATATCATGATCCGCTCCTTCTCGCTGCTTGCCGCCTTCGCGCTGTTCACCCGGCAAGGCGCGCAGTTCGGCACAGTGATGCTCGCCGCCAACGCCGTGCTGATGAACTTCTTCCTGATCGCAGGTTATTTCCTCGACGGCTTCGCCACTGCCGCGGAGCAGCTGGCCGGCCGCGCCATCGGCGCGCGGGCCAGGACGGCGTTCAAGCAAGCCGTGCGGCTGACGTTGGCCTGGGGTTTCGGCCTGGCGGCCGCAGCCAGCCTTATTCTGCTGAGCGCCGGTGCCGACCTGGTCGCGCTGGTGACCACCTCGCCGGAGGTTCGCGCCGTCGCCGACATCTATCTGCCCTGGGCCGCCTTCACCGCGCTGAGTGGTGTGCTGGCCTTTCAGATGGACGGCGTCTTCATCGGCGCGACCTGGTCGCGCGACATGCGCAACATGATGCTGCTGTCGTTCCTGGCCTTCAGCGGGGCGCTGATCACGTTGGCGCCGGCCTTCGGCAACAATGGCCTCTGGGCAGCGCTGCACGTGTTTCTGCTGGTCCGGGGCTTGAGCCTGCTGGCGATGCTGCCGCTGCGAGCGCGAACGGCGTTCAGCTGAGCGACTTCGCGGCCCAGTGCTGGCACCTGGTGTCGCGCAAGGCTGCGATGGACTTCAGGCGCTCCTTTTCAACCAGGCGGACCATGCCGGCAACGATGCGTCCCGGCAGCGCCGGACCCGCATAGATCATGCCGGTATAGAGCTGGACGAGGTCGGCGCCGGCGCGGATCTTTTCCAACGCGGTTTCGGCAGAGTCGACGCCGCCGACGCCGATGATGGCGATCTCCGGGCCAAGCAGCTTGCGCATCCGGGCCAGCACCGCCGTCGAGCGCTCGAACAGCGGCCTGCCCGAGAGCCCGCCGGTCTCGCTGGCGGCGGTCGTGCGCCGCAATCCAGTCCGCGCCAGCGTCGTGTTGGACACGATGACGCCTTCGATCTTCTTCTCGATGACCTCGGCGGCAACGTCTTCCAGTTCTGCGTCCACGAGGTCCGGGGCGATCTTGAGGAAGACAGGCGGCTGCACCGACGATGCCGCACGCGCTGCCGTCACCCGCGACAGAAGCTCGCCGAGCTGCTCGCGCGCCTGCATGTTGCGCAGCCCCGGCGTGTTCGGGGACGAGATGTTGACCGTGAGGTAGCTGGCATAGCGGGCAAAGCGCGTCACCCCGCGCTCGTAGTCGCCAATGCGGTCGGCGCTGTCCTTGTTGGCGCCGATGTTGACGCCGACGATGCCGCCGCGCCTTTTGCGCGCGGCAAGCCGCCTTTCGGCGGCCTCATGGCCCTCATTGTTGAAACCCAGCCGGTTGATCACCGCTTCGTCCGCCGTCAGCCGGAAGATGCGCGGCTTTGGATTGCCCGGCTGCGGCAGGGGCGTGATGGTCCCGACCTCGGCGAAGCCGAAGCCGAGGCCAAGCAGCGCGTCCGGCACCTCGGCATTCTTGTCGTAACCGGCGGCCATGCCGAGCGGGTTGGGGAAATCGAGACCGCAGAGCCTTACCTCGAGCCGGGCATCGTGCGGCGCCCGTGAGGCCACCGGCAGGCCGCAACGCAGCGCCGCGATCGACAGGCCATGCGCGGTTTCGGGGTCGAATGAGAACAGCAGCTTCTGGCCGATCCGGTCGAGCATGCTCATTCGTCCTCCAGTTTCGGAAATTGATGCGACCCATCCGCACCGAGCGCCAGCGGGCGAACCCAGATCGCCGCATCGACAGCAAGCGGCGCATAGAGATGCGGGAACAGCGAGCCGCCGCGCGAGACCTCGTATTTCAGTGCCGAGCCCAATTTCTCGCCATCGATGGCGATCAGCAGAAGGTCGCTCTGGCCGGCGAAATGCTTGGCCGCCGTCTCGCGCACCTGCGCGGCGGTGGAGAAATGGATGAAGCCGTCGGCGATGTCGACCGGCGCGCCCTTGAAGCGCCCTTGCTTCTCCGCCTCGCGCCACAGAGCCTCGGGGGCGATCTTGTAGATAATCTGAGACATTGTCGCGCTATAGTCTGAACCGGACATGCGGGAAAGGCTCTGCTGGCGGTCTTCCCTCATTTCCGGCGCAAACCTGTGGTAGAGTGCCTTCATCGGCTCATGGAGGAAAACATGCGTCTGCATCATATCCTTATCCCCGCGGCGCTTTGCTCGCTGGTTGCCGCCTCTGCCTTCTCCGAGGAGACCGAACGCTACCGCCTGGAGAAATCCGCCAACGGCTATGTCCGCATGGACACCCAGACCGGTGCGATGTCGATCTGCGAGGAGCGCTCCGGCCAGCTCGTCTGCAAGATGGCCGCCGATGAGCGCGCCGCCTTCCAGGACGAGGTCGACCGGCTGCAGAACTCGGTCAAGGCGCTCGACGAGCGCGTCGCCAAGCTCGAGAATTCGCTCTCCGCCCGGCTCGAATCGCAGCTGCCGAGCGAAGAGGATTTCAACAAGACGATGAGCTACATGGAGCGCTTCTTCCGCAGCTTCATGGATATCGTCAAGGACATGGACAGGCAGGACGGTGACGACGGCACCAAGCTCAACTCGCAAAAAACCTGAGTTGGCGAGTGAAACACCGGCCCGCGCGGGCTTTGTGGCTTGAAAACGGCCCGCGCCGCCGCATAATTGTTCCGATCCCGCAAGAATAGACAATCAGCGATGGGGGAGGGATATTTGCCGTCGGGCTACAACTTCGTCATCGCCGACGACCATCCACTTTTTCGTGGTGCGCTGAAGGAAGCACTTACCGGCATCGGCGACGTTGCGGCCATCCACGAGGCCGGCGATTTCGAGAGCGCCAAGGCGCTGGTCGTCGCCAATGACGAGATCGACATGGTGCTGCTCGACCTGTCGATGCCAGGCGCCAGCGGCCTGTCGGGGCTGATCTCGCTGCGCGGCATCCATCCATCGGTGCCGCTGGTGGTGGTGTCGGCGCATGATGACCCCGTCACCATCCGTCGCGCGCTGGACCTTGGGGCTTCCGGCTTCATTTCCAAGTCGGCCAGCATGGAGGAGATACGTTCCGCCGTGCGGGCGGTGTTGGCCGGCGACATTGCCGCGCCCGCCGGCATCGAGCTTGGCGTCGAGCGCGATCCGGAAATCTCCGATCTGATCAAGCGGCTGCAGGCGCTGACGCCGCAGCAGACGCGCGTGCTCGGCATGTTGGCGGAAGGCCTGCTCAACAAGCAGATCGCCTATGAGCTCGGCGTCTCCGAAGCGACCATCAAGGCGCATGTCTCGGCTATCCTGCAGAAGCTCGGGGTCGACAGCCGCACCCAGGCGGTCATTCAGCTCTCGAAAATTGGCGGCGACCCGCTGCAGATAGCGGGCTGATCACTCGGCCGCCGAGGCCAGCGGCCTCACTCTGGCCATCATCGAGCGCAGCACCGCCGGCTTGATCGGCTTGTTGATCACCGGCACCTCGAGCTCGCCCGCGGCCGCGCGGACCTCGCTGGAGCGGTCGGCGGTGATCAGCACGCAGGGCAGGTCCTGGCCGTGAGCGGCGCGCAGCTCGGCGATCGCGTCAAGTCCGGTGCCGCCATCGAGGTGGTAGTCGGCCAGCACGATGTCGGGCCTTGCGGCGCCGGGCAACACCAGATCTTCTGATCCGGAAGCCGTCGCCACCGAGCAGCCCCAGCCCTCGAGCAAGAGCCGCATGCCGTCGAGGATACGCGTGTCGTTGTCGATGCAGAGCACGCTGAGGCCGGCAAGCGAGGAGGCAGGCCGTGCCGGCGCGTTCCTGGCCTCGCTCGCCGGTGCAGCGACCGCAACCGCGGGCAAGATGACGGAGAAACGCGTGCCTTTGCCTGGGGTGGAGAAGATGCGGATCTCGAGCCTGAGCACGCGGGCGATGCGGTCGACGATCGAGAGTCCGAGCCCGAGGCCCTCGGCCTCGCGCGCGCCTTCGTCCAGTCGCGTGAACTCGTGGAACACCGTGTTCAGCTTGTCGCTGGCGATGCCGATGCCGGTGTCGATCACCTGGATCTCGGCCAGTCCGCCGCGCCGCCGCACACCGACCAGGATGCGTCCCTTTCGCGTGTATTTGATGGCGTTGGAGACCAGGTTCTGGATCAGCCGGCGCAACAGCTTGCGGTCGGTCACCACGCCGAGCGATGAGGGGATGATCGTCAGGGCAAGCTTCTTCTCGGCGGCGAGCGGGCGGAAATCGTTGCCGATCTGCTGCAGCAGCCCGTCAAGGCTGAAGGCGGTGTCCTCGGGCTTCATCGCCCCGGCATCGAGCCGGGAGATGTCGAGCACGGCGCCAAGGATGGTCTCGACGGATTCCAGGGAGGACTCGATGTTGACCGCCGCCTTGCCGGCCGGTCCCTTGCCGGCCTTTTCGATCAGCGAGGCGCAATAAAGCCGGGCGGCATTGAGCGGCTGCAGGATGTCGTGGCCGGCGGCGGCCAGAAACCGCGTCTTGCCGAGATTGGCTTCCTCGGCCAGCATTTGCGCCTGTGCCAGCTCCTCGTTGACCAGGGTGAGCTCGGCGGTGCGGCTCCTGACCCGCTGCTCCAGCGATTCATTGGCCCGCTTCAGCGCCAGGTCCTGCTCGACGCGGCCGGAAATGTCGGCGTAGGTCGCGACGATGCCGCCGTCCGGCATAGGGTTGGAGCGAAGCTCCAGGATGCGGCCGCTGGTCTTCAGCTCCATCTGCCAGGGACCGGCGAAGCTGGTCAGCCGGTTGAGCATCGCGACCCGCTGGTCGGCGGGGATATCGCCGCGCTCGGCAAGGTGGTGCAGGATCCGGTCGAGCGACACCCCGACCTGGCCCATTTCGTCCGGCAGGTCGAACAGTGCCCGGTATTGGCGGTTCCAGCAGATCAGCCGGAAATCGCGATCGAAGACGGTGATGCCTTGCTCCATCTGGTCGAGCGCGATCTGCAACAGATCGCGATTGTGCTGCAGCGCCTCGGTGGCGTCGTCGAGCAGACGGAAAGCGTCCTTGGAATCGCGGTCGTTGCGGCGGAACAGCAGCGACAGGATCAGCCGCGCCGAGGACGAGCCGACGGCGCTCGCCAGCAACTGCTCGGAGAAGCGGATGACGTCCATGCTGGCCTGCTCCTTGCCGTGCAGCGAGACGTTCGCGTTCTTCTCGAAGGACTGGAAGGAGCGCTCGGTCCGCTCGACGCCGAGATAGCGCGAGATCGTGTCCTTGAGGTCGTTGACGGTGACGGCGGTGCGGAAGCGGCGCAGGCTCGGCATCGGACCCGCGTCGCGCGGCACGAAGATCGCCGCCTGGATGCGCTCCAGCGGCACGGAGGCGCGGGACAGCGATCCCAGCACGAAGAACAGCGTGTTGACCGATAGGCTCCAGAGCACGCCGTGGTTCAGCGGTTCGCCGACGGTGCCGAACAATGCCTGCGGCCTGAGCGCTTCGAAGCCGAACAGGCCGTGGACGACAATGCCGGTGTCGGCAGCCGCCAGTGAAGGCAGAAGCAACGTATAGCCCCACACCAATATGCCGGCGACCATGCCGAGCGCGGCACCCCGGCCGTTGGCGCGGCGCCAGATCAGGCCGCCGATCAAGGCCGGCGCGAATTGCGCGATGGCGGCAAACGACATCAGCCCGATCGAAGAGAGTCGCGCGCTGTTTGTGCTCTCTCGGTAATAGAGGAAGGCGATGAACAGCATGATGAAGATCGACGCCCGCCGCACGTTGAGGATCAGCGTCGACCAGTCCTCGTTCTCGGAGTTGGTCGTCTTCAGCAGGCGGCGCACGAACAGCGGGATGACGAGATCGTTGGAGATCATGATCGACAGCGCCACGCTCTCGACGATGACCATGGCGGTCGCTGCCGACAGACCGCCGATGAATGCGATCATCGCCAGCACGTCATGGCCGCTGAACAGCGGCAGCGACAAGACATAGAGATCGCTGCTGGTCCTGCTGCCGACCAGCGACAGGCCCGCAAAGGCAATCGGCAGCACGAACAGGTTGATCGCCACCAGGTAAAGCGGGAATACCCAGGTCGCGGTGCGCAACTCGGCCTCGCTGCGGTTCTCGACGACGGTGACATAGAACTGGCGCGGCAGCATCAGCACGGCAAAGCCGCTTAAGGTCGTCAGCACCAGCCAGGTGGCCAATGAGGTGCTGTAGCCCATGGCCTGCCGCACCTGGCCGTTGGCCGCGAGTGTCTTCAGCATGTCGCCCGGCCCGCCGAAGATCAGGAAGGCGACCATCAGGCCGATGGCGAGGAAGGCGGCGAGCTTGACCACGGTCTCGACCGCGACCGCCAGCACCAGCCCGTCCTGGTGCTCGGTGGCGTCGGCATGGCGGGTGCCGAACAGCACCGCGAACAAGGCCAGCAGCATCGCGACCACCAGCGAGATGTCGCTGACGAACGGGTCGAAGGAAGGCGGCGAGCCGGTATAGTGCTCGACCATCAGGCGGACCGATCCCGAGATGGCCTTCAGCTGCAGCGCCATGTAGGGCACGGCGCCGATCGTCGCGATCAGCGTCGCGATCGCCGCCACGATGAAGCTCTTGCCGTAGCGGGCGCCGAGAAAGTCGGCGATCGAGGTGATCTTCTCGGTCTTGGCCAGCCGGACGATACGATTGAGCAGGGGAAAGCCGAACACGAACACCAGCGCCGGCCCGGTATAGATGCCGAGGAATTCGAGGCCGCGCTCGGAGGACAGCCCGACCGAGCCGAAAAACGTCCAGGAGGTGCAGTAGATGGCGAGGCTGAGCGCATAGATGAAGGGCCGCCCCCGGCCGAGACTGGCGGCCGCGGCGCGCCGGTCACCGATGCTCGCGATCGCGAAAAGCAGCGTCACATAGGCGATCGCGATGATGACGACGAACCAGCCTTGCACGGCTCGAACTTTGCTCCCTAGGCGGTTTTGCCTTGCGGCCGGTTAGACGCAACCACAGCTTCGAACTCAAGTCCATCGCGGCTTTCGGCGCATATGCGTTTGATCCCGCCGCCTGGACAAACCGCTGCCTTAACCCTTTTTCCGATTTTGCAACCGGGGGTTTTTGCTATGGTGGGGCCGGGTCGGCGCCGAGGGGAGAGGGTGAGGCGGCAGCGCGGCCGGTCATGGCAAGGAGGGTCGAATGCTGAAAGAATTCCAGGAATTCATCTCCAAGGGCAATGTGATGGACTTGGCCGTCGGCGTCATCATCGGCGCCGCTTTCGGCAAGATCGTCGATTCGCTGGTCAATGACATCATCATGCCGATCGTCGGAGCGATCTTCGGCGGGCTGGATTTCAACAACTACTTCTTCGGACTGTCCTCGAACGTCCACTCACCCGCGCTGGCTGACGCCAAGAAGGAGGGCGCTGTTTTCGCTTACGGCAGCTTCATCACCGTAGTGCTGAATTTCCTGATCCTTGCTTTCATCATCTTCCTCATGGTGAAGGCCGTGAACAATTTGCGCAGGAGGCTGGAGCGCGAGAAGCCCGCCGCGCCGGCCGCCCCGCCGCCGGCCGATGTGCAATTGCTGACCGAAATCCGCGACCTCCTCGCCAGGAGATAGCTGACCGACAGGACGCTGGACCAAAGCCCCGGTCGCCTGCGGCCGGGGTTTTCTGTTTGCGGCCGTCATAAAAGACGCTAGCAGTCGCCAAACGGAGCAGATTTGTGCATGACCCTGATCCAGAACCTGCGCGCGGAAGCCCGCGCCGCGCCCGAAAGCGGCATTGTCGCAGTCGTCAACCATGGCCGCCTGCGCGAAGGCCTGATTCCGCTCTGGGCGGGTGAGGGCGATCTGCCGACGCCGGCCTTCATCACCGACGCCGCGGCCCGGGGACTGGCGGCGGGCGAGACCTTCTACACTTGGCAGAAGGGCATTCCCGAGCTTCGGCAGGCGCTTGCCCGCTATTACGCCAGACATTTCGGCAAGAGTTGCGCCGAGGAAGAATTCATCGTCACGGGATCCGGCATGCACGCCATCCAGCTGGCGATCGACGCGGTCGCCGGCAGCGGCGACGAGGTCGTCTACCTGTCGCCGGCCTGGCCGAACTTTGCCGCCGCCGCGGGCGTCGCCGGTGCCGTTCCGATCGCGGTCACGCTCGACCAGTCTGGCAATGGCTGGTCCTGCGATGTCGAAAAGATTGCCGCCGCGATCACGCCCAGGACGAGAGCGCTGTTCGTCAACACGCCCTCGAACCCGACCGGCTGGACCGCCGACAGGCAGACGCTGCAGTCGATCCTCGATCTTGCCCGTCAAAGAGGCTTGTGGATCATCGCCGATGAAATCTATGCGCTGTTCCACTACGGCGGCGGCCGCGCTCCATCCTTTCTCGACATTGCGACGGCGGAAGACCGGATCCTGTTCGTCAACAGCTTTTCCAAGAATTGGGCCATGACCGGCTGGCGCGTCGGCTGGATCAAGACCCATCCCGCCTTGCAGCAAGTATTCGAGAACCTGATCCAGTACTCGACCTCTGGCGTCGCCCAGTTCATGCAGCGCGGCGCGGTAGCGGCGCTTGACGAGGGCGACGGCTTCATCGCCGAGCAGGTCGAGCGCGCGCGGGCGGCCCGCGACCTCGTCTGCAATATCTTGGGGGAGACCGGCAAGGCGCGTTTCACCGTGCCGCAGGGCGCGTTCTATCTGTTCTTCACCGTCGACGGCATCAGCGATTCCCGCGCAGCCGCCTTCGACATCGTCGACAACGCCAATGTCGGTCTGGCGCCGGGCACGGCCTTCGGACCCGGCGGCGAAGCCTTCCTCAGGCTATGTTTCCACCGCCGCCTCGATCAGCTCGAGGAAGCGGCGCATCGCCTGGCGAGGTGGATGAAGACAACCTGAGCCGACCTGAAGCCGCATTGAAACTCGGTCCGGTGCGCCAGCCGGGCTTTCGAGACCCGGAGCGCAGTGGAAATTGATATCCGTGAACAGCGGGAGCGCAGAAAGTCGCGGCGGATGGCCGCCGGAGTAGAGTTTCAAACGGCTTTCAGCCGCCCGACTTCGGCACCAGCAACGGAATGATGCGCTCGCTCTTGGCGACGGCCGGCCGTCCCGCCGAGGCATAAGGGATGCCGAGCGCGTCCCAGGTCTCGACCAGCGCGTCCTGCAGCTCGGCGATCAGCGCGTCGGAATGGAACGGGGTCGGCGTGATGCGCAGCCGCTCGGTGCCGCGCGGCACCGTCGGATAGTTGATCGGCTGGATATAGATGCCGTGCACGCCGAGCAGGCGGTCGCTGGCCATCTTGCACAGCTCCGGATCGCCGACCAGCACCGGCACGATGTGGGTGGCCGATTCCATCACCGGCAGCCCGGCCGCGGCCAGCACCTGCTTGGTCCGCGCCGCCTGGCGCTGCTGCGCCTCGCGCTCGGCCTGCGAGCGCTTCAGATGCTGGATCGAGGCGGTGGCGGCCGCCGCGATCGCCGGCGGCAGCGCGGTGGTGAAGATGAAGCCGGGCGCATAGGAGCGCACCGCGTCGATGACCGCGCTGCGGCCGCTGATGTAGCCGCCCAGCGTGCCGAAGGCCTTGGCCAAGGTGCCCTCGATGACGTCGATGCGCTCGGCCAGCCCTTCGCGCTCGGTGATGCCGCCGCCGCGCGGCCCGTACATGCCGACCGCATGCACCTCGTCGATATAGGTCATGGCGTTGTAGCGCTCGGCCAGCTCGACGATCTGCTTGATCGGCGCGATGTCGCCGTCCATCGAATAGACGCTCTCGAACACGATCAGCTTGGCGCGCTCGCGCCCGGCCGCCTGCAGCAGGCTCTCCAGATGGGCGACGTCGTTGTGGCGGAAGATCTTCTTCTCGGCGCCCGAGCGGCGCACCCCCTCGATCATCGAGGCGTGGTTCAATTCGTCGGAGAAGATCAGGCAGTTGGGCAACAGCCTGGCGATGGTCGAGATCGAGGCCTCGTTGGAAACGAAGCCGGAGGTGAAGACCAGCGCCGCTTCCTTGCCGTGCAGGTCGGCGAGCTCCTGCTCGAGCTCGACCAGCGGGTTGGAGGTGCCGGAGATGTTGCGGGTGCCGCCGGCGCCCGAGCCCATCTTGCCGGCCGCCGACTGGAAGGCGGCGATGACATCGCCGTGCTGGCCCATGCCGAGATAGTCGTTGGAGCACCAGACGGTGATTTCCTGGGCGCGGCCGTTGGAACGCCAGACGGCGCGCGGAAAGCGGCCGACGATACGCTCGAGATCGGCGAAGACGCGGTAGCGCCGCTCCGCATGGAGCTGGTCGATCGCTTCCTCGAAGAACCGCTGGTAGTTCATATCGGCTTCCCAATTTTGCGCCGGATCATAGTCACTGGCCGGATGCGCGTCCACCGGGACCCGTCCGGTCAAAATGCCACGCCCTACACCTGTTCCTAACGATGGCCGATCGTGGCCTATTCCCCGGGTCTGAGCCATCTTTGTTTCGGTACGATGCCTCGGACGGGAGGAACTGTTACAGACTTAACATTCAGGGAGGATATTGGGCTTGCGGCGGGGTTTGAAGTAAGGCGGCTGTTGGGACAGTTTCCGATAAATCTTGATCAGCGAGGTAGATGATGACGGTTTTGGTGACGGGCGGTGCCGGCTATATCGGCAGCCATATGGTCTGGGAGCTTCTGGACGCCGGAGAGGACGTCGTCGTGCTCGACCGGCTTTCCACCGGCTTCGAATGGGCGGTGGCGCCGGAGGCGAAGCTGGTCGTCGGCGATGTCGCCGATCGCGATCTGGTCTCGCGTATCATCCGCGAAAACAAGGTCGACGCCATCATCCACTTCGCCGGTTCGATCGTCGTGCCGGAATCCGTCTCCGACCCGCTCGGCTATTACGAGAACAACACCTGCAAGACACGTACGCTGATCGAGACCGCAGTGCGTGAAGGCGTGCCGCATTTCATCTTTTCCTCCACCGCGGCCGTCTATGGCGGCGCCGGGCTGGAGCCGGTGCGCGAGGATGCGCATCTGGCACCGGAATCGCCCTATGGGCTTTCCAAGCTGATGAGCGAATGGATGCTGCGCGACGCGGCCATGGCGCATGACATCCGCTACACGGCGCTCCGCTATTTCAATGTCGCCGGCGCCGATCCGAAGGGCCGCACCGGCCAATCGACGCCGGGCGCCACGCATCTGATCAAGGTCGCTTGCGAGACCGCGCTCGGCAAGCGGCCCTTCATGCAGGTCTTCGGCAACGACTATGCGACGCCGGACGGCACCTGCATCCGCGACTATATCCATGTCAGTGACCTTGCGGCGGCGCACCGGCTGGCGCTGCAGCGGCTGCGCGACGGCGGCGCCAGCCTCGTCGCCAATTGCGGCTACAGCCACGGCTATTCGGTGCTGGAGGTGATCGACAGCGTCCGCCGCGCCTTCGGCCGTGATTTCGATGTTCGAATGGGCGATCGCCGCCCCGGCGACGCCGCAGCCGTCGTCGCCAATTCCGAACTCGCCCGCAACGAGCTCAATTGGACGCCGCAGCGCGACGATCTCGATCTGATCGTCAACGATGCGCTGGCCTGGGAGCGCATCCTGACCGGCAAGAACTCGGCGCGGAGCTGAACAGCCAGGGCTCGTCCGGCGCGCCAAGACGCGCTATTGAGGACGCACGGCGCGTGGAGGCGCGCCGCACGCGGTTTTTCCTCTGGGGGGCGGCATGAAGGTTCTGGTGCTCGGGGCCGGCGTCGTAGGTACGGCGGCCGCCTACTATCTGGCGAGCGACGGCCACGAGGTGACGGTGATAGAGCGTCATCAGGCGCCGGCGCGCGGCACCAGCCGGTCGAACGCCGGCCTGGTTTCGCCCGGCGATGCCACTGCCTGGGCCTCGCCGGCGGCGCTGAAGACCTTCCTGCGCGCGCTCTACAACCACGACCTCGGCATCAAGGTGCGGCTGCGCTTCGATCCTTACTTCCTCGCCTGGAGCCTGCGCTTCCTGCGCCAGTGCACGGTGGCGCGCCTGCGCGCCAACAGCCGGGTCAAGCTGCGCCTGGCGCTCTATTCGCGCGATTGCATCAACGCCATCTCTGCCGATACCGGCATCCGCTATGACGAGCGCAAGAAGGGCATCATCTATTTCTTCCGCTCGCAGCACAGTCTCGACACCGGCACCGACAATTACCGCTACCTGGCCGAACATGGCCTGCCGATCGAAATCGTTGGCCGCGAGCGGCTGGTCGAACTGGAACCGGGCCTTGCCGGGGCCAAGGAAAAGATCGCCGGCGGCGTCTATTCGCCGATCGACCAGACCGGCGATTCCAAGCAGTTCACGCAGAATCTCGCCGCTTACGCGACCGAAAAGCTAGGCGTCCGATTTCTGTACGGCACAACCGTCGAGGGCTTCGACATCGATGGCGACAGGGTGCGCGCGGTGATGACTTCGGCCGGTGCGGTCGCGGGCGATGCCGTCGTCATCTCGATGGGGCCGGAAAGCGGCCTGCTCGGACGCCGCTACGGTATCGACCTGCCAGTTTATCCCGTCAAGGGCTACACGGCCACCGTGCCGCTCGAGGATGCGAACAAGGGCCCGACCATGGGCGGCGCCGATGAGGACCAGCTGATCGGCTATTCGAGGCTGGGCAACCGGTTGCGGCTCGCCTCGACCGCCGAGTTCACCGGCTTCGACCGCAGCTTCAAGCCGCGCGATTTCGCCGCCATGTTCAGGACCGGCAAGGATCTCTTTCCCGGCGCCTTCGACGAGAACAAAGCGGAGCTTTGGGCGGGCTTGCGGCCGATGATGCCGAATTCGGTGCCGGTGATCGGCCAGGCGAAATACCGCAACCTCTATCTGGACGCCGGCCACGGCCATGTCGGCTGGACGATGGCTTGCGGCTCCGGAAAATTCCTCGCCGACCTTGTTGCCGGGCGCAAGCCGGAGATCGACCCGCAAGGGCTGCTCTACAGGAACTAGCGATGTCCGGACCGCAAGTCGCCATCGACCTTGGCCGCATCGAGCGCAATGCGCGCACCGTGGTCGAGCGCTGCGCCGGGGCAGGCATCAAGGTCTTCGGCGTCACCAAGGGCACCTGCGGCATGCCGCAAGTGGCGCGCGCCATGCTGCGCGGCGGCGTCCACGGCATCGCCGAGTCGCGTTTCGAGAACATCCGCCGTCTGCGCGACAGCGGTGTTGCCGCGCCGATCATGCTGCTCCGAAGTCCGCCGATCGCCCGCGTCGAGGAGGTCGTGCGCACCGTCGACATCAGCCTGCAGTCGGAGCTTGCCATCATCCGGGAGATCGCCCGCATCGCCGAGCGCATGGGCCGTATCCACGACATCATGCTGATGGTCGATCTCGGCGATCTGAGAGAGGGCATCTGGCCGAACGACCTGGTGGCGACGGTCGAGCAGATCCTCGAAATGAGAGGCGTGCGCATCGCCGGCATCGGCACCAATCTCGGCTGCTTCGGTGCCATCATGCCGACCGAGGAGAATCTCGGCCAGCTCGTCGCTCATGCCTACAAGACCGAGCGTCTTTGCGGCAAAAGCCTCGACTGGATTTCCGGCGGCGCCTCGTCGTCACTGCCGCTACTGCTCGATGGTCGTCTGCCCGCCGGCATCAACAATCTCAGAGTTGGCGAGGCAATTCTGCAGGGCGGGCTCGAAACCTTCCGCGATCCGCCCTGGGACGCGCTGGAGCTCGATGCCTGCCGGCTGACCGGCGACATCATCGAGGTCAAGCTGAAGCCGTCGCGGCCGATCGGCCAGTCCGGCTACGACGCCTTCGGCAACCAGCCGGTGTTCGCCGACGAGGGCGATCGCTTGCGTGCCATCGCCAATATCGGTCGCGAGGACGTGCTGGTCGAAGGGCTGGTGCCGATCGCCAAGGGTGTGCGCGTGCTCGGCGCGTCCAGCGACCATCTGCTGCTCGACGTGCAGGACGCCGATCCGCCGCCCCGGGTCGGCGACCGCGTCGCCTTCCGCATGAGCTATGGCGCCATGCTGATGGCAATGACCTCGGAATATGTCGAGAAGGCTCCGATGCACGATGTCGTGGACTATTCGGGCCGCAAATTGGTCTCGATCTCGGCCGACCCCGCCGCCGCCGGCATTCTCGCCCGCGAGGCGACGGGGGCCAGGCTGGAGGCGTTGAACTTCGACGTCGTCGAACTCGCCGATGCGGACAGGCCGCCCTCGGGCTTGATCCGGCTCAGCACGGGCGCCGACTGCCGCATTGCGCACAGGGCGATGGCCGCCACGGCGCGCGCCACGCATTCCTTCGGCCTGATCTGGATCGATTCCATTGCGGCACTTATGCCCGAGGAGATCGACGGCATCGACCTGCCGCAAGTCTCGGTGCTGGCGCGGACGTTAGGGCTCGATCACAAGCCGGGCGCGCTGCAGCCGCAGCTCTCGCCGGAGAACGTCGTCCTGGTCGGCCTTCGTCACGCCGATCCCGCCGAGGCGCGGGTGCTGGCGGATTCGCGCGTTTCAGCCTTCACCATGACCGACATCGACGCTATGGGCATGCGCGACGTCATGCGCGAGGCGATCCACATCGCTTCTTCCGGCACGCAGGGCTTCCATGTCGCCTATGCGCCCGAGGTCACCGAGTTGGCCGGCTGGGCGGCAGGCTCCGGCGGCATCACCGTGCGCGAGACGCATCAGGCGATGGAGGCGATCGCGCTGTCCGGCGGACTGCTGTCGATGAGCGTTTCCGGCTTGGGCGCAGAGTTAGAGCCCAGGCTTGCCGCTGAGATGATCAACTTCGTCATGTCTGCGTTCGGCAAACGGATTCTCTGATCACGTTCGGCTCGGATCGAGAAGACGCGGCGACGAACAAGTTCATCGCCGCGTCGAGCGGCTGCGATCGCTACTGCAGCGACTTGCGAACGCGCACGAAAGGCGCCGGATCGATCAGGTCGTCCTTGTTCAGCGTGCGGCCCGCGCAGCAGCAGCAATAGCAGTAGCACATGCTTGCGCCGAGGGGCCCGACCTTGAGGGAATAGCGTTTGTCCTTCGGGATATACATCCAATCTCCCGCATTGAGCTCGATGCCGTCATAGTAGACCGAGCCGGACATGATGAAGCGGACGCCGTCATTGTCATGAGAATGCTCGCCCACTTCCGCGTTGGGCGCGGTGGCGGTGATGAAGAACTGGCCGCCGTCCAGGTAGAAGGGCAGCTGCCATTTGGTGAACCCGGTTGGAAGCTGTTCGTGCGGAACGCCCAGGAGGTTGCACAGCGCCACGGCTTCCTTGTCCCTGGATGTCAGGATCCGTGACTTCATCTTGTGTCCGACTTTTGCCAGCGCCTCGTCGATGCGCTTCTTGCCGTCGACGAAATCGATGTGCGTAGGTTTGAATGCGGCACTCATCTTGGGCCTCCGTGAAGGATTGATTAAAAATATATCTATCTCTTACATTCGATCGAGCAGCGAATGCTTTCCATACATGATACAATACATGAAATTATTATGTGATCGGCTTCACGCTTGTTTCCGCGACGCCTTCAATTGCACTGTTGGTCAATCGACTGGTAATTAGATGGCTGCCCGCCAGGCACGCGCATATTTGCCCCAGGCGAGCTCCACCGGCGGCTTGGTGCGCTCGCCCTTGCTCATCACCGCGGCGCCGTCCGCGACCAGAAGCGCCGCGCCGACGCTGGTGCCGGTAGAACCCTCCGAGTCGATGACCGGCCGCTCCGTCGCTGCTGCCAGCATGCGGATGAAAGGCAGGTTCTGCGCGAAGGGTCCCTCGACGATGGTCGGCCCGTCGCTGCCGATCAGTTCCAGGCAGGTCGCGGTCATCAGCGCGAGATAGAATGAGATGGCGACGAAGCGCTCGCCGGGACTCAGGGCCCCGGCATCGATCCACTGCTGTTCGCGATCGGGAAACGGCCCGGAGCCCTGCTGAGCCGATGGCAGAAGCAAGGCGTTTCGCGCCAGCACGCTGGCGACATCGTCCTCGCTCCAGGCTTGGGATTTGCCACCGGTCAGCAACGAGAACTCGCGCCCGCCCATGAAGCGCGCCGAGGGCACGGGATCGCCGAGCGCGTTGACATTGACCAGCGTGTCGCGCGCCGGATCCAGTTCGACCTTCCGGCCGCCGACGGCCATCGCGACGACCCAGGTGCCGGTCGAGACAACGGAGAAGGGCGGCCGATCGGACAACAGATGCGGCAGCAGCGAGGCGTTGGAATCGTGCAGCCCGCACAACACCGGCGTGTGCGGCTCAAGCCCGGTCTTCTGCGCGATTCCCTGCCGGATCGGTCCCAGCCGGTCTTTCGCAGGTCGCACCGGCGCCATCAGCCGCCGCCAGCCCATCCGGTCGACGAGCGATGAATAGTCGGCCTGCCAGGGATTCCACAGGTCGGTATGGCAGCCGAGCGACGTCACCTCGTTGGCGGCGACGCCGGTCAGCCTGAGCGCCCAGTATTGCGGATACATAAGGATCGCGGCAGCTCGGGCGAAGTCCGTCGCAAACCGCTGCTGCTGAAAAAAGAGCTGCGCGCCGATGTTGAGGCCGGCCGGCAGACGCGGCGTGCCGGTCTCGGCGAAGGGCGGGCGGACGGCGTCATACTCACTGCTCAATGCATCGGGTCCGGCGAATTCATAATCGATCACCGGCAGCGCCAGGCTGCCTTCGGCATCCACCAGGACGGCCGTCGCGCCATGGGTGGTGATCGAGATGGCATCGATGTGCTGCTTGGCGTGCAGCGTCCCGAGGCTCTCCAGGATGAAGGCCCACAAGCGCTCGACATCGTGATGAGGGTAGAGGCCTTCCGCGGCGGCGGCGTTGGCCGTGCGCCGCAGCCCCACCTCGCGCATGGTGGCGAGATCGACCAGCGCCACCTTGGCATTCGTCTTGCCGATATCGATGACGGCGACCTTGCGGATCATGCCATATGGAACATCGTTTCCAGCGGCATTGCCACCGGCTCGTTGTCGGCCCGGGTTTCCATGATATCGGCCATATGCGCCCACCAGCGCTGCATCACCGGATGCTTCGGCAAATCGGCCATGCCGTGATCGTCACGCCGCCACAGCACCCCGAACAGGATACTGGTCTCCTCGTCGAGATGGATCGAATAGTCGGAGACGCCGGCCTGCTTGAGCAGGGCGACCAGCGACGGCCAGATCTCGTCGTGGCGGCGCTTGTACTCGGCCTTCATGCCGGGATTGATCTTCATCTTGAAAGCGTATTTTTCCATCAGGCGAAGCGCCCCTCGCGCAGCCGCCGCCAGACGATCGGCAGCGCGATCACGATGATCAGCAGCAGGCCGATGAAGATCGACATGACGATGCCCGGCACGTTGAGCAGGCCAAGGCCGAAGGTCACCAGGCCCATGATGAAGGCGGCAAGGACCACGCCAAGGATGCTGCCGGCGCCGCCGAGGATGGAGACACCGCCCAGCACCACCATGGTGATCGCCTCGAGCTCATAGCCCTGCGCGATCGACGGCCTCGTCGAGCCGAGGCGCGAGGTGATCAGCACGGAGGCGATGCCCGACATCAGCCCCGTCAGGCAGAACAGGATGAACTTGATGCGATCGACGCGCACGCCGGAGAACTGGCAGGCGACCGGATTGTTGCCGATGGCGAACACGTGACGGCCGAAGCTCGTGCGGTGCAGCACGAACCAGTAGACGAGCGCCGCGACCAGGAACAGCGCCAGCTCGAACGAGAAAACCCACCAGACATAGCCCTGCCCGAAGAAGGCAAAACTCTCCGGATAGCCCTTATAGGCCTGGTCGCCGAGAATGATGAAGGCAATGCCGCGAAACAGGCTCATCGTGCCGATGGTGACGACGATGGAGGGCAGGCCGAGCCTGGTCACCAGCAGTCCGTTGAAGGCGCCGCAGCCGAGCCCGACGGCGATGCCGATCGCCACCAGCACCGGCATGCCTGCGCCGGCTTGCAAGGCCATGCCCATCATCGTCGAGGCGAGCGCCACGATCGCGGCGACCGACAGGTCGATCTCGCCGGAGATGATCAACAGCGCCATGGCGAGCGCGATCAGGGCCTTTTCGGTGAAGTTGAAGGTCAGGTCCGACAGCGACCACGGATCGAGGAAATAGGGCGAGGCGAAGCTGTTGATCGCAAAGATGATGATGGCGATCACGACCAGCAGCGCCTCCCAGGAGAAGATCGCCGAGGAGAGCGGCTTGTCGAGCCGGTCGGGGATATGACGCGGGGCAGGGGTGTCGGTCATGCCGCTTCCGCCTTTCTGAGGATGATGCGGCCCTGCCGGCGCTCGCCGCGTGCATTGAGCACCACGGCCAGGATGATGGCGCTGCCCGAGATCGCCATCTGCCAGAAGGGCGAGACGTTGATGACCGGCAGTGCGTTGGAGATGATGCCGAGGAACAGCGCCCCTAACACCGCGCCGCCGACCGAGCCGATGCCGCCGGCGATCGAGATGCCGCCGATGACGCAGGCGGCGATGATGTTGAGCTCATAGCCGTTGGCGACTTCGACCGAGGCGATCACATAGCGCGAGATCCATAAGTACCCGGCGAGCCCGCCGATCATGCCGGAAATGCAAAAGACGATGAACTTGGTGCGGCCGACATCGATGCCGGCATAGACCGAGGCGGTCGGGTTCACGCCGATGGCATGGATCGAGCGGCCGATAGCGGTGCGTGTCATCACCAGGAAGAACAGCGCGATCACCAGGATGGCGATCCACGACAGCACCGGCAGGCCGAGGAAGGCGGCGCGCTGGAAATTGATGAAGTCCGGGCTCATCTGGTCGGCATTGACCCAGGCGCCTCCGGAAATGACGAATGTCGCCCCCCGATAGATGGTGAGCGTGCCGAGCGTCACCACGATGGAGGGAATGTTCAGCCGCCACACCAGGAAGCCGTTGAATGCGCCGAGGATCAGGCCGACGAGCAGCGCGATGACGATCAGCACCGGAATCGGGATCGCCGGATGCGCGGCATTGAGCATCGCCACCACCATGCCGGTGAAGCAAAGATTGGACGCCATCGACAGGTCGATCGAGCGCGTCAGGATCACCACCATCTGGCCGAGCGCCAGGATCATCAGGATCGAAGTGTCGTTGAACACCTGGCGCAGGTTGGCCGGATTGGCGAAACCAGGGAAGCGCGTCGAAATCAGGCCGATCAGCACGACGATGCCGGCAAGCAGCCAGATCTCGCGATATTTGAGGAAGTTCTTCATGCCGCGATCCCCGCTGCTGTCCTGACCAGCGTCTCGGCGTCGAGGCCCTTGTTGTCGTAGGTTGCCGCGATGCGGCCCTCGCGCATGACCACCACCCGGTCCGACATGCCAAGGATCTCGGGCAGTTCCGATGAGACCATGATCACCGAAAGCCCCTGCGCGACCAGCTCC
The DNA here is from genome assembly GCF_003952525.1 of Mesorhizobium sp. M3A.F.Ca.ET.080.04.2.1. Lineage (NCBI taxonomy): Bacteria > Pseudomonadati > Pseudomonadota > Alphaproteobacteria > Hyphomicrobiales > Phyllobacteriaceae > Mesorhizobium > Mesorhizobium sp. M3A.F.Ca.ET.080.04.2.1. The sequence continues at coordinate 2,588,379 of NZ_CP034451.1, read as the reverse complement.
GCCATGAAGCCGTGCACGGCGGCCTTGGAGCCGATGTCGATGCCCTTGGTCGGTTCGTCGAGGATGATGACCTTGGGCGCGGTGGCCAGCCATTTGGCGATGACCACTTTCTGCTGGTTGCCGCCGGAAAGCGTTCCGACGTCCTGGCTGAGCGAAGAGGCGCGCAGATCAAGGCGCTCGGTATAGGAGCGGGCGAGCGCGAACTCTTCCGCCAGCCTGAGCACGCCGGATTTCGAGGTCCGCTTGAGCGATGGCAGCGAGACGTTCTGAAAGATCGGCAGGCCGATAACCACGCCCTGCTTGCCGCGCTCTTCCGGCACATAGACGATGCCGGCCTCGATGGAATCCGCGGCCGATTTCGGCGCGATCGTCTGGCTGTCCAGCGAGATGGTGCCTCGGCTCGTGCGCGTGATGCCGGCGATCGCCTGCATCACCTCGCTGCGCCCGGCGCCGACCAGCCCGTAGAAACCGAGGATCTCGCCCTTGCGCAGCTCGAAGCCGATGTCGTCGAATTCGGTCGGATGCGACAGGCCGGACACGACAAGCACCGGCGCGCCGATCTTCGGCTCGCGCTCCGGGAAGATGTGGTCGACGTTGCGGCCGACCATCATGCGCACGATCTCGTTCTGGCCGGTATCTTTCAGCAGACCCTCGCCGACCATCTCGCCGTCGCGGAAGACGGTGTAGCGGTCGGCGATGCGGTAGATCTCGTCGAACTTATGGCTGATGAAGAGCACCGCCTTGCCTTCGCTCTTGAGGAATTCGATCAGGAGGAAAAGCTCTTCGATCTCCTTCATCGAAAGCGCCGCCGTCGGCTCGTCCATGATGACGATGCGCGCATCGATCGACATGGCGCGTGCCACAGCGACCAGATGCTTGTTGGCGATGCCGAGGTCTTTCAGACGTGCGTCGGCGTCGATATGCCCGGCACGCATCGTCTCCAGCACCTCGCGCGCGTTCTTGCGCATGGTGCGCCAGTCGATGATGCCGAAGCGGGTGCGCGGCGCGTGGCCGAGAAAGATGTTTTCGGCGACCGACAGATCGTCGAACAGCACGGTCTCCTGGTGAATGGCGGTGATGCCGTGGCCGAAGGCGGCATGGGCGCTGGGGAGCGTGGTGGTTTGCCCGTCGATGCCGATCTCGCCGGCGTCGGGCTGGTAGATGCCGGTCATGATCTTGACCAGCGTCGACTTGCCGGCGCCATTCTCGCCGATCAGCGCCGTCACCTGCCCCGGATAGAGCGATAGGCTGACATTGTGCAGCGCGCGCACGCCCGGGAAACTCTTGGAAATGCCTGAGAGCGTCAGGCGCGGGCTGGCGCTCTCAATCAGGCCTGACGGCTCGGGCCGCTCCGTCTCCATTTTGCGCTGGGCAGTCGTGTCCATATCCGTGTCAGGCCCTGAGAGAAGGTCCGTTTGAAGTTGCGGCGGGACAATTGTCCCGCCGCATGAGTTCGAAGCCGACCAGGATCAATAGATCTTGGAGAACTTCTCGATGTTGGTCTTGTCGAACTGGAAGGGCGGAGCCATCGCAGCCGAGTTGGTGTCGTCGAGCGTTACCTTGCCGACGCGGCCGATCGACAGCGTGGCGCCGGGCTTGGCCTCTTCCTTCTTCACCGCCAGGTCGTGGGCGAGGTAGATGGCCGAGTAGCCGAGGTCGATCGGGTTCCACAGCGCGACCGCCTGGCTGGCGCCATTGTCGATGAACTTCTTGAACTCCGACGGCAGCGCCAGGCCGGTGACGTTGACCTTGCCGATCAGGTTCTCGTCGGTCACCACCTGCGCCGCGGCGACGACGCCGACGGTGGTCGGCGCGATGATCGCCTTGAGATTGGGATAGGACTTCAACAGGCCCTTGGCTTCGTCCGTGCTCTTGGCCGAGTCGTCATCGCCATAGACGGTGGCGACGAGCTTGATCTTCGGGAATTTCTCCGGCAGCACCTTCTTGGCCGCCTCGATCCAGGCGTTCTGGTTGGTCGCGGTCGAGGAGGCCGACAAAATGGCGACCTCGCCGCCTTCCGGCAGGTAGTCGGCGGCGAGCTTGATGATGGTTTCGCCGATCAGGTTGGTGTCGGACGGGTTGAGATGGAGCTGGCGCCCTTCCTTGGCCACGCCCGAGTCCCACGAGATCACGGTGATGCCGCGGTCCATCGCCTTCTTCAGCACCGGCACCAGCGCGTCGGCGTCGTTGGCCGAAACGGCGATGGCATTGACCTTCTGCGCGATCAGCGAATTGATCACCTCGATCTGCGCCTCGGCGGTCGCCTTGGTCGGGCCGGTGTAGATGACGTCGACATCGCCCAGTTCCTTGGCCGCTTCCTCGGCGCCCTTGTTGGCGGCGTCGAAGAAGCCGTTGCCGAGCGACTTCACGACCAGCGCGATCTTGACGTTCTCGGCATAGGCGGCGTTGACGAACATGGCGGCGGAAAACGCCGCCGTGACCAGCAGTTTCTTCAAAAAGCTCATCGAATATCCTCCCTTGAGCGTTGCATTCCATCGCCGCTGCGGGCCGCCTCAGGCCTGCAGTGAAGATTCTTCCTTCTCGCCTGACTGTCTGCGGGCGACGACCAGCGCCACACCGGCAGTCTCGAGCATCTTGGCTTCGCGATCCTCTATGCCGTCGTCGGTGATCACCGTCGCGATGCGCGACAGCCCGCACAGGATCAGGCTGGAGCGCATGCGGAATTTTGAGGAATCGACCAGCACCACCAGTTCGTCGGCCTGGTCGATCAGCTTCTGCTCGGCCTGAATCAAGAGCGGGTCGCCTTCCATCAGCCCCAGGGGTCCCAGGCCTTGTGCGCCCATGAACATGCGGCGCGCATAGAAATTGCGCGTCACGTCATTGTCGAAGGGAGACAGGATGATGTTCTGCTCGCGGTAGATCGTGCCGCCCGACAGCATCACCGTGTTTTTCGAATGCTTGAGCAGATGCTCGGCGATCGGGAACGAATTGGTGAAGATCGGCATGCGCCGTCCGGACAGAAAATGCACCATCTGGAAGGTGGTGGTGCCGCCATTGATGATGATCGGCTCGCCATCGTTGCAGAGGTTCACCGCCTCCCGGGCTATCGCCCGCTTCTGCGTGGCGTTCAGCGTCTCGTTGACCGAGAAGGGCCGTCCGGCAAGGCCGATGAACTGCGGCGGCGAGATCGCCTCGGCGCCGCCGCGCACCCGGCGCAGGCGTTTTTGCACATGCAGCGCCGCAATATCGCGCCGGATCGTCGCCTCGGAAGAGTCCGTGAGGTCGACCATCTCCTGCACCGTCACCACAGGCTTTTCCTGGACGGCGGACAGAATGATCCTGTGGCGCTCTTTTTCGTGCATGGTTCCTCCCTGCGCGACCATCAGGCACTAGAAAGCGCGCAGTGTCAATCATTTCCGATCATATATTTTCATTGTGCAGTGCAATATGATCGATATTGATCGTTTATGATTGACAAGCCGCCCGCTTGCGTAGACATTCGCCGCGAGAAAGAGGAGCGCGACGTTCGCGCTCCAAGGGAGGATCCTCATATGCTCGACAAGCGCTCCGGCTCGCGCCTCGCCAATCTTTGGGACGATGCGAAAACCGTGGGGATGAGCGGTCCCGAGCTTCTTGTCTATCGCTCGAACACGCTCGGCTCCGACAAGCGCGTCACCAACTATGGCGGCGGCAACACCTCGTCCAAGGTCTGGCAGAAGGACCCGCTGACCGGCGAGGATGTCGAGGTGCTATGGGTCAAGGGCTCGGGCGGCGACAGCGCCTCGATCAAGCTCGACGGCTTCGCCACGCTCTACATGGAAAAGCTGCGCGCGCTGAAGGGCCTCTATCGCGGGCTCGCGCATGAGGACGAGATGGTCGGCTACCTGCCGCATTGCACCTTCAACCTCAATCCTCGCGCGGCCTCGATCGACACGCCGCTGCATGCCTTCGTGCCCAAGGCCTGCGTTGATCACATGCATCCCGACGCCATCATCGCGATCGCCGCCGCCAAGGATTCCAAGGCGATCACGAAGGAGATCTTCGGCGATGCCATCGGCTGGCTGCCCTGGAAGCGGCCGGGCTTCGAGCTCGGCCTGTGGCTGGAGACATTCTGCCTCGAAAATCCCGATGCCAAGGGCGTCGTGCTCGAAAGTCACGGACTGTTCACCTGGGGCGACACGCCCAAGGAGTGTTACGAGACGACGATTTCGGTGATCAACCAGGCCATGGAGTGGTTCGAGCGCCGGTCGGAAGGCGTGGCGATCTTCGGCGGCGAGGCGGTGCAGTCGCTCGATGCGCCGGCGCGCCGCGCCATCGCCGCGAAGCTGATGCCGAGAATCCGCGGCCTTGTCTCCGAAAAGAGCCACAAGCTCGGTCATTTCGACGACCAGCCGGCAGTGCTCGAATTCGTCAATTCGAAGCACCTGCGCCCCCTGGCGGCTCTCGGCACGTCCTGCCCGGATCATTTCCTGCGCACCAAGATCCGGCCGCTGGTCATCGAGTTCGACCCGGCGAAACCGGATGTCGATGCAGTCATCGCGCGCCTTGCGAACGATGTCGCCGAATACCGCGCCGGCTACCAGGCCTATTACGACCGCTGCAAGCATGCGGATTCGCCCCCCGTGCGCGATCCGAACGCGGTGGTCTATCTCATGCCGGGCGTCGGCATGTTCACCTTCGCCGGCGACAAGGCGACCGCGCGCATTTCCGGCGAATTCTACGTCAATGCGATCAACGTCATGCGCGGCGCCTCGACCGTCTCCTCCTATGTCGGTCTGCCGGAACAGGAAGCGTTCGACATCGAATACTGGCAGCTCGAAGAAGCCAAGCTGCAGCGCCTGCCGAAGCCGAAGGCATTGGCCGGCCAGATCGCGCTGGTCACCGGCGGCGCCGGCGGTATCGGCCGCGCTACCGCCAGCCGCCTGCTGCGCGAAGGCGCCTGCGTGGTGCTGGCCGATATCGACGAGGCGGCACTCGCCAGCGCCAACGAAGAGCTTTCCAAAGCCTTCGGCAAGGACTTCGTCCGCCCGGTGGTCATCAACGTCACCTCGGAGGAGCAGGTTGTCGCCGGCTTCGCCGAAACCGCGGTCGAGTTCGGCGGCATCGACATTCTGGTTTCGAACGCTGGCCTGGCCTCATCGGCGCCGATCGAGGAGACGACGCTGGCGCTGTGGAACAAGAATATGGACATTCTGTCGACCGGCTACTTCCTTGTCTCGCGCGAGGCCTTCCGGCTGTTCCGCGTGCAGAAGATCGGCGGCAATGTCGTCTTCGTCGCCTCCAAGAACGGGCTAGCCGCTTCCCCCAACGCTTCCGCCTATTGCACGGCCAAGGCGGCCGAGATCCATCTGGCGCGCTGCCTGGCGCTGGAAGGCGCGGAGGCGCAGATCAGGGTCAACGTCGTCAATCCGGACGCCGTGCTGCGCGGCTCCAAGATCTGGAGCGGCGAATGGAAGGAACAGCGCGCCGCCGCCTACAAGATGTCGACCGACGATCTCGAGGAGCATTACCGCTCGCGCTCGATGCTGAAGCGCTCGGTTTTCCCGGAGGACATCGCCGAGGCGATCTACTTCTTCGCCTCCGACATGTCGGCCAAGTCGACCGGCAACATCGTCAATGTCGACGCCGGCAACGCGCAAAGCTTTACGCGGTAAACTATTGAGGGCGGCGCTGCCCCTCACCCTTACCCTCTCCCGGTGAAGAACGGGGAGAGGGGGACGCCAGCGCCGGAGTGCTTCCCTTCTCCCCGTCAATACGGGGAGAAGGTGCCGGCAGGCGGATGAGGGGCAGCGCCAGCCGAACGCATTTTGGGAGGAATTGCAGTGTCCGAATTGATCATCTCGGCTGACGTCATCGAAAAGGGCAATGCCGCCCGCAAAACCGATCTCGAGCGCGACTATGCCTCGCTCGGCGAGCGCCTCGACCGGGGCGGCATCGCCATCGACGCCATCCGCGACAAGGTGGAAAAATTCGGTGTCGCCATCCCCTCCTGGGGTGTCGGCACCGGCGGCACGCGCTTCGCCCGCTTTCCCGGTCCAGGCGAGCCGCGCGACATCTTCGACAAGGTCGAGGACTGCGCCGTCATCCAGCAACTGACACGGGCAACACCCACCGTCTCGCTGCACATCCCCTGGGACAAGGCCGATCCCAACCGGCTGAAGCAGGCGGCGTCCCGCTTCGGTCTCAGTTTCGATGCCATGAATTCCAACACCTTCTCCGACGCCCTTGATCAGAAGCTCTCCTATAAGTTCGGCTCGCTGTCGCACGCCGATGCCGGCACGCGCCGGCAGGCGGTCGAGCACAATCTCGAATGCATCGAGATCGGCAATACGCTGGGCTCGAAGGCGCTGACGGTGTGGATCGGCGACGGCTCGAATTTCCCCGGCCAGGTCAATTTCGCCAAGGCCTTCGAGCGCTATCTCGATGCCATGCGCGAAATCTATGCCGGCCTGCCGGATGACTGGCGCTTGTTCACCGAGCACAAGATGTACGAGCCGGCCTTCTATTCGACGGTCGTGCAGGACTGGGGCACCAACTACATCATCGCCAGGGAGCTCGGCGACAAGGCCTTCTGCCTGGTCGACCTCGGCCACCACGCGCCCAACGTCAACATCGAAATGATCGTGTCGCGGCTGATCCAGTTCGGCAAGCTGGGTGGCTTCCACTTCAACGATTCCAAATATGGCGACGACGACCTCGATGCCGGCTCCATCGATCCCTATCGGCTGTTCCTCGTCTTCAACGAGTTGGTCGATGCAGAGCTTGCCGGCGCCAACGGTTTCAATCCCGCGCACATGCTCGACCAGAGCCACAACGTCACCGATCCGATCGAAAGCCTGATGCTGTCGGCGGTCGAGGTGCAGCGCGCCTATGCCCAGGCGCTGCTCGTCGACCGCAAGGCGCTGGAAAGCTTCCAGGAGGCCAACGACGCGCTGATGGCGACACAGACGCTGAAGGCGGCCTATCGGACCGATGTCGAACCGATTCTCGCCATGGCGCGGCTCAGGACAGGCGGCGCCATCGATCCGGTCGCCGCCTATCGCGAGGCCGGCTACCGCGCGAAGGTCGCGGCGGAAAGGCCGGCGGTGGCGGGTGGCGGCGGCGGGATTGTTTGAGCCGAAGCCGTTCGATAATTCGATTTTTATTGGACTAACGCGCTTCCACGGTCTTTCCTAGGCGTTCCCACGCCCCGGAGAGCCCCGCCAATGCCTATCACCCGCCGGACGCTGATCGCCCTCAGCCTGTCGCTCAGCTTCGCCCTTGCACAGTCAACAGCGGTTTTCGCTGCGTCGCCCGCTCCCTCCAAGGGCGAGCACGGCATGGTGGTGACCGCTCAGCATCTGGCCTCCGAGGTCGGTGTCGAGGTGCTGAAGAAGGGCGGCAACGCCGTAGATGCGGCGGTTGCCGTCGGCTATGCGCTGGCCGTCGTCTATCCGAACGCCGGCAATATCGGCGGCGGCGGTTTCATGACCATTCGCCTGAAGGACGGCCGCTCGAGCTTCATCGACTTCCGCGAGCGCGCGCCGCTGGCCTCCACCAAAACCATGTATCTCGATAAGGACGGCAATCCCATCAAAGGCGCCAGCCTCGACGGCTATCTCGCCGTCGGCGTTCCCGGTTCGGTTGCCGGCTTCGAGATGGCGCGCCAGAAATACGGGACGCGGCCCAGGCAGGATCTGATGGCAGCGGCAATCGCCTATGCCAAGGACGGTTTCGTGCTGAACCAGGGCGACGCCGCCTCCTTTGCGAGTGGCGCTGCACGGTTGGCCAAGGATCCGGCTGCGGCCGCAATTTTCTTGAAAAAGGATGGCAAGCCCTACACCGCCGGCGAGCGGCTGATGCAGCCGGACCTTGCCGCCTCGCTATCCGCCATTTCCGAAAAGGGCCCCGAGGCCTTTTACAAGGGGCCGATTGCCGACGCCATCGTCAAGGCCAGCGGCGCCAAGGGCGGCATCCTGGCCAAGGCCGATTTCGAGCAATATGCCGTGCGCGAGCTGAAGCCCGTCACCTGCTCCTATCGCGGCTACGAGATCATCTCCTCGCCGCCGCCGAGCTCGGGCGGCGTCATCATCTGCGAAATCCTCAACGTGCTCGAAGGATACCCGCTGTCCTATCTCGGCGCCGGTTCGGCCGAGACGGTGCATGTCATGGTCGAGGCCATGCGCCATGCCTATGTCGACCGCAATTCGGCGCTCGGCGATCCGGATTTCGTCGACAATCCGGTCTCGAAGCTGCTCGACAAAAGCTATGCCAAGGACATTCGCGACAAGATCGATCCGTTCCGCGCCGGCGTGTCGAAGGAATTGATGCCCAAGGGCTTCGGCGAGTCTAAGGAAACCACCCACTATTCGATCATCGACAATGACGGCAACGCGGTAGCGGTCACCTATACGCTCAACGGCTCCTTCGGCGCCGGCGTGGTCGCCGACGGCACCGGCATCCTGCTCAACAACGAGATGGACGATTTCACCCAGAAGCCGGGCGTGCCCAATCTCTACGGGCTGGTCCAGGGCGAGGCCAACGCCATCCAGCCGAAGAAGACGCCGCTGTCATCGATGAGCCCGACGATCGTGACCAAGGACGGCAAGCCGTTCATGGTCATCGGCAGCCCGGGCGGTTCGCGCATCATCACCATCACGCTGGAGGCGATCGTCAACGTGATTGATCATGGCATGAACATCCAGGAGGCCATCGACGCGCCACGCATCCATCACCAGTGGCTGCCTGACACCGTCTATATCGAGCCGTTCGGTCTGTCGCCCGACACCGAGAGGCTCTTGGCCGGCATGGGCTATCACCTCGACCTTGCCGACCAGACCTGGGGCCAGGCGGCCGGCATACTGGTCGGCGGCAAGAGCCTCGCGGAGATCGGGAAAGGCGGCGGCGCGCGCTACAACGGCGCCATCGACAGCCGCGCCGCGGCTGGCGAGGCGCTGGGCTACTGACTGGCGGATCAGGCGACCAGCGTGATCGTCGATGCGATCAGGAGCACGGCCGCGATGCCGACGAACAGCGCGTAGAGGCGCGGCCGGTCGAGCAGCAGAGCGTTGCCCGAAATCCAGGCCGAGGTGGCGCCTCCGAGCGCGAACAGGAAACCGTTGCGGTGGCCGAACGCCATCGAGGCGGCCATCAGGCCGCCGATGATCAAGGCGCCAAACACGATGATGACGGCGACGGCGTATTTCTCGAAATCATTGCCGCTGCCCATGGCCGGCCCCAGTGCGTTGAGATTCTGCAGGTCTTCCGGATCGAAAGGGTTGGCCGAGCCGTATTCGTCCTGACCGAGGGATTCGCGCATCATTCGTTCTCCGCTGGGCGGCAACAAACCATCAACGCTTGCCGAGCGCAACCAGCAACGCCATCACGGCGGTGCGTTCGAACGTGGCTGGTGCCGACGTGCCACGGTTTCCCGGCAGGGCTCAACGGCCTGGATTGGATCGGGTTCCCCAAGCTTGCCCTATCTGGAAAAATCGCTTCGCACGATGCCGTGCCGTTGCAGCTTGTCGTAAAAGGTCTTGCGCGGAATGCCGAGCGCCTCGATCGTGCGCCGGACGTCGCCATCGTTGCGGCCAAGTGTCTCGCGGATGATCTCGGCCTCGTAACGCTCCAGTCGCTCCGGCAGCGGCAGGTTGGCGTCGATCTCGCCCGAGGCGACGGAACTGCTCTCACCCATCTCTTCAAGCCCGAGCACGAAGCGCTCGGCAAAATGTGCCAGCTCGCGCACATTCCCGGGCCAGTCGTGGTCTCTGAGATGGCGTTGGATGGCGGCCGGCGCGGTGGGGACAGTGCGGCGGAACCGGGCAGCCGCCCGCTCGGCGAAATAACCGAACAGGAGCGGCACGTCGTCCCGGCGCTCGCGCAGCGGCGGGATCGAGAGCGTTACCACGTTGAGCCGGTAATAGAGATCCTCGCGGAAATTGCCGCGCTGGGCCGGGTCGCCGAGGTCGACCTTGGCGGCGGCGACGACGCGCAGGTCGACCGGCCGGACCTCGTTGGTGCCGAGCGGCGTCACCTCGCGCATTTCCAGCACGCGCAGCATCTGCACCTGCGTCGACGGCGGCATGCTTTCGATCTCGTCGAGGAACAGCGTGCCGCCGCTCGAATGCTCGATGCGGCCGATGCGCTTCTTCTGCGCGCCGGTGAAGGCGCCGGCCTCGTGGCCGAACAATTCGCTTTCGATGACGGTGTCCGGCAGCGTGCCGCAATTCAGCGCGACGAAATTGCCCTGGGCGCGGCGGCTCCAGCGATGCAGCAGGCTCGCCACGACCTCCTTGCCGGAGCCGGTCTCGCCGGTCACCAGCACGTCGACATCGGTGTCGGCGATCTGCCTCAGCGTGCGGCGCAGCCGCTCCATCGCCGGCGTCTGGCCGATCAGCGGCAGGCCTTCCTGCGCCTGCTCGGCCGCCTCGCGCAAGGCGCGGTTCTCCATCACCAAATGGCGCTTCTCCGCGGCACGCCACACACTTTGCGCCAGCCGGTCGGCGGCGAAGGGCTTGGTGATGAAATCATAGGCGCCGTCCTTGATCGCCTTGACCGCCATAGCGATGTCGCCATGCCCGGTGACCAGGATGACGGGGATATCCGGGTCGAGGTCGACCACACGGTCGAAGAGCTGCAGGCCATCCATTTCGGGCATGCGGATGTCCGATACCACGACGCCGGCAAAGCTGGCATTAAGGCCGGCAAGGGCCTCGCTGGCCGAGGAAAAGGCCGACACTGCAAAACCGGCGAGCTCCAGCGTCTGCCGCGTCGCCTTCAGCAGGTCGGTGTCGTCGTCGATCAGGATGACCGGAGACGGATTGCCGTTCGTCATGTCGCGCCGTCTGCCTTCGAGAGATGGATGGTGAAGCGGGTGCCCTGGTCGCTGCTTGCCACCTCGATGCGTCCGCCGTAGTCGGCGACAATGTCCTTGGAGATGACGAGGCCGAGGCCGAGACCCTTCTCCTTCGACGTGTTGAACGGCGTGAACAGAGACTTCAGGATCGCGGGCGGGATGCCGGGACCGTTGTCGCACACGATCAGCGCCACGCGGTCGGTTGTCTCGATCGCTGACACTTCCACCCGCGCATCGTCGCGGCCTTCCAACGCCTCCAGCGCGTTCTGGAAAAGATTGATCAGCACCTGTTCGAGCCGCAGGCGGTTGCCCATGACCTTGAGCGTCGGCGAGGGCAGCGTGATCGCCAAGGCTTCGAGCCGCCCGGCAAAGCGGCTCCTCAAAAGCACCACCGCGCCTTCGATGACGCTGCGCAGCTCGACCGGCTCGGCCGCCGTGCGGCCCTTGCGGGCAAAGGCCTTCAGCTCCTCGGTGATCGAGCCGATGCGTTCCGTCAGCGCGGCGATGGCGTCGAGATTTTCCTCGGCCGGCGCCGTCTGCTTGCGCTCCAGGAAGACACGGGCATTGTCGGCATAGGCGCGGATGGTCGCCACCGGCTGGTTGATCTCATGCGCGACGCCCGCGGCCACCTGTCCGAGGGTCGCAAGACGGTTGGCCTGCACCAGCTCCTGCTGCATGACCTGCAGCTTCGCCTCCGTGCTGCGGTGGTCGGCGATCTCGATCTGCAGCCGGTCGCGCGCGAGGCTGAGATCCTGAGTGCGCTCGGCGACGCGGCGTTCGAGCTCGGCGCGCGCCGCCTGTTCGGCGGCAATCCGCATCTGCGCCGATTGCCGGCGCCACAACAGATAGGCGGCTAAAGCGATGAGCGGGACCAGGACGCCAAGCGCCAACAGCCGCATTTCGCGTTGCGCCGCGGCGATCGGCGCTTCGGCCGGAACGAGATAGTCAAGCTGCCAAGGGGTCGAAGGCACGGCCGCCGACAGCCGCAGATACTCGGCATCGCCACCGCCCGGCGTGATGGCCTGGACCAGCGCGACATCCCCGCTGAGCGGTTGCGGCCGCGTGATCGGCAAGGGCACCAGCGGCGCGTCGCCGAACTGTTGGCTGGAGCGGATGTCGGCCCTGACCGGCTGGTTGAGCGGAGCGGTGGTCATGAAGCGCCAGGAGGGCACGCTGGTGATCAGCACCACGCCATGTTCGTCGCTGACATAGGCCGGGCGGTTCGCCTCGTGCCAATCGGCCTCGAGCTGGTCGAACTCCATCTTGACCACGACCACGCCGAGCGGTGCCGCCGCGCTGCCGACACGGCGCGAAATGTAGAGCCCGGGCCGCTTGCTGACATTGCCGAGCGCGAAATATTCGGCGGTGCCGGATTGCATCGCGCCGGAGAAGTAGGCCCGAAAGCCATAGTCGTTGCCGACGAAGCTCACGGGCTCGCGCCAGTTGCTGGAAGCGACCGCCAGCCCATCCGTGCCGGTGACATAGAGCACCGAGGCCTTGGTGCCGGAGACCAGCCCTTCGAGCTTGCGGTTGAGCACGTCGATCGAGGCGGCGCTGCGTTGCGTCAGTGCGTCGTGCACCTGCTGGTCCTCGGATAGCAGCAATGGCAGCGCGCGGGGATTTTCCAGCACCGCGCGCAGCAGCGCGACCTTGAGATTGGCATCGGTCCGCCCCTGCGCGGCCAGCGCCTCGACCTCGGTCGAGCGTCCATAAAGGCCGGCGCCGTAGAGCGCTGCGACCACGATGAGCAGCGCCACCGACGCAAACAGCAGCCACGCCTGCCGCGCCCGCCCGGCAAGCAGTTCGGGGGTCGAGGAGAGGACAGCGGCCGGGCGTTGCAGCATGGTCTATTTGTGCATGATTTCGCACAAGGCGCAATTCAGCCTATGCGGATCGCCGCACGGCCGCTTGCCACGCAACAATCGCGAGGTCAAAAAAGCATGCAGAATCAAGCAGGAATCCTCGGAACGCGAATCTGGCACGCCTATTGCTAACGTATCTGCAGCAGCCGCGAGGCTGTGGAGGTCAACTGCCCCGGGAGGTCGAGCTTCTCGATCGGGGCCGAACGGAGGACATCATGCAGACAGCAATTGCTGCCGCGGAACCACGCGGCAAGGTTCCCTTTTACCGGCATCTCTATGTGCAGGTCCTGACGGCGATCGCCGCCGGCATCCTGCTCGGCCATTTCTATCCCGAACTGGGCGCTTCGCTGAAGCCGCTTGGCGACGCCTTCATCAAGCTGGTCAAGATGGTGATCGCGCCGGTGATCTTTCTGACCGTCGCGACCGGCATCGCCGGCGTCTCCGACCTGCACAAGGTGGGCCGCGTCGCGGGCAAGGCCATGATCTATTTCCTCGTCTTCTCGACGCTGGCGCTGGTCGTCGGCCTTGTCGTGTCCAACGTCGTCCAGCCGGGCGCCGGCATGCATATCAATCCGGCCACGCTCGACGCCACGAAGGTGACGACCTTCACCGAGAAAGCGCATGATACGACCATCGTCGGCTTCCTGATGAACATCATCCCCAATACCATCACCGGCGCTTTCGCTGACGGCGATATCCTGCAGGTGCTGTTCTTCTCGGTGCTGTTCGGCGTGGCGCTGGCGCTCGTCCGCGAGCGCGGCCGCCCCGTGGTCGACTTCCTGCAGGCGCTGACGTCGCCGATCTTCCGCCTCGTCGCCATCCTGATGAAAGCCGCTCCCATCGGCGCCTTCGGCGCCATGGCCTTCACCGTCGGCAAGTACGGCATCGGCGCGATCGCCAACCTCGCCTTCCTCATCGGCACTTTTTACCTGACGTCGCTGCTCTTCGTCCTGGTCGTGCTGGGCGCGGTGGCATGGTATAACGGCTTCTCGATCCTGGCGCTGATCCGCTACATCAAGGAAGAGCTGCTGCTGGTGCTGGGCACCTCGTCGTCCGAGGCTGCCCTTCCGGGCCTGATGGCCAAGATGGAGCGCGCCGGCTGCAACCGCTCGGTGGTTGGACTGGTCGTCCCGACCGGCTATTCCTTCAACCTCGATGGTACCAACATCTACATGACGCTGGCCGCTCTGTTCATCGCCCAGGCCACCGACACGCCGCTCACCTTCGGCGACCAGATCCTGCTTCTGCTCGTCGCCATGCTGAGCTCGAAGGGTGCCGCCGGCATCACCGGCGCCGGCTTCATCACGCTCGCAGCCACGCTCTCGGTCGTGCCTTCGGTGCCGGTGGCTGGCATGGCGCTGATCCTCGGCGTCGACCGCTTCATGTCGGAATGCCGCGCGCTCACCAACTTCGTCGGCAACGCGGTGGCCACCATCGTCGTGGCGCGCTGGGAAGGCGAGCTCGATCAGACGCAGTTCGCCGCCGCCATGGCCGGCCAGTTGCCGGAAGAGGCCGATCTGGCGCTGTCGGGCGGTCTCCAGCCAGCCTGAGCGACCAAAGCAATTCCAGGACAAGTGTCCGACGGTTTTCCGTCCGGAATTGCGTAGACAAACAGAGGCAATCCTCCCAAGCCTGGACAGGCCGCTGCGTTCGCCGCGGCCTGTTCTTTTTGCCGCACGCCGCATAGGGTGGCGCGGCCGGACCTTCCGGCGCGACCCGAGAGGCCAGCGACATGAGCAACGCCTACCCCGAAGTCTACCTGGCCCGCCACGGCGAGACGGAGTGGAGCGCAACGGGAATGCACACCGGCCGCACCGATATTCCGCTGACAGCAAAGGGCGAGGCGGCCGCGCGCGGACTGGCGGAGCGCCTGCACGGGCTGTCGTTCAAGGCCGTCTGGTCGAGCCCGTCGCAGCGCGCCTTCGATACCTGCCGGCTCGCCGGGTTCGGCGCTGATGCGGTTAAGAAGCCCGACCTGCAGGAATGGGACTATGGCGCCTATGAAGGCGTGACGACGAAGGAGATCCACGCCGGGCGTCCCGGCTGGAACGTATTTCGCGATGGCTGTCCCGGCGGCGAGCGGGCCCCCGATGTCGGCGCCAGAGCCGACACCATCATCGACGAACTCCGTGCCGTCGCCGGCAATGTGCTGATCTTTTCAAGCGCTCATTTCCTGCGCGTGCTGGCGGCGCGCTGGATCGGTCTGCCGCCGGAAGGCGGCGCGAATTTCGTGCTCGACACGGCCAGCGTCAGCCTGCTCGGCTACGAGCACGACCTGTCCGAGCCGGTCATCCGCAAGTGGAACCAGAGATAGCCGCGGGCTTCCCTGTCACCGAGCAAGCTTCGCCAGCTCTTCGGCGGTCAGGTGCCGCGCCTTGCCCTTGGCGAGATCTCCGAGTGTGAGCCCGCCGATCGCCACCCGCACCAGCCTCAGCACCTCGACGTCGAATGCGCCGAGCAGCCGGCGGATCTGGCGGTTGCGCCCTTCGTCGAGCACGATTTCCAGCCAGGCGGTGCGTCCGCCGCTTCGCAGCAGCGCGATCGAGCTCGCCGTGAGCAATTCGCCATCGGCGACGGCTCCCTGGCGCATCCGTTCGAGCATCGGCTCGTCGGGCACGGAAGCGATCTGCACGTGATAGGTCTTGGCGACATGCGAGACGGGATCGAGCAGGCCGTTCGCCCAGCGCGTGTCGTTGGTCATCAGGAGCAGGCCCTCGCTTGCCTTGTCGAGGCGGCCCACCGGTGACACGAAGGGCAGGCCCGGATCGGCCAGGCAATCATAGACGGTGCCGCGGCCTTCCGGGTCGTCGCGGGTAGTGACCTGCCCGCGCGGCTTGTTGAGCATCAGGTAGACCTTGCGCTCGGCAACGACACGCTCGCCGTCGATGGTGATGCGGTCGCGGTCGGGATCGACGCGCTGCAATGGATCGCGCGCCACGTTGCCGGCGACCCGCACGCGCCCTTCAGCAATCAGCAGCTCCGCCTGCTTGCGCGAGCACAGCCCGAGCTTCGACAGCGCGCGATTGAGGCTCACCTTTCCGGCGGCGGATCGCGGCTTTGCAGATGGTGTTCGTCGTGTGGGCTTGTGCGTCATTGGCCGCTGATGCCACGCACAGCGACGCATACGCAACCTCGCCAGCCCCAATCAGGCTGCGGACACGGCGCCTAGAACTTCATGCTGAGGCTGCCCTTGACCGTGCGGCCTTCGCCGTAAATGCAGCCGGCGCCGGGATAACAGGTCGAGTAATAGGTCTTGTCGAGCAGGTTGGAGACGTTGAGCGCGGCCTGCCAGCCGTTTTTCTTGTAGCGCAGCGCGGCGTCGACAAGCGTGTAGCCGGGCACGTCGATCGTGTTGGCGTTGTCGCCGAAGCTCGCGCCGATGTAGCGCACCCCCGCGCCGAAGCTCAGGCCTTCGAGCCTGCCGGCGCCGATCTCGTAATTGGCCCATATAGAAGCCTGGTGCTCGGGCACCAGCGATGGCCGGTTGCCGATGACCTCAGGCGCGTCGCTGATAATTTCGGCGTCGAGATAGGTATAGGCCGCCGTCATGCTGAGCCCCGACACCAGATCGGCATTGGCCTCGATCTCCAGGCCGCGATGGCGCACCTCGCCGGTCTGCACCTGGAAAGGACCGCCGGCATAAGTCACGACGTTGGTCTTGCGCAGGTCGAACAGCGAGGCGGTGATGAAGCCAGGGAAGAAGCTCGGCTCGTATTTCACGCCGACTTCGTACTGCTTGCCCAGCGACGGCCGGAATGCCTCGCCCGACTTCGTCTGGCCGACATTGGTGGTGAAGGATTCGGCATAGCTCGCATAGGGCGTCAGGCCGTTGTCGAAGAGATAGCCGATGCCGACATTGCTGGTGAAGGCATGGTCTTTCTGCCTGCTGTCGCCGGCGCTGTTCAAATGGTCGACATAGGAATTGTCGACCCAGGACTGGCGGACCGCCCAGCGTCAGCAGCCAGTGGTCGGCGACCTTGGCCTGGTTCTGCGCATAGAGGCCGGCCTGGCCGATCGTCTGCGCCCGGTCGAGATAGATCGGCGGATTGCTGATCGACGTCGTGTAGTCGGGATTGAGGATATCGAGGTCGGGACCTGCGCCATAGCCGTTTTGCCCATCGACCGAGAAGCGGTTGTAGTCGAGGCCGACGAGCAGCTTGTTTTCGACCTCGCCGAAGCTTTGCTGATATTCGGCTTGGTTGTCGACGCTGAAAATGGACGCCGTTTCGTCGACCGTGAAAGCCGTGCGCGCCATGGTGCGGTCGTCGACCATGCCGCTGTAGTAGAGCTGCCGGTAGTCGGTGTCCTCATGCGAGTAGCGCAGGTTCTGCCTGACCGTCCAGTTCTCATTGAACTCATGGCTGAACTGATAACCGATCGAGCCGTGGTTGGCGTCGAAGCGGTCGAAGTCGGGCGAGCCGGTGAAGAAGCTGCGCGGCAGCTTGCCGTGTTCGGCCGGATAGTCCTGGCCAGCCACTGGCAGGAATGCGTTAGGCGCCAACCTGTCCCACTGGTAGTTGGCGAGGATTGTGAGCGAGGTCTGCGCGTCGGGCTGCCATGTCAGCGCCGGCGCGACGAAGACGCGGTCGTTGCGCGAATAGTCCGTCTCGGTCGAGCCGTTGCGCACGAGGCCGGTCAGACGATAGGACCAGACGCCGGCATCGTCGATCGGCCCGCCGACATCGAGCCCGGCCTCGACCGTGTCGAAGCTGCCATAGCTGAGGAAGCCGTCATAGATCGGCTTGTCCGTCGGCCGCTTCGAGACGGCATTGACCATGCCGCCGGCCTCGTTCTCGCCATAGAGGACCGAGGCGGGGCCCTTCAGCACCTCGACGCGCTCCAGCCCGTAGGGCTCGATCTTGAAGCCGGAGAAGTCGATCACCTTCTGCGGCAGCCCGTCACGATAGATCACCGCCGTGCAGATATCGAAGCCGCGGATCAGGCACTGGTCGAAGCGGTTGTCGACGCCCCATGGCGAGGACGTCACGCCGGCAAGATAGGACAGCGTGTCCTCGAGCTGCGCCGGCTGACGGTCGTCCAATTGCTTGCGGGTAACGACTGAGACGGACTGCGGGATTTCCTTGAGCGGCGTGTCTGTCTTGGAGCCCGTGGTGGTGTTCTTGGCGATGTAGCCCTCATCCGGGCCGATCGGACTGTCGGTCTGTCCCTCGATGTTGATCGGGCTGAGCTCGGCGGCGTTATCCTGGGCAGCGGCGGGAAAGCTGCCGAGAGCCGATAGGCAGGTTGCCGCCAACACAAATCCCACCATCCGGTTGCGCCCGACCGCAACCGAATCCATGTCCATTCTCATCTCGATACCCCCTCATGGCAGCGGTGACCCTCCATCCTTTGAAGGTCACCAAAATCTTGACTGAAATAGTCAGCTTCAATGTTGACTCTGGGAGTCATGTTTCATAGTCAACCACCATCGTCGCACGACTGTTGCATTGCTGCGCAAAATGGGGAGCCGGGGATCGTGTTGAACAATCATGGCCTTATGCCCGGTTCGACGGCGCGGCTGGCTGGCGGCCGGCATGGCGGCTGACCTGCCTCAGCGCGGCTCCCGGATGTCGAGGCGCCGCGCCTTCGGCCTCTTCACTTTGCCGTTTGCGGCCATCGGTACCTCGTCCGCGCGCACGGCATCGCTGCGCATTGCCTGTCTTGACGACGGGCTGGCCGAGACCTTGCTCATGCTCGGCGTCAGGCCGATCGCCATCGCCGACCGTGAGGTCTGGGAAAAATGGGTTGTCGAGCCGGCACTGCCGCCGGAGGTCGCCGATATCGGCACGCTGCTCGAACCCAATCTCGAATTCCTCGCGCAGCTCAAGCCCGACGTCATCCTCGCCATCCCCTATCTCGACGGCATAAAGCCGCTGCTCGAGCGCGTAGCGCCGGTGAAGACGATCGGCATCTATACCGAGGGTGGGCAACCCTATCGCAATGCCGTCGACGCTACACGGAAACTCGCCAGCCTCGTCGGCAAGGTGGAGGAAGGCGAGGCGCTGATCGCCGCGACCGAGGCCTATTTCGCGAAGGTCAAGCTGCAGCTGGCGCCGCTCTCGGCCCGGCCACTCTATGTCGTCAGCTTCATGGATCCGCGCAACGTGCGCGTCTACGGCCAAAAGAGCCTGTTCCAGGAGGTCTTCGACCGCATCGGCATCCGCAACGCCTGGACCGGCGAGACCAATTACTGGGGTTTTGCGACCGTCGGCATCGATGGCCTGGCGACGGACGACGACGCGCGCCTCGCCTATCTCGAGCCTTTGCCTGAGGGGGCCGGCGGCACGCTGACAACGAGCCCGGTCTGGGACGCGATGCCCTTCGTGCGCAACCGCTCGATCATGCGCCTGCCCCCGGTGCTCATGTTCGGTGCGCTGCCCTCCGCTGCCCGCTTCGCGCGGGTGCTTGCCGAAGCGATGGCCGCCCATGGCTGAAGGCTCGATCGTTGCGGCGAGGGGCCGCAAAGGCTCAGCCGGCGTGGCCTGGTCGCGTCCGAGCCGCTGGCCGCTTGGCGCTCTTCTGCTCTGCGCGGCACTGGCCGCATTGGGCCTCGGCGCAACGCTTGCCAATCTCGCCGCCCTCCTGCCGCCGGCAAGCTGGCTGGACGCGGCGGCCGCGCCCGATATCGATGACATGCGGCAGGTGCTTGTCCACTTCGCTTTCCTGCCGAGGCTCGCCGTCAGCCTGCTCAGCGGCGCGGCGCTCGGCTTGGCAGGCGCCGTGCTGCAGCAGGTGCTGCGCAACCCTCTGGCCTCGCCCGAAACGGTGGGCGTCTCGGCAGGCTCCCATCTGGCGCTGGCGCTGGCGACGCTCGCCGCGCCGTCGCTGCTTGCTTTCGGCCGCGAATGGGTGGCGCTCGCCGGCGCCTTCGCGGCTCTTGCGGCCGTGCTTGCGCTCTCCTGGCATAAGGGCCTGTCGCCGCTTTCCGTCGTGCTCGCCGGTCTTGTCGTCAGCCTCTATGCGGGAGCGATCGGCGCGGCGCTGGTCGTCCTCAAGCACGACTGGCTGGCCGGGCTTTTCATCTGGGGCGCCGGCTCGCTCGGCCAGCAGGATTGGACCACGACGCTTTGGCTGTTGCCGCGTCTTGGCATTGCTGCGCTGACGATCGGCCTCATGGTGCGGCCGCTGACCTTGCTCGGCCTGGAGGACGACGGCGCGCGCAGCCTTGGCGTGCCGCTTGGCATCTACCGTTTTGCCGGGCTTGGCGCCGCTGTCGCGCTTATCGCCTTCACGGTCGCCGCCGTCGGCGTGATCGGCTTCGTCGGTCTCGCGGCCGCGGCGCTCGCACGCATTGGCGGCGGGCGGCGACTAAGCCATAGGCTGGTCATGGCGCCGCTACTGGGCGCGACACTGCTGTGGGCTGCCGATCAGGCGGTGCAACTTGCGACCGGACCGCAGGGCGACCTCTTGCCGACCGGCGCAATCACCGCTTTGCTCGGCGCGCCGCTCCTGCTTTGGCTGCTGCCGCGGCTGAGCCTCGGCAGAGAACTTCCAGCGCTTGCAGCAGAATGTCTGCCGAGACTGCAGCGCCCAGGCGTTGTGCTGGCGGCGATTGGCTTTGCCCTGCTCGTGCTCCTGGCTCTGGCCTTGCTTTGCGGACCCGGGCCGCACGGCTGGAGTTTCGCCTTCGGCGATCAGCTTGATGCACTGTTGTCATGGCGATGGCCGCGCGTGCTTGCAGCACTTTCCGCAGGCGCCATGCTGGCATTGGCGGGCCTGATGATGCAGCGGCTGACCGGCAATCCGATGGCGAGCCCCGAAGTGCTGGGCATCAGCGCCGGGGCGGCGCTTGGCATGGTGGTGGCGCTGTTCGTGTTCGACGCTCCGGGTCGTGCCCTGCAAACCGGTGCCGCGACCATCGGCGCCTTCGCCGCCTTGCTCGCTGTCCTTGCCATCGGGCGCCGTGCCGCATTTGCACCGGAGCGGCTGCTGCTTGCCGGCGTGGCGCTGACGGGCCTGTTCGACGCGCTCGTCCTGGTGCTCACCGCCAGCGGCGACCCGCGCGCCATGCTGCTGCTCAACTGGATGACCGGTTCGACCTACGGCGTCGATGCCGGTTCGGCAATCCTGACTGCCTCCATTGCGCTGTCCCTGCTGCTGACGGCACCTTTGTTCATGCGCTGGCTCGACATGCTGCCGCTCGGCCCGACGGTCGTCCAGGCGCTCGGACTTGATCTCTCTAGGACCAGGCTGCTGGTCCTGGTTATGGTCGCAGCGCTCACCGCCGCATCCACTTTGATCGTGGGCCCGCTGACCTTCATCGGCCTGATGGCGCCGCACCTGGCCCGGCGCCTCGACCTTGCCCGCGCCTTGCCGCAGGCTGCCGGCGCCGTGCTTGCCGGGGCGCTGATCATGGTCTGCGCCGACTGGATTTCCCGCACCGCCATCTTCCCGCGCCAGATACCGGCGGGCCTCGTCGCCACGCTGATCGGCGGCCCGGTGCTGATGGGACTGCTGCGCCGCCGCTGATCTTTCATCCCCAGTGGAGATAAACATGCACGCATCGCTGATGCAGACGCCGGCATTGATCGCCGACACCAGCGTTCACGATCTCGTCCCGGTGAGCGGCGGCGAGCCGTGGCGGATCTTTCTGCATGTCCCGCCGGACCCTGCGCCCGCAGCCGGCTGGCCAGTTCTATACCTGACCGACGGCAACGCGGTCATCGCAACCGCGGTCGATGCGATGCGCGCGCAAGCGAGCTACCCGTCGGGCACCAATGTCGGCGAGGGCGTCATCGTCGCCATCGGCTATCCGGTCGCCGGTGCCTATGATCCGCTGCGGCGCTCCTGGGATCTTGGGCCGCCGCCCGGGCAGACCTATCCGCCCTTCCACGACGCAGGCCCGGATGTACGCACCGGCGGGGCGGAAAAATTCCTGTCCTTCATCGAGAATGACCTGAAGCCTTTCGTGGCGAACCGCGCCAGCATCGACACCAGCCGCCAGGCGCTCTACGGCCATTCCTTCGGTGGCCTGTTCGCCCTCTATGCCTTGTTCACGCGTCCACGCGCCTTCCGCACCTGGATTGCCGCCAGTCCGGCAATCTATTGGGAAGACCGCGTCATCGACCGCTACCTCGAAGCCTTCGAGGCTGATTTGCCGGAAGACATGCGGGCGGAAGTCATCCTGGCCGCCGGCGAATACGAGTCCGAAAAGCTGGCGCCATTCCAGATCGGGGCTGCGGACGAGCAGAAGCGCCTGGAGCACAAGAAGGTGACGCGCACCGACGAATTCGCCCGCCTGATGGCCGAGCGCCTCGATGCCGTTGCTGGTATCCGCGCCAGTTTCGAACTGCATGCCGGTGAGAACCACATGTCGATCCTGCCGGTCACGGTGAACCGCGCGATCCAGGCGGCGTTTCGCGTGCGCCAGCTTGCTGGCGTGTGAGACCAGGGCAGCAGGTCACGGCGCCGGCGGGGCGCTCAACCGTCGGTAGGAAACGCCGTCGAAGCTTGCCGAGACAAAATCCTTCACCGACATCTTTCGCTTGCGTCCGTCGCTGCAGGCATAGACCGGCCAGCCGTCATCGCTGCATTCGCTGGCAACACAGATGCGGGCCACGCAGTTGCCGACAGTCAGCCGGAACCCGCCCTTGCCGACGAAACCTTGCAACAGGCTGCCGTCCGCCGCGCGCCATGTCCGCGCGCGGAATTCCGTCCGCAAAAGCCGGGGCTCGAGCGGCGCAGCGAGGCTGGCGTCGCCGCCAAGTCCCGCGAACAGAAGGCGATACCGCGCCATGCCTGTTGCGTAGGCGGTGACGAGATCCGACTCCTGCGAATAGGTCGTCGCGAGATCGCCGTGGTCGAGCAAATGAGAAGTCCGCTCTGCTGCCTCTGTCGGCCCTGTCAGCGCAACGAAGCCCCCGATCAGAACAACAATGGCAGAGAGTGCCATGCAAGTTCGCGACATTTTGATTTCCAGCAGCCATTCATATCCGGCCTGCCAGCGCCCCCGGCTGCCTTTTCACACCATCCCGCCAATCGGCTTCTGGCGCAAGATGAGCCGCTGCCGGGGAACGACAAACAGCACATCCGGGAATCGAGTCCCCAAGCACATTTCTGACCGAGCGCAGGCTCAATCGGACCGTGAGCGCTTGACCAAATCCCGAAAGTCGAGATTTGTTCGGTCAGTGTCTGCCACGGTCTGAGCATGATTTCGAACATACGGCACATGGCTGAAGCGATCGCGCCCGGATCGCGTGTCGCGTTGCCGGCGGAATACGCCGGCGTATCGATGGCCATGACAAGGGCCATGATCGCCTGCGGCCATGGAGACCTGCATCTCGTCTGCGTCCCGACGGGCGGACTGCAGGTCGACATGCTGATTGGCGCGGGCTTGGTGACCTGCGTCGAGACGAGCGCCTTGTCGCTTGGCGAGGCCGGCGGCGCGCCGCGCTTCAACGAAGCCGTAAAGCGAGGGGCGCTTGCCGTCCGTGATGCGACCTGCCCGGCGGTGCATGCCGGGCTGATGGCGGCGCAGAAGGGCGTTCCTTTCATGCCCATTCGCGGGCTTATCGGCTCGGATGTGCTGGCCAACAGACCGGACTGGAAGGTGATCGACAACCCGATGGCACCCGACCCCGATCCGATCGTCCTCATCCCTGCGATCCATGTCGATTTCGCGGTCTTCCATGCGCCGCTGGCAGATCGCTCAGGCAATGTCTGGATCGGGCGTCGGCGGGAACTTGCTGCCATGGCCTACGCCGCCGGCAACGTGCTGGTGACCGTCGAGCGCATCGCCGACCACGATCTGCTCGACAAAGAAACGCTTGCTGCCGGGGTGCTCCCCTCGCTTTATGTTCGCGATATCGCGGTGGCGCCGCGCGGGGCCTGGCCGTATGGCCTGTGGGGAGAATATGCCACCGACACCGCCGAACTGCGGCGCTATGCGCAGGCCGCGCGCAGTCAAAGCGGCTTCGATGAGTATCTCTCCGGCTTTGTCGGCGAGGGCAAGCATTCGCAGGTCACCCGATGATCCCGCCTGTCGCTCCCCGTGAACTCCTGATAGCGACGATCGCCAGGCTGCTCGACGGCGTTCGACACGTCGCGGTCGGAGCCTCTTCGCCAATCCCCGCGGCGGGCGCCATGCTGCTGCGCGCCATGAAGGAGATGGCCGGCGCGGAGCCTGTCCGGATTTCCATCCTCGGCTCGGTCAAGCACAACTTTTTCACCAACGGCGCAGCGGAACTGTTCGACTGCGCCGGGCAGGGCCGGATCGACGCCTTCTTTCTCGGCGGCGGCCAGATAGACGGCCACGGCAACATCAATCTGGTCGGCGCCGGGCCATACCCGCAGTCGCAAGTGCGCTGGCCCGGATCCTTCGGCTCCGCTTACCTCTATTATGTCGTCCCGCGCGTCATTCTTTTCCGCGAGGAGCACACGCGGCGAGTCTTCGTGGACCGCGTCGATTTTGTGAGTGCGCCAGGTGTCAGCGACGCCGGGGTCTACCGCACCGGGGGGCCTTATGCCTTGCTCACCGGGCGAGCCCTGTTCTCCTTCGACAAGGCGCGACGAGGTTTTCGTCTCGAATCCGTGCATCCCGGCCACAGCCTGCCGGAAATCCTGGAGGAGACCGGGTTCGGCTTCGAGCACGAGGCCCATCCTGGGTCAACGGCATTGCCGTCCGCGGCAATCCTGGATGTCCTGCGGGGGCGGGTGCTCGACGAACTGCATGAGACGTATCCGGAATTCGCGAAGCAGTTGCGTGACGAGATCGCCGCTGCCGTCTGAACGACCGAGGAGCCGTCGGGCTTCGAACTGTCCACGACGGCCTCGGAACTTCGGATGCCAACGGCGCCAAGGCGCGTCGCCCGGATCCGTTTCCGTGCGAGGCGCCTTAGGCCGGCTCGTATTGCGAGTGGATGGATGCGCCGCAAAGCGCGGCCGACGTCTTGCCTCAGCGGCGAGCAATCATGCGCATCACCGCCAGGAATAGATCGGATTTCGAATGTGTTCCGACTTTTCCATAGGCGCGCTTCCGGTGCGTCTTGACGGTTTCCTGGCAGATCCCGAGCCTGTCGGCGATCTCGCGGTATGATCGCTAACTTGCCCCAAGTCTCGTTTTGCGCAATTTCGGTGGGAAGCCTTACGCTTTTGCTTGAGTTGCTCTAACACCAGTGAGCATGAGGGCAGAGCCGCCTTTGACAATCGACCTCTATCTGCAGAGCAAGGACCGACGAGACGCTATGACTTACGATCTCAGCCTTTCCGGAAAAAAGGCGCTGATTACAGCCGCTGGCCAAGGCATCGGCCGTGCCAGTGCCGAAGCCTTCGCCAAGGCCGGTGCGCAGGTCTTCGCCACGGACATCAACGATGCCAAGCTGGCCGAGCTTGACGCCATCGATGGCATCACCGCGCTGAAGCTGGATGTCACGAATGCCGACAATATCGCCGAGGTTCTGGCAAAAACCGGCCCGCTCGACGTGCTCTTCAACTGCGCGGGCTTCGTTCATGCCGGCAATATCCTCGAGAGCACCGAGAAGGAGTGGGACTTTGCCTTCGATCTCAACGTCAAGGCGATGTACCGGCTGACCAAGGCGGTCCTGCCCGCGATGCTCGAAAAAGGCCGCGGTTCGATCATCAACATGTCCTCGGTGGCGTCCAGCCTCAAGGGCGTGCCGAACCGCTTTGTCTATTGCAGCTCCAAGGCCGCTGTGATCGGCATGACCAAGGCCATCGCCGCCGATTATGTGACCAAGGGAATCCGCTGCAACGCGATCTGTCCCGGCACCGTGGACAGCCCCTCCCTGCATGAGCGGCTGCGCGCTACCGGCGACTACGAACAGGCGCTGAAGAACTTCATCGCCCGCCAGCCCATGGGGCGGATCGGCCAAGCGGACGAAATTGCAATGCTTGCGCTCTACCTGGCCTCGGACGCCAGCGGGTTCATCACTGGCCAGGCTCACATCATCGATGGCGGCTGGGCGCTCTAACGCACAAGGACGGAGAGAAACATGAAACTTTTGCGTTTCGGCGCCAAGGGCAAGGAGAAGCCCGGAATCGTCGATTCCGACGGCAAAGTGCGCGACCTGTCCGCCCACGTCACGGATATCGGCGGTGACCTTCTGCGCGATGAAGGCCTGGCCAAGATTGCGGCACTGGATTTGACGAGCCTGCCCGAAGTCAAGGTCGATCGCTATGGTCCCTGCGTCGCTCAGGTGGGCAAGTTCATCTGCATCGGCCTGAACTATTCCGACCACGCCGCCGAAAGCGGCCTCCAGGTGCCGCCCGAGCCGGTGATCTTTGCCAAGGCCACCAGCGCGATTTGCGGGCCAAACGACGATATCGAGATGCCTCGCGGCTCCAAGGCCACCGACTGGGAGGTCGAGCTGGGGGTCGTGATCGGCAACGGCGGCAAGTACATCGACGAAGCCAATGCGCTAGACCACGTGGCTGGTTACTGCCTGATCAACGATATCTCTGAGCGCGACTTCCAGAACAAGCGCTCCGGACAATGGACGAAGGGCAAATCGGCGGACACGTTCGGCCCCATCGGTCCGTGGCTTGTCACCCGTGACGAGGTGCCGAACCCTCAGGACCTGTCCATGTACCTCGAGGTGAACGGCAAGCGGATGCAGGATGGCAGCACCAAGACGATGATCTATGGCGTCGCCTTTGTGGTATCGTACCTGTCGCAGTTCATGAGCCTGCAGCCAGGCGACATCATTTCGACCGGCACGCCTCCGGGGGTCGGCATGGGGATCAAGCCCGAGCCGGTCTATCTCAAGGCCGGCGACAAAATGGAATTGGGTATCCAGGGGCTCGGCGTGCAGCGCCAGAACGTCGTGCAGGGATAATACGCCTTACGATCTGCCAAGAAAGAGTTAGAAGATGACTGCCTTGCTGCCGCATGTGGATCCCGACGGTCTCCTGGAATATTCCGTCGTCTTCACGGACCGCGCGCTCAATCACATGTCGCTGGCCTTCCAGGGCGTCATGCGCGACCTCTCTCAGACGCTGCGCACCGCTTACAATGCGGGCGAGGAAGGCGAGGGCGTGGCATTGGTGCCCGGTGGCGGCACCTACGCCATGGAGGCCGTGGCGCGCCAGCTCGCCCATGGCAAGAAGGTTTTGGTCATCCGCAACGGCTGGTTCTCTTATCGCTGGACCCAGATCTTCGAGGCGGGGGCCATCCCCGCCGAAAGCATCGTGCTGAAGGCGCGCCCGGTCGATACGCAGCCGGGCGGGCGCCAGCGGCCGTTCCAGCCCGTGCCGGTCGACGAGGCTGTCGCCGTCATCGAAGCGGAGCGGCCGGATCTGGTTTTCGCGCCGCATGTGGAGACCGCCTCCGGCATGATATTGCCGGACGCCTACATGAAGGCGATCGCCGATGCCGCCCACAAAGTCGGCGCCCTCTTCGTGCTGGACTGCATCGCTTCCGGCGGCATCTGGGTCGACATGAAGGCGATTAGCGTGGACGTGCTGATCTCGGCGCCGCAGAAAGGTTGGAGCGCTTCGCCCTGCAGCGGCATCGTGATGATGAACAAGGCCGCCAGGGCCGCAGTGAAGGCGAGCACCTCCTCCTCTTTCGGCTGCGACCTGAAGAAGTGGCTCGAGATCATGGAAGCCTACGAGAATGGCGGCCATGCCTATCATGCCACCCTGCCGACCGATGCCTTGCGCGGGTTCCGCGATGCGATGCTGGAGACCGAGGCGAGGGGCTTCGAAAAGGTGCGGGCTGCGCAGCTCGAGCTCGGCGCGCGCGTAAGGCAGCTCTTGGCGCAACGCGGCTTTGCCAGCGTCGCCGCGGACGGCTTTGCCGCGCCCACAGTCGTCGTTTGCTATACCGACGACCCCGGCATCAAGTCCGGCGCCAAATTTGCAGCCGCCGGGCTGCAGACAGCTGCCGGCGTGCCTCTCATGTGCGACGAGCCCAGTGACTTTCAGACCTTCCGTATCGGCCTGTTCGGCCTCGACAAGCTGGCCGACGTCGACCGCACGGTGGGAAACTTGGAAGGTGCCCTCAACCAGGTGCTGGGCACCGCGAACCTTCGCTAGCTGTGGATTGGCTCGCTGTCCGGCGGGTCACAGAGACCGGCTGAACTTGCCGCGTATAGATTGATGTAAAATGGGACCTCAGGTTTCAGACTGATCAAGGAAGCCCTGACCGGAGAACTGGCAAGCACTTCCTGGCCCTCGACTGTGCGTCCGCGCATCCCGAAGGCGCGCGGCAATGTAAGGGCACAACCGAAGCTATAGATTCAGCATCGGGTCATGGGTCTTGGCCTTTACATAGACGACGTGCCGCCGTCGCAGCAAGGGCTTCGGCCAGGCTCAGCTTCCACTGTGAGCGACAATAGCTTCGGAAGTCGAAGGACGGCAGGCCCGGAGCAACCTCGAATTCGATAAGATGGACGGTATCGTCGGGCTCGATCCGGAGGTCCATCGAAAACACGTCCCGCAATCCCAGGACGCGCATCAACCGGTCCGCGATCGCCCTGACCCTGGCATCCGCCACCGGCTGGGAAGCATCGACCGACATCAGGATCGGCTCCTGGTAGGCTCCGACGGTCTTGGCTGTCTCTCCGGCATCTCCGTACAGCGCGAGGCTTTCAGCCATGGTCAGAAAGTCTCCTGCGGAATCGACAAAGGCGATGCCCAGCGCCTCGGCTCCGGCGCCTGGTTCGATTCCAAGAAAACTCGCCCGGACATTTCGTCCTGAAACATAAGCCTGCACGACCGTATCGTCACGATAGGCTGCGAAAATGCGGCGGCTGATCTCCAGCGCTTGGGCAAGATTGCTGCAATGCGAATCCGGCCATATCCCGATCTTGGCGCCGAGGCGGTTGGGCTTTACGAACCAGCCTTTCTGCGAGGCGGGAGGCTCGACCAGCCATTCTCCGGCGCGGGCAAGGCCTGCTGCCGGCACTGGCATCCCCAGCGAGGACAGGACCGAACCAGACCGGAACTTGTCCTGGCAGAGCGCAAACAGCGAATCGTCGGCGCCAATAGTCTTCAGTCCTCGCAGGCGGGCCAGAGCGGGCGCTGCACCACCACGAAAATACGCGATACCGTCCGTCAAGGTCCAAACCAGGGCGGTTTGAGGATCGGCGGCAGCGAGCCTCACCTCCATGTCGACCAGCTCAACCGGGTTGAAGGACATCCCGTAGGCCGCGCAGACCTGCTCGATTTCGCCGAATTCGCGGGCCAGATCGGTCGACTGCGCCAGATAGGCAGAGATTTCCGCGGCGCGGTTGGAATCGAATCCATCCGACGTCAACCGGTCAAAGCAGGCTTGCTCCGGTTCATAGACAAGGATCAATTGGGGATGCATCATAGGTGCTGCGGCAGCCTTGCTCGGAATATACTGAGCTTCACAATCTCACCGCCAAAGGAACGGCCTTTCCCGAAATCCGACACGTGAAGCCAAGAGGGCGACAGAGCTGCAGCCGGGCTCCTGCCCTAACAGGCTGCGGAAAAACTTGGTCGGTTTGCCCTTTCCCGTGTGAGGTCTTCGAAATTGAAGGGGGCCGGCCGGCTGTCGGCCGGGATTTTCGGCCGATTTTGCCTTGATGGTTGGTATGAGAGCGATTGTGGGCATGGTCAGGATGTGGCCATCAGTTTGGCAGCCGGATTCATAGGCGGCAGCGGCCACAGTGAACGTCCAGCCCACCCTGTGAGTGCCGCGATGGCGTGTCTTACGCAGCACGCCGATGGTCTTGATCCAGCCGAAGACCTCTTCGATGCGCTTACGTCCACGCAGGCTGATGCCATAGCCTGCATGCCGTGTCGTGCGGCCATCGAGAGCGCTTCGACGCAAGGTGCCGTTCTTGTCCACAACTCGTTCTTGGCGATGTGCGGCGTGACCTTGCGCTCGCGTAGGTCGGCGACGAACTCGCGTGCGTCATAGGCTTTGTCCATCCCCACTGTGATCTGCTTCTCGGCGCCCAGCCGATCCACCAGCGCCAGCGCTGCTTTCCGTTCGGCCGTCCCCGTCGCCGGCGTCAGCCGCGCACCGACGACCATGCCGTTACGGCCGCGGGAGGTGGAACAGGTAGAGGCGTGAGGCGCCGCCACACCAGCGGGTGCCGAAACGCAGCCGCACGCGGCCTGTCAATTGCATGTCGCTCAACCACCTGAGGACAACGCAGCCTGGCATGCCGGTGAGGGCCCGCAGCTCGCGCGAATCGAGCAACTGCCCTTTTGATTGCACCCGCGATCTTCAAGAAAATCTCGCAATTTTTCTCAAGATCACACAACTTTCTGCTATTGTATCGTGTGGCAGTGTTATATGCATGCTCAAACAGCCTGGCTTGCCGGGCTGGTGAGGTCCGTGAAAAGTGAAAAGCGACAGCCGCCGCCAAGGCATTATGGATTTCTTGATGGATGCCGGCACGGCCTCCGTCGAGGATCTCGCCTCGCGCTTCAGCGTTTCGAAAATGACAGTTCACCGTGACCTCGACGAACTTGAGGAGAGCGGCTTCCTGCGCAAGGTGCGCGGCGGCGCCTCGATCCAGCCAAGCGGCCTGTTCGAGAGCGATTTCCGCTACCGGCAGAAGCTGGCTGGCGAGGAGAAGCGTCGCTTGGCGAAGGCCGCGGCCGCAATGATCGAGCCTGGCCAGACCGTTATCATCGATGACGGCTCGACCGCTGGCAGCATCGCTGCTCATCTGGCCGAATTGCGCCCGCTGACCGTCATCACCAACAACCTGGCCGTCATCCAGGAACTGGCTCCAATCGGCGGTATCACGCTGATCGCGCTCGGCGGGCAATACAGCAAGAAGTTCCACGGCTTTTTCGGCCTGCTGGCTGAGGAGACGCTGCGTTCGCTGCGCGCCGACGTGGCCTTCCTGTCCTCGTCGGCTATCCATGGAGCTTCGGCCTTCCATCAGGAGCAGGAGGTCGTGCAGACCAAGCGCCTGATGATGGCGGCAGCGGCACGAAAATATCTGCTGGTCGATCACGGCAAGTTCGGCCGCACGGCGCTGCATTTTCTTACCGAGCTCAAGACATTCGACACGGTCTTCACCGGCGGAGAGCTAGGCCCACCGGCGCGTGAGGTGCTGGAGGCAGCCGGCGTTTCGCTGACGGTTGTCGACGACAAGGATTAGAGGAGCGCTACGCGTGGTCTACTGGGTCGGTACAAGCTGGAAGATGAACAAGACGCTCGCACAGGCGCTGGCTTTCGCCGAGGCGCTGGCCGGGTTTGTCCCCGGCTTCGACGAGCGCATCCAGCCCTTCGTTGTTCCGCCCTTCACGGCGGTGCGAGAGGTCAAGCGGATGCTGTCGTCGACGCGCATCAAGGTCGGCGCCCAGAACATGCATTGGGACGATGCCGGTGCCTGGACCGGCGAGGTCTCGCCGCTGATGCTGAAGGATTGCGGCCTCGATCTCGTCGAACTCGGCCACAGCGAAAGGCGCGAGCATTTCGGCGAGACGGATCACGCTGTCGGTCTGAAAACGGCGGCGGCAGTCAGGCACGACCTAGTGCCGCTGATCTGCGTCGGCGAGACGCTGGCCGAGCGTGAAGCCGGGCGGGCCGACGCCGTGCTGACCGCGCAGGTCCAAGGCGCGCTGCAGTTTCTCGAAGGGCAGGCGAAGGCAGCAAGAATCCTGTTCGCCTACGAGCCGGTCTGGGCGATCGGCGACAAGGGCATTCCGGCGAGTTCCGACTACGCCGACAGGCAGCAGGCGCTGATCAAGCGTACAGCCGCCAAGCTGCTGCCGACAACGCCGCCGGTGCTCTACGGCGGCAGCGTCAATCCGCAAAATGCCGCCGAACTGATCCGTCAGCCCAATGTCGATGGCCTGTTCATCGGCCGATCGGCCTGGCAGGCGGAAGGCTACATCGACACCTTGCAGCGCGCCTCAGCGGCGGTCTGAACCAATCGCAACGCATTCGGACAAGGAAGGACACGACCATGAAGATAGCCATTGGAGCCGACAGCGCCGGCAAGCCGCTGCTCGACGTCATCGCGGCTCACCTCGCGACCAAGCCGGGGCTGACCGTCAGCGATCTCAGCCAGGCCGGCTACTATGCCGATCTGTCGCAGAAGCTCGCCCAGACCATCGTCGATGGCGAGAACGACCGCGGCATCCTGTGCTGCGGCACCGGCATCGGCGTCTCGATCTCGGCCAACAAGGTGCCGGGCATTCGCGCGGCGCTCACCCACGACACCTATTCTGCCGAGCGCGCGGCCAAGTCCAACAACGCACAGATCATCACGATGGGCGCCCGCGTCATCGGGCCGGAACTTGCCAAGGCGATCGTCGACACCTGGCTGGCATCCGAGTTCGACGAAAAAGGCCCATCGGCCGGCAACGTCCAGGCGATCAACCGGCTCGATGAAGCCAAGCGTTAGGTTATGTCTTTGACGCAATTCCGGACGGGTGAGCCCAACCGTTTCACAGTTTCCTGGAATTGCTCTAGCCAAGGCTGCTTCGGATCGCGCCGATGACGGTGACGGCCGAGGCGGCCCCCGGATCGATATGGCCGAGCGAGCGCTCGCCGAGGCGAGAGGAGCGGCCCTTGGCGGCGATCATCTCCTTGGTGGCCTCGGCGCCGCGCTCGGCCGCGGCAAGCGCCGCAGCGAGGCTTTCCGCAAGGCTCTTGCCGGCGTCATGCGCGGCACCCGCCGCTTCGGCCGCCGGCTGCCAGGCATCGACCATCGTCTTCTCGCCGGGTACGGCCTTGCCGCGATCCTTGATGCCTTGCGCCATGGCCGTGAACATCGCGATCACGTCCTCCTCCGCCAGCGTCGCCTTGCCCTTGACGGCGGCGGCGGCGCGCATGAAGGCGGTCGCATAGAGCGGTCCAGACGAGGCGCCGACAGCGTTGAGGAAGGACTTCGCCGCAGTGTTGAGCAGCGCTGTCGGCTCGCTCGCAGCGAGGTCGAGCGCCGCGACTGCATCGCGCGCCGCATTGAAGCCGAGGGCCATGGCAATGCCATGGTCGGCATCGCCGATCACGCCGTCCAGTTGGCAGAGCCGGTCCTTGTCAGCCTCGATCGTGGCCGCGATCGTGTCGAACATCATCTTCAGGCGGGTCGAGTCGATTGCCGTCATGGTCTGCCTCAGCCGGCCCGGAACATGGCGCAGTCGCACGGATGGTCGAGCATCTCCTGCAACTCGCCGTCGAGATGCTCCAAGGTCACGGAGGCGCCGGCCATTTCGAGTGAGGTGCAGTAATTGCCGACCCAGGTCGCGTGCACCGCGACGCCGATATCGTCGAGCCTCTGCCTGACCCGGCGGTTCATGATGTAGAGCTCCATTAATGGCGTCGAGCCGAGCGAGTTGACGAGCACCGCGACCTTGTCGCCGCGCGACGGCGCCATTTCGGCCAGGATCTTGTCCATCATCTCATCGGTGATCGCATCGGCGCTCTTCAGCGCCCCGCGTGCGATCCCGGGCTCGCCATGGATTCCCATGCCGATCTCCATTTCGTCGGCGCCGATCTCGAAATTCGGCCGCCGCGTCTGCGGCAGCGAGCAGGGCGACAGCGCCACGCCCATGGTGAAGGTGCGGTCATTGGCCTTGCGGGCGATGCGCTCGACCTCGTCGAAGGACAGCATCCGGTCGCAGGCCGCACCCGCTGCCTTGAAGATGAAGAAATTGCCGGCGACGCCGCGCCGCTTCTGGCGCTGGTCGCGGGGGGCGGAGGCGACGTCGTCGGTGGTTAGCACCGTGCGCACCTCGACGTCGTCCATGGCCGCCATCTCGGCGGCCATGTCGAAGTTCATCACGTCGCCGGCATAGTTGCCGTACATGAAAAGCACGCCCGCGCCGCCGCTCGCCGCCTTGGCGCATTCGAGGATCGGGTCCGGCGGCGGCGAGGCAAAGACGTTGCCGATGGCCGCGGCATCCGCCAGGCCCCTGCCGACGAAGCCGAGAAAGGTCGGCTCGTGGCCGGAGCCGCCGCCAATGACGAGGCCGACCTTGCCGGGCCGGGGACCGTCACGGGCGATGATCGAGCGCGGGCTGCCCTCCACGCTCCTGAGGTGACGCGGATGCGCGGCGAGGATTCCTTCCAGCATCTCGTCGACGGCGCGATTACCGTCGTTGATGATCTTCTTGGTCTGCACCGGCATCCTCCCGATCTCGGTATTTCCGAGATATTACAGGCTGTTGCTGCGATTTCCAC
The DNA here is from genome assembly GCF_003952525.1 of Mesorhizobium sp. M3A.F.Ca.ET.080.04.2.1. Classification (NCBI taxonomy): domain Bacteria; kingdom Pseudomonadati; phylum Pseudomonadota; class Alphaproteobacteria; order Hyphomicrobiales; family Phyllobacteriaceae; genus Mesorhizobium; species Mesorhizobium sp. M3A.F.Ca.ET.080.04.2.1. The sequence continues at coordinate 2,554,646 of NZ_CP034451.1, read as the reverse complement.
CCGCCACGCCGGTTTCAGGCAGCGATGCGCTCCCGCGCGGCGAGAATCTCGACGCAGGCCTTGGCCGCCTCCTTGCCCTTGACCTTGAAGTGCTCGAGAAAGAAGCGGTGATGCTCTGCGCTGTCATGATAGTGGTGTGGCGTGAGCACCGCTGACAGCACCGGCACGCCCGTCGAGAGCTGTACGCTCATCATGCCGTCGATGACGGCACGGGCCACGAAATCGTGCCGATAGATGCCACCATCGACGACGAAGGCGCTGCCGAGGATCGCGGCGTAGCGGCCGGTCTCGGCGAGCGTCTTTGCCTGCAGCGGGATCTCGTAGGCGCCCGGCACGTCGAAGACGTCGACCGCAAAGCGACCATGGCCGAGAGCGGCAAGCTCGGTCTCGAACGACATGACGCACTGGTCGACGATGTCGGCATGCCAGCGCGCCCGTATGACGGCGACGCGGCGGTGTTGTTGGTCATTGGGGAAATGCTGATTCATGGGTCCATCCTTCCGTTTCGAACCAGAATCAGGACGCACGACACGAACAAAGGCCCGCGCGAGCGGGACCATTCTCCGTTTCGTTCTCTTCCATCCGGACTATGACCGTCGGCCCCGGAATCGCACCGGATCTGCTGACCCTTCCGCTGCCGGAAGGCGCTCGCGGGCTTGGGTTTCCGAAGATCCCCTTACCGCCGGTGGGGACTTTCACCCCGCCCTGAGAACATTGACGGCGCAGCTACGGAAGGGCAGGGTCGGCCTGTCAACCGCCGGGGCATCGGGGGAACGCGATTTATCACGTGGCCCGGAACCGCTCCATCTTTGCCCGGTTGCCGCATCCTGCCATCTTGCACCAAACTCGCCCATTGCCCCGGCCGTGATCGATGAACAGCCAGGTGCAGCGTTTGCATTCCTTGATTTTCGACATCTGTGGACTGGCCGTCAGATGGAAAAGACGCAGGGCGAGCCTATGGCGAATGAGATCCGGACCTTGATGCTCCGGCGCTACGTCCCATGCGAGTTGACGACCTGTTGAGCCCATGGTCGTTACATCCATGGCGTCATGTACCGAGGCCTCTACTGCGCGCTTGGCGTCGCTGGGTGGCTCAACTCCTTTGATAAACGCGCTAAGCAATCCAAAGGCAGCCTCGCGGAATTCGCGAAGCAGTGCAAGCGCCAGCGACTGACCCGAGGTTGCCGCCAATTGGCCGGCTTCCGCAGCGTCGACGACGCCCGCACGCGCTGCCCAGTCCAGCGCGTCTTTCCAACATGTCAGCTTTTCTATTGCGCGTTGCTTGTCGTGGTCGCCGACGGTGTTGAGGAAATCCAGAACAACGTCGCCCGCTACGAAATCGGTCTCGTTCCAGGTCGTCATGAGAGAGTAACCCCTAATCACCAATTAATCGGTTATGTCCGGCTGCTGCCTTCTGTAACCTTTATTATCCCATTAGCGGTTATCAAGAGGGAAGCATGCTGCAGTTTGATCAGTCGTTTCGTTTTGAGGACCAAAAGATTGCGTGGGGCCGAATTGGCGAAGGCCCGCCTTTGGTCATGATCCATGGGACGCCATTTTCCTCCCAGGTTTGGCGCCGGATCGCTCCGCTCCTGGCGTCCAGGCGCTCCGTCTACTTCTTTGACCTTCTAGGATATGGCCGGTCGGCCAAGGAGAACGTCCCGGACGTTTCCTTAGGCATCCAGAACAGGCTTTTTGCGGCGTTGTTGAGGGAATGGGGTCTGCAGGACCCAGACGTCCTCGCTCACGATTTTGGCGGCGCGACGGCGCTGCGAGCCCACTACCTTCAGAAGATTCGCTACCGGAGCTTGATCTTGGTCGACCCGGTTGCGGTCGCCCCTTGGGGTTCACCGCTGGTCCAGCATGTCCGAGAACATGAAGCGGCATTCGCTGGCGTGCCTGACTACATCCATGAGGCGATATTGCGGGCCTATCTGCAAGGCGCAGCCTTCAGGCCGCTCAGCGATGAAGCCATGAACCTGTACCTGGAGCCCTGGCTGGGGCCGGTCGGGAAGCCGGCATTCTATCGGCAGATCGCTCAAATGGATCAAAAATACACCGATGAAATCGAAGAGCTTTATTCTGCGATGAGCTGTCCTGTCAGGCTGTTGTGGGGAGAACAAGACCAGTGGATTCCCATCAGCCAAGGAGAGCGGTTGGCGAACAAGCTTACAAATGGCGCGTTGACGCCGGTGCCCATGGCGGGTCATCTCGTCCAGGAGGATGCACCCGAAGCAATCGTCGCAGCCCTCCGATGACGATGCCTGGCTTGCCCTTGCGTCGAGCTCGATAGAAAGCGGGACGTATGTCCACGCGAGCGAGAGACCATTCTCCGTTTTGTTCTCTCACCCCGCCCTGAGGAATTGCCGGCGGTTGAGGCCGGCTGACGCTGTCAACCGCCGAGGCCATCGCGGATGGCCGAGAAATAGCGGTCGGTTCCGACCTGGCCGCCCTTCAGCGCGATCTCCAGCCCGTCGATCGCCGCGATGCTGGAATGGGCGACGCAGAGTGGCGAGCCGGGGGAGGCTGGAAGCGGCATCCTGACTGTCAGAGCGTCTACGCCCATCTCGCCAAGGGCGTGGCTGGACGTATCGCCACCGGCGATAATGACGCGTCGCAATTTCTGCTCCACGGTCAAGTGACGCAGCAGTTCGCCAAGCCCGCGGCCGACCTTGTGCCGGGCGCCTTCCTGCCGGTCGATCTCGGCCCCGCGATCGGCTGCTGGCCCAAGCGCCGTGTAGAGGATCACGCTGCGCCCGGCCTCGAGGCTGGCCTTGCCCGCAGCGGCTGCGCGCGCGATTGCCTTGTCGGAATGCTCCGAGACCAGCTCGACCGGATCGACCTCGATGCCGTCGAAACCGTCGCTCATCGCGTGCCGGATCTGCCGTTCCGTCGTCGGCGAGCAACTGCCCGACACAACAGCGATGCGGTCAGCGGCTCCGGGTGGCGCAAAGCCGTGCCCGGTGTCCGATCCCGTCTCCCCGGTCCATTCTGCGAGCAGCGCATATTCGATGCCGGAGGAGCCGACGACGAAGTATCCCCCGGGCGGGCGTGCGCGCCAGATCTCCTTGCCGGCCAGCGCCTGGCTTTCGGGGCTGTCGACGTCGATGAGCACGATCGCCGAATCTGCGGCCAGCCTATCGAAGGCTGCGGATCGATCCGGCGACCGCAGCGTCGCCAGATCGAGCAAGCCCGACGGAAGATCGGTCTGGCGCGACAGATGCACCAGGAGGTCCGACTCGTCCATGGGAGTCGCCGGGTGGCGGCTCATCACCGGATGGCGGTCGATGCGGTAGCAGCGGTCGCGATAAGCGGCGAACAGATGGCCGAAGGCGGTGTAGCGCCTGAGTTGCGGTGCGCCGACCAGCAGCGGCACGCAGTTCTGCTCGAACACGGCGCGGCCGATCTCGGTCGCCCGGCCGATGCTGCCGATCGTAGGGCTGGAATCGAAGGTCGAGCAGACCTTGTAGTGGCAGATCTCGGCCCGAAGCGTCTTCAGCCAGGCGAACGCGTCCTTGAGATGCGTGTCCATCCATTGCGGCGACTCGCTTCGGCTGGTGCCGGCGAGGCCAATGGCGCGACAATGCGCGAAGCGTCCAAGCAGGCCGGCATCCGGCTTGCGCATGAACAGCACGGTGGGCACGCCGCCGAGCTCGAGTGCTTCCATGACGTCGGTCGAGCCGGTGAGGTCATCGCCATAATAGCTGAGGAGTAGGTTCTGCATGCTCAGGCCGCCTTGCCGTCGGCGAATTTCTCGATCGAGCGCGCCAGCTCGACATGGCTCCTGGCAAATTCCTTGAGGGGAATGCCCTCCACCGCGGCCTGCCAGGCCTGCTGCACGGCGCGCACGCCGGCGCCGGGCCCGTCCGGGTGGCTGACGATGCCGCCGCCGCATAGATAGAGGAGATCGACGGTGCGCCCGGTGCGTTCATAAGTCTCGGGCGCTTGTCCGCCCCACTGGCCCGAGCCCGCCACCGGCAGCGCGCAATCGGCGGGCGAGAACAGCGGCGTGGTCACCGCCTCGAAGGAGCGAATGAAGGAGTCATCGGACTCCCAGTATTTCGAGGCGATGCCGTTGATCTGGAATTGGTCGACGCCGAGCAGCCGCCAGAACTGCTGCCAGACCCTGAAATCCATGCCGAGGCCCGGATGGCGGGTGAGGATGTCCCAGCCGTTGCGGTGCGCATGCAGCACCAGGCCGGAGCGCTTGCGCAGGAAGGCCATGCCGCCAAAGCCGATCGAGTTGATGTTGACCACCGCGCAATTGCCGCCGGCCGCGAGCACCATATCGTGGTTGCGCATCATCTCGTCCGGATCGGCATGCGAGATGCCGAAAGCGTACATCACCTTCTTGCCGTTTTTCTGCTCGTGGTCGAGGATCAGCGGCATGATCGCCTTTACCCGCTCCGACAGGGGCGAATAGGCCGGGCTCATCAGCTTCTCGTCGTCCTTGATGAAGTCGACGCCGGCCTCGATCAGCTCGCCCACCATCTCGGCCGTCTCGTGCGGGCGCAGGCCGAGCGCCGGCTTGACAATGGTGCCGATGATCGGGCGGCCTTCCACGCCGGTCAGCCGCCGGCTGCCGGAGACGCCGAATTGTGGACCCGGATGAGCGCCTCGGAACTCTTGAGGCAGTTTCATGTCGACGACTCGAATGCCCGACAGGCCCCTGATCGAGTAAGTGCCGCCAATGGCGATCGTCATCAGCGCCGCCAGGTCGGTGCCGATCGCATCGAACGGAAAGGCGATATCGACGTCGGCGCGCTTGAACGGGCCGGGACCGGTCTCGGGGATGGAAGGGTGCTCGGCATCGGCCAAGTGCCGGATCGCCAGCACGCGCGCCGCCACGCGCGCCTTCAACGCCTCGGTCTCGCCGGGCAGTGCGACGAATGTGCCGGTCGACTGGTCGCTGGCGATCTTGGCCGCCAGCGCCTCGATGCTGCCCGAGGTCTCGATGCGGTAGGTGAGGGTGATCATGGCCGCCATACCCAGTCAAAGGCAGGAAATGAATTCCCTGTCGTCGAAATCTGGTATAATGAGTACATAAGCATTGCAAGCAATATCCTGGCTGGGCCGGGCATCGCGCGAAAGGGCGACAGCCATTCCGGAAATTGCAACTGCAATGCTAGATTGGGACTGGATCAAGGGAGTGATTCGCGGCGATGAACCGTTCGGAACCGATCGTCCGGCGCAAGCTTTCCGATGAAGTCTTCGTCAGGTTGAAGCGCCTCATCACCAGCGGCGAGTTGCAGCCGGGCGACGACATGCCGTCCGAGCGCGAACTGATGGAGCGCTTCGAGGTCGGCCGGCCGGCGATTCGCGAAGCCATGCAGGCGCTGAGCAATATGGGCCTGGTCGCCATCTCGCATGGCGAGCGCGCCAAGGTGCTGCAGCTCACCGCCAAGTCGATCATCAAGCAGGTCGACGGCGCGGCGAAGATCATCCTGTCGTCCTCGAAGGACACGCTGGAGCATTTGAAGAGCGCGCGCATCTTCTTCGAGCGCGGCATGGTCAGGGAGGCCGCCGAGAAGGCGAGGCCCGAAGATGTGCAAAGGCTCAAAGCAATCGTCGCCGAGCAGCGCGCCGCGCGCGGCAATGCGGAGGCGTTCATTTCCGCCGACATGCGGTTTCATACCCAGATCGCGGCGATATCGGGCAATCCGATCTATGTCGCCGTCAGCGAGGCGATGCTCGGCTGGCTGAAGGAATATCACACCGAGATGCTGATCTGGACCGGCAAGGAAAAGTTCACGCTGACCGAACACGAAGAGATCATCGGCCGCATTGAGAAGAAGGATGCCGACGGCGCCGAAAAGGCGATGATCAAGCATCTCGAGCGCTCGCGCGCCCTCTATGTGATGAACTGGGAGAAATAATGCATGTCGCTCAGAAGCGTGCCGCGGTTCTGAGACAACGAATGCATCAAAACAAAACTCAAAGCGCGTCGCTTGAATTCGTTTCAGCGCGACGCGTTTTAGGTCCGCTCAGCCGAGCCTGGCTATGGCGTAGGCCGGCATTGTGAAGTGCCCTGAAGCCGCGCCGGGATCAAGCCTGCCCGCTCCGGCTCCGTCCCAAATCATAACCGGGCCTGCCGCTGCCAGCGTCGAGGCGTCGACAGACACCTCGTCGGGTGTGACGTTTGCCAGCCAGATCGTGACGGCGCCGCTGTCAGCGCGGCCTGCGAGCACCGCCAGGCGGTTCTCGTCGCTTGCGCGCATGGCGATATGCGTCTGGCCGGCCAGGGCGGCAAGGCCTTGCAGTGCGTGGAAGATCGGCCGGGGCGTTCCTTCCTCGCTGGGTTCGCCCGCCTCGGCAAGCACGCCGAAGCGCCCCGCGAAGCTGGAAAGCGTCAGCATCTCTAATCCCGCAGGCGCTACGCGCGCGGCATAGCCGATGGTCCAGGCGGCCGCGAACAGGCCGGCATGACGCGGATCGCGATTGGCCATGGCGATGCGCAGCCCATCCGCATTGTCCTTGGTCGCGCCGCCATACGGGTTCTGCCGCATGGCGATGGTCGAAGGCCCGATGCGGTAAGCTTTGGTTCCGTAGATGGCCCGTGTCGATCGGGTGATGAAAGGCAGCGCCTCCAGCGATTGCATGATGCTGAGGTCGTCCGCCGCATGCACGATCGGGCAGGTGCAATGGCTGACGAAGTCGAGCGCGCCAGCTGGCACGCGCTTGCGGTTGAGTTCGGTGAAATAGCTGAACATGCCGCCACCGAGGCGAATCTCCGGGAAAGCGCGCCGAGCCGCGGCATAGACATCCTCCAGCGGTGGACAGTCCGGCCAGGCGCTGCCGGGCGGCGTCGACTGCCGGTCCACCGAAGGCGAGACCGCGATCGCATCGAGCCGCAAGCCTGCCTGGCGCACCATCTCGGCGACACCGGATAGCCCGGCATCGAGATTTCCGCTGCAAGCAACGACGCATTCGAGCGTCGTCGTGGCGGGAAAAGTGCTGGCAACCCTGGCATGAGCCCGCAAGGCGTCCAGGCCATGGCCGCGTGTCGGGTCGAAGTGGAGCAGGAGTTGTTGCGGCCCAAGCTCCGACAGCAGCGCCATTTTGCCGAGCGTCGCCTCGACATCCTCCGGATAGGCCACCACGCCGAGATCGGGCAGCTTTGGCCCCGCTTCGCCGGGTTCGATGCGGACCGGCACGGCACCCGTTGTCGCGGCCGCCCTCACATTGCCCGCGATCAGCAGGCTGACCGTCTGGCGCACTGGCTGGCCTGCCGGCAGAACATAGGGCCAGGGCAGAGCCAGCGGCCGCACATAGGTCTTGTAGGACGCATCCGACCAGTTGCGCTGGTCCTCCATCTCGAACGTGTCGCCTTCCATCCGGCACTCGGCGGTGATGCCCGGGCGGACCTGATGGGTGATGGCGCGCATGTCCTTGAACGGCTGCCAGGGGTCGATCAGCAAAGGCAGTCTCGTGTCGATCACCCGGCCGTCCGTATGCTCGACCTTGACCGGGCTGCCGGCAAGGCCGGCAATCGGATGCAGGATGCAGAAGCCGCAGCGGTTGGTCTCGAAATCGCTTTCGGGCAGCGCCGTCACGTCGAAGATCAGTCGGCCGTCGGCGTGCCCTTCGATCCTGGCGCTGAAGCCGAGCCGGCTTCCGCCCGGCCCTTCGCAGCGTGCCGAGTAGCGCACGGAGAAACCGTCACTGCCCTGTTCGACGATCAGGTCCGACAGCGCCGGCTCATAGGTGCCCCAGTCGCGGTCGCGCACGACATAGGCAATGGCGCGCAGCACCTCGATGCCGCCGTGGCGGATGCTGCGCAGATTGCCGTTGACGAAGTCGGCGCTGAGGGGACCGGCGTTGAGCCGGACCGGTTCGGCGTCCATCGCGCGTGTGCCGTAGAGGGGGAATGGATTCGTGGTCATTGCAGGAGGTCGTCGATCTCGACCGGCTGCCGGCTGCCAGCGCCGGCATAGGCGGCCTCGACCAGCGCGAATGTCTTGAGGTTGTCGGCGCCGGATGTCGCCGGCTCCTTGGCCGTCGTCAGGCAGTCCACCCAGTGCCTCTGGATGGCGACGACACTTTCCTGGATGTTGTGCCATGGCCGCGACGCCCAGGGGAGCAGCGGCGGCGAGACGTCGGAAACGCTGGTACCGCTCTTGCCGGTCACCGTGAGTTGGTAGCCCTGTGCCAGGCGGATCGTGCCGTGGCTGCCGTCGATCTCGATCAGCGTCTCGGGGAACGGCTCGGCGGCAAGCTTCGTCGCATAGCTGCAATCGACCACGGAGGTGACGCCGCCCTCATGGTCCATCAGCATCGTCGCCACGTCCTCGCCTGCGATGTTAGGGTTGACGCGCATGGTACGCGCGGTGAGGCTCGACACGTCGCCGAGCAGGAAGCGCGCGATGTCGAGAATGTGGATGCCGAGATCCTCGATGATGAAGCGCTTGCCCGTCGCGAGATAGGGCTGGCCGGAAAATACGTCATAGCCCGAGCGGAAGCAGATGCGCCCGAAGAACGGCTTGCCGATCTCACCGCTGTCGAGCACTGCGCGCACCGCCTGGATCGGCGACTGCCAGCGGAAGTTCTCATGCACCATCAGCGGTACGCCGCCCTCCGCGCAGGCTTTGACCATGGCCTTGGCGTCGGCAAGCGTCGGCGCGAACGGCTTCTGGCAGATCACCGGCACGCGGTTGGCGGCGGCCATCTCGACCAGCGGCCTATGGCTGCCGACGGTGGTGGCGATGTCGACGAAATCGAGCGTCTCGCCTGCGAACATAGCAGCCGCATCGCTGTAGCGCCGCTCGATGCCGAACTGGTCGCCGACGATGTTGAGCCGCTCCGGATCGCGGTCGCAGATCGCCACGATTGCGGCGCCATCGATGTCGCGCCAGCCATGCATCTGGTTGACGGCGAAGAAGCCGCAGCCGATCAGCGCTCCGCGCAACGGCGCCATGATCAGCCCACCTTCGCCATCTGCATCAAGGTCACGCGGCTCTGCAGCCGGCGCTGCGCCTGGTCGACGACCACCGCGACGATGATGACGAGGCCCTTGATCACCATTTGCCAGAACGAGCTCACGCCCATCATCACCAGCCCGTCGGAGAGGATGCCGATGACGAAGGCGCCGACGATGGTGCCGCCGATCGTGCCGCGTCCGCCCGACATCGAGGTGCCGCCGAGCACCGCCGCCGCGATCGCGTTGAGTTCGAAGCTTTCGCCCGTCGCCGGATGCGAGGCCATCAGTTCGGATGAAATGATGAGTCCGACGATCGCCGCGCAGAAGCCGGAGAACATGTAGACAAACATCTTCACCATGTTGACGCGGACGCCCGATATCCGCGCCGCGCGCTCGTTGCCGCCGACGGCAAAGATGTGCCGGCCGAGGGGCGTATAGCGGGCGAGATAGGCCGCCCCCAGCGCCACTACGAGCAGGATCCAGATCGACACCGGCAGGCCGAGCAGTCGGCCGGCGCCGAGATAGCCGAAGCCGGTGGTGCCGAGCTCCGGCTTGCCGACGAGATTGGGAAAGGTGCGGCCGTCCGACGACAAGAGCGCCAGGCCGCGCGCGACGTAGAGCGTGCCGAGCGTGGCGATGAAGGGCGCGACGTTCAGCCTGGTGATCAGCAATCCGTTGACGGCGCCGATCAGGATACCCACCGCCAGCGTGATGAGGGCGATCTCGACGACATTGAAATAGACGGTGTAGCCGATCTGCAGGTCGATGCCGTTGAGCACGAGGTAGCCGGCGACCATGCCGCACAGGCCGACGATCGAGCCGACCGACAGGTCGATGCCGCCGGTGATGATGACGAAGGTCATGCCCATGGCCAGAAACGCGTTGAGCGCGACGTGCTTGGCCATCAGGATCAGATTGGCGGCCGAGAGAAAGTTTGGCGCCGCGATCGAGAAGAACACCAGCACCGCGATCAACGCGATGAAGGTCCGCAGCTTCATCAGCGTCAGCAGCAGCGAGCCTCTGGATGCGGATGGAGCAGCCGCCTTGGCCGGGATGTCAGTCATGGGCGTTGCTCTCCGTGTGCGGTCTGGGTCCGTGACCGAGCGCCGACGCGGCGACGATCGCCGCTTCGCTTGCCTCGGCGCGATCGAACATGCCTGTCAGTTTTCCGTTGCTCATCACCGCGATGCGGTCGGACAGCGCCATCACCTCGTCGAGGTCGGAAGTGGCGAAGAGGATGCCCAGCCCGTCGCGCGAAAGCTTGCGCATGGTGCGGAACACGTCGGCCTTGGCACCGACATCGATGCCGCGGCTGGGCTCGTCCATCAGAAGGACTTTCGGTCCGGTGAGCAGCGCCTTGCCGATCACCACCTTCTGCTGGTTGCCGCCCGACAGCGACGATACCTCCTGCGCCGGGTCGGCGACCCTGATCGCCAGTTCGCGCACCATCTGCGTGACGGCCTGGCGTTCGGCTCCACCGCGGATGTGGAACAGGCTGACGAAGCGCGACAGGCTGGCCAGCGTCAGATTGCTGGCGACGGACAGGATCGAGACCAGGCCCTCGCGCTGGCGATCTTCCGGGATCAGCGCCAGCCCGCGCTGGATGCGCCGCGTCGTGTCGCGCTCCCTGACCTGCTTTCCATCGATGAAGATCCTGCCGCTCGCCTGACCATGGCGGCCCATGATGCAGTCGAACAGCTCGCTGCGTCCGGCGCCCATCAGGCCATAGATGCCGAGGATCTCGCCGGCGCGCAGCGAAAGCGAGACGTGATCGACCGCCAGTCCGCCGGTGACGCGCGGCAGGCAGATCTCCTCGGCCCGGAACACCTCCTCGCCGGGCCGATGGCCGTCGGGCGTGGCGAAGTCCTTGGCGTCCGAGCCGATCATCTGCCGCACGATCCACTGCGTGTCGACGTTGCGCATCTCCTCCTGGCCGGTGATGCGGCCGTCGCGCAGCACGGTGATGTAGTCGCCGATGCGGATCAGTTCTTCCAGCCGGTGCGAGATGTAGACGATCGCCACGCCGCGTGCCTTGAGATCGGCGATCACCTTGAACAGGATCTCGACCTCAGCCGCGCTCAGCGCCGAGGTCGGCTCGTCCATGATCAGGATGCGTGCATCGAGCGAGACCGCCTTGGCGATCTCGACCAGTTGCTGCTGGCCGATGCGCAGATCCTCGACCAGCATGTCCGGCCGAATGCCGGCTTCGAGCTGTTCGAGGAATTCGGCCGCACGCAGCTCCTGCGTCTTGTGGTCGATCTTGCGAAAGACGTTGGTGATCTCGCGCGTGGCGAAGATATTTTCGGCGACCGAGAGATTGCCGAACAGGTTCAGCTCCTGGAACACCATGCCGATGCCGCGGCTCACGGCGTCGCCGGACGACGCGAAGGAGACCTCGGCGCCGTCGAGCAGGATGCGGCCGGCGGTCGGCCGCTCGACGCCGGCGATGATCTTCATCAGCGTCGACTTGCCGGCGCCGTTTTCTCCCACCAGCACGTTGACGGCGCCCTTGCACACCTCGAAATTGGCAGGCTTGACCGCGACAGTGCCGGCATAGACCTTGGAAATGTCCTCCAGCTTGAGGATGACGTCGTGAGCGGGCGAGGGGCTCATGGCTTCGGCCCGATCTCGGCCTCCGCCGGTGTCACCAGCGGCAGCTCCTGGCCGCTCTCGATCGTATAGGCGCCGAGCACCTTGGCGGTTCGGCCCTCGAGTCCATCGCGCGACAGCTTGGACAGCACCGTCTTGTCGGCATAGGCGTTGAAGGCCTTGCCGAATTGGGCGAAGTCGATCTGGTTGGTGAAGTCGTTGAATTGCACGAAGTCGAGGCTGTCGCGCAGCGCCGTGCCGCGCATCGCCGGCCCGATCTGCACTCGCGCGTCCGCCTTGCCGTCGCCATCGACGTCGACATCGATGGTTGCCGCACGCGACTGCGTGTTGGCGGCGACGATCTTGCCTTCGACCCGCACCGCGAAGGTCCATGGCGAATTCGCCTGCTTCTTCGGATTGCCATACTTGGCGCCGGCTGCGGCAGGATCGGATTTGGCAAGCGCGTGCACCTCGGCGAACGGCCCCGCCTTCTGCTGCAGATAGGGAATGACCTTGGGTGTCCAGATCTCGGCGACCATCCTGTCGGGGTTGAAGGCCGAGCTGTTGGCGCTATCGCCACCTTGGGCCGACGGCGTCGGCAGGATCTTGCAGGCGCTGAGGCCGACGGCGGCGGTGAGCGCAAGGATGAGCCAACTCTTCTTGGGCACGCAAGTCGGCTTGGTCATGGCAATCGAGAATACCCGAAAAAGAAATGGAGGCGAGGGACGAACGGGCGTTCGCCCCCCGCACTTGCATCGCGCCGGCTCAGTTCTTGAGCGCGAAGGTCTCCAGCTTGGGAGCATTGTCGGCATTGATCAGGACGCAGTCCATGAGCTGCTTTTCCTTCTCCGGCGACTTCTTGTTCTTGATGTAGTCGTTGGCCTGCTCGACGGCCATCTGGGCCTGGGCATAGGCCGGCTGCAGCACCGTCGCCTTGATGCCGCCGGAGGTGATGGAGTCGCGCACGTCGTTCGAACCATCGAAGCCGACGACGATGACGTCCTTGCGGCCGGCCGCGGCCAGCGCTGCATAGGCGCCCATCGCCATCGTATCGTTGCCGGAGATCACGCCCTTGATGTCGGGGTTGGCCTGCAGGATCGATTCCATCTTCGAATAGGCTTCGGTCTGGCTCCAGTTGGCCGACTGCTGCGCCACCATCTTCAGATCCGGATAATCGTCGATGACGTCATGATAGCCTTTGGAGCGAATGCCAGCATTGGTGTCGGACTCCTTGCCGACCAGTTCGACATAATTGCCTTTCTCGCCCATCAGCTTGACGAATTCCTGCGCGCCGAGCTGCGCGCCCTGGTAGTTGTTGGAAACGATCTGCGCCACCGCGACGCCGGTGGCGTTGATCTCGCGGTCGATCAGGAAAGCAGGCACGCCGGCGTCCTTGGCCTTCTGCACGGCGGCGACGGTGGCGTCGGCGCCGGCATTGTCGAGGATGATCGCCTTGGCGCCGCGGCCGATCGCCGTGTCGATCAGTTCCGACTGCTTGTTGGCGTCGTCGTCATGCACCAGCACCAGCGCCTCGTAGCCGAGTTCCTTGGCCTTGGCTTCGGCACCCACGGCTTCCGCCTTGAAGAACGGATTGTCGTGCGAGGGCGTGATGATGGCGATGAGATCCGCTGCATAGGCAGGCATCGCGGTGCCGAGTGCGAGCACGCCGGCGAAGGCTGCAAGCGTCATTCTGCGAGTGAGTTTCATTGAAGTCCTCCCATTGAAAACTCAGCCTCGGGTCCCGAGGCGATCGTCCATGTCTGAATTCGTCAGGCAGTAGTGGCAGCGCCGCCCGGATTGAAGCCTTCTGGCGGCTTCCTCCGATCGAGCCTCGCTGCCCCTTCCCCGCCATTCCTCGGCTCGCGCAGTTTCCGGAGTCCCAGCTATGCGAGCTCGAACAGCTAAAGCCAACTGGTATGATGAGTCAACCACAAATTCAGATGATATGTATCTGGTATAAGTGAATCAGGTAATGCGCTGGATGCTGGCGGCGATCTCCTCCGGCTCGAACACGCGCTTCCAATCGTCACGCATCAGCACCGGCTTGCCGAACTCGATCGCCTTGTTGCAGGCATCCGAAAACACGCCCTGGGTTTCGCCGAAAATGACGGCGCCGAGCACGTTCATGTGGCCGAGCAGGAAGTCGAGCGCCGCCTGTCGGTCGACGCCGCGCGCGACCACCTCGTCGAGCGCTTCCTTCATGACGACGAGCAGCGACGCGCAGACCGTCTCCGACAGCCCGGGTTCCAACAGAGCCATATGCTCGACGGTGACGCGATGCGAGCGCATCACCGGCGCCCAGATGATCTGAGCGATCTTCTCGCCCTTGGCGTAGTCCTCTTCCGGCCCCTGCATCAGCGCGCTGACGAAATGCTGCTTAGCCTTGACGCCGCCGAAGAAGTCCTTCTTCGCCGCCATGTCGGTCTCGTCGTTGAAGATCGGCGGATGGCAGGGATGGGTGACGAAGTAGGTCAGGTCGGGGCGCTTGGGCAAGTGGCCGGCAAAGGGAGCGGCCGCATCGAGCACGATCACCATCGTTCCAGGGGCAAGCTTGCTCTCGATGCCGGTCGCGACCTTGCCGATATGCGTGTCGGGGACGGCCAGGATCACCACCTCAGCGCCCTTGAGCGCGTCGTCGACGCTCACCGTGTCGATGCCGAGGCCGGTCTTCAGCCGCTCCTGGCCCGCCTCGCTGATCTCGACATGGCGGATCGAATAAGGCGAACCGCGGAAATTGGTCGACAGGCGGTAGCCCATTTTGCCGCCGGCTCCGAACAGCGCGATCGTTGTCATCTAACCTTGCTCCCTGAATATTCTGACGATGGACGGTCGATCGTCAACTTGTACACTGGTATGATCACTCTACCACGACTTGGCAAGCGGAATCGTCAAGGCTGCACCTTTTCGACCAGACTCGGCGCGGTTACTTCCGCCGTGATTGCCGGATCCGCTCCGCCATCGGCAGGATCGACAGAAGCGCGCCGCGCCAGCGCCTGGCGGCCGGCCAGCGCCAGCACGAAGATGACGACGATGCCCTGCACGATGTCCTGGGCGCCGGGAGGCAGGCCGACGATCTGCATGGTGGTGACGATCAAGACGAGTAGGATGCTGGCAAAGAGCGTGCCGAGCGCCGTCGCGGAGCCGCCGAAGATCAGCGTACCGCCAAGCACCACGGCAGCGATCGACTGCAACAGGTATGGTTGGCCCATTTCGAGGAAGGCGCCGCCGATATACGCGCCGAGCAGCAGCCCGTCGAGCGACGCCAGCACCGAAGAGATGACGAAGGCCGAGGCAATCACCCGGCCGTTGCGGATCCCCGCGAGCCGTGCCGCGGCGCGGTTCTGGCCGACCGCCGACAGGAGCTGGCCGAACACCGTGTAGCGCAGCACGAAGGAGGCCGCGACCACGCCGAAAACGGCGACGATGGCCATGATCGGCACGCCGGAAATGCGTCCCGTCGCAACGGCCTTCAGCGCCGGGCTGACGGCAAAACCCGGTATCGCCTTGTTCGAGAGCAGCGTCGCCGTTGCCAGCACGTAGCCGGTCGCTAATGTCGCGATGATCGCCGGGATGCCGAGCCCGACGACAAGCAGCGAGTTGAGAGCGCCCACCGCAAGGCCGAGCAGGATGGCGGCGGCGACGCCGATGGCGAGATTTGCGTCCTGGCCCTTGACGGTGAGCAGCGCGACGAAGGCGCTGAGCGTGATCACCGAAGCGACGGACAGGTCGATATTGCCGCGTCCGGTCGTCACCACGAACATCTGACCGATGCCGACCACCGTGAGGAACGATGCCGAGAGCATCACGCCGGACAGGCTGGACAGGCTGAAGCGGTTGGTGACGACGGAGAGCACGAGCCACAACAGCAGCACGCCGACCGCCGACCAAATCCAGCGGTTACGCTGCGCCCAGATGCCGAAGCCGGCGAGTGCGTTCATGGCTCGCTCCTGCGGTCGGCGGTCAGGCTGCGCAGCGTCAGGAGTGCGATCAGTATCAAGCCTTGCGTCGCGGCGTTGTAGTCGCTGCTGACGCTGAGCGTGCCGAGCAGCGCGCCGATCAATGACAGTGTCACCGCGCCGGCGACGGCGCCGACCGGCGAAATGATGCCGCCGAGAAGCGAGCAGCCGCCCATCACGACGGCGGCAACGCTGAGCAGGGTGTAGGAATTGCCGGAATTGATGTCGCTTGCCGTGTTGATGGCCGTCAGTGATAGGCCGGCGGCCCCGGCGAACAGCCCGGCAATGAGATAGCGCACCAGCGCGTAGCGGGTCGGCGACCAGCCCGAGCGCATCATCGCTGCCGGGTTGTTGCCGAAGCCGCGCAGCACCACGCCGAGCGGCAGCCGGTCGATGACCAGCACGATCAGCGCTACGGCCGCGATCAGGATGATCGAGGTCGGCACGGCGCCGAGCGACCAGTTGAAGGGCGCCGACAGCCACTCCGGACTGGCGCCGCCCGGTGTCGGCTGCAGCGCATAGCCTATGCCGACCCAGATGAAGGACGCGCCGAGCGTCACCACGATGGCGGGGATCTTGCGCGCTTGGATCAGGCCGCCGAGCCCGGCATAGGCGGCAACGGCCGCCGCCAGCGCCAGCGCCCCGAGCCATGGCTGGTCGTAGAGCAGCGTGGCGCTGAGCACGCTGACCAGGCCGGCAAAAGCGCCGGCGCCGAGATCGATCTCGCTGCCGCCGACGATGAACATCTGTGCTGCCGTCACTAGCACCAGAGACAATGCCGGCATCAAGAGCAGGTCGAGGCCGAAGGAAGAGGCGACGGCGGGGTTGATCGCGATCATGATGGCAAGCACGGCGGCAAGCCCGATGAAGGGCGCGGCGTTGACCAGCCTGCGGCCGAATGCGGTCATGGCGGTTTGGTTTGGCGCTTTGCTCGCCTGCCTGTCCGTCGAGTGCGTGAAGGAGGCACCGACGATTGCCTGCTCGGTGATGCCGTCGCCTGCCAACTCTTTGACGATCCGACCGCTAGAAAAGACCAGCACGCGGTCGCAGGCCAGCAACTCGGCGTCCTCTGTCGTGTGCCAGACCAGCGCCCGGCCGCTGCGCGCGACCTCGTTGCAGAGCCGGTAGAAATCCTGCTTGGTGGCTATGTCGACGCCGCGCGTCGGATCGTCGAGCAGGATGATCGGCGTGTCGGCAACCAGCGCCCGCGCCACCAGCGCCTTCTGCTGGTTGCCGCCGCTGAGCTCGCTGATGTTGGAACGGAAGCGCCCATCGTCGAGCCGCAGGCGGCCGGCGGCCTTCGAAGCGGTGTCGCGGTTGGCACGGTCGGAGACAACGCTGAGTGCCGGGCGGCGGGCAATGGCACCGATGCCGATGTTTGCGAGCACGCTCCACAGCAGAAACACGCCTTCCTTCTGCCGGTCGCCGGCAATGAAGCCCGCGTCCGCGTGCCTGGCAATGGCCGCGTGTCGCGTGCGCCCGGGGTTGAAGATCGCGTGCAGCAGCTCCTTCTGCCCGCTGCCTTCGAGCCCGGCCAACCCGACGATCTCGCCGCGCACGATGTCGACGTCGTGGCCGAGATCGGCCGTCAGCGGCCCGGAGAGCCGCACCAGCACGTCCTGGGAGGAGGTGACGGACACCATGTGCTGGTGAACCGGGTTGGTGTCTCCACCCATCAATTGCACGAGCCTGCCGATCGAGGCGTCCGCGGCATGGCCCTGCCATGCGGTGCGGCCGTTGCGCAGCACCACCACCTCGGTGGCGATGTCGATGATCTCCTGCAGCTTGTGGCTGATAAAGATGAAGGCGAGCCCGCCCTTTGCCCGTTCGCGGATGAAAGCCCGCAGTTGTTTTGAGCGGTCGAGATCGAGCGAGGATGTCGGCTCGTCGAGCACGATCAGTTTGACCCCGGGCGTCGCCGCGGCGCGCGCGATCTCCACCATCTGCCGTTCGGCGATGGTGAGGTGTCCGACCTCCGCGTCGGCATCGATGCCGTTGCCCGGGAAGACGGCGTCCAGCGCCGCGCGGGCGCGGGTGCGATAGAGCGTGCGCCAGCCCGGCCGGCTCGCCGCGTCGCCTGGCGTTTCCAGGAAGAAGTTCTCGGCGACGGAAAGATTGGCGCAGAGCGACAGCTCCTGGTGCACCATGCGGATGCCGCGCCGCTGCGCTTCGCCGGTATCATAGGCAGAAAAGGGAACCTCCTCGCCGGCAAATGAAATCACGCCGAGCGTCGGCCACATCGCCCCGCACAAAATGCGCATCAGCGTCGATTTGCCGGCGCCGTTGCCGCCGACCAGCCCGATCACCTCGCCTGCGCCGACCGAGAGCTCTATTCCCGCATTGGCGAGCGTCGGTCCGAAACTCTTGGTGATCCCGCTGAGCGCAACGACGCTTGGCCGGGCAGCAGCGCCAGGTGCGGCGGCCGCGGCGCTGTCCTGATCGGCAACGGCAAGCTGGGACATTCGTCCTCCGTATTGTTGGCAAGATCGGGCGCGCAATTTTTGCTCGGCGCCCGATCTGAGCCGGCTAGCCGTCCTACTTGCTGAGCAGGTTCTGCTTGACCCAGTCCAGCGAATAGCTCGGGCTGATGATCTGGCCGCCCGGCAGCTTGGCATACTCCTTGAGGTTGCTGGCGTCGACGGTTGCCACCGGCATGATCATCAGCTTCGGCGCCTTGGCGCCCTTCAGCAATGACAGGCCGAGCCAGAAGGCGGCGCCGCCGATTCCGGGCGTGGTGTTCATCGACACCGTCTGGTAGCCGTTCTTGGCATTCTCGTCGGCCCACCATTTGACGAAGTCGGTGCCGCCGCCGCCTTCGATGATCGGCATCTTGCCGGCATAGTCGCCGCCATACTGGACGAAGGCCTGCGCGATGCCGACATCGTCGCTGCCGCCCTGGCCGAGCACGGCATCGACATGCGGCAGCGAGGGCAGCACGTTGGCGATGGCCGCCTGCGCCACCGAGGCCGTCGCCTGGCCGTAGACGGTCGCCACCACCTTGATGTCCGGATATTTAGCCAGCACCGATTGCTGCGCGTTGAACATGTCGTTGTCGGGCGCCGAGCCCTTCACGCCGCGCACCTGGATGACGTTGCCCTTGCCGCCGAGCATCTTGAAGACGGCTTCGGCCTGGGCTGCCTTGTAACCCTTGAAGTCGAAATTGAGCTGGTAGTTGCAGGGCGCCGAGGCGACCGAGTCGAATGAGATGACGATGATGCCGGCCTTGCAGGCCTTCTCGATGATGCCGTTGACGGCGGTCTCGGAAGCGGCGTCGACGGCGAGCACATCGACCTTCTTCAGGATCAGTTCGGCGATCTGGCTGTTCTGCTGCGCGACCGAACCGTCGCCGTTCATGACGATGTAGTCCGCGATCTGCCCCGCGGCCTTGGCCTCCTTGGCCGAGGCTTCGAACGCTTCCACCATCTGGTGGCGCCAGGTGTTGCCGTAATAGGCGTTGGCGAGCGCGATGACCGGAGCGTCCGCAGACGCCTGAGCCGGCAAAGTCGCAGCACTTGCCAGCACGGCGCCGGCCAGCGCCGCCAAGATTGAACCCTTCATTGTATCTCCTCCCAGAAAGATCGCGATGCACAGCGTCGCTGCTGATGATGACGCCATGTCAGGTACACATTATACCAGCATACCAATTAGGCAAGGGGCTTCGATGTCACAGCGCGAAAGCTGCGATCAGGACTTGGCCACGTGGAAAGAGAACGAAAGACGGAGCGGCATCGTCCGTCGACTTGGATGCCCTTGCAGGCCTACCAGCGTGATGACAGGAGCGGGGAGAGGATGACCCTATGACGGTCGTGTGGCCAGGGTCTAAGCGAATAGAACTGGACGCGTGGCGCAAATGGGGACCGCGCGTAGGTCGCGAGCGCTGTCAGCAGAACGCGGAGGTTTGCACGGGTAAGATTGGGTTGGACGCGGTGGCGGGGCGGCAGGTTTGAACCCGCCACCCCGCAAATCCTTTATGGCTGGTCGGTTTTCAAGCGACCGCTGGAGCAAACAGACCTGCTTCCTCGAGGATGCGCCGGTGGTTGAGCAGGTCGAGCGCCAGCTCGCTGTGATATCGACCGACCAAGGTTGCGCGCCTTTCCGGGTCCGTGGTCGCGTCGATGCCGCCGATGACAGCCGCGATCCGCTCGGAGAGCTGACGTAGCGCCTTCCACTGTTCGGCTTGATCCGCAAGGGCGCCGAGATTGGCCGAGGTCGACTTGCCGACACCGACGGGAACGGTCGAGCCCAGGTTGACATATCCCTCCGGCAAGGCGCCCTTCAGATTCCGCACGGCCTTGAACTGGATCGCGTCGTAAATCTGATCGACGGCCTGCTTGGCGCCGGCAACACGCGTCGGGTGATCGGTGTCGGCCGCCACGTGCGGAAGAAGCTCCAGCCGGCCTGGATGCCGCTCGCTCAAGGGCAGGTAGGGCGTGAGCGGCCCTCGCAGCGTTCCGTCCTTCGCGTCGCTGAAGATGTCGGCATCGACCGCCACATGGCTGACCTTACCCGACTGCAGGGCGGCATCGAGAGCCTCGATGTCGACGAGCTCGCCGCGATCGTAGTTGATCAGCACCGCCCCATCGGCCAGGCTCGAGAGCACGTCGCGGTTCACGAAACCTGCATTGCTGAACTTGCCGGTCGACTTGTCGAGGCGGCCGAGGCCGACGTGAACCGAAAGCACGTTGGCGTCTTTCGCTGCCTTGACCGGACTGTCGGCATATTCAAAACCCTCGGCCTCGATCCAGGCGCGATGGGCTTCCCTGGCATAGACGCAAACGTGCATGCCGAACGCCGATGCCAGCTTGGCGACTTCCCGGCCGATGTTGCCATAGCCCAGGACGGCCAGTTTCTGGCCTTCGAGCTTGGAGGTCGGGAAATCCTTCAGGTCGCGCCCGGTGTCGAACTTCCCGGCCACCGTCCGTTCGTGCAACTCATCGACGGGGATGTTCGGAACGACTTTGAGAAGGGCCTTCATGGCCATCTGGGCTGTCGCGCGGCTGTTGATGCCGGGCGTGTTCATCAGCGGCGCTACGCCACCGTCGCCGTCAGGGCCGCCCCACGAGTTGGAACCCATGTTGCCGGTCCCGGCGCCAATCCGCACGCCCCCGAGCGGGAAGACGGACTGCTTGGGAATGAAGGTGGCTGCCGCGATCAGGGCATCGTATTCGCCTTGGGCCGTGCAGCCCAGAAGCTCAGCTTCGGTGCTCAGCCCTGGCTGATAGAAGAAGTGGATCTTGCCTTTTTGCAGGGCGTTCCGGTCCTGCAGGGCGCCAAGGTGGAATTCGCCGCCTTTTTCCCGAATATAGGCCGCGATCTCGCTGCTGTCGGGTGCATTGTTCTCTCCGAGGCGCAGGCCAAGCAGATCGGCGATCAGGACCGTGTAGGCGCGCTCGGGATCGTCCTTCCTGACCAGGCCGGCGGCCGAAGGCGCGCTCTCGAACCGCTCGCCCTGCGCCGCCAGTTCTTCCTCGAGCACGGCAACCTTGGCCCTGCGGTAGGCATAGGCGAGATTGTCGAGAAGCAGGCGCACGTCCTCGGGGTCGCGGATGCCGCCGATCCAGGCCCGGTAGTCGCCGGGCATGCCGGGAAACGCGTTCACGTACCGGGCAGCGTCCAGGCCTTTCTCGTGGTCGCCGTTGGCATGCGTGATGCCCTCATAGCCGAGAAGCTGCTTCGAGCGGGCAATGATGCGCGCGTGGATCTGTTTGTCGGTGATATCGGGATCGACGACTTTGAGGAGGACAACGGCGGCCCCGCGCTTTTCAGCTTCGCTGACGGTGAACTTCAGCAACGAGTTGTTGTCGACCCACTCCGAGATCACCCGGCGGTTCTCGACCGAGCGACGGTTCAGATCGCTGACGGAGCCGACACGCCGGGCAGCCTGCAGGAGGCCGAAGGTGGTTTCGGCGAAGGCGAGCGCGCTGTAGGTGTTGATGACGCCGCCGAGCATGCGCTGCTGTTCCGCATCGTAGAAGGGGCCGATCGTCAGCGATCTCTTGCCGCTGACCGGAAGCTTCGCGTCGACAGGAGGAGCAAGCTTGAGCTGGCGCGGAATGGCCCAGGCCGGATCGTTCTGGTTGTTCTCGACGAGCTTCAACGCCTGCGGCGTGAATGAGACGACGAAGTATCCGGAGATGCCGCCAATCGCCTTCTGGAACGGCATGAAGACGCAGCATTTGGCAAGAGCTTCGCGCACGACAGCCTCGCCCCACGGCATCGCTCCCAGCATGGATGTAGCGTCGAGGACGGCGTGCCGGTTGTCGGGATCGCGATCGAGCCACTTCAGAAGCTCCTCGATCTCCGATTTGCTGTAGGTATTCGCACCCGTCGTCTCGTGTCCGACGCCGAGGAACAGCGTTGTTCCGAGGGCCTCGAGTTCCTTTGCTGTGGGGATGGACCCCTCGACGGTCGCGAACTGGATTTTGTCGGCGCTGCCATTCTGCGCGAACTTCTGCAGTTCGAGAAGCTGGGTCGCCCAGGACTGCCTGAAGAATCCGGCGCCATGGGACTCGGAGGCTTCCGGTTTCGTGGTGTCCACGTAGACGCGCTGGTTTGCGTTGTTGGGGTTCATCAGGTGCATGACCGCGACGGTAAAGCCGCTGTGCCCGCCACCGAGACCGACGGCCATCAAATTCTGTTTGGGGAATTCGAAGTACTGATGGATCGAGCCCATCATGTCGGTCAGGATCTTGTCGGCGGGATAGCCCCTATGCATGCTGCGCGCGATCTCGGCCGTCGTGAATGGACCGAGGTCGTTGCCCTTGTCGTCGAGCTTGCGGTAGTTGGCCTCCAGCCAGGCATCGAATTCGACGCGCCGCAGTCTTCCAGCGACCTCGTCAATCGTCGCGTCCGTGATGGGGCCTACGCCGAAGAAGGGATTCGATGGCGCCTTTGGCGGACCTGAGCGAGTAATGGTGTTCTCGCGGGCAAGTTGTTCCTTCATCTCAGCAATAGTCACCATGCGGGAGTTGTCCTCTCTGTGAGATCCTGTTTGTGCCCGTGAATGCTCGACTGGTGCGGGATATTCTCGTGCAAGCCGCGCGCCAAATCTCTGGCCCTAGGCGACTCTGGGGTCCCCGTCCGGCGGCGCATCGTAGATATCCGTTGAGCCGTCGCTGTGATGCTTGCGACAATCACACCACCAATTGAGACATCGGGTCAGATTCATTCGCAGTGCGGGCAGGACGATCTGGCTGATTGTTGGAGAGCATGGCACGGCCCAGATCTTAGCAAGCCGGACAACCATAAATTGCATCCGCCGGCGGAGAGGCGCGATCTCATCAGCGTCGGTTTGGTCTTCGCCGAATTCCGCGCCTTTGTCGGCCCGATCACGCGGATCGGACCAGGGCGTCCAGGACAAATTGCTTCGCGCCGCGCACGCTCTTTTCCAGGTCGGCCCCGAGGGCAAGAGAGGCGGCGATGGCGCTGGACAGCATGCAGCCTGTTCCGCGCATCTCGGAATGCAAGCGGAGCGCTACGAACCGAACGGCGGGACAGTTCGGCTGCAGCAGGATGTCGACCGATTGGCTCGACTGCGCGTGTCCGCCTTTGACAAGCACGGCCGTTCCTATGGTCCTTGAAAGTTCCTCGCCTTGGAGAGAGGCGCTTTCTTCATCCGGCGCCGGCGCCGATCCGGTCAGCTCTGCCAATTCGAGCAAATTGGGCGTGACGAGCCGGCAGACCGGCATCAGATCGCGGCGCAATGCGCCGATTGCATCGTCCTCCAGCAGCAGCCGGCCCGACGTTGAGGCCAGCACCGGGTCGAGCACTACGGACGCTTGGCGATTGCTCGCCAGGACGGAGCCGACCGCCTCGATCGCCGCTGCCGTGCCCAGCATGCCGATCTTGACCGCCGCGACTTGGTTGGCGGCAAAGGCGGCCTTCATCTGGGCGACGACAAGCTCCGGCGGCATCTGCTCGATGCGCTCGACCGCCGCGTGAGTCTGGACGGTCACGGCCGTGATGGCGAGGCAGCTGCGCAACCCGAACGCCGAAACGGTCTCGACATCGCGGGCTATTCCCGCGCCGCCGCTCGAATCGGAGCCGGCGACAATCAAGACATGCGGCGTCATCGCCATGGCGCCGTCGCCGTCAGCCATTCCAGCGCGCGCGCCTCGGGGTGCGCGTTGCGGGTGATGTCGGTAACCACCGCGGCGCTCTCAGCGCCTTGGGCGAAGACACCGGCAATGCGATCGACGGTGAGCCCGCCGATGGCCACGAGCGGAAGACCGCCGACGCGCCTCTTCCAGACAGCGATACGGTCCAGTCCCTGCGGCGCCCATTTCATCGCCTTAAGGATGGTCGGGTAGATCGGGCCAAGCGCGACATAGTCGGGCTCGGCTTGCAGCGCGGTCTCGAGTTCCGCATCGTCGTGAGTGCTGAGGCCGAGCCTCAGGCCCGCCCTGCGGATGGCCTTCAAATCGGCTTCGAGCAGATCCTCCTGGCCGAGATGGACGAAATCGCAATTCTCCTCGATCGCGAGGCGCCAGTAGTCGTTGACGATGAACTGGCAGCCATGACGGTCGCAGACCGCCTTCGAAGCATGGATCTCGCGGCGTAGCGAAGCTTCGTCCCGGTCCTTGATGCGCAGTTGCACCAGTTTCAAGCCGAGCGGCACCAGCCGTTCGATCCAGGCGGCGGAATCGACGATCAGGTAAAACGGATCGAGCCTCATGAGAACGCTGCCATGCCGATGACGGGGGTCGAGGGGACGGCCATGTCGCGCGGCTCGAGCAAACCGGCGCAATAGGCCTCGCGGCCGGCCTCGACCGCCTTGCCGAAGGCCGCTGCCATGGCGACGGGATCGCCTGCCTTGGCGACCGCCGTGTTGAGCAGCACCGCGTCGTAGCCGAGCTCCATCACGGCTGCGGCGTGCGATGGCCGGCCGATGCCGGCATCGACGATCAGCGGCACGCCGGGAAAATGCCCGCGCAGGCTTCGCAGCGCATCGGGGTTCTGCGGCCCGCGCGCGGAGCCGATCGGCGCGCACCAGGGCATCAACAGCCGGCAGCCGGCGTCGAGCAGGCGCTCGGCCACGATGAGGTCGTCGGTCGTGTAGGGAAAGACCTGGAAACCTTCCGCGGCAAGGATCCTGGCTGCTTCGACCAGCCCGAAGACGTCGGGCTGCAGCGTGTCGTGGTTGCCGATCACCTCGAGCTTGATCCAGTCCGTGCCGAACACCTCGCGCGCCATTCGCGCCGTCGTCACCGCTTCGCTCACCGAATGGCAGCCGGCGGTGTTGGGCAGGACGCGAACCCCCAGCGACTGGACCAGCGACCAGAACTGGCCGCCGGCTTTGCCGCCCGATGTTTCGCGGCGGAGCGACACGGTGACGATCTCCGTGGCGGACGCCTTGATCGCCTCGGCCATGATGGCAGGCGAGGGGTAGAGCGCGGTGCCAAGCAGAAGGCGGGACGAGAATTTATGTCCATAGAGGTCGAGCATTGGATCAGCCCCCCTTCATCGGCGAGAGGATTTCGATGCGGTCGCCATCGCTGAGACGGCAGCGGTCGCGTTCCCTGGCAGGCACGACGTCGCCGTTCCTCGCCGTGGCGAGCCAGCTGCCCTGGAAGTCAAGTTCGCTGAGCAGCGCGGCAAGCGTTTCGGCCGCGACTTCATGGGTTTGGCCGTTAACGATGAGCTTCAAGGGCAAACTCCTTTGCTGCCGGATTTCCCAGGATGAGGTCGGCTGCCTGTCGCGCCATGGCCGGCGCGAGCAGGAAGCCGTGGCGGTAGAGGCCGTTGATGCGAATGTGCCCCCCGTCGCGCTCGACGCGCGGCAGGTTGTCGGCGAATGCAGGACGCACGCCGACGCCTGTCTCGACCAGTTCGGCCTCGCCGAAGGCGGGATGCAGCGTGTAGGCTGCGCTGAGCAGCTCCATGCTCGAGCGCACGGTGATCGGGCCATCGGCATCGCACTCGATCATCGTCGCGCCGACCATGAACAGGTTCTGCTCGCGCGGCACGACATAGACGGGGATGCGCGGATGCAGCAGCCGCACCGGGCGGGCCAGCGAGACCTCGTCCGTTCGCAGCATCAGCATCTCGCCGCGCACGCCACGCAGCTCCGGTCGCCTGTCGGCGATGCCGGCGCAGTCTACCTCGATTTCCGAAGATGCAGGCGCCAGGCCGCGGCCGAACTCCAGGCGCACGCCCATCCCGCGCAGCTTGTCGCTGAGGGAAAGCATCGCCTTGCGCGGGTCGAGATGCGCTTCCTGAGCGAAGTACAACCCACGTCCGAACCGGCCTTGGAGGGCCGGTTCGAGAGCCGCGATCTCACCGGCGCCGAGCTGCCTGAAACCGGACGTGCGGCGCCCGAACCGGTCCAACTCACGAGCGTCGCGGGCAGGAGCCAGCACCAGCGTGCCGCGGCGCGAGACATGGCCGGGCAAGGCCGCGTTCCACCAGTCGGCGGCGCGGCGCCCGAGCGTCAGCACCGCCTCTTCGGCGCTCTCGCGCTCGCACCAAGGCGCGAGCATGCCGCCTGCCTGCCAGGAGGCGTTGCCGGCGATCTCCATGCGCTTCTCGGTGACGGTCACCTCGGCGCCGCGCGTTGCCAGCTCGTGCGCGAGCGTCAACCCGGCAACGCCTGCGCCGCGAATGAGCACCTTCATGGCCGGCCGGTGCTCTCCGATGCGTTGTCGAGCGGTATGTAGAGATCGCCGCCGTCCCGGTACTTCGCCGCCATGGCCGCAAGCCCTTCCTTCTGCGCTTCCGCGCGGATGTCGTGCGAAATCCGCATCGAGCAGAATTTGGGGCCGCACATCGAGCAGAAATGCGCCACCTTGTGCGCCTCCTTGGGCAGGGTTTCGTCATGGAAGGCGCGCGCCGTCTCGGGATCGAGCGACAGGTTGAACTGGTCCTCCCACCGGAACTCGAAACGCGCCCGCGACAGCGCGTCGTCCCTGATCTTGGCGGCCGGATGGCCCTTGGCCAGATCCGCGGCATGGGCGGCGATCTTGTAGGTGATGACGCCTGTCTTGACGTCGTCGCGGTCCGGCAGGCCGAGATGCTCCTTCGGCGTGACGTAGCAGAGCATCGCCGTTCCGAACCAGCCGATCATCGCAGCGCCGATGCCCGATGTGATGTGATCATAGCCGGGCGCGATGTCGGTGGTGAGCGGTCCAAGCGTGTAGAACGGCGCCTCGCCGCAGACCGCGAGCTGCTTGTCCATGTTCTCCTTGATCTTGTGCATGGGCACGTGGCCGGGGCCCTCGATCATCACTTGGCAGTCCTTGGCCCAGGCGATCTTGGTGAGTTCTCCCAGCGTTTCCAGTTCGGCGAATTGGGCCGCGTCGTTGGCGTCGGCGATCGAGCCGGGGCGAAGACCGTCGCCGAGCGAGAACGCCACGTCATAGGCCCTGGCGATGTCGCAGATCTCCTCGAAATGCTCGTAGAGAAAACTCTCCTGGTGGTGATGCAGGCACCACTTGGCCATGATCGAGCCGCCGCGCGATACGATGCCGGTGACGCGGTCGACGGTCAGCGGGATATAGGGCAGGCGCACGCCGGCATGGATCGTGAAATAGTCCACGCCCTGCTCGGCCTGCTCGATGAGGGTGTCGCGGAACACCTCCCAGGTCAGTTCCTCGGCGACCCCGCCGACTTTCTCCAGCGCCTGATAGATCGGCACCGTGCCGATCGGCACCGGCGAGTTGCGCACGATCCAGTCGCGGATGTTGTGGATGTTGCGCCCGGTCGAGAGGTCCATCACCGTGTCGGCGCCCCAGCGGATCGCCCACACCATCTTCTCGACCTCCTCGGCCATCGACGAGGTGACGGCGGAGTTGCCGATATTGGCGTTGATCTTGACCAGGAAATTGCGGCCGATGATCATCGGCTCGCTTTCGGGATGGTTGATGTTGGACGGGATGATGGCGCGTCCGCGCGCCACCTCGTCGCGCACGAATTCCGGCGTGACGAAATCCGGGATCGCGGCGCCGAAGCTCTCGCCGTCGCGGCGAAGTTTCGAACGCAACTGCTCCCGGCCGAGGTTCTCGCGGATGGCGACGAACTCCATCTCAGGCGTAATCATGCCGGCGCGCGCATAGGCGAGCTGGGTGACGGCGCGGCCGCCGGCCGCGCGCAACGGCCTGTTGTGCACCGGGAACTCCGGCGTCAGCCGATCGGCCGAGACGAAGCCGTTGTCCTCGGGCTTGATCGTGCGGCCCTCGTAGCGCTCGACGTCGCCGCGTGCCTCGACCCATGTCTCGCGCAACCGCGGCAAGCCGCGCTCGATATCGGTTTTCACCGAGGCATCGGTATAGGCACCGGACGAGTCGTAGACCGTGACCGGCGGCTCGCCGGCGCTTGGGTGGACCGAGATTTCGCGCATCGGCACCCGCAGTTCCGGATGAAGCTGGCCCGGTTTGTGGACCTTCTTGGAAGCGGGCAGTTCGCCGACGGTGACGGTCGGAGTGTGGGCATTCATGAGTGAGCCTCCTTGCTCGAGTGCAACGGAGACCCAGTTCACGCGATGAGGAGGAAGTGACGCTTCGCTTAGGATGCGGGCATTGCCCGAATGCCGAAGCCGGATTGCCGACCCGCGAAGCCTCGCACCGTCCCTACGCCAGTATGAACTGGATCAGGTTCAACGGGTCACTGCGCGCGATAGCAGTATCTCAGCCCCTTGCCGGGACTCCCCTGGTGAGGTGCGCAGGTTGGACGATGCGACGCTGC
The DNA here is from genome assembly GCF_003952525.1 of Mesorhizobium sp. M3A.F.Ca.ET.080.04.2.1. Taxonomy (NCBI): domain Bacteria; kingdom Pseudomonadati; phylum Pseudomonadota; class Alphaproteobacteria; order Hyphomicrobiales; family Phyllobacteriaceae; genus Mesorhizobium; species Mesorhizobium sp. M3A.F.Ca.ET.080.04.2.1. The sequence continues at coordinate 2,526,506 of NZ_CP034451.1, read as the reverse complement.
CCTGTCAACTCAAGTGCGTCCTGTTTCGACAATCGGCTGCCGGCCAGGTTCGACAAAAATGGTGACGCTGGGATAAATGCCGGGTGTCGCGCTGCGGCTATGTTGCGTCCAGCGATATCCTAAGGAGCTTTTCCGTGTCGGGCATAAAGAGTTCGCTGCTTCGCCATCTCAAACAACCGGGCCTGTTCGCGACACTGGATCGCATGGCATCCGGGGGAGAGCAGGGGGATCGGAGCGCGTTCAAGGTCTTCAACCCCTCGACCGGCGAATTGCTTGCCGAGCTTCCCGATATGGGCGTCGAGCAAACGAAGGCCGCGATCGACAGGGCCTATGTCGCGCAAGCCAGATGGGCAGCTCTCACCGCCCGGGACCGCAGCGACACATTGTGGCGCTGGCACCAACTGATTCTTGATCACACCGATGATCTCGCTGCGATCCTGACCGCCGAGATGGGTAAGCCGCTGCCCGAGGCAGTATCGGAAGTCTCGCACGCCGCCGCCTACTTGCAGTGGTATGCGGAAGAAGCCAATCGCATCTACGGCGAGACGATTTCTGCTCCTTCGACGGATCGGCGCATGCTGGTGATCAAGCAGCCGATCGGCGTCGTCGGCACCATTACGCCCTGGAATTTTCCTGCTTCGATGGTGGCCCGCAAGATTTCACCGGCGCTGGCAGCCGGTTGCGCGATCGTGCTGAAACCGGCTGAGCAGACCCCGCTCGTCGCCGGCGCGATGTTCGCGCTGGCGGCGGAGGCGGGTTTCCCCGACGGCGTCGTGAATTTGATCTATGCCTCGGAAGGTGCAGCGGTCGGGCGCGAACTCTGCACCAATCCAAAAGTGCGCAAGATCAGCTTCACGGGCTCGACTGAAGTCGGGCGGCTGCTGATGCGCCAGTGCTCGGATCAGGTTAAGAAAGTCAGCCTCGAACTGGGCGGGAACGCGCCGTTCATCGTCTTTGATGATGCCGATGTCGATGCTGCCGTCGATGGCGCGATCCAGGCAAAGTTTCGCAATGCCGGGCAGACCTGCGTTTCCGCCAATCGGCTCTATGTGCAATCGGGCGTGCACGACGAATTCGCCGAGAAATTTGCCGCACGGGTTCGCTCGCTCTCGGTTGGCGACGGCTTCAGACCGGGTGTCGCCATCGGACCGTTGATCGACACCCATGCGCTCCTCAAGATCGAGGCTCATATTGCCGACGCGATCGGGAAGGGCGGAGCGATCTGCTGCGGCGGAAGCCGGGCGGGTCACGGCGGCACTTTTTTCGAGCCGACGGTTCTGACGGGCATCACCAGTGAAATGCTGCTCGCCCAGGAAGAGACCTTCGGGCCGCTCGCGCCGATCATCCGTTTCGAGGACCCCGATCAGGTGGTGCGCGAGGCCAATGATACGATATACGGCCTCGCCGCCTATTTCTATGCCTCCAATCTCAAACGCGTCTGGCATGTGGCCGAGGCGCTCGAATACGGCATGATCGGCATCAACACCGGCCGGATGTCATCGGAAGCCGCTCCCTTTGGCGGCATGAAGCAATCGGGGATCGGTCGCGAAGGCTCGCGACACGGCTTGGAGGAGTACCTCGAGATGAAGTATCTCTGTATGGGTGGACTCTAGCTCCAGTCCAAAGCTAAGCGCCAACCACCAGTGCCCCGCCGATAAGCCCCGCGCCGGCCGCCGTCAGCAGCAGCTTCTCGCCCGGCCGAAGAGGGTTGGCGCTGTGGGCGACCGACAGCGACAGGGGGATCGTTGCGGCCGACGAGTTGCCATAGTCGGCGATGGTCTTGACCATGCGCTCGTCCGCGATACCGAGCGACTTGCCGACGGCGTTGAAGATGCGGGCATTCGCCTGGTGCGGCACGAAGCGGGCGACGTCCGGCACCGAGACACCCGCCGCCGCCAGCGCCTCGAGCGAGCAAGTTCTCATCATCTCCACCGCCTTGGCGAAGACGTCGCGGCCGTTGGCGATGGTCATGCGGGTTTCGACGACGCCGATCTCGTCGGCGAACGGCCTGTTGCTGCCGCCGGCCGGGATGTGGATCAGGCCGTAAGCGGACCCATCCGAGGCAAAGGAAGAACCGAGTATGCCGTGGCTGGGATCGCCTGACGGGGCGAGCACCACCGCACCGGCGGCGTCGGCGAACAGCACGGCGCTGGCGCGCTCGTCCGGATTGATCCGACGGCTCAAGATGTTGGCGGCGATCACGATGGCCGGCTTGTTGTGCAGGCGCACGAAGCCGTCGGCGAAGGTCATGGCGTAGATGAACCCCGCGCAGGCGCCGGCGAGGTCGCCCCCGCCGGCCCTTTCAAGGCCGAGCCTGTGCGCCACCAGTGGCGCGCTGGGCGGTAAGAGATGATCCGGTGTCGAAGTCGCCAGCAGCAGCAGGCCCATCTCCTTGCGCTCGATGCCGGCCACCTCAAGCGCCATGTCGCCAGCCTTGGCTGCAAGCCCGGACAACGTGTCGCCGGGCTCCGCCCAGAAACGCGTGCGGATGCCGGTGCGCCCCTCGATCCAGCCTGCCTCCAGCCCGAGGCTTGCCTCGATCTCGGCATTGCCGACTTTTCGAGCCGGCACGTGATGGCCAAACCCGATGATGCGCGCCGTGCGATTCATCGCTGGTCGCCCGCAAGCCCGGCGGCCTCGTCTATTGCCGCGTAAAGCCGGTCGAGTTCGTCCGACGTCACGCAATAGGGCGGCAGCACGTAGATGACGTTGCCGAGCGGCCGCACCAGCAAGCCGCGCTCCAGGAAGAAGGCGCGCAGTTTTGGTCCCACCTCGGCCAGATAGCCTGTCTTGCCGACACGGAGATCAAGGGCAGCGATGGTGCCGCTGGTGCGTACATTCTCGAAACGCGAATCCTGGCTGAACCGCGCGACCTTCTCCGCTTGCATCCGTGAGAGTGCGCCCACGCGCTCCGCCACAGGCTCGTCCTTCCAGATGCCGACATTGGCGAGCGCTGCCGCGCAGGCGATCGGGTTGGCCGTATAGGAGCTCGAATGGAAGAAGGTCTTGGCACGGTCGCCGGAGTAATGCGCGCGGAAGATCGCATCGGTGGCAAGCGTTACCGCGAGCGGTAGCGAGCCGGCGGTCAGGCCCTTGGAGGTGCACAATATGTCGGGCGAAATCCCTGCCTGCTCGCAGGCGAACATGGTGCCGGTGCGGCCCCAGCCGGTCATCACTTCATCGGCGATGAACAGTGTCCCGCTGCGCTCGGCAATGCGCTTGAGTTCGGCCAGCACCGAGGCCGGATACATCAGCATGCCGCCGGCGCCGAGCACCAGCGGCTCGACGATCAGCGCGGCAACATTGCAGTCGCGCGCCAGCCGTTCGAAGGCGTCGAGCGTTTGCTGCTCCTGGCCGGCGGCGGGGAAGGGGATGGTATCGACCTCGAACAGCAGCGGCTCGTAGGCGGCGTTGAAGACGCCGCGCGCGCCGACGCTCATCGTGCCGATGGTGTCGCCGTGATAGCTGTGTTCCATCACGACGATGCGCGAACGCGGCGCGCCGGCGTTGCGGTGAAAGCCGAGCGCCATCTTCAGCGCCACCTCGACGCTGGTCGAGCCGCTGTCCGAATAGAAAACCCAGTCGAGGCCCGGCGGCGTCATGTCGACCAGCGCGGAGGCCAATCGCTCGGCCGGCTCATGGCTGAGCCCGGCGAAGATCACCTGGTCGAGCGTCTCGGTCGCATTGCGGATCGCCTCCATGATCTTCGGGCGGCGGTGGCCGTGGGTGATGACCCACCAGGAGGAGATCGCATCGAGGATGCACTTGCCGTCGCGCGTCTCGACATAGGCGCCCTCGGTGCGCGCGATGGTCGGCGGCACCAGCTCGGTGGCATGCTGGGTGAACGGATGCCAGACGGCGGAGCTCATGGTCGGACCTCCGTAAAGTCGGACACATGGAACGAGGATCGCATGGCCACGGCAAGCGCTTCGGACGTGAGCGGATCGAGCCGAGGCAGGCGGCCGAGCACCCGCACCTTGACCATCTCGGCGATCGTCCTTTGCGTATCCGTCATCTCGTCGCCGATGAAGGCGATGCCGAGCAGCGGTATCGACCGCGCGCGCAGAGCCTCGATCGAGAGCAGCGTGTGGTTGATGGTGCCGAGCCCGGTTCGGGCGCAGAGCACGACTGGCGCGCGCCAGCGCGCGAAGACGTCGATATAGAGCGCACGCCGGTTCACCGGCACCATCAGCCCGCCAGCGCCTTCGACGACCAGCGGCCGGTCGGTCGCGGGCAGCACCAGGGCCCGCGTATCGATCTCCACGCCGTCCAGTTCTGCGGCGCGGTGCGGCGACAGCGGTTCGGTGAGGCGCCAGGCTTCCGGCAGCACCCGCTCCGCGGACAACCCTGCGAGCCGGGAAACCGTCTCGCTGTCGGTCCCTTCATCGATGCCCGCCTGCACCGGCTTCCAGTAGACGCCGTCGAGCAGACCGGCCAGGCCCGCCGCGAACACCGTCTTGCCGATGCCGGTGTCGGTGCCGGTCACGACAATCTGCACCGTCATCGCGCGCGCTCCCATTCCTCGCCAAGCGCATCGAACACTGCCGAAACATCGGCCTCGGCGACATTCAGCGTCAGCGAGATCCTGAGCCTTGCGGTGCCCTCGGGCACGGTTGGCGGGCGGATGCCGCGCACGTCGAAACCACGCAATTGCAGCGCTTCGGCCAGCGCCATGGCGCGGCTATTCTCGCCGACGACGACCGGCAGGATCTGCGAACCGCTCGCGGGCAGGCCAAGGTGTTCGGCCCTCTTGCCGGCGAGCGCAACCAGCTTCGCCAGCCGCTCGCGGCGCGCCGGTTCGTCAGCGACGATGTCGAGGGCCGTTGCCGCCGCCACCGCCATCAGCGGCGAGGGCGCGGTGGCATAGATGAACGGCCGGCAGCGGTTGACGAGAAAGTCGCAAAGCGCAGCCGGCGCCGTGACCAGCGCGCCGGATGCGCCCAGCGCCTTGCCGCAGGTGTGGAGCACCACGACATTGTCGCGGCCCTCGAGATCGTGCGCGAGCCCGCGCCCATCCGGACCGTAGACGCCGGTGGCATGAGCCTCGTCGACGAACAGGAACGCATCGTGGCGATCCGCGACCTCGATCAGTTCACCGAGCGGAGCCCGGTCGCCATCCATGCTGTAGAGGCTCTCGGCCACGATCCAGGGTCGGCCGGCGCCGCCCCTCGTGCGCCAGCCCCGGATCGCACCGTCGACGGCGCCTGCATCGTTGTGCGCCGCTTCCGCCACATCGGCGCGACCGGCTCGCGCGCCCTCATGCGCGCTGGCATGGATCAGTTCGTCCAGTACGATCAGATCGCCCTTCTGCGGCAAGGTCGTGAGCACCGCGAAATTGGCGACATAGCCGCCGCCGAAGAACAGCGCGCGCTCGGCGCCGAAGAAGCCGGCCGCCTTGGCTTCGAGGGCCTCGTGTTCGGGGTCGTTGCCGCGCAGCAGCCGAGAACCCGTCGCCCCAATGGGCGTACCGGCGGCGAGTGCCGCCGCAACCGCCTCTGCCATGCGCTTGGAGCGCGCCAGGCCGAGATAGTCGTTGGAGGCGAAGTCGGCGCCCGAGCGGGCGCTGAGGCTCCGCAATCGGTCCTTGCGGGCCAGCCCGCGCAGGCTGGCCTCGTAGCGGTCGAGCAAAGCCCGGCCGTTCGCGCGCCCGTTCACTGGGCTTCGCGCTCCATCGGCTTGATGCCCAGCCGGCGGAACAGCGCGCTGTCCTTGTCCTCTCCGGGGTTTTCGGCGGTCAGCAGGGTGTCGCCGACGAAAATGGAGTTGGCGCCGGCGAAGAAGCACAGCGCCTGCATCTCGTCGCTCATCGCCGTGCGGCCGGCGGAGAGCCGCACATGCGATTTCGGCATCATGATGCGGGCCAGCGCGATGGTGCGCACGAATTCGATCGGCTCGATCGGTTCGGCCTCGCCGAGCGGCGTGCCCTCGATCGGGATCAGCATGTTGATCGGCACGCTGTCGGGCGGCTCCGGCAGGTTGGCTAACGTCACCAGCATGTCGATGCGGTCGGCCTTCTCCTCGCCCATGCCGACGATGCCGCCGCAGCAGACCTTGATGCCGCTGTCGCGGACATTGGCAAGCGTGTCCAGCCGTTCAGCGAAGGTCCGGGTCGAGATGATCTCGCTGTAGTAGCGCTCCGACGTGTCGATGTTGTGGTTGTAGTAGTCGAGGCCGGCTTGCTTGAGCCGCTGTGCCTGGCCGAGGTCGAGCATGCCGAGCGTCATGCAGGTCTCCATGCCGAGCGCCTTGACGCCCTCGACCATCGCGATCACCGCATCCATGTCGCGCTCCTTGGGGCTGCGCCAGGCGGCCCCCATGCAATAGCGCGTGGCGCCCGCGTCGCGTGCCTTCCTGGCTTCCGCGATGACGCGCTGAACCTCCATCAGCTTCGAGGCCTTGAGGCCGGACTGGTGATGCGAGGACTGGCTGCAATAGCCGCAATCCTCCGGGCAGCCGCCGGTCTTGATCGAAAGCAGGCGCGACAGCTGCACCCGGTTGGGATCGAAATTCTCGCGGTGGATGGTCTGAGCCCGGAAGAGCAGATCGTTGAAGGGCAGGTCGTAGACCGCCTGCGCCGCTTCCCGATTCCATTGGGAAGACGCCCCCGGGATCGACCGCAAGGTGGCATTCAACTGCAATTCGGCGTCCATGCCATCTCCTTCGTTTGAATATCCATTCGCAACCGATTTCCGATGCACGAGCATTGAAACCTCTATTGGCCACCTGACCGGCTTTCACAGGCTCATGAGCGGCGGTTTCTGTTCAAAGGCCGCGTGCGCGGCGATCAAGGACATGTTCCGCTACCGGCAATCCAGCCCAATATCAAGGATCGGCGCGCTATGTGTGATCCATCCGACCGAGATCAGGTCGACCCCGGTCGCGGCGATCGCAGGTGCCGTCTGCGCGGTCACCCGGCCGGATGCCTCGGTGATGGCGCGGCCGCCGACCATCGCCACCGCTTCGGTCAACTGCTCGACGGACATGTTGTCCAGCAGCACCGCGTCGACGCCTGCCGCCAGCGCGATATCGAGTTGATCGAGCGTATCGACTTCGACCTCGATCTTGACCATGTGACCTGCCGCCGCCCGCGCGCGGTCGATCGCCGTGCGCATGTCGCCGGCAAGCGCGATGTGGTTGTCCTTGATCAGCACGGCGTCGCCGAGGCCGAAGCGGTGATTGGCGCCGCCGCCGGCGCGCACGGCATACTTCTCCAGCGCACGCAGGCCAGGCGTGGTCTTTCGCGTGCAGACGATCGTGGCCTTGGTGCCGCGCACGGCGTCGACGATCGCCGCGGTTTGCGTGGCAATGCCGCTGAGATGGCAAAGCAAATTGAGCGCCGTCCGCTCGGCGGTCAGCAAGGCGCGGGCAGGTCCGTGCACCGTGGCGACGACATCACCGGCCGCTGCGGCGGAGCCGTCAGCAAGGACAATCGCGACCTCGGTCCTGGGATCCATCAGTTCGAAGGCAAGGGCGGCCATATCGAGCCCGGCAATCACGCCCGGCTGTCTTGCCGCGAGCACCATCGTCGCGGTGGCATCCGCCGGAACGATGGCGTCGGTGGTGATATCCCCGGCGCGTCCCAGATCCTCGAGCAGCGCGGCCCGCACCAGCGGCTCGACCATCACGCGCGGCAGCGGCGTCAGCGTCATGGTCAAGCCCTCCTGCCGACTTGCGTCGCGGTGTCGGAAATCGTCTCTGAAAATAGCGCGGCCGCCTCGAACGCCTCGCCCATCGTCAACCGCAGCGATCGCGACCGAGCATCGCGTCGCGAGAAATCAATCCGGAAGTGCGAGCCCCGGCTTTCCTCGCGGCGAAGGGCAGCAATTGTGATCATCAGTGCGACCAGGGCGGGGTCTGATGTGGCATCATGGCCAACCGCAATCGGCGCGAGGGCCTTTGCTGCTTCGCGCAGCGTCTCGCCGTCGCGCTCGATGCCGAGCGCACGCGAGGCGATCGGGCGGATGCGCGTGGCGTCCGGCCGCCGCGGCACGATCGCCGGCCTCAGCCGTTTCGGCGCGCCAGGCGACGCGGCCGCGACGCTTGCCGCCACCCAAGCGGCCGAAACCACAGCCTCAATCAGCGAGTTGCTCGCGAGCCGGTTGGCGCCATGCAGCCCGCTTCGGGCAACTTCGCCGCAGGCCCACAGCCCGCGAAGCGAACTGCGGCCCTCAGCATCCACAGCGATGCCGCCCATATGATAATGCGCCGCCGGCCGTACGGGGATCGGCTCCACCGCAGGATCGATGCCGGACTCGCGGCAGAGCGCCGCGATCGCGGGAAAGCGCTCGGCGAATCTCGGCCCGAGGCACTGCCGCGCGTCGAGGAACACGCGATGCCCGGCGTCAAACTGCCGCCACAAGCCGCGCGCCACGACATCGCGCGGCGCCAACTCTGCGCCCGGCGTATCGGCGAGGAAACGGCAGCCTCTCTCGTCGACGAGCACCGCGCCTTCGCCCCGCACCGCTTCACTCACCAGCGGCATCGGGCGCCGCGGGCCATCGAGTGCGGTCGGATGGAACTGGACGAATTCGAGATCGGCGAGTTCGGCGCCGGCACGCGCGGCAAGCGCCAGACCTTGGCCGAACGAGTCGAGCGGGTTTGTCGTATGGTCGAACAGGCCGCCTATGCCCCCGGTCGCGATCACCACGCGGTTTGTCGAAAGCGAGACGGCTTCGCTGTTTCCGACCGCAAGCACGCCGGTGACTTCGCTCTCTTCGACAAAGAGCTGTCGAACCTCCACGCCTTCCAGCATGGTGATCGACGGTGTCCGCCGCACGGCAGCCGTCAGCGCGCGGATCAGCTCGCGGCCGGTGGCGTCGCCGCCGGCGTGCACGATCCGGCGGCGCGAATGCGCGGCTTCGAGCCCAAACCGCAACGAACCGTCAGGCGCACGGTCGAATGCAACACCCAAGCGCGCAAGAAATTCGACGGCTGTCGGAGCCGCCTCGACGACGCGCCTTGCCGCCGCTTCGTCGCAAAGCCCGTCGCCGGCTGCGAGCGTGTCGGCAAGGTGCAGGTGTGGGCTGTCGTCGTTCCCAAGGCTCGCCGCGAGTCCGCCCTGGGCAAGCGTGCTGGAGGTTTCTTCTCCCAGCGAGGCCCTTGATATGAGGACGACCGGTTCCGGGGCCAGATGAAGCGCCGTTATCAGGGCGGCAATGCCACCGCCGATGATGACCGGCCGACCGTGGAGGTGGTGGATGGTCATATGGCGAGCATCCGCTCAACGGCTTGTCGTGCCCGCTCGGCGACGTCTGGATCGATGGTCACGATGTGACGGTCCTCCTCGAGCGCGGTGCGGATGTTGGCAAGCGTGATGCGCTTCATGTGCGGACAGAGGTTGCAGGGGCGCACGAAATCCACGTCCGGGTGCTCGACGGCGACGTTGTCGCTCATCGAGCATTCGGTCATCAGCACGACGCGCGCCGGCTTGTGCCGTCCGACATAGTCGGACATCGCCGCCGTCGAGCCCGCGAAATCCGCTTCGGCGACGACCTCCGGCGGGCACTCGGGATGGGCAAGCACCGTGACGCCTGGGTGCGCCTCGCGCAGCTCGCGTATGTCGGCGGGCGTGAAGCGCTCATGCACCTCGCAGTGCCCCTTCCAGGCGATGATGTCGACCTTCGTCTGCGCCGCGATGTTCTTCGCCAGATACTCGTCGGGCAGCATGATCGCGCGCGGCGTGCCGAGCGATTCAACGATCGCCAGTGCATTGCCCGAGGTGCAGCAGATATCGGACTCGGCCTTCACGGCGGCGGAGGTGTTGATGTAGGTCACGACCGGAACGCCGGGGTAGCGCTGCCGCATCAGGCGCACGTCCGAGGCGGTGATGGAGTCGGCCAGCGAGCAGCCGGCGCCGGGATCCGGAATGAGCACGGTCTTGCCGGGATTGAGCAGCTTCGCGGTCTCGGCCATGAAGTGCACGCCGGCGAGCACGATAACGTCAGCATCGACCGACATCGCCTTGCGCGCGAGCGCCAGGCTGTCGCCGACGATGTCGGCCACGCAGTGGAAGATTTCCGGCGTCTGGTAGTTGTGCGCCAGGATGACCGCGTTGCGCTCGCGCTTCAGCGCCAGGATGGCGTCGATATCCTCGGCGAACGCCGGCCATTCGATGGGGGGAATGACCCGCCGAACACGATCGTAAAGCGACGCGGCGGAAGGCAGTGAAATGGCCATGGGCGCTCCAATTATTCTCGAGATGAGTATAATTGCGACATATACTTACTTTGAGAATAAGGCTTGTCAAGCGCGCGATAAGGGCAATTTCGTCCCGGCAGCAACCCGCTCGTCGAGAACGGCGTGGCGGAAGCGGAACAGCTTCGCCGGCCGTCCGACAGTGTCGGCTGTAGTCTCTCCGGTCTCCTCGACCAGTTCCTGCTGCTCGATGAGACGGCGGAAGTTCGGCTTATGGACCAGCCGCCCGGAGAGCGCTTCCACCGTCCGTTGCAACTGGAGGAGGGTGAAGACGGGCGGCATCAGTTCGAAAACGACGGGCCGGTATTTGATCTTGGAACGCAGCCGCGCGATCCCGGTCGCCAGAATGCGACGATGGTCGGCTGTCATCGGAGTTCCGGTTATCGGCAGGAAAGCGCTCTGCCCCAATCTGCGCGTGGCCTCCTCGACCATGGCCGCCTCGTAGAGGAGCTCGTAACGCTGCAGGACGAGTTCTTCGTTCCAATCCCGGCCGTCGAGGCCGAAGGCGATTGCAGCCCGCCGCTGGCGCTCCCGCTCTTCCGTGCCCAGGCCGGCCTCGGCAGCCCATGCCGCCAGGTGCGGCTGCAGAACCTCCGCGATCATCGGCGGAATGCCGGAGCGGTAATCTTCCCACGGAAAATAATCGTACCAGCGCCGCCAGGCGCGGCTGGCCTCGCCGGCGGCATGTTCGGCGCGTGTCAGGGCAAGATAGCTGATCGAGATCACCCTCTGCTGGCGCTGTCCGCCAATCCGGTCGCTGTCGGCGCCGATCCGGTCGCTATCGGCAAATGTGTAGAGCTGCTCGATATAGCCGAGCTGATGGCCGGTCTGATGCTCCACCCATGCCCGCAGGCCGGACTGCAGGGACCGGTGGCCGAGCTCGAAGGGACCCGAGGGCAGGGCGCTGCCTTGCTCGACGGTGAGAACGCTCGGGCCCTGGTTCGTCACCGCAACGACCACGGCAATCAGATCGACGCTGGCGTCGCGGATTTTTTCTGACTGGGCTTGTGTGCTGCTTGCTGCTGCCAGGCCTTGCATGGTCCACTGAGCTGTTCTGCGGTTCGGCCCGGGAGCTGAACCCCGAGTCGCTGCGACGTTGGACTGCGCTGGTTCGTCCGTCAATGTTCAGCGTCGAGGCGGACGAGTAGGCGCCGGAAGAAATTTGTATATGCTTGTATAGATAACAATCTGGCGGAGTCGCCGGGCCGCGAAGCCGGTACAGGAGGGTCCTATGCGCAATGCTTCCCTTTTCGATCTCTCGGGCAGGAAAGCGCTCATCACCGGCGCAAGTCGCGGCATCGGGCGCGGCATTGCCGAGGCGCTCAGCGCGGCTGGCGCCGACGTCGCCGTCACCGCGCGCGATCTCGCCTCCCTCGACGCGACGAAGCGGGCCATTCATGACGCCGGCGGGGTTGCGCATGCCATTGCCCTGGACGTCACGGATGTCGCCCGGTGCCGCGCGGCGACTGACGAAGCCGTTGGCCTGCTCGGCGGTCTCGATATTCTCGTCAACAATGCCGGCATGGAAGAGGTCCGGCCCTCGCTGGACGTCGACGAAGCACTTTGGGACAGGATCGTCGACACCAATCTCAAAGGCGCATTCTTCTGCTCCCAGGCGGCCGCCCGGCATATGAGGGACGCCGGACGGCCCGGTGCCATCATCAATCTCTGCTCGCTGACCTCCGAGGTCGGAATTCCAACGGCCGTGCCCTATGGCTCGTCAAAATCCGGGCTGCTCGGCATGACGCGTGCGCTGGCGGCGGAATGGGCGAATCTGGGGATCAGGGTCAACGCCATCGCTCCTGGTTATTTCAGGACCGCGATGACCGAGGTGTTCTACGCCGACGAGGCTTGGCAGCAGTCCATGCTTGCCAAGATCCCGCAGCATCGTTTCGGCCTGCTGTCGGATCTGCATGGCATTGCCGTGTTTCTCGCTTCGGACGCGGCGGCATACATAACCGGACAGTCCATCCCGGTGGATGGGGGCTTTCTCGCCTCGATTTGAAGCCCCGTGTTTCAGGGAGGTCGGCGTGCAAAAAATCCTGGCAGCCGTCATACATACATGTATATACTTTTGCGCCGAAGAGCGCCGCGCTTGGAATCCATCTCCATCCCGCCGGTCTGGAACCGACGGGGGAGTGACCGGTCCATGCCAGCCATCCTTGCGGACGCAGAGAAGGAGCAGCCATGCCTGACGTCAGCTTCCACGACCTGTCGGCGCTCGGCGCCGACGAGAGGGCCGGTCTGCTGAAGCGCGCTGAAACCGACTTGTCGGTCTTCGCTGAGAAGGTCCGTCCGATCATCCACGCGGTCAAGGATGAAGGCGACGCGGCCTTGCTCCGGTTCGCGAAGGAATTGGACAAGGCCAACATTTCCGACGGCAATCTCAAGGTTTCGGAAGCTGAATTCGACGCGGCGTTCGACAAGGTCGAGAAGGATGTCATCGAGAGCATCCGGTTCGGCATCGGCAACATCAGGCATTTCCATGAGGAGCAGCGGCCGGAGACGATGTGGCTCAAGGAGGTCAGGCCCGGCGCCTATGCGGGCGACAGGTACACGGCCATCGCCTCCGTTGCGCTGTACGTCCCGCGCGGCAAGGGCGCCTTCCCGTCGGTGACGATGATGACCTCCGTTCCGGCCGTGATTGCCGGCGTGCCGCAGATCGCGATCGTGACACCGCCGACCGCGGATGGATCCGTCGATGCGGCGACCCTGGTTGCCGCCCGCCTTGCCGGTGTCGACACCGTCTACAAATGCGGCGGCGCCCAGGCGGTCGCGGCCGTGGCCTACGGCACCGAGACGGTGAAGCCCGCCGTCAAGATCGTTGGGCCGGGCAGCCCCTGGGTGGTCGCGGCAAAGAACCTGTTGTCCTCGGTCATCGACACGGGTCTTCCGGCCGGACCGTCCGAAGCGATCATCTTTGCCGATGACAGCGTCGATGGGGGTCTGGCTGCGCTCGATCTTTTGATCGAGGCCGAGCACGGACCTGATTCATCGGCCTATCTCGTCACCCACAGCCGCAAGGTCGCCGAGGCGGCCTTGGCTGCGCTCCCCGGACATTGGTCCCGCATGACCGAGCAGCGCGTCGAGTTTTCGCGCGCGGTGCTGACCGGCAAGCGCGGCGGCATCGTGCTGACCGCTTCCCTCGAAGACAGCTACCGCTTCATCAACGACTATGCGCCCGAACATCTCGAAATTCTGTCCAGGGAGCCCTTCGCGCATCTTGGGCATATCACCGAGGCGGCCGAAATCCTCATGGGCCTGCACACGCCGGTGACGCTTGCCAACTTCGTCCTCGGGCCCAACGCCGTGCTGCCGACCAGCCGGTGGGCGCGCACCTACGGACCGCTGTCGGTGACCGATTTCCTCAAGCGCTCGTCGGTCGGCTATGTGACCTCTGCGGCCTACCCGGTTCTCGCCAAGCATGCCCGCCGGCTCGCCCGCTACGAAGGCTTCAGCTCGCATGAGAACGCGGTCTCGGAGATCCGCGATGGCTATCTCGGCGCGTGACCGGGAAACGCGATGAAGGCCGTACGACTCCATGGACCCGGCGATCTGCGCGTTGAGGATGTGCTCGCGCCAGGCGCTCCCGACGCGGGCTGGGTGAAGCTGCGGGTCGACGCGGCCGGCATTTGCGGTTCCGATCTCCACAATTTCCGCACCGGCCAATGGATAAGCCGTTCGCCTTCGACGGCCGGCCATGAACTGACCGGCACGGTGCTTGCCGTCGGTGAGGGCGTGCAAACCGTCGCCGTGGGCGACCGCGTGGTCGCCGATTCCCGTTTCTGGTGCGGAGAATGCGCGCAATGCATCGCCGGCAACCGGCATCTGTGCGCCTCGCTGGGCTTCGTCGGCGAAGTATGCGACGGCGGCTTTGCCGAACAGACGGTCCTGCCGTCGCGGCTGTTGCATGTCGTCGACCGCAAGCTTGACGAACGGGCGGCGGCAATGGCCGAGCCGCTGGCCGTAGCGTTGCATGCCGTGCGGCGCCTGCCGAAGACGGCCGGTTCGGTGCTCGTGGTCGGCTGCGGCACCATCGGCGGCCTGGCCGCGCTGCTGCTGTCGCGGACATTCGCCGGCAGGGTGTTGATCGCCGACCGCAATCAGGCCCGCTGCGCCCGCGTCGCGCGGGTGACCGGCGCCACGATCGTCGATCTCGATCGCGACGCCATCGCCGTCGCGACCGCAAATGCTCCCCTGCTTGCGGCGGTCGAAGCGACCGGCAGCATCGCCGCGCTCGCCCAGTTGCTGGATGTTCTCGGCCCCGGAGGCGCCGTCGCGCTGGTCGGCATATTCCACGGCCGGCTGGACATCGATCCCAACCTGCTGGTCGAGCGCGAGATCGCGCTGCTGGGCTGCCACGCCTTCGCCGGCGAGCTTCCCGATGCCATCCGGATGCTGGGTGAACTGAGCGAGCCGCTGATCCGCCTGATCGATCGCGAGATCGGCCTGGACGAGGTTCCCGCGGCCTATGAGCGGCTGCTGGCGGGGCAGGGCGACGGCTTGAAAACGATCATCCGTATGCCGCGACCTGCCGAGGGCGTGTGATCCGAGAGTTCGCCGGGAAAGGACTACTGACGATGAATGCTTTGCCCGATACGGCCAGCCCCCTCTACGAGAAGGTCAAGGACTACATCCTGACCAATATCGGAACGGGCCGGTGGAGCAAGGATCGCAAGCTGCCGTCCGAAAATGAGTTCGTGGCCGCGCTGGGGGTGTCGCGGATGACGGTCCATCGCGCCTTGCGGGAATTGACCGCGGCGGGGTTTCTGATCCGGCTTCAGGGCGTCGGAACCTTTATCGCGCCGCCTCGGCCGCAATCGGCCCTGATCGAAATCAACAACATCGCGGCCGAGATCGTGGCGCGCGGCAACCGGCATCGCTCCGAAGTGCTGGTCCTCGAAAAGATCATGCCGACGAAGGAGCTCGCGCTCTCGTTCGAGTTCGCGAGGCGCGCGTCGGTCTATCATTCCGTTGTCGTCAACTTCGAGAACGACCTGCCCGTTCAACTGGAGGAGCGTTTCGTCAACCCGAGCTTGATACCCGACTACGACAAGCAGGACTTTTCCAGGACGGCGACGTATGACTACCTGATGCAGAAGACCCCGGTGACCGAGGTCGAGCATATCATCTCTGCCATTCCGGCCGATGCCGAAACCGCACGGCATCTGGGCATCGACGCCGGCGCCTGCTGCCTTCTTCTGCATCGCCGCACCTGGACCGGCGCGATCGTGGCCACGATCAGCAAGCTCACCTATGTGGCAAGCCGCTACTCGCTCGGCAGCCGCTACTCGCCCACGCGGAAAAGCTGACCATGGCAAAAGGCTGGAACCAGCGAAGACTTCCAGTCGCGCGCCGCCGATCAGACTCTCTCCCAAAGTCGCTCCGATAGGGCGGGAATCCAGAAAATCCGGCCAGTCCAGCTTGTATATGCATGTATGTATTTCAGCCTTGACATCGCCTGTCGCTGACGTTGAATATCGTTTGCTTCATCGAAGCGGCAGGCAAGGCGCTGGGCCGCAGCGCCGCTCAAGCAGAAGCCAGCATTCTCGCCAGGCCGGATGTTGGTGCAAGACCGGTCTGACAAACAAGGGGAACAGGATGATGCGTAACCTAGCAGGACAATTTCGCGCGCTTATGACCGCTGCCGCCATCGGGTTCGCCGCGGCTCCGGCGGCGCATGCCGCCGATGCCGCCATACCCGCGACGCCCGAGGCAGGGTCTTTCAAGATCGGCATCGAGCCGTGGCTTGGATACGGCCAGTGGCATGTTGCCGAAGCCAAGGGCTTGTTCAAGGCGAGCGGGCTTTCGGATGTCCAGATCGTGAATTTCGCGGAGGACAAGGACATCAATGCCGCCCTGGCGAGCGGGCAGCTCGACGCCGCGAACATCGCCACCCACACCGCCATGGGCATGGTCGCGGCCGGCCTGCCGGTGAAGATCGTGCTCCTGCTCGACGTCAGCATGACGGCCGATGCCATCATCGCGGGCAAGGACATCGCTTCGATCGCGGACCTCAAGGGCAAGCAGGTCGCCTTCGAAGAGGGCACCACCAGCGACATCCTGCTCAAATACGCCCTTGCCAAGAACGGCATGTCGATCGCCGACGTCCAGCCGGTGCCGATGCCGGCGGCCGATGCCGGCAGCGCTTTGATCGCTGCTCGCGTCCCGGTCGCGGTCACCTACGAGCCCTATCTCACCACGGCCATGGCGCAGAACAAGGACGTCAAGCTTCTCTTCACCGCGGGCGAGGATCCGGGCCTGATCAGCGACGTGCTGGTGGTGCGCGATGAGGTGATCAAGTCGCGGCCTGGTCAGGTGCTTGCCATGATCAAGACCTGGGATGCAGCCCTGAAGGACTACAATGCCGACACCGCGGGTGGCCGCGCCATCATTTCCAAGGCGGTCGGTTCGAGCGTCGAGGACCTCAATACCGCTTTCGACGGCGTGCGCTACTACTCCCTCGCCGAGAACAAGGACGCCCTCACCGGCGAGTTCTCCACCAAGACCTTCGCCGATGTCGAGGCCGCGGCCAAGAATGCCGGGCTGCTCCAGGCCGACGTGACACCTGAGCAGATGATCGACCCGGCCTTCGTCAAAGCCGCGCAATGACCATGGCCCGGTCCCGGCGGTAACGCACATGTCGGAGCAGCCTGCGGCCAAGGCCAGTCCGTCCGGCGCCAGACCGGGACATGTCGCCAGGCAAGCGGCGGGACAGGCGGCGCGGCGTCGCCGGTCTTCCGGGATCGGCGCCCCGATCAAAAGATCGCGCTTCCTCACCATCGCGGTGGCGGTCTTCGCCGGTCTCGGCCTCGCCTGGTGGGCGGCAACAGGCCTGGAACTGGTGAAACCCATCTTTCTGCCTTCGCCGCAGAGCGTGGCGATGCAACTCGCCAAGCTCTGGGGCGACGGCACGCTGTGGCTCGACCTCAAGGCCTCGATATACCGTATTTCGATAGGCTTCCTCATTGCCTCGGCGCTGGCAATCCCGATCGGGGTGCTGATCGGCAGCTTCAAGGCCTTTGAGGCAGCAATCGAGCCGCTGGTGGATTTCATCCGCTACATGCCCGTGGTGGCCTTCGTGCCGCTGTCGATCCTGTGGTCGGGAACGAGCGACGCCCAGAAATTCCTGATCATCTTCATAGGGACATTCTTCCAGCAGGTGCTGATGATCATGGACAATGTGAAGCGCGTTCCCCCCGACTTCGTCGGGCTGGGCAGGACGCTCGGCTTGCCGGACCGCAAGATCCTGACCCGCATCGTTGTTCCAAGCGCCTTGCCCGGCATCTGGGACACGCTGCGCATCAGCCTGGGCTGGGCATGGACCTGGCTGGTGCTGGCCGAGCTCGTCGCGGCGACATCCGGCCTCGGCTACCGCATCACGGTCTCCCAGCGCTATTTCCAGACCAACACGATCATCGGCTACATCCTTTTGCTCGGCCTGCTCGGCCTCGTCACCGACCAGGTCATGAAGGCGCTCGGCAAGGTGCTGTTCCGGCAGGAAGGCCATGCGCAATGAAGGGCGGCCGATGAGTTCCCCAAAACTGCGCATCGAAGGTCTTCACAAGAGCTTCGGCACCGGGGCACGGCGCACGGAAGTGCTGCGCGACATCAATCTCGATCTCGCCGACAACGAGTTCGTATCTCTGGTCGGCATATCCGGCTGCGGCAAGAGCACGCTGCTGTCGATCGTTGCCGGGCTGCAGGATTTCGACGCGGGCGAACTCGATATTGACGGCTCGCCAATCCTGCAGCCCGGGCTCGATAGAGGCGTTGTCTTCCAATCCTATACGCTGCTGCCGTGGCTGACGGCGCAGCAGAACATCGAGTTCGCCCTCAAGGCCGCGGGCCATGATCGCTCGACCTGCCGCGAGATCGCTCGCCAGCATCTCGATCTCGTCAAATTGTCGGACAGCGCCAACCGCTACCCGACGGAACTTTCCGGCGGCATGAAGCAGCGCGTCGCCATTGCCCGGGCGCTGTCCTATCGCCCCAAGATGCTGCTGATGGACGAGCCCTTCGGCGCGCTCGATGCCCTGACCAGGCATCAGATGCAGGAGCTGCTCACGCAGATCTGGGAGGAGCACAGGCTCACCGTGCTGTTCGTCACCCATGACGTGGAAGAGGCCGTCTATCTGTCGGACCGCATCGTCGTCATGGGGATCGGTCCGGGACGCATCATGCGCACCTTCAATGTCGACATCGAGCGTCCGCGCCGGGAAGAGGTCATGGAGAGCGCCGCCTTCATGAACCTGCAGCGCGATGTGCACAGGGCCATACGCGAAGCGTCCAAGCGGCCTAAAATGGCGTGAAGCCTTTTCGGGCGGGATGGGATCGATCAGGGTCGCAGGAAGAGGCAAAATGGCCGAGCCGATCAACGCACGTCGCGCCGCCCGTGGCGCTGATGACCCGGCCGGTCGGCGGAGTTGGTGGGTCGCAAGTGCTTATGCTTTTCGAACAAATCGAGTTTGTCGCCATAACCAAGCCTCAGCGGGGCTCCGCACTGCTCGCATCGAAAGGTGGAGATCACCCGAAACCAGGAGCCCTTCCTGATGATCGGATGATTGCAATTCGGACACTCGAATCTGAGATCCAAGTGGCGCATATCGTCAGGTAAAGGCACTGTTCTCCCCACAGACCTCGGATTGCGTTCGCCGTCCCGTAAGAGGCCGATCGAGCAGTCGACGCACACTCGCAGCCAGCTAATGAATAACGAAACAGATTCGATGTTCCGTCCCTGAGACTTAATAAGTTCGGTGATGAGACGTTCGAAAGCGGCCGCGTGCGACTGAAGGCCAAGACCAAGTGAACTGGGGAACTTCCATCAGCGCTGCCGGTTGTGGCTGTCCGCTTGCGCATCGTGTCCCCTCGTATGCGCAACCGGGAACCTCCGGCTACTATCTGCCTGTGGAACCGCGCTCGTTCGGTATCGGCATCTACAGTCAGGCTGGTTATACGAAGTGCAGCGCAACCATTGGCGTGCGTTTCCACCTTCTTTGAGAGGCCATTGGTCAGGCGGCTGAAGATGCATCAGCATGGGGGACACCTGACCACAAGCAGGCGGGCGACACGGGAGCGGCCCGGCGCTTTGGCGGGGTGGCTCACCACTAGCCGGGCCTAACCGGCGGGGGCTCAGAAGAAAAACTCGGCACCGGCTGTACGACATTATATGAGTGATCGCTCGTTCTTGCGCCATGCGAACGAAGGAGGAAGGCTTGCCGGACCAGCACGCCCGCAAAGGGCTTTAGAGGCATCGCGAGCGACCGTCTGCCATACTTCTGACGGGTGAGGCCTGAGGATGTCCAGCGGATAGTCCGGCTTGCTTTGGCGGACTCGGCATCGGGTTTGACAAACTTATGATCGCCGACGCTCAGGGCCATGGGCCTGCGTTCAACCTCGGCTTACACTCGGCCTTATGAACTGGCGCTGCAATCGGCCTCGCGCGGTTTCGCGTAGTTTGCGTCTTAAACGGTCCTAGCGGAAAGCGCGTGACATCTGATCGGTAAGGGGCTTCAGCAGATAGGACCAGACGCTGCGCTGACCTGTGCTTATGTGGACCTCGGCCGGCATTCCGGGCTTGAGGACCTTCGCGTCTGTCAGGCAACTTGCCTTGTTTTCGACGCCGATCCGCGCCGAGAAATACGAAAGCTGGCGCTGCGGGTCGTTGATCAGGTCGGCGGAAACCCACCTCACCGTACCCCGGCACGCCGGCGTCGTGCCGGCATCGAAAGCCGGAAAGCGAATTGACACGGGCTGACCGGAACGAACGTCATCTACCCGAGAGGGTGGAATGAGCGCGTCCACGACAAGATTGTCGGTATCGGGAACGATCGTCATCAGCGACTCCCCAGGTGCAATGACGCCGCCAACCGTGTGGACCGTGGACTGTTGTACCGTCCCAGACTGCGGTGCGCGGACTTCCGTCTTGGTCAACTCGTCCTGCGCGACGATCTTGCGTTCGGTGAGTTCAGTCCGCTTGGCTTCCGTTTCGCGCAGTTCCTTCGTCACGTCGCTGCGCCGCTGCTCGTCAAGTTGCAGGATCTGCAACTCGGTTTCGCTGATTTTGATCTGCGCTTCAGCTACCGCCGCCGCCAGGCGTCCAGACTCGCCTTTGGCCCGCGTCGCATCCAATCTCACATTGCTCAAGCGCTCTTTCGAAACCAGTTTCTTCGAATAGAGCGCATCGACATCCGTAAGGTCGCGGTCGAGCAACCCCGCCGATTCATCGATCGCCGCCTGCTGGGCCTTCAGGCCCTCGAGTTGACGCTCAATCTGCTTTGTCTGGCTCTTTAGTAGCGACTTTTGCCCCGTCAATTCTGACGCCCGCGTTTCGAACAGGGCACGCTCGCCATTGACCAGCGCCACCAGGTCCGGATCGCCCATTTCCGCCTGCAGACTGGCTGGGAGCTGCATGGTCGTCTGGCCTTGGCGTTCGGCCTCCAGCCGGGCAAGCCGTACCGTGGCGCGGTCGAGATCCTCGCTGATGATCTGCAGATTCGCCCGAGGCAGCGTATCGTCCAGCCTGACCAGCACGTTGCCGGCCCGGACATGATCGCCGTCTTGCGCGAAGATGCCGCTGATCGTGCCGCCGGTCTGGTGCTGGACCTTCTTGGTGTTGCTTTCGACCACGACGGTTGCCGGCGCGATCACAGCGCCCGCTATCTTGGTCAGGCCAAGCCATAGCCCGGCGCCGACGACCAGCAGGCAGGTCACCGCCAGTCCGAGCATCAGGCTAGGCCCGATGCTGCCAGGCGCCTTGAGCGAGTTCGCATCCCCGGGACGCTCACCAGCATCGAACCAAGGCCAAGATCGCAGGAGCGCTTGGAGGCGAAGCACGACGTCACGCATGCCCGCTCACACCCCTCTGCATCGGAATGACCGGGGACGACCGCTGGGCGGCAGGAGCGGATGGTCGCGCCACACTCGCCAGGACCTTCTCGCGGGAGCCAAACGAGCGGACCATGCCGTTGGCCAGCACGAGCACCTGGTCGATATTGGTAAGGGCGGAGGGGCGGTGCGCAACGACGATGACGATGCCTCCGCGTTGGCGCACAGCCAAGATCGCGCCCGCGAGGGCGGCGTCGCCTTCGACATCGAGGTTGGAATTCGGCTCGTCCAGGACGACGAGAAACGGCTCGCCATAGAGCGCCCTGGCAAGGCCGATCAGCTGCCTCTGTCCCGCCGACAGGGCCCTGCCTCCCTCGCCGATACGCGTTTGGAAGCCTTCCGGCAGGTGGATGATCATCGAATAGACGCCCGCGGCTCTGGCGGCCGCCAGCACGCCTTTGGGATCGCTCTTGCCGCCGAACCTGGAAATGTTGTCCGCTACCGTCCCGTCAAAAAGTTCTACGTCCTGTGGCAGATAGCCGATATGGGCTCCGAGCGAATGCGGGTTCCACTGCTCGAGAGACGCCCCGTCCAATCGTACTTTGCCGTGCAGCGGCTTCCAGGCGCCGACCAGCGCGCGCACGAGTGTCGTCTTGCCGGAACCGCTCGGCCCGACGATGGCCAGTCCTGCGCCGCTGGACAGCTGAAAGCTTGCATCGAGCACGGTCGGCTTCGGCACGCCAGGCGGCGCGACTGTCAATCTTTCGACGGTCAGCCGCGTCTGCGGCCGGGGCAATTCCATGGGTTCGATCGGATCTTCGAACGCACCCAGCGTCGCCTGGAGTTGGAAGTAGCTATGACGGGTCGTCAGGAACCCTTTCCAGTTCCCGATGGCCGCATCGACCGGAGCCAGCGCGCGGCCAAGCAATATCGAAGATGCGATGATCACTCCGGGGGATGCTTCGCCGCCGATCACCAGATAGGCGCCAAGGCCCAGAACCGAGGACTGCAATGCCATCCTCAGCGCCTTCGACAGCGAACTGGTACCACCTATGATGTCGGAGAGCCGCTCCTGATGCGTGAGGTAGCCATGAACGGTGTCGCTCCAGCGCCGCGCCAGCCTGGAAGAAAGGCCCATGGCGTGAACGACCTCTGCATTGCGGCGGCCGGACTCGGCAAGAGCGCGCTGCGAGATCATGGCTTCCGATGTCAGCCTGGCAGGCCTGCGGCCAAGAATTTCCGCGGCTGCGGTCAGCGCTACGACGGCAAGTGCACCGATCGTCGCCAGCACCCCGAGGGAGGGGTGCAGCATGTAGATGATCAGCAGATAGAACGGGATCCAGGGCGCATCGAAGATGACCGTCGGCCCGGATCCTGAAAGAAAGCCGCGCAGATGCTCGAGATCCCGCAGTGGATCCACCCGGTCGGCCTCCCGACCGGCCTTGAGCGGCAAAAGCACCGATATGGCGAATGCCCTTTGATGCAGGTTCCTGTAGAGCCGACTGGCAATGCGGACCAGCAGGCGAAGCCGCACGAAGTCGAGCAGTCCGTAGGCTGCGTAGAGGCCCAGCATTCCAATGGTCAGTCCGACCAGGGTCGGAACGCTTTGGGACGGCAGCACGCGGTCATAGACCTGCAGCATATAGAGGGAACCAGTCAACGCCAGGACGTTTGTCACCGCGGAAAAAAGCCCAATCCCAAGCAATCCCGGTGCGCAGTCAGACATTGCGGTGCGTAAAAGGGAGGACAGCTCTTGTTTTTTATTCATAGCCTGCTGTTTTTCACGCGGAAGTGCCGCGTGGCTTTCTTGGATTTATTCAATATGGAAAGTCCCCAGTGCTTGAATAGTATCGGATCCGAGCGGTTTTTCCCGGATATGAGGCGCTGCTAACGTATCCTAGTTTAATCGAAATGAAGCAAAATCGTGGCCCTGCGGGCGATCGGGAGCCGGCGGATCGGTGAGTTTCGGGGACAACGGTCGCGAGAAGCTTTGTCATTCCTCGGCGGACTGCGCTGAAAATATTAACCTTTTTCGCAAGGTCGCCAACGATCGATTTGGCGCCAATCAATTATTTTGACCACTGAAATCGGTATGTGACTTTTGTCTAATGTAGCTTTCGGTTAGGCAAACGGGGCTGGGGGGCGTTGCCGGACATAAGAAGGAACAAGCATGGCAACTCTCCATTATGCGTCGGGCGGTTCGGCCGCCGACGTTGCGACGGCCGGATTCAATTTGGTCGACGTTCAATATCTTTCCCAGGTGAACGAGCTGCCTGACGGAATGAAGGCGCTGGTTTACCTGGGCGCTCATGATGGCGTTACCCAGTCATTCATCGACAAAGTCACGCCTTTTCTTAACAATCCGAAAGTGTTCGGTTTCTTTCTCATGGATGAGCCGGATCCTACTGGCAAATGGGGAACCTATGCCAGCACTGAAAATCTGAAGGCCGAATCCGATTGGATCCATTCTCATTTTCCAGGCGCCAAGACTTTCATTACCATGATGAACATGGGGTCATCCACCAATCCGGATTTCACCAATACCTATAATCCCGCGAGCACTGGAATCGATTATTACGGCCTGGATCCGTATCCGGTTCGCACGGGCACGACCACCGTCGACTACGATATGATCGACCGAGCCGTGGCCGCGGCTGTCAAGTCAGGCATCCCGGTGGACAAGATCATCCCCGTCTACCAGACCTTCGGCGGTGGCGGGTGGGAGACTGATACAGGCGGAAAGCACGTCCTTCCCACCACGTCGCAGATGCAGACGATGATGGATCACTGGGCCAAGCTCGTTCCGTCGCCGGCGTTTGACTATGCCTACGCCTGGGGCTCGCAGAACGGCGACACGGCGCTTGAGAACTCGCCGGATCTGCAGGCCTTCTTCCGGGAGCACAATGCCAGCTCCACCTCGTCGACGCCAGTGGCGACCACCGAGCCGGCACCGACGCCAACCTCCGATATGACACCGCCAACAACCGAGCCAACCGCGCCGACAACCGCGGATGCTTCAGTTGGTGACCACATTGTCCAAGGAGGCAAGGGCAACGACACCTACCATGTCAACAATGCCCACGACAAAGTCATGGAAGCTGCGGGCGCCGGCTTCGACAAGGTGATGGCCTCGGTCAGCTATGCTCTGTCTGCCGGCTCGCATATCGAGCAGCTCTCCACCTCCAGGACGGGCGGCAAGACCGCTATCGACCTGACAGGCAACGAGCTCGCCCAGAAGGTCAACGGCAACTACGGCGACAACAAGATAAACGGTGGTGGCGGCTCCGACACATTGAAGGGTTATGGCGGCCACGACGCTTTCGTCTTCGACACGGCCCTTGGCTCGGGCAATGTCGACAGGATCCGCGACTTCCAGGTTTCCCAAGACAAGATCCACCTCGACCACGCCATATTCGCAGGACTCCAGCAGGGAGCGCTTGCGTCCGGCAATTTCCACGTTGGTCAAGGCGCGCGTGACGCCAACGATCACATCATCTACAACAGTTCAACCGGAGCGCTCTCCTTCGACAGCGACGGAATTGACGGCCATGCCCAGACGCAATTTGCCACCCTCGCTTCGCATTTGCACCTTGGCGCTAGCTCTTTTCTCGTAACCTGACAAAGCGCCTGACCGGCAGGGGCGAACCGATCGCTTCTGCCGGTCCAGCCAGGGAGAACGGCTCGGATACCGTTCGACCATTCGGCCAAACTGGAATAGTCCTTGGCTTGGACGACCGGGTTCGGCTCTCGTCCATCAGTTGCCGCCCACAAATTCGATCCGCAGACGGCGCTCTGCGTTCCTCGCCTGACGCGTGAAGGCATCGCAGGAGCCGGAACGACCGCATCGCTAGCAGGCAGCCCTCCTCCAGACGCCACCCACCGTCAGCCTCCTGTTGAGCCTGTGTTGGCCCGCCTTTTTCATGATTGGTCCCAATCACCGCCGGGCGGCCCGTCGTCTTCTCATTCGAACGTAGGAGGACAACAACTGGACCCGCCCATAGCTTGGGTAGGCGACTGAGCGCACCCCTCGCGGCGACAGCGGGCCATGAAAGACGATCCAAGTTCGAGCCATTTCAGGCAACTGGTGGACCGCACGTTCTTGGGAGCGGCAAAATGAGGCCGCACCTGGTCTGCGTCGGAGGTGAGGACCACGCCCTAAGAATTCCCTTTCTTGAAGAACTGCGCGACAGAGGCTTTCAGGTCACGGCCGTCTCCAGTGGCGACGAGGCCCCATTCCTGCGCCACGACATTGCGCATCGGAGCTATGGCTTTGACCGCTTCGCGACCGGCAGCGGCAAAGCAGGCACGGTCAGGACCCTTCGCAGACTGCTGGCGGAGTTGCGCCCGGACATCGTGCAGAGTTTCGATACCAAGCCGAACCTTTTGACCCCACTCGCGGTGCGAGGGCAAGTACCGGTCATCCGCACGATCAACGGATTGGGCTGGACCTTCTCTTCTCCTGCCCCGCGCGCCCTGGCGCTGCGGCCGATCTTCTGCGGGCTGCAATGGCTGGTATCCTTCTGGACGGCCGCGACCGTTTTCCAGAACCGGGACGATCAGGCATTCTTTCAACGATACAGGCTGCTCGGACATGGCGACGCGCGCCTCATCGGTGGGTCCGGCGTCGATGTTGGCAGCTTCACCGCTGCGAGACGCCTTGCGCCGCCGACGGCGCAGATGCGCGAAGAATTAGGGCTTCAATCGGCTGAAATCGTCATGTTTGTCGGCCGGCTGACCCGTCAAAAGGGCATACCGACGCTCCTCAAGGCGGTGCCGAAGGTTCTGGCCAAAAGGCCAAATGCCCGGTTTGTCCTCATCGGCCCGTGGCAATCCGAAGGACCATTTGCGGTCGAAGAAGCCGAGCTGCAACGACATGGTTCCAATGTGATCGTGCTGGGGAAACGCCAGGACGTTCCTGCGCTCCTGGGCATGGCCGACATATTCGCCTTTCCGACCGAATATCGCGAGGGAATCCCGCGTGTGTTGCTGGAAGCCGGACTGGCGCAATTGCCGATCGTCGCCTCCAGCATGCCCGGCTGCAGTGATGTCGTCGAAGATGGTTGGAACGGTTATCTGGTTGCGCCGCGCGACCCGGACGCTCTCGCAAATCGCATAGTCGGCCTTCTCGCCGATCGTCCCCTTGCGAGGACCATGGGCAGCCGTTCCGCTGCGGTTGTGAGGGAGCGTTTTGCCCTTCCAGGGATCGTCGACCAGTATTGCGAGCTTTACAGGCATGTCCTAACGGCTCGGCCAGGAGGCGGTCTTGCTCACACCGCCATGGCGAAGCGCATCGCGAACCGACGGTTGGACGAGGCGCGACGATGATACGCGATGCATTGCTCGCCGCGGGCGTTGCCCTCTCCTTCGCTTCGCAGATATCCGTTCCGGGTCTGCCATTGGGGTACGGCGAATTTTTCCTCGCGATCTGGATCATGCTTTCGATCGGCCGAATCCTGGCGGGAGGCCGCATCGAAGTGACGGCGGCCTCTCTGCAACTGGCGGGTTTTTGGCTTCTCCTGTCGCTGACTTTGGCGATCGGCACGGTAGTGGGCTATTTCACCACCGTGCTCTATCTCACCGGGCTGTCGCACGACGCCATGGCCTATGGGCTATTGGCGAGCTTCACCTGCCTCGCGGTATTGGAGCCCAATGCCGAGTTCCATCTGCGGCGTAGCGCCTGGTGGATGGTCGCAATCGCCGTCTGTGCCTTTGCGATCCAAGTTGGACTGGCCTTTGGCGGAATCCATCAGCCCGGAGTCGATCCGTGGTATTGGGATCGTTTCCGCGGCTGGTCCGAGAACCCGAACCAACTCGCGCTCTATTGTGCCGTCTTCGGTCCATTGGCACTGCATTTGGCAGCGACCAGCAGAAATCGATGGGCTCAGTTCCTGGCGCTCTCCAGCCTGATCCCCATCATCTATGTCGGACGGCTGACCAAAAGCGATACATATCTCTACACGACCATTCTGAGCGGTCTCGTATTTCTGGGTCTGCGATCGAGGGCATGGTTCGCATCCAATGGCAACAGGCCCAGCCTTGCTCGGCAAATCGCGCTTTTGCTGATGATCGGCGCCGCTCCTCTCGCGTTGGCGGCGGCGCCATATGCTGTCACCGAGGAGAGCAGCGTCGCAAGCTTCGCCAAGAGCCTCACCAAGGACGGAGGCGGCGAAGCGACGGCAGAGACATTCGAACTTCGGGTCTTTCTATGGAACGAGGCAATCGAGAAGGGACTGCAATCCGGTTCGCTTGGCCTTGGCCCCGGTCCGCACCTGGAGCGTCCGCCGGTGGCGGACAGGCAGTTCCTGGAGCGACCGTTCGAAGCTCACAACACCATTCTTGATCTTTACCTTCAGGGTGGGCTGGTGGCGGTCCTCGCCTTGGTCTGGATCGTCGGATCAGCAGCCATGTCGGCCTGGCGCAGCCGCTTCGACGCGCTGTCGGTGCTTCTCGCTTCGGTGGTGGTCTTCAGCATGCCGCATCTGATCATCCGCCACCCGATCGTCTGGTTCGCGCTGACTTTCTGCCTGGTTGCAGGAATGCGCCAGGAACTCCGCCACGGGCTCCAGCATGCAAGGATTGCGTGATGTGTGGGATTGCTGGAATCCTCGTCGCCGCCTGTAGGGATCCGAAGTCGCTCGAGGCGATAGGGGAGATGACGCGGTCACTTCGCCACCGCGGGCCTGACGGCGAGGGACTCTGGACAGATCGCGACGCGGGGATTGCGCTGGGCCACCGTCGGCTGGCGATCGTGGACTTGTCTGGGGCAGGGCGGCAGCCAATGCGTTCCGCCAGCGATCGGTATGTGATCTCCTTCAACGGTGAGATCTACAATTTCCGTGACCTGCGGCGCGAGCTCGAAGCTGCGGGGCACCAGTTTCACAGCACCGGCGACACTGAAGTGATGCTGGTTGCGATCGAGACCTGGGGTCTCGAAGCGGCGCTCAAGCGCTTTGCCGGCATGTTTGCGTTTGCGTTGTGGGACCTGAAGACCAGAACGCTTCACCTAGCCCGGGATCGAATGGGCAAAAAGCCGCTCTACGTCGCTCTCGCCGGGCATGCCCTGGTCTTTGCTTCGGAACTCAAGGCAATCAGTCGCTTTCCGCTCTTCTGCCCAGAACTCGACCTTGATGCCGCGGGGTCCATGCTCTCGAAAGGATGGGTGCCCGATCACAAATGCATCTGGCGAGGCGTGTTCAAGCTGCCACCCGGTTCGCTGCTCTCGGTCAGATCCACGGATCTTGCCGAGGCGGGCAGTGCGGTCTCGCTCTGCCAGCGTGTCGATCACTGGTGGTCGCTGGCCGAAGTGGCCGCGAAAGGCCTCGAACGGCCGATCCTCGGCAGCGACGACGAATTGACTGATGAGCTTGACGAGCTGCTTCGGCTGGCGGTTCGCGAACGGATGGTCGCCGACGTGCCGTTGGGCGGCTTTCTGTCGGGCGGGATCGACAGCTCCACCGTCGTAGCCCTGATGCAGGCGCAATCCAGAAGCGCGGTTCGCACGTTCACTATCGCTTTTGCGGAGGGAGGCTTTGACGAGGCTCCCTATGCGGCCGAGGTGGCACGACATCTCGGTACCGATCATACCGAGCTTCACCTTTCGCCAGATGCGGCGCGCGAGGTCATTCCCGAGCTGCCGCGGATATGGGACGAGCCGTTCGCCGACGAATCCCAAATTCCAACTTTGCTGGTGGCGCGGCTCGCCCGCCAACACGTCACGGTCGCCCTGTCGGGCGACGGCGGAGACGAGTGCTTCGCCGGCTATGGCCGCCACTTTATGGCGAACCGGTTGAAGCGCCAACAAAGCCTTCCCCTGATGGTGCGGCGAACCATGGCGTCGGGACTAAGCTTGCTGGCCCGTGTGGCGCGCGAGGATTTCCTGCGCGGTCTGCCGCTTGCGGCAAATGTGCGCCATATGCTGCGCAGCGACCGGCTCGATCGTCTCGCCGGCTTGCTTACCGCAAGGCATGAGGATGAATTGTATCGGCGGTTGGTGACACCACCGGCTGCGCGCCTCACTCGCCACAGTCAGTCCGGGTCGATCGACAGCGCACCGAAACTCGACGGGCTGCTGTCGCGACTTCTCTACGACGACATGGCCGGCTATCTGCCCGGCGACATATTGGTAAAGCTGGATCGGGCGACCATGGCCAACGGCCTTGAAGGGCGTTGTCCACTGCTGGACCACCGGGTTGTGGAGTTCGCCTGGCGCCTTCCTTCGGAAGCGAAGGTGCGCAACGGCAGCGGCAAGTGGATTCTTCGCAATCTGCTGCGCCGCTATCTTCCGGACCGGTTGATCGACCGGCCGAAGCAGGGGTTCGACGTGCCCGTCGCCGCTTGGCTGAGGGGACCGCTGCGCAACTGGGCGACCGATCTTCTCGCAGACATGCGGCGCGACGGCGAGAACGTGCTGGATAGCACCAGGGTGCAAGATTGCTGGCTCGATCACATGCGAGGCCAGGATCGCTCTCGCGAATTGTGGTCGGCGTTCATGTTTCAAGCCTGGCTGAACGAAGCCAGGCGGGAAAAGGTCCCGATTGATCCATCTCGCACCCTCGACATGGCAGGAGTATGAAATGGCAGGTTCAGCCATCAGCCGCATTAGACTCCCACGAGCCGCCGCTCAACCAACGCCCCCGCTTCTTGAAAACAGGGAGCGGATACGGCCGCGACGTGAACGCGCCGACACGCAAGCTGCATCGAGCCAGCTTGCAGTGGCGTTGGGGAGAAGAAAATGGTCAATCCTTGCCTTTGCCGTTGTTGGAGGGGTCCTCGCGGCACTTGTGGGCCTCGTTCGTCCCGTGATGTTTGAGGCTACCAGCCAATTGATAATCGATCCGCCTGCACGCAGTTCGCTTGCACCCGGCGGCTCTTCTGCACAGGATCTCATCGATTCCAGCATCGACGATCACATCACCATGCTCTCGTCGCAGGGCCATCTGCGCCGTGTCGCGACAGCGCTTCATAAGGTGGAAGGCAGCACGCCGGGGCAGGGCGCGTCCAAAACCGGGATTTCCAGGCCCGGCCCGGGCCCTGCACCAAAAAGCGCATTTGCAGCGGGGATTCTCGAGCGGCTTTGGCCGCAAAGCGCGCAAGCGGCGGTCGATTCCGACCTGAAGCTGCTCAGGAACAGGACAAGGATTGGGCAGGAACTGCGATCGAGGATCATCTCCGTCGCTTTTGCGGATGAAGATCCGGTGCGAGCCGCCACGGTGGCCAATACTTTTGCCCAGGTCTATGTCGACGAGCTCGCGAAAAAGCGGCAGGCCGAGGACAGGCTGGAGCTCGACGCAGTCGTCGCCAATCTGCCCCGCGTGCAGACCGACCTCGTTGCGGCGACCGATCGGTTGGAAAAATACCGGCTGAGCCATGGCGCCGTCGATCAAGGCTCGGCTGATAGCGCGGCCAGGGAAAGAGCCGATCTCAGCCAGCAAATATCCATGTCCAAGGCCGATCTGGCGGCGATGGAATCGCGCCTTCAACACATCCATGATCTTCGCAAGGAGAACGCTCCGGTCGGCTCGCTCGCCGATGCCCTGGGCACGCCGGAGTTGGCCGACCTTGCGGTTCGTCAGGCCAGCGCGCCGGCGGACAAGGATCTAAGCACCGCCATCGCCAATGAGATCGAGCAAGGCGTTGCGCGCGTTGAGGCGGAGGTGAACACCTATCGGGCTCAGGTTGGCGCCCTGGAAGATCGCAAGAATGTTCTCGATGCGGTCGCAGCCGACACCGCTACCCGGCTCTCCGGGCTGCGCGCGCTCGAGCCCCAGGTCAGCCTTCTCACGCAGCGATACAACGAGTTGCTGAGCCGCCAGCAGGATCTGATAAGGCGCATCGGAGCTCCCTCAGCTGGCGTCTCCATCCTTTCGCCAGCATGGCCGCCGGCCAAACCGCAGACCTTGCCGCCGATTTTCCTGGTGCCGCCGGGGATGGTTGCGTTCGCCATTCTTGGTGCGGTCTTCGTGCTGGTTCGAAACCGCTTCAATCGTACCCTGCGTGGTGAGGTTGAGACCGAAGCAGCGCTTAGAATCCCTTGCATTGGCCTAATTCCAGATCCCGGCAAGATGCACATGAAGCAGCTGCGGGAATTGGTCTTGGGGGAGTCTAGATCCGCCTACAGCCGGGCGGTGACGTCACTATTGGTCGCGGCTGCGCCAAATCAAGCCAGGACGCGTTCCCCACATACCATCTTTGTCACCTCGAGCCTGCGCGAAGACGGTGCGAATGAACTTGCATGGAGCTTGGCATTAGCCGCCACACGGCTGGGCGGCCCTGTCCTTCTGATCGATCTGGAACGTGCGCATCATCAACTTACCCAAGAATTCCTCCACCAGCGCAGCGGGCCAAAAGCGCTCCGGTCGTTCGGCGACTTCATCAGCAACCGCTGCAGTCTCGAGGATGCAGTTGCTACTATGCCTGAAGCTGGCGTCGACCTGATGACCGTTGCTCCGTCCGAGGATCTGCTTAGGCTTCTTGCGCGCGCCGACAGCCTTGAATGCAGAGACGAATTGCAGGCTGCGTACGGACTGGTCATCATAAACGGCCCGCCCGGACTTGCGGGACCGGAAGCCAGGTTCCTCACGAATTGGGCGGATGCGATCCTGTTTGCCATTCGCTGGAGCAGGACCCCGCGCAATACCGCACGCGCGGTTTTGGACCTGCTTCAAAGGGACGGGGCGATTTCGGTTCCCACCGGCAGTGTCCTTACGGGGGTCAATCTCAAGCGGCATGCCAAGTATCAATTCGGCGACAGCGCGGATTTGTTATTCGCGAAGTTGCCCTGAGCGTTGCGGCGACCCGCCATGATCGAGTTTGAACCTTGATCGTCGAGCTCTTCGGACCGCCCGGTTCGGGCAAGACAACCTTCGCCCACGCCCTTGCAAGGCGATTGCGCGAGGACGGATACTGCGCAGAAGTCGTCCGCAGCTACCGACCGGGGGTAAGGTCCGGAACCCTCGACCTCGGCGTTTTCCTGTCTGTGGCAAGGATCGTGTCGGCGACGGTTTCCACGGCCAAAATCATTTTCTTCCCACGAAACGGCGGCGAGGACCTGTCGAAATCGCTGTTGCTGCTCAAGGCAATCCCACCGAAGAAGCCGATCTGGCGAGCCCGAATATGGCAGCATATATTGAAGCTGTCGCACGCTTGGGATCGCGCCGAGACGATCGAAGACATTCAAATTTTCGACGAGGGCTATGTTCAGGCCGTCGGGTCTCTGGCACTTCTCAACGGGAACGCCGACAAAGCCACTCTCGAAACCGTGCTGAGCAATTTGCCTGTCGCGGATCTGACAATCAGAGTTGTGTTGCCACGAGCTACGGTGGCGACGCGTCTGCGCGAACGAATAGAACGCGAACCCCCTGCGGAGCGGCTCTTCGAGGCCGATTTCGAGGTCAACATGCGTGCCTTCGGGGTCTTCAACACGATAAGCGAAATACTGTCTGCGTCTGGTCGAGACTTCATTTGTGTGGAGACGTCCACTCAAGGGGCCACTGCAAGAAGCGCCCAGGATGTTGAACGCGCAATCATCGCCAAATGCAGTCTGGCGACGAATTTGCAACGGCGACAGTGAGGCGCCCGACTCCGAAGCGGATGGTCAGCCGGGGAGCCCGTGAACCATAGCGTAGCCGGGGCGGCCGGTCGCCCAGGCATGCGCAATCTCATTCAGGTGAATGATGGCGAGGTCCGGCACCCACCGTAAGCTCCGTGTCCCGTCGTCAGCCGCTTCTCGGAATCGCGAGCCAATGTCCCACAGCGACTTTCTGAGATCCAGGAGTGTTCGGGTAACAGCAAGCCCGATCGGCAAGATCATCCGCACGGCGGGTGGCGTATCGGCAATGGCGATCACTGGGCAGCTCATCCTGGTCGCCACCATTCCCATACTGGCCCGGCTCTATTCTCCGGCAGATTTCGGCCTGTTCACGATCTATCTTTCGGCGGTCAACATACTCGGCGCGGTCGCAGCCCTGCGCTTCGAACCCTCGCTCTACGGAGTCAAGGAGGCCGGGCAGACCTATGTCACCGTCAAGCTCATTCTGCTGGCTGTGTTGGTCACCGGCGTCCTGACCTTTGCGACCGGGCAGTTGCTTTTGAGCGTTGCGCCTCCCCAACTGAGGCACCTGGTCTGGCTCGTTCCGATCGGGATGAGCGGCGCGGCGCTCGTTGAAACGATGAATTGCTGGGCGTTGCGTGCGGGTCTGTTGCGCGATTTCGCCGTCGGCCGTCTGATCCTGCCGGCAACCATGGCCCTGCTGCAATTGGCCTTTGGCTTCGCCCGTCTCGGTGGTGAAGCCATGGTGCATGCGCATATCCTCAGCCAATTCGTCTTTCTCGCCTTCCTAGGCTTTCGCATTCTGAATTGGGGCGACGTGCGCGGCATCTATCGAGCGCCATGGAACAGCGTCTTCGACAAGGCCAGAAGGGAATACAAATTCCCATTGTTCGATATCCCCGCGACCCTTGGCAGCTATGCCATCAACAATCTTCCGGCGATTCTGGTCGGTTCCTTGTTCGGCGCAGCTTTCGCTGGTTACCTCGGCGTCGCCGCACGGCTCGTGACCGGACCTATCGTGCTGATCGCCACGCCGCTGAGCAACGTCTTTGTTGCCGAGGCCAATAAGAACAGCAATCATGGCCATATGCTTGCCATCGCGCGGGGTCTCCTGATTCTTGCTGCTGGCCTTACCGCATTCCCGATTTTGGTGCTTGGGCTGGCAGCCCCTTACCTCGTCGTCCCCGTCCTGGGTCAGGCCTGGATGCCGACCGCACAGATCATCACCGCATTGGCATTCATGGGCGCCGTGCAGGCATTGTCGACGCCTCTCAGCGAGGTTCCTGCTCTGCTGCGGCGGCAGGAAGTGCGACTCGCCGTCGACGCCGCGCGCATGGTGCTCGTCTTCGGTCCCCTGCTCGCCGGCGCCAAAGCGGGTTGGGAGCCTATCGACGTCATCTATCTCATGGCCGCCGGCGGGACGGTCGGCTTTGCCCTCAAGACTGCAGCCTCGCTGTACCTTCTGAAGCGGGATGCCGAACCGGCACGGGCAACATTGCCGAGCTTATATTCGATCGCAAGGAAAGAGCACCATGAAGCTCCAATCGAGTAGCGACACGCGCGCCGAGCGAACTATGCGCTCCGCGGAGTCCGTGGCCCACGATGAAGGGAAGACAAATCTGTGGCGCCTAGGTCCCCGCGATGTGAACAATGTTGCCCATTCTGCCGATGCTTCGACAATGCGCCCGTTCATCTCGGTTGCCGTGCCAACATTTCGCCGGCCAGACACCATCCGACGCACCATCGACAGTATTGTTGGACAGGATTTTTCCAATTGGGAACTTGTCGTCAGCGACGACGAAGGAAGCGAGGGCTCGAGTTGGCCCATCTTGGAGGAATACGCGCGAAAGGACCCCCGCATCCGAATTTTGGAAAACCATAGGGGTAGAGGGCAGGTGGAGAACACCAACAACGCAATGCTTGCCTGCATGGGTAAGTGGATCAAGTTGTTGCATGACGACGACTGGTTGGCTCCGGGAGCCCTGAAGAGGTTTGCCGAAATTTCTATAAGATATCCCTCAGCAGCTTTCATGACGTGCGCGGCGCGTGTTGTTGAGGAGAGCCGGGTAGTGATGCGCTCGGATCCACCCGAGCAAGATCGGGTTTCGCTCTATTCGAGCCAGCAGTGCCTGACGGACCTGTATCTGGTGCGCATGACAAGGAGCCTGGGCATCATACCGTCGACGCTCTTGATCAACAGCGCCGTAATTCAGGCCGGATGCCGGATGCGTGCCCATAAGTCGATCCCGGCGGGCGTCGATCAGTTGTTCTTTGTCGACCTGGCCCGGCACGGAGAGATGATCGCCATCAATGAAGGCCTGATCTTCTACGATGCGACACGCCATCCGAGCATCACGACGACCAAGAGCTACGAGGACGTGGACGAGGTCACTCTTGCGGTCAAAGAACTCAATTGGGATCTTATCGAGGACAGGAACGGTCTCCCCACCCCGGAGACTCTTTTGCGTGCGCTGCAGGTGGCCCGCATCCCTGCCAGATTCCGACATCAATCCTGGCGGACGACAATGCGAGACGCAATGCAGATCCTTCGACCGTCAGTCATGAGGATCGCAAACCAGTACATGCTGGAATATCTGTTCAGGATACGCCCGAAACTCGGCGCGTTGCAGACCCGCAGGCGCTGACGCGCACTCGCCAAGGCCGGTGGCCCGCAATTGCGCTGCAGGAGGTCGGGATGGGTTGAGGTGCTACGGCAGCACCGAGATCCGCCCCAGAAGCGCTACCAGTTCGGCCTGCCGCCTCGTCTCCGTCTTGGCAAATAGCGATGCAAGCTGTGTACGGATGGTGGTGCGGCTAAGCCGAGTCCGCTCGGCAATTTCCAAGGGGGCATCGCCTCTCGCCAGGCGCAACGCCAGATGCGTCTCCGCACCCGTCAATCCAAACATTTTCTGCAACGTCTGTGGGTTCGGTCCGTTTCTCGCCTGACGATCGAGAAGTGCGAGGATAATCGACCTGTCAGGCGTGACCACGCCTTCTTCGTCGAGAATGACCGGCCGGTCTCCAGCGTTGCGGATTACGATCCAAGACAACGATCCGGGCACAAAATGCGTAGGCACGCCAGCTATCAAGCTCCTCAGCGCCGCTGATAGATCGGTGGGCGGATCATGAGAATCGTCACAGCCCGCAAGGATGGTTTCAGCGGCCGCATTCCATTTGAGCAGCCTTTTCGACTCGCTCAGCACAAGCCAGCCACAGCCCATGCGTTCGAGCATGCCGGTTATTGAGTCGAGGCCCGGTCGCTCGCAGTTGCTGGCCGGGGTCGGCCGCACGGGTTTGCGGTCAGAGCCTCGCGCGTAGGCTCTCGGCGACCCTGCCGATATCGTGCCAGGTCGCGCGACGAATCTCGGTTCGTTCAGTCGATTGACCAGGTTCATTAATCATCCATCCTCGTTGTCATTTTGCTTCGACGTCGCAGTCGGGACGTTGTTTGCCAGTATTTTATAAGCCCTAGGTTTTGGGGTGTGAAAGCGAGCAGACGTACTAGTCGCGTGCCCGACGGTCTAAGCTCGACGGGCTAGGCCGGAAGTTGTAGTTAGGTTGGATGAGGGTTGCCGAAGGAGGTCCATCCTGCCGCGAACTCATCTGGCGTCCCTGACCGTTCTGATCGCTACGCTGCTCTTTGAGGTAAGGGTTTCCCTGACAGGTGCCGCTGACCCAGGCTTTCTTGAATTCATTCCGGCAATAGTCGTCATCGCTTTCCTTGAGAACCGTTGGTCGGGGGTAGCAGCAACCCTTGTGATGGCGGCCGCCGGGTTGGGTGCCCGCGGAGTCATGAATGGCCACGCTGTGGCCGATGATTGGGTACGCGCCGTCCTGCTTTTGCTTTCCGGCGGGATGATCAGTTTTCTTTTCGACCGTTCGAGGCGAAGCTTGCGTGCGGCGCTCGACGTCAAGCTCGCTGCCGTCGAGGCTGCCGAGTCACGTTATCGTCGGGCTTTTGAGCGAGCCGACATGGGTTTCGCGACCGCCAACGACACAGGTGAACTGCTGCAGTCGAACAGGAGCCTCTGCGCCATGTTGGGCTATCCCGAAGGCGAACTCGCCGGCCGGCAGATCGATGCGCTTGTCCATCAAGACGATCGCGACTTGTTCACAAAATCGCTCGCGGGGTTGAGCGTCGAGACGCCCTCTTTCAGCTCGGAAATGCGCATGATCAGAAAGGATGGCAGCACGCTGTGGACCCGGCTCTTGCTTTCTTGGTCCGCTCCGGATGCTGTTCCCTTGGACAGTCTGTTTGTGGTCGTCGACGACATCACCACCCGGCGATCTGCTCGCGAAGCACTCGTGGCTCAGAAGGAATGGCTCGACCTCGCGCTGTCCGCCGGCCGGCTGGGCACGTGGCGAATAGACTATGACGATCAAGTCGTCTCGGGTTCGAGCCAGTTCTGGGAGATTTTGGGGTTGCCACCAGCTGCGCTCCGTCCCCTGGACGCGCTGTCAGATATCGTTCACCAGGCGGACTGGGGAAAGCTCGCATCGCCCCCGCGGAAGCGTCATTTTGCGGCCAGCTATGACGTGGAGATCCGTATCAAGCGACCAGGCGGCCAGATCCGCTGGATTGCCTTGAGGGGACGCGAGGAAAGCCACGGCGGCCGCAATCAGCGGATTGGCATCGCAGCGGATTTGACGGCGCGCCGGCAAACGACACTGCTGCGTGCGGCGGCAAGAAAGCAAGAGCGGCTGATGCTTGAACAGCGCCACAGGTTCAGCAACTTGTTCGCCGTCATTATCGCCATAGTGAAGATGATCAAGGCGCCGGATGGCAACGTCGCCGAATTCAAGAACATGCTCGTCGAACGAATTCGCGCCCTCGAGTCGACGCATAGGCTGCTCACGGACAGCGCTGACGCGTCGCCCACCATTCGAGAGCTCGTCCTTCAGGAACTGCGGCCCTTCTCACAAGCAGGCAAGACGTCCGTCACGGGCCCCGAGATCAAGATATCAAGCGGAGCGGCCGAGAGTTTTGCAATGATCGTCCACGAACTTGCCACCAACTCGATCAAGCACGGGGTGCTCGGCCACGCGCAGGGCAAGGTAAAGGTGCGATGGACCATCGTTTCAGGCGGAACCGGCGACGAGATTGAATTTGACTGGATCGAAACGGGAGGCCGACCCACTGCTCCGATCAAGCGCCAAGGTTTTGGATCCATGGTTCTGGGGACCGATGGAACACCCATTGTGGGTCATTCTTCGAAATTGGAAATGGGAGAGGACGGGCTTCGGTATTCTCTTCGGCTGTCGCCGAATGAGATCCAGGACTAATGCAGGTCGCTCAGAGGTGCGCAGCGGTTCTGAGACAACGACATGCATCAACAAAGCGCATCGCCTGATCCGTTCTCAGCGCGACTCGCTTTAGCTCACATTGTTCCCAGCCAGTTCTTGATCAAAATTGCCGCCTCGGTCCGATTTCGAACCCCCAGCACCCGCATGATCGCGGCGGCGTGGATCTTCGTAGTGGCCTCGGCGATATCGAGATCTCGAGCGATCTCCTTATTCGAATAGCCCTCGGCCATCAGCCTCAAAACATCCTTTTGTCGCGATGTTAGCTTTCCCAGAGCGCCTGCGCCGGTGCTGTTCCCGTGCGGAATTTCAAGCCCCTGCTCGTGGCTTGCAGAGGTCCGGGACAGAAGTGCTGGCACGTAGATTCGACCCGATAGGATCTCCTTCACGGCCAGCACGACTTCCTCGTCAGGCTGCGATTTCACAATGTAGCCGTGCAGCCCAACCGAGAGGGCGGTTATGATTTCGGATCGTGAATCGTTGCCCGAAACAATTGCAAATCGCGTGTCCGGGTAAGCAGCCAAAACGTCGCTAAGCACTTCCTGCGAGAAGAGTCCCGGCATATTGAGATCGAGCATCGCGAGGCTGATGGGCTTGTGTTCGGCAAGGAGGCCAACCACGGCATCGAAACATGTCGCCTCAAAGATTTCGACGCCTTCGATGGCGGCGGTCAACGCCAACCGTAAGCCACGCCTGTACAGTCCATGATCATCGGCGATGACGATCTTGTACATTTCACCCCAACGCACACCACTTTCGGCCTGGGACGAACGGCAAACATCCAGAACGCTATTCTGAATGTGAAGATGCGCACCCCGTCCGGTAGCTGAAACCCAACAAGAATTCCGACCTTCTAATGCACCTGGCTGGACCGAAGAGGCTACTATGCGTTTACCATGATGCAAGTCGGACCTTGGTCCCCTGCCAGCACGCCGTTGCATCCGTGCCTGCGTGAGCGATGTGGCCGCGCCTTGCCGTCCGGCCCGTCCCCAGGACAGCGCCATTCGAACGCACGACGACACGTCTGCAGCCGGAGCGTATTTTCCGCCCAATCCGGAGCACGTGCAGCGACCCCTTGGGTCACAGCCAATCAACGCGGCCGGACGTGAGCTTCGGACGCTGACCTGATTATTGGCCTGTGTCGGCCATATGGGCCGGGAGGATCGTATGAAAGCGGTTATTCAATGCGGTGGAATGGGCATGCGCCTTCGGCCATTCACCTCGGTTCTGCCGAAGCCTTTGATGCCGATCGGTGCCCGGCCTGTGCTTGAGTTGCTGCTGAAATGGCTGCGGCGAAACGGCATTGAAAACGTCTATGTCACGACGGGCTACCTGGGCCACCTCATCCGCAGCGTCTGCGGTGATGGTTCCCAGTGGAACGTCAAGATCCGTTACACGCAAGAAATGGAACCGCTTGGGACTATAGGCCCACTCTCCTTGATCAGAGAGGAACTGGACGAACCCTTTCTCGTCCTCAACGGCGACGTGCTTACCGACTTGAGCCTCAGTCGGTTTGTGGCGGCGCACCGTGCCCACAGCGACCTGGTTACAATCGCGACCGCTTCACGCGTCACCAAGATGGACTTCGGCGTCATCGACGAGGTCAACGACACTGTCCAGGTTTTCCGCGAAAAGCCCTCGCTGACGCATTTGGTAAGCATGGGAATCTACTGCATGAATCCCGATGTTCTGCGCTTTATCCCGTCTGGCATCCCGTTCGGATTCGACGATCTGATGCTGCAAATGCTTCAAGATGGACAGGTCGTGCACGTTTATAAGCATGAAGGGCTCTGGCTGGATATCGGCCGCGTCGAAGATTTTCAGAAGGCGCAGGCGGTCTCCTGGGAGGAGCAGTCGGCGTCCATGGAGGTCGCCGCCGCAGCAGCCTGAAGCAGCTTGTGGAGACGGAAGCAGACGATCACCGGGAGGTTGGGATGCTCTTGGTTAGCGCACCCGTGCTGGGTGTTCCAGAGAAGGCCGCCTTGTCGAAAGTGATCGACAGCGGCTGGCTGACCATGGGCGAGCGGGTTCGGGCGTTTGAAGCGGCATTTGCCGCGGTGCACGGCGCCGACGATTGCGTCGCGGTCAGTTCCTGCACTGCCGCCCTTCACCTCATTCTTTACGGACTCGGCATTGGGCCCGGTGACGAGGTCCTGGTGCCTTCCCTGACCTTCGTGGCGACCGCGAACGCAGTGTTGTATGTCGGCGCCAAGCCGGTCTTTGTCGATATTGAATCCGACGACGTTCCGCTGATGTCGGTTGCAGAGGCAGAGGCGCGCTGCACGTCGCGCACCAGAGCTGTGATCCTCGTCCATTTCGCAGGCTACCTCGCCAACAAGGAGGAGTGGCAGACCTTCGCCAGCGTGCGGGGTCTCTACATCATCGAGGACGCCGCACACGCCCCTGGTTTGAAGGAGGTAGGGACCTTCGGTGCCGGAGCGGCGTTCAGTTTCTACGGCAATAAGAACATGACCACCGCGGAGGGCGGCGTGGTCATCACGCGAGATCCCGACTTGCGGGAGAAGATTCGCCAGGCGCGTGCGCATGGCATGACCACTGGAACGCGCCAGAGACTGAACAGCCGCACACCGCAATATGACGTGACCATGCTCGGCTTCAACTACCGCATGGATGAGATGCGGGCTGCCATCGGCCTGGTTCAGCTTCGCAATTTGCAGGAGTGGAATGAGGTCAGACGCATCCTTGTCGTGCTGTACAGGCGTCTTATCGCCATGCGCTGCCCGACCATCTCGATGCCATTTGCGGAACCGCGCACCTCCGCATATCACATCATGCCGATCCTCTTGCCCCGCTATGTCAACAGGCAAGACGTCATCGACGAGCTGCGCGCGCAGGGCATACAGACCACAATTCACTATCCGCCTGTGCATCAAATGACCCTGTATCGGGAACTCTTTCCCGGGGTTCACCTGCCGCGCACGGAGTCTTTCGCCGACCGTGAACTGACCATTCCCCTGCATCCCCAGATAACATCTCCGGTCGCGGAGGCAGTGGTGGATGCGCTGGCGTCGGCTCTCGACAGCGGTTCTCGGGCCGGGACAGCCGCATGAACGCATTCGACATCCCCATTCACCAGCTTGGTATGGCACGGGTCCGCCACGGACTTGGCAGGCGCGCCATGGATATCATCGCCGCATCCGCAGGGCTCATTGCCCTGTCGCCGCTGATGCTCCTGATCGCAGCAGCACTGCTGCTGGAAGGCGGCCGCCCCGTCGTCTTTGTTCAGCCCCGCATAGGTGCCGGCGGACGGCTTTTCCACATGTACAAATTCCGAAAATTCGATCCCCGTTGCGATGCGGGAGGCCCTGCGCTGACCCTTGCCAATGACGACCGAATGACGATGGTGGGCAGGTTTCTAGCTCTCAGCAAGTTCGACGAACTGCCGCAGTTGTGGAACGTCCTGAAGGGCGAAATGGCCCTAGTCGGCCCGCGCCCTGAGAGTCTGCCTTTCGCCGAGTGTTTCAGGGACGGCTACGAAGCTGTCTTGCAATACAAGCCGGGCTTGTTCGGTCCTGCTCAGATCATGTTCCGCCGCGAGGACCTTTTCTACCCTCGCGATGTCGAGCCGGCCACGTTCTACAAGGAAGTGCTGTTTCCGGCAAAAGCCAGGATCGATCTTTCCTACTATGGTCGCCGGACCATCATCTCCGACGCGGTGCTTGTCGTTCGCGGTGTTTTCATTGTCCTTGGCATGGCCTCGGCGCGCTCAGGCGATGCTTGAAAGCGGTCCGGGGATTGTGGTCATGACCTATCAGGGAAAAAGAGTTCTGGTCACCGGCGCGGACGGGTTCATCGGGTCGCATCTGACCGAGGCACTGGTTCGCGGCGGCGCGGACGTAACTGCTTTGGCCCTCTATAATTCGTTCGACAGTCACGGGTGGCTGGATGACCTGCCGGACGGCATCCGAAACCAGCTGAAGCTCGTCCGCGGCGACGTTCGCGACAGCGCGTTCGTGAACAGGATCGTAGCTGGCCAGGCCGTCGTTTTTCATCTCGCGGCACTGATCGCCATTCCGTACTCATACGCCGCCGCTCAATCCTATGTAGAGACGAACGTGATGGGCACGCTCAATGTGCTCGAAGCGGCGCGCCAGTGGGACATCGAGCGCGTGGTGCACACCTCAACCAGCGAGGTTTACGGCACCGCCCTGACCATGCCCATCAGTGAATCCCATCCGCTGCAGGGGCAGTCGCCATACTCGGCCTCCAAGATCGGAGCCGACATGATGGCGGAGTCCTACGCTCGATCCTTCGATGTGCCTGTCGTTGTGCTTCGTCCATTCAACACATTCGGACCGCGCCAAAGCGAACGAGCAATCGTGCCGACGATCATCAGGCAGGCCCTCGATCCTAAATGCGCGGCCATCATGGTGGGAGATACCAGCCCGGTCCGCGACCTCACCTTCGTCGAAGACACCGCGGCGGCTTTCCTCGCCGCAGGCTCTGCTGAACTCGAATTCGGGCATGCGTACAATGCCGGAAGCCAGCGCGCGGTCACCATATCGGACGTGCTGGACCTGGTGCTTGAGCTGAGCGGTTCGAACAAGCCGGTGCATCGCGACGAAAGCCGGCTGCGGCCGCAAAATTCCGAGGTCCGGGCGCTGTTGGCAAATTCGTCGCGGCTCGAGACGGCAACGGGATGGAAGGCACAGACCAGTCTGCGCGAAGGCCTGAGCCGAACCATTGCGTGGTGGCGCAAACGCCTCAGTGAAGGACTCGTACGTCAAGAGATGGGCTACATGACATGAGGCTCACCCCGGTCGCTGCCGCATTGCTCATGGTTTGCGCTGCCGCGCTCCTCAACCTGCGGACGGCCGGCGGTCAGGGAAGCAACGCGTCCACCGGATTCGTGGCGCCGGTGGCGATGGATCTGCCCGACTATCTTCGTCCCGCGACCGACCCGGCATTCGGCACCAGCTTGTTCGCATCACCAAGCCCGGAAGTCTTGGCAACGGCGTTGTCTGCGGGCCCAAATATTGCAGCCACCGTTATTCAAGTGCGCAAGCCTGGAATGCTGACCAGACGTTGCTGCTCCTCGACAACGGCTGCAATGGAATGTGCTTTCTCGACGGGCACACTTATGTGGCGCTGTTTCACCGCAACAGAGGCGGGGAATGCGAGTGGCATCCCCGCAATCCCGAGCTGATGATCTGCGTTCACAACCGAGCGATTTCGACCTGGGCACCGCGGACGAACCAGGAACAAATCCTGTTCACGTCCACAGCGTATCGCGACCTGCAATTCGGCCCCTCGAAGGGCAATCCTAGTCGGGACGGCAGCCGCATCGCGGTGCGCGCAGTCCGCAAGGATGGCGCGAAGGTTGTCTTTGCCTACGATCTGGATCGGCGCGGGAAATTCCCGGACATCGATCTTGCTCAAGTTCCTGGAACGACCAGTTCCTGCACCATCTCGCCACTCGCAGCGTATATCCTGTGTTTCCAAAATCTGATGGACGGCACAGAACAAAGAGCCATTTTCGCCGTTGACGGGAGCTTGCGGCAGAGATGGACGGACCATCATCGGCCCGGTCACGGCGATCTGACGGTCGACGAAGATGGCAACGAGGTCTATGTCGGCATCAGCAAGTCCGGGCCCGACAAGTTCCAGATAATCAAACGCAGGCTGTCGGTGGGAAGGTGACACCACTTACCGCCTATGGCCAGGCGGAGCACGCATCGACCCGCGCTCTGGCCAGGAGCGACTGGGCGTTCCTGAGCTATGGCGGCAATCCGGAACAGGTTTCCGCCAATCCGGGATGGGCCCCTTATGCGCGCGAGGTGATCGCGCTTCGCATCGACGGCAGCGGCGCCGTTCGGCGCATCGTGCAAACGCGCAATCCTCCCTCCGACTATTGGAGCGAGACGCATGCCTCGCCTTCTCCGGACGGGTCGCAGGTTATCTGGTCAAGCAACTGGGGCGTGCCGGGCGGGCCGGTTTACGACTTTGTCGCCCGTCTCGATTGGGCCCAACAGGAGAACCCGAAGGAGCTTGTCGCCAATGGTAAACCTTAGCCGCTTCTTGCTCACGGCGGTTGCCGTGCTGGCCACCCTGCCCATGGCCTTTGCGGGCGATCTATCGGCTGCTTATCGGATTTCGCCCGGAGATACTGTCGAAATCGGGATAACCTCCATTCCGGGCCGGACACAGCGTGCGGTGGTCCAGATGGATGGCACGATCCTGCTCCCCGATGCGGGCACGATATCGGTCGGCGGCCTGACTTCGCCGGAATTGCAAACGCGCCTGCAGGCGATCTTGC
Organism: Mesorhizobium sp. M3A.F.Ca.ET.080.04.2.1; assembly: GCF_003952525.1. Taxonomy (NCBI): domain Bacteria; kingdom Pseudomonadati; phylum Pseudomonadota; class Alphaproteobacteria; order Hyphomicrobiales; family Phyllobacteriaceae; genus Mesorhizobium; species Mesorhizobium sp. M3A.F.Ca.ET.080.04.2.1. Next base: position 2,482,359 of record NZ_CP034451.1, on the reverse strand, counting down.
CGACCAAGATCTTTCACATGCGCATGGCCGACGGCCGCGAGCAGATGGCGGTTGTAAGACCGAGCGACGTCACGGCGATCATCGCTGAGTACCGTCCGATCTATGTGACCGGCGATGTGCTGACCCCGGGACAGCAGGCTTTTCGCCCGCTGATGACCGTGCGGCAGGCGATTGCGGTGGCCGGCGGCTTCAGCCTCTTGCGGTCGCGAAGCAACCAAGTCGGACCAGACCCGACGGATCTGCGGCGCGACTATGAGATGATCTGGGGGGAATATACCAGGGACTACTTCCACAGCGCCCGGCTGCGCGCGGAACTCCAGAAGCAAGCCAGTTTCGACATGCAGCCTCCACAGGGATCCCCCCTTACTCCGGCGCTCGCGGCCGGCGTAGCGAAGGCAGAAGCGGAAGCGCTGAAGCTCTCGCTGGACAACTATCAACAAGAGCAGAGCTTTGTGGAGAAGGGCGCCAGGGACGCCGCAGCACAGGTCGAAGCACTGATCAAGCGCGCGCAGGACGAAGCCGATGGCGTGAAGGCCGACGAGGAGGACCTTGCGCAGGTGACGAGGCTGTTCAAAGCCGGCAACCTGACGAACAACAGGCTCGCCGACGTCCGGCGTGCAGTCCTTTTATCGTCCACCCGGGCGCTGGAAACATCCGTCGAGCTCATGCGGACGCGGCGCCTGCAGGACGATTTCGCCAGGCAGCTCGAGCGAAACGAGAACCAGAGGCGGATCGGCCTGCTGAACGAACTGCGCGACACCGAGGTCCGGCTGGCCGACATCAGCGCAAGACTTCGCGCAGCCAGTCAGAAATTGCAGCCCCAGGGCGCGACTGCCGCGCCTTTGTCGATCGCCGGCGAGACCGTGCGGGCCCAGCTGACGATCATCCGCAAGATCGACGGGCAGTGGCGCAAGCAGGCGACGGACGAGGACGCCGAGGTGGCGCCAGGAGATACGATCGAGGTCAGATTCAGCAACGAGCTGGAAAGCGCGGCAGCACAATAGCGCTATCGCTTCCGCACAATCGACGAACGCTCGATCTCGCCGTGGAGACAAATCTTGAGCGAGGACATCAACGTCGCGGATGCCTATAGCAGAGGCAGCGCGGTCTTCATGGGAATGGAAATGCTTGTCGCTTCCGGTGCGCTCGTTCCGAGACCGGAGACGGAGCTGTTGGGCTCGACCGCGCTCGATGTCCTGCACCAAATGAACCTGCCGGCGCCACGCGTTGTCGACATGTGCTGCGGCGCCGGCAATCTCGCTTGTGCCATTGCCCGCCATGTTCCAAGCGCGCGGGTCTGGGCCAGCGATGTTACCGATGCCTGTGCCGAGGTGGCGAGCCGCAATGTCCTACACCATGGGCTGGCTGATCGGGTGTTCGTTCTAAAGGGCGATTTGTTCGAAGCGCTGTCTGCTTTGGTGCCCCCAGCCACGATCGACGTCGTGGTGTGCAATCCGCCCTACATCTCTGAGAAGCGGCTTGAAGGCGATCGCTCGCATCTGCTTGCGCTCGAGCCGCGTGAGGCTTTTGCGGCCGGGCCCTATGGCATCGCCATCCACATGCGCGTGGTGAAAGATGCCGCGCGGTATCTGCGGCCGGGCGGCGCACTGCTATTCGAGGTCGGCCTCGGCCAGGATCGCCAAGTTGCAAGCCTGCTGGAGCGCAGCTGGGCCTACGACAATATAGGCGTCGTCACCAATCTCGCCGGCGAGGCGCGCGTCGTGATCGGATACGCAAAGCCGCAGCCCTGAGAAATTGGCGGATCGGAGCTTCATCCCCGCTTGCGGGCGATGAATTGCGCAATGCCCTGGATGGAATCGAGGTTCTCCGGCAGAAGCTCGCTGTCCTCGACAGTGATGCCAAAGGTCTCTTCGATGAAGCCGATGACCTCGAGCACCCCCGTAGAGTCGACGATGCCCTGATCGAGCAGCGATTGCGTGGTGCTCAGAGATTTCACGTCGGCGATGTAGAAGTTCGAAGCCAGGAAATCGCGAATTTGTTTCGTGTAGATGTCGCCCGCAGGCCTCGTTGCCAAAATCGAATCCATCTAATCCACCCTCCAAAAGAGACAAAATGCAGTCGGCGCCGTCCAACAGGCACTAGGAAAGAGCCACCTTCTTGAGTTTTCCGGTATCCGTCATGGGCAGGCTGGGCACGATGACGATGGATTTCGGGACCATGAAGCTTTCAAGCCGCTTCTGGCATTCCATCTGCAACTGCCTTTCGCCGACAATGCGTCCTTGCTCGATCACGACGAAAGCCTTGACCGCCTGGCCCAGAAGCTCGTCAGGCACGCCGACAACGGCGGCCTCCTTGACGCCCGGAATATTCACCAGCACGTTTTCAACTTCCTTCGGCGGAACCTTCTCGCCCCGGGATTTTATGATCTCGTCGCCGCGGCCGATGAAGTAGAGATAGCCGTCGGCGTCCATGCGGCAGTAGTCGCCGGTGTAGAGGACCTGCTCGCCGGGCAAGGGGCCGGGCTTCAATTTTCTCGCGGTCGCTTCCGGCTTGCCCCAGTAGCCCTTCATCACCGTGGCGCCACGGATAACCAGCTGTCCGACGGTACCCGGCTCGACCCGCTTGTCGTTCTCGTCGACGAGCCACATTTCCGTGTTCGGGATTGCGATCCCGACGCTCAGAGGCTTTCGCTCGAGATCTTCCGGCGGCAGATAGGTGCAGCGCTTGCACTCGGTAAGACCGTACATCGAATAGATCCGAGCGTCCGAAAAGATCTCCTTCAGCATGTTGATGTGCTTGAGCGACAAGGCGGCTGCGGTGTTGGTGACGTAGCGGATGCTCGAGAAGTCGTGATCCTTCAGCGACTTGAGCTCCGAAAGCGAGGCAAAGATGGTGGGCACGCCGGGAAAGCCTGTGACCCTCTCTTCCTTGATCACCTTAAGAATCTGCGCCGGGAAAGCGAAGGATCGTTCGAGGACAAGGCGGGCGCCGGTACGGAACGCCATCAGCATCTGATAGAGGCCGTAGTCGAAGGCGAGCGGCAGGACGTTGAGGATGACGTCATCCTCGCGGAGTTCCAGATAGGATGCTATCGATGTGCATGCCGCCGTCATGTTGCGGTGCGTCAGCATCACGCCTTTGGGCTCGCCGGTCGACCCTGAGGTGTAGATGATGGCGGCAAGATCGATGTCGATCGAATTGCGCGCCGGAGCGGCGGGAGCTCTTTCAGCAGCCGCTTCCCAGCGCACCCCGTGCGGCAGGCGGGTGAGTTCGTCGTCATCGATCGGCCCCGATACGATCACCTTTCGCAGGGAGCGGCAGTTCTGCGCTGGTGCAACGAAGGCCGAGCGCAGGTGCTGGTCGGTGATCAGCGCCGTCGGCCGGCAATCATTCAGAAGGTAATCGAGCTTTTCGCTTTTCGTGAGCGGGTTGACGAGGCAAACGACCGCGTTTGCCTTCAGCACCGCCCAGAAGCTGACAACCGTCTCGACCGTGTTGTCGGCGAAGATCATCACGCGGTCGCCGCGTTGCACGCCGCCTGATGCCAGGGATTGCGCCATCCCGTTGGAGCGCTCGTCGATCTCGCCGTAGGTGAGGCGTTGTCCGTTGCAAACCAGCGCCACCTTGTCGGCGAGCCGCCCGGCGGAGTGGATCAGATAGTCGTGCAGGAGCGGTACGGCACCATGGATCATGCGAGCTCTCTTTCCCGATGCTCGTAGTCGACATCGATGCTGAGATCCGGCCTTGTCGCGCCGACTGGACGGGTTGCGACAAATTGCTGATGCAGGAGCTGCGTCGACAGCACGCCCACCAGGGCCATGTTGTCGGAATTCGACATGTCGCCGTCGCCAACTCTGGCTCGGCATTTCCCGACCAAACCCTCAACCGATGAGGCATCGAATACGCCCGCCGTCCGCAATGCCGCCTCGGACAATGCGTCACGAATGTATGCCGGGGCGTCCGCGGCGAAGAAACTCAGCGCATTCGGCGCCCGGTAGGGCTGCTTCTTTCGGGCAACGATCTGCGGCGGCAGGATCGGTGCGGCGACGCGTTTCAGCACGTGTTTCTCGTCGAGCCCCCGAAGCTTGTAGGCGTCGGGAAGCGCATTCGCCAGGGCAATGACGTTGTCATCCAGGAACGGGAAGCGGCCCTCGACGGAATGGGCCATAAGCATCCTGTCTCCTTGCGACGAGAGCAGATAGCCCGACATCAAAGTCCGGATTTCTAGATACTGGTCTTGGGCGAGGGCACTCCACTGCGGGAATTCGGCCGGCAATGTCGAAAGCAGCTCGCTCACCGCATCGCGGCGTTGCGAGGCGGCGCGCATATCGGGGCAGAACAGCCGTTTGATCGCGCTGGTCGTGCGCCAGCGCGTGTCATGCGCAAAGCCCGGCATGTCATGAGCATGAATGTTGCGGCCGAAAAACTGCCTCGCCAATGCCTGCTGGCGAACCGGTGAACGCGAGAGGTAGGGGTAGAGGCGCTCGAGCAGCCCGGCGCGTCTGGTCGAGGCAGGCTGGCGTCCCCAGAAGCGGCGCACCTTTCCTTCGCGGAACAGGTCGTAGCCGGCAAACATCTCGTCGGCGCCTTCCCCGGTCAGCACCACCTTGATGCCGTGTTTGCGCACCAAGCCCGACAGCAGGAACAGCGGTGCCGGGGCGGTCCTGAGGATCGGCCGCTCGGTATGGCGGATCACCTCGGGAAAGACCTCGGCGATATCGCTGCGCGAGACGACCACCTCGTGGTGCTCGCTTCCGGTTTGGGCGGCAACAAGCCGCTGGAAACGGGTCTCGTCATATTCGGCATCCGCAAAGCGCAGGGAGAAGGTCTGGAAACGCTGGCCGGCGAAGCGTCTTCCCAGAGTGGCGACAAGGGAGCTGTCGAGCCCCCCGGACAGATAGCAGCCGACAGGCACATCGGCCTGTACGATCCGCAAGGCCGTCGCGGCTTCGAGCGCGAGGCCGACCTCCTCGACCGCCTCATCCAGGGAGCCGCTAAACCGGTCCGGGTCCGGACCAGGGATTTCCGGAAAGCGCGGTTGCCAGAATGCATGTTCGCGCGCCGCCCCGTTCTCATAGACGCGAACATGTCCAGGCGGGAGCTCCCGGATGCCCTGGAAGACATTCTGCGGAGCGACAACCGTCCACATGGTGAATATCTGGTCGATGCCTGCCGGATCGAATGTGCGCGGTATCGCGACGTCGGCGGCGAAAATCGCTTTGACTTCGCTGGCAAAGAATAGGCGTCCGCCATGCTCGCACCAATGCAGCGGGCAAATGCCGTAGCGATCGCGCGACAATACCAGCCGACCGGCAACGGCGTCCCAGATTGCCAGCGCCCATTGACCGTTCATGCGCTCGAAGACGGCCTCGCCCCACTGCTGATAGGCGTGCAGGACGACTTCGGTATCGCTGCGGGTGCGGAACCGATGACCGAGAACGATCAGTCTGTCGCGCAGTTCGAGGTAGTTGAAAATCTCGCCGTTGAAGACGATCCACGTCAGGCCACTGGCGTCGGCAAGGGGCTGTTGCCCAAGCTGAAGATCGACGACCGACAGACGGGCATGCGCCAGCCCTGCACGTCTGTCCCGGTACAGGCCCCGCTCGTCGGGGCCGCGATGCGCAAGCGCACCAGCCATGCGCAACAGGGCTTCGCGCGAAGGCGGTTCAGCGGTGGCATTCAGCGCCAATATTCCGGCGATCCCGCACATCGGGGTCAGTCCAGGTCCATCGGCACGGACGGCAAGGGCCGGGCATGCAGATAGCGCGCGGCCCGACGCTTGGCTTCGATGTCCTTGAAGACCTTCTCGACCTGGCCGCCGGTGAGGCCCGAAGCCGCCGCCACCTCGTCCGCACACACTCCGTGGTTCACGCCGTAGAGGCATAGATCGGTCAGCTGGTAGGGCAGCGCGAAATAGAACTCCTCCTGGCTCTGCGCCATGGAGAACGTGTCGGTGGTCGGCGGCCTGCGCCGGATTTCTTCATCCACGCCGAGATATTCCGCCAGCTGGTAAACCTGGGTTTTGTAGAGGTGCACGATCGGCATCACGTCGGCGATGCCGTCGCCTTGCTTGACGAAGAAGCCCTGGTCGAATTCGAGCCGGTTGGGCGTTCCAGCTACCGCGTAGCCAAGGCGATCCGCGTGGTAATATTCGGTCATCTTGCGGATGCGCTGCTTGTAGTTGGTCGCCGCAACGATCTGCAGGTAGGCTGCCGTGGACAGCCGAACCGTGTTGATGTTGCCATCGGGATCTTCAACCGTGAGCCGGGTGATGTTGAGCCCTTGGCTCTTCAGGACCGGAGTAAGCACAAGCTTGCATTTCCATCCTTGATCGTAGTCCGGAACGACGGAGCGGATGGCCTCGGACTGCCGGCGATAGGCGCCGATGGCATCGAGCGCCGGCGCAATGTCTTCCACCAGAGTGTCGATGCCGAGCTGGGCTGCGACGACACGTCCGAGCCTCAGCGAGTCTCCGGAGGAATCGCGCTCCGGCATGAAGATTCCCAGCACCTTGTCCCTGCCGAAGGCACGCACGCACAACGATGCGACGACGGAACTATCGATGCCGCCCGACAGCCCAACCACCACCCCGCGCCGCCGAAGCGTGACCAGTACCTGTTCACGTGTCGCCGTCACGATGCGCTCTGCCTCAGCGGCGGCATCCAACGCCAGCACATCCTTGGTGAATCTCGAGATCACGCAGCCTGGCCCTCCAAGCGCAGGGATTCGGCAGGTGTATAGGTTTGCAGGACGGCCTTTTCGATCAGCGGACGGTTCGTCGCCACATGCGGCTCGACGACAAGATCGATATGGGTGCCGACGATCGAAATCACCTGCAGATCGCAGAACACGCGATCCCAGCCGATGGCGCGTGACATGCCTGGGCGAGCACAGCGAAACAAAGTGCCTTGAATGGGAAGCGGCGCCTTGGGTTGCTCCAACCAGCGGAAAAAGGCCTGGGCCCGCAAGACTTCCTGCAATTCCAGCTTGATCCGGAAGCACGCGCCGTTGAACTGGCCGTCGGTGTAGTGGTCGATCGCGCGAGCGAGACGCGTTTCATAACCTGTTCTGACCGCGATCTTCGCCAGGGCTCGGCAAGCAACGCGGTGGAACGAGATGCGGTTGGACCGGAGCCGACGCGCCGTGCGGGCGATTGTCTCCCAGCGGCGGCTGCGTTCGCCCTCGAGGCTTGTATCGAGGATACCGACGAACTTCACCGATCGTCCCGCCTTGAGCAGGCGCAGAGCGACTTCCAGGGCAACTGCTCCGCCAAGCGAGTGGCCAAGAAGCCTGACATGGCCCGACGGCTGCGCTCGGTTGACCTGTTGGACCGCCGCATCCGCCATGCTCGCCAGATCATTCTGCCCTTTAAGGATCAGTGCCAGGCCTGGATATCGAATTGGCATGACCTTGGCTGTCTTGCCCATGGCGGAGGCGAAGGCGGCAAGGCTCGGTCCGTAGCCGACCGACCCGGGAAACAGGAAAAGAAGCGGCGGGTTATGGTCCGGCGCGGCTTTGCCCGAGGCGGTTGCTTGCGCGGCGGCCACTGCCGTGACCATTTCGTCCGCGCTCATCCCCACGGTGAAGCTCTCAAGCCCGAGTTCCTGGCCGATGAGGTTTTCTATCTCCATCACGCAGTGCAACAGCTTGAGCGAATCTCCTCCTGCCTCGTCCCACCTGCCTGCGGCTGCTCGCGTGTTGAGAACCTTGCTCCAGGCCTTCTGCACCACCTGACGCACTTTGAGGTCGCTGCCGGGACTTGGCGGATCGGCGGTGGTGGCCGGCTTTCTGGCCAACAGATCCATCTTGCCCAGTTTCGCGAGGTCTATCTTTCCGCTGCTCAGGCGGGGAATCTCGCCCACGCGGTGAAGCCGCAGGGGTCGCAAGGGCGAGGGCAGCGTGTTTGCGATCAACTGGCGCAGACCATCCACAAAGTCCGGACCGGCGGAATCGTTCGGTACCGCGAATGCGACAAGCTCGGTTGCCTCGGTCACGATGGCCACGGCGTCCTGGACCGACGAGGCCGATCGCATCACCCGTTCGAGCTCGGCCGGCTCGATCCGTCGGCCATTGATCTTTATCTGCCGCCCCTTTCGGCCGATGATCCTCAACAGACGTTGGCTGTCCAATCGGACGAGATCACCGGTTGGAAAGATCCGTTTGCCCGGATCGTCAGGGTCCGCTTCGGCAGGCAGGACGGCGCCGTTTTCCCAATGCCCAAGCAGGACGTAAGGGCTCTTGATCACCAGCTCTCCGGTCTCACCGGACGGGACGGGTCGTCCTTCCTCATCCACGATCGCGAATGCGATGCCCGGCAAAAGGCGTCCGACCGGCGCGTCCGCCTCCGCATTCGGCTGTTCTGACGGCAAAAACCACTGGGAGCCTGTCGTTTCCGTAGACGAATAGCCGATCTGGATCACGCACTGCTGGGGGACGGCTTGGCGCAACAGGGCAATGTCGGTCCAAAGCACCTTTTCACCCCCGACGCGGACCACCCTCAGCGACCTGAACGTGCCCTCGGGGGCGTCTGCCATGAGCGTGCGCAGCAAGGCGGGCACGAGATAGATGACCGTCACGCCTTCGTCGCGCATCCTGGCGCGAACGCCACGCAGGCCGGTCGCTTCCAGTTCGACGAGGTGCAGGGTGGCGCCGGTGAGGATGGCCGTCAAAATCTCTCGGCAGCCGGCTATCGTGGCCAGACCCGTCAGGGGCAGAAAGACGTCCTCGGAATTGATGTGACATGCGTCGACATATTGTTGCACTCGCCTGAGCAGGCTGCGCTCGCTGTTGACGATGCCTTTGGGACGCCCGGTGCTGCCGGACGTATAGAGAACGATCGCCGCCTTATCGACACAAGGCGAGGGAAGGAGCGGGGCGGGCAAATAGGACTCCGAGGCCGCACTTGCGGCCATGTCGATCCATTGGACATCGGCCGGCAGGTCGCGGGGCCTGTCCCCCATGCCCAGCATAGCCGAGAGCTTGGCCGCGGACACAATCTCCTGGATCCGGGGGCTGGGGTCTCTTGCGTTGAGGGGAATTGAGATCCGCCCGGCGGCGACTGTTGCGAGCATCGCAACAATGCTCCAGACGGAATATGGCTGGCAGATTCCGACTGGACTGCCTTGGGCAACGGCTGTCGCGATTCGGCGGGAGAGGATCTCGACGGCAGTGCCGAGCGCCGAATAGGAGAGTCCGTTGACACCGTCATGCAGTGCGATCTTATGCGGATATTGCCTTACGGCGGTCTCCAGGTGAGGACCGATGCCGATTTCCGCAAACCCGGCCGGCAGAGGCCGATAGGAGCGCAGGACGGGCCCGCCATGATCGAGAGCGTAGTCGGGCACGTCTTCCCATTTGGAGGACCCTGCCGGAAGAGGAGCCTCATCAAGATCCTGGTCCGCCGCTGGTGCCTTCAAGTACGCCGGGAGCATGGCTTGCCTGAGCGAAAGGTGATGCTGGGTTATGGATCTCCACAGCGGGATTTTCATCGATCATTCTGATGATGCGGCTTCGGATAAATGGACGCGAGGTGGAATGACCCTTTGAACTGGGCAGAGATTAACGTGAGGAATATGCCGTGACATCAAACAGACCGATTCTGATCACGGGGGCAGCCGGGTTCATAGGTTTTCATCTATGCCGGAGGCTGCTTGCTGATGGTCGGCAGGTAGTCGGTCTCGATTCGATGAATGGGTACTATGACATTAACCTGAAGCGAGCTCGGCTCGAGCAGTTGGAAGCGTTTCCGCATTTCCGCTTCGAGCATATCGACCTTACGGATCGGAGTCGATTTCCACGCTGTTCGTCCCCGTTGCTCCCGAGATCGCAGTCAGTCTCGCAGCTCAAGCCGGCGTTCGCCATTCGCTGAGGAATGCTCACGCTTATGCGGAAAGTAATCTCAATGGGTTTCTCAACATCCTTGAGGGATGCCGGCACGCGTCAACCGGCCATCTAGTCTATGCATCCTCGAGCTCGATCTGTGGCGGCAGCACCCGGATACCGTTCTCCGTTCACGATTCGGCCGACCATCCGCTCAGCCTCTACGCTGCTAGCAAGAAAGCGAATGAGTTGATGGCGCATACGTACAGCCATGTTTTCGGACTGCCGACGACGGGTCTGCGTTTGTTCACTGTCTATGGCCCGTGGGGGCGGCCCGACATGGCCCTCTTCATTTTCACCAAGCCCAGACTCGCCGACGAGCCGATCGACGTCTTCAACCATGGCAACATGCAGCGCGATTTCACCTATATCGACGACATCGTCGAGGGCATGGCCCGCGTCATGCAACATCCTGCGACAGCCAGTCCGCAGTGGAGAAGTGCGGCACCTGATCCAGCGACCAGCAGCGCACCGTTTCGAATCCACAATATCGGCGGCAATTCGCCTGTTGAGTTCAACCGACTAATCGAAGTGCTCGAAGAGGCAGAAGAGCAATTCGCAATCTGATGCCGCTCCAGCCAGGTGATGTGCCGGCGACATATGCCGACGTCAGCTCACGTAACAGCTTGAATTTCTTGGGGAAAATGATGGTGCCCAGAGGCGGATTCGAACCACCGACACGCGGATTTTCAGTCCGCTGCTCTACCAACTGAGCTATCTGGGCCTGTACCGGCTAACGGGATCGCGCGCCGGGTTTCCTGGGGCGCCGGGCGGCATCCCTTGAAAGCGCGTGGGTTATAGCACGGGAATTGGGCCTGTCCAGAGCGATTGCAGGAAAAGTGCGCAGCGGTTTTCTGTCCGCAAATGCGTAAAAACAATCACTTAGCTTGGCTGCCCGTTTCATCGGGAAAGAAAAATCGCCGCCAAACGGCTGAACGCCGGGTGAGCGCTCACTCCCCGTCTTCAGGCGAGGGGCCTTGCGTCGGGCTGTCGTCCTCTTCCTCCTCGCTGTCACGCCCGGGGATGACGTAGGCGCCCTTCAGCCAGCGATTGAGGTCGATGTCCTTGCAGCGCGCCGAGCAGAACGGATAGTGCTCGCGCGCCGAAGGCTTGCCGCATTCGGGACAGGGCCGCTTCGGCCTGAGCGGCGTCACCTTGTCGTCAAGACTCATGCTGGTCAGGGCTCATGGGTGATCCAGGCTCATGGCCGCGCGGCTTGCCAGTTCCGGTAAGCCTTGAACCCTTCGCCAGAAAGCAGCGCGACGCTTTCATAGAGCGGCAGGCCGACCACATTGGTGTAGGAGCCGACCAGCTTGACCACGAAGGAACCGGCCAGGCCCTGCACCGCGTAGCCGCCGGCCTTGCCGCGCCACTCGCCGGAAGCGACATAGGCGTCGATCTCCTCGCGCGGCAGCCGCTTGAAGCGAACCCGCGTCTCCACCAGCTTCTGGCGCAGCTTGCCGCCCGGCGTGATCAGGCAGATGCCGGAATAGACCCGGTGCGAGCGGCCTGAAAGCAGGCCGAGGCAGTTGACAGCGTCATCGATCGTCTCGGCCTTGGGCAGGATGCGCCGCCCGACCGCCACCACCGTATCGGCGGCAAGAATGAAGGCCGGTCCGGCCCCTTCCTCGCTCTTCAGCGATGCCAGCGCTTTTTCGGCCTTGTCTTTGGACAGGCGTTTGGCCAGCGAGCGCGGATGCTCGGCGCGCAGCGGCGTCTCGTCGACATCGGCAGGCAGGATCCGGTCCGGCTCGATTCCGGCCTGCTGCAGCAGTTCGATGCGGCGCGGCGAACCCGAGGCAAGCACGAGCTTCTGCAGGCTGCTCATGGGAGCATGGCGCCGAAAAGTGTGAAGCGGTTCTCGGACGACATCATGCTCCACTCTTTGATTTGGAGCCGGATTCAGATTCCAGGCCGGACAGGCCTGAAATCATCCGGCTCCAGGTTCCCGCCAGGCTGTTACTTGAAACGATAGGTGATGCGGCCCTTGGTCAGGTCGTAAGGCGTCATCTCGACCAGGACCTTGTCACCGGTCAGCACGCGGATGCGGTTCTTGCGCATGCGGCCGGCCGTATGGGCGATGATCTCGTGTTCGTTTTCGAGCTTCACCCGGAACATCGCATTGGGCAGCAGTTCCGTGACCACACCTGGAAACTCGAGGACTTCTTCCTTCGGCATTCGATACCTTTGCTTGGATGGCGGTTCCGGCGGCTAGAGCATGATGCCGAAAAGTGTCAAGCGGTTTTCGGACGACATCATGCTCTACTTCTTTGATCCGCAGTCGGATGATTTCCGGCCGAACAGACCGGAAATCATCCGACTCCGGCCGGAATTTGCGGCGGAACCTATATGATAATCGTCCGCTTGTGAACATGCTTAGAACCTTTCCGGTCCGGATTGAACCGTTCTGTTCTGCGATGGCGAGATGATCCGCGCGCAGGACGGCGAACGCCTCGTGTGGTGCATCAGGCGAGCCGCCCGGCAAAGTGGGCGTCCGCCAGCGGAAAAGTCTTCGGGCCGGGCGAACGGCTCGATCCAGGCCGGAAAGGTTCTACTGCATGCCGCGCAAAAGTCTGCAGCGGTTTTGCGAAACGGCATGGATGAAAACAAAGACCTATGCATGTCGCGCAAAAGTGCGCAGCGGTTTTGCGGAACGGCATGGATGAAAACGAAGACCTATGCATGTCGCGCAAAAGTGCGCAGCGGTTTTGCGAAAACGACATGCATGAAAACAAAGACCTGAAGCGCGTCGCCTGGATCCGTTTCAGCGCGATGCGCTTTAGTCGGCGGCGCCTTTGGCCTCTGCAGCCGCAAAACGCTTGCCGATGCGTGCTCTCAGCCGCTCACGCAGATCGCGATAGGCGGCCATGATCTGGTCGCGCGTGCCGCCTGTGTCGGTGGGATCCGGCATCGGCCAATACTCGACCTCGACGGCTAGCGAACGGGTGAGCTCGAGCGCGGCGTGGTGCGCCTCCGGCGCCATCGTCACGATCAGGTCGAAATAGTCGTCCTCCAACTCGTCGAGCGTTCTGGGCTGCCGCCCGCCGAGCGTCAGACCTTCCTCGGCAAGCACGGCATCGACGAAGGGGTCGCGCTCGCCGCCGCGCACGCCGGCCGAGGCCACAAAGACCGTGGCAGGCAACATCCGTTTGGCCAGTTGCTCGGCCATCGGCGAGCGCACGGCGTTCATACCGCACACAAACAGGATCGAATGGGGCAGCGCGGGCAGCACTAGAGCATGATCCGGAAAAGTGGGAACCGGTTTTCGGAGAAGATTATGCTCCAACAAAACAGCATGATCCCGAACCGGCGGTCAGCGAACGCAAAAAGTGGGAACCGGCTTTCGGAGAAGATCATGCTCCGCCAGAGAGTTAGATCAGGATGGCGGTTCACCGAAACGTCATCCTGATCTAACCCCGCCAATGCAGCACGCAGACGAGCGTGAACAGCCGGCGCGCGGTGTCGAAGTCGATCTCTATCTTGCCCGCCAGCCGGTCCATCAGCGTCTGCGAGCCTTCGTTGTGCAGGCCGCGCCGGCCCATGTCGATCGCCTCGATATGGCTGGGCGTCGAGGAGCGGATGGCCTCGTAATAGCTCTCGCAGATCAGATAGTAGTCCTTGACGATGCGCCTCAGCGGCGTCAGCGACAGAATATGGGTGACCACGTCGGCGCCGTCCTCGCGGCTGACGGCAAAGACCAGGCGCGACTCGGCCAGCGACAGCTTGAGCCTGTATGGGCCGGCCCCATCGTCGTTGAGCGGGCGAAAACTGTTCTCCTCGATCAGGTCGAAGATCGCCACCGCCCGCTCGTGCTCGACATCGGGCGTCGAACGGCCGATCGTCTCGTCGAGCTCGACGTCGATGAGCCTGTCGCGGTTTTGATGATGGCCGGACATCGCTACATGTTCAACCGTATGCCGACGGACCGCCCATGCGCCTCGAGCCCTTCCGCCTTGGCGAGCGCGATCGCCGCCGGCGCCAGCATCCTGAGCTGCTCCGGGCCGAGCTTTAGGATGGAGGTGCGCTTGACGAAGTCGAGCACCGACAGCCCCGAGGAGAAGCGCGCCGAGCGTGCCGTCGGCAGCACGTGGTTGGAGCCACCGACATAGTCGCCGATGACTTCCGGCGTGTGCCGGCCGACAAACACGGCGCCGGCATTGCGCATTTTGGTGAGGAAGCTCTCCGCGTCGTCGATTGCGAGCTCGACATGCTCGGCCGCGATGCGGTCGACCAGCGGCAGCGAGGCCTCGAGCGTCGGCACCAGGATCACGGCGCCGAAATCGCGCCAGCTCGCCGCCGCCGTCTCGGCGCGCGGCAGGCTCTTCAGCTGGCGCTCGACCGCTTGCTCCACCGCCTTGCCGAACCCGGCGCTGTCGGTGATCAGGATCGACTGCGCCGATACATCATGCTCGGCCTGGGCCAGCAGGTCGGCGGCAATCCAGTCTGGGTCGTTGTCGGCGTCGGCCACCACCAGCACTTCCGACGGCCCGGCGATCATGTCGATGCCGACGGTCCCGAACACCTGGCGCTTCGCCGCCGCGACATAGGCGTTGCCGGGCCCGACGATCTTGGCGACCGGCCTGATCGTCTCGGTGCCATAGGCCAGCGCCGCAATCGCCTGCGCGCCGCCGACGCGATAGATCTCGGATACGCCGGCCAGATCGGCCGCCACCAGCACCAGCGGATTGATGACGCCGTTCGGCGCCGGCACCACGATGACGATCCGCTCGACCCCGGCGACCTTGGCCGGCACCGCGTTCATCAGCACCGAGCTTGGATAGCTGGCCGTTCCGCCCGGCACGTAGAGTCCGACCGCCTCGATCGCCGTCCAGCGTGAGCCGAGCTCGACGCCCGCGGCGTCGGTGTAGCGGTCGTCCCTGGGTTTCTGCCGCTCGTGATGGGAGCGGATGCGGTCGCGCGCGAATGTGAGCGCCTCGATTGTGGCCGGGTCGGCGGCCGCGTAGGCGCCGGCGATGTCGCTGCTGGAAACGGCGACGCCGAGCTTGCCGAGATCGGCCTTGTCGAAGCGGAGCGTGTAGTCGGCGAGCGCCTTGTCGCCTTCGCCGCGCACGCGGGCGATGATATCGCGCACGGCGGCGTCGACATCAGCCGATACTTCGCGCTTGGTCGACAGGAAGGCCGAGATGCGCTGCTCGAAATCGGGATCTTGCTGGTTGAGTGTGATGGCCATTTGATACGCTCAGGCCCTGTGGATGGGACGTGACGTGGCTTCCCAGGCGCCGCCCACATCGGCAAGCCTGGCTTCGATGCACTCGACGTCGAGCATGATTGCGCCGCCGCCCGCAAACACCAGCTCGATGATGCCGGCCGGTCTGCTGATCGCGACGAAGCTGATGGCCAGCAGCGACAGCACCTCGTCTGGCTTGTTGCGCGCAATGCCGCTGGTCTTGACGCCGAGCACGCGGTCGAAATGCAGGACGCTGCGCCGCCGCTCGTTGTGCTGGCGCAGAAAGCCGGACTTCGCCTCCCAGACGAAGCGGTTCATGGTCAGCACGAAGCGCTTGGCCGCCGGCAGGTATTCGAGGTCGGACACCTTCATCACGGCGTCCTGGACATGGGCCGAGACAATGCCCAGGTCCTGGTCGTCGAGCGCGATGAGCTTGAGAGCGGCCATGCGGAATGCGCACCTGAAGGTTGGTGGTTCAAGCCTCTGTTAGAGCATCATCCCGAAAAGTGGAAACCGGTTTTTCGGCAAAAGATCACGCCCAAACAAAAAGCCGGAGCCTTTTGCTCTCGTTTGATCGAGACGAAAAGGCTCTAGGAGGTCTTTGCCGCTGGTGCAACCTGCCCGAAATGGGTGCGGCGAAGCGTCAGCCCGAAATCCGTTCGATCACCGCGCCGCAGCCGGAGAGCTTCTCCTCCAGCCGCTCGAAGCCGCGGTCGAGGTGATAGACGCGGTTGACCGTGGTCTCGCCTTCCGCGGCAAGGCCGGCAATCACCAGCGATACCGAGGCGCGCAGGTCGGTCGCCATCACCGGTGCGCCCTTCAGCTTGGCGACGCCATCGACGATCGCCGTCTGTCCGGAGAGCGTGATGTGGGCGCCGAGGCGGGCGAGTTCCTGCACATGCATGAAGCGGTTCTCAAAGATCGTCTCGGTGATGCGCGACTTGCCCTTGGCCATCGTCATCAGCCCCATGAACTGCGCCTGCAGGTCGGTCGGGAAGGCGGGGAAGGGCGCGGTCGTCACGTCGACCGGTGAGATCCCGGCGCCGTTGCGCTGCACCCGGATGCCTGCGTTGGTCGGCGTGATCTCGGCGCCGGTCTCGGCGATGATGTCGAGCGCGGACTGCAGCAGGTCGGGCCGGGCGCCTTCGAGCACGACGTCGCCGCCGGTCATGGCCACCGCCATGGCATAGGTGCCGGTCTCGATCCGGTCCGGTATGACGCGGACACGCGCGCCGGACAAGGCTTCGACGCCCTGGATGGTGATGGTGGAGGTGCCGGCGCCATGAATCTTGGCGCCCATGGCGACCAGGCATTCGGCGAGATTGACGATCTCGGGCTCGCGGGCGGCGTTCTCGAGCACCGTTTCGCCCTTGGCGAGCGACGCCGCCATCATCAGCACATGCGTGGCGCCGACCGATACTTTCGGAAAGACGAAGCGGTTGCCCTCCAGGCGGCCGTTCTTCGTCTTGGCCATGACGTAGCCATTGTCGACGTCGAGGGCGGCGCCAA
Source organism: Mesorhizobium sp. M3A.F.Ca.ET.080.04.2.1 (assembly GCF_003952525.1). Taxonomy (NCBI): domain Bacteria; kingdom Pseudomonadati; phylum Pseudomonadota; class Alphaproteobacteria; order Hyphomicrobiales; family Phyllobacteriaceae; genus Mesorhizobium; species Mesorhizobium sp. M3A.F.Ca.ET.080.04.2.1. The sequence goes on along the minus strand of NZ_CP034451.1, from coordinate 2,465,822 downwards.
GCGCCTGCAGGCCTTCGAGAAACAGGTCGACCGGACGCGTGCCGATGGCGCAGCCGCCGGGCAGCGAGACCTTGGCCTGGCCCATGCGGGCAAGCAGCGGGCCGATCACCCAGAACGAAGCGCGCATTTTCGACACCAGCTCGTAAGGCGCGGTGGTGTCGACGATGTTGCGAGCCGAGAAATTGATGGTGCGGGAATAGCCTTCCTGCTGCTTTTCGCGCCGGCCGTTGACCGAATAGTCGACGCCATGGTTGCCGAGGATGCGGATCAGCTGCTCGACATCGGCCAGATGCGGCACATTCTCCAGCGTCAGCGTGTCGTCGGTGAGCAGCGATGCGATCATCAGCGGCAGCGCCGCGTTTTTCGCGCCCGAGATCGGAATGCTTCCGGCGAGCTTGTTGCCGCCGACAATTCTGATGCGATCCATGAAACAGGTCCCCTCGGCCGAATGGCCGACTTCAAATCGGTTGAGTATGTCCGGCTCTAGACGATTGGCCGGCATGGTTCAAGAAATAGGATTTCCCCGCTGCCCGGCCAGCGTGGCCGTTCAGTGTGGCTGATTTGAGTTAGTCTTTCTGCATTTTTCCAGCACCTGGCAGCCCGTCCGGCTGTTGGTCGACATCGTCGGCGCGCTTTTTGTCAGTGTCGTAGGCGCGCTGCTTGTCGGCGTCGTCAGCGCGCTGCTTGTCAGCGTCGTCAGCGCGCTGCTTGTCAGCGTCGCCCGCGCGCTGTCCGGCAGCGTCGCCAGCGCGCCGTGAGCGCGCCTGCGCCTTGCGTTTCTGCAGGTTGGCGCGCAGAGCCTCTGCCAGCCGGCTCCTGCGGTCGGTATCGCCTTTTTTGGGTGGATTGGTTCCGTCGTCCATCGTTCCATCCTGACCGGCGACCGTCGGTTTCGATTCAGGAATGGCTAGCACTATGGCACGGCCTTGTCATGAAAGCCCACGGGAAGGGAATTTTGTGGCCGATGCACTTTGAATTAGGTGCTCCGCCGCGCTTTCCTCTTTCAGCGCCGCGACCAGCTTGACTGCGGACTCCCAATGCTTGGCAATATCGCTCCGAGTCCTTTCCCGGCTCCGGCGACCAACCGGCAAACCTCCTGCGATCGCCTTCAAGTCACGCAGTACGGAAGCTATGTGCGGCCACGGGAAGTCGGTAGGGTCACCAATATCTCGATCAGCACCGACGATCATTTCCAACTTGGCGATGACGCCGACGAGCGACGTGGCCGCGACTTCGGGGATCGAATCTTGAAATTTCAGAGCTTCGGTCATCGCAAAGACCTCGGCCTCCCGCGCAACCGCATAGTCCCGTGGACCACCGAGACTGAGCGCCGTCTGGTCTTGAACTCGCGTCAGTGAATCTGCGGTCAATCCCTGAATTCCGGGATTGACCATGATTTGGCTCTCCAATCGCTGCTGCACGCGACATAGCAGCAGGGAGATATACCGAGCCATTTGCCAATCGCTCACCAGCAGAAGTGCGGGATCGCGTAGGAGTGCCGGTTGCAATTCCGTCTCCTTGCGGCCTGCGGCGAGAACAGTCGGCTTTTTCGCTGCCACAGCACGGTCTCCTTCCGCGAGCAGGTCGGTGAGTGGGTTTAAAACCCCTCACAGAGCCCGGTTCTCCGAATTTGATTTGTAGAGAATACTCCGTGGTGAAATACTCTGCAAGGCGCTGGTGTCGGATTCATGGAAATCCGAGAAGCGTTTGCGCAAAACCTAAGAGCCTTACGGCGGGCTAGAGGCCTGTCACAGGAGGAGCTTGCGCACCAGGCTGGGATTGATCGCACCTATATCAGTGCGTTGGAACGCAACGTGTACAACGCGAGCATCGATGTCGTTGACCGGCTGGCTGAAGTGTTGGGCGTAGATGTTGCAGAATTGCTGAAACGACCTTCCGCTGATCCGCGGAGATCGAAGTCTGAGCTTGATGAATAGGAAAAGTCGACAAGCCAATGCGTGTAACCTCGATTGTCTGACGCATGGACATGCGTCAGGTGACTTCGCGCGTATTCGGCAAGAGAAAGGTCTGACGTAGGCAGATGTTGAAGCGCGCTCTGAATTCAGTCAAAGTATCTGGGCAGCCTCGAACGCGGTAGGCTAAACCCACGGTGATCACTCTTTACGAATTTGCCAAGGCAGGAGTAAGTCTTGGAGTTGGCCAAGCCAATCGATTCCCAGTCAGTGCTCCGGGATGATCACCACTAAGCAGCGCAGTAGCGAGCGAGTGGCGGCTTCGCGCTCTCTTTTCCAGACATTCATCTTCCATCAGCGAGTTCCCGAATGTGGACAGCCGTTCGTGGGGAAGCGATCAGCAACTCGCGTCGCGAACGAGATTGCTGGAGCCCGTCGGTCCTCAAATTCCTGCGCCAGAAGATCAAATCCCGCCAATCCAAACTGCAGTTACAAGGACGCTTTAACCGCGCGCTCGCTCGCTAGCGCCTACTGAGCGGGGAGGGTGGACTTTGCCCTCGCCTCACTTCGAGGCACGAGTAGGCCCCGATCGTCGGTAGCTTGATCACCAACGACACGCGGCTGCTCGATATTGCGGTAGCTGGTCAATCCAAGACTAGCCGTTGTGGAACTCCAAAACCGTGCCGCTGTTTTGAGCTGGCGACATGCGACGCTTTTGGCTTTTCTTGGCCTTGCGCTTGCCGGTTCGTTATGGCAGAAGCGCCGCCATCGCAGGCTGCGGTAGCTCAGTGGTAGAGCACTCCCTTGGTAAGGGAGAGGTCGAGAGTTCAATCCTCTCTCGCAGCACCAGATTTTCCGAAGCAGCATCAAAAACTTAGGGTTTTCCGTGGCTTCCGCCAATGCGGACTGTTATGGAAATATGCTCTGAGATGGCTGGAAGTCGGTGGAGAATGCGGGGTCTATCCAAGCGCAAGGGCTCTGAGGTTTGGCAGGGCAAGTTCCGAATCCCGCAACGGCTCTGGGATCGGCGCGACGACTTGCTGAAACTGGGGGCCTCGGGGATCGGCGGAAGCCAGGAGTTCACCAAGTCGCTAGGGGAGCGGGACCGAAGCCAAGCAACACGCGTCTACCGCGAACGGCTGGATGCTTGGGAGCGGCTCCTGGACGCCTGGCAGGCGCTGCTAGACCACGGCCCGCAAAGCCTTAGCCAGATGGACGCGGTGAGGGTGGCCGCGCTTGGGGCCGCTCGGCGGTGGGAGGCCTTCAAGGATAATCCGCTGGAAGCCCCCGTTGCGGCCCACGGCTCATTCCCTCGCCCGGTCTTCGTCCCATCTGACACCACGAGAATCCATCTCGCAGCACTGTCACCGGAGGCACGGGAAGCGGCGCGGCTGGAAGGCACTGCCAATGCTCGGCGGCTGCTTGATGGCGGGCCTATTGAGCGGGCCAAGGCCTTGCAAGATGTCCGCGACGGCAGGGGCTTTCCGTGGTGCTTCCCCGAGTTCCGCGCAATCGGACTCGCCATGATGGAAGACATGCGGGGCTCGGCCATAACGGAAGACCTGGGGGCGGCGGGCATCACGGCGGCCGATGAATGGTCACGCTTCCTGGTCGGCCTTGAGGGAATGGGTGCCAAGGGACGGCTGGCGGCAAGCCTTGAGGCGCGTCTATCGGGGGACCTTAGCGAACCGGCATGGGTCGCCGATGCGAAGCAGGCGGCTCCTCCTGTGTCGAGGCCGAAGGGGGCGAGTGCCAAAGGTATAACCTTCGAGGCGATCATTGACACGCAGGCCACCAAGCGGAAGGCAGGGCAGGGCTCCAGGCCGATGCCCGAGAAGTCGGTCAAGAAGTACAAGCGGATCGCGGAGGCCTTCGCTACCCATCGCGGCTCTGACGATGCGGCCACCGTGACCGTCTCCGAGGTCGAGGCTTGGCTGGATGCCATGCAGGACGAAGCTGGGGTATCGAACCGCACGATTGCCGACAGGCTGGTGGCCATCGGGACCATCATCAACTGGGGCAAGAAGCAGCGAGACCACCGGGACGCCATGGCCCAGGCGGAGACCATCTCGGGGCGAGTGGAACTGCCCAGCTACATGGAGAAGCCGGCAGACGAGACCTCCTATACCCTGGAGGAGGCCCGCACGGTTCTGTTGGCCGCTCGGAGGGAGGAGGACGCCAGCAAGCGGTGGCTGCCCTGGCTGTGCCTCTATGCCGGCCTGCGGATCAGCGAGGCGAACACCCTTCGGAAGTCTGATTTCTTCCAGGCGGAGGCACTCTGGTTCTTTAAGGTGACTAGCGCCGGCAAGCGCTCCCTGAAGACGGCAAACAGCGAGAGGCGCATCCCGGTCCATCCAGCACTGGAGGCGGAGGGGTTCCTGGCCTGGGTGGAGGCGGCTCCTCAGGGCCAGCTATTCAGGGATGGCGCTACGTCCCTCATCGGGCGGTGGGTGCGGAGCAAGACGGTGGGTCTGGCCAGGCCTGGGCTGTCCCCGAACCACGGCCTACGCCACCTCTTCGTCGGCCTGTCCCGCCGCTATGGACTTGAGGGGAGCGCGGCGGAATATCTCGCGGGGCACTCCACCCAGGCAGTCCACGCCAAGTATGGCTCGTCGGATGTCATGCTGCCTGGGCTTGCGGCGGAGATTCGCAAGATCGATCCGCTGTTGTAGAAGATGAAGACAATCGCGTGGGGTGGCCGTCAAGCTGCCCGAGCGGCTCGGAGAAATTTGGGGGGCGCAGGGTGGAAATTCGTAAGCTGGGCGAGGAGTTCGAGAACCTCTGCGACGAACTGCTTCGGGCCATGGGCTATACAACAACGAAGAATTGGCGGCCCATCGAGAGCTGGCCCCAGGCGGCGGACATCTTGGCCCTGTCGAATGACGAGCGACTGTCGATTGACACTAAGGTCGTGCCTGCCAATCCGCCAACTCTCAGCGAATTACGAGACAACGTGGCCCGGTCGAAGGCCCTGCTGTCACTCGTCGATCAGGCCGGAAGCCATGCGGTGATGTTGAGTTGCAACGTGGAACCAGAGCATCGCGGGTGGGCAGAGAACAACTTTGCAATCAAAGTGTGGGACCGGACCCACTTGGTGCGAGAACTCGGCAGGCTGGCTCCCGAGCATACCGAGCTGACTAACCGGTTTGTCGCGTTCTTTAGAGATTTGGCTGGGGTCGAGTACGTCAGCGACTTAGCCCGAAACTTTGCTGTGGATGCGGCTCAGCCCCATCGGCTCGAAGCTGAGACCGGGCGGATCAAGCTTACGGGCGGAGAGGCCACCTTCGGTACCGTTGGAGACCCTGCGAGGGAAGGGCGTCGGTTACGCAAAAGGCTCGCCGGTCTTCGGCCAGGGCTGGACGACGCCAAGGCCTACGAGGCGTTAGTGCAGGAGATAGTGTTCTATCTATTTGGGGACTACCTGGTTGACCCGAGGCCACAGAGCCGGACCCAAGATGGCCTGGACATTCTGGATATCGTCTATCGAGTGAGGGCCGGGCATCCGTTCTGGGACACGCTAACCCGCGACTTCCGCACGAGAGCAATCATTTTCGAGTGCAAGAACTATAAGGAAGGCATCACGCCTGCCCAAATCTACTCGACCGAGCGCTACGTGAATGTGGGCGCGTTGAGGTCGGTCTGCTTTCTACTTAGTCGCAAAGAACCGCATGAACATGCCGAGCTGGCAGCATCGGGGGCAATGCGGGAAGGCGGGAAGCTTTTTGTGCTGCTACATGACAAGCACCTCGAACAAATGCTCGATATCCGCCAGACCCAATTGCGCCGGGAGGCGGAGACTGGGGCATCAGATCGCGACTTCGCCAATGACCCTTCAGAGGTTCTGGATCAAGTCATCTACGATTTCCTGACTCGCGTTAGCCGTTGACCGGTTCGCCACTAGGGGTCGCTCACGCGAGGTCTCCAATTTACGTGACAGAGCGTGGGCTTCCCCCCGGTGGGGGTGACAGGAACCCAGACTCCGCTACACTCCAATGGGCCGGGAAAGCCGGGAGGGGTCATGCATCAAGTCGCCACCAAGGCGGACATCGCCAGCCTGAGGGAAGCCATTGAGCGTCGAACGCGGGCGCTCATTCTCGGCGGCGTAATGGCGTTCGCTGCGGTGCTCGGGGTCGCACTACTCCGCCTCATCTAGCGGCCGAGCACACCCCAAAAGGAAAGGCCCCCAGTGTCACCACTGAGGGCCTTTGTTGTGCCGGGCCTGCTTCTATGCCGCCGCCATCTGCTGATCCTGCTCCAGCGCCGCCAGCCACGGCCCCAGCGGCTTCCCTTCCCGCCATTCCCTGAGGAACTCCGCGACCTCCCAATCCTGAAGGCGGTCGAGCGCGAAGACGATTGCGGCGCGGGGTGGCAAGCGGTGCATTTCGGCATGGGACATTTCAGGCTCCGTGTGTTGGTTGCGTCTAGAGCCTCATAGTATCAATAGGATCATAAAAGTCAAAGACTTTGTGATACTATGCGCGGGCTGGTCATGTGGGAGCCGTTCTTCCGTATCACTAGGGCTTGCCCTAGCGAGGCCGCGAGGACTGTGTGCAAATGCGTATCATAAGAATGGGTATTGACATTTTGAGACTGTTGGATCAGAGGGTCCAAGAGTCCAGTGATCCCAACAGGAGCCCTCGCGATGAAGACCCCAGTGACTACGCCTACCGGAGCCGGCCAGCTCGTCGGCTACGCCCGCACCTCCACCACCGACCAGAAGGCAGGGCTTGAGGCCCAGCTAAGGGACCTCACCGGAGCCGGGTGCGCCAAGGTCTTCCGCGAGGAGCTGTCCTCCGTGGCCGCCACCAGACCGGAGCTGGAGAGGACCCTGGACTACGTGCGAGAGGGGGACACCCTCATCGTCACCAAGCTCGACCGGCTGGCCCGCTCCGTGGCGGACTTGGTGGAGATCACCGCCAGGCTCCGGGCCAAGGGCGTCGCCCTCCGCATCCTCGCGATGAACCTCGACACCGGAACCCCCACAGGCAAGCTCATGCTCAATCTACTAGGCTCCATCGCGGAGTTCGAGCGGGAGCTGATGCTGGAGCGGCAGCGGGAGGGCATCGCCAAGGCCAAGGCCGAGGGGAAGTACAAGGGGAGGGCTCCCACCGCGAAGCGCAAGGCCGCCGAGGTGATCAGGCTCAAGGCAGAGGGTAAGACCGGGGACGCCATCGCCCAGGAGCTGGGGATCGGCAGAGCGAGTGTCTTCAGGATACTCAGGGCACAGACAGGAACGGCGGCGGACTGATGCGGCCACGGCGGGGTGACTGCTTCCTCAAGGGATGCCGGCAGCGCCCCGACCCGACCGGATACTGCCAGTTCCACTATCGTCTCAGTGTGCGGAAAGGCTGGAGGTTGCCCAATAGCATCTGGGAGCTGCCGCGCACTCAGCTAACTCAGCGGCAACTCGGTGCCATATCCAAGCTCCCGGTCGATGCCCCTCTATCCGAAGTATCTCGCGCCCTCGTAGCCGCGACTCCCGTCCCGGCTTCGGGCGCTCCTCCACGCCTAGGTCCTCCACCTCGCACCAAGTGCCGACGTTGCCAGCGCCCGGAGGTTCGCGAAGGGCTCTGCCCCAAGCATTGGCTGGAGTGGGCTACAGGGCATAGACTTCGCTGGAACCTGGCGGAGAAAATACCGATTTCCAGAATTACGGCCGCCCAGACCGAGGCCATTCGCAACCTGGCTTCAAGGGGCGACTGGATGGTGATCCATGGGATCGCCTCAGTGCCGGACCCCACGGTCGAGACCCTGGCTGCCGAGGCCGAGAGAGCCGAGCGTCATGTCGCCTACAGCCTCGCGGGCCGAGCGGTCGTGGCCCTCCTTTACTGGTGGTCCGTCAAAGAGCTTCGCCTAGGGCCGCCCGCCAGGTGGAGACTGCTGCCGATACGACCAGCCAGCCCCGAGGAGTGCATTGCGGTCTCGCTGGCCGGTTACCTGGCGGAGTGCGTCCACCGTCACCTGGAGCCACGCCGGCCCGATGAGCACGTATGGCGAGCTGTCACCCGCCCCGCCTTCCGACCTCATGGCATGGATGACGATGAGGACGCAGTGTCGATCATCAAGACCCAGCATGGAGGGGCCGACGACCTGGCGACCCTAGCCAGCTACCGGCAGCATGAGGCGACGACAGCGGGGCTGCTCCAGGACCCGCGAATGTGGGCAGCAACAGAATGCGTGGCCGGCGAGCTGATTCGGCGGAGACAGCTCAATACCCGCGAGGTCTTGTCGCTCTTGTTGGACGCCTCCTTGTTTCCGCTGCCACTCCCTGGGAGTTGAAAGCGGCACGTTTGCTGAAAATATTCCGCTCGTTGATCGAGTTCATCGAGTAATCACGCCACTATTAGGCCGCTCGATTTATAGTATTGAAATCGTAAGAGTCTTGATCTATCTTGCGGGACGTATAGTCAAAACTCCCAAAACTCGCAAAATACTCCTGCACGACCCTCCCTAACCGGAGGGGCACCAGGATTACATCCGGGGCACGCACCCGGAGGCCGCCCTCTATTTGGGCGCGGCAGTTCCTATACCGCTCCCCCTTGGAGCGATGGACCACACGGACTTACGGCCCTCCACGCGGGGGTTAGGGCGGCCTCTGACAGATAGGCCTAAGCACAAACCATCTGTCCACTCGGCTCGAAGAGGGTCGGTGCTGCTCCTCCCATACGGTGCCTAGGTAGCTAGGTGGAGAACACGGGATGAGGAGCGGGGAATGGTCCGGGAGTGAAGCCCTCCCGCTGATGAAGACGCGGCAGCGTCGAAACCACTTTGCGCGACCAGCGCCCAACCTCTCCTCCAGAAAGGACAACGCCAACCATGGCACGAGCACCCGTGCGCGAAATCTCCGCGCCCTCCGCACTCCAGGGCATCGCCGCCCCGGTCAACACATACGTCCGCCCCGCCGACCCAGCTCCGAGCGGCCTCCACCAGTTGGCCGAGGGTCTCGCCGCGCTGGATGACGGCCTGGGCGCCTTCATGACCAAGCGCAAGGCCAAGACCGACGAGGCCGATAAGCAGCGGGCCATCCGGGACTCATACCTCAACAACGGCGAGGGCCAGGACGAGGCTGTGAAGCGGGGACTTATCCCTCCGCACGAGTCCACCACCTACATGAAGTGGTACAAGGCGACCCAGGGCGATGTCCGAGGCCGCCAGCTCATCGACCAGTTCGACGTGGCCTACAACCAGTGGCCCGAGCGCAACTCGGGAGACCCGGAGAAGTTCAAGCAGTTCGTCGGCACATTCCTCAAGGAGCATGTCGGGGAGGATACGGACCCCGAGGTCCTGGCCGGCCTCAACCCGCACCTGGAGCAAATCTTCTCGGGCGGCTACGCGAACTTCACCAAGGACCGCGCCGATACCGTCTACGGGGGAGCCCTGGCCGCCACGGGTGCCTCGATGACCGACCACATCAGCAAGGCCGGAGGTGCCGCCCGCGCTACCGGCAAGGACATCGACTACGAGGCCCTTTGGGGCACCCTCATGTCGGAACGCAACGAGGCCCTGAAGCGGAACCTGGAGAAGGACGTGGACGGCTTCATGGTGGACAGCATCATCCTCCAAGCCGAGCAGACCAGCAACGAGGACCTCCTCACGCTCCTGGACCGGAAGCTCCCCGGCAAGGAGTACGCGATGTCGTCGGACGTGGAGGTCAGCCGGAAGGTCTACGCAGCCCGCGAGCACATCACCTCCAAGCTGGCCTCCGCTGCCACCACCCTGGCCGCCCAGGAGGAGAAGGAGGACAAGTCACGGCACAACGCCCTGGTCGCCGGCGAACTCACGAAGATCGACAAGGACCCGAACTACCAGATACCGGAAGGCACTCTGAAGGAGATCAGCAAGCGCGACCCCGAGTTCCGCTCCAAGCTCCCAGGGTATCGCCGCAACCTGGCTGGCGACGGCACCGCCGAGGACCCGGATGCGCTCCTGGAGGTCTACGCGCGGGTCGATGGCGGGGCGGGCGCGGCCTATGTCCTGGAGATGCGTAAGAAGGGGGTCATAAAGGACCCCGAGACGTTCACCAAAGCGCTGGACCGGGTAACCGCCGTGGAGAAGGCCAACCAGTCGGACGGCATCCTTCAGTCGCCAGCCTATAAGGACACGGTGAAGCTGATCACCAACGCGACCGGCCAAGGCGGTATGGATTACCTGGATCAGGTCCGAGGTCTCACCGACGATGGGGCGAGGGCGCTCTTCGACTACCGCACCCAGCTCCTCAAGTGGTCCCAAGAGAATCCGAATGCCGGCATCCTGGAGCGCGAGAAAGCAGCCATGGACATCGGCAAGTCGATCCGCGACCGCATCGTTGCAACGCCCGACAGCAAGCAGCAGGGCACCTATCCACAGCCAGGCGAGAAGCCGCAGCCAGAAGAGCAACCGCCTAGCCCCGCACAGGCCCCTAGCAGCCCTGCCAGCGAGCCGCAGCCCGCCGAGCAGCCGCCAGCAGCCGAAGTGCCGAGCGACGCACCTACGCCCCTGCCTCCTGGCCCGCGAGCGGACGCTGCCAATGTGCTGGCCCGCAAGTACGGCATCACGCCCCAAGCGGCGCACGACATGCTCCTGGAGGAGGAACAGAACGACGCCGCACCGGCTCCCGCCCCGGCCCAACCCGAGGCAGCTCCCGAGACGGTGGACCCAACCCTGGATGCATCTGGAGCCCCCAGCGGCTTCGGCACCATCGGCACCATCTTCCGGGGTATCGGCTCCATGCTGGGCTTCGGGGGTGGCTCCCAGGAGCAGCCCCAGAGTCCCGACAACCGCGGTTCCCTCCCAGAGGATACCCGCAACAGGCTGACCAACCTCCTTCAGAACCCTCCCATGCTCGAGGATGGAAGATCCTCCGCCGGTAATACTCCGGTGGCGCCCCTCCTCAACCTCATCGGCAGGACCGAGGGTACGGATAAGGGGGAGGGCTACAACGAGACCCTCGGCTACGGGGCGTTCACCGGGGGCAAGGTCAACCTGGAGGGCATGACCCTCGACCAGATCGACCAGCTACAGACCCAGATGCTGTCCCACCCGGACAACAAGTGGAACTCCTCGGCGGTGGGCCGCTACCAGATCGTCAGGACGACCCTTCGGGACCTCCGTCGTGACTTGGGGCTCTCCGGCGATGAGGTGTTCGACCGGGGCATGCAGGACCGGCTGGGCATGGCTCACCTGGAGAAGCGAGGCCTATCCCGGTGGCAGTCCGGCCAGATGTCGGACGCAGCGTTCATGAATGAGCTGGCCAAGGAGTGGGCCTCCCTGCCTACCCCATCCGGTCGTGGTGCCTACAAGGGCCAGCGAGCGGCGGTCAGCCCTGGTGGCGTCCTCACGGCCCTCGGCCAGGTGAAGAGCGGGAAGGGCGTTCAGGTGGCGTCCCTAGACCCGTCACCCGGCGTGGCGGAAGCCCTCGGGTCAGTCCCGCAGGCCTACTCCAAGATACCCGCCAAGGACGACCGGGGCGAGGACCAGATCGGCAAGTTCATGAGGTGGAACTCCGACCCTGTGGCGAACCACGAGGCCAACCTGGCGCAGCTCAAGCCGAACCTCCAGTCCGTCATCAGGCGAGCCCAAGAGATCGGCGGCGTCAAGTTCGTGATCGGCTCCGGGGTCCGCGATGCCGAGAAACAGGAGGAGGCCGTCAAGTGGGGCTGGTCGAAGACCGAGGAGTCGGACCACCTTCATGGGGACGCCGTGGACCTCTGGCCGCTCGACAAGGACGGCGCAGTGGTCTTCGAGCCCAAGCTCCAGGCCCAGGTCGTCAAAGCCATGAAGCAGGCCGCCAGGGAGGCCGGCGTCAAGCTCGACATCGGGGCTGACTGGAAGCGGTTCAAGGACGCTCCGCACTTCGCCCTGAAGTCCTAATCCACCCATCGGGCCGGCAAGCCTCTGCGTCCTCCACCGGAGGTCTGCTGGCCCACCCTCTATTCCATTCAAGAAGGAGACAGCCTAGTGTCTGTCACAGATATTCCATTCGACTCCGACCAGATAAACGACCCCAATACCCTCCGCGCAATCATTGAGATCGACCGAGGGCCTCGACCGGAAGCAGCTTCATTTGCACCGCCACAATGGGCCGGAGCCTACGGGGCTGTCCTCTGGGGCCAGGGCGACGTGCTGCGCCTCTGGGGAGCAGGCTGCGCAAAGAGCGACGATATCCTCAGAGCCTTCGCTGTAGCGCGTCTCCTGGAGTGCCGGCAGGGAGACGCCAAGCTCATCGTCCACTCCAAAGGGCTGGAAGGTATCCTCGGCCACGTCTCAGTCAGCAAAGGCTTCAAGGCGGGCGGTAAGACCCCGTTCGAGGGCTTCGGGTTCCTGAAGCCGATCCAGGACGCAAGGGGTCGGGGAGAGTGGGGACTGGTGCCGGTCAAGGCGCGGGTGGGAGAGCCGGAAGGGTACCACCTCGCGGTTCGGGAGTCCAAGTCCGGTCTCCGTGTCGCCCTCAAGATGCTCCCGGTGATCTCCACCATCGCCGCCAAGCACTGCGACCCTCTCAACTTCATCGAGGCTACCGATGCAGACCCCAACCCGGATGGCCTAATGGGCCACCTGGAGGCGGCTCGTGGATAGCGGCGAGTCTCCTCACGACATCGAGTGCCGTGCTGCCGCGCCCTCGGACCTCTCACCCCGCCGCTGTGCTGCCCACGGCTGCAAGAACCTCACCCAGCGCTCCGCCAGGAACGGCCTCTCGGAGACCCTGTGCAAGCGCCACGTCGAGTTCAGACGCCGCCACGGCACCCACTGGCGGAGGAGCTACACGATGGCAGAGCTACGGCCGTTCCAGATGGCAGCGAGGCGGTGGCTCAGGGCGCACGAGGGCGACCACAACGTGACCCAGGTCGTCGGAGCCCTGGATGCTCTCCTAGCCGGGAGCGGCACCGCTAGGACTGCGCAAGACGCGCGTTGGGCCGGCACGGAAGAGAAGGCGCGGAATGCCTTGGCGCGGCTCAAGGAGGCCGGGAAGTCGGGAGAGCAGCTCCTGCTGATCACCCTCACTGTGAAGGCCGCTCAGTCGGCGCTCGGGCCGAGGGCCAACCTGGAGTTCCAGTATGTCCAGATCGCCAAGATGGCCCACCGCCTTGCCTCGGGGACCCATGTCCACTCCGCCCTCTACGGCACCTTCTCCCGGTACCCTCGCGCCGAGGGGGCCTTCATGCGGCTCCTCGGGCAGACCGTCGAGGACATCGCCGGGATCGTCGCGGACTCTGGGGCGGTGAGCGAGGTGGCGGAGACGGCGGGGAGGCTCCAGCGGTGACGCACTTTGACGAGAGATCGGACCGGGACGACCATGGGCCGTTGGTCCTTCTAGGCGTCGATCAAACGATGGGGGCGGCAAGTCTGCCCCCATCGACCACCCTCATGCAAGACCTGTGGCTGACTGTCCGGGAGCCATCCCCCACGGCCGACCTGGCGGCCACGCTCCATGCCAAGCTTGAGACCACCTCCGCCCGAAACCCGAACCGGAAGCCCCGGGCCGACGCCGCCGAGCGCCGCCTAGCGATTGTCCAGAACCTCGTGGCCAACCTTGCACTGGTGGCCCTCCGCCATCCGCCAGGGACGCGCCTTGCCGTCCAGGCCGACAAGAAGGCCGCCACACGCTACGACCGCAAGGACTTGCCGCGCGGTCCCCTCATCGACACTCTCAAGTCGCTGACTGAGGCCGAGCTGGCGGTCTATCACGCGGCGATCTTCAAGCATCTGCGGACGACCGTCGAGCCCTCGGCACGGCTGCGCTCCATGCTGACCCAGGCCCGCGTATCGCTAGCGGACATCGGTCGGGCTCCTGGTGGGGAGACGGTCATCCTCAAGGCAGTCGTAGGGAGGAACAGGCCGAAGATACTGGTGGACTACCCGGACTCAGGAGAGACTCTCCGGCTTCGAGCGGAAATGAAGACCATCAACGATGCGCTGGCGCGGGCCGACATAAGGCTCTACGGCGAGCGCCAACCGCCTGACCAACTTGTCCGGGTCTTCCTCGTGGGCGGCGCGGAGGCTCCCGCCACGTTCGGCGGCCACGGGAGACTCTTCGGAGGCTTCTGGCAGTCCCTCCCACGGGCGAGGCGGGCTGGCCTCACAATTGGTGGGGAGCGTTTGGTGGAGTTGGACTATCGCGCGATGTACGTCCATCTGGCTTACGCCCTCATCGGGGCGACCCCGCCGGCCGGAGACCCGTATGCGGTGGCGGGCCTGGAGGGGCACCGGGACGCCGTAAAGAAGGCAGCCGCCTCCCTCTTCTTCCGCGACGGGGCCTTGCGCCGCCTCTCGGGGGGACTCCGAGAGTTGCTGCCTGCGGGGTGGACGGCCAAGAGGCTCTCGGCGGCGGTGGAGGCCAAGCATCCCGCCATCGCCGCCCTCCTCGGGACCAACATCGGGCCGAGCCTTGCCAATACCGAGAGCAACATCCTGGTGGCTGTCCTCCTCCAGCTCCTAGCCCAGGGCGTCGTGGCGCTGCCCATCCATGACTGTGTGCTTGTGGCACAAAGCGGCAAGGCGGCGGCCATGGCGGCTATGCGTGAAGAGTCCAGGCGGCTGGTGGGGGTAGCCCTGCCGGTCGAGGAGAAGGCTGGCTAATAAGTCGCTGCTATAGGGAAAATAACTCGCTGCTAAAGGGCTCCAGGTGGGGCCTTAGGTAATGGAAGGCCTCCGCTCCGCCTCATCGTCGGCCGATTAGGTGCTCAATGTGACTGCTTTAAGCACCGAACCCTCGCATTACCATGAGGTGACGATGAGGGGCGAAGCCCTATCCCAACCACAGGGTCTCCCCCAGACGGGCTGCTTAGCGGCCCGGCGACGGGAGGTATTGCGCCACGTCATTGCCCTGGTTGTAGCGCTGAGCCAGTGACAAACATGCAGGAATGTCTGCACAGGCGGCCAGCGTAGCTTGTTTCGCCTCGCCCTCCCAGGAGGTCCTCTCGGTGTAGCCATGGTAAGCCCCGCCAATCAGCAAGCCGACAGCAAGCGTGGCAAAGTGGACATATTTTCGTGCAGTCGCCGCCAGCCACTCCTTCCGCCTTCTCCCGGCATCTCCGTCCATCCCCAGGTTGATTGCCAGTATGGTGCCTGCGAATGCGGCAAGGCCAGCCCACAGGGACCATTTGGGCGATATCAGAGCGAACACGTACGATGCCGCCTCCGCCACCAGGTAGGCTACCGCTCCGATCATTACGTACTGGGTGAGCAGCTCAAAGAGCCCGTGCTCCGTGGTCTCCTTCAGGCCACTTCGCATGGCAGCCACAAGAAGCTGCCGGTCCCTATCAGTTGCGGCAAGTGAAAAGAGTCGCGCTTTGTCGTCGTCCGAAAGCATGGTGCTCATCCCCCTGGAAGCCCTTCACTCTAAGTCTCGCATAATTTGCTTTCAACCTCGGGCGATCATGACTTCTAAGCAGGCTGAAGGGCGACCTCAGTACTAACCGCCCTAGGTAGTGGGGACGCCCATCCAGGCAAAGCCTCGCTCTGCTCCAGCTCCTCCCGCACCGCCTCGTCAAATACTTCGGGCACCAGCCAGGACAAGCCATCATAGAACGGATGGTGAGGTCGCACCTGTTCGTCCGGCTCCATGGCTATTGCCTTCCCGATGGCCTCCCGAACGGTGGGTCTGAGTATGCTAACAAGGGCTGTTCTATCGACCAGCACCCGAAGCACCTCCGCGCACCTTTGCTGGGGACCCCCGCGTGAGAGGAAGGTGTTGAGGGCTGCCGTGGCGTTCGGCATGTGGCGATACACCAGGTCCTGGTAGCGCCCGCCGGCTTCGGAGAGGAGCGTCATTGTGATCGCCACGAGACGGGCAAAGTCGTAGCGGGCCTCAGGGTCCTGAGGGGCTGCCGGCAAGGTATTGAATGCCTCGACCACCTCAGGCAGGCCCATATGCGAAGCATACCAGTTGCCGTCAGTCTCCGCCTTCAGCGCCTTCAATGCCTCGATCCATGGACGCCTCCGGGCGCGAAAAGCCGCCATGTCGGGCAGGAGCATATTGCGGAAGTAAGGGAGGCCCCTTTTGGGGAACGTCAGAGCATCGAAGCGGACCAAATGGGTCTCTACCACGGCCCCGGCGTTGAGCAGGAAGCACTTCAGGACAAGCGTCTTCTCGCGTTCCGATGCCGCGACCGCCTCCTGGTCCAGCGCGAAGGCATTGTTCTTGTGCCGCAAGATCACATCCCGGAACGAGGACGGGAGGTTCTCCAGGCGCGGCTCGACGCCATGCAGTATCCACACCAGCGGCATACCCTTGCCCTCATAGAATATTCCCCGTTGGGATATCTCGGGCTGGAACGTATTGGAGAGTTGGACCTCGCACACGCATTCCGGTAAGCCCTCCCAACGGAAGCGGACATCGGGGTAGCGCCCACCCTGCCCATCATCCCCGGCAATGTAGGTCTTGTCGATTTCGACCGCCTGGAACCGAGCGTCTAGCCTCACGAGACGAGCTAGCTCCGCGCACAGGAACTCATGGGCGGCAGATACCTGGTTGCCTTTGTATTGCGCTGCTCGGGCTTCATCCGAACTTAGCTTCGAGGCAGGGTGCCAGGGGCATCCCAGGCCCTCTCCCTGGCGGTGCGCGAAGTAGGGATAACGGCGGGTGCCCTTCGGCTTTTCGGACACATAGACCAACCCTCCGCATCCGGGAAACATACAGACGGCTTTGAGGCCGTTGGGGTCACCGTTATGCCCGTCCGAAATCCGGTTCCGAAGTGTCCGCCATTTGTCTTCAGGCATGGCGACTAGGTCACTACTAGATACGACACCAGGAGCTGGGAGGATTAATGCTCCCCTTACTGTTCTTCTGAGATCAGGCAAATCATCGGTTAGCATCGCGACTCAATCCTTGTTGCGGGAATGGTATCATTACCGACACAAGGTTGTGCGCTTCTACACGCTTTGAGGCTCGGACTCCTGACAGGGGGCGAAAAAGCACGCCATCATATGGTCGCTACGGACTGTCGAGACCGATGGGGAAGATAGAGGCAAGGTCTTCCTCAACATCAATCTCAAATTCGGCGGCCAGCGCGGAGAGCTGCAATCCGAATGTAGCCCGTAGTTCCCCCAAAGCGACAAAATAACCAGGCGCTAGGATACGTTCTTCACTGTGATGGTGCGGGCTGACAGGCGGCTGCTCGTAATGATCGCGCAGGCGATATGTAATGTTTCGATAGTCCGGAGGCGCGTCCTCCAGAAAGTGACGGCTCGCGGTGCGCAGATGCCGAACACGACGGGCGGCCACCGAGTTTTCAGGAAGCTGGTTCAGGATTTCGGTAAGCTCATTTCGGATTTGGATTACCGACTGATCTACGTCGCCGGGCACCTCGAAGTGCATCGGCACGAAGAGCACGCGCCGATTTTCCAAAAAGTTGAAGAGCCGTAATATTACGGTTCTCTGTGCCGGTGGTGGATTCCAGCTTGTGCTTAGGCCAAGGAAGCCGATCCCAGTTAGCCTGCTTCGGATAGCGTCGAAGCTACGTCGGACAATCGGCATTTCGATTTACCCCCTCGTGATTCTGCCCGCATGATCGACGCGACGGGACAAAAAGAAAAGACCACCCAATGAGCCTTGACACCCGCGCCTAGCCGGGCACCTTGGCTTCAATGTGCAATCTCTACAACATCACCACTAGCCAAGACGCCATCCGCGAGTGGACCCGCGCCATGCGAGACATCATGGGGAACCTAGAGCCCTCCCTGGATGTCTACCCCAACATGCCCGGCGCAGTGGTCCGCAACGCCCCGGATGGCCAGCGGGAGCTTGCCAAGCTGCTCTGGGGGATGCCGACGCCGGCGGAGAGGGTAAAGGGCAAGGCGGACTACGGCACCACCAATATCCGCAATCCGCAGTATGGCCACTGGCAGCAATACGTTGGCGTAGAGAACCGCTGCGTGGTGCCGGTGACCAGCTTCGCAGAGCCGAGCCCAACGCCGAACGACAAAGACCCCGAGACCGGCATCCAACGAAACTACTGGTTTGCCCGAAGCGAGGACCGGCCGCTGTTCTTCTTCGCGGGCATGTGGACGCGCTGGCAGGGGGTCCGCAGGGTCAAGGACGGGCCGGGCGACTTCGAGCTTTACGGCTTCCTCACGACTAAGCCCAACGCCCTCATAGCGCCCATCCATGAGAAGGCTATGCCCGTGATCCTCACCACCCGAGCGGAGGCGGAAACCTGGCTAACGGCCCCATGGTCCGAAGCGCGGCACATGCAGCGGACAGCCCCGGACGATGCCCTGGTGATTGTCGAGAAGCCGGCCACACAGATCAAGTTTCCACAACAAGCGCCTGCCCAAAGGTCGTTGTTCTAGGGGCAGGGGAACATGTCATACATTCTTGAGGACTCAGCGAGAGCCGTCTCAGAGGACAGCATTTCCCGTCGCCAGTGTTTCGCATGTGGAGGTCCGCCCAGCTCAGGGCGCGGCGAACATGTCGTTCCGCAGTGGTTGCAAAGGCTGTTCAAGCTGGCCAATCAGCGCCTTACCCTTATCAACCAAAGCTTGATACAATATCGACACTTAACGGTGCCGTGTTGCGTAGACTGCAATACGGGCTTCTTATCAAGGATAGAGAGTGCCGTTCAGCCGATCTTTCGACATGGAGAACTGCAATCCATCACCGAAAAGATGGTGGTGGGGCGTTGGCTGGCAAAGATACTCATCGGCCTACTTGTCAAGGAAACTAGCCTGCTCTTTGACCGCGCGAGGCCGGAGAGCGGGCCGATTGTCTCCTCAGAGTTTATCGAGGAACTGCATCATTGCCACTTCCTGATGCAAAGCGCCCGGAAGCCAACCGTATTCCAGTGTCTGCACGGTGACCTACCGTTTTCGCTTTATCACTTCAAGATTGCCGACGGAGGAGAAGACTGCTTCGATTTGTCAACGAACATCTTCGGGCAGTCCGTGGCTGTAATGGCCGGGCAGTTGGGGGTTTGTTTCGTTAGTGATGGTGGGCTGCAAATGGAGGTCGGGCCGCTAGGACCCTTCAACCTCGCCGGGTCAACCGTATCCCGCACACAATTCAGAGAGCTGGCGGCTCGGGTGCATTACAAGGCGGCATTGCGAGATGCTACTCATTTCTACCTGACCGCCGAGAGCCCAGAGGCGCTCCAAGTGGATCAAGTTAGAGTGGCCCCCTATTCCAGAGGTTTCTTACCAGGTACTGAGGAAGTCCGAATTTTCCGAGACTGGAACGATGAAGAATTTAGCTACGCCCTGGCTAATGCCCTTCGCACTACGCGGTCAGCCTTGTTAGATGAGGCAACGGGACGGTGCGGTACTACGCTGTTTGATAAGGAGGGAAATCTCGCAGTAGTTTCGGTCCAGGGCCGCTAGCAGTCTCTACTCAGTTGTCATCCTTCCACATCACCCGCCGCACCATACGGACCCCCACAAGCCGCCTCACGCGTATCTTCACGCCCTGCGCACCGCTGGGTAGCAGTATGTCCACATCGAACTCCCGCCGCCTGCACCGCTCGCACCGCATGTGCCGCTCGACATCCCAGAACGGAATGTCCCCCATGAGCTTGAGGAGGTCGCCGGGGAGGTAGTGGCGCGTGATGTTGCAGTTGATGCAGCGGACGCGGATTAGCTGCCCAACCTCATGGGCACGGCTTAGCGTCTGGACGACGCGGTGGGTTCGGCTGCTGGGCTCCGGCATGGCCAACCGATAGGAAGCTATTCCTCAAAGAGTCAATTCGCCCATTGACATTTGTGTTCCCTTTTTGTTCACTGCCGGATGGACCATTAGGAGTCAATGAAATGGACCACATTGTCAGGCTCGACAGCCGCCAAGAGGCTGTACTCCACGCCGTCGCGGAGAAGTTCGTTGGCACCCACCAGGGCGACGTGATGAAGGCCCTCAAGGAAATGATCGTGCTCAACGGCCACCTTCAGGAAAAGCTCGATGCCGCCGCCCGGCCATCCCCGCGTTCGCGCCGGCTGGTGGGATGAGGAGCGGAGCCCGTGAGCACCTACAATCTCGACCCGACCGCCAAGGCCGAACTGCACGCGGAGGCCCAAAAGCTCATCTCCAAGTATGAGAGCCCCGTGGACGCCGTGGAGGCGCTGATGGCCTACAACTGCGAACTGGAGACCCAGATACTCGCCATCGCTCATCGATATCCGGGGCTGGTCGCCATCAGCTTTGACGACACGCACCCCACCGTGGCGTGAGGCAGCCATGGGCGAAAGCATTCTCCCGCAGCGGCAGACCCCGAAGCTCATCGTGGTTACCGCCTTCGACCGGGACGAAGAGGGCACCCTCCAGGCCGTCTACGGGCCGGCAGAACAGCAGAGCGAGGAGCGGGCCATAAGGACGGCAAGGGCGCTGGCGGGCAAGCATGCCGGTGCCATTGCGTGGTCCCGCGAGGCCAACCCCGCCGTTGGCGAGTATGGGGAGCCGAAGACCCTCTTTGTCGGGGGCGACGTGCCGGACATGGAGTAGTGCTTCTGTCTCCTGTGCCCCTAGGAAGACAGTAGCTTACCCTCCTCCTTGGCGGCTTCAAGGAAAGCCCTGCGGACTAGTTCCGGCTTCACCCGCTCGACCATGGCATCCATGCAGAGTTGCACTGCGCTGTGCCACTTAGGACCGCGCTTGGTCCATTGCAGAAGCTGCTCGGCGGCCCCTTCCACACTGTTGCACTGGTAGGTGACTCCAACGCGGCTTGTCTTGACCGCCACCGGCGGGGAAAACCAATGCAGCGACATTCATATATAAGCAGTTGCTTAAATTAAGGTTCCGCGCATCGGCCCTCAGACCACAGTCCGAGGCCAATTGACTGGTAGCTGACTTTTTTTGGGTGTATTCTCCGAGGGTCGCCCGTATCGAGCAGAGGCACACGGATGTTTGGAAGCGGTTGTGATGTCGTCCCGCTTAGGGAGGCGGTCATGTCGGCATATGGGGTCGCTGATGCCGATGAACTGGCAATTCTCACGAAAGCTCTCAACGATTATTGCTCAAAGCATCGAATTGTCAGCGCGGATGAACGCGAACGGATTGCGGTCAAGGTCATGTGCCTTTTCAAGCAGGGCCTAATTGACCCTGACCTGCTTTCGGCGGAACTTGAAAGGGTAGGCTAGGTTC
This sequence comes from Mesorhizobium sp. M3A.F.Ca.ET.080.04.2.1, assembly GCF_003952525.1. NCBI lineage: Bacteria > Pseudomonadati > Pseudomonadota > Alphaproteobacteria > Hyphomicrobiales > Phyllobacteriaceae > Mesorhizobium > Mesorhizobium sp. M3A.F.Ca.ET.080.04.2.1. Next base: position 2,444,867 of record NZ_CP034451.1, on the reverse strand, counting down.
ACTAGCCCTGCTGGGTAGCCCGGCGTGCAAATCCTGTGTCACCTAGATAAGCACGGCCGGGCTATTCAGTTTCAGGCTCTCACTGCCTTCGCCTCTTGCGCCAGGCTCTTTTGCAGCCGTCGCTCCTTCCTTTTCGAGTGGCAGAAGGACTCGTGGATGACCTCGGGTTCCGCGACTGTGTAGGTTGCACATGTTGTGGGTCGCTGTTATGAGATCGGATGCGAAAGCCCCGAAAAGCTTTTTGTTTTCAATGCTGAGGTGCCACCTCTGAGGGACTTCAATCCTCTCTCGCAGCACCAGCTGATTTCTTTGGCAATTGAGTTGGCGCGCGACTGAGCTGAGACGCCCTCTTTATGGGTTTTGATCGACTTCGTGTCCGAGTCAATCTGTGATATCGGTCACTCGGAATCTCAATAACTGCGACACGGTCAAGATTGGCGTATCGCGCTCGGTAGTAGCCCTCTTCCTCAATTTGAGCGAGGGTATGTGGTGGGACCTCAAAGGTTGCAGCTTCCAATCCGAAGAATGTATTAGCAGTTCCTTTGTCTAAGAAGTTCCACTCGTCCTCTCCCGCGTCGTAGGTGATGCGAACAAAGGAGACTATCCGCATGGCTTTTTCATCACCTATATCAGCGATAACTGCTTGGCAGTTAGTTTTAACGCCATCAGAAATCTCGCCTGTATCCAAATCGTCTAGCGCTCGATAAATTCCGGAGGATAATAGCAAGGCATCGCTTCCACGTCATCGCCAATCAACTCAATGGATTTGGCATACTGGAGGTTTGAAAGGACAAGTTTGTTGTCAAGGGTATAGAAATAAATCCAGCTGTGGGGTTTATGAGGTTTACGGAAAGAGCACAGACATTCCAATTGAAGCAGAATGGACAAGCGCGCATTTTGATTGACCGGATATCTTCGAATGCCGGAAGCTGTTCGCAAGCTGACTGTTCCGTAGCTTGTCTCGGTATCAAAAGCTGCAAAAGGCTTCATGCGACACTCCCTAGCGTTGCAGCGATTAGGTGGGATATTTCTCGCTTTTGCATGCGCGGCGACGCGCTCGCCGAGCCGCGCCTCAACCACGTAGAATTGAGATCGCATTTCAGGCAGTTTGTCTGTCTGGTTGTTCGTGCAAGCGTGTCGACGTGCCGCCTGATGCCCATGGCGGCAGGAAGCGGCATACTTTCGGACGGACTAACCAGCACGTGACTTAGATTCTGGAGGGGCGCTTTGGACATTCGCGGAGTATGTCCTGTTTCGGGCGAATCTGAAAGAAATCGCCTTTTGCCGCCTCTTCCCCTCTTTTGCCCCCTATTCCCCTTTCAAGAGGGTGCATTGGCCGGAATGCGACGGCTGTATGCTGTTGTCCCTTAGCTTTAGTGACAATTTTTGCGGCTTGGGATTCCCTTCGATAGGCGTTGCGCGAGCTTACCAACGAACGCCGACGCTTCGGCTATGGCGGCTGTTCATTCTGCTGCGGCGTGAAGGCGAGGCGTCTGGCATCAACCGGAGCTTTACCGGGAGGGAGGGGCTGACCGTGCGCAAGCGTGGATCACGACGAGTCGGGACGCGGGCTTCGATCCTGGTCGAAGCGGTGGTCGCTGGGTTTCGCCATGACCAGTTTGCGTGTGGGCGGCGCTCCGCATGCTCCACATCGTCGACCGACGTAACGCGCGATGCCTGGCCGCGATCTCGGACACTTCGATCCTCGGCCGACGCGTTGCTCGCGAGCTTCGTCGCTTGGCTAACAGACCCACGGCGGATTTCGCCGAGGCCATCACCGCAACCGGCTCCGACGCTGCGCTATTTGGTGGCTCCGCGTCTTCGCCGGTTGCTCAACCCGCGCCACACGGCGTAACAGAAACGGTCGGGGCCCGGATGAAATCTCAGTGGCACTACGTTGAATTCGGATTCGGCCGTGTTGCCGAACTAGCTGTGGAGCCTCAACAGGTTGTCCTCGGTTAGAGCGAGGCGACTGATAGGTGTTTTGGACTTTAGGCTCCCGTGGGGACGGTGCCAATTGTATCTGTGCAGCCAGACCGGCAACTCTGCGGCGCGGTGATCTGAAGTCGGATAAGCGATGGCATAAGCCCATTCGCGCAGTGCTGTCTGGATGAAGCGCTCGGCCTTGCCATTGGTCTTGGGTGTATAGGGTCTTGTCCTGACGTGCTTGAGGCCGAGATCGCGGCAGGCCTTGGCGAAGGCCTTTGATCTGTAGCAGGAGCCGTTGTCGGTCATGACGCGGGCTATCGTGACGCCGAGGCTGGCGTAGTAGGCCACCGCCGCCTTGAGGAAGGCGATGGCGCTTTCTTTTTTCTCGTCGGGCAGGATCTGCGAGAAGGCGATGCGGGAGGCGTCGTCGATGCAGACATGGACGAACTCCCAACTGCTGCCGCGCGAGCTGGCATTGCCGGTGCGCTTGCCGGTAATGCGATGACCGATGCGCTCGAAACGACCGAGCTTCTTGATATCGATATGGATCATCTCGCCAGGATGCTCGCGCTCGTAGCGTCGGATCGGCTCGGCCGGTTCGATATCCCGCAACCGCGACAGTCCGGCACGCTTGAGAACCCGGCTAACGGTGGCGGGCGAGACGCCGACCTCATGGGCGATGTGCTTGCCGGTCCAACGTTGCCGCCGCAGCGCCATGATGCGCTCGGCGATCAACGCAGCGGTGGCCTGCGGCATATGGGCGGGCCGCGAGGAACGGTCGATCATGCCGGCCCGCCCTTCGGACTTGTAGCGCTCGACCCAGCGCGCCACGATCTTGGCCGACACGCCGTAGACACGCGCCGCATGGGCTTTGGAGAAAGCGCCTTCTATCACCGACAGCGCCATCTCCTCTCGACGCAGCGGTGTGAGACGGGCATTCTTATGGATGTTCATTCGGATCCTCCGATGGATGCTGAAGCGTGGTAACTCCAGTCTCCTCGGTCCGGTCCGAATGGACAACCTCCCGAAAGCTCACAACTAGCGAACTCAGTCAGCCGCAATGCCGCACGAGCGCTCCTAGCCTAGGCTGGTCCCAGGACGACCTGGCAGCGCGCTCGGCAATTTCTGAACGATCGCACTTTTGGAAGTGGAGGATGGATTGCTGGGCCGTCGCCGCGAGACCGGGGCGAAAATCATTCGTGCGTTCTAGGGATTTTGTTTGTCCCCGAGAATGGTGGCGGCAATCGGCGTGCGTTTGCTGAACCAACCTAAGCGGCTCGATCATAAGCCAAGTGTCCGCCGTTTGGACTTGCCCAAACGCGACTCAGTTGCTGATGTGCGACAAGGCCATGTTTGCCTCGTCCTGGGCATCCAGCAGCAGTTCCTCCGCCGAGCGGAACATGTCCTCGAAAGCCAGTTCATGCTCGAAGACGACGCCTCCGGCGCGGATGGCAAGCACGTCCTTTTCGCCTTTTGGCGCGAAATAGATCTGGCCCACCGCCTCTCGAATGCGTTCGCCAACCTCCTTGGCGTCCTGCTTCGTGGCGCCTGGAAGGAAGACACCGAACATCGAGTTGCCGAGGCGGCCAATAAGGTCGTCCTTGCGCACCGAGGAGCGGATGGCCGAGGCAATGAGCCGCAAGGCCTCGTCGCCCCACCCGAGCCCGAAGCGCAGGTTGATCGATGCGAGATGTTCGGGATGGATGACCAGAAAGGCGCCGGAACGCGGGCCGGCCGCCCTTGCCGCCCTTCTGTCGACCATGGACATGAACACGGCGCCGTTGAGGCAGCCGGTCAACCGATCGTAGGTTCCGGACCTGGTGAGTTCCTGGCGGTAGCGGAGGATCTCGACCTGTTTCCATCCGAGCAGGGCAAAGAGCGGCAGGCCGATGACGATGGGGACCAGCGTTGCAGTGACGACGCTGCGGCCGAATGGCGTCAACACGTCGCTCAGCAGAAGCAGGTAGTTCAGGCCGAGCGACAGCCCGAGGCAGGCGGCGGTGCCCAGCAAGGGCAGCCAAACCATGTGCTTCCATGTCTGAACCGGCGCGATCTGCGCTTTTGTGGTCACGGGCCAATCTCCTGTTGGACGCATTGGCTTTAGAGAAGGTGTGTTACGATTTCGATGTCAGCAAAACTTACAATTTGAAGGAACTCGGCATCTTTCTGGATCCGGCGCTCGCCGGCGGCTGCGGCTTCACTTCCGCTTCGGACGATTCGCGCGGCGCCAGAGCCGTTCACTAGAATCGCTGAACGGCTCTGACCATTCTGCTTTCACGCAATTCAGGACGGAAAACCGACGCTCACCTTTCCGATATGCTATTGCGGCGGGCCGAAAATGCCCATTTCCGCGCTTCTGGCCACGGATTCGGCTTTGCCGTAGATGCCCAGCGGCGAGGCCATCGCCCAGCCGTTGGACACAAGCCAGGCACCGACATCCTGGTTGCCGAGCTTGCAGGACGCGGCTATGGCAAAGCGTTCGACGTCCGGCGGCAGGACGCATTTCAGCGCCCGGCCGCGCAGCCAGGCGTTGAAGGCGGCACGGGCGCGCTGGCCGCACGGCCAGCTGGCATCGCCGAATTGACAGATCCGGCCGGGATCGATGTCGATGGTGCCGGTGATGGCGACCGTGCGCCCCATGGCTTCGAAGGTCGCCGATGACGTGGCGGTCGGCCGATGGAGCAGCGTCTCGCGCCAATCCTGCGGCATCGGCGTCTTCGGCGGCGATGCGAGGCCAAGCTCGCCAAGCGGGGGACGGGGCTCGAGGCGCTCGATGCCGGCGGCGTCGAGCGGTGGCGGCGCAATGAGGTGCTCGGCGATCCTGCGCGCCGGCTGCGTCGGTCGGCTATCACGAACGGGCATGCGAGGGGCCGGTTGCGCATCGTCTACGTCCTGGGCCGGTGGCGGCGAGGGGGCGGCAGGCAGCCATTGCCTGCTCAGGATGATCAACAGCGTTCCCGCGGCCAGCCCGAGACTGCCGAGCGTCAAGCCAAGCCTGCCGGTCGACCTTACCTCGCCCACAAGGACCACCGCGCCTCAATTCCCACCATCGCATCATACATTAAGCGGCGGCGACATTGCCTGAAAAGCAAGGCGTTGCGTTAAGTGTCGCGCAACTTATGCGACATACACTCCGGCATCGGATGTCGAGGGGGTGACATGACGCGCAAGCCGCTACTGCTCTTTGCTTTCCCGGCCCTCATGCTGCTTGTCCTGGCGGCGGAGCGAACGGCGACCTTCCTGCTCGGATCCTATCCGGCCAGCCCCGTGATGTGGCAGGCCTGGGGCGAGTTGCGCCCCTTCTCGACGATGTTCTGGCAGCAGTTGGATTTCTACCTCGGCGGCTCGATGATGCTCGACGCCGCGATCATCCTCGTCGCTTCGGCCGCCTGCTGGATGGCGTGCTACGCAAAGCGGCCTGCCGGCTTCTTCCTCGCCAACCATGCGGCTTTGCTCTTCGCCGGGCTGATGATCGCGGGCGGCAGCCATTCCGAAACGGCGAGCACGATCGCTTCGTTCACGGCTCCGCATGGCTTCCAGTATTCGCTGATGATCGACTTCAGCTTCAAGAACAGCCTGGTTCTGTGTCTTGGCCTGGCGGCATGCGCTTACTGCCACATCGCCTTCCTTGGCGAAGCGCGGCAGCGCGAGGAAGCTCGGGCGGTCCGCATTCTCGCCCTGCAGCGCGACCTTTAATCAAGGCGAACACGGCCCGCCGCAGATCAGTTGATCTTCTTGTAATAGACCTTGCCGTCGGCCTGCTGGATGCGCTGATAGGCCGGATTGGGGCCGGGAGGCGCGGTCATCCTAGGCGGCGCGTCGCCGTCCTGGCCTGTCGACGCTTCCGCCATTGTCGTGCCGGCAAAGGCGGGCTGCGGCGCGCGCGGCATCTCGGCGCCGACGGCAGCCGGCTGGGACTGCTCCAGCCGGACGAGATTGCCGTTGATCTGGCCGAAGCTTGCCTGCAACTGCCGGTCCAGCGTCTCGAACCGGCTCTGGAAGCCGTTGTTGACGGTATCGATGCGGGCGCCGATCCGCTGCTCGAACTGGCCGAGTTGCCCCAGCCGCGCCTCGATCTGCCGCAGGTCGTTGACGCCACGATAGAGGTAGACCGCGGCGGTCACGTTGATCGTCGTGACCAGCGCTGCACCCACCGCGATGGCGCCGATGGTTCTTGCCCGGCTCGGTTTGCTTAAGGTCGGCTCTGGCTGGCCAAGCTCGATTGCCGGAACGTCCGGCTCGCTGATCATCGTCATTCAACCACCACCTTTGCGCCCACCGCGACGCGCTTGAAGAGATCGATCACATCGGTGTTCGTCAAGCGAAAACAGCCCGACGTGCCGTCGAAGCCGACACCTTTGGGATCGTTGGTTCCATGGATGCGATAAAGCGTGTCGCGACCCTCGCGCGCAAGATAAAGCGCCCTGGCGCCGAGCGGATTATAGGGGCCCGACGGCACCATCGCCGGCAGCTCCGGCTGGCGGGCGCGCATCTCCTTCGGCGGTCGCCATTCCGGCCATTCGGTCTTGGCCGAGACCTTGACGGTCCCGGTCCAGCCGAACCCGTCGCGGCCGACGCTGATCTGGTAGCGCAGCGCGTGGCCCTGGCTCGTCACCAGATAGAGCGCCTTTTCTTGTTTGCGGATGACGATCGTTCCCGGCTGCTCGGCGCTCTGGAAGGCGACCGCCTTGCGCAGGCTGGGACCCATTGCCGGAAGCGGCGGTGCCGATCCGGCGGCGGCGGGCTCGCCGCCCGACACCAGCGCAATGCCGACGACGCAAACGGCGGCCAGCTGCCTGGCGACCGCAAGCCTCTGTCGCGACGCAATTCCGGACGGAAAACCGCTGCGCACTTTTCCTGGAATTGCTTCAGCGCTGAGCATTATCCAGCCGCTCTTTGAACATCGCCTTCAGGTCCTTGTTGAAGCGCGCACGCCCGTCCACCTCGGTGGGCAGGATGGCGCGGTTCAGCGCGTCGGTCAGCAAGGCATTGTCGAGCGCCAGCGACTTGATGTGCGGCGCCTTGAAGATCTTCTCCAGTTCGCTGCGCGAGAAGTGGTTGCCGAACCATTTGCGCTTGTGCTTGTTGGCGACCAGCGTGATCGAGACGCCGTTGCCGCGCAGCTCGCGGATCTTCTTGTAAAGCCGCTTGCCTTGCCTGAGCGAGGCGACGTTGAGTTCGAATACGATGAAGATCTCGTCGCTCGTGCGCAGCACCGCATCGTGCCACGGCGTCTCGATATTGGGCAGGTCGATGACGATGTCGTCGAAGCGATAGGCGACGAGGTCGAGCAGCCGCAGCACGAAATCGGCCCCCTGCTGCTCGAACGGCAGTTGCGGCCGCTCGAAGGAATAGAGCGTCAGGCCCGACGGCCGCGACAGCTTGATGACATCCATCAGCTCGACGTCGAGCCGGTCCGGCTGGCCGATGATGCCGGTAAGGTCGAACTGGTTGAACTGGTTGAGATAGGCGCCGCAATTGGCGCTCTGGAAATCGAGGTCGACGAGGCAGGTCGAGGCGGCCCGATCGGGCGATTTGGAGGCGAGGTGCTCGGCCGCCGAGATCGCCAGCGTGGTGGCGCCGGCGCCGCCGCTGGCGCTGATGAAGGTGATGATGCGGCTCTTGGTGCCCCTGTTGCCGGTGTCGTGGAAGGTGACGGCGTTGAGCAGCTCCTTGGCGTCGAGTGGCTTGTGCAGCCAGTCGGACGCGTTCATGCGCACCAGCACGCGCGTCTGCTCGGAGGTCAGCTCGTCCGAAATCGCGATCAGCGGCACGGACGACCACGCCGCGCGCGCCTCGACGATGCCCGCATTGCCGAGCAACTCGCCGCTGCCGAGATCGAGGATGATGATGCCCGGCCGCGCATCGACCGGCGGCCCCTTCAGGAACTCGACCGCTTCCGAAACCCTGACGTCATAGATCGCCAGCGCGTCGAGCCTGGTCGTCACGTCGCGCTTGAAATTCGGATCGGAGGAAAACAGCGCGACTTGCTTGCGTTTCGTGGGTGTCACTCTGGTGTCTATGGCGTTCATGGCGACGTACTCTTCAAATCCTCGCCGGTTACAGTACTCAACATGGAGGGCACATTGATATTTGAGAACCCGAGCAGACCGCCCAGGAAGAAGAACTGGAAGTTGATGTTCTGGAGGCTGACGGTGATGGTCGGCACCGGGCCGCCCAGCCGCGTCTGATAGCCGAGACCGGTCGCCGCGTAGGTCACCACGACGTTAGCGCGCTGCAGGCCGGGGAAGAATTGACACATCCCGGGCCGTTGATTGGCGGCGAGGCCAGGGCAGGCATCGTCATTGGTTACTGCCGTGTCGCCGCGGAAAATCCGGCTGAAAGCGGTCGCGTTGAATATCGAGGAATTGCCGTTGCATGCGCCGGTACCGCCGGAATATTTGCACTCGAACGAGTACTGTCCTGCCTTGATCGGCGCCCCTGGATCCGTAGCCGGGTCGGCCGCCGCAAACGTGGCTGTGTTTACCGCCGGATCGGAGATCGAGGCGAGCCTCGCGCCGATCTGCACCGCCTTGGTTGCGGCGTTCCACTGATAGAATGCGTAGCCGAAATCGATAAAACCCAAGGTAAGAGTGAGCAGCAGTGTCATCGCGATGGCCATTTCGACCATCGTCGCTCCGTCTTCTGATCGCAGGAACCGTTTCAGCATCATCAAAATCGGAATAGCCGCTCCTGATGGCTGGCCCCTAGGGTGACGGTGGTGATGTTGAACAATGACAGCAGGCCAACGCTGTCTAGATTGCTGTAGGCGTAAGTGCCGGAAGCCGTCACGATGCAGACCTGCGATGTGGTCGACAGATACATCACAGTGCCGGTGCCGGGGTCGATCGCATCTTTGCAGGTGGTCGGGTCGGCAATGCTGATCGTGACGTCCGTTTTTTGCCAGCCAGGGATGCGTGAGGGCGCTGTCCCATCCCAATTGCCGAAGACAGCAATGTTCTTGGCGCGATCGGCGCAGTCGATCGTGCTAGGGGGGTAGCATCAGCGTAAAGCTTGCTGTTGCAGCGGGCGGCGAACCGGGCTCCGTCAGTGAGGCCGGCCTCCATCAGGAGCTTATCGTGGATCAGGTTGCCGAATTCGAACACGCCTGCCGACAGGAGCAGCATCAGTGGCGCAACCAAGGTCATCTCTACGAGGACTGTGCCGTGCTGGTCCGAGCGAAAACGTTTGACGATGCGGGACAGCAGGTTCGACATTGCCGTCACCGATAGAGCTGCGCTTCATCGCGCAGGAAGTTGTCGAGCGTTCCTGCCCCGCTGCGGCCGGTAATGTCGACCAACTCAACGAAGACCGAGGCGTCGTCATTCGCTCCCGCGACCGGCTGTGTGAGAAAGAAACTGGCGAAAGCTTCGACGGGAAGGTTGGTGCTGTTGCCGTTCAGATCGTAACCCTCTGCCTCAAGCGCTTGGCAGTTAAGGAGTGCGCCATAGATCAGCCTACGATCAACAGTATTGATGGGCGGCAGGCACTGGGTTGGCGGAGTCCCGATATCGCCGCCAGGTGATTTCACGCCAACCATTGACTGATCGACAGTCGGTGGTAACGACGGTAGCGTGCCATTGGCCAAAGCCGCGCGTTCGTATTTGTAGACCTCATAGCGCATCGGCGTGGTCGTATTCCAGGAACTGGGATACGACGCGTTGCCAAAATTGGTCTGCCAATAATTGCCGGGTCCAAGTAGCTGATAATCCCCGGCACCCATGCGCCCGCCCATGTAAGGTGTGCTCTGATCTTTAGGAAGGCCCATTGTGCCGGGGTCGCCGAATGTCAATTTGTTGTACGCTACACATTTATCCTTGGTTATGTTGCCGTTCTGGTCCTGCCAGTCCTTGGACGTTGCTCCCATCCGTACATTTTCCGCCGGCCCATATTCGGGATCATCGAACCCGCTGCCGTTTGCTTTGATCCCGAAGCGTAAATTGAACGCGTCCTGCACCTGACCGGTGTTCTGGCCTGTCTTGGTGCTAACACCCTCAGCCGAATAGCAGCCACGGGGTTTGGAGGTGGCGATCGCCTGGGCCAGCGCCTGCGCGCCATGGCCGAGATCCAGCGGCGGCGCGAGGAAACCGAAATTGCCCGGACCATAGGCGGCGCCGTTGCCCACTTTGCGGAGCTCGATCAGCCGGCGGTGGATAGCCGGGTCCGTCACCGCTTGCTCGAGCGTGGCCCCACCGGCGGAATTGGTGCCGTTCACCATCTCATACGGATTGCACATAAAGACCGGAGTGTAGTTGCAAACTCCCGACGTGAAGCCTGCCACCGAGACGTCAGTAAGATTGTAACTCTTATCGGTCGCCGTTCCAGGAGAGGAGACTGAGACTGGGAACATGGGCGTGATGCCCTCCGGCTGCGCCCATACCTGGATGAAACGGGTCGCAGTCGCCGACGCGGCGTAGTTGGCCGACGTGATCGGGTCGGAATCATTTGCAGGAATACTCGCAAGGAAGCACCACGAAACCTGCCCCTTCGACCGGCATGCGGAATAGGTCGCATCCACCGTGGCGGCTCCGGTGCCAGTTGTCAGCGAAACAGGTCCGCCGTCGGCGAACATCGTGTTGTTAGACACCAGGTTGGTGAGGGCATTCTCGGCGCGCGTCCAAGCATCGGACCTGCCGTTCAATTCGGCTGCTGCGGCGAGTGCCAGGGCATCCGTGCCCTTCTGCAGGTCGTTGTCCAGATTGTTCATCCGGCTCATGTCGATTGCCAAGAGCGACAAGCCGATGATCGCGGGCAACATCACGCTGACCAGGATCAGCGCTATCCCGCTTTGATCGTGCCAGAACGCGCGAACAGTTCGCAACATGGCCCTACCCTCTACCCCTTAGCGCCAAGCCCTCCTATGCCCGGCACAGCCGCATCGTTTCGTTCACTTCACTGCGTGCTCGCACCTGCCGGACCGACGTTGACCGTCATGTTGGTTGTTGGCGGCGGGGCCGGTGGAACTTTATACCGTTGGACGGCTCCGACGGCACGCGTCCCATCGCCCTCGATCTTCGTGTTGTTCGAAGCGGGATTGTAGGGATCAACCGTCTGCAGTAGCTGATTGGCTTTCTGCGAGTCGCCTGCAGCCAGCGTCATCGTGTCGTAATTGTTCAGATAGTCGGCGGCGCAGCCGGCAAGCAGGCTGCAGCCGAGAAGGACGAGCAGGAGCCTATTTCTTGACATAGAGCATCTTGTCCTTCGATTTGACGTCCAGCATATGGCCGTAGGGGCCCGTGACACCTTCGCCGAGCTCATATCTGCGGATCATATCCTTGTTGACTTCGAGCTGGCCAAGCAGGAAGAGCTCCGGGTCGTTTGCCGGCTTGGTCTTGTCGAATGGCGTCGCCAATTGCTGGCCAGGCTTGACCGGCCGCACGACGTTCGGGGTGACGATGATGACCAGTTCGGTCTCTTCCTTCTGCGTGCTGGAATTGTGGAACAGGGCGCCGATGATCGGCACCTGCCCGAGCCACGGCACCTGCTCCTGCAGCCTGGTGTTCTTGCTGGAGAGCAGCCCGCCCACAGCAAAACTCTGGCCGTCGCGAAGGTCTACCACGGTTGCCAGCTTGCGGTTGGTGAAGATCGGGTCGCCAGCGGGTGTAAATCCCGTTAGGTCGCTGACTTCAGGCGCGAGCCTGATGTGGATCTTGCCGTCGTCGAGCACGACGGGCGTGAAGTTCAGATTGACGCCGAACTGCTTGTATACGATCTGGACCTCACCATCGGTACCTATGCTGCGGATAGGTACCTCGCCACCGGCATTGAAGCTGGCGACCTCGCCGGAAACTGTCGTGAGATTTGGTTCGGCCAGCAAGCGCACGACACCTTTCGACTCCAGTGCCTGGATGAGCAAATCAACCTTGATGTTGCTGTCGATGACGCGCGTAACGAGCGCCGCGAAGGGGCTGGAGCCGGACAAAAGGCCGCTAATCAGCTCGCCAGGTCCGAAAACCGCTCCGTCCTTGTCAGTAGTATAGTCGCCTGTGGCGAAGGCGGTCTTGCCGCTGCGGTTTACACCCCTCCAAGACACACCGAGGTCGCGGCCGGCATTGCGTTTGGCTTCCAGGATGCGCACCGACAGATTGACCTGCTGGCTGTCATCGATCGTAACGGCATTGATGATCGCATCAGGACCATACTGTTGGGTTACCTCCACGATGGATGCCAGCGTTGCGGCGTCCTTGACGTGACCGGAAAGCCGGATCTTGCCGTTGATTGAACCGATCTCGATACGAGCCTTTGGAGCCACTTGGCGGATCGCCGACGCCATATCGCTCACGTCCTGACCGACCTCGACCTGGATGGCGCCCAGTGAGCGCTTGTCCTCGGAAAACAGATTGACAGTTGTAGTGCCAATACCCTTGCCGATGACATAGAGCGTCTTGTCGGTCATCGGCTGGGCGTCGGCGATCTTTTCGTCGCCGACGACAATGTCGCCCAGCGTCGCATTCACCTGGATCGTGACCGATTGCGAGACGGGAACGAACACACGGTGGATGGACGGGTTCGACACGTCGATGAAGCGGTCAGCCGCATGGGCCGAAACGTCAGAGAACACCGACACCACCAGGAGGATTAGCGCAGCCGCCGCTACCCTCACACACAAACACTGCATTCCCGTCTCCCCGAATGCTGCGATTTGCAGCCGTCCCTCGTTACTTCAGTCGCGGCACATCGTATGTTTCGAGTTTCACGCCGCGGAACACGCCGATTGTAGCGCGGGCTGGCGGTTCCGGCTGCACATATTTGACCACTTCCTTTACAACTTCTTGCGTCTGTGGTGCGGGCGCAACAGCCGGCTCGGGCTTCACCTTACTTAACTCATCGATCTGGCTGCCCACGCGTTCCACGGCTTGAGCGAGCCCATCGATCCGCTTGCGGTCTGCGGCGGCGGCCGCCTCGGCGGCCTTCTGTCGGTCGAGCTCGGCCTGTCGCTTGGCGACGTCTTCCGGCGTGTCCCCGGTGAGATCCGAGACCGTTACGCGCTCGGTCGTCTCGCCCTTGCTGGCAGCGGCCTGGCGAAGCGCCAACGATAACTGTCCGGCACCCGCGGCGAGCGTCAGCTTTTGCGCGTCCTTGGTGTTGACTTCAACCGTGACCGCCTTGACGACTGTTGGGCTGTCCTTGCTTTCGTCGGCTACCTGGTCGACAGCGAGAACCTTGACGCTCTGCAGCAGCACATCAACAAAACTTTTTTGCGCGCCTCCGTCTAGGGACGTGCGGGTCAGCAGGATGTCGACACGATCGCCGGGAAAGACAAATCCGGCGACACCCAGCACGTCGTTGACCCTGATCGAAACAGCCTTCATGCCTTCCCCAAGCACCGCGGAAAGCGTTGCGCGTTGGCCCGGGCCTGTGATCTTGCCGGCGAGAACAGGTTCGTTGACGCCGATCGTTTGCAGGGCTTGCTTGCTGCCTTGGCCGGCCAGCAGATCCTTGGTCGTCCTGAAAGCGCCGGCGGGAACGGCGCCCGCGGGCCACGCAATTTCCTGAAGCTTGTCCTCAGACAGCGTGTCGCCGAACTTCAGCGCCACCGCCGCCACCACCACGGTGTCGCGTTTGACATTGTCGTTCTGGGCCATCGCGTTTCGCTGGTTGGCAAGCCAGATGTTGGCAAGCACAACCGCCAGAACGCCAAACACGCAGGCGAGGATGATCATGATGACAGTATTAGCGCGCATAGCCCAACCCCAAAAAGCCCGTTACAACCGGCCGCGTCACCCCATCGCGTACCTGTATCAGGCCCGGGCCTGAGACCCGGGCCTGAGAAATAAATATCAGGAGCCTGCGCCAGTGCCCTTGACGCAAGTGCCGGTGCCGCCGCCGGTCACAGCACCCTTGCCGTTAAGAATGTCGCAGAGATTGCCGAAACGTCCGCTGACCCAGAGACCAATGGCGACGATCGCAAGAATGGCGGCGCCGGCAATGATGCCGACCAGGATTGAATATTCGACCATAGCAGCGCCGTTTTCATCGTCGCGGAACTGCCGGGCCATCGTCATGAGCATGTTCATGCCAATTTCTCCCTTTGGAGGTTTGAACCCGACGAGACGAGCCTAAGGATGAACCCCATACCCAAGCATCCCCCGTCGAATGCAATCCTAGGTCCGCTGAAAAAGCAGTGTCAAACGGATTAACAATCCCTTAACCGTTCAATACCTGAAAATTTAAAACTTCATTTTCGACAAGGGCTTGATTCGTCTCACTTTTCAAGCCGTCTTAACCATTCATTCACAATTCTGCCTCCTTCGGACAGGGGATGTACCCATATTAGGGGTCCAGCATAGCCCTTTATATTAAACGACTTAGTGGTATCGATGCCGACATGGGGACAAAGGTCTTAGGACTTTAGTCCCCGACCGGACAGTGGGCGGAAATAAAAACGATTTCCCGAAACCGCATTCTTAACTATGTCTCAAGTAATACACGCGGTGTGTCCTTCCTGCGCTTGTGCCCCCTGTGGTTAACGCTTAGTTTCGACCCGGGGAAAATCACAAGGGGACAAGCGGCATGTTGGGTCGCTTCATCAAAGGGTCGAACGAACAGAAAGCGCCGGTGCCGGTCGCGGCGCTTAACGGGGCGGCAAGTGCCCCTGTTGCGGAAGCCGAATCGCAGAGCGACGACTTCCTGACGCTGAAGGTTGAGCTGCACCGGCATCTTATCGACCGGTTCAATCTGACCGCGCTGGAGAACGCGTCCAAGGACGAGATCCTCAATGAGATCCGGCCGATCGTTCGTGAGTTTGTACGCGCCCGCAACGTTCCTTTGAATGCTCGCGAACTGGATCAGCTGACTAGCGACACCGCCGACGAGATGCTGGGGCTTGGCCCGATCGAACCGCTCCTGAAAGACGATTCGATCGCCGACATTCTGATCAACACGCACAACCATGTCTTTATCGAACGCCGCGGCGTGCTCGAGGAGACCTCGATCCGTTTTCGCGACGAGGCGCATCTGCTACGCATCGTCAATAAGATCGTCTCCAACATCGGCAGGCGAGTCGACGAATCTTCGCCGATGGTCGATGCGCGCCTCGACGACGGCTCGCGCGTCAACATCGCCGTGCGGCCGATTTCGGTGGACGGCCCGCTGGTCTCGATCCGCAAATTCTCGAAGCATCCTTACTCACTGGAACGGCTGATGGCCTTCAACTCCATCCGCGCGCCCATGGTCGACTTGTTGCGGATCGCCGTGCAGACGCGCAAGTCAATCCTGGTTTCGGGCGGCACGGGCAGCGGCAAGACGACTTTGCTCAACGCGCTGTCGAGCTATATTCCGGCCAGGGAGCGTTTGATCACCATCGAGGATGCGGCGGAACTGCAGTTGCAGCAGCCGCATGTCGGCCGGCTGGAAACCCGCCCTCCCAATGTCGAGGGCAAGGGCGAAGTGCGTCAGCGTGAGCTGGTCAAGAACGCGCTGCGAATGCGGCCCGATCGCATCATCGTCGGCGAGGTACGGGGCGAGGAAGCCTTCGACATGCTGCAGGCGATGAACACCGGCCATGAAGGCTCGATGACGACCATCCATGCCAACACGCCGCGCGACGCGCTCTCACGACTCGAGCAAATGGTCGGCATGGCCGGCATGCCGATGACGCATGAGTCTATCCGCGCCCAGATCGCTTCGGCCATCGACATCATCGTGCAGACCCAGCGTCTGTCGGACGGCGGCCGGCGGGTGATTTCCATATCGGAGCTGACCGGCATGGAAGGCAACGTCGTCCAATTGCAGGAACTCTACCACTTCGTCCGCCGCGACGTCGCAGCGGACGGCCAGATTGTCGGCGAGTTTCGCGCCACCGGCATCCGTCCGCGTTTCGCCCAGGAAGCGGCCACCCTCGGATTTCACTTCGGCAAGGACGCCTTCAACCCGCAGGTTCCGCTCTGATGCTGACCAGCCAGACCATAATATACTTCATCTATGTGCTGGCAGCGGCATCCGTCATCCTCGCGGCGGAAGCACTTTACGTCTCCTATTCAAAGGGTCGCTCACGAGCCGGAACGATCAACCGGCGGCTGACGCGCCTGGCCGAGGAGGACGAGCCCGCTGAGCGGACCTTGCAAAACCTGCTGCGCGAACGCGGACTGACCGACTCTGGCGACTATATTTTTGGCGCCGTTGCGCTGAACAGGCTTTACACGCAGTCGGGCGTCACCGGCAATCCGCTGACCTTTGCCGCCGTCTTCATCTTGGCAGGACTGGTCGTTGCGCTGTTGCTCAAGCTGCTGGCGGGGTTTTCGGCGATGCCGACCTTGCTGGCCTTCATTATCGTGGGCTTCGTACTGCCGGTCCTCTTCCTCCGCCGGGCTCGCAACAAGCGGATTTTGAAGTTCGCCAAGCAATTGCCCAACGCCCTTGACATGATCGTGCGTTCATTGCGAGCAGGCCATCCGGTTTCGGTGGCGGTTGGGCTCGTCGCGCGCGAAATGCCTGACCCGCTTGGTACCGAATTCGGCATCGTTTCCGACGAAATCACCTTCGGGCTCAGCATCGAGCAGGCGGCTCGGAAACTGGCTGAGCGCGTTGGCTTCGAGGGCTTGAACCTTCTTTCCGTCTCTCTTTCCATCCAGAGCAAGACCGGCGGCAACCTCACCGAAATTCTTGCCAATCTTTCGTCCGTGCTGCGCGAGCGGCAGAAATTGAGAATGAAGATCAGGGCCCTCTCCGCCGAGGGTCGCTTTTCGGCGTGGGTCATCTCGCTCTTTCCGTTCGTCATGTTCGCGATCCTTTGGGTCGCTGCCCCGAGCTATTATGGAGCGGTCTGGGGCAATCCGCTTATCTTTCCGGTCTTCACCATCTTCGGCCTGTGGGCCCTGCTTGGTGACTTCATCATGTATCGTATGATCAACTTCGATTTCTGATGGGAGTGGGTTATTAGCGTCCTTTCGAACATCCTGAGTTCCGGGCTTCTTGTCTCGCTCACGGTTTTCTTGGCGGCGGCGGCGCTGTTCCTGTTCGGCGCGCTCGTCTTCCTGCCCGCCTTTCAGACCCGCAAGCTCGTCGGTGAAAGCCTACTGTCGGAAGGAGGACTCAATAGGCGTTCGCTGGACGCGCAGCAGCAACTCGTCAAGATCGCGGCACAGCGACCGATAGATGCCTATTTCCGTGCACTCGAAAAGGAACGTGGCGAGCCAAATGCGCTCGAAGCGCGGCTTTTCCGGGCGGGGTTCTATCACTCCAGCGCACCAGTCATCTACACCTTGTCGCGTATCGCCGCCGTCGGCATCGGTTTTCTCGGGTGCTATGCTGGGCTGGTTGCTGCGGTCCCGCCGCAAATCCCAGGCTTCATCCTGTTCGGTGGCGCAGCCCTGTTCGGGCTCGCTTGTCTGGTCATACCAAGCATCGCGCTCGATCGGTTCGAGAACGCCCAGCAACAGACCTACCGCCGCGGCTTCCCCGACTTCATGGATATGATGATCACCTGTGCCGATGCCGGTATGAGCCTGGAGGCGGCAGTCGAGAGGGTCAGTCAGGAAATGGCTGGCACTCACAAATGGCTCGGCATCCAACTTGCAATCATGAATCTGCAGCTGCGCGCGGGCAAACCTCTTCGCGAAGCGCTGCGTGAACTCGCCGATCGCATCGGTCTTGAAGAGGCACGTGCGCTTGCCGTGCTATTTAGGCAATCGGAAGAACTGGGCACCAGCCTCACCGAGGCGTTGCGAGTCTACAGCGATGAAATGCGTACCCAGAGAATCCTGCACGCCGAGGAGCGTGCCAATGCTTTGCCTGTGAAGATGATGATTCCCCTAGGCATCTGTATCTTCCCCGTGGTGCTCATGATCGTGCTTTTGCCGGTGGTTATCCGCATGAGAGGCATTTTCTTCTAGCCGGTCGTATGATTAGCCTCTAAAACTGAGTCGGGACTTCGTGGGACACACAATGATACGGCCAACGCGCCTCGCATTCGCGACCAGCCTGCTGCTTATCTTCCTGGCGGGCTGCCAGACGAAAGACCTCGACAACGGTGTCGTTCGCACCAACGAGCCGGCCAAAGGCGACTACACCGCCTTTGGCGATACGTTCGACGGGCTGAAGACAGTCAGCAATGTCGACTACTATGCTTCGGACCAGGCAATAACCGAGGCCAAGACCCAGTTCCGCTCCGAAAATTACGGCAATGCCGGCGCGCTGTTCTACAAGGCAACGCGGCTCGCACCCAATGATGGCGTCGCCTGGCTGGGTCTGGCCGCTTCCTGCGACCGCATCCGGCGCTTCGATCTCTCCGATCTCGCCTACAGCCGGGCCTACAAGCTGCTCGGCGCGACGCCGGAATACTACAACAATCTCGGCTATTCCTACCTGCTGCGCGGTAAGCTGCAGTTGGCGCGCAACAACTTCCTCAAGGCCTATGAACTCGCGCCCAACGATCCGACCGTTGCCAACAATCTGAAACTACTTTCTTCGAGCGTGCGGAACATAGAGCGCTCATGAGCCTCTTGCTCGTCGCATCGCTTTTGTTCAAGGCGGTGGCGATCCTCCTGCTGGCGAGGATCGCTTGGACCGATTTCTCCACGCAGAAAATATCCAATCGTGATGTGCTCCTGCTGCTCTGCCTGGGCCTCGGAACACTGCATTTCCATTCACTGCAAACGGGTTCGTGGCTGGACATGGGCATCAGCGCGATTGGTGGCTTCATCCTTTTTGTCGCGCTGTTTCCGTTCTGGCTCTTGCGCAAGGTTGGAGCCGGCGATGTCAAGCTGATGAGCGTGATGCCATTTCTTATCGGTGGAAGCGATCTGGTCGTGTTTTCACTGCTGTTGCTGGTTTTCGCCATCCTTACCGCGATGGTGGTCAAGAATCCTTTCCTTCTCCCGGCAGGCATGTTCCGCCATTATGTGCAGCACCTCGATCGCAAAGGTGTTGTGCCATTCGGTGTTCCAATTTCGGCAGCCGCCATCTGTGCGATAGCTTTGCAAATGTATTTCGCCCTGATGGTCGCAACCAGCTCCGGGATACTGCAGCAGCTTAACTAGCCGCCACCTCAAAACCCCGACGTCGACTTCTCCACCAGCTTCAGCTTGCCTTTCTCCACCTTGAAGAAAGGCATCGACCTCTGGCTCGAGCCGTCGGCACGGAAGCGGAACAGGCCTGTCGAGCCGCGGAAGCCGGTCGCGTTCTCCAGCACCTTCTTGCTGAAGCCGTCCGGGCCGGCCGAGCTCGCTATGCCGGCCGACAGCGCCACCGTGTCATAGGCATAGGCGACGTTGACGTCGGGCTGGTAGCTGTAGGTGGCCTTGAAGCGGTCGGCGATCGGCCCGGTCTCGCTCTGGTCGAGCGTCGCGATATAGGCGCCCTCGTAAAGCGGATCCATCGGGCGCTCCAGCCATCGGTCGGTGCCGATCAGCTTGACCGCCTTGCCCGGGATGCCCTTCGCCTTCAGCGCCGCAAGCGCGGCGCTCGGGCTGCCGTCGCCGCTGGCCACCACGATCGCCTCGGGCGCCTCCACCAGCGAGCCCATGTCGGACACCGCCTTTGCGGCGTCGGCGGGCGAATAGGGCAGCGTCACCGCAAGCGTCGCGCCATAGATGCTGAGCGCGTTGTTGACCCTGGCCTCGATGGCGCTGGAGTTCGCGCCCGCCGGCACCATCAGCACGAATTTCCTCGCGCCTTTGCTGGCGATTGCCGCGGCCCCGGCCGCAGCGCTGTCGGCTTCGCTCAGCCGCACCGAATAGACGCCCGGACCGCCGGCGAAATTGTCGGCCAGCGCCAGCACCGGCGGCCGCGTCGTGCCGGAGAGCTTGGCCAGGTGCTGCGCAGCTGTGAGCTCGGCCGGCCCGATGACGGCCTTCGCGCCGCCCGACGTGATCGCCTTCACCGCCAGGTCCTTGGCATAGGCGCTGTCGCCGCGCGTGTCCTCGATCGTCAGCGTCAGCAGCTTGTCGCCGAGATCGGCCATTGCCAGGCGCGCCCCGTCATACATCTTCCGGCCGTTTTCGCCGGCGCTTCCCGGGGCCGAGAGCGGCAATAGCATGGTGATCCGGGTCGGGCCGGTGCCGAGCGTCTGGCTGGCCCTGGCGGTGGTGGCCGCGGCGGGACTGCTGCCAGTCATCTGCGCGGCGGTCGTGCTGGAACTGCCGGCCTGGGCTGCCGGCGTTGCGATCGCCGACGGATCGAGCACATCCGACGCGCCCGTCTTGGACTGGCAGCCGGGCAGGGCTGTGGCCGCGACGAGCGCCAGCGCCAGGACTTGCGTGCGACGCTGCTCGAAACGCGGCGCGGCGCCGGCCTGCGAGGCGACCGGCGCCGGGCACGCGGAGGCGATTGCCTCCGCCGATGCTCTCATCACGATCATTGCGGGCCGGACGGCACGCTCAGCTCAGTGCATGTACTCGACCATGCGGTCGTGGAAGCACTCGCATTTGTTGAGGTAGTCCTCGTCCTTGTAGTTGGTCTTCAGGTAGCCATAGGCCTTGCCGCAGGCGACCTTGGCTTCCGACGCCCACACGAAGGCGGGCCGCGACGAGTTGATCCATTCCGGGCTGTTGGCGACGGCGACGGAGTCGTCCATCAGCTTCACCACCTTGTCCTTGAGCTCGACCATGTTGTCGGTCAGCACCAGGTCCGAGGTGCCGACGGTGCGGCAATAGTTCACCGCCGGCTCGCCGATGATGTCGGCGGCAAAGCCCGTCGATCCGGCCAGCAGCAACGCCGTGGCCGAAGCCAGCAGTCTTGCGGAACGCTTCATGTAAGTCCCTCTCCAGATTACCAAATCAAGTCTCGCTAATGCATAGCATGACACTGCGACCGCGCATAAGCGCTAAATCGTGGTGGAATGCTGCGTATGGTTGTTGTCGTCGTAGAGGATCGTGATGGTGCCGGCCGCAGGTGCGTTCTGCAGCACTGCAACATCCACGAAGTTGGCGCCGCCGGTCGTGCCGTTGACGTCGACGCTCAGCGTCTTCGTGCCGGCGTCGTAGTGCACGTAGTCGGCGATGTTGCCTCCCGAGGTTTCGAACAGCGAAGACAGGTCGATCTTGTCTCCCTCGGCGCCATTGTAGTCGCTGATCAGATCCTTGATGTCGAGATGGTCGAGCTTGAACGTGTCGGCTCCCGTGCCGCCGGTCAGCGTGTCCTGGCCGGCGCCGCCGACGAGCAGGTCGTTGCCGGCCCCGCCGTTCATGATGTCGTTGCCGGCGCCGCCGACGAGCGTGTCGTTGCCGCCGCTGCCGTTGATCGTGTCGGCACCGGCTCCGCCGTAGAGCACGTTCGCAGACACGTCGCCCGTTATCGTGTCGTTGAAAGCTGACCCGATGATGTTCGGCAGGGCCACCGTCGACGTGTAGAGGTGGGAAGCGCCGGCAGCGTCCGCGGAATGATCCTGAACCCCGGTTCCATACAGCGTCACGCCGATCTCGCTCGTCGCCTTGTCGCCGTCTCCATCGACGATTTCGATAGGCAGGTTGAAGTTGACGGGATCGGTGGTCTGAACGGCCGCGCCAAATCCGGTAATGGCGAAGTCGTTGCCGCTGTCGTCGGTCGGAGATGCGTTCAGCAACTCCAGGCTGCTGTAGCCATCGGCGGTGAACGTCGAGACCGAAACGTGGGTATCGAGCACGCCCGTGATCTCGGCGGCATATTTGCCGTCACCCAGGTCGACGAAGTGAACCGTATAGGTTCTGTCCGTCAGCCCTCCCGAATTGCCTACGGTGTAGGACGTTGCCGTGGTGCCGATATCGGCAAACGACACCATCTGGGTTTCCCCGTCATAGGTGATCGCGACTGAAGTCACGGAATCATGCACGCCGTCGCCAACTGTCTTGTTGCCGTCGGTGCCGGTCGTGGCGTTGTCGTCGAAGGCGGTAATCTTGAGAAGGGTGTTGCTGGTACCGTCGCCAAACGTGAAGGTAGCGCCGTTGGCCACATAGTGGCTGTCGAACACGTGATCGCGATTGGCGGGAACACCGTAGCCGCCAGCTCCCATCGTGTTGCCGGTCAGATCCTGGACGAAATCGACCCGGATGCCTTCGCCAGCGCCGATATTTTGTCCTCCGCTGCCGCCGCCGACACCAAAGGAATTCGCATTCCCGTTGATCGTCGTGCCGGTGCCGAAGGGCGTGAAAAGCACATCTCTCGAGTCGTCGTTGACAGGTGTACCGGAGTTTTTCTGACCGGTGGGAACGAAGCCGGCCCAGGCGCCGTTGCCGCCATCGAAATCATAGGAGCCGTTGGAGAACGTCACTTGCGAGACGCTGTCCACCGTTCCGTTCATGTCCACGGAATAGGTGGCGTTCGTCGGGTCGAGCGTGACCGTGAACACCGCGACGTTGTTGGCCATTCCGTACAAGGTGTGGCCGTCCGCCGACACGTCGTAGATGATGTGCGTGCCGCCCGAGGTCAGGCCGCTGTCCACGCCGTCGAGAGAGGTCGCGAACTGCACCGTGCCGGGCCCATCCGCTCCGTAGTTGCCAGTCAACGTGTGATCTTCGTCCAGCGCGAATGTGACCGGATTGCCCGCCCCATTGGAAAGCACCGCGTAGTCCGGGACAGGCGCCGTACGCACGTCGTCGATGATGTTGATCGAGATGGTCGAAGTCGACGTGTTGCCGTAGGCGTCGGTCACCGTATAGGTGAAGACGTCCTTGCCGGTCTCGGTGTTGGTGCCGTTGTTGGCATCCGGCGAGGTGTCGAACGGCTTGGTCAGCGTATAGGTGTAGTTGCCGTTCTGGTCGATCTGCAGAACGCCGTAGGTGCCCTGCACGGTGACGGCGCTGCCGCCGACGACCGATGAGGTCGCGCCCTGGATGTTGGTGACGTGCGGGCTGTCGGGATCGCCGAGCGAGAGCGTGCCCGAGACCGTCTCCGCCGTGCTCGACGGGTTCGAGCCGGTGACCGTGCCGTGCGCGATGTCGCTGCCCGTGGTGGTGGTGTCCAGCGCCGCCTCGTTGACGGTCTGGGTCGCCGCCGCCGGCTGCGGCTGGCCGTTGGTCACCGTGATCGTCAGCGTGGCCGGCGAGGTGTCGCCGTCGCCGTCGGTGATGGTGTAGGTGAACACCTCGGTGCCCGAGGCATTCGGGTTGGCGTGGTAGCTGTAGGAGCCGTCGGCCGCGATGGTCAGCGTGCCGTAGCTGCCGGTCACCGTATTGCCGGAGGCGCCCGTCCAGGCGATTGAGGCGATGCCGTCGGCGCCGGCCGTGTCGTTGGTCTCGACATTGCCGGTCACCGTCTGGCCCGACTGCGCGCTGTTGGTGTCGTTGTGCGCCGTCGGCACGTCGTCGCCGATGTTTGCGGAGAGCGTGCCGGTCGCGTTCTGGCCGTCCTGGTCCGTGAGCGACACGGTGAAGTTCTCGAACAGGCTGTTGGTGCCCTGGCCGGCAGCATGCGCCTCGTTGTCGTTGAGCGTGTAGGTGTAGGTGACGACACCGGTGGCCGCATTGTAGCCGGTCACGTTGAGCGTGTTGCCGAGCGCCGTGGTGAAGGAGCCGGCGGTGAAGACGCCATTGGTGATGAAGGCGTGGCCGTCGATGCTGAGCGTGGCGATGCCGTCGGGCGAGCTGACATTGAAGGTGCCTCCCTGGGTGGTGCTCTCCTTCGAGGTGTCGGAACCGGCCGATTCACCGGCGCCGCGGCCGGCGAGCAGATCGTCCTCGTTGACGGTGACGTCGCCGCCCTGAGCCTGCGGCGTCAGGCCGCCGATGGTCGGCGTGGAGTTGCCGATCGAGATCGTCAGCGTGGTGTGCGACAGGTCGCCGTCGCCGTCCTTGATGGTGTAGGTGAAGACGTCGTCATGGCCGCCGGGGGTGCCGGCGTCGCGGGTGTAGCTGTAGGAGCCGTCGGCATTGAGCGTCAGCTTGCCGTAGGTGCCCTGGATGACGGTGCCGACATTGGCGTCTTCGCCGCCGGCCGTAGTGCCGGCAACGACGCCGACGATGCCGCCTGCTGGCGAGGTCGTGGCCGGGCCGTCGGCGCCGATCACGTCGTTGGCCAGCACATTGCCGCTGACCGGGCCGAACTGGCCCGACGCAATGCTGTTGGTGTCGAGATTTGCGGTCGGCACGTCATCGACGATCTGAACCGAGAGCGTTCCCGAGGAGGCATCGCCATCGGTGTCGGTGACCGTCACCGTCATGTTGTCGAAGATGGAGTCGATGCCGGCGCCGGAGTGGGTCTCGTTGTCGAGGAGCGTGTAGGTGTAGCTGACCTGGCCGGTGCCGGCGTCATAGCCGGTGATGGTCAGCGTGTTGCCGTCGGGCGTCGTCACGTCGACATGCGTGGTGCCGCTGTTGGCAAGCGCTGCCGCCGAGATGTCGGTGCCGTTGATGGTGAGCTTGGCGATGCCGTCGGGCGAGGAGATGGTGAAGGTGCCGGTGTTGTGCTCGGACGGATCGCCGTCGGCGCCTGGTGCCGCCAGTTCGCCCGAGCCTTCCGAGCCGGAGCTGGCCGGCAGGCCCTTCTCGTTGACGGTGGTGTCGCCGCCCTGAGCCTGCGGCGTCAGGCCGCCGATGGTCGGCGTGGAGTCGCCGATCGAGATCGTCAGCGTGGTGTGCGACAGGTCGCCGTCGCCGTCCTTGATGGTGTAGGTGAAGACGTCGTCATGGCCGCCGGGGGTGCCGGCGTCGCGGGTGTAGCTGTAGGAGCCGTCGGCATTGAGCGTCAGCTTGCCGTAGGTGCCCTGGATGACGGTGCCGACATTGGCGTCTTCGCCGCCGGCCGTAGTGCCGGCAACGACGCCGAAGATGCCGCCTGCCGGCGAGGTCGTGGCCGGGCCGTCGGCGCCGATCACGTCGTTGGCCAGCACATTGCCGCTGACCGGGCCGAACTGGCCCGACGCAATGCTGTTGGTGTCGAGATTTGCGGTCGGCACGTCGTCGACGATCTGGACCGAGAGCGTTCCCGAGGAGGCATCGCCATCGGTGTCGGTGACCGTCACCGTCATGTTGTCGAAGATGGAGTCGATGCCGGCGCCGGAGTGGGTCTCGTTGTCGAGGAGCGTGTAGGTGTAGCTGACCTGGCCGGTGCCGGCGTCATAGCCGGTGATGGTCAGCGTGTTGCCGTCGGGCGTCGTCACGTCGACATGCGTGGTGCCGCTGTTGGCAAGCGCTGCCGCCGAGATGTCGGTGCCGTTGATGGTGAGCTTGGCGATGCCGTCGGGCGAGGAAATGGTGAAGGTGCCGGTGTTGTGCTCGGACGGATCGCCGTCGGCGCCTGGTGCCGCCAGTTCGCCCGAGCCTTCCGAGCCGGAGCTGGCCGGCAGGCCCTTCTCGTTGACGGTGGTGTCGCCGCCCTGAGCCTGCGGCGTCAGGCCGCCGATGGTCGGCGTGGAGTCGCCGATCGAGATCGTCAGCGTGGTGTGCGACAGGTCGCCGTCGCCGTCCTTGATGGTGTAGGTGAAGACGTCGTCATGGCCGCCGGGGGTGCCGGCGTCGCGGGTGTAGCTGTAGGAGCCGTCGGCATTGAGCGTCAGCTTGCCGTAGGTGCCCTGGATGACGGTGCCGACATTGGCGTCTTCGCCGCCGGCCGTAGTGCCGGCAACGACGCCGAAGATGCCGCCTGCCGGCGAGGTCGTGGCCGGGCCGTCGGCGCCGATCACGTCGTTGGCCAGCACATTGCCGCTGACCGGGCCGAACTGGCCCGACGCAATGCTGTTGGTGTCGAGATTTGCGGTCGGCACGTCGTCGACGATCTGGACCGAGAGCGTTCCCGAGGAGGCATCGCCATCGGTGTCGGTGACCGTCACCGTCATGTTGTCGAAGATGGAGTCGATGCCGGCGCCGGAGTGGGTCTCGTTGTCGAGGAGCGTGTAGGTGTAGCTGACCTGGCCGGTGCCGGCGTCATAGCCGGTGATGGTCAGCGTGTTGCCGTCGGGCGTCGTCACGTCGACATGCGTGGTGCCGCTGTTGGCAAGCGCTGCCGCCGAGATGTCGGTGCCGTTGATGGTGAGCTTGGCGATGCCGTCGGGCGAGGAAATGGTGAAGGTGCCGGTGTTGTGCTCGGACGGATCGCCGTCGGCGCCTGGTGCCGCCAGTTCGCCCGAGCCTTCCGAGCCGGAGCTGGCCGGCAGGCCCTTCTCGTTGACGGTGGTGTCGCCGCCCTGAGCCTGCGGCGTCAGGCCGCCGATGGTCGGCGTGGAGTTGCCGATCGAGATCGTCAGCGTGGTGTGCGACAGGTCGCCGTCGCCGTCCTTGATGGTGTAGGTGAAGACGTCGTCATGGCCGCCGGGGGTGCCGGCGTCGCGGGTGTAGCTGTAGGAGCCGTCGGCATTGAGCGTCAGCTTGCCGTAGGTGCCCTGGATGACGGTGCCGACATTGGCGTCTTCGCCGCCGGCCGTAGTGCCGGCAACGACGCCGACGATGCCGCCTGCTGGCGAGGTCGTGGCCGGGCCGTCGGCGCCGATCACGTCGTTGGCCAGCACATTGCCGCTGACCGGGCCGAACTGGCCCGACGCAATGCTGTTGGTGTCGAGATTTGCGGTCGGCACGTCATCGACGATCTGAACCGAGAGCGTTCCCGAGGAGGCATCGCCATCGGTGTCGGTGACCGTCACCGTCATGTTGTCGAAGATGGAGTCGATGCCGGCGCCGGAGTGGGTCTCGTTGTCGAGGAGCGTGTAGGTGTAGCTGACCTGGCCGGTGCCGGCGTCATAGCCGGTGATGGTCAGCGTGTTGCCGTCGGGCGTCGTCACGTCGACATGCGTGGTGCCGCTGTTGGCAAGCGCTGCCGCCGAGATGTCGGTGCCGTTGATGGTGAGCTTGGCGATGCCGTCGGGCGAGGAGATGGTGAAGGTGCCCGTGTTGTGCTCGGACGGATCGCCGTCGGCGCCTGGTGCCGCCAGTTCGCCCGAGCCTTCCGAGCCGGAACTGGCCGGCAGGCCCTTCTCGTTGACGGTGGTGTCGCCGCCCTGAGCCTGCGGCGTCAGGCCGCCGATGGTCGGCGTGGAGTTGCCGATCGAGATCGTCAGCGTGGTGTGCGACAGGTCGCCGTCGCCGTCCTTGATGGTGTAGGTGAAGACGTCGTCATGGCCGCCGGGGGTGCCGGCGTCGCGGGTGTAGCTGTAGGAGCCGTCGGCGTTGAGCGTCAGCTTGCCGTAGGTGCCCTGGATGACGGTGCCGACATTGGCGTCTTCGCCGCCTGCCGTGGTGCCGGCAACGACGCCGACGATGCCGCCTGCCGGCGAGGTCGTGGCCGGGCCGTCGGCGCCGATCACGTCGTTGGCCAGCACATTGCCGCTGACCGGGCCGAACTGGCCCGACGCAATGCTGTTGGTGTCGAGATTTGCGGTCGGCACGTCGTCGACGATCTGGACCGAGAGCGTTCCCGAGGAGGCATCGCCATCGGTGTCGGTGACCGTCACCGTCATGTTGTCGAAGATGGAATCGGTGCCGGCGCCGGAGTGGGTCTCGTTGTCGAGGAGCGTGTAGGTGTAGCTGACCTGGCCGGTGCCGGCGTCATAGCCGGTGATGGTCAGCGTGTTGCCGTCGGGCGTCGTCACGTCGACATGCGTGGTGCCGCTGTTGGCAAGCGCTGCCGCCGAGATGTCGGTGCCGTTGATGGTGAGCTTGGCGATGCCGTCGGGCGAGGAGATGGTGAAGGTGCCGGTGTTGTGCTCGGACGGATCGCCGTCGGCGCCTGGTGCCGCCAGTTCGCCCGAGCCTTCCGAGCCGGAGCTGGCCGGCAGGCCCTTCTCGTTGACGGTGGTGTCGCCGCCCTGAGCCTGCGGCGTCAGGCCGCCGATGGTCGGGGTGGAGTCGCCGATCGAGATCGTCAGCGTGGTGTGCGACAGGTCGCCGTCGCCGTCCTTGATGGTGTAGGTGAAGACGTCGTCATGGCCGCCGGGGGTGCCGGCGTCGCGGGTGTAGCTGTAGGAGCCGTCGGCATTGAGCGTCAGCTTGCCGTAGGTGCCCTGGATGACGGTGCCGACATTGGCGTCTTCGCCGCCGGCCGTGGTGCCGGCCGCCACCCCAACGACCGTCACATCGTCGGCGCCCTTAACATCGGCGCCGGCGGCATTGCCGTCGCTGCCAGCGCCGGTGATGACATTGCCGTCGATCGCGGCGTGCGAACCCGACGGCACGACGTCGGTGTCGGCGACCGCGGTCGGTGCGTCGTCGATGATGTTGATGACCAGCGATCCGGGAGGAGTCGCATCGCCGTCGGAATCGGTTACGCCAACCGCGAAACTCACGCTCGTGTTGTCGCCAGAGGTGTTGTCGAGCAGCGTGTAGGTATAGCTGATCGAGCCGGTGCCGGTTGCCGGGTCGTAAGTGTAGCTGGCCGTCAGCGAGCCGGTGGCGTCGGTGAAGGTCTGCGGGGCGCCGGTCAGCACATGGCCGCCGAGCGTAACTTCCGATACGCCATCCGGTGAAGTGAAACCGATCGTGCCGGACGTGGTCTCCGAATTGGAGGCGGAGTCCGAGCCTTCCGGTTCACCGTTGCGCGCCGGCAGACCGGCTTCGTTGACGCTTGCTCCCCCTATGGTTCCGATCGAAGGCGTCGAATCCGGTTTGAGGAGGCTTGGGAACAATTCGCGGTTATCCGGCTGGCCGAACTGCAGCGCCGTCGGCGGCAGGAGTGACGTCAGGCCGAAGCCGTCGCCGATCCCGCCGGGAGGAACCTGGAAATTTCCGCCGGCGCTGTTCGGCGAGCCATTTCCGCCGGCCGAAATCGAGCCGTCGGCGCCGAAGGCGACATCGACATGGCTTGCCTCGAGCGCGGCGATCAGCGCAACGCGTGGCACCTCGACATCGCCGATGATGAAGGTCGGCACGTTCAGCGCGCCATCCTTGATGACGATCTCGGATCCATCCGGCTGCTGCAGAACCAGATTGTGGCCATCGACCTTAATGTTGTCGATCGACACGTTGGCCGGGAGCTTCACGACATTGCCGGCCTCGGCGTGGTATTCATGCGTAACGTTGGAGGCCGCTGTGTTCGCTGCCGGCGCGTTTGCCGCCGGCGCATTGGCCGTACCCTGTGCCGCGGCGCCGCTGCCCACATCGACCGGCACCGGTTCACCGGCTGGCTGTGCTGCCTGGCCCGTGGCGGCCTGAGCAACTTGAACACCCGCTGAAATCGGATGCTCGCCAACAGCCGATGGCTCGTCCGTGGAATTAGGAACGGCGTCGAATTCGATACTGGTCGTCATAGGTCAAGCCCCCTTCGGCATTTCTCGGCAAAAGACATGCGAGGCCGGAGCTTTGCAACTGACCTTCAACGCTTTGCATATAAGATAATATGTGAAGATTCGTATTTTTTGCGCTTGGTAAATTGCGACAATATATTTGATTATGCATGTGCCCGACCGACGCTTCATGTGTCGGGGAGACCGGCGCCGTATCGGCAAGTGGAAGTATAAGTTTGAATCAAATTTGATATAAAACAGAATAGAGTGATTCGATGAAAGTTACCCACCTTCCTTTCCGATAATTTGAGACAAGATCGGTAGCGTCCACAGTCAAAGGTGGGCGTCATGAAAATACAAAAAGTTGCCTTGGGGTTGTCGGGGATCAGGGTTTTCCTGCTGGCAGTCGGTATCGCCGGCCAGTCCAATCCCTCATCGGCCAGTATGATGTCGGTCGGTGATGCGGTGCCGCAAACCGTTGCTTCGCCGACCATCCTCGGCGGCATCTCGCTGACCAGACTCCAGCCCTGGCGGCCCGTCGCGGCCTATCGCATGATCGCTGTCGCCAGCGCCTATGGCCCGCTTGAAACCCGCGCAGCGGTCGATGGTTCGAGCGTGCTGGCCGCTCCCGGGATCGATCCGATCCAGACCGCGGCGATCATCCCGGGCGTGTTCGGCTCAGTGGCGCTCTCGATGCACAACTTCCCTGTGGCGGCGCGCTGGTCGCCCGTCTACAAGGCGATCGTCGATTGCTCGTCCGGCAGCGCCTGCGACCACGAGAACGCGGCCTTCACCGAGATTGTCGACATCGCCGGCAGCAAGGGCTTCCGCGACAAGCTTGCCTTCGTCAACAGCAGCATCAACCGCCTGATCGCCTACCGCAAGGACAGTGTCGTCTACGGCAAGCTCGACTATTGGGCCAAGCCGTCGGAGATCCTTGAGCATCGTGCAGGCGACTGCGAGGATTTCGCCATATTGAAGATGACGGCGCTGCTGCGGGCCGGCGTCCCGCCGCAAAGCATGTCGCTCGTGGTGCTGCAGGACCGCCGGCGGAAATTTTTCCACGCAGTCCTGTCCGTGAGCACCGGCGAAGGTGCCTTCATCCTGGACAGCCTCAGTAATGTTGTGGCGATGGACCGCGATCTTCCCGATTACGTCCCGCTCTATTCTTTCAGCACCGATCGGGCCTGGATCCACGGGTCGAAGTCCGGCGCGCAGATCGCCGACATCGCCGGCGGCTTCTCGACTGTCGCTCCCGGCGAGGGCTCCTCGCCTGACATGACGCTGACCAGGGCGAATACCGCTAGCCGTTGAAGACGAACGCCATCAGCAGTTCCGGTTCGGCCACCGGCGCGCGCACGGCGCTGAGCTGACCCCGATAGCGGCGCTCGCCGGCGCCGATGACGAAGCCGGTGGTGACCGGTGTCTCGCCGTTGGCGTCGAGCCGGGTAAATATGTCGGTGACGTTGAGGTCCAGTGCCAGTTTCAGGTCCTGGCGTCCGTCCTCGCCGGGTGCGCTCGGCAATTGCCGCTTCACCAATTGCTGGAACGGCGTGTTGAAGGCCAGGATCTTCTTCGACGACGACAGCGCGAAGGCGGGCGAGGGGCACGCGACGAGGATCGCGTTGATGGTCCGGATCGAGGCGAGCTTGCGCAGCTCCATGCTCTCCTCGATGAGGCCCCGCATGCATGCGACCCGGATCGCCGAGGTGAGATTGCCCTCGGGATGATTTTCGGCGATCTCCTCGACCAGCATGCCGATCGTGCATTTGCGGCTTTCGGCCATCTGCTTCAGCGATACCCAGAAAGCGCGCTCGAGCCGAATGCCTCGGCGCACGCCGCCGCGGGCCACGACGCGGAACTCCGGACCGAAATCCTCCGCCGCGAGCGACGGCAGCAGCCGTTCGCGCTGGGTGTCGGGGCGGGCGGCGCTATCGCTCACTCATCGCCTCCTGACGCGCCTTGTTGATGGGCTTCAAAAGGTAGTTGAGGATCGTCTTGCGTCCGGTCTTGATGTCGACCGAGCAGATCATGCCCGGGATGATCGAGTAGGTCTTGCCGTTCCTTTGCAGCGTTGATTTCTCGGTCGCGACGCGCACCTGATAGTAGGGCTCGCCCGTCTTCTGGTCGACAAGGCTGTCGGCGGTGATGTTCGAGACCTTGCCTTCGATGCCGCCGAAGATCGAGAAATCGTAAGCCGTGACCTTGATCAGCGCGTCCTGGTCCGGCTGGATGAAGGCGACATCGCGCGGTGAAACCCGGGCTTCGACCAGAAGCGTCTCTGAAGTCGGCACGATGCCGGCCACGACCGCGCCCGGCTGGACAAAGGCGCCGAGCGTGTTGACGTCGAGCGTGTTGACAATCCCGTCGACGGGCGAGCGGATGTCGGTCCGGGCCACCTTGTCGGTGGCGCCCCTGATGGTCTCGTCCACCACGGACAGATCGGCGAGCGCCTGGGTCAGGTCGCTCAGCGCCTCCTGCTGCAACTGCAGCCCGAGCTCGTTGACCTGCAGTTGCGCCTCGGTGATCGCCGCCTTGGTTTTCTTGATGGTCTCGCCGGCAAGGTTGAGCTGGCCATGCAGATCGGTCTGCTCGCGCTCGACGCGGATCTGTTCGGTCTTGGCCATCAGGCCCTTCTTGACCATGGATTCGACCAGCGCCGTTTCCTGATCGCTGACCGCCAGGCTCTTGGACAGGCGATCGGCATTGGCGGTGGCCTCGTCCAGTTCCTTCTCGCGCTGGTCGAGGCGCGACTTGAGAACCGACAGCTTGACCTCGAAGTTGTCGCGACGCGCAACGAGCAGCTTCTGCTCGTTGTCGCAGATCTCCGGCGCCACCTTCTGGATGTCGGTCGGGCACGGAAACGCTCCCTCGACATTGCCGCTTTGCTCGAACTTGAGCCTGGCGATGCGCGCCTGCAGCGCCCGCGCCTTGGCCTGTTCCTCGCCGAGGCTCGAAGCGTTGCCGCTGTTGTCGAGGCGGATGATGAGGTCGTTCTTCTTGACCGTCTGGCCGATCTTGACCGCGATCTCCTGGACGACGCCGGCTTCGCTCGCCTGGATGATCTGGGTCTTGGAGGCGGGAATGACCTTGCCGTCGCCGCGCGCGATCTCATCGACCTCGGCGAAGGATGCCCAGGCCGTGAAGGCCACGAAAAGGGCCCCTATGATGTAGACGGACGCCGAGGCGAAGAGTGGCGGCCTATCTTCTTTTGCAAGCATTTCCCATGATCCAATCAGGCACTCGGCTTTTGCAATGCCTGGATGACTCTTTCCTTCGCCCCGTCGGCAACCACGCGGCCCTGGTCTACGACAATGAGCCGGTCGACGAGTTCCAGCATGCTGTAGCGATGCGTCGACACGATCAATGTCGTGTCGCGGTCGATCGCTACCTTCAGCTGCCTGATCAACTGCCGTTCCGAGGCAAGGTCCATCGAACCCGACGGCTCGTCCAGGAAGACGATCTTGGGCTTGGTCAGAAGCAGGCGTGCGATCGCCACCGCCTGACGCTGGCCGCCCGACAGGTTGGTGCCCCGCTCGCCGACATTCATGTCGTAGCCGCGCGGGTGGCGCGAGACGAAGTCGTCGACACCGGCTGCCTTGGCGGCTTCGATGATCTCCTCGTCGCTCGCGTCCGGAGCCGCCATCAGGAGATTCTCCTTGATGGTGCCTGAAAACAGGTCGCCGGCCTGCGCGACGATGCCGACCGCGGCGCGCACTTCCGAGGGGTGGTATTGGCGAATGTCGATGCCGTCGATGAGCAATTCGCCGGAGGTCGGCAGGAACAGCCGGCCAATCAACCGGCCCATCGTTGTCTTGCCCGAGCCGATACGGCCGATGATGCCGACGCGCTCGCCCGGCCTGACCGTGATGTTGAGCCCGCTCAGCACCTCGTTTTCGGTTCCCGGATAGGTGAAGCCGACATTCTTGAAATGCATCGCGCCGCTTCGGATCGGCCGATTGACGAAGCCGACCGTATCCGGCCGGTCCTCAGGCTGCGACATGATCGTGTTGATGATCCGTAGCGACAGCATGGCCTGACGGAACCGCGCCAGCGTGATGGCGATCTGGCCGAGCGGCGCCACCGCCCGGCCCGCCAGCATGACGGTGCCGATGATGGCGCCGGTCGAGATCTGGCCGTCGGAGAAGGCATAGGCGCCGGCCACCACCAGGGCGACTGTCACAAACTGCTGGATGGCGCCGGTGATGTTGCCGGCGGCGGCCGAAAGCTCCTTGATTTTTTCCGACGTGTTGGCCGCGTTCTTCGAGTGCTCGCCCCACTTGCGCAGCAGATAGGCCTCGGCACGCAGCGACTTGATCGTCTCCAGCGTCGAGATGGATTCGACCAGAAGCGCCTGGCGCTGTGCCGCTTCGTTCATCGAAGCGGCGACCCGTTTGCCGATGCGCCGTTGCGTGACCAGGCCGACAACGACGGAAATCACGAAGGCCAGCGCCGGTATGATCACCAGCCAGCCGCCTATGGCGTAGATGACCAGCAGGAAGACGAAGACGAAGACGGTGTCGATGAAGACGCTGATCGTGTTCGAGGTGAAGAACTCGCGTACGAACTCGTATTGCGTGACCCGGTTGGCATATTCGCCCGTCGAGCCCGGCCGCGCCGACAGCGACGAGTTCAGCACCTTCTCGAATAGGAGGTAGGAAATGCGCAGGTCCGCCTTGCGTCCGGCGTAATCGATCAATGCGGCGCGGGCCGTCTTGAGCAGCAGGTCGAACAGAATGGCCGCGCCGATGCCGAGCGCCAGAACCCAGAGCGTCGAGATCGCTTTGTTCGGCAGGATCCTGTCATAGACGTTCATGGTGAAGATCGGCGACGCGATCGCCAGCATGTTGATGAAGACCGCCGACAGCACCACCTTCGAATAGGTGCGCCAGAACGCCCCCATCGTTCCGGTCAGCCAGTGCCGCCGCTCGATCCTTGGCGCCGACCCGACCGTCATCTCCTCGGCCGTGTTGGCGTAGGTGATGGAGAAGGAGGCGCCGCCGGTGATCGGGCCCTCGGCGAGCTCCGACCGGCTGATCGTGGTGCGGCCGTTTTCCTGCGGAGCGGTCAGATACTGCCCGCTTTCGATCTCAGCCAGCAGCGCGACGGGCAACTGGCTGAGACGAAACACGATTGCGGGGAGATCGATACGACCCCGCATGAAATCGCGCTGGCTGAACTCCTGCGCCTCGAGCCCGATGCGTTCGGCCAGATGCCTGATGTCGTCCGGCTCGATCCTCGTCTCCGAAATCGGCACGCCGGCAAACAGCACGGTCTCCGCGCTCGGCCTGCCGAGATAGGCTGCGATCGCCGAGAAGCAGGCCTTGAAAGCCTCCTTGGGCGACAGGATATGAGGTTGCTGGTTCACGACCCGCCCCGGAGGACCATGATCGATGCTTACATCGGCTGCTTTTTCCTGACCGGCGCGAGGATGTCGAACGGCAGATCGTTCTTCTGCTCGGACGGCGTGCGCGCATAGGTTTCGGTGTCGGCCGTTGCCGGCACGCCGAATTCCGTTCGGGCGTAGGCGGTGGACTGCTTGGCCGGCGCGATGTTCATCGTCTTCAGCAACTGTCCGGTCGCCGCGAGCAAGCGGTACTGTGCGAACAGCGATGCGTAGGCCGAGGTGTCGGCCAGCGTCGCGGTGTTGAAGCGCGTGTTTTGAGCATCGAGCACGTCGAGCAGAGAGCGCTGTCCGACCTTGAACTGCTCGCGATAGGAAGCGACCAGCTTTTCGTTGGTGGCTGCCTGCTGCCGAAGCGTCTGCGCGAGTTCCGCCTGGCGGAAACGGCGATCCCAGGAGATGCGGACGGCTTCCTCGATCTCGCGCAGCACCTGATGCAGCGCAAGGCGTTGCTCGCTGGTGCGGCGGACCTGCTCCTGCTCGTTCGCCTTGTCGATGCCGCCGCGATAGAGGTTCCAGCGCAGCACGACGCGAGCCTGCAGGTCGTTGGTGTCGCCATCGGCGCCGTCGATGTCATATCCGCCGCGGGCGACACCCTCGGCAGTGATCGTGGGCCCAAATTTCGCCCGTGCCGCGTCGACCAGCGAAGCGGCTGCATCGATGTCGCTGTTGGCCATGTGGACGCGCGGATTGTTCTGCCGGCCGAGCCCGATCGCCTCGTCCAGCGACCGCGGCAGAGCGCGGGAGACGTCGCCTGGCCTGGATGCGTTGGTCAGCGGCTTGCCGACGGTCTTGAAGAAGCGGATCTTGGCCGCCTCCAGTTCCTCCGTGGCCTCCTGCATCCGCGCCTTGGCGGCAAAGAGCCGTTCCTCTGCCTGCTGCTGGTCGGCATCGTTGAGCGCGCCGCCGGCGATGCCCTGCTTGATGTCGCCCAGGATAGACTGGTGGAAGGCGAGGTTCTTCTTCGCCTCGCTGACGATCGAAGCCTGCAGCATGTATTCGAGGTAGTCCTGGACGACGGAAAGCCCGATGAACTCGGACCGTTCCAGCACCCTGAAGGAAGCCCCGTCGACGCGCGAAGCCTGGCGGTTCAATTCGGCGCGCCGCGCCCCGCTGTCATAGAGCGTCTGCGAGACCGTCAGGTCGGCTTCGTTCGGGTAAAGCGCGTCATGGTCCTCGTCGAGCGCGCGCCGCGATTCGTTGTCCAAGCGGCGAACGCCGGTCGAG
This sequence comes from Mesorhizobium sp. M3A.F.Ca.ET.080.04.2.1, assembly GCF_003952525.1. Lineage (NCBI taxonomy): Bacteria > Pseudomonadati > Pseudomonadota > Alphaproteobacteria > Hyphomicrobiales > Phyllobacteriaceae > Mesorhizobium > Mesorhizobium sp. M3A.F.Ca.ET.080.04.2.1. The sequence continues at coordinate 2,409,246 of NZ_CP034451.1, read as the reverse complement.
GCTTCCAAATCGACGCTCGGAAGATAGAGCCCCTTTGCCTGGCGCAACTCGAATTCGATCGCCTCGCGGTTTTCGATCGCCTGTCCAATCTCCGGATTGGACTCCACCGCCACTGCTATGGCTTCCTTGAGTGTAAGTGCGCTGGCGCTGCCGCAAGCCAGCATTGAAACTGTCATGGCAAGCGCAACGCGCCAGCCGACGGTGACTTTACCCGTCCTGGTCATATTTACCCCGTGACTATCCCCGCGCCCTTTTATTTTTTGTCAGCGCATATTTGCCCAAGCCTGCCACCGGAGCTTGCGAGCACTACTATCAGATTTTTCGAGGATGTGAGTCCCTAATGGGCTAGAGACTTATAAAAGCGTGGTTTCTCGCCATTAGTCTCAAGGGCTGTAGCAAAAATGGCACATAACGCTACGCGTCAGTGGAGAGCATTGAGCCGGAAGCGGACCGCAATCAGGGATTGCCGAAGACAGTCGGCCAGTTTGCACAGCGAATCGCGCCGTTCGGCACATCGCAGCACTGCCCGGCTGGTGCTGGCCTTCGCATCCAGGCTTGTTGCCTAGGCGACCGACCAGCCGCCGTCGACCAGAATATTGGCCCCGGTGATCAACGAAGCGGCTGGCGAGGCCAGGAACACGACGGTGCCGGCCACATCGATCGGATCGCCGATTCGGCCGAGCGGAATGTGCCGCAGCACCTGGGCGTGAAAATCCTTGTCAGCTAGCGACGGCTTTGTTCCATCGGTCCAGATGAAGGTGGGCGCGACGCTGTTGATGCCGATGCCGTGCTGTGCCCACTCGGCCGCCAGGCAGCGCGTCAGATGATTTATGGCAGCCTTGGTCATGCAATAGATGGCCTCGCCTTTCAGCGTCACGGTGCCGGCCTGCGAACTGATGTTGACGATACGCCCGGATCTCTGGGCGATCATCAGCCGCCCGACCGCTTGGGTGGTGAAGAAGGTGCCTTTGAGGTTGACGTTGACGGTGAGGTCGAAATCCTCCTCCGTCACGTTCTCGGCAAGATTTTCCGGCCCAAGACCGACATTGTTGACCAGCACGTCGATGCGGCCGAAGGCGGCGTGCGCTTCGGCGATGGCGCTGCGCACCGTGGCGAGATCGGTCAGATCCATTCGCACGGCGAGCGCTTTGCGGCCGCTGCGTTCGATCTCCGCGACGAGGTCGGCACCGTCTCTCGCGTTTCGCACACCCACTATCAAGTCAGCGCCCGAACCGGCGCATGCAAGCGCGCAGGCCCGCCCGATGCCGCGCGAGGCGCCGGTGACCAGCACCACTTTGCCGGCCAGGTCGAATTTAGGCGTGAACTCCGTCATGTCAGGCCTCCCGACTTCTAGGCCATTATTAGCTCGCCGCACGGCGAAGGCTAGGTGCGGATTGCTGCGAAGAATCTGCTCCGGTTTTGCAAGGCATGCACCGGAAATTGCCACGCCTGACCGGTTTTGTTGGCAAAGGGGAAGCGTTCCCTGTATTGCGGGCTGAAATCAAAACGGACTTTCTTGTATGACAAATGTCGCCCTGACGGGTCTTGCCCGCGATCTCGCCCGGCGCGCCGCCGAGGGCAAGCCCGTGCGCATCGGTGTCATCGGCTCCGGCGAGATGGGCACCGATCTGGTGACGCAGGGCATGCTGATGCCGGGCATTTCGGTCGCGGCCATCTCAACCCGTCGCCCGCACACGGCTCGCGAGGCGATCCGCATTGCCTATGGCGACGAGGCAATGGCGGCGGAGGCCGAAACCGCCTCGAAGGTCAGTCAGGCAATCGAGAGCGGCAGGATCGCCATCACGTCCAACGAGATGCTGGTCACCAATCCGCTCATCGACGTCGTCATCGATGCGACCGGCAAGCCCGGTGTCGCTGCCGATTTCGATCTGATGGCCATGGAGCATGGCAAGCATCTGGTGATGATGAATGTCGAGGCCGACGTTACCATCGGCTGTTATCTGAAGCAGCAGGCGGATCGGCTCGGCGTCGTCTATTCGGTTGGCGCCGGCGACGAGCCATCGAGCTGCATGGAATTGATCGAGTTCGCCTCGGCGCTCGGCTACACCATCGTCTCGGCCGGCAAGGGCAAGAACAATCCGCTCAACCACGACGCCGTGCCCGACGACTATCGCGAGGAAGCCCTGCGCCGGAACATGAACCCGCGCATGCTGGTCGAATTCGTCGACGGCTCGAAAACCATGGTCGAGATGTGCGCCATCGCCAACGCCACCGGGCTGGTGCCCGACATCGCCGGCATGCACGGTCCCAAGGCCGATCGTGACCAGCTTGCCAAGGTGCTCATCCCGCGCGCGGACGGCGGCATCCTGTCAAAGAAAGGCGTCGTCGACTACACCATCGGCAAGGGCGTGGCGCCTGGCGTCTTCGTCATCGTCGAGGCCACCCATCCGCGCGTGGTCGAGCGCATGGACGACCTCCATGTCGGTCACGGCCCCTATTACAGCTTCTTCCGGCCTTACCATTTGACCTCGCTCGAGGTGCCGCTGACCGCGGCTCGCATCATGCTCTACGGCAGGCCCGACATGGTGCCTTTGCCAAAACCGGTGGCCGAGGTCTGCGCGGTGGCCAAGCGCGACCTCGCCCCTGGCGAGACCTTCGATGCCATCGGCGAGACCTGCTACCGCTCCTGGACAATGGACATCGCCGAGGCCCGCGCCAGTCGCGCCGTTCCGGTCGGGCTGCTCGAGGGCGGCAAGGTGCTGAAGCCGGTCAAGAAGGGCGAACTGCTGACGGCGGAAAATGCCGCGCCTGACCACACGACGAAGGTGTTTGCCTTGCGTCGGCTGCAGGACGAGATGCTCTACGGCGCCTGACGCTTTCGCCGGATCAAAGATGTCCGCATTCCAACCTTGGCCGGTAGCACTTCGGTCGACCAATTTGCGGTCTATATCTGGTCAAAGGAGACTGGATCCCTGAAGTTGTCGGAACAGTAAAACCCATCAGCTATATCAAGGCGCACGCACCAGAAATCATCCGAGCGCTCGCTGACAACCGGCAACCTGTGGTCATCACGCTGCACGGCGAGGCGAAGGGCCGTGCTTCAGGACGTTGCGCAATACGAAGAGACCCAGGAAACGCTGGCGCTTTTGAAGGTACTGGCGATTACCAACCAGCAAGTGGCGGAAGGTAAGGTCCGAACCGCCGCCGAGTCTGTCGTGGCTGATTAGGTGGCGAGCCCGTGTCGTGACTGCGAAAGAGTCGCGGAATGTCCCTGCTCTGCGAGAGCGCAGTTATTTTCGTATGCCGACCTCGCGTGAGCGGAACCGGCTTACTTCCCAAGCTCTATAGACCGCCGCCGCGCCGCCTCGACCGCCTCGCTCAGCAACTTCGTCAGCCGGTCCTCGCCCATCAGCACAGCAAGAGCCGCCGCGGTGGTGCCGTTGGGGCTGGTCACCTGCTGGCGCAATACGCCCGGCTCCTCCTCGCTTTCGGCGGCGAGCGAGGCAGCACCATAGACGGTCTGTGTGGCCAGCAGCCTGGCCGTCTCGGCCGGCAGTCCGGCCTTCTCGGCCGCGACCGTCAGCGCCTCGATGAAATGGAAGATATAGGCCGGACCGGACCCGGAGACCGCAGTCACAGCATCCATCAGCGCCTCGTCGTCGATCGTCGTCACGACGCCGCTCGCCGAGAGCAGCTCGGCGACGAAGCGCCTGACGTCGTCGGATACCAGCGGGTTGGAAAACACCACCATCATGCCCTTGCCGATCGCAGCCGGCGTGTTCGGCATGCAGCGGATGATCGGCGCGAGGTCGCCGAGGATTTCCTCGAAGGTGGCGACCGGTGTTCCGGCGGCGATGCTGACGAAGGTGGTCCTGCCGTCGGCGAAACGCTTGTAATCCGCCACGACATCGCGGATGACCTGCGGCTTCACGGCAACGATGACGAGATCAGGTGCTGCATCTGCTGGAATGCCGGAAGCGCCGGCAGCTGCGCTGCACCCGAGATGCTCGGCGCGCTTGCGCAATTCGGCATTCGGTTCGACTACGAATACCGCCGAGGGCTTGAGCTTGCCGGATTTCAGCCAGCCCGCAAGCATGGCGTAACCCATATTGCCGCAACCGGCGAGAACCAGCCTGATCGTCATGGAAGCCTCCGCAAAGCGCTCTCATTAGACGCTGGACGGGCGACGGGAAAGTCCCATCGCGGCGATTGCGGATCAGGGCGAGGGGCGAACCGGGATCGGCCGCAGCGAGACTTGCCTCAGGCCAAGCACGCCGAGCACGAAGAACAGCCAGACCGGGTCGCCGCGGTGGAAGAAGAAACTTTCGAGGAATGCGTTCAGCGCCGTGAACAGCACCACCATCATGAAGAAGTCGCCAAGGAAGATGTTTTCCTTGCGCGGCGGGATTCGCATGTAATCGCGTAAGGGCGCGATCAGGAAGGTGTAGATCGCCACGCAGAGCGCCGGGATGCCCATCAGCACGGCGATATCGAGATAGCCGTCATGGCCGTGCACGATGGTGCGGATGTCCCAGGCGCGGTCAAAAGGCTGGTCCTGGTTGAGCAGCAGTGGCGTTCCCCAGAAGCTCTCATAGCCGTACCCGGTCCAAGGCCTCTTCGCCAGCATGTCGCCGGCGAACTCCCAAAGCGTGGTGCGGCCGGTATAGGTGAGGTCCGGGAAATAGATTGCCGCCAGATGCTTGACCGGCGGGATGAAGACGATGCCGAGCGTGCCGGCCGCCGTCGCGATGATCGCGGCCAGGAACAGGATCGGGGTGCCGAGCCGCATTCCGATGAGGCTCGGCAGCACCACGATCAGGATCGAGAACGGCACCAGCCCGGCGGTCGTCTTCGAGCCGGTGTGCAGCATGAAGACCATCGCCGCGCAGAAGATGCCGGCTCCCCACCAGCGCTGCCCGCGCCGGAACAGATAGAGCCCTGCGAAGCTGAAGCACGCCATGACCGGCCCGGCGATGTTCTTGTGGGTGAAGACGCCGCGCCACAGGCCCGCATGCTCGGGCTCCTGCGAGTCCGCCGTGTGCAGCGCCTCATGCGGAAAAACGATGAGGCCGGCATAGGAGAGGCCCATGACGACCACGGCGGTGAAGATGACGACTCGCGCGAAGGAGTCTGCGTCGCGCGGCAGGACCAGGATCGCCGCCATGGTGATTATGCCGATCATGGTGAAGGAGGCCGCGCGCATCGCCGCGGGCGGGTCGGTCGCCATCACCACCGACAGCATGAAGAAGCCCAGCATCAGCAGCCAAGATGGACTGAGTATCGAACGCACCAGGCGCGGGTCGGCGAAGGCGAGCAGCGCGAAAATCGAAAGCGCGCCGAGCGAGCCGAAGCCGAGCTGGTTGACGATGTCGCCGCCGTCGCCGGTGAGCTCGGCGCCTGCCGGCTGGAAGGGCCGGAACGAGACGATGATCACGGTAAATAAGAGCGCGGCGATCGCCGTTGCGACGCCCTCGCGCGAAAAAGCCGCGCTGAGCGGCGCGCGCTCAGTTCTTCTCAGGCTGTCGGTACTGCTCATTGGCGTATCCGAATTCGGCCAGCACCCGGCCAAGCGCGACATAGACGGGATAGAGGCCCGTCGCCAGGGAGCCCGTCCGCGCCAGCCGGATGGCGCCGCGCAGCGGGGAGGCGGCAAGCAATGCCAGGCTCTTCAGAACGACCTTGCCCCGGCCGAAGGGCGTGCCGGCCCGCTTCTTCTTTTCCACCAGCGTGGAGATGACGCCGTTGCGCAGGCTGCGGGCGCGGATCCAATCGGGCTCGACCCGCCGGGCAGGAACCGTTTCATTCACCCTTGCCTGCGCGCACCAGCCGAGCACGAAGCCCTTCTGCGCGGCGCGGCTCAGAAAATCCGAATCGCCGCCGCCCATGAAGTTGAATCTGAGATCGAGGAAGGGCGGCCCCATGGCCGCCAGCACGTTGCGCCCGACCAGGAGATTGCCGGACGAGTAGAGCGCCGGCACCCGCCCTGTTTCCCTGTAGGGTGGCGCGAAAACCGGATGATTTGCCCATCTGCCGTGGCTCGGGTCGGCAAAGACCGGCACTTGCGGCCCGCCGACAATGTCGGCGCCAAGCGTCTCGGCCGCCTTGCACATGCGCTCCAGCCAGTCGGGGTCCGCGGTCTCGTCGTCGTCGATGACGAGCAGATGCTTGAAATTGGGAAATTGCAGCATCGCCGTTTGCCAACCGGCATTGTAGGCGCTGCAATTGCCCCGCTCATGCGCAACGATCACCAGGCCCGTCATTTCGCCGCGTTCGAACAGCGGCAGCGCCGCCTCGGCGCCTTCGCGCGCCTCGGCCTCGTTTTCGATGACGATGACGGCGAAGGCTCTCCCGGTGCGCTGCCTGCTAAGCGACGCCAGCGTTTCGAGCAGTTGCTGCGGCCGCTTGAAGGTCGGCAGCGTGACCACAGCTTCGACGCTCTCCGCGGCGAGCCCTGGAGAGCGCCCCGCGATCGATACCGAAGCGTCCGATGGCAAAGGGATCATCCGTTTCCAGCCGCATAGGATTTTGTCCCTCGATAGCATTGCGGTGATAACGTTTCGTTAATCACCTTGGCGCTCAAAGGCGGCAACCCGGCGATGCAAGTCCGCAATCGTCGCCACTTAATCAAGGGTTCACTCCGCCTTGCTATGGGGTCGGCGCTGGATAGGTGAGATGCATCTTCTGTTCGCCACATCGATCGTGCCCGACGGCGCTCTCGCTTCGGGCTACGAGATCGCCAACGCTGCGATCATTGCCGCGCTGCGGCGTGCCGGCGTGCGCGTCACGGTGATCGGTTTCACCTGGCCGGGGAAAGCTCCTGTCGACCCTGAAAACACCATCGTGCTGGGCGCCGTCGACGTGCGCACCGAAAGCGCGTCACCGTTTCAAAAACTTGCCTGGGTGGCGAAGGCCTTGCTTGCCGGCCTCACCTTTTCCTCGGTCAAGCTGCGCGTCGTTCAGGGCAGCGAAGTCCGCGCCGCCATCGAAAATGCCGGTTCTTTTGATGGTTATGTCCTGAACTCCGTGCAGTTCGCCGGCGCGTTTGAGGAGCTCTTCGGCGACCGGCCCTCCATCTTCATTGCCCATAATGTCGAGCACCGCTCGGCCGCTGAAAACGCCGCCGCAGCCGGCAGCGCGCTTCAGCGCTGGCTGTTTCGCCGCGAGGCGAGGCTGCTCAAGCTGATGGAAGAGCGCCTCTGCCGCGCCGCGCGCTTCGTCTTCACGCTCGCCGAGGAGGACCGCGCAGCACTTGGTGTCGCCTCCGACGACCGTTCGGCGGTGCTGCCGCTGGTGACGCGCGCCGAGGCGCCGGCCAAACGAGCCCTACGCCGCATCGATTGCGATGCGGCGCTGATCGGCACCTGGACCTGGCAGCCGAACCGCATCGGGCTGGACTGGTTCCTCGCCAAGGTCGTGCCGCATCTGAGGCCCGATTTCCGCTTACGCATCGCCGGCAATATGCCTTCGGGCATCGTCTCGACGCATCCCGGCGTCGAATTCGTCGGCCGCGTTCCGGACGCCCAGGCATTCGTGCGTGGCGCCGCCGTCATCCCGCTGATCAGCACCGCCGGCAGCGGGGTGCAGTTGAAGACGATCGAGACCTTCGAACTCGGCTTGCCGTCCGTCGCCACGAGCCGCTCGCTGCGCGGCATCGGCTATCGGCCGGACAATTGCATGGTGACCGATGACCCGGTCGCCTTCGCCGCCGCGCTCGAAGCGGCAGCGGCCGACGCGCGGGATGTCGACGGCAGCGCCTTCCATCGCCGCCAGATACAGGCGCTCGATGCCGCGATGGAACTGGGTCTCGGCAAGCTCGGCGCTGTCCGGCGGGAGATCGCGGCATGAACATGCACGCCACCCGCACCGCCTCCGGCGCCGACACGCTGAGGACCATCCTCGGCATCTCGGTGCTCGCCATCCGCTGGGATGAGGCAACCGCGCTGCTCAACCGGCTGATCGCCGAGCGCCGCTTCACCAAGGTGAGCTTCCTCAACGCCCACAACGCCAATATCGCCTACACCGACCCGGTCTTCGCAGAAGCGCTTGACGACTTCCTGGTGCTGCCGGACGGCGTCGGCGTCGACATGGCAGCGAAGCTGCTCTACGGCGCGCCGTTCCCCGACAACCTCAACGGCACCGATTTCGTGCCCGCCTTCCTGAAAGCCTCGGCCCGGCCGCTCACCGTCGCGCTGCTCGGCGCAACGCGCGTCAATGCCGAGGCGGCATCCGCCAAGCTCGCCGCGCTCGCCGTGCAACACAAATTCGTGGTCATCCATGATGGCTACTTCTCCCCGGCCGAGGAGCCGGAGATCGTCGGGCGCATCGCCAGGCTGCGGCCGGATGTGCTGCTTGTCGCCATGGGCGTGCCGCGCCAGGAATTGTGGATCGCGCGCCACATCGAGCCCGGTCATTGCACGCTGCCGATCGCCGTCGGCGCGCTGCTCGATTTCCTGAGCGGAACGGTGCCGCGGGCGCCGTTGTGGATGCGCAGGATGAGGCTGGAATGGCTGTTCCGCCTCTGGGTCGAGCCAGGCCGCCTGTGGCGCCGCTACGTGGTCGGCAACCCGCTGTTCCTCTGGCGCGTCCTCAAACAGAAATTGATTGGCAAGCCGCAAGCCGCGGAGGCGAGCCGTTGAACAGCCGCTTCCTGCCCGAAGCCGCCACCGGAATGGCTCCGCTGCCGCGGACGCCGTCGGCGGCGATCGTCACCGCCAGCTATGCGCCGGATTTCGAACGCTGCCGGCTGCTGTGCGAGACCATCGACCGCCATGTCGAAGGCATGGCGCGGCACTACATCCTGGTCGAGCATCGCGACGTGGCGCGGTTTCGCCGACTGGAAGGCAGCCGGCGCACCATCGTCGACGAAAGGGATCTGCTGCCGCGCTGGCTGCGCGCATTCGACGATCCGTCCAGCCTGTTTCGCCGCCGCGTCTGGCTGAGCCTCAGGACCCAGCCGCTGCGCGGCTGGCACGTGCAGCAGCTGCGCCGCATCGCCATTGCCGCGCATGCCGCAGAAGACGTTCTCGTCTTCTGCGATTCCGACGTCGCCTTTCTCAAGCCGTTCGACACCGGAGCCTTCTGGCATGACGGCAAGGTGCGGCTGTTCAGGCGCGGTGGCGTGTTGGCCAAGGACGGCCACGACGAACACCGCATCTGGTCGAAAAATGCCGGGCTGGCGCTCGGCATCGCTGCTGCGACGGCCTCGACCCATGACTACATCTCGACGCTGATCGCCTGGCGCCGCGAGACGGTCGCGGCGATGTGCGAACGGATCGAAAAGCTGCA